>CAVPTW010000028.1:0-25881 GCA_963708735.1 uncultured Gammaproteobacteria bacterium
CGTCTCTGCGCCAAGTCGATCGATAGCGGGCGCCAGGCCGGAGCGCCAGGCGCTTGGGCATCGATGCGGTGATTGATAGATTTATATTGAATAATAACAAAATTATTTATTCTTTTTATTGCTAGAATGTCTCCGTTATCTTTGCTCGCGGAATGGAGGGTGTCCGATGAATTCCGCGCAACTGAAGTGTCAATCATTGCCCACACAGTTATCCGCTGAGTTGGCGCGCCAGCTGGATGGCTTGCGTTACGGGACCATCGAACTCACCGTCCACGACGGCCGCATCGTACAGATCGAGCGGCGGGAAAAATTTCGCTTGCCGGATGATGGCAAACAAACCCGATAAAACCTGGACCCTATTTTCAGTGCACTGACCGGACGACCGGAGGTTCGCAACACTTATGCAGGAACATAATCATGCGACTTTCCGGACGTACAACGACAACGACGACCGCCCTCGCCTTTCTTCTGGCGGGTGGCCTCGCGCACGGCGCGGATGATTTGCAGACGCTGGAACAGCGGCTGCGCATTGTGGAGCGACAATTGGAAATTCAACAGGAAGCGGCCGCCGAAGCCGCCAAAAAGACACCGGTGGTCAGCGCCGGTGAAAAGGGCTTCGCCGTGAAGTCGCCCGACGGCGCCTATGAGCTCAAGCTCCGTGGTCTGGTGCAGTTTGACGGCCGCTTCTTTCCCGATGATAAGGGAGCGAACAAGGACAGCTTCCAGTTTCGACGGATACGCCCGACGCTGGAAGGCTCGCTGGGGCAACTGATCGGCTTCCGCCTCACACCGGAATTCGCCGGTGATTCCGCGTCCGTGGTGGATGCCTACGCGGATTTCCGCTTTGATCCGGCAGCGACCGTACGGGTGGGCAAGGTGAAAGGTCCGGTCGGCCTCGAACGTCTGCAAGGTGGAGGCGTCACCACCTTTATCGAGCGGGGTTTCCCTACCGAGTTGGTGCCAAACCGGGATCTGGGCGTCCAGCTGCAGGGCGCAGTGCTCGACAACACGCTGACCTATGCCCTGGGTTGGTTCAACGGCGCCGCGGATGGCCGCGACGCACCTGCCAGTGATGCCGACAACAACAAGGAACTCGAGGGCCGGATCTTTCTCGAGCCCTTCCGCAACACGCCCGGATTCTTCCAGGGCCTGGGTTTCGGGATCGCGGGTACTGACGGCCGCAAGGAGTCGGACGGTACCACCGACACCGGTTCCAATGCCAAGCCGCAGTACCGGACCCCGGGACAGAATCGCTTTTTCAAATACGATGACAGCGTACTGGCTGCGGGCGATCAAAGCCGCTGGTCGCCGCAACTCTATTTCTACCGCAACAGTTTCGGACTGCTCGCGGAGTACGTGGAATCCAAGCAGCGGCTCGCCAAGGGTCCGGTAGAGGACGATATCAGCAACACGGCCTGGCAGGTGGCGGCGAGCTATGTTCTGACCGGTGAGAGCACCTCCTACCGAGGCGTCGCGGCGCCCAAGGATGCGTTTGTTCCGGGTGGTCCCGGCTGGGGCGCGTTCGAGATCGCGGCGCGCTATGGTGTGCTCGACGTCGACAATGCCGCCTTCGACCGGGGCTTCGCCAGCATCAACAGTCAGGCCAGCGAAGCGCGGGCCTGGACGCTGGGGGTGAACTGGTACCTGACCGCCAATGCCAAGCTGGCGCTGAACTACAGCCAGACGGCCTTTGACGGCGGGGCCGCTGGCGGTAGCGATCGCAATGACGAAAAAGCCCTGTTCACGCGCGCCCAGATTTCATTCTGACCGTTCATTTTTTGCTGGAGTTTGTTCCGATGATCAAGAAAATTCTGTTATTGACCGCCCTGGCACTGCCGCTTGCCGCGCCGGCGGCGACCGTGGAGTTGCTCAATGTCTCCTACGACCCGACCCGCGAGCTGTACCAGGACTTCAACAAGGCGTTTGCCGAATTCTGGAAAGAAAAAACCGGGGACGAGGTGCGCATCAAGCAATCCCACGGCGGTGGCGGCAAACAGGCGCGGGCGGTGATCGATGGCCTGGAAGCCGATGTGGTGACTTTGGCGCTGGCCTACGACATCGACGAGATTGCCGCGCTCACCAAAAAATTGCCGAACGACTGGCAGTCGCGATTGCCCCATGCGAGCTCACCCTACACCTCGACCATCGTATTCCTGGTGCGCAAAGGCAATCCCAAAGGCATCAAGGACTGGAATGACCTGGTGCGTGAAGGCGTCAGCGTGATCACGCCGAACCCCAAGAGCTCGGGTGGTGCGCGCTGGAACTACCTGGCGGCCTGGGCCTATGCGAAGAAAAGCCTGGGCAGCGATGAGGCAGCGCGGGAATTCGTCACTCGCCTCTACAAGAATGTGCCGGTGCTCGATAGCGGCGCCCGCGGCTCGACCACCACCTTCGCCCAGCGCGGTATCGGCGATGTGTTCATCTCCTGGGAGAACGAAGCGTTTCTCGTCCAGAACGAGCTGGGCCGCGACAAGTTCGAGATCGTGGTGCCCTCATTGTCGATTCTGGCGGAGCCGCCGGTGACGCTGGTGGATGGCAACGCCGCCAAACATGGCACCACCGAGGTGGCCAAGGCCTATCTCGAATACCTGTACTCGCCGGTTGGCCAAAAACTGGCCGCGAAGCATTACTACCGTCCGGTGTCGCCGGAGCACGCCGACCCTGACGATATCGCGCGCTTTCCCAAGCTGGAATTAGTGACCATTGCCGCATTTGGCGGCTGGCAGCAGGCACAGAAGACGCACTTTGCCGAGGGTGGGGTATTCGACCAGATCTTCGCGGCGGCCAACAAATAGGGTTCCATAGCAACCGTGCCCCGCTGGTGTGCCGGCGGGGCCATCTCGTAACCAGAATGTCGTAACCAGAATGGAGTTCAGCGATCCATGAGCCCGGACCAAGCGCTACCCGATACCGGACGCGGCCGCCGCCAGCGCTCAGCCATCCCAGGCTTCAATCTCAGCCTGGGCTTTACCCTTGCCTATCTCAGCCTGATCGTGTTGATACCCCTGGCGGGAGTGTTCGCCAGGGCTGCCGGCCTGGGTTGGGCCGAGCTCTGGCAGGTGTTGAGCGCACCCCGGGTGCTGAGCGCACTGAAGCTGTCGTTTGGCACCGCGCTGCTGGCCGCCTCCGTCAATGCCGTGTTCGGCACGCTGGTCGCCTGGGTGTTCGTGCGTTACGAGTTTCCCGGCAAGCGCCTGTTCGATGCCACCATTGATCTGCCCTTTGCCCTGCCGACGGCAGTGGCCGGCATCGCGCTCACGGCCCTGTATTCCGGCAACGGCTGGGTTGGCCAGTGGCTGGAACCGGCCGGCATCAAGGTGGCCTACACACCCATCGGCATCGTGGTCGCGCTGACGTTTATCGGCCTGCCCTTTGTGGTGCGCACGCTTGAACCGGTGTTGCGCGACGCGGAAAAAGAACTGGAAGAAGCCGCCGCATCGCTGGGCGCCACGCGCTGGCAAACGGTGACGCGGGTGATTCTGCCCGCCGTACTGCCGGCGCTGGTGACGGGGTTTGCGCTGGCCTTTGCCCGCGGCGTGGGTGAATACGGCTCGGTGATTTTTATCGCCGGCAATTTGCCCTACGTCTCCGAGATCGCACCGCTGCTGATCATCATCAAGCTGGAGGAATTCCAGTACGGCGGCGCGGCGGCGGTGGCCGTCGCCATGCTGGTTATCTCGTTCGCATTGCTGCTGCTGATCAACGCCTTGCAGTCCTGGTCGAACCGTCACAAGCAGCGCAGCCGCGCGGCGCCGGCGCTGCCGCATCCGGTACTGCAGGGGGTGGCATCGTGACCACGGGAACCGATCACTCGCTGCTCGATCCGCCGCAACTGCCCTTCGAGCCGCTGCTGCAGCGCAATGTGGTGATCACCGAGCAGCCCTGGGTGCGCTGGCTGCTGATCGCTGCGGCGCTGCTCTTTTTGTTGTCGTTCCTGTTGCTGCCGCTGATTGCGATTTTCACCGAGGCGCTGCGCAACGGCGTCGGGGTTTACTGGCAGGCACTTCAGGATCCGGACGCCCTCGCCGCCATCCGCCTCACGCTGCTGGTGGCGGTGATCGCGGTGCCGCTGAATCTGGTGTTCGGAGTTTCCGCGGCCTGGGCCATCGCCAAGTTCGAGTTCCGCGGCAAGACCGTGTTGACGACCTTGATTGACCTGCCGTTTTCGGTCTCGCCGGTGGTGACGGGGCTTATTTATGTGCTGATGTTCGGCGCCCAGGGCTGGTTCGGTCCCTGGCTGGCGGAGCACGACGTCCAGATCATTTTCGCGGTACCCGGCATCGTGTTGGCGACGGTATTCGTGACCTTTCCGTTCATCGCCCGCGAGCTCATTCCGTTGATGCAGGAACAAGGCACCGACGACGAGCTGGCGGCGTTGTCCCTGGGGGCCAATGGCTGGCAGAGCTTCTGGTATGTCACTCTTCCCAATATCAAATGGGGGCTGCTCTACGGCGTGCTGCTGTGCAATGCGCGCGCCATGGGCGAGTTCGGGGCGGTATCGGTGGTGTCCGGGCACATCCGCGGCGAGACCAACACCATGCCGCTGCACGTCGAGATTCTCTACAACGAATACAACTTCGCAGCGGCCTTTGCCGTGGCGTCGGTATTGGCCGCGCTGGCTCTGGTCACCCTGACCCTCAAATCACTGCTCGAAGCGCGCCATGGCGCCGAGCTATCCACCTCACACCGCCATTGAGGTCCCAAAATGGATATCGAAGTTCGCAACATACACAAGAGTTTTTCCGGATTTCCGGCGCTGGTCGACCTCAGCCTCGCCGTGCGCTCGGGAGAATTGATCGCACTGCTCGGGCCATCCGGTTCCGGCAAAACCACGTTGCTGCGCGCCATCGCCGGTCTCGAATTTCCCGATCACGGCCAGATTCTGTTCGGCGGCGAGGACATGTCGCGGCGCGCGGTACGGGAGCGGCGGATCGGTTTCGTATTCCAGCACTATGCGCTGTTCAAGCACATGACCGTGCTCGACAACATCGCGTTCGGACTGAGGGTGCAACGCAAGTCGCAGCGCCCGCCTGCCGCAGCGATTCGCGCCAAGGCACTGGAACTGCTGGATCTGGTGCAACTCGGTGGTCTGGAACAACGCTATCCGCATCAGCTCTCCGGAGGGCAGAAGCAGCGGGTGGCGCTGGCGCGCGCGCTCGCCATCGATCCGCGTGTGCTGCTCCTCGACGAACCCTTCGGCGCGCTGGACGCCAAGGTGCGCAAGGATCTGCGGCGTTGGCTGCGGGAATTGCACCGGCAGACCGGCTACACCACGGTGTTCGTCACTCACGATCAGGAAGAAGCGCTGGAGCTGGCCGACCGGGTGGTAATCATGAACCGGGGCCGCATCGAGCAGGTCGGCACCGTGGACGACGTGTACGAAAATCCGCGCACGCCCTTCGTGTTTGATTTTCTCGGCGACAAGAACGTACTGGACGCCGATGTTCGCGGCCGGGAAATTTATTTGCCCGGTGCGACGCACCCGGTGGTGACCGACAGCATTCATCCCGCCGGTCCAGTCGATCTGTATGTGCGTCCCGGTGATCTCCGGCTCGCGGAAGCCGGTGCGCCGGGCATCGCCGCGCGGGTGGTCAGCGTGCAGCGTACCGGACCCATAGTGCGCGCCAGCGCCGTGGTGGTCGCCAACAACGCCGAGCTCAATATTGAACTGCCGCATCTGCATTACGATGCGAGCCACTTTGTCGCAGGCGCGGTGGTCCGCCTGCGCATGATGCAGTTCAGTGTTTACCCGGCGACGAGAACTTCGCAAACCGGTCAAACCCAAACGCCGACGCCTGAGCGCGAACCGCGTCAGCGCGGTCGCGGCTAGTAGCCCAGCCAGACCAGCGCCACACCCGCCGCTGCGCACAGACCCAGCGCGGGCAGCACCGCGAGCCGCAGGCCGAATGTCAGCACCAGGGCCAGCACCGAGAGCGCGAGTATGTGGGGACGCAGGCTGGACAGCTCCGGTACCAGCAGTGCGAGGCCGAAGCCGTCAATCCTGACGTTGTGCGCAAACAACAGATTTACCGCAAACCACAGCGCCAGATTGGCGATCACCCCCAATACCGCAGCGGTGATGGCGGTCAGCGCCCCCGCCAGACGCGGCCGGTGCAGCAGGCGCTCCACGTGGGGCGCGCCCGCGAAAATCCACAAAAAGCTTGGCAGGAACAGTACCCAGGTGGTCAGCAGCGCGCCGGCGACACCGGCCAGCAGTGCGTGTTCGCCGCCGTGCGCAGCGCGCTGCGCCGCGAGAAAGCCGACGAACTGGGTCACCAGAATCAGCGGCCCGGGGGTGGTCTCGGCCAGGCCGAGGCCGTTGAGCATTTCCCCGGGCGCGAGCCAGCCGTAGGTTTCCACTGCCTGTTGCGCGATATACGACAGTACCGAATAGGCGCCACCGAAGGTGACCATGGCCACGGTCGAGAAAAAAACCGCGATCCGACTCAACACATGGTCGCCGCCCAGAGCGACATGGAGTCCCCCGACCGTGCCCAGCCACAGCAACAGGCACACCAGCGCGGCGACCCAGGTGCCGGGACGCCGCACGGTATCCGGCACCGGCGCGTCGGCGGGCACCGCGGCCCGGGTGCTGATGAAGCCGATCACGCCGGCCGCAATGACGAGCAGCGGAAACGGCACCGCGAACGCGTACAGCGCGACGAACCCGCCCACCGCGAGCAGTACGTCGCGCCCGCCCTTCAGGGCGCGGCGGCCGAGGCGCAGCAGCGCCTGCACCACGATGGCGAGAACGGCCGCCTTCACCCCGAGCAGCAGGCCATCCGCCAGCGGCAGCGCGCCCAGCAGGACATAGGCGAACGACAGCCCCAGCATGACCGCGGCGCCGGGCAGGATGAACAACACGCCCGCCACCACGCCGCCGCGCACCCCGTGCAGCAGCCAGCCGATGTAAGTCGCGAGTTGTTGCGCCTCCGGGCCGGGCAGCAGCATGCAGTAATTGAGCGCTTGCAAAAAACGGCGCTCATCGATCCAGCCTTTTTCCTCCACCAGGATGCGATGCATCAGCGCAATCTGGCCCGCCGGGCCGCCGAACGAGAGCCAGCCGATGCGCCACCAGACGCTGGCGGCGTCGCGGAAGGACGGGTTGCACTGCTGCATGTCCCGGATCACTCAGCCGGCCTGTTCGAGCTTCTGGTCGATGGCCTCGCGGGCCTTGGCTGCGGGCGTCATGCCGTTTCCTTTTGCGTGAGCCGCGCAGGGTGCACCGGCATTCGTAAGTGCCGTGGTGCCTGCATCCGGCACCCTGTGTTGAGTCGGGTCACGGCATTATGCCGTGTGTCGATGGAGCGGAACATGCGCGTGAGCGCTTCCGGATCGGTGCTTCACGGGTGCTCGCGCCTTGCGCGTTTCCGATGGAAGACGAGGCCTGGTCGCGCGGGGAGCGCCCGCAGGTCGACTACACAATCCGCGACCCGGTCTTGCCCCAGTAGCGGTCCTTGAGCAGCCGTTTGTAGAGCTTGCCGGTGGGCAGGCGCGGCAATTCGTCGAGAAAATCCACGCTTTTGGGGCACTTGTAGTGAGCGACGTGCTGGCGTGCGTAGGCGATGATGTCGTCCGCCAGCTCCGCACTCGGGGTGTTGCCCGCAGCCAGTTGCACCACGGCTTTCACGGCTTCGCCCATCTCGGCGTCGGGTACGCCCACTACCGCGACATCGGCGATCTTCGGGTGGAGGACCAGCGCGTCCTCGATTTCCTGCGGGTAGATGTTCACACCACCGGAAATGATCATGAAGGTGGCGCGGTCGGTGAGGTACAGATAACCCTCGGCGTCGACGTGGCCGACATCGCCCAGCGCGCTCCAGTTGGCGTGCTCGGGATGCTGGGCGGAGCGTGTCTTGGCAGCGTCGTGATAGTACTCGAACGACATTCTGGGCAGTTCGAAATAGACAATGCCGTCTTCTCCCGGGGGCAGTTCGCGACCGTCCTCGGCGCAGATGTGCAGTTTGCCGAGAATGGGCTTGCCCACGGTGCCGGGATGGGCGAGCCATTCCTCCGGAGTGCAATGGGTGAGCCCGTTGAGCTCGGTGCCGCCGTAGTATTCGTAGAGAATCGGTCCCCACCAGTCGAACATCTGGCGTTTGATGCCTTCGGGGCAGGGCGCCGCCGCATGCACCGCGACCTGATGCGACGACAGATCCAGGCCGGCGCGGTCCTGCTCCGGCATTTTCAGCATGCGGGTGAACATGGTGGGTACCCACTGGCTGTGGGTGACGCGATGGCGCGCGATGGCTTCGAGCGCGGCGCGCTCATCGAAGCGCGGCATCATCACCACGGTACCGCCGTGGGACTGGATGCCGGTGCAGAACGACAGCGGCGCCGAGTGGTAGAGCGGCGCGGGCGAGAGGTAGACCGAATCCTGGGTGACTTTCCACAGGGCTTGCTGCAGCTTGGCCACCGGGCCCAGATCGTCGGCGATGTTGGCGCCCGACAGCGGCCGCAGAATGCCCTTCGGGCGGCCGGTGGTACCGGAACTGTAGAGCATGAACTGCCCGGCCGGCTGTTGGGCGAGAGACTGCGCCGGATGGCGCGCGATGGCGTCCTCATAGGATTCGTAGCCGGGCGCGCTGCCGTCGGTCATCAGCCGGGTATGGCAGCGCGGCGCGAGACCGGGCAGCGCGGCAGCGGGTTCGGCCAGATAGTGGGAGGCGACGAGCACACGGGCGTCGCAGTTGTCGAGGATGTAGCCCGCTTCCTCGCCGGTGAGGTAGCGATTGATGGTGGTCAGGTAAAGTCCCGAGCGCAGCGCGGCCCAGATCACTTCGAAATAGCGCAGATTGTTTTCCATGAAGATCGCGACGTGATCGCCGGGGCGCAGGCCCTGGCTCCAGAACAGTTGCGCGAGCTGGTTGGAGCGGTCGTCGAGCATGCGGTAGCTGAGGGTCTCGCCGCTGACGGCATGGATGGCCGCAGCCTTGTCGGGTGTGCGTTGCGCCCAGATGCCTGGATACATGGTGTTTCCTCGTGTCGAGTGAGGTGATCATTCATTGCTGTTCGAAAAATTCGTCAAGGATGCCGTGAATGGCCTCGCCACTGCCGTTCCCCTTGATGTTCGCTTCCGCGGGCAGCACGGGTGCCCAGGACTCAATCCATGGCCAGTTCCGGTAGCTTCGACTGGAGCACTTGCGCGGCTTCCAGTCCATCGAGTTCGTTCCGACTCATGCCCAGCAGTTCGGTGAGCAATTCCCGGTTGTGCTCGCCGAGATAGGGCGCTTCGAGGGTCAGTTCGTCCGGAAACGCGGAGAAGCGCAGCGGCATGCCGGGAATTTCTATCGCGCCGAAGCAGCGGTCCTGCACCGTGCGCACGACGCGGCGTTCCACGAAGTGGGGGTGGCGCATGGCGTCGGGCACCGAGAGTACCGGCCCGATGGCGAAGCGGGCGGTTTCGAATTTCTCCAGAATCACTTCGCGGCTGGGCTGGCGTTGCAGCCATGCCTCGATGAAATCCACCACGTCCTGATGATGGGCCATGCGCGCATCGTTGGTGGCGAAGCGGACATCGCTGCCGTACTCGGGCCGCTCCATCAAATTGCAGAATTCCTGCCAGCGCATGGGTGGAATCACCAGCGCGTAGTATTCGTCGTCGCCGCGGCCCTTGTAGATGCCGAGCGGATGCAGCATGAAGTGGTGGGCGCCGGAGCGCCTGGGCATGAAGGCGCCTTTCGAAGCGCTGTAGGCCTGCACCGCGATCTCGTGCTGGTGAAAGTAGGAGTCGATCAGCGAAATATCGATGTGCTGGCCCTCGCCGGTGCGCTCACGGTAGAGCAGCGCGGTGCTGATGGCGGCCAGGGCATGCACCCCGGTGGTACCGTCGCCGATGGCGAGCTGGGGAAACAGCGGCGGACCGTCGGCATGGCCGATCAGGTCCAACACCCCGGCGTAGGCGGCGGCGATGAAGTCATAGCCGGGTTTGGTGGAGAGCGGACCGGTCTGGCCGAAACCCGAGATCGAACACATCACGATGCGGGGGTTGAGGGCCTGGACCTGCGCGTACGAAAGTCCCATGCGACCGATCACGCCGGCGGCAAAGTTTTCGATCAGCACATCGCACTGGCGCACCAGATCCTCAAGAATTTTCATGCCCGCCGGTTTCTTGGGATCGACGCAAAGACTTTTCTTGCCGCGATTCTGTTGCAGAAAATACGAACTGCGCCCGTTGTTCTGGATCGGCAGATAGCGGGTCATGTCGCCGAGAGGCGCGAGTTCCACCTTGATGACGTCGGCGCCCATCTCCGCCATCAGGCGGGTCGCGGTGGGGCCGGCGACCACCTGGGTAAAGTCGAGTATCCGGTAGCCGTCCATCACATGCTGGGTTTTCATGATGATTGCCCTTGTTATTTTTGTTGTGGATATCGATACAGCGTGATTGGTTCAGTGCGGGTCCATATCAGCAGTCATCATTGGCGATTGCAAGCCGCACTCGTACCGCTTCGGGGGTCCCCGGTAGAGCCTCCTCGACGAAACCCAGGTTGGCGGCAAGACGGCGCATCACCTGGTTGTCGCGCATCACGTCGCCCTGAAGCTGGTGGAGTCCGCGATTGCGGGCGTAGGCGATGCCGCGCTGCAACAGCCGCTGGCCGAGCCCCTGGCCGGTGACATCGGGATGCAGCGCGATCACGAATTCCGCGTCTTCCTGATTGGCATCGATAAACATCCGGATCAGGCCGTAAACGGGCGTGCGGCCGGCGCTGCCGGGCGCGGTGAGGATCAGCGTCATCTCCCGGTCGTAGTCGATCTGGGTAAAGCGCGCGGCATCGATCTGTGCCAATGCGCCCGTGGCGGCGGCAAAGTGCCGGCGCACCTGGGCGGGCGAGAGCGTCGCGAACGCCTGCCGCAGGGCGGGCTCGTCCTCGGGGCGGATCGGGCGCAGCAGCAGTTCGCGACCGTCGGCGAGAGCCAGGGTTTCTTCCAGTTCCTGCGGGTAAGGGCGAATGGCGAGGCGCTCGGGGCCGCCATTCGCTGTGGCCGCGATGCGCACCCGCGCATCCAGGGCCAGCACGCCCTTGGCATCGGCGAGCAGCGGGTTGATGTCGAGTTCCACCACGGCGGCGAGATCCGTGATCAGTTGCGCCACCTTGATCAGGGTGAGCGCGAGCGCATCCAGATCCGCCGGTGCGCGGTCGCGGTAGCCGTGCAGCAGGCGCGCGACGCGGGTGCGGTCGATCAGGGCGCGGGCGAGATGCATGTTGAGGGGTGGCAGTTCGAGGGACTGGTCGCGCACCACCTCGACTGCGGTGCCGCCCTGGCCGAACAGCAGCACCGGGCCGAACTGGGGGTCCTGCGTGGCGCCGACAATCAGCTCCCAACTGTCCCGGCGCACCGCCATGGGCTCCACCATGAAGCCGTCGATGTGCGCCTCGGGGCGCTGCGCGCGCACGCGCTCCAGCATCGCTGTCGCTTCCGCCGCCACGGTTTCGGGGCGGCTCAGGTCGAGCACCACGCCGCCGACATCGGATTTGTGCTGAATCTGCGCCGAGACGATCTTGAGCGCGACCTTGCCGCCCAGCTCCCGCGCGACCTCGCCCGCGGCCGCCGGGGTGGACGCGATGCGTCCGCCGACCGTGGGGATACCGTAGGCCGTGAGCAGCGCCTTTACCTCGGGCGGGGTGAGCCAGTCGCGGCCGTCGGCGAGCGCCGCCGCGATCAGTGGGCGCGCCCCGGCCAGGTCGGGAACGAAGGCCTCGGGCACCGACGGCGGCACCTGGGTGAGCAGTGCCTGGCTGCGCCGGTACTCGATCAGGTACATGAAGGCGCGCACCGCCTGTTCCGGCGTCGCGTAGCTGGGGATGCCGGCGGCGGCAAACAGCTTGCGCGCCGGTTCGGCCTTGGCGGCGCCCACCCAGCTCGTCACCAGCATGGGCTCGGTGCGCTCGCCCCAGCCCCGGATCAGCGCGCTGGCCGCCTCCTCGCTGGAAGCGATGGCGGTGGGGCAGTTGAGCGCCAGTACCGCATCGACGCCCGGGTCGGCGGCGAGCGCGGCGGCGGCGTGGACGTAACGTGCGCCGGGGGCGTCGCCCACGATGTCCACCGGATTGCCATGGGACCAGGTCGCGGGCAGCTTGGCGTTCAGCACCGCCAGGGTTTCCGGGGCGAGTTCCGCGAGCGTGCCGCCCTGTTCGATCAGGGCATCGGTGGCGAGCACGCCGATGCCGCCGCCGTTGGTGAGGATGGCGACGCGCGGCCCGCGCGGCTGGCGCCCGGTGGCGAGGATCGCGGCGGCGTCGAACAGTTCTTCCAGGGTATTCACCCGCAGCGCGCCAATGCGGCGGAATACGGCGTCGTAGACGGCGTCGTTGCCGGCCAGCGCCCCGGTGTGGGAGGCCGCGGCGCGTGCGCCTTCGGCGTGGCGCCCGGCCTTGACCACGATCAGGGGTTTCACCCGCGCCGCCGCCCGCGCCGCCGAGATGAACTTGCGCGCGTTGGTGACGGACTCGATGTAGAGCAGGATCGCCTCGGTGCCGGAATCCCCGGCCAGGTAGTCGAGCAGATCGCCGAAGTCCACGTCGACCATGTCGCCGAGCGACACCAGGTGCGAAAAGCCGATGCCCTGCGCCTCGGCCCAGTCGAGAATCGAGGTGACGATGGCGCCGGACTGAGTGACAAAGGCGAGCCTGCCGGGCAGGGCATCGAGGTGGGCGAAGCTGGCGTTGATGCCGGTGCCCGAGGCGAGAATCCCGAGACAGTTCGGACCGACCAGGCGCAGGCCATGGGGTTGCGCGGCGGCCAGCAGCGCGGGTCGGCTGTGACCGGCGGCCGGGTCGGCGCTGAACCCCGCCGTGAGCACCACGGCAGCGCGGGTACCGCGCGTGCCCAGTGCGGTGAGCAGCGCCGGCACCGTCGCCGGCGGTGTGGCGATCACGGCCAGATCCGGCACCATGGGCAGCGCCGCTACATCCGGATAGCAGATGATGCCGTGCACCACCGCGCGCCTGGGGTTGACCGGCAGGATCGCCCCGGCAAAGCCCGCGCCGATCAGGTTGCTCAACACCCGCTCGCCCACCGACCCCGGCTCATTGCTGGCACCGATCAGGGCAATCGCGTTGGGTCGAAAGAAGGCGTCGAGGTTGCGGGTGGACAAGGAGCGTCTCCTGGGCAGGGGGTTACTGGGCAGGGGATTACTGGGCGACGTAGCCGCCGTCGACCGGCATGCAGTGGCCGGTCACGAAAGACGCCTGATCCGAACACAGCCAGGCCACCGCGTGGCCGATCTCGTGGGGCTGGCCCATGCGCCCGATGGGCTCCGCCGCGATCATGCTGGCGATGAGTTTGGAGTCCGATCCGGCGCGGGCGACCATGGGGGTTTCAATCAGTCCGGGGCAGACCGAATTGACGCGAATCTTCTTTTTCGCGAATTCGATGGCCGCCGATTTGGTGAGGCCATTGACACCGTGCTTGGCGGCGCCATAGGCGGGCGCCATGGCGGCGGCCACCAGGCCCGCGATCGACGCGGTGCTGACGATGGCGCCGGCGCTGTCCTGGTCGAGAAACTGCTGGATCTCGGCCTTCATGCACAGCCACACGCCCTTGAGATTCACCGCGATGTTGCGGTCGAAGTTTTCTTCCGTGCACATCACGGTGTTGGCCATGCGTCCCGAAATGCCGGCGTTGTTGAAGGCGCAGTCGAGCCGCCCGTAATGGCTGACGCAGGCCTTGATGAGTGCGTTGACCTCGGCGGACTTGGATACATCGCAGCGCACGAACACGGCGTCGCCGCCGGCGGCCTTGATCAGGCTCACCGTTTCGTTGCCGCCGGCCTCGTCCACGTCCGAGACCACCACGCGGGCGCCTTCGGCGGCGAAAATCTTCGCCGTGGCGCGCCCGATACCCGAACCCGCACCCGTGATCATGCCTACCTTGCTGGCCAGAATGCCTGTCATATTGTTATCTCCGGTGGTGGTGAAATGGGAAGTAAAAGCGGTCGGAACGCATCAAACCACCAATGGAACGGCGAGGGCAAACGCGCAGGGTCATGGGCGCCCTGGGCTGAAGGCCGCGCAGGCAAGCGAGCCCTTGAACAAAGCGCTGGTGTTGCGAACTCCCGTCATGGAATCAGGGTATCCACGGGTATCTGCCGACCGGGCCGTTTTATGAGGGGGCCGCCACTGCGCTTCGAGTTGCCTATAATCCGCGCCCTCAACCGCTGTGCAGGTCCGGGACCATGATTGCCAATGCGAATGCCGGATTTCTCGGCTCCGAGGTGGAGAACACGCCCCCCACCCAGGCGCGCTTTCACATCATTCCGGTGCCGTTCGAACGCACTACCTCCTATGGCGGCGGCACCCGCGAGGGGCCGGGCGCGATCCTCGAAGCATCGCAGCAACTCGAAACCTGGGACGGCGAGAGCAATCCCTCGCTGCTCGGCATTCACACCCAGGCATCCGTGGCGGTGGATGGCGATATCGAAGCGGTCATGGAAGCCATCGCGGCGGCCACCGCAGCGGCGGTACGCGCCGGCGCCCTGCCGGTGGCGATCGGCGGCGAGCACACGGTCACCTGCGGCGTGGTGCGGGGCCTGCTGCGCAGCGGCATCGGTCCGTTCGGCGTGGTGCAGATCGACGCCCACGCCGATCTGCGCGATCGCTACGAGGGCAATCCCTACAGTCATGCATCGGTAATGCGCCGGGTGGTGGAAGATGGTGTGCCGCTGTTCCAGCTCGGCGTGCGCGCCTGCTGCGAGGAGGAGCTGCGCGCGCGGCGCGACTTTGGCGTCGGCGCCATCGACGCGCGCGAGCTGGTGGTCGGCAACCGGATGAGTTTGGAACTGCCGGCGGATTTTCCGGAGCAGGTATTTTTCACGGTGGACGTGGACGGGCTGGATCCCAGCGTTTTCCCCAGCACGGGCACGCCGGCGCCGGGCGGGCTGGGCTGGTATCAAACCCTGGCGCTGTTCGAATCGGTCGCGCGCCAGCGCCGCATCATCGGTTTCGATGTCATGGAGTTCGCGCCCATCCCCGGCTTTCACGCCTACGAATTCGCCGCTGCCCAGTTGATCTACAAGTTCATGGGCATCTGCCAGCGGATCGAAGCCGAAGCCGTCTGATCAACACATTCGTACACAAAGGCCCTGACGCATGAAACTGGAAGGTATCAAGGTTCTCGATCTGTCGCTGTTTCTCCCCGGCCCGGCGCTCACCCAGATGATGGCCGATCACGGCGCCGAGGTGATCAAGCTCGAGCCCGCCAACGGCGGCGAGCCGAACCGCGAGATCGGCCCCAAGCGCGATGGCGTGTCGGTGTATTTCGCCAACACCCATCGCGGCAAGAAAAGCGTGCAGCTGAATCTGAAAAATGCAGCGGGCAGGGAGATGGCGCTGCGGCTCGCCGCCCGCGCCGATGTGGTCATCGAGGCGTTCCGGCCCGGCGTGGTGGACCGTCTGGGCATCGGCTACGAGCAGGTGCGCGCGCGCAATCCGGGGGTGGTCTACGCCTCGCTCTCCGCCTTCGGGCAGACCGGTCCCTATGTGAAGAAGCCCGCGCACGATCTCGCCACCGAAGCCTACGCCGGCATTCTGAGCGTCAACCTGGGCTTCGACGGCAAGCCGGCGATTCCCGCCATTCCCAATGCCGACATGCTGACCTCGATGATGGGCCTGTCGGCGGTGCTGATGGCGCTGTTGCGGCGGCAGCAGACGGGCGCGGGCGACTACATCGACCTCGCCATGATGGATTCCCTGATCGCCTGCGTGCCCAACAATCTGGGCAGCGTATTCGCCGAGAAGAAAGCCCCGGTGGTGAAGGACGAGCGCACCTGGGGCGGCTACGCCATGTACAACATCTACGAAACCCGCGATGGCAAGTACATCGTGCTGGGCGCGTCGGAACTTCACTTTGCCAAAAACGTGCTGACCAAAATGGGCCGGCTCGATCTGCTGCCGTTCTGCGAACCGCCGCCGGGACCGACCCAGCAGCCGGTGAAGGATTTTTTCACCGCGACTTTTCTGTCGCGCACCCAGGCCGAATGGATCGAATGGTTTGACGATGTCGATGCGGCCTTTGCGCCCGTCAATGATTTGCGTCAGGGCGCCGACGATCCCCAGATCCGCGCGCGCGAAATGATCGTCGAGGATGCCGCAGGTCGCGAACACATCGGCATTCCCATCAAGTTCCGCAACGAACCCGGGCGTATCAACCTGGAGCCGCCGGGCCTTGGCGCCCACAACGAAGAGCTGGCCCGTGCCGTGGGTTTCAGCGCTGCGGAAATTCGTGTCATGCAAGCCGGGGGTGCGTTCGGCGCCGGTTGAGCGATGGGGTGGCTGCCAGCGCGGTACCTGACGTTCGGCGGCCACGGCGAGTGCGCCGAAATGCGCTGAAGCTGTCTTGAAACCGGGAACTGTCTTGAAACAAACTGTCTTGAAACAAACTGCCTTGAAACAAACTGTCTTGAAACAATGGTGCCCGAGGCCGGATTTGAACCGGCACGACCCATAGGTCGAGGGATTTTCGTACCACTTCGGCTTTCGCCGCCGCCTTGGCAAGCCGCCGGCGTTCGTGGTCTGGAGCACGCCTTCACCTTGGCCTTGCGGCTGTAGGTGCCCGCCGTCTGCTCTCTACACCTTCCCGTCCGGAGGCGGGCTTGGCTCGGCGTTGGCGCGGGCTTGTGCAGCCCAGGGCGTTCGCCGACTTTGACGGGCGTCACCCGGCGGGTTTCCCCGGCGGGGCTCAAATTGCTTCAAGTCCCTTGTGTCTACCGATTTCACCACTCGGGCAGAGTGGGGTGCGCGATGTCGCCTCTGTCACGCGGTCGCGGGGCGCCACGATAAACCATCCGCAGGCGCCGCGCCAATCCGAGGCCGGCATGGGTCTGCGCCGCTTGTCCCTGTGGCCGCAGATTCAACGACAGGGACAGCCGTCGGCCTTTTGCATCGCGGGCAGGATGAATTTGCAGCCGAGAAAAATGCTCTTCACACACAGGTCCATCACGCGATTCCAATCCTCGAGCGAGGACTCCTCGGCGCTGTGAAAAGCCGCGAACCCGGCATTGTTGACCAGAATATCGATCTTGCCGTAGCGCGCGATAGCCGTGTCGATGATGCTCCGCCATTGGCTTTCATCGGTAAGAGAGCACAAATGACCGCGTTACGCTACACGCGGCCAGGCGTCGGTGCGGGTCGGAACGCGTCTGGGGCGGTGACGTGCGAGCAAGAATCGGGAAGCTGCCCTGCCGGCCCTGTGCCGCTACGAATTTTTATTCTTCAAGGCCTCCTTGAGGCCGGCGAACGGGCTGAAGGTGGCCGCCTCGATCCGGGTTTCAGAGCGGTTGCCATAGGAGATGAAATTTTCGAATTTGGTGTGTTCCTCATCGTGGCAGTACACACAGAGCAGTTCCCAGTTGCTGCCATCCGCGGGGTTGTGGTCGTGGTCGTGATTGATATGGTGTACGGTGAGTTCGCGCAGATTGGTGCGGGTGAACTCCCGGGTGCAGCGTCCGCAAATCCAGGGATAAAGTTTCAGTGCCTGTTCGCGATAGCCCTTTTCGCGCTGCGCGATATAGAGGCGTTGCTCCGCCAGCAGCCGGTCGACCTTGCTGCTGGCGGGTTTCTTGATGCTCATGTGTTATGCCCCCCGCAATCGGCGTCACAGTGCAGGGCATGGTGGCCTGAATGATTGCGGGCGGCAACCGGATTTGGCGAAATCTCCGCGTCGGTATAGGCTGGGGCGGCCGATAACCGGGTAACGCACCAACATAACAATACCAGGGCCCGACAGGGCCGGGAGGCTAGCGTGACCAAGCTCAAGCATGTCCTCGATGGCTACAGGGTTCTCGATTTCACGCACGCGCTGGCCGGGCCGACCGCGACGCGCCTCCTGGTCGAAATGGGCGCCGAAGTCATCAAGGTCGAGATCCCGCCGGTGGGCGACATGACCCACGCCTTCCCCACCGTGCGCAACCAGCGCAGCGCGTTTTATATCCAGCAGAATCGCGGCAAGAAGAGCCTGTTCATCGATGTCAAAACCCCCAAGGGTCTCGCGATCATCAAGGCCATGGTCAAGGAAGTGGATGTGCTGGTGGAAAATTTTGCGCCAGGTGCCATTGCGCGCATGGGGCTGGATTACGAGACCCTGGCGGCCATCAATCCCCGGCTGGTGATGTGCTCGATTTCGGCCTTTGGTCAAACCGGGCCGCTGGCCTCGCGTCCGGGCTATGACTTCATCGCCCAGGCATTTGCGGGCGTCACCCATGTGATCGGCGAGCCGGATCGACCGCCCTCGCTGCCCGGACTTGGGATCGGCGATGTCATGACGGGCGTGCACGGCCTCGGGGCCATTGCCTGCGCACTGCTGTACCGGGAGAAAACCGGTCGCGGGCAGCACATCGATATTTCGCTGCTCGACAGCTACTACCATTGCCATGATCTCAATGTGCAGCTCTACAGCGCGTCCGACGGCAGGATCAATCCCAAACGTACCGGTTCCCATCTGGGTGCGGGCGCGCCGCTCGGGATTTTTTGCGGCAAGGGAGCGGAGGAGTATATTGCCATTGCCTGTCCCACTAACCGCCAGTGGCGCCAACTGTGCTCCGCCATCGATCGCGAGGATCTCGCCCGCCACCCGGACTACAAGGACAACGTGGACCGCGTGCGGCGCAAAAAGGACATCATCACGCTGATCAACGACTGGATCGCGGGCCACGAGACTACCGCGGCTGCGCTCGCGAAGTTCGATGAGCACCGCGTTCCTTATGCGCCGGTGCTCGATATCGGCCAGACCATCAATCACCCCCATCACCGCGAGCGCGGTACCGTGCGTACGATCAAGGATGACGATTTCGGCGATTTCGACGCACCGGGTTTCCCGTTTCGTTTTTCCGATTTTCCCGGGCAACTGGATTTGCGCGCTCCCCACCGGGGCGAGCACAATGCCGAGGTTTTGAAGGAATATCTCGGGCTCGGCGACGCCGAAATTCTCGTGCTGGAGCAGGAGGGTATTCTGGTAACCGAAGCGACCAAAACACAGAAAGCACAGAAAGCACAGGCTCGGAATTGAACCGCTGAACATATCAAGCGTAAAGATATTACACACAGATAATATGGAGCTTCAATCATGGCCGACGAAAAAAAGAGAGAAAAGGGCATCGCGTTTTTCAAGAAACTGACTGCAGGTCAGGAGCGACAAGCCAAATCGGTCAGGGCCGCGATCCCGGAAAAATTCACTCAGTACACTATGGAACATTTGTTTGGGGAAGTCTGGCAAGGTGAGGAAATTTCACTGGAGCTGCGTTCCCTGATCACCTGCACCATTCTTGTCGCGCTCAATCGGGAAGCGGAACAACGCATTCACTTCCCCGGCGCCAGAAACCTGGGCGTGACCCGTGAACAGCTTGAAGCGATGATCATCCACGCGGCGCACTATGCCGGTTGGCCGGTCGCCGCCAGTGCGTTTCGTGTATTGGCCGAGGTATGGCCGGTGGAAGAGGCGTGAATCGGCAAGCTGCTTCAGATGGGCAGCTTTAACGGCATCTTCATCGTGTCTTCATATACCCGCAGTATCGCCGTGGCATCGTTCTGCTCGTAACCCAGTCCCTTGGCCATGCGCATCAGATTGTGGACCGTGGGGCTCAGCATCAGAGGCATGCCGAGCTCATCGGCCAGCTCCAGCGCAAGATGCATATCCTTGTAGGCGAGACCGATGGAAAAACTGGGGGTCCAGTCGCCGGACTTGGCGTTTTTGACCATCGCGCGAAAGGTCATGCTGTTGCCGCTGCTGTTTCGGATCACCTGGTTGAGCACTTCCAGGTCGATACCGGCGGCGACGCCCAGCACCAGCCCTTCGGCACTCGCCGCCATGTTGCAAAAGGCGATCAGGTTGTTGACGATCTTGGCCACACAGCCGGTACCGGTACCGCCGCAATACACCACATTGTTGCCAATGCATTGAAATACGGGTTCCAGCCTGTCGAAGGTTGCGCGGTCGCCGCCCACCATCACCGCAAGCGTGGCTTTGTCGGCCGCGACCACACCGCCGCTGACCGGGGCGTCCAGCATGCTGACGCCCTGCTGTGCCAGCGCCGCCGAGAGCTTGCGCACCGTCAGCGGCGAGTTGGTGCTGAGATCACAGTACACCGCACCGGGTTTGATGCTCTCGGCAATGCCATTGCTGCCGAGAACCACCTGTTCCACATCGCGCGGATGCGGCAACGATGTCATCACCACATCCGCGTTGGCTGCCGCCGCCCGCGGCGATTCGCCTGCCGTGGCGCCCAGCTCCGTGCAGCGCGCTACCGCCGCGTCACTGAGATCGAAAACCGTCACTTCATGGTCGCTGTTCTTGATGATGTTGCGGCACATGGGGCCGCCCATGTTGCCGATGCCGATAAATCCGATTTTCATTGGCTGCTCTCTTTTTTATGGTCGTGAAGCATGTTTTGTTCCAGCCAAAAAAGGCACCGTCACCTGAGGGGATGACGATGCCTTTGCGAGGATGCCCGTGCGTGCAGGCGCCGTGCGGTCAGCTGGCCAGAGCAAAGCCCTCGTAACCCTTGGCCACGACTTCTTCACACTCCTGGCGGTAGGTTTTCGTGCCCGCCAGATACGGCATGAAACCGCGCGGTTTACCTTCGATGTTGGTGCCGAGATACCATGAATTACAGGTCGGCGCCGTCATCATGGAGCCTTCCGCTGCCTTGTTCACGTGCTCGACCCAGGCGTCTTCGGCGGCCTGTTGCGGCTCGATGGTCTTGATGTGGTTCTTGCGCAGGTAAGCGATGCAGGCGTCGATCCATTCGACGTGCTGCTCGATGGAGTGCAATACATTGCTCACCACCGAGGGACTGCCGGGGCCGGTAACGGTAAAGAAGTTGGGGAAGCCCACGCTCTGCAAACCCATGTACATGCGCGGCCCGTCTTTCCACTTGTCGGCGAGGAGCTGGTTATTGCGCCCGCGAATGTTCAGCCGCTTGATGGTGCCGGTCATGGCGTCGAAACCGGTCGCGTAGACCAGCACGTCGAATTCGTATTCGGCCTGGGTCGTGCGCAGACCCTTGGCAGTGACTTCCTCGACCGGGCGTCGCGCGGAGATCCACGATGGAGACATTGTCCCGCTGGAATGCTGCGTAGTATTCGGTGTCGATCACCGGACGCTTGCAGTGCAGGGGATAGTTCTTGGGTGACAGGGCGTCGGCTTTTTGCGGATCGGCAAGCGTCTCCTTCAGATACTCGCGATACAGTTCGCAGGCGATCTCGTTGGCTTCGCGGTTGAAGTAGGTATCAGCGTACTGGGACAGTACGTTGATGCCAAAATCCTTGATTTCCTGCTTGCGCTGCTCCGGCGTGATGTCCATGATTTTCTTGCTGGGCTTCGGCTTGGCCGGCTTGCTGGGGTCCGCTTCTTTCTTAGGACCGCTGTAATTCGCAATGCCCATTTCGCTGTTGCGTTGCCGTTCGCGAATCTCCGCATAATCCTTTTTCGCCTGCGCGAGAAACTCCGGCTTCATCGGCGCGTTGCGGGCCGGGAAGGTGTAAACCGGGCTGCGCTGGAACGCGATCAGCTGTTTGGCCTGCTTGGCGATCTGCGGGATGGCCTGCACGCCGGAAGAGCCGCAGCCGACGATGGCGACGCGTTTGCCCGTCAGATCGACACCTTCTCTGGGCCATTGGGCCGTGTGATATATCTCACCCTTGAACGCATCCGCATTCTTGAAGTCCGGGTAGTTGGGTTCGTTCAGGCAACCGGTCGCCAGAATGCAATAAGTGGCGGTATAGGTGTCGCCCTTGTTGGTCTTGACGGTCCAGAGATTGCTTTTTTCGTCGTAGAGGCAATCCGTCACCTTGGTATCGAATTTGATGTCCTTGCGCAGATCGAAACGATCGGCCACATGGTTTAGGTACCGCTCGATTTCGGGCTGGCCGGCCATCACCTCGGTCCAGTCCCACTCCTGTTCCAGTTCCTTGGAGAACGAATAGGAGTACTCGATGATGGGCAGGTCGGCACGGCAGCCGGGGTAGCGGTTCCAGAACCAGGCGCCGCCAACGCCGGAGCCCGCCTCGAAGGCCTGGATCCTGAGGCCCTGGTCATTGAGGCGTTTGATCATGTAGAGGCCTGCCATTCCAGCTCCCACTACGATGGCGTCCAGAATTTTTTCTTTTGAATCAGACATATAACTTTCCTCTCAGCATTATCAAAGGTGTATCGGGTGAAGCGTTATCGGCATGGATTCGCCGGCCGCTTGGTGTCCTTCTGCAAGGATCGGGGCCAGGAATGTGAATACTCGGCGCGCCATCGTATCAAATGAGCTTGAGCCTGTAAGGTCCCCTTGGATCGCGATGCCGCCCGGCAGTTTCGTTTCCTTCGCACTGTGGTTTTTTCGGGTGATAACATGCATCTACCCATAGAGATGGGTCACCGAACCCCAAGGAGCACTGACATGTCACTGCGAATCAACGACACCGCCCCCAACTTCACCGCCGCTACCACCCAGGGCACCATCGATTTCCACAACTGGATCGGTGATGGCTGGGCCATTCTGTTTTCGCATCCCAAGGATTTTACCCCGGTGTGCACGACGGAACTCGGCTACATGGCCAAGCTGGCTCCGGAGTTCGCCAAGCGCAACTGCAAGATCATCGGCCTCAGCGTCGACCCCGTGGACAACCATGCACGCTGGGCAAAGGACATCGAGGAAACCCAGGGCTATGCGGTGAACTACCCCATGATTGGCGACAATGATCTCGCCGTCGCCAAGCTTTACAACATGCTGCCGGCGGACGAGAGCGGCACCGCCGAAGGCCGCACTGCCGCCACCAACGCCACCGTGCGCTCGGTGTTCATCATCGGTCCCGACAAGAAGATCAAGCTGATGCTGACCTACCCGATGACCACGGGCCGCAATTTCGATGAAATTCTGCGCGTACTGGACTCCATGCAACTGACCGCGAAACACAAGGTCGCCACCCCGGTGAACTGGCAGAACGGCGACGACGTCATCATCGTGCCATCGGTGTCGGATGAAGAGGCAAAAGGTCTTTTCGCTCAGGGCTGGAAGACACTGAAACCCTATTTGCGTCTGACCAAACAGCCCCGTTAAGCAGCTGAGCGCATAAAAATTTTGCTCGACTGCGTAAATTCAAGCGGAGGGAAGCCGGTACATGAGCGCGACCACAGTGGGCCACGATGGCCAATCTCGTTGCCGCTGGGGCGGCGCTGCACCCGAAATGCTTGCCTATCACGACACCGAATGGGGCTTTCCGGTCAGCGACGATTATCGGTTGTTCGAGAAGTTGAGTCTCGAAAGCTTTCAGTCCGGACTGAGCTGGCGCACCATTTTGGTCAAGCGCGAGAACTTTCGTGCGGCCTTCCATGATTTCGATTTCGACCGGATTGCGCGCTTCACCGAGCGCGACTGTGCCCGCTTGCTCAACGACCCAGGTATCGTGCGTCACCGTGGCAAGATAGAAGCGGTCATCAACAATGCCCGGCAGGCCCGGGATCTCGCCCGGCGGGAAGGCTCTCTGGCGGCTTTCGTCTGGCGTTACGAACCGGGCGCGAAGCCGCTCGCGGAACCGCAGACTGCCTCGACCTCGGCGGAATCGCTCGCGCTGGCAAAGGACCTGAAAAAGCTGGGCTGGAAATTTGTCGGACCGACTACGGCCTATGCCTTCATGCAGGCAATGGGGCTGATCAACGATCATGTCGAGGGCTGTGTCATCAGAGCCCAGGTTGAGCGAGCACGCAAAAGTTTCAGGCCTCCCGGGCACTGACGGACGGTGGCGAAACCGCAGGCGCGCCGCCCCGGCTTGACCTGCTCCCCGGCTTGAGCTATTGGTTGGGGGCCAGTCAATTTACAGGGTGGCATGTTTGCGGACTGCGCGTGGCCATGCGCGCAGCAGTTACGTCCGTGGATGCCGTCAACAGTCAACCCATAACTAGAGCCTGATGCCATGACCAGTCCGAATAAATCCTCTCTTGTTGCCGACCTGGAATTCGATCTCGATGCCTTGCGCGCCAGATACCGCGCCGAGCGCGACAAGCGCCTGCGCAGCGATGGTCTTGACCAGTATCAGAAGATCGAAGGTGATCTGGCCGTCTACGACGAAGACCCCTATGTGGCGCCGGGCTTTACCCGCGCCCCGCTCAGCGACGAAGTCGAGGTCGCCATCATCGGTGGCGGTTTCGGCGGCCTGCTGGCCGGCGCGCGGCTGCGCAAGGCCGGCGTCGAGGATATTCGCATCATCGAAAAGGCCGGCGACTTCGGCGGCACCTGGTACTGGAACCGTTACCCCGGCGCCCAGTGCGATGTGGAATCCTATATTTATCTGCCGCTGCTCGAAGAACTCGGCTATGTGCCCAAACTGAAATACTCCTTCGGGCCCGAGATCATGGCCCACGCCCAGGCGATTGCGCGCCACTTCCGCCTGTACGACAACGCCTGCCTGCAAACCCAGGTGACCGAGTTGCGCTGGGACGATGCCAGCGCCCGCTGGATCATCTCGACTCACCGCGGCGACCGTATCCGCGCGCACTACCTGGTCATGGCCAACGGGCTGTTGAGCCGGCCCAAGTTGCCGGGCATTCCCGGCATCCAGGATTTCAAGGGCCACAGTTTTCACACCAGCCGCTGGGATTACGCCTATACCGGCGGCAGTTGCGAGGGGAATCTCACCGGACTGGCCGACAAGCGTGTCGGCATCATCGGCACCGGCGCCACCGCCATCCAGTGCGTGCCGCATCTGGGACAGGCGGCCAAGGAGCTCTATGTGTTCCAGCGCACGCCGTCG
The DNA here is from genome assembly GCA_963708735.1 of uncultured Gammaproteobacteria bacterium. GTDB lineage: Bacteria > Pseudomonadota > Gammaproteobacteria > Pseudomonadales > Porticoccaceae > JAGPUQ01. The sequence goes on from CAVPTW010000028.1 coordinate 24,729, forward strand.
TCCGTGGATGTGCGCAACAACCGCCCGACCGACATGGCCTGGGCCAAAACGCTCAAGCCGGGCTGGCACCGGGCGCGCATGGACAACTTCAACATCATTGCCTCCGGTGGCCACGCCGACGAGGATCTGATCCAGGACGGCTGGACCGACATTTTCCGCAACCTTCAGACCATTCTCTCCAGCGGCCAGGACGGGGCGCTGTCATCGGAAGATCATGCCGTCGCCATGGAGATTGCGGATTTCCGCAAGATGGAGCAGGTACGCGCCCGCGCCGATGCCATCGTCAAGGACAAGGCGACCGCCGAGGCGCTGAAGCCCTGGTACCGGCAATTCTGCAAGCGTCCCTGTTTCAACGACGAATACCTCGCGACCTTCAACCGGGCCAACGTAGAACTGGTGGACACCCGGGGCCGGGGCGTCGACCGCGTCACCGCGCGCGGCTTGGTGGTGGGCGCTACCGAGTACGAACTCGACTGTCTGATCTATGCCACCGGTTTCGAGGTGGGCACCAACTACACCAGTCAGTGCGGCTACGAAATCCTCGGTCGCGGCGGACTCCCGCTCAGCAAGAAATGGGCTGCCGGGATGAGCACCTTCCACGGCCTGTTCACCCACGATTTCCCCAACTGTTTTTTCATGGGCTTCACCCAGACCGGCTACACCGCCAACGTGCCCCACGCGCTCGACGAGCAGGCGCAGCATGTGGCCCATGTGGTCAGCACCGCGCTTGACCGGGGTGTGGTCACACTGGAGGCGACTGCCGCCGCCGAAGCGGAATGGGTAGATACCATCCACCGCCTCGCCGTCGGGCATCAGCAGTACTACGCCGAGTGCACGCCCGGCTACTACAACAACGAGGGCAAGGGCGTCGAGGGCAACGGCTTCCTTGCCGGCCAGTACGGTGGCGGTTCCATGGCGTTCTTCCAGTTGCTCGCCGACTGGCGCGCGGCAGGCAACATGCAGGGGCTGGAGCTCAACCGGCGCGCGTGAGCGATCCGGTTCCCGACATTGTGGGTGATGTCGGGAACCCGCTGTTTAGGCCTTGCGGATGTTCTGGCAGCCTGTTTCAGAATGTCGCGAGGCGGCCAGCTGCGCGGCCCACGGCGTGCAGCGACCGAGACCTATCCGATAGATGGGTGATGGAGCGAGCACC
>CAVPTW010000029.1:0-51442 GCA_963708735.1 uncultured Gammaproteobacteria bacterium
GCCTGCGGGAGCACAATCAGGGCACGGCGGGCGCTCGCTATACCCGCGGCCGCCGACCGGTCAGTCTGGCCTATAGTGAGCGCCTGCCGGATCGCGCCCAGGCACTGCGCCGCGAATACGCGGTAAAGCGGCTCGACCGCGCGGCCAAGCTGCAACTGCTGGCGAACGCCACCCCCCAACCGGATGACCTTCACTTGCCGGACAACGATGATATGAGCTTCGCCACTCTCGGCCTGATCGAACCCTTGCAACGCGCGCTCGCCGAGCTGGAGCACCGCACCCCGACGCCGATCCAGCGCCAGGCGATTCCCCCGGTCCTGGCCGGACGCGACCTGATCGCGGCCGCCCAGACCGGCTCCGGCAAAACCGCGAGTTTCGCGCTGCCGCTGTTGCAGAAGCTCAGTGCCGGCACGCCGGCCAGCTCGAACTGCATACGCGCCCTGGTGCTTGTTCCCACCCGCGAGCTGGCCCAGCAGGTAGCGGACAACCTGAAGACCTACGGCCGCCATCTGTCGCTGCGCATCACGGTCGCCTACGGCGGTACCAGCCTGAACCCACAGATGATGGCGTTGCGGCGCGGCGCCGAGATTCTGGTCGCCACGCCGGGCCGCCTGCTCGATCTCTGCGAGAAAAATGCGGTGAAGTTCCACGAGCTGCACATGCTGGTGCTGGATGAAGCGGATCGCATGCTCGACATGGGCTTCCGTCGGGAACTAGAGGAGATCCTGACCCTGCTGCCCCGCCGGCGCCAGACGCTGCTGTTCTCCGCCACCTTCTCCGACGCCATCCGCGAACTGGCCGCCGGGCTGCTGGACAAGCCCCGGCAGATCGACGCCAGCCCGCGCAACACCACCGTCGGCACCGTCAAACAGTGGCTGATCCCGGTGGACAAGCAGCGCAAACTGGAGCTGTTCTGCCACCTGTTGCGCAAGCGCCACTGGCCCCGAGTGCTGGTATTCGCCAAGACCCGCAAGCGCGTGGACGAGCTGGTCACCAGCCTGAAATTCCAGAACATCGGCACCGATGCCATCCACGGCGACATCACCCAGGCCGCCCGCCTCGCCGCGCTCAGACGCTTCCAGGCCGGCACCGTGCGGGTGCTGGTGGCGACCGACGTGGCCGCGCGGGGACTCGACATCAGCGCCCTGCCGCTGGTGGTCAATCTCGACCTGCCCGTTGATCCGGAAGGCTATGTGCACCGCGTCGGGCGCACGGCGCGCGCCGGCGCCGCGGGCGAGGCGATCTCGCTGGTGTGCGCGGACGAGGCGGTCCAGCTGAACGCCATCGAAACCCTGATCGGCAAGCCGCTGCAGCGCCGGGAAATCCAGGGCTTCGAGCCCAGACACACGGTGCCGGTCACCGGCCCCAACCAGCGTCCGCCCAGTCTGAAGGCGATGAAAGGCACCGCGAATAAAACGGGCGCCAGGAAGAAGCGCGTGCGCGCCGCCAAGGGTGCTCCGGCCGGCAAGAAGAAATCCGGCGGCAAACCCGGTCCCGGCAAGGCAGCCGCTGCCCACAAGCCGCGTAAAGCGCCTGCCTGATGAGTGCTCGCCGCGCCGGGTTATCCGGGAGCGTGCAGGCGTGTATCATTCCGCACGACTCTGCCGCCACCCACAGGATGCATATACCAGCATCCCGTGACGATGCACGGAGAGGTAGCCATAAGAAGATCACCTGACCCGACTCCACCCCGAGTCCGACCCGCCGAGGATGCTATGACCATCAAAGTGAAAGCCGTGGTGCTCACCGCGAAAAACGAATACTCCGTACAGGAAATCGAGCTGGACCCACCCAAAGCCAATGAAGTGCGCATCCGCATGGCCGCGACCGGCCTGTGCATGTCGGACCTGTCGGTGATCAACGGCAAACTGCCGATGCCCATGCCCATCGTGCTCGGTCATGAAGGCGCCGGTGTGGTCGAGGAAGTCGGCCCCAATGTCACCAACGTGAAAGTCGGCGATCACGTCATCACCTCGTTCATCCCCATGTGCGGAACCTGTCATTTCTGTCAGCACCAGGAACCCTGGCTGTGCACGGCGACGGACCTGTTCAGCGGCATGCAACCCGATGGTACCAGCCGCGTGAAGCTCAACGGCAAGCCCATCGGCGCGTTCGCCGCGCTGGGCAACATGGCCGAGCAGATCGTCTGCCCCGCCATGTGTGTGGTGCCGATCAAGAAGAAATACAGCCTCAGCGCGGCCGCCCTGGTGGGCTGCGGCGTGATGACCGGCGCCGGCGCCGCGCTCAACACCGCCAAGGTACGGCCGGGCAGCAGTGTCGCCGTGTTCGGTTGCGGCGGCGTCGGCCTGTCCGCGTTGCAGGGCGCGAAGATCGCCGGCGCCAATCCGCTGATCGCGGTCGATCTCAACGATGCCAAGCTGGAAGCCGCGCGCGAATTCGGTGCCACCCACACGGTCAACGCCGGCAAGGATCCGGTGGCCCAGATCATGGAGATCACCGGCGGCATCGGCGTCGACTATGCTTTCGAGGTGATCGGCATTCCATCGGTTGTGGCCCAGGCCTATGCGGCGACCCGGCGCGGCGGCACCTGCTGTCTGGTGGGCGCTCCCGGCGCGACCGAAGAGTACAAGTTCAGCGGCCTCGAAATGGCACTGTCCGCCAAGAAAGTCTGCGGCTGTATCTACGGCAGCACCAATGCCAAGGTGGATTTCGAGACCCTGCTCGGCTTTTACGAGACCGGACAGCTCGATCTCGACCGCATGCAATCGCGCACCTACACGATCGAGGAAGTCCACCAGGGCTTCGACGACATGGTCGCTGGCCGCAATATCCGCGGAGTGATCCTGCACGGTAAATGATGGTTGCCGACGCTGTCGAACGGCACAGCACAAAAAGAAGGCCACTCTCGGGTGGCCTTCTGCGTTTGCAGTGCTTGCCGCTTTCTTTTGCAGCCTTTTGCAGCTAATTATTTGAGTGTCACAAACTCCTCGGCGGCCGTCGGGTGAATCCCGATGGTGCGATCGAAATCCGCCTTGGTGGCGCCCATCTGCACCGCCACGGCAAAGCCCTGGATGATCTCGCCGGCGTGATCGCCCAGCATGTGGCAGCCCAGCACACGGTCGTCGTCGCCATTGACCACCAGCTTGATCAGGGCGCGCTCGTCGCCGCCGCCGAGGGTTGCCTTCAGCGGCCGGAAGCTGCTGCGATACACCCGGACATTGGAGAAACGCTCACGCGCCTGGGCCTCGGTCAGGCCGACGGTGCCGATGCTGGGCTGGCTGAAAACCGCGCTCGGGATATTGTCGTAGCACATCGTCGCCCCGCCCGCGCCGAACAGGTTTTCGGTGAGCACCATGGCTTCACGGATGGCAACCGGGGTCAGTTCGACTCGTCCGATAACATCACCAAGCGCGTAAATCGAGGGTTCGGCGGTGCGAAAATCCGCGTCGACTTCGATCGCGCCGCGCGCGTCGAGCCGCACCTTCGTGTGCTCCAGCCCCAGGCCATCGGTGTTGGCGCGGCGCCCGGTGGCGTACATGAACAGGCCCGCATCCAGGTTGCCGCCGCTTTTGAGGCGAGCGCGAAAGCCCTCGGCGGTCGGATCGATACGCTCGATATCCTCGTTAAAGTGCAGCTCTATACCGCGCTTGCCCATTTCGGTCGCCAGCGCCTCGCGCACATCCTGGTCGAAACCGCGCAGAAACAGATCACCCCGGTAGACCAGATGCGTCTTCACGCCCAGCCCACTGAAGATGCCCGCAAACTCGACGGCGATATACCCACCGCCGATGATGGCGATGGTCTCCGGCAGCTTCGGCAGGTAAAACGCCTCGTCCGAACAGATGGCGTGCTCGCGACCGGGCACGTCGGGCAGGAAGGGGCGGCCCCCGGTGGCGATCAGTAGGTGACGAGTGCGGAAACGATCGTCGCCCACGGCGACGGTGTGCGCATCGATCAGGCGCGCCCTGCCGATGAGGATCTCGGCACCTGAATCCTTGAGTAATTTCTCGTAAATACCATTCAGTCGTATGATTTCTTTGGTTTTATTGTCGCGCAGGGTGGCCCAGTCGAAGCCGGGCTGGTTCGGCGTCCAGCCGTAGCCCCGGGCATCTGCCAGGGCATGGGAGAACTCGGCGGCGTAGACGAACAGCTTTTTGGGCACGCAGCCCACATTGACGCAGGTACCTCCCAGGGCCTTGTCCTCGGCCACGGCGACCCGCACGCCATGGTGCGCCGCCCGGCGCGCCGCGCGCACGCCGCCGGAGCCGGCGCCGATGACAAAAAAATCGTAATCGAAAGTGGTCATGTCACTTTACCCGTCTCGGTAGGGGTCGTTTCAAACCAGGCCAGCCGTTCCCGCAAGGCAACGACTTCGCCGACGATCAACAGGGTCGGCGCGCCGACCTTCGCCTGTGCCACGATGGCCGGCAGCGTCGCCAGGGTTCCCGCCAGTACCCGCTGCCCGGGCCGGGTGCCGTTTTCCACCAGCGCCGCCGGTGTGGCAGAACTCACTCCATGCTCAATCAGCTTCTCGCAAATAACCCGCAATCCATTGATTGGCATATAGAACACTAGCGTCTGACCGGGCTTCGCCAGCGATTCCCAATCCTGCTCGACGGTATTCCCCCGACGATGCCCGGCCTGAAACCGCACGGTCTGGGCATGATCCCGATGGGTCAGGGGAATGCCGGCATAACTGGCGCAACCCGAGGCGGCGGTGATGCCGGGCACCACCTGAAACGGAATACCCTGTTCGGCGAGGTGCTCGATTTCCTCGCCACCGCGCCCGAAGATGAAGGGATCGCCGCCCTTGAGGCGCAGCACCCGCCGGCCGGCGCGCGCATACTCGACCAGCTTCTGATTGATGTTGTCCTGGGTCACCGGATGGTGTCCGGCCTTCTTGCCCACATAGACGCGCTCGGCGTCGCGGCGCACCAGATTCAGCACCTCGGCGGAAATCAACCGGTCGTAGAGGACGATATCCGCCTGCTGCATCAGGCGCAGGGCGCGAAAGGTCAGCAGATCCGGATCGCCAGGGCCGCCGCCGACCAGATAGACCTCGCCGACCGTGGTTGCCCGGGGATTCGCGAGCAAGGCTTCCAGCCGCTCCCGGGCCTGGTGCGCGCGGCCGCTGTGGACCAGCTCCGCGACCTCGCCCTCGAAGATCCGTTCCCAGAATGCGCGCCGTCCGGTTGCGGAAGCGATGGCGGCCCTGACCCGGGAGCGGAACTCACCCGCGAGCCGCGCCAGTTCCCCGGTGCGGGCGGGCAGCAGGGCCTCCAGGCGGGTGCGCAGCAGGCGTGCCAGTACCGGCGCGGTGCCGCCGGTACCGACCGCGATACAGACCGGATTGCGGTCGATGACGGCGGGAAAGGTCACGGTGCAGAGTTCGGGCTGATCCACCACATTGACCGGAATGCCGCGGGTTTTGGCCGCCCGCGACACCGCGCGGTTGGTGACGGGATCGTCGGTCGCCGCCACGGCCAGCACGGCACCATCGAGATCGGCGGCACGAAAGCGGCGGCGGGTGATCGCCACCCTGCCCTGGTCCGCCAGCGCTGCGATGCCGGCGTCGCATTCCGGCGCAACGATGGTCACGGCCGCGCCCGTAGCGAGCAGCAGTTCCAGCTTGCGTCGGGCCACCTCGCCGCCGCCCACCAGTACACAGCGCTCGCCGCGCACCCGGTGAAACAGCGGCAGCGCGTCCATGGTCAGGTGATGCGCTCGAGCCCGCCGAGGTAGGGTCGCAGCGCACCGGGCACCGCGATACTGCCGTCCGCCTGCTGGTGATTTTCGAGCAGTGCAACCAGGGTGCGGCCCACCGCGAGACCCGATCCATTGAGCGTATGCAGGAGTTCCGGCTTGCCGGTCGCGGGATTGCGCCAGCGCGCCTGGAGGCGGCGCGCCTGGAAATCGCGAAAATTGCTGCACGAGGAGATTTCGCGATAGGTCTGCTGCGACGGCAGCCAGACTTCAAGGTCGTAGGTCTTCGCCGCTGAAAAACCGAGATCGCCGCTGCACAGGGCGACCGTACGGTACGGCAGTTCGAGCAGCTCCAGAATGGTTTCGGCGTGGCGGCGCAGGGTTTCCAGGGCGACCGCCGATTCAGCGGGATTCACCAGCTGCACCAGCTCCACCTTCTCGAACTGGTGCTGGCGAATCATGCCCCGGGTATCCCGGCCGTGACTGCCCGCCTCGCTGCGAAAACAGGGACTGTGGCAGACAAACTTCAGAGGCAGTTGCTCGGCCGGCAGAATCTGGTCCCGCGCCAGATTGGTGACCGGTACCTCGGCGGTGGGAATCAGATACCAGGGTGGGTCGGTATCGAGGCGGAACAAATCTTCCGCAAACTTGGGCAACTGGCCGGTGCCGAACAGCGACTGCGCATTGACCAGATAGGGAACATAAACCTCTCGATAACCGTGCTGGCTGGTGTGGATATCCAGCATGAACTGGATCAGCCCCCGGTGCAGCCGGGCCAGCGGACCGCTGAGCACCATGAAGCGCGCGCCGGTAATGCGGATCGCCGCGTCGAAATCGAGCTGACCGAGCGCCTCGCCCAGATCCACGTGGTCGCGCACCGGGAAAGCGAATTCGCGCGGGCTGCCCCAGCGATGGACTTCGCGATTGTCGGCTTCCGAAGTTCCTTCGGGGACATCGGCGTCGGGCAGATTGGGAATCCGGCTCAGAAAATCGTCGAGCCGGGCCTGAATCCCGTGCAGCTCGGCAGCCAGCGCATCGAGCCTGCCCTTGCCCGCCTCCACGGCCGCCAGCAAGGGCGCAATGTCGGCACCCGCGGCCTTGGCCTTGCCGATGGCCTTGGCGCTCGCGTTGCGCTCGGCCTGCAATTGTTCGGTCTCGATCTGGAGCGCCTTGCGCTCGGCTTCCAGGGCCGTGAAAGTCGCGGCATCGAACGGGAAGCGGCGTCGGGCCAGGGTTGCCGTCACGGCGGCGAGGTCCGAGCGGAGCAGTCTGGGATCGAGCATGGGGGCAATATCCTGTCGGGTACAGATCAGTTGGCGGTCGCGTTCAGAACAGCCGGGTCACGGCGATGGCGGCAGCGGTCCCGCCGAGACAGAGGACCAGATTGGCGCCGACATTGAGGGCCGCGAGCAGCGGCTGGCCATTCTGCCACAGCCCCACACTGTCCAGTGCAAAGGCCGAGAAGGTCGTGAAGGCACCCAATACGCCGATCATCAGGAACTCCCGCCACAGCGGCGCGAGCTGGGCGCGCTCGACGATCAGCACATAGAGCACACCGATCAGCACGCAGCCGAGCACGTTCACCGTCAGGGTGGCGAAGGGGAAACGTCCGGCGCTCGCCGGCGCCAGCAGCACATTGATGCCGTAGCGGGCCAGTGCCCCCAGCACCCCACCCGCCGCCACCGCCAGCCAGGGCATCATCCGGCGTCCGTCCCGGCGTAGCGCTTGCGCGGCGCCCGCGCATTCAGTTCGCGCAGGTGACGCAGCTTTTCGGCGATCTGGCGTTCCATGCCGCGATCCCCGGGAAAATAATACTGCCGATCCCGCAGCGCTTCGGGGAAATAATTCTCGCCAGCGGCAAAGGCATCGGTCTCGTCGTGGGCATAGCGATAGTCAGCGCCGTAATCCAGCTCTTTCATCAATCGGGTCGGCGCGTTGCGCAGATGCAGGGGCACCTCATGGCTGGGTTGCGCGGCAACCTCCCGGCGCACCTGATTGTAGGCGGTGTAGACCGCGTTGCTCTTGGCGGCGACGGCCATGTAGATCACCGCCTGGGCCAGGGTGAGCTCGCCTTCGGGGCTGCCGAGACGTTCCTGCACATCCCAGGCGTCGAGGGCCATGCGCAGCGCGCGCGGGTCGGCGTTGCCGATGTCCTCGCTCGCCATGCGCACCACGCGGCGGGCGATATACAGCGGGTCGCAGCCGCCATCGAGCATGCGCACGAGCCAATAGAGCGCCGCGTCCGGCGACGAGCCGCGCACCGCCTTGTGAAGCGCGGAAATCTGGTCGTAGAAATATTCGCCGCCCTTGTCAAAACGCCGCGTTCCCGCGGCGGCCACCTCGCGTACCAGGGCCACGTCGATTTCGCCATCGCGCGCAAAATCGACGGCGATTTCCAGCAGGTTCAGCGCCCGGCGGGCGTCGCCGTCGCTGCTGGCGACCAACGCCGCGAGAGCCTCGTCACTGAGCGTGCAGGCGCCACCCAGACCCCGCTCCGGGTCCGCGAGAGCGCGTCCGATCACGGCTTCGATATCGGCATCGGTGAGCGGCTTCAGCGTGTAGACGCGGCAGCGGGAGAGCAGCGCGTTGTTCAATTCAAACGACGGATTTTCCGTGGTGGCGCCGATCAGCACGATGGTGCCATCCTCCACATAGGGAAGAAACGCATCCTGCTGGCTCTTGTTGAAACGATGCACTTCGTCCACGAACAGGATGGTGTCGTGCGCGCGTTCAGCACGTTCGGTTTCCGCGCGGGCAATGGCGGCGCGGATTTCCTTGACGCCCGCCAGCACCGCGGACAGGGATTCGAAATGCGCGTCGGCATTGGCGGCGATCAGTTTCGCCAACGTGGTCTTGCCGGTGCCGGGCGGTCCCCAGAACACCATGGAATGCAGATGCCCCTGCACGATGGCGGCGCGCAGTGCCTTGCCCTCCGCGAGCAAATGGTCCTGCCCGGCGAATTCCGCCAACACCCGCGGACGCATCCGGTCGGCAAGGGGCCGGTAGCGGTCTCTGGAAAGCGCGGTCTCAGTCATTCTGAAACACGTCGACCCCGGGGGGCGGTGTGAAGTGGAACAGCTTGTCGTCAACGGGCTGATTGAGCTCCACGTCGCGGAGCTGGATATCAGTGCGCTGGCCAAGGCTGTCCGTCATGAGGATCGCGCGCGGCTCCATGCCCGCAAAAACCAGCTCGATGCGGGTATAAACCGCATCGGTGGCAAGCGGACGCAGCACAATTCGGAGGTGGTTTGCTTCCGGTTTTGGGGCTTCGGGACCATCCGCGTCCGGAATCACACATACCTTGAATTCTTCGAGCAACTGGTCGCTGTCCCCCACCAGCAATGCCGCGGGCGAATTGTCGAGCTGGTGGTACAGGGTTTTCACCGTAACCTGCGCAAGATCGGGATCGTAGATCCAGATCCGGGTGCCATCCGCCACCACGGTCTGTTCGAACGGCGGTTCGGCGACCCAGTAGATACGGCCGGGTTTGGCGAGTTGTATCAATCCGGCGCTGGTTTGCAACGCGTGGCCATCGGCCGCCGTCACCTGCTGTTCGAAATTGGCGCTCAGGGTACGCAGGGTCGCCAGGCGGATTTTCAGCGCCTCTTCTCCGGGAGCGCACGCGCCCTCTCCCGCCGCGTGCGCAGCGGCACCGAGCAACATCAGTACCACGCATGCGCAGCGCCTGAACCCTGAAGCCTGAACCGTCATCCGTCGCGCTCCCGATTGGGCACCAGTAATTCGCGGCTGCCGTTGCTGTTCATCGGAGTCACCACGCCAGCCATTTCCATCGCTTCGATCAGGCGCGCGGCACGGTTGTAGCCGATACGCAATTTGCGCTGTACCGACGAAATGGACGCGCGCCCGCTGCTGATCACGAATTCCACGGCTTCATCGTAAAGCGCGTCCGCCTCGCTGCCCTCGCTACCCGCGCCGTCGGCATCGCTGTAACCCGGCACCGCGATGCTGCCGGTGGCGCTTTCGTCGGTGATGTCCTCCAGGTACTCCGGCTGCCCACGACGTTTCCATTCCGCCACCACTTTATGCACTTCGTGATCATCGACGAAGGCACCGTGAACCCGGATCGGCACTGCGGTTCCGGTAGGGAGATACAGCATGTCGCCATGGCCGAGCAGTTGCTCGGCACCGCCCTGATCGAGAATGGTCCGGGAGTCGATCTTGGATGAAACCTGGAACGCGATGCGGGTCGGCACATTGGCCTTGATCAGTCCCGTGATCACATCCACCGACGGGCGTTGAGTGGCGAGGATGAGGTGGATCCCCGCCGCCCTCGCCTTCTGGGCGATGCGGGCGATGAGCTGTTCGACCTTCTTGCCGACGATCATCATCATGTCGGCGAATTCGTCGATCACCACCACGATATAGGGCAGCGTGTTCAGCTCCGGCGCCTGGTCCGGATCGTGGTCGGTGGAGAACGGCTGGTCCGGCCGCCAGGTGGGATCCCGCAGCGGCTCGCCCGCGGTGCGACCGTCTTCGATCTTGCGGTTGTAGCCCGCGAGATTGCGCACCCCGAGCTGCGCCATGAGGCGGTAGCGGCGTTCCATTTCCCCGACACACCAGCGCAAGCCGCTGGCGGCGTCCTTCATGTCGGTGATGACCGGCGTCAGCAGGTGGGGAATATCGTCGTAGACCGACAGCTCCAGCATTTTCGGATCCACGAGGATCAGCCGCACCTCCTCCGGCGTCGCCTTGAACAGCAGGCTGAGCAGCATGGCGTTGACGCCCACCGACTTCCCGGAACCCGTGGTGCCGGCCACCAGCAGGTGCGGCATCCGCGCCAGATCGACGATCACCGGTACCCCGGAGATATCCTCCCCGAGCGCGAGACTCAGGGGCGAGCGCGCGCTGTCGTAAGCCTCGGATTCGAGCACCTGACGGAGGTAGACGATCTCGCGGCTTTCGTTGGGAATTTCGATACCCACCACGGATTTGCCCGGGATCACTTCGACGACCCGCACGCTGACCACCGCCAGCGAGCGCGCCAGATCCTTGGCCAGACCGGAAATACGGCTCGCCTTGATACCGGCAGCGGGCTGGAGCTCGAAGCGGGTGATGACCGGCCCCGGCATGACTTCGACCACCTCGGCGCTGATGCCGAAATCCTGCAATTTGAGTTCAAGCTTGCGGGACATGGCTTCGAGCGCCGCCGCGGAGTAGCCGCCGCGATCACCCGCAGGGGGTGCGTCCAGCAGGTCGATCGGCGGCAGGCCGGTGGCCTCGGCATCGCGAAACAGCGGCTGCTGACGCTCGCGGACGACGCGCGCGCTGGGTTCGGGTTTCTCGGTCGGCGCCGCGATCACCGGTTCTTTACGCTGCGCGCGCACTTCCTTGCTGCGGCGCAGGGTTTTCTGGCGCTTCTCCACCGCTTCGGCAGCCTGCATGGTTTCGCGGGTCAAATCCCGCCGTGCCTGAATCTTGTCGCCGGTAGCGACAAGTCCCCGATAGCACAGTCGTCCCAGTGCATCCGCGATGGCCAGCCAGGAAATATCGGTAACCACCGTGATCCCGAACAGCGACGCTCCCAGCAGCAACAGTGTACTTCCCGCCTGCCCGAACACGTTGCGGGCCGCGTCCGCGATGGTGGTGCCGAGAATACCGCCGGCGCCAAAGGGCATGCCGCCGTCACCGCCGGTGTACTGAAGGTGGACGAGCGCGCTCCCCGCCACCATCACCAGCACAAAGCCCACAAAGCGGAGCAGAAACGTGAGGCGATCGAAGGTCCAGCCGCTGTCCTGGCGCGCGCGAAAGACCTGCCAGGCGCGCGTCGCCAGCAGAATCGGAAACAGCAGCGCGAGCCAGCCGACCAGGGAATACCCGACATCCGCCAGCCAGGCGCCGAGCGGACCACCGAGATTGTGGTAGCCATCGCCGCCGCCGGTGCTGGACCAACCGGGGTCGAGCCGGTTGTGGGATGCCAGCGCCAGCAGCAGGTACATCGCCACCAGGACCCAACCGATAAAGGCTCCTTCCCGACGCACCAGCGCGCTCCGCTGACGCATCGCATCGAGGATGCTTGCGGTCTGGGTTTTACCTGCCCTGGGTTTCGCCAATGTCTTTCCCGATGTCACGTGCCGATCGAATGGTCACTAGTGTAAAGCACCAACGCCGCCTGCCGGAGATCGGCACAGCCTGCCCGATGCGCTCACAGGCCGGTTTATTGACTATCATGGGCGCCGGTTTCACACCCCCAAACCCTGCCCTCACGGCCCTCGCGTCACGGAAGTATTCCCATGCCGGAAGTCCAACATCACCGCCTCATCATTCTCGGTTCCGGACCGGCCGGCTGGACCGCCGCGGTCTATGCCGCACGGGCCAATCTGGCGCCGGTGGTCATCACCGGGATCCAGCAGGGCGGGCAGCTTACCACCACCACCGAGGTGGATAACTGGCCCGGAGATGCCGACGGCGTGCAGGGTCCTGATCTCATGCAGCGCATGCAGAAACACGCCGAACGTTTTGATACCAAAACAATTATAGACCACATTGAAGCTGTGGATTTGAGCCAGCGACCGTTCTGGTTGCAGGGCAGCAATCAGTACAGGTGCGATGCCCTGATCATCGCCACCGGCGCCTCCGCACGCTACCTGGGATTGCCGTCAGAGCAGGCATTTCAGGGCAAGGGCGTCAGCGCCTGCGCCACCTGCGACGGCTTCTTCTATCGGGACCGCAAGGTCGCCGTGATCGGCGGGGGCAACACCGCGGTGGAGGAAGCGCTCTATCTGTCCAACCTGTGCGCCGAGGTCACGCTGGTGCATCGTCGCGATCAGTTGCGCGCCGAGAAAATCATGCAGAAAAAACTGTTCGAGCGCGCCGCAACCGGCAATATCCGGCTGCTGTGGAATCATCGTCTGGACGAAGTGCTGGGCGACACCAACGGCGTAACCGGGGTTCGCCTGCGGGAGATGGGCACCGATCGGCCGCACGATCTCGAGGTGGCAGGCGTCTTCATCGCCATCGGCCACTCTCCCAATACCGGGATTTTTGCGGGACAACTGGCGATGGCGAACGGCTATATCCGGGTCCAGGGCGGCGTGGATGGCAACGCCACCGCGACCAGCGTGCCGGGCGTCTTCGCTGCCGGGGACGTTGCCGACCACACCTACCGCCAGGCCGTGACATCGGCGGGTACCGGCTGCATGGCGGCGCTGGATGCGGAAAAATTCCTCGACCATAGCTGACTACGGTTAACCAGGGCGTCCCGTGCGATTGCCATTTCTGGATCCGGACCGGCCGGTCTTTCCAGCACCGGAGCGTGCCGCCCGCTCTCCCAACGGACTGCTGGCCGCCGGCGGCAATCTCACCGTCGCTACCTTGCGCGATGCCTACCAGCACGGCATTTTTCCCTGGTTCGAGCCTGGCCAGCCACCGCTGTGGTGGAGCCCTGACCCGCGTGCGGTGTTCTTTCCGGATCAAGTTCATGTCAGCCGGACCATGGCGCGCCTGCTCCGCCGCGCTCAGTACCGGATCACCAGCGACCAGTGCTTCGGCGCCGTCATCCGGCGCTGCACCGCACCGCGCGGAGGGCAGATCGGCACCTGGATCGTGCCCGAGATGATCGCCGCCTACGAAGCACTGCATGCAGCGGGCGATGCCCACAGCGTGGAATGCTGGATCGATGGCGAACTCGCGGGCGGACTCTACGGCGTGGCCGTGGGCTCGGTATTCTGTGGCGAATCCATGTTCAGCGTGCGGGCGAATGCCTCCAAGCTCGCGCTCATCCACTTGGCACGCGGCCTGTCGGCGGGCGGGTTCACACTGATCGACTGCCAGATCGGCAATCCCCATCTGGCGTCCATGGGCGCAATGGACATCCCCCGCACGGCATTTCTCACGCACCTCGTGGCGGCCAGGGAACGGCTCCTGCGTTGGCCGGCGGGGGCAATTTCGGCTATGGTTGGAAGTAACGCCGCCATAGCGCCAGCACCATGACCCGAGACATCACTCCGGATCTGGAAAAAATCCGGCTTTATCTTACCGAGCCGCATCCCTGCAGCTACCTGCCGGATCGCCAGGCCACCACGGCCTTCGTCGACCCCAAGGTCGTGATCGATGTCGAGCTGTACAACCGCCTGTCCGATCTGGGGTTTCGCCGCAGCGGGCGCTACGTCTACACACCCCGCTGCGCCAACTGCAAGGCCTGTATCCCGATTCGCATCGACGCCGCGGGCTTTTCACCCTCGCGCCCTCAGCGCAAGTGCCTCAATCGCAACCAGGACGTAGCGGTCGCGCTCGCGAATGAAGTCAATGTCGAAGAGCACTACCCGCTCTACGAAGCCTACATCGGCGCCCGTCACAAGGACGGCGACATGTACCCGCCGTCCCGCGCCCAATACCAGGATTTCATCGGACGCCCCTGGCACTCCACCAGCTTCCTCGAGTTTCGGCTCCGGGGCAGGCTGGTCGGCTGCGCCGTGACCGACTGGCTGCGCAACGGACTCTCGGCGATCTACACCTATTTCGATCCCGCGGAAGAGCGCCGCAGCCTGGGCACCTTCGCCATACTCAAACAGCTGGAAACCGTTATCGAGCACGGTCGTCGCTACGTGTATCTGGGCTTCTGGATTCGCGACTCGGCCAAAATGAATTACAAGATCCGCTACCGTCCCGCGGAGCTTTTCATCAACGATCACTGGCTGCGGGTGAGTTGAGGCGCCGGTCGTTTTGCCAAGTGCGGGGCTTTGGGGCACAATGCGCCCGCGTTTCACTCCAGCCCAGCCCGCTTCCGCGGCACAAGACATCGGTCATATGGCGAAAGAAGAATCGATTGAAATGGAAGGCGAGGTCGTAGACACCCTTCCCAACACCACTTTCCGCGTGAAGCTCGACAATGGACACATTGTCACGGCCCATATCTCGGGCAAGATGCGCAAGAACTATATTCGCATCCTCACGGGCGACAAGGTGAAGGTCGAGCTGACCCCGTACGACCTGAGCAAGGCCCGCATCACCTACCGCGCGCGCTAGCCCGGCTCGGGATCCGCCCCACCCGCGACGCGGTCTGAAAAATCACGGCGCCTCACCGACAAGGCCCGCGTTCCTTCCCCCATGTTCCTTCCAAAGTCACCGCCGCCCCGGGATCACAAGCGCCCGGGGTCAGACGGCAGCGCTTGCGTCATTCGGCGGCAACAATCTCCAGCGCCAGCTCGTCGTCCGCCATGGAGACGACAACCTTGCCGCCGGCTTTCGCCAGCGCGCCGAACAGCACAGCTTCGGCGAGGGGCTTTTTCAGTTTTTCCTGAATCAGGCGCGCCATGGGTCGGGCACCCATTTTCTCGTCATAGCCATGCTCCGCCAGCCACTCGCGCGCGGCATCATCGACTTCGATATGAACCTTCTTGTCGTCCAGCTGAGCCTGCAACTGCACGAGGAACTTGTCGACCACGGTCTTGATGACTTCGCGACCCAGGGCGCCAAACTGCACGATGGCATCGAGGCGGTTGCGAAACTCCGGGCTGAACATCTTTTTGATGCTTTCCATGCCATCGCTCGCGTGATCCTGATGCCTGAAACCAATGGACGCACGGCTCATGAGCTCGGCGCCGGCATTGGTGGTCATGATCAGGATGACGTTGCGGAAGTCCGCCTTGCGGCCGTTGTTGTCGGTGAGCGAGCCGTGATCCATCACCTGCAACAGCAGATTGAAGACGTCCGGATGCGCCTTCTCGATTTCGTCCAGCAGCAGCACACAGTGCGGATGCTTGGTGACGGCATCGGTGAGCAGACCGCCCTGGTCGAAGCCCACATAACCGGGCGGCGCACCGATCAACCGCGATACCGTGTGGCGTTCCATGTATTCCGACATGTCGAAGCGGAGCAGCTCGACACCCAGCACCTGGGCCAGTTGCCGCGACACCTCGGTCTTGCCGACCCCGGTGGGCCCGGCAAACAGGAAGCTGCCGATGGGTTTTTCGCCCTCGCGGAGGCCCGCGCGGGCGAGCTTGATGGCGGCATCCAGCGTATCGATCGCCGCTTCCTGACCAAACACCACCATCTTCAGCTGGGAGCCGAGATTGCGCAGTTGCTCGCGGTCCGAACTGGACACGCTCTTGGGGGGAATACGGGCGATCTTGGCCACTACCGCCTCGATATCGGCAACGCCCACCGTCTTCTTGCGTTTCGATACCGGGTGCAATTGCTGATAGGCACCGGCCTCGTCGATCACGTCGATGGCCTTGTCGGGCAGGAAGCGGTCATTGATGTACTTTGCCGACAGCTCCGCCGCGGACTGGAGCGCGCCCTGCGTGTAGCGCAGGCCGTGGTGTTCCTCGAAGCGGGACTTCAAGCCCTGGAGTATTTCCACGGTTTCGGCCACTGACGGCTCGGGCACGTCGATCTTCTGAAACCGGCGCGACAGCGCCCGGTCTTTCTCGAAAATTCCCCGGTATTCCTGGTAAGTCGTGGAGCCGATGCAGCGAAAACGGCCCGAGGTGAGCAACGGCTTCAGCAGGTTGGACGCATCCATCACGCCACCCGACGCCGCGCCGGCGCCGATGATGGTGTGGATTTCATCGATGAACAGAATCGCGTTTTCCTTTTCGCCCAGTTCCGCCAGCAGATTCTTGAAGCGTTTTTCAAAATCGCCGCGATATTTGGTGCCCGCCAGCAGCGCGCCCATGTCCAGCGAATACACCACGCTGCCCTTGATGGCATCCGGCACCTCGTCCTCGACGATTCGTTTCGCCAACCCTTCGGCAATCGCCGTCTTGCCGACCCCGGACTCACCCACCAGCAGCGGGTTGTTCTTGCGCCGGCGCACCAGGGTCTGGCAGACCCGTTCCAGCTCCTGGGCACGACCCACCAGCGGATCGATAAAACCCTTTTTGGCCTGGGCATTGAGATCCGTCGCAAATTGTTCGAGCGCGCTGCTTTCCCCGCCGGTCGGTGCCCCCGACTCACCGCCCTGAGTGCCGGGAGCATTGCCCGTGTTCTCGGACTGGTCGGCAAAACGGGTCACCCCATGGGCGATGAAATTCACCACATCGATGCGGGAGACGTTCAGCATCCGCAACATGTAAACGGCCTGGCTTTCCTGCTCGCTGAAGATGGCGACCAGCACGTTTTCGCCCTGGACTTCGTTGCGCCCCGATGACTGCACATGAAAGATCGCGCGCTGCAAAACCCGCTGAAATGCCAACGTCGGTTGCGCTTCGCGGCGCGGCGCGTCGGTCGCCACCACGGGAGTGGTGGATTCGATGAACTCGTTAAGGTCGTTGCGCAACGTCTGCAAATCAACGCCGCACGCTTTCAACACCCGCAGCGCGGAGCTGTTGTCCAGCAACGCCAACAGCAGGTGTTCCACGGTCATGAACTCGTGTCGCCGGGCCGTCGCCTCCTGAAAAGCGGCATTGAGCGTGGCTTCAAGTTCTCTGCTGAGCATGATGGTCGGTCCTCGTACTAATTCGGATCGTCTGCCGGTTCGATCTGGCAGAGCAAGGGATGTTCGTGTTCGCGGGCGGCCTGATTGACCTGCTCGGCTTTGGTCTCGGCTACCTCCCTGGTAAACACACCGCACACGCCCTTGCCTTCGGTGTGCACCTTGAGCATGATGCGGACCGCCAGTTCACGGTCCATGCCAAAGATCTGTTCGAGGATCTCCACCACGAATTCCATGGGCGTGTAGTCGTCGTTGAGGAGAACCACCTGGAACCGCGCCGGGCGTTTGAGCTGGGGTTTGGTTTCCTCGACAACCAGACCGTCATCCGGATCTTGGTGTTGTTTGGTCATAAGCCTTGCGTACAGTATTGGCGGCGAGCAGCCTGAATGAACCAAGGATAACCCCCTTTCGGCGCGTCTGCACTAGTGCGGACCGCAAGTCCGCGTGACCCGCCAGCCCGCCCTGACAGCGACTTGCCCGGGTTATGCCTGCGCCACCGGACAAGTACAATCCCCTCCCCCTCGAATTTCCGCCCCAGCCATGCCTCTCGACCTGCTGAGAACCCCTCCCGCCAACAAACCCGGCGACCGGCGCCGCTGGGGCGGTCTGACCGGGGGAACCGCCGCCCTTGCCATTGCCAATGCCGCCCGGGAGTTCGACGGCTTGCTGCTCGCCGTGACGGCCACCACCAGCGCGGCGACCTTGCTCGAGACCGAACTGCGATTTTTCCTGGGCGCCCTGGCCGAGAGCACGATTCCCATTCTGCATCTGCCGGACTGGGAAACCCTGCCCTACGATCTGTTCTCGCCGCACCAGGACATCGTTTCCGAACGATTGCAAACCCTCAGTAAGCTGCCGTCCACCCGGCGCGGCATTCTGGTCGCGCCGGCAACCACCCTGATGAAACGTCTGCCGCCGCCCAGTTACGTCGCCGGCAATACCTTCGTGTTCCGCAAGGGCGATCGCGTCAACCTGGATGAGCTGCGCCGTACCCTGGAGCAGGCCGGCTACCGCGCCGCCGACACGGTCTACGAGCACGGCGAATTCGCCGTGCGCGGCGCCCTGATCGACGTCTTTCCCATGGGCGCGCAGCAGCCGATCCGGCTCGACCTGTTCGACGACGAGATCGAGTCCCTGCGCACCTTCGATCCGGACACCCAGCGGACCATCGAGAAAATGGCCGCCATCGAGCTGCTGCCGGCGCGTGAATTTCCCCTCGACAAGACTGCCATCCGGCGCTTCCAGGACGCCTGGCATCTCAGTTTCGACAGCGATCCCCGGCGCTGTACCCTGTACCAGGATGTCAGTCAGGGTTCGGCGCCGGGCGGCATCGAGTATTACCTGCCGTTGTTTTTCGAGCACACCGCGACGCTGTTCGATTATCTGCCGTCGGCGGCACTGGTGTTTGCCGACGGCGATATTCATCAGGCGGCCGAGGAATTCTGGCGCGAGGCAACCGATCGCTATCGGGAATATGGCGTTGACCCCAACCGCCCATTGCTGCCGCCGCCCGCGCTGTTCCTGACGGCCGGCGAGCTGTTCGAAGCCATCAATGCGCTGCCGCGCACCGACCTGCAGACCACAGTCCTGCCGGAAAAACCCGGCCATCACAACTTCGTTACCGCCGCACTGCCCGATATCGCTGCCGACGCCAAATCCCGCGCGCCCCTCGCCCGACTGGAAAACCTGCTGGCGCAAGCCCAGGGGCCGGTGCTGTTTTGTGCCGAATCCGCCGGCCGGCGCGAAGCCATGCTGGATGTCCTGCGTCCCCTGGGGATAACCCCGGTGCCCGTCGCTGGCTGGGCAGAGTTTGCCGCCTCGGATGCGCCCTGGCACATCGCCGTCCACCCGCTGGAACGCGGCTTCGTGCTGCCCGACAGCCAGCGCATCCTGATTACGGAAACCGAACTGTTCGGCCAGCGCGTATTGCAGCGCCGGCGCCGCTCCCGCGAGCGGGAGGTTGCCGACCAGGCCGTCAAGAACCTCACCGAACTGCGGCCGGGCGCGCCCGTGGTGCACATCGATCACGGCGTCGGCCGCTACCTGGGCCTGCAATCCCTCGCGGTGGACGGCGCGCCCCAGGAGTTTCTGGCGCTGGAATACGCCGAAGGCGCGAAGCTCTATGTGCCGGTCGCCAACCTGTTCCTGATCAGCCGCTACAGCGGCGGCGACCCCGACGCGGCGCCGCTCCACCGCCTCGGCGCCGAAACCTGGCAGAAAGCCAAGGAGAAGGCGGCGCGGGAGATTCGCGACACCGCGGCGGAGCTGCTCGATATCCACGCCCGACGCGCCGCGCGCGTGGGTTTCGCCTACCCGGATCCCGGCGCCGACTACGCCGCGTTCAGCGCCGACTTTCCGTTCGAGGAAACGCCCGACCAGGAAGACGCCATCGCCGCCGTGCGCAAGGATCTGCTGAGCTCGAGCCCGATGGATCGCCTGGTGTGCGGCGACGTGGGCTTCGGCAAAACCGAGGTGGCCATGCGCGCCGCTTTCGTGGCGGTCTCCGCCGGTCGCCAGGTCGCGGTGCTGGTACCCACCACCCTGCTGGCCCAGCAACACACGCAGAATTTTCGCGACCGCTTCGCCAACTGGCCGGTGGTGATCGAAATGATTTCGCGCTTTCGCAGCGCGCGCGAGCAGGAAGCGGTACTGAAACGGGTCGAGACCGGCGAAGTCGATATCCTGATCGGCACGCACCGCCTGCTCGCTGGCGATATCAAGTACCGCGATCTGGGCCTCGTCATCGTCGACGAAGAACATAGATTCGGCGTGCGGCAGAAGGAAAAGCTCAAGGCCCTGCGTGCGGAAGTGGATATTCTCACCCTGACCGCAACGCCCATTCCGCGCACCTTGAACATGGCACTGGGCGGGCTGCGCGATCTCTCGATCATTGCGACGCCACCCGCGCGGCGGCTGTCCGTAAAAACCTTTGTCCATCAAAGCGACCCGCGCCTGATCCGCGAGGCGGTGCTGCGGGAAATCCTGCGCGGCGGACAGGTGTATTTTCTCCACAACGACGTGAAAACCATCACGAAGATCGCCCGCGAGCTGGCCGAACTGGTGCCCGAGGCGCGTGTCGATATCGCCCACGGCCAGATGCCGGAAAAAGATCTGGAACGGGTGATGTCGGAGTTCTACCACCGACGCTTCAACCTGCTGGTGTGCTCGACCATCATCGAGACCGGGATCGACGTGCCCAGCGCCAACACCATCATCATCGAGCGCGCCGACAAGCTGGGCCTGGCGCAGTTGCACCAGTTGCGCGGTCGCGTCGGCCGCTCGCACCACCAGGCCTATGCCTATCTGCTGACCCCGCACCCGAACCAGATGACGGATGACGCCCACAAGCGCCTGGAAGCCATCCAGGCCGCCGATCATCTGGGTTCGGGCTTCACGCTGGCCACCCAGGATCTCGAAATCCGCGGCGCCGGTGAACTGCTGGGCGATGATCAGAGCGGCCACATCGCCGCCATCGGGTTTTCACTCTACATGGAACTGCTGGAGCGCGCGGTTGACAGCCTCCGGCGCGGCGGCACGGCGGAGATTGATCTCAGCGCGCGTCCGGGCGCCGAGGTCAATCTGCATATTCCGGCGCTGATTCCCGAACCCTATGTACCGGACGTTCATACCCGGCTGATGCTCTACAAGCGCCTGGCGGGCGCCGTTGACGAGGCCGCGCTGCGCGAGTTGCAGGTCGAAATGATCGATCGCTTCGGGTTGCTGCCGGACGAGGTGCGCAATCTGTGCCGGGTCACCGCACTGCGTCAGCGCGCCACCAGCCTCGGCATCGTCAAGATCGAAGCTGGGGTCGAGGGTGGACTGTTCGAGTTCTCCCCCTCCACCACCGTGGACCCGCTGGCGCTCGTGCATCTGGTGCAGCGCCAGCCGGATCGCTATCGTCTGCGCGGCGCCACCACCCTGAGATTTACCGTGCGGGCGCCGGCTGCGGAAGAACGTGTGCAGGCGGTCGAGGATCTGCTGGAACGGCTGACGCCGGCACGGGAACAGGTCGCCTGACCGATCCACGCCGAGCGCGAGTCTGTGCCATCAGGCGCGCACCCCGAGCACACGCCCCGCGCGTTCCGGTACCGACAACTGCCGATGCGCCGCCAGCAAGGCGTCGATGCGCGCGCGGGTCGCGTCCGGAAAGGGTGCGCTGCGGCGGCTACCCATATCGACATGCACCGCCAGACATTCGTTGGTCGCAACGAGTTGCTCGGGGTCGCCCTGATACATCTGATGGAAGTAGCGTATCCGCTTGGCGTCGCACTCCAGCAGCTGAGTAGTGATGCGCAGTTGGTCGTGGGCGAACACTTCGCGGATGTAATCGACATTGATCGCCAACGTGAACATCGAGCTGTTCATGCGCTCGCGGTAATCGAGCCCGATGCCGAGCACCTCGTGGAAGGTATCGGTCGCCTGATCGAAGGCGAGCACATAGTAGGCGAGGTTCATGTGCCCGTTGTAGTCGATCCAGGCGGGATCGACCGACTGAATGGTTTGGGGAAGAACGACGCTCACTTCCGGTCTCCAGTGGTTCCGCGCATGCCCGCAAGGCGCCGATGGCCGTTGCGCAGCGCCCGCAGCAGCGGGTATATCAAGGTGCCCAGGCGGCGGCTGCCGAACAGCCAGAAATTCAGGTTGCCGCCCGGGCGCCCGGGAGCGTGGGCAAGGCGCCAGAGTGCCGCGGCGCCGGTGTAGTGTTCTCCGCCCATCTCCAGCACCAGCGCGCGGTCGGGATCACAGCCGCCGGGCAGATTCAACGCATCCCCGGCACGACGGAAATCCACCAGGGTCACGGCGGGCTCGAAGCGGCGGCAGTACCAGCGGCAAAACGGACAGTCGCCATCGTAGATCAGGCGCCGGTCCACCGGGGTCAGCCGCAACTCACCCCGGTACCGCGCAGCCCGCAATACCCGGCGGGATTTTTTGCCAGATACTGTTGATGGTAAAACTCGGCGTAGTAAAACTCGGGAGCTTCCCGAATCTCGGTGGTGATCTCGGGCAGCCCCGCCGCCTTCAGCCGGGCCTGATAATCGTCGCGACTCGCCAGCGCCTGCTGCAACTGTTCCGCGCCATAACAGTAGATCGCCGAGCGATACTGGGTGCCGACATCGTTGCCCTGGCGCATGCCCTGGGTGGGATCGTGGGCTTCCCAAAACACTTTCAGCAGCGCCGCAAACGACGTGAGCGCGGGATCGAAGACCACCAGCACCACTTCGGTATGTCCGGTCATTCCGGAGCAGACTTCTTCGTAGGTCGGATTGGGCGTATAGCCACCGGCGTAGCCGACCGCCGTGGTGTAAACACCGGGCTGCTGCCAGAAGCGGCGCTCGGCACCCCAGAAGCAACCCAGCCCGAACTGCACGCAGCGCAGATGCTCGGGGAAAGGTCCCACCAAAGGATGTCCATTGACGAAGTGGCGTTCCGGCACCTGCATTTTGTCGGCGCGGCCGGGCAGCGCGCGTTCGGGTGCCGGCAACTCGGTTTTTGAAAGTCCCATGGCTGTATCCAGGATCAGTTACTGCGAAAGGGGAATATACCACCACTCGCGGTCCCTCCCGACTGCGGGCCGCTGCCGGGGCCGCAATTGCAATGCCATGCCGTGGTTCCTATGATCCGCCCTCCCCGCTGCGGCCTCGCCCTCGATGCGGCCACCACCCAGGTTCCGGCATGACCGATCACGCACTGATGCAGCAGATTCTGGCGTTTCGCAGCAAGCCGGAAAACCAGTCGCCCCACGGCAATTTTCTCGGGCTGGAAATCATTGATATCGACCGCGGCAAGGGCGTGGTGCGAATCCCCTACCGCGCCGAGCTCGCCGGCAATGCCACCACCGGCGTATTGCACGGCGGCGTCATCACCACGGTGCTGGATGCGGCCTGCGGCATCTCGGTGATCTGCGCCCTGGAACAACGCGCACCGATCGCGACCCTTGATCTGCGCATCGACTACCTGAAGCCCGCCACCCCGGGGCAGCCGGTCACCGCCGCCGGCCACTGCTACAAGGTGACGCGCAACATCTGCTTTGTGCGCGCCCTGGCCTACCATCTGGACCCGGAAGATCCCATTGCCAACTGCACGGCGACCTTCATGATCACCTCCGCCCAGGCCGGCGAAGCGCGCGCGGAGCGGGTTTCATCATGAGCATCGTGGAACTGATCCGCCTGGCGAAGGCGAACAACGACTTCGGGGTGCTCTCTGCGGGTATTCCCTACATGAAAACCCTGAACATCGAGGTCCACGAAGCGGACGGCATCCTTACCGTGGAACTCCAGGCGGACCGAATCCACATCGGAAATCCCTGGCTGCCGGCCCTTCACGGCGGTGTCATCGGCGGCCTGCTGGAAACCGCCGCCATCGTGCAACTCGCCCACGACCAGGACACCGACAACCTGCCCAAGCCCATCAATGTCACGGTGGACTATCTGCGCTCGGGCCGCATCACGACCACCTGGGCACGCGCCCAGGTCACCCGGCAGGGACGCCGGGTCGCCAATGTGCAGGCCAGTTGCTGGCAGGAAGATCCCGACAAACCGATCGCCAGCCTGTTCGGTCACTTTCTTTTGGGTTGACCGGCACCGCGCCCAAAATCCGGCGCGGTTGCATCGACAAAAATGCTGGCCGTATAGTCCGGGCGGTCCCTTACCCACGATCATCACCGGAGACTGCCATGTCCCTCGACGCCCAGGCCGCGAAACTTCTCGAAATGACGGCAAACAGCAATGCACCCGCGCTCGGCGAAGGGACCGTTGCCGAAAGCCGGGCCGGCTTCGCCGCCCTCACCGAGATGGTGGGCATCAAGGCGCCCGCACCCAAGTCCATCCGCGAAGTACAGATTCCCGGACCGGGCGGCGCAATCCGCACCCTGGTCATCACCCCCGACACCCCAACGACCGGACCCCGACCCATCCTGATCTACTACCACGGCGGCGGCTGGGTGATCGGCAGCCCCGAGACCCACAAGCCCGAAGCCTGCTATTACGCGGCGAAGGCCGACTGCATCGTGCTGGTGCCGGACTACCGACTCGCCCCCGAGCACCCCTTTCCCGCCGCGCCGCTCGACTGCTACGCGGTGCTGGAGTGGGCCGCGGCCAATGCCGGCCAGATCGGTGCGGATGGCAGCCGCATCGCGGTGGGCGGGGACAGCGCCGGCGGCAATCTCGCCGCGGTGGTGAGCCAGATGACCCGGGACCGCAAGGGACCGCCCATCGCCCTGCAACTGCTGATCTATCCCGCGACCCGGATGGGCGCGAACACGGCGTCCTATCGCGACTGCGGCGAGGGCTATTTCCTCACCGCAACCGCCATGACCTGGTTTTTCAATCAATATCTGCGCAAGCCCGAGGACTGGGACAACACCCTCGCCTCTCCGCTGCTCGCCAGCAATTTTGCGGGCCTGGCGCCGGCCCTGGTGATGACCGCGGGCTTCGATCCCCTGCGTGACGAAGGCGCGGAATACGCCGACAAGCTCACCGCCGCCGGCGTGCCGGTGGAATACATCTGCTACCGGAATCAGATCCACGGCTTTGTGTCGATGGCAGGGGCCATCGACGAAGGTCGCCAGTTTCTCGACCAGGCCGCGGCGGCGCTGCGCAAGGCGTTCCATGCCTGAGCCCGACGGCGGCGAAACGTTTTCTTATCACTTCCAACAGACCAAACCACCGGGGGATTCATGTCACAACAACAACTCGACAAACTGCTGAAGATTTTCGAACGCCAGCCGCCGCTGGGCACCGTGACCATCGCGGAAGAGCGCCGCAATCTCGATGAGGGCGGCGCCCGTTTCAAGGTACCTGCCGATGTGACCCTGACCCCGGTCGATGTCGACGGCATTCGCGGCGAATGGCTGGCCGCGCCGGGTGCGCGTGCGGATCGCGCGGTGCTCTATCTGCACGGCGGCGGCTATGCGATCGGCTCCATCACCAGCCACCGCTACCTGATGCAGAACATCTCGCGCCATTCCGGCGCCCGCACCCTCGGCATCGAGTACCGGCTCGCCCCGGAGCACCCCTTCCCCGCCGCCGTGGACGACGCCACCCAGGCTTACCGCTGGCTGCTGGCCCAGGGCTTCGCCCCCGGCCGCATCGCCATTGCCGGCGATTCCGCGGGCGGTGGTCTGACGCTGGCCACCCTGGTGAACCTGCGCGACCTGGGCGTGCCGCTGCCCGCCGGCGGCGTGCTGATTTCGCCCTGGGCCGATCTGACCGGCGACGCCGGTGCGGTGACCGCGCGCGCCGCCAGCGATCCCATGGTGAAACCGGACGGTCTGTTCCGGCTCGCCGGCGAATACCTGAAGGGCACCGACGCCAGGCATCCCCTGGCCTCGCCCGTGTTCGCCGATCTCACCGGTCTGCCGCCGCTGCTGATCCATGTGGGCGGGCGCGAGATTCTCTACGACGATGCCATCACGGTGGCAAGCCAACGCCCGCAAAGTCGGCGTGCAAGTCGATCTGGTCGAGGAGCCCGCACTGTTCCACGTCTGGCACGCCTTCGCGCCCATGCTCGACGAAGGCCAGCGCGCCGTCGAACAGATCGGCGGCTGGCTGCAGGGGCGCTTTCAAGCTTGATCCCATAATTGCGTAATCCCATAACCAATAAACTCATCGAGGAACCGCGTCATGGCCAGCCCGGAAAGCAAGAAACTGCTCGAACTGTTGTGGAAAAACTATCCCGGCCCGTCCGACTACGAAAAAATGAAGGACAAGGTCGGCAAGATGCGCGACAACTTCGTGCAGGCGACCAAGAACTTCGCCACCCCACCGGCGGATACCGAGGTCCAGGCAGTGGATGTCGATGGCATTCCCGGCGCCTGGGTCTGCGCGCCGGGCGTGGATCAGGACCGGGTACTGTTGTATCTGCACGGCGGCGGCTATGTGATCGGCTCGATCCAGACGCACATGGGGCTGATCGCGGCGCTGTCGCGCGCCGCCAACTGCCGGGCGCTCGCCCTCGACTACCGGCTGGCACCGGAACACCGCTACCCGGCAGCGGTCGAGGACGCCACCAAGGCCTACCGCTGGCTGCTGGCGCAGGGTTACAAGCCCGGCAAGATCAGCATCGCCGGTGATTCCGCCGGCGGCGGTCTGACGCTCGCGACCCTGGTGGCGTTGCGTGACGCCGGCACTCCGCTGCCCGGCGCGGCCGCACCCATCTCGCCCTGGACGGATCTCGAAGGCACCGGCGACTCCATGCGCACCAAGGTCGCTGTCGATCCCATGGTCGAACCCGGCGGGCTGTTCGGCATGGCCAGGATCTATCTGGGCGACGCCGATCCGCGCCAGCCCACCGCCTCGCCGCTGTATGCGGATATGAAAGGTCTGCCACCGCTGCTGATCCAGGTCGGCGATCTCGAAACCCTGCTCGACGACGCCACCCGAACGGCGGCCAACGCCAAGGCGGCGGGCGTCGATGTGACGCTTGAGGTCTGGCCCGAGATGGTCCATGTCTGGCATCTGTTCGCGCCCATGGTGCCCGAGGGGCGCGAGGCCATCACCCGTATCGGCCAATTCATAGCCCAGCATACAGCTTAATAAAAATACGCAACCTATTGTTTCTAAAATAAGGAGAAAGAATCATGGCTGGACGAGTAGCAGGTAAAGTGGCTTTGATAACGGGTGGCGGCTCGGGGATTGGCGAAGCCACCGCACTGCGCTTTCAGGAGGAAGGCGCCAAGGTGGTGGTAGTGGACATCAATGGCGACGGCGCCAAACGCGTCGCCGCGGCACTGCGCGAGCGCGGAGGCGAGGCGACCCATTTCGTCGCCGATGTCACGGACCCGGAAGCCGTGCAGGGCATGATCCGGCACGCCGTGCAGACGTTCGGCCGCCTCGACATCCTCCACAACAACGCCACGGCGGCGGAGGTGGGCTCCGTCATCAACCTCAGCCTGGAAGGCTGGAACCGCACCCTGGCGGTGAATGTGACGGCGCCCTTCCTGGCCACCAAATACGCCCTGCCCATCATGATCACCCAGGGCGGCGGCGCCATCGTCAACACGGCGTCCATTTCCGGCACCAGGGGCGACT
Organism: uncultured Gammaproteobacteria bacterium; assembly: GCA_963708735.1. Taxonomy (GTDB): domain Bacteria; phylum Pseudomonadota; class Gammaproteobacteria; order Pseudomonadales; family Porticoccaceae; genus JAGPUQ01. The sequence goes on from CAVPTW010000029.1 coordinate 27,088, forward strand.
ACGGCATGTCCGCCTACAACGCCGGCAAGGCCGCCGTGATCAACTTCACCCGCTCCGCAGCCATCGAGTACGCGGCCAAGGGCGTCCGCATGAACTGCGTCTGTCCGGGCGCCATCGACACGCCGGCGATCCAGGCACTCACCGGCAGCGGCGCGGCGACGCCCCACATGTCGGTGGCGGGCAACCCTGCCGGCCTGCCCAAGCTGTCCGATGAAACCCGCGAGAAACTGCGCGCGCGGATGGCCGGTGCGCACCCCATCGGCCGTCTGGGCCAGCCCGGCGAAATCGCCAATCTGGTGTTGTTTCTGGCCTCGGATGAAGCATCCTTCATCACCGGCGCCGCCTACATCATCGACGGCGGACTCACGGCGCATACCGGGCTGCCGAGCATGAGCTGACACCACACTCAGAAAAAACGGGGCCATGAGCCCCGTTTTTGCAACTTCCCTGCTGTTGACGCTATGCGCAGAAATGCGCTGTTTACGGGTAAAAACCGACATCGCATCGTCTGATCGCTCAATACCGACGTCGCCAGACGGAAATTTCAGTGAATGCTCAGAGGTTCCCCAGAGCAAAATCCGCTATCCGGATCTGGCGAACAACGCCGCTTGCCTGCGGCTCCCGACTACGTTTGCCAACCTGATTCGCACGAAGAACAGGGCAAGGCCGGAGCGGTAACGTTCGCGCTTACTCGTGCGCAAACAGCGGTGGTGTTCACCGGACGTTTTCCGTCTCCAGCCAGGCGAGGATCCCGCCGCGCAGACTGAAGACGGCCTCCCGCCCCGCCGCCGCCAACTGTGCGGCGCCACGGCGCGAGCGCACGCCAGTCTGGCAAAGCAACAAGAGCGCGCGCCCGGCAAGGCGCGGATCGTCGGGCTGAAGTTCATCGACCGGAATATTGACTCCGCCGATGTTAAAGGCCTGGTATTCGGCCAGGCTGCGCACATCCACCAGCAGATGATCGGGTCGCCGCCGAGCTTCGGCAAAAGCGGATGGACTCAACTCCCAGTCCGCGCCGGCGGATTCCGCGCCGGAAAATGTTGCGCAAACCGTCGCCACCGGGATCTCGGCAACGTCCCCTGCACCGCAGCAGGGACAGGCGGGATCGCGGCGCAAACGTAAACGCCGCAGCTCCAGACCCAGGCCATCCCACAACAGCAGATGATCCCGGCTGGGCACCGGCAGTCCGGTCAGATATTTCAGCGCCTCGCCCGCCTGAAGCAGACCGAGCAAACCTGGCACTATGCCAAGCACGCCGGCGCCGGCGCAGTCCTGGAGCTGGTCCGGCACGCTGGGATACAAACACTGAAAACAGGCGCCGTCCGGGGCGAACAGCGCGAGCTGGCCGGCAAAGCGATCGACGCCCGCGAACAGCCAGGGGCGGCCGTGGCGCCGGCAGGCGGCATTGATGAGATAGCGCACCGCCATCTGGTCGGTGCAGTCGAGGACTAAATCCGCCGCTGCCACCAGGGCATCGACATTGACGGCAGACAAAGGCTCGGCGACGGCCTCGATCCTGATGTCGTCGTTGCGCGCACCGAGCTGCCGGGCGGCGGCGATCGCCTTGTTCGCGCCCTGATCCGCACCGGTGTAGAGCACCTGGCGGTGCAGGTTGGAGAGCGCCACGGTATCGCCGTCCACCAGCCTGAGCTGGCCCACGCCGGCGCCGGCCAGATAGAGCGCCGCCGGAGCGCCCAGGCCGCCCGCACCGACGATGAGCACGCGCGCGCGACGCAGTCGCTGCTGCCCCGCCACGCCGACTTCCGGCAACTGGATCTGCCGCGCGTAGCGCAGCCATTCGCGGGCGCTGAATTCGGATTCAGGCATGCTCGAGCAGCTCCAGCAACTGGCGCGTGGTGGCTTCCGGGTCCGGGCTCTGGGTGATGCCGGAGATCATCGCGACACCATCCACACCCACGGCCGCCACCCCCGGAACGCGCGCCGCGCTGATGCCGCCGATGGCGACCAGCGGGTAAGCGCTCAGCACCCGCCGCCAGTAGCCGAGACCCGCGAGGCCGTGGGGTATCCAGGGCATCATCTTGGCGGTGGTCTCGTACACCGGGCCGCAGGCGATGTAGGACGGGCGCAGGGCATGGGCGCGCGCGGCCTCGTAATGGCAGTGGGTGCTGATGCCGAGTCGCAATCCGGCCTTTCTCAGCGCCGCGATGTCGGCCGAGTCCAAGTCTTCCTGCCCCAGATGCACGCCATAGGCGCCCGCGGCCATGGCCAGCTCCCAGTGATCGTTGATGAACAGGCGCGCACCGTGACGACGTGCGAGTTCGACTGCCTGCCTGATCTCCCGGAGAAGTTCGTCACCCGCACGATTCTTGATCCGCAACTGAAGGGTGGACACCCCAAGGGCCAGCAGCCGCGCCACCCAGTCGCGCGCTGTCCACGATGGGATAGAGACCGAGTCGGGGACTGTTGCAGTCGGGGAATGCGGCCACTGCGCCATGGCCGGCACCCGGGGTCAGCGCGGGCAGGTCGGCCTGGTCGTCGGGGAAGTGATCGATATGTACCGGCCCCTCGACCTCGCCGCAGCCATAGCCCTGGCGCAGACCCTGATTGATCGCCATCTTGCCGATCACCACCGCATCGGCGCAGGCATGGCCGAGCGCCAGCGCGGCGGCTATGGACGAAGCCAGGGCACAGCCGGTGCCGCGACGGTTGGCCACCGTTTGGCGCGGGCTGTGGAGCCAGAAGCCGCGATCTTCGGCGAGGAAATAATCCCGACTCTGCGTGCCATCGCCGTGGCCGCCCTTGATCAGCACCGCGCCGGCACCCAGGCGCCGCAGGGCGCGCGCCGCGGCCACCACATCCTCCGCGCTGCGTATGGCGATGCCGGTGAGGGCTTCGGCTTCCGGAAGGTTGGGGGTCAGCAATGTGCAATGGGGCAGCAGGTGCTCGCGCAGCGCGGTGGTGCAGTCATCTCCCGTCAGGGGCGCGCCGCCGGAGCTGCGCAGCACCGGATCGCAGACCAGGGGCAGTCCGGTCTGCGCGCAGAATGCCGCGACGCGGGCGATCTGGGCGGCGTCGACCAGCAGCCCGGTCTTGATCACGCGGGGCTGCAATCGGCGTGCGGCGACGAGCTGGCTGTCCAGGGCGTCGGCAGCAACGGGATTGATCGCGGCCACTCCGCCGCCATCCTGCGCGGTATTGGCGGTGATGGCGACGGCGCCGTGAACACCGAGCGCGGTCAGCACGCGCAAATCCATGGCGATGCCGGCCATGCCGGCGGAGTCGCTACCGGCGATGGTGAGCACCACCGGGCGGTTCGTCATTTGTGGTGCCAGAACGGCGTCCCCACCACCGGCGTGCTGGGTCGCGCGAGATCGCGCTCCGGCATGCGCCCGGCCTCGAATGCCAGACGGCCGGCGCTGACACCGTGGCGGAAGGCGCTGGCCATGGCCACCGGGTCGTGGGCCTGGGCGATGGCGGTGTTGAGCAGCACCGCATCGAACCCCAGTTCCAGCGCCTGGGCCGCATGGGACGGCACGCCGAGTCCGGCATCGACGATCAGCGTGATGTCGGGCAGGCGCTCGCGCAAGGTGCGCAGGCCGTAGGGATTGAGCAGCCCGCGGGCGGTGCCGATGGGAGCGCCCCAGGGCATCAGGATACGGCAGCCGGCGGCTACCAGGCGCTCGCACACCACCAGATCCTCGGTGCAGTAGGGGAACACCTCGAAGCCCTGTGCCACCAGTTCCCGCGCCGCCTCCACCAGCCCGAAGGGATCGGGTTGCAGGTTGTAGTCATCGCCGATCACTTCGAGCTTGATCCAGTGGGTGCCGAACAGCTCGCGCGCCATCTGGGCGGTGGTGATGGCCTCGCGGGCGGAATGACAGCCGGCTGTGTTGGGTAACAACCGCACATCCAGCTCGCGCAGCGCCGCCCAGAAATCGTCACCGCCACCGGCGCCCGGCAACTGTCGGCGCAGCGCGACCGTGACCACCCCGGCACCGGACGCGCGAATCGCCTCCTGCATGATGCGGGGCGAGGGATAGAGCGAGGAGCCGATCAGCAACCGGCTGTCGAGGGTTTGCTCCGCAAGCTGCCACATGGGCTCAACCTCCCTGCATGGGAATGACCAGTTCGATGCGATCCCCATCCGCGAGCCAGGTCTCGGCATAGGCGCTCCTGGGCACGAAGACTTCGTTGATGGCGACGGCAAAATCGCAGGCCTGGGTAAGGTGCGGCAAGTGCTCGGCGAGGGTCCGGCCCGCGTCCAGGCGTTTGCTTTCGCCGTTGCACAGCACCTCGATCTGGCCGGCACTCATGCCAACTGCTCCGCTGCAAAGAGTTCCGGGCACGCCGTCGAGGGTTTGCGCAACCAGGCCTCCACCGTCTCGGCCAGCGCCGGCGCCAGCAGAAAGCCGTGGCGGAACAGCCCGTTGATGCGGACCAGCCCCGGCGCCGTGAACACGCGCGGCAGGTTGTCGTCGAACGCCGGACGGCAGTTGGCGCGGGCCTCGATCACGCGCGCTTCCGCAAAGCCATCGTGCAGGCTGTAGACGGCGGACAGCAGCTCCAGGCTGGAGCGCACCGTGATCGGTCCGGCGTCGTCGCTCTCGATCTGGGTGGCACCGATCACGAAGCCGTGGTCGCGGCGCGGCACCAGATAGAGCCGGTAGCGCGGATGCATGAGTCGCACCACATGGCGCAGCTTCACCGCCGGCGCGTGCAGCCAGATCACCTCGCCGCGCACCCCGCGCAGCCGTGGCAGGTCGGCGCGCGCGCCCAGGCCGCGGCAGTCGAAGGCCCAGTCGCAGGGGTGGCGGGTGCCGCCGCTGACCAGATAACCCGGGCCGACCTCGTCCACTGCGGCACCCTGGTGCCATTCGACACCGCCCGCACGCAGTGCCGCGCCCAGCGCCGCCATGACTTCGAGCGGATTCAGCCAGGCTTCGCCCGGCAGATGCAGCCCTTCCGCAAAGCGGCCGGCGAGTTCCGGCTCCAGCGCGCCCAGCGCAGCGGCGTCCAGCACCCGCCAGTGTTGCGGACCCGGCAGCTTCGCCGCGAGCGTCCCGGCAAAGCGCCGGTAATCGGCGCGGTCGCCGGCGTGGGCGACCACCAGGGTGCCGCGGTCGTGCAGGTCGAAATCGGCGCCCAGCTCGGCCGCGAGCACGGGCCAGAGCGCCAGCGAACGCAGTCCCAGGCGGTGCACGAGTTCCTCGGCCGATTCCACCTCGGCCCAGGGCGCCAGCATGCCGGCGGCGGTATAGGCCGCCGCGCTCTCGGTTCCCTCGGGATCGCGCTCGAACAGGCTCACCTGCCAGCCCGCGCGCAGCAGGCGCCAGGCCATGAGCCGGCCCACCAAGCCCGCGCCGGCGATTGCCGCATGCATCTCAGTCCGCCTGCTTCAGGTAGATTTCACTGCCGCGCGCGCGGTACTCCTTCGATTTCTCGGCCATGCCGCGTTTGGCGTACTCGCGCACTTCCTGGGTGATCTGCATGGAGCAGAACTTGGGTCCGCACATGGAGCAGAAATGCGCCACCTTGGCGCCCTCCTGGGGCAGGGTCTCGTCGTGGAAGGCGAGCGCGGTTTCGGGGTCGAGCGACAGGTTGAACTGATCGCGCCAGCGAAATTCGAAGCGGGCCTTGGAGACCAGATCGTCGCGGTAGCGGGCGCCGGGGTGGCCCTTGGCGACATCGGCGGCGTGGGCGGCGATCTTGTAGGCGATGATGCCCTGGCGCACATCCTCGCGATTGGGCAGCCCCAGGTGTTCCTTGGGCGTCACATAGCAGAGCATGGCGCAGCCGAACCAGCCGATCATGGCGGCGCCGATGCCGCTGGTGATGTGATCGTAGCCCGGCGCGATGTCGGTAGTGAGCGGCCCCAGCGTGTAGAAGGGAGCCTCATGGCACCAGTCGAGCTGCTTGTCCATATTCTCCTTGATGAGATGCATGGGCACATGGCCGGGCCCCTCGATCATGGTCTGGACGTCGTGCTTCCAGGCGACCTTGGTGAGTTCGCCCAGGGTTTTCAGCTCCGCGAGTTGCGCCGCGTCGTTGGCATCGGCGCCGGCGCCCGGACGCAGGCCGTCGCCCAGCGAAAAGCTGACGTCGTACGCCTTCATGATTTCGCAGATGTCCTCGAAGCGGGTGTAGAGGAAATTTTCCTGGTGGTGGGCGATGCACCACTTGGCCAGGATGGAGCCACCGCGCGACACGATGCCCGCCACCCGGTCCACGGTCAGCGGCACATAGGCGAGCCGCACCCCGGCGTGGATGGTGAAGTAGTCGACGCCCTGCTCCGCCTGTTCGATCAGGGTGTCGCGGAAGATTTCCCAGGTCAGATCCTCGGCAACGCCATCGACTTTCTCCAGCGCCTGGTAAATGGGCACGGTGCCGATGGGCACCGGCGAGTTGCGGATGATGTGGTCGCGGATGCCGTGAATATGGCGGCCGGTGGAGAGATCCATCACGGTGTCGGCGCCCCAGCGAGTGGCCCACACCAGTTTTTCCACTTCTTCTTCCACGCCTGAACTGACCGCCGAATTACCGATATTGGCGTTGATCTTCACCAGGAAATTGCGCCCGATGATCATCGGTTCCAGTTCCGGGTGGTTGATGTTGGCGGGAATGATGGCGCGCCCCGCCGCCACTTCGGCGCGCACGAACTCGGCGCTGATCTCGCGGGGCAGATTGGCGCCCATCGGATGGCCGCGCAGGCGGGCGACGCGCTCCGCGCTGTCGAACTCGGTGCCGGCGAGCGCGCGGGCCTGATTCTCGCGCAGCGCGATGAACTCCATCTCCGGCGTGATGATGCCCTGGCGCGCATAGTGGAGCTGGCTCACATTGCGGCCCGGCCGGGCGCGCAGCGGCGCCCGTTGCAGCGCCGCGCTGTGGTTGGGGTCGGCACTGCCGTTGGTGCGCCGGTTGTAGGGATTGGGTTCCGGCTCGCAGTCGCCGCGCGCGGCGATCCAGGCGCCGCGGTGATCGGGCAGGCCCTTGTGGATGTCGAACACGACGTCCACATCGCTGTAGGGTCCGGAGGTGTCGTAGACCTGGGCGCGGGTGCCGTCGGTGAGTGCGATCTCCCGCATCGGCACCCGCACCGTGCCGGCGGCGTTGCTCACATAGATCTTGCGGCTCGCCGGCAAGGACTGCCGGGGCAACGGCTCTGGCTTCGGGGTGCTGGCGGTGGGTTTGGCCATGATGGTCTCCTCGCGTGGGATGGGTGACCAGCGTGGAGTACGGAAGGCAGGCGTTCACTCTTCCCTACGCCGATGCGAGTCGGATCAGGTTCCACGGGTCTGCCGGTTTGGCATCTCAGCCCCGCAAGGGCGCCCCGAGAGTTGCGCGTTGATTATAGGCCTGAAGGCACACTGCGCAAGGACGAATTGACAGGCCGCGGCTCAAGCCAGCGCGGCAAGGGTGACAGTCAGCGCATGGATTTTCTTCGCGAGCCCCGGATCCGCCAGGATCGATCCAGGATTCTGCAAGCCCGCGCCGGGTCGGTGCTCATCATTCGGCGCGTAGACTACGCACGTCGGCAAATCTGGACAAGGCATGTCCTGCACGGGGCGCCCAAAGCCGGTCGATGCGCGTGGTAAGCTGCGCGCTGCGGCGCAATGCAACACCTCCCACTTCGCATCCGACACGATGAAAACTGATATTGCGGGTCTTGTCGTCAATCTCGCGGTGGGCACCGGCATGGGCACTCTCACCGTGCTGGTGCATTTCTGGGGCCTTGTTTTCCTCACTTACCTCATGAGTCGGCATGGCCATCGGCTGCATCCCCACGACAGCCACACACGCCGTGCCGCGGTCATCCTGGCGGTGGTGTTCGGCATCTTTGTGCTCCATAGCATCGAGATCTGGCTGTACGCGGCGCTCTACTTATGGCTCGGTGAAATGCAGAACTTCGAGCAAGCCCTGTACTTCTCCACGGTAACATTCACCACCGTGGGGTTCGGCGACATCGTGCTTTCACCGCGTTGGCGGATGGTGAGCGCGATCGAGTCCGCCAACGGCTGGATCCTGTTTGCCTGGTCGACTGCTTTTCTGTTGACCGTGACCACGCGGCTCAAACTGCTGGAACACGACTGGCTCGACCGGCGCGACTGAACCGACACGAGTTGGCGGAAAATATTCAGTTCGATTCTTCCGGCAGGGGTTCGGCGACCAGGATGTGTTGCCGTTCCAGTTCGGAAATCTCCGCATCGGAATAAGCGAGCAGATTTTTCAGCACTGCGTGGTTGTGCTCGCCCAGATAGGGCGCTTCCAGATCGGCAACATTGGCGTACTCGGAAAACCGCAACGGCATGCCCGGCATCTGAAAAGTGCCGAACTCGCGCTCGGTCACCGTGCGCACCGTGCCGCGCTCGATGAAGTGGGGATGCTGCATCGCCTCCTCGACGCTGAGCACCGGCGCCACCGGAATGCGGCGCTCTTCGAGAATCCGGATCACTTCCTCGTCGCTCGCCTGAGACTGAATCCAGTCTTCGATGATGGCAACCAGCGCGAAGCGATTTTTGGCCCGATCGCGCGGATCCTTGAAGCGCGGATCGGTCAGCAACTCGGATTTTCCCATCGCCTCACAAAGCTCCACCCATTGGTGCAGCACCGCAATGATGATCAGATAACGCTCCGGCGCCTTGCCCTTGAAGCAGCCCAGGGGTGCCATGCCCGGATGGTGGGAACCGCCGCGGGTGGGTTTCAATTTGCCTTCGCTGGCGCTGATCATGCCCACGTTGAGCTCGTGGCAATGGAAGTAGCTGTCGATCAGCGAAATATCGATAAGCTGGCCCGGACCGCCGAGAGCGCGCCGGTACAGGGCCGCGTTGATCGCCGCCAGCGCGTGCACGCCGGTCGTGACATCGCCGATCGCCGCCATCGGCAGGCTGGGCGCCTTGTCGCGCTCGCCGATCAGGCTGGTGATCCCGGAGTACGCCTGGGCGATGTAGTCGAACCCGGGGCGATCGGCAAGCGGGCCGGTCTGCCCGAAGGTGGAGATCGAGCACATGATCAGTTTCGGGTTGATGCGATGAACCGTCGCCCAGTCCAGGCCCATGCGCCCGATCACGCCGGGCGCGAAGTTTTCCACCAGCACGTCGAACTTCGGCACCAGATCGAGCAGCACCTTGCGTCCCGCGGGGGTTTTTACATCGACACAGAGACTTTTCTTGCCGCGGTTCTGCTGCAAAAAATACGCGGAACGCCCGCCCTTCAGATAGCCTGCCTTGCGCACCTGGTCGCCCCAGGGCGCCAGTTCCAGCTTGACGATCTCGGCGCCCATTTCCGCCATCAGGCGGGTCGTGGTGGGGCCCGCAAGGTGCTGGGTGAAATCCAGCACGCGCAGACCGTCCAAGATAGGTTCATCATTCATCGGCCGCACCCTCAATCTTGTTGTTATCTGGAGTCGCTATACGATGCGAGGCCCCGGTTTACCAGCGCCAGACATCCGTACGGTTGCCGGCGGAGTCCGACAAATCCGACAAAATAGTCATGCAATGAAAAACTGTAACTCCTGTGCGTCTCCTTGTCTGTAGCCTCCGGCGGCCATCCGGGGCAAGGTCCCCGGCCCACGTTCCGGTGTGTTGTTGGGCGCGCTACCCTGTCAACATAACTGTCTCCTTGACAATCAATTGGCGCCAATGAAGGAGGATATCCGCATGACCTCGCCCGCCACGCACCGCGACAATCCCCGCGCGCTGATCGACTATCCCCTGGTCGATGCGGACTGCCATTACTACGAGCCCGACGACTGCTACACCCGCCACATGGAAAGCCGGTTCCGCGCCGACGCCATCACCGTGGTGCGCGGGCTGAGCACCCATGCCCAGGTCCACTTTCGCGGCCGCCGGCTGAGCTTTTTCAGTGCCCCGCCCGGCGAGCACGCGGGCAAACCCGGGTCTTACAAGGCGTTCTATCGCAGCGACCAGCCCAAGGGCGCGCATATTCTCGCCGCCGATCCCATCTCCTGTTTCGACCTGCCGGAATCCATGCAGCGTGACGCGCGGCTGCGCTGGTTCGATCGATACGGCGTCGAAGCAGGCATCTTCCTGCCGTCGCTCGGCGTCGGTGTCGAAATGCAGTTGCGCGATGCCGGGCCCGAGGTGGTCATGGCGAACCACCGCGCCTTCAATCGCTGGCTCCGGGACGACTGGGGCTGGGATTACCAGAACCGCATCTTTGCCGCGGCCCAACTGTCGCTGGTGGATATCGATCTCGCCGTCGCCGAACTCGACCGCGTGCTGGCCGAGGGCGCCCGCATCGTCAACCTGATTCCCGGGCCGGTGCTCGGGCGTTCGCCCGCGGACCCGCATTTCGATCCCTTCTGGGCGCGCTGCCAGGAAGCCGGGATTCCGGTGGCATTCCATCTGGGCAACGCCGGCTTCGAGGAACTGGTCTCGGCGGCCTGGGGCGAAAATCCGCGTCCGCCTCACCACCGAGTCACCGCCTTTCAGCATGTGATCGGCATGATGGAGCGACCCGTCACCGACACCCTCGCGGCACTCATCATGCACAACCTGTTCGGCCGCTTCCCGCGTCTCCGTGTGGTCTCGATCGAAAACGGCTCGTCCTGGGTCACCCCGCTGCTGCGCAAGCTCGACAAGTCCGCCAAAATCGCCGGCAACAATTTCACTTTCGGGCCATTGCATGCCCGCCCGAGCGCAATCTTTCTCGACCGCATTCGCGTCTGCCCTTTCCCGGAGGACAATATCCCGGAGCTGATCGCGTCGGTCGGGCCGGATGTCGCCCTGTTCGGCTCCGACTGGCCGCACCCGGAAGGCCTCGCCGAGCCCCTCGAATTCGCCGACGGCCTCGCCGGGCTCGACTACGCCCAGGTCCGCAATGTGATGCGCAGCAACACCGCGGCACTGCTCGGGCTGAGCGCCTGAAGCCCTGAGTTGGTGCCCGCAGCACGGCCGTATCGCCTGGATCCACAGCCGGCACGCGGCGGTCGGTCCAGGGCGCTGGGTGCCGATAGAAATACCACCAGGGATACCTCGTCCTCGGCGGCGGCGCTCAACAGTCCGCCCACCACGCCACCCACGGCGCCCGCCCCATACACACAGATTTTCATGGTGTTGCCGCTCCTTTCCACAGTGTCAAGTGTCCGGCAAGGCGATCTCCGTCCCGGCCTCGGAGTTATAGGCATAGCCAACGCCCATTCCTGATCCGGATCAAGGTCATGGCCAGGCGGCCGCCATCACGGAGCCTTTGGCACTATGATGTTCATGGGCGGCGGGTAAGGGGGCAGGAGCCGGCAGTTTGCATTTCCGGATGGCCGCCCCCAACTAACGCGCTGCAACTCAAACCGAAGCACCGGCGACCGGGAGTATCTCGATGTCATCGCGCGACATGGAAAACTGGATGTGGTCGGAGGCGGTGCGGATGCTGGATCGCGCCGAGCGTATGCAGCGCCATTTCTACCAGCCGGGTTCCGGCAAGCGTCAATCCCGCTGGGAACCGCCGGTGGACGTCTACGAAACGGACGATCACCTGTGGGTGGTGACCGCGCTGCCGGGCGTCGCTCCGGAACGGGTATCCGTGCAGGTGCAGCAGGGCGTACTGATCGTGGCCGGCGAGCGCCGCCTGCCGGAAGCCGCCCACTGCGGACGCCTGCACCGCGTCGAGATTCCCGCCGGCCGCTTCGAACGGCGCCTGGTGTTGCCGCCCCGTCCCCTGGAACTGGCCCATCACGAACTGCTGGATGGCTGTCTGTATCTCGGCTTTCGCAAACTCTAGAGCCACGCCATGACTGATCAGCAAATACCCAAAGCCACTGAATCCGTTGCCCGCGACTGGCCCGAGGATTTCCTGATCCTGCTGCCGGTGCGCAATGTCGTGCTGTTCCCGGAGCTGGTGATGCCGCTCGCGGTGGGCCGTCCCGCCTCGATCGCAGCGGCCCAGGAGGCGATTCGCGCCGAGCGGCCGATCGGGCTGATCCTGCAGCGCGATCCGGCACTGGAGGATCCGGGCGCGGACGACATCTATCGGGTCGGCACCATCGCCAATGTGCTGCGCTTCGTCACCGGCGACGACGAACAGCACCACCTCATCTGCCAGGGGGAAGCGCGCTTCCGGATCCTGGATTTCATTCCCAGCGCACCTTTTCTCGCGGCGCGGGTGGAACGTATCCACGAACCGCACGCCGCGGGCGACAAGGAGCTCGAAGCGCGCCTGCTGGCGCTGCGCGAACGCGCGCTCGAAGCCTTGCAACTGTTGCCCCAGACTCCCCAGGAGCTGGTGAACGCGCTGCGCCTGATCACCTCCCCCGGGCTGATGGCGGACACGGTCGCCGGCTACATGGATCTCAAGCCGGAAGACAAACAGGACATCCTGGAAACCCTCGACCTCAGGCAGCGCATGGACAAGGTACAGGCGCTGCTCGACTACCGGGTGGAAGTGCTCAAGCTGTCGCAGAAGATCCACCAGCAGACCCGCGAGCGGATGAGCGAGCGCCAGCGCGAGGCGATGCTGCGGGAACAGATGCGCTCGATCCAGCAGGAACTGGGCGAAGGCGAGGAGCGCAGCGCCGAAATCCGCGAACTGACCGAGGCCGTGGAACAGGCCGGCATGCCGGAGGAAGCCAACACCCAGGCGCTGCGGGAGATCAAGCGTCTGGAACGCATGCCGGAGGCGGCGGCGGAATACTCGATGGTACGCACCTATCTGGAGTGGCTGACCGAACTGCCCTGGTCCAAGGAATCCGAGGACAAGATCGATATCGAGCAGGCACGCCGCGTCCTCGACGAGGATCACTATGGTCTGGACAAGGTCAAGCGGCGCATCCTCGAACACCTGGCAGTGCACAAGCTCAACCCCAGGGGCAAAAGCCCGATCCTCTGTTTCGTGGGTCCGCCCGGCGTCGGCAAGACCTCGCTGGGCCAGAGCATCGCGCGCGCCATGGGACGCCAGTTCCAGCGCATTGCGCTCGGCGGTGTCCACGACGAGGCCGAGATTCGCGGCCACCGGCGCACCTATATCGGCGCTCTGCCCGGCAACATCATCCAGGGCATCCGCAAGGCGGGCACCCGCAACCCGGTGTTCATGCTCGACGAGATGGACAAACTGAGCGCGAGCTTCCACGGCGATCCCGCCTCGGCCCTGCTGGAAGTGCTGGACCCGGAGCAGAACGCCACCTTTCGCGACAATTATCTGGGCGTGCCTTTCGACCTCTCCCACGCCATGTTCATCGGCACCGCCAATGTGCTGGACCAGATTCCGGGTCCGCTGCGCGACCGCATGGAAGTGATCGAACTGCCGGGTTACACGCGCGAGGAAAAAATCGAGATCGCCCGGCGCTACCTGGTGGGACGCCAGTTGCAGGCGGCGGGGCTCAGTGCCGAACAGTGCCGCATCGGCGACGCGACGCTGTCGCAACTCGTTGCGGACTATACCCGCGAAGCCGGCTGCCGCAATCTCGAGCGGGAGATCGGCGCCGTGGTGCGTCATGTCGCCGTGCGCATCGCCGCGGGCACCATCGAGCGCGCCGAGATCGGCCCGGACGATCTGCGCGCCATTCTGGGACCACCGCGCTTCGAGGACGAACTGGCGATGCGCACCAGCGTGCCGGGCGTGGCGACGGGGCTCGCCTGGACCCCCACCGGGGGCGATATCCTCTTCATCGAGGCGAGTCGCGCACCCGGCAACGGCCGCCTGATCCTCACCGGCCAGCTCGGCGACGTGATGAAGGAGAGTGCCCAGGCGGCGCTCTCCCTGATCAAGGGACGCGCCGCGAGCCTGGGACTGGAGCCGGATCTGTTCGAAAAAAATGATATCCACATCCACGTGCCCGCCGGCGCCATCCCCAAGGACGGCCCCAGCGCCGGCGTGGCCCTCTATATCGCCCTGGTGTCGCTGCTCACCAACCGCACCATCCGGCCCGAAGTCGCCATGACCGGCGAGATCACCCTGCGGGGCCTGGTACTGCCGGTCGGGGGCATCAAGGAAAAGACCCTGGCCGCGCTGCGCGCCGGGATCAAGACCGTGCTGCTGCCGGCCCGCAACCAGAAAGACGCGGAAGAGATTCCCGAGAGCGTGCGGCGCCAGCTCGAACTGCACTGGATCGAGCAGGTGGATCAGGCGGAGGCGCTGGCGCTGGTGGCACCGGCCGCAGCGCAAGGCACGGATAAGGCCGCCGCGACAACTGCCTAGCAGCCTGTCGAAAAATGTCGCGCGGTGGCAAGCATGTGGTAGCGGGCAAAACGCGACGGCCGTGATCGGCTGTAAGCTGCCGGCTGAAGCGTCAACGCCCGCCCCTCCAACCGCACGGGCCACACCCTCCACGGGCGGTGCGACCTCCACCGCCATCCGCTCGCCCCGGCTCCCCGCCAACCCGTCAAGCGCCCCCGGCAATTCGGCGCGACACCGACCGGAAGTGAGGGGTGAAAGGTTTTTTCTCCGTATAATCGGCCGTTGCAAACACTTCTCGAAGCAGGGTCCGAGCGACGTGCGCGGTCGAAGATGAACACTTACCTCGTCGGCGGCGCCATCCGCGACCGACTGCTGGGCCTGCCGGTGCGGGAGCGCGACTGGGTGGTGGTGGGCGCCACGCCCGAGGCCATGCGCGCCCGGGGCTTTCGCCCCGTGGGCCGGGATTTCCCGGTGTTCCTGCATCCCGACACCGGCGAGGAATACGCGCTCGCCCGCACCGAGCGCAAGACCGCTCCGGGACATACCGGCTTCGTGTTTCATGCCGAGCCTGGCGTGACGCTGGAACAGGATCTCCAGCGCCGCGACCTCACGATCAATGCCATCGCCGAAAGCACCGAGGGTCTGCTGATCGATCCCTGCGGAGGACTGCGCGACCTGGAAAATCGGGTGCTGCGCCATGTTTCCGACGCCTTCGTGGAAGACCCGCTGCGGGTGTTGCGGGTGGCACGGTTCGCCGCCTGGCTGCATCCCTTCGGTTTTCGGATCGCGCCGGAGACACTCACACTGATGACGACCATCGCCGCGAGCGGCGAGCTGGAACACCTCTCGGCGGAACGCATCTGGCGTGAGACTGAGCGTGCCCTCGGGAGCCCATCCCCACGCACCTACATCGAAGTGTTGCGCGCCTGCGGCGCGCTCAGGGTCCTGCTGCCGGAAGTGAATGCGCTGTTCGGCGTGCCGCAGCGCGCGGACTACCACCCGGAAATCGATACCGGCCTCCATGTGCTGATGGCGCTGGATCGCGCGGCGGAAATGCGGGCAGATTCCACGGTGAGCTTCGCGGTGCTGATGCACGATCTCGGCAAGGCGATCACTCCCGCCGATGTGCTGCCCCGCCATATCGGCCACGAAGCCAGCGGCGTGCCGCTGGTGAACGAGGTCTGCGACCGGCTGCGGGCTCCCAATCCCTATCGGCGCCTGGCGGTGGCGGTTACCCGTTACCATCTTCAGTGCCACAGGATTCGCGAGCTGCGCCCGATCACGGTCCTGAAAATGCTTCAGGCACTGGATATCTACCGCCGCCTCGAGACGCTCGAACCCTTTCTGATGGCCTGCGAAGCCGACGCGCGCGGTCGCGGCGGCGGCTTGGAGATGCAGCCGTACGAGTCGGCGGCCTGGCTGCGCGGATTGGTGCCGCGGGTGCTCGCGGTGCGCGCCGCGCCGCATGTGGCGGCGGGTCTGGCGGGCGCCGCGCTCGCCGATGCCATCAACCGGGATCGCGAGGCCGTCATCGCCGCCTACCGCTGGGAAGCCGCCCATGCCGGCTGAGGCGCCGGTCGCACTGATCACCGGCGCGGCGCGGCGCATCGGCGCCGCCATCGTCCGCGAGTTACACAGCGCCGGCTTTCGGGTGCTGATCCACTGCCGCGAATCGCTCGCCCCCGCACAGGACCTGTGCGCGCAATTACAGTCGATGCGCGCGGATTCCGCCGCGGTACTGAGCGCGGATCTCGCCGATCTCGCGCAGGTGGGGGCGCTGGCGTCAGCCGCCGTCAGCCGCTGGGGCCGTCTCGACGCCCTGGTCAACAATGCCTCGGCGTTTTACCCCACGCCCCTCGCCGAAGCAGGCGTCGAGGAATGGGACGATCTGATGGCGAGCAATCTCAAGGCGCCGTTTTTTCTGTGCCGCGATCTCGCACCCGCGCTCGCGCAAACCGGCGGCGCCATCGTCAACATCGCCGATATCCACGGCCTGCGACCGCTTCCGGAACACGCGATCTATTGCATCGCCAAAGCCGGCAACATGATGCTGACCCGGGTGATGGCACGCGAACTGGCACCCCGGGTGCGGGTCAACGGCATCGCGCCCGGCGCCATTCTGTGGCCGGAAAATCCCGTGTCCGCGGATGTCCTGGCGCAGCAGAAAATCCTGCATTCGATTGCGCTCGGCCGGCTGGGTGCGGCGGAAGACATCGCGCGGGTCACCCGGTTTCTGCTCACCGCTGCCACCTACGTCACCGGTCAGGTGATCGCCGTGGATGGCGGCGCGCGTCTCGCACTTACCGCATCTTGACCGGTATCAACTCCGCACCGGCATAGACGACATGTCTCGCAGGTTGACCCTTGAAAAAAACTTCACCGTGACAATATTAGTCAGCACAAGACACTGCTGAATGATTACCGGGAGGTTTGCCATGCCACTAGTACCACGAGGACGCTTGTTCGACCTGGACCAGGTATTCGATAACTTTCTGTCGCCCTTGCAGCGTCTGGAACAGGCCGACACCGGATTTTTCGCACCGCGAGTGGACATCCACGAAAAATCCGATCATTACGAAATCACCGCCGAACTGCCCGGCGTGAAGCGTGAGGATATTCACATCGAGCTGGAAGACGGCACGCTGACAATCACCGCAGAAACGCGCCGCGACGATGTCGAGAAAAAAGAAGGTCGGGTAATTCGCCAGGAACGTCGTTACGGCAAGTACATGCGCAGCTTCAATCTGGGCGCTGATATCCACGACGCCGATATCAGCGCGACGTTCGAAAATGGAATTCTCAAACTCAAAGCGCCAAAAGCGACCGACACCAAACCCAAGCAACGCCGGATCGAAGTGGGCTGATCGGGCCGGGCGACACAGTGACGCCGCTCAGTCCGGCGTCACTGTGTCGGAGGTCGCCCCTGGGGACCAGCGGAACGGGACCGGCCACAGTTTCTGGCAGCCGAGATCGAGCTCCGCCGCCAGTTGCCCATAGCGCCGCCCCACCACGGGGTGGCGCTCGTCCGGGATGATGTCGGCGAGCGGCCGCAGCACAAAAGCGTATTTCAAAATCTCATCGCGTGGAAGTTCGATGCCGTCGACAGATCCGACCTGATCGCCGTAGATCAGAATGTCGATATCCAGCGTTCGCGGTCCAAATTTTTCTCCCCCGCGGCATCGCGCATTCAGATGTTCGATGGCACGCAGATGCTCCGCGAGCTGGCCCACCGACAGTTCGGTATCCATGCCTACCACCAGGTTGTAGAAATTTTCGCCGGCAAAACCCACCGCCTCGCTTTCGTACACGGGCGACAGGCTCAGCGGTCCGAACTGCACGGCCAGCGCATCGAGCGCAGCCTTCAGATGCCGCTCCGGCTCGATATTCGATCCGAGACTCAGATAGACGCGGGGCATCAGGGGCGCGCGCCGCGTTCGATCAGGATGCCGACGTCCTGGGCGCCGCGCAGCGCCCCGGGCTTGCTCAGGCGCAGACGCAGCCAGGGCACCGGGAATTCGGTCAGTACCAATGTGGCGACTTCCTCCGCCAGACGCTCCACCAGCAGGCAGCCGCTGCTCTCGACGTGGGCGATGATGCGCTTGGCGACGGCCTTGTAGTTGAGCGCGTACTGAATGTCGTCGCTGGCGGCGGCGCGGCTGATGTCCGCGGCCATCTCCAGGTCCAGCGAAACCGTCTGCCGCACCTCGCGCTCCCAATCGTAAATGCCGATGGTGGTGTCGATGCACAGGTCGCGGATGTAGACGATGTCCATGGCAATTCCAGAGCGTGACAGCGGCTCAGGCCGCTCCCAAGGGTGGCAGGCTGGTCATCGGCCAGCGCGGCAAGGCGCGGATGGCGAGATCGTCGCCGCCCCCGTGCAGCAGGCGCTGACAACCGGCATAGGCGATCATTGCGCCATTGTCGGTGCAGAATTCGCTGCGCGCGTAATAGACCCGCGCGCCGCGGGCGGCGAGTTTGCGCTCCAGGCGCTCCCGCAGCAACCGGTTGGCGGAGACGCCACCGGCAATCACCAGGGTGCGCAACCCGGTCTGCTCGATGGCGCGGCTGCACTTGATCACCAGTGTGTCCACCACCGCGTCCTGAAAGGCGCAGGCGATATCGGCCCGGGTCTGTGCGTCCGGCAACCCGCCGCCGGCACCGTGCGCGGCAACCGTGTTCAGCGTGAAGGTCTTGAGACCGGAAAAACTGAAATCGAGCCCGGGTCGATCCGTCATGGGGCGCGGAAACCGGAACCGGGCGGGGTCGCCCGATGCGGCGAGCCGGGCGATCTCGGGGCCGCCGGGATAGCCCAGATCGAGCATCTTGGCGGCCTTGTCGAAGGCTTCGCCGGCGGCGTCGTCGAGAGATTCGCCGAGCATTTCGTACGCGCCGATCGCCGCCACCCGCACCAGCTGGGTGTGGCCGCCGGACACCAGCAGTGCCACGAACGGAAAGGCCGGTGGTTCCGCTTCCAGCATGGGCGCAAGCAGATGGCCTTCCATGTGATGCATGCCGATCGCCGGCACCTGCCAGGCATAGGCAAGGGCACGCGCCACCGCCCCGCCCACCATCAGCGCGCCGATCAACCCGGGGCCTGCGGTATAGGCGATGCCGTCGATCTGCTGCGGCTGCGTGCCGGCGTCGGCCAGCACCGCCTTGATCATCGGCAGCAGCCGGCGCACATGGTCGCGGGAGGCGAGCTCCGGCACTACGCCACCGTATTCGGCGTGCAGTTCGATCTGGCTGTGGAGCGCGTGCGCCAGGAGACCCCGCGCACTGTCATAAACAGCAACGCCGGTCTCATCGCAGGATGTTTCGATACCCAGAACCCGCATGATCGTTCGCTACAACCGTTCGCTACAACCAGGGGGGCATGATAATCCCCGGGTTCGGGCCCTGGCCAGTTCGCGCCGATGGCACTGCCGCGGAGGGAATTCCACGCCGGCAGCGGTCCGCGGCAACCCGGCTTTGCAAGCGGCGCACTAAGTCAGTAAAATCCGCGTCCCGACCCTACCAGCCTGGTCATTCAGGATAGAGCATAGATGCCGTCAGTACGTGTAAAAGAGAACGAACCTTTCGACGTGGCCCTGCGCCGTTTCAAGCGCTCCTGCGAAAAAGCCGGAGTCCTGGCCGAAGTCCGCCGCCGCGAGTACTACGAAAAACCGGCTTGGGCGCGCAAGCGCAAGGCTGCCGCCGCCGTGAAGCGCCACGCCAAGAAGCTCCAGCGCGAATCCCGCAAATTCCAGAAAATGTACTGACCGCTCGCTTTCCGGGCTGAAGCCGGCGCGGTGCCGGCTTCGTGGGCGGTCCATTCCAACCGAGGACTGCGCATGTCCGAGTCCAGCCTTAAAAGCCGGCTGAAAGACGCGATGAAAGCTGCGCTGCGCGCCCGGGAACGGACGCGTCTCGATGCCATCCGGCTGGTGCTGGCGGAAGTCCAGCGCATCGAGGTCGACGAACGCATTGCGCTCGACGACGCGCGGGTGCTCGCCGTGCTCGACAAGATGACCAAGCAGCGACGCGACTCGGCGGCTCAGTACCGCAGCGCCGGGCGGGAAGAACTTGCCGCGCAGGAGCTGGCCGAGATCGAGATCATCGCCAGCTTTCTGCCCACCGCATTGACCCCCGGCGAGATCACCGCCCTGATCGAGCAGGCCATCGCCACCAGCGGCGCCAGCTCGGCGCGCGACATGGGCAAGGTCATGGCAATACTCAAACCCGAGCTTCAGGGCCGTGCCGACATCGGCGCGGTCAGCGCCCAGGTAAAAACCCGCCTGGGTTGAATTCTGCCCATCCCTGGGCTCCCGGCGAACCGGTTCTCCCGTACCCGAGCCCGTGTTTCAATAGGCTCCGCATGGCTGGCCGCATCCCGCAATCTTTCATCGACGACCTGCTCGATCGCACCGACATTGTCGATGTCATCGGGGAGCGTCTGGAACTGCGCCGCGCGGGCAGCAACCACAAGGCCCGCTGCCCGTTTCACGACGAAAAAACCCCCTCTTTCTCGGTCAACCAGGAGCGGCAGTTCTATTACTGCTTCGGCTGCAACGCGGGCGGCAATGCCATCGGCTTTGTGATGGCCTATGACCACATCGACTTTGTCGCGGCCCTCGAATACCTCGCCCACCGCGCCGGGCTGGAAATCCCCCGCGAAACCGACTCCGCCCCGGCAACGCGCCGCAACGAGCCCCTGCTGGCCATTCTCGAACGCGCCCAGACCTGGTATCGCGCGCAACTGCACGAACACCCCGCCGCCGCGCAGGCGACCAACTATCTCAAGCAGCGCGGCGTGACGGCGGAAATTGCCCAGGAATTCGGCATCGGCTTCGCCCCGCCGGGCTGGGACAATCTCATCCGCTTTCTCGACGCCGGGAGCGATACCCACACAGAACGTACCGACAGCGCGATTACCCTGCTGGTGGAGTCCGGACTTGCCGTCGCCCGGGAATCCGGAGACGGTCACTACGACCGTTTCCGCCACCGCATCATGTTTCCGATCCGCGATGCACGCGGCCGCACCCTGGGTTTCGGCGGCCGGGTGCTGGGGGACGACCAGCCCAAATATCTGAACTCCCCCGAAACCCCGGTATTCCACAAAGGCCGCGAACTCTACGGACTCTACGAGGCGCGCACCCACTTGCGCAGCGGCACCCCGCTGCTGGTGGTCGAGGGCTACATGGACGTGGTGGCCCTGGCCCAGTTCGGGATTCGCAACGCGGTGGCAACCCTCGGCACCGCTGTCACCCACGAGCACGTCACCAAGCTGTTTCGCCACACCAGCGACCTGGTGTTCTGCTTCGATGGCGACGCCGCCGGCCGCCGCGCCGCGAGCCGCGCCCTGGATGTCTGCCTGCCGGCACTCGACGACGGCCGCGCGGTGCGTTTCATGTTCCTGCCCGACGGCGAGGACCCCGACACCCTGGTGCGGCGCATCGGCAGCGGCGAGTTTTCGCAACTGATCGCGTCGGCCCAGCCGCTCTCGGAATTCCTGTTCGCCACGGCGGCGAGCGAACTGGACCTCGCGCTACCCGATGATCGCGCCCGCTTCTGCCAGCGCGCGGCGCCCATGATCCACCGCCTGCCGCCGGGCGTGTTGCGGCAACTGTTGCTGAGCGAGCTGGCGACCCGCGCGGGGATTCCCGCCTCGACCCTGGAGCAGCTCACCGTGCCCCGCACCGGGGCCGGGCCGCGTGCCGCCGATCTTCCGGAGCATCGCAAGACACCCGGCGCGGTGACCGAGCCGCCCGCACCCGCACCCCGGGAAACAACTTCAAGACCGGGCCGCAACTACAAGACACCGCTGGTTCACCATCTGCTGGCGCTGCTCCTGCATCACCCCCGCCTGTGCACGGAACTCGCAGAAACGCTGGAATCCCTGCGGGGCGAAGCCATTCCCGATCTGGAGCTCGTCTTCAAGGTGTATGAGCTGCTGCAAAAAAATCCCGGTTACACGTTCAACCATGTGCTGAGCTACTGGCACGGGATGCACGGTCAGGAGCAGCGCAATCTACTGGCCAGAATCGCCGCCAACGAGTTGCTGCTGGCCCCGGAAACCGCGGCAGGGGACCATCTCGCCGAGGCGCGCGCGATCATCGCGCGGCTCCAGGATCTGGCCGAGCGCGACAAGCCGGCGGCCGCGCGCCTGCGCGGCTTGCTCGATCGCGACGTCCTCTCGGCGGAAGATCGCGCGCGCATCCGTGCACTCATCCTGGAACTGTCGGGCAGAATCCCGAACGACCCCATAATCACCGAAGCAAAACAACGTGTTATGCAACCTTTATAAGGTAAATAAGATGCCTGCCTCGGGTTGCAATCGGTGGCTTGGCACCCCATTAATTGGGTACAATGCGCCGCTTTATCCGCGCGCCCCTACCAGAGCGATCAATGAGCGAAATCCAGCAACAATCCCGTATTCGTGAACTCATCACCAAAGGCCGCGAGCAGGGTTACCTGACCTATGCCGAGGTGAACGATCACCTGCCGGAAGACATTTCCGATCCCGATCAGGTCGAAGACATCATCCAGATGATCAACGACATGGGGATCAATGTGTTCGAGGCTGCCCCGGACGCCGATACCCTGTTGATGACCTCGGGCGACGCGGCTCCCGACGAGATCGCCGCCGCCGAGGCCGCCGCCGCCTTGGCCGCGGTGGAAACCGAACAGCATCGCACCACCGACCCGGTGCGCATGTACATGCGCGAAATGGGCTCGGTCGAACTCCTCACCCGCGAAGGCGAAATCGAAATCGCCAAGCGCATCGAGGAAGGTATCCGCGAAATCATGGCGGCCCTGGCTGAATGGCCCGGTGCCGTCGACGCCGTGCTCGCCGAATATGAGCTCATCGCCACGGGCGAGCGCCGTCTGGGGGATATCATTGCCGGCTATCTCAACCCCATGGAGAACGTCCCGTCCGCACTGTCGATCGCCACCAAGGCGGCCGAACTGGCCGCCGCCAAGGCCCTGAACGCCGAGGATGACGACGATGACGATGCCGATACCGAGGTGGAAGAAGACGAAGGCGGTCTTGACATCGAAGAGGCCCGCCGCCGCTTTGACGAAATCCGCCGCCAGAACGAGAAAACCAAGCGCTCCCTTGCGCGCGGCGACCGCAAGAGCAACGCCGTCCAGAAAAACCTGGCAGAGCTCAGCGAACTGTTCAAATACCTGAAGCTGACCCCCAAACAGTTCGACCCCCTGATTCGCCAGGTTCAGGAAAAGATCGCCGAAGTGCGCAAGCACGAACGCAACATCATGATGCTGTGCGTCAAGCGGGCACGCATGCCGCGCAGCGAATTCATTGAGGGCTTTCCCGGTAACGAGACCAACACCAAATGGCTCGCGACGCTGACCCGCCGCAAGCTGCCCTATGCCGAGGCGCTCAAGACACATCAGGATGAAATCATCCGGATTCAGCAGCGCCTGACGATGATCGAAGCCGAAACCGGCCTCAGCATCGCACAGATCAAGGACATCAATCGCCGCCTCTCCATCGGGGAAGCCAAGGCGCGTCGCGCCAAAAAGGAGATGGTCGAAGCCAACCTGCGCCTGGTGATCTCCATCGCCAAAAAATACACCAACCGCGGCCTCCAGTTCCTCGATCTGATCCAGGAAGGCAACATCGGCCTGATGAAGGCGGTGGACAAATTCGAATACCGTCGCGGCTACAAATTCTCGACCTATGCCACCTGGTGGATCCGGCAGGCCATCACGCGCTCCATCGCGGACCAGGCACGCACCATCCGCATTCCGGTGCACATGATCGAAACCATCAACAAGCTCAACCGTATCTCGCGGCAGATTCTTCAGGAGATGGGGCGCGAACCCACTCCCGAGGAACTGAGCCTGCGCATGGATCTGCCCGAAGACAAAGTGCGCAAGGTGCTGAAAATCTCCAAGGAGCCGATCTCCATGGAGACACCCATCGGCGACGACGAAGATTCGCATCTCGGCGATTTCATCGAGGACGTCAACATCGCCTCGCCGATTCACGCCGCCACCCAGGAAAGCCTCACCGAGGCAACGCGCGAAGTGCTGAACTCGCTGACCGCCCGCGAGGCCAAGGTGCTGCGGATGCGCTTTGGCATCGACATGAACACCGACCACACCCTCGAAGAAGTCGGCAAGCAGTTCGATGTCACGCGCGAGCGGATTCGCCAGATCGAAGCCAAGGCGTTGCGCAAACTGCGCCACCCCAGCCGCTCCGAACACATGCGCAGCTTCCTTGACGATTGATCATCGCCGCGCACGCCGACCACAAGCGCGCACGCCGACCACAAGGTAGGTAGTTCGCGGGCCCATAGCTCAGTTGGTTAGAGCAGTCGACTCATAATCGATTGGTCCCAGGTTCAAGTCCTGGTGGGCCCACCATCTTCCGAAGGATCGCGACGGGTTGCGCCACAATCCGGCACCGAAACATCCGCTCCCGACAAACTGGCCAGCCGGTTCCGGCCGCTCGGGCCCCTGCGTCGTCGCACGCTGCGCCAGCTGACACTCCCATGAACATACCCGTCATCACCGTCCCCGAGCCCGCCGTGACTTGCGCCAACTGCGCTGCCTGCTGCTGCCGCCTGGAAGTCATGCTCATCACCGAGACGGGCGTACCCGAACGCTTTATCGAAACCGACCAATGGGGCGGGCGAACCATGATGCGCTTGGATGACGGCTGGTGCGCAGCGCTCAACCGCGACACCCTGATGTGCAGGATTTACGAGCTACGGCCGCTGATCTGCCGTGAATTTGCGATGGGTGAAGACGAGTGTGTGGCGGA
>CAVPTW010000030.1:0-13947 GCA_963708735.1 uncultured Gammaproteobacteria bacterium
CCACGCATCTGATCGAGGCCGGTGTCGATCTGCTCGAGGTGCAGAAGATCCTCGGCCACCACTCGATCCTAACCACCGCCAAGTACACCCACCTGACCGCCCACACCGGGCACAACGCCACCCAGCTCATCAATGCCCTGATGGACGGCTTCGCGATCGCGTGGGGGGCCGTGCAATGATCCCCCTGTCCTCGATCATCAATACCTTCGAGGCCGAGTTCCTGGCCCGCTACGGCAGCGCGCTCCTGCCCGGCCAGCGCCAGGCGCTGGCCGCCATGAAGCAGTGCCGTACCGCGCTGAGCCCCCGCCTGCAGGCGCAGTGCTCCGCCTGCGACGCGCAGCGCTTCATCCCCCACTCCTGCGGTCACCGCGCCTGCCCCCATTGCCAGCACCATGAGAGCCAGCAGTGGCTGCAACGCCAGATCAACCAGCTGGTCCCGGGCGACTACTTCCTGCTGACCTTCACCCTCCCGGCCGAGCTGCGGGGGCTGGCCTGGCGCCATCAGCGCACCCTCTATGACCTGATGATGCGGTGCAGTTGGGCCACCCTGCGCACCTTCAGCCGCAATGACCGCCAGCTCCGGGGCACGCCCGGCGCCGTCGCCGTGCTGCATACCCATTCCCGCCGCCTCGACTACCATCCCCACGTCCACTTGGTCATGCCGGCGGCGGCGATCGATGCCGAAGCACGACGCTGGCGGACCAAGACCCGCCCGCGCAACGCGCCCTATCTGTTCAGCCACAAGGCCCTGGCCAAGGTCTTTCGGGCCAGGATGCTTGAGGCACTCGCCCAGGCCGGGCTCGCCTTGCCCGCGTCTCATCCCGAAAAATGGGTGGTCGATTGCCAGCCTGTCGGCTCCGGCGAGAAGGCCTTGGTCTACCTCGGCCGCTATCTCTACCGCGGCGTGATCCGGGAGCAGGACATCCTCGCCTGCCACAACGGCCAGGTGACCTTCCGCTTCCAAAACAGCCGCACCCGCCGCAGGCAGACCCGAACGCTCCCGGGCGCCGACTTCCTGCACCTGCTGCTGCGCCATGTCCTGCCCAAGGGGCTGCGCCGCGCGCGCAACTTCGGCTTCCTCCACCCCAACAGCAAGCGCCTGATCCAACTGCTGCCGCTCCTGTTCCGGATCAACCCCGGGCGCGCCGCCGCCGCGATCCGCCCGCGTCCGGCGCTCGCCTGTCTCGACTGCGGCGGCGCGATGAGGATCGTGCGAACGCGGATCATGCCGACACCCCCAGGGAGTGACCGACCAACCGATGTAACCCCCGGAGCCGTGCCGATGTGAACCCCGCCGCCGCCGCTCGCCAGGTCCGGCCTTCGGCGCCAGCAAGCCGAGGGACGCGTTTGGCTTGGCGCAGGACGAAAGCGATCCAAAACGTCCTCTCCACCTCACCCAGGGCCGTAAACGTCATCACTGCCACCAGCGCCAAAGAAAAAACACCGTTCAACAGCCGCTGCGCGCCGGTAAAACTCAGAAAGCTATTTTCATAACCAGCAGCACACTCACCCAAGCCGGGCTTGTCCAACAAACGGTTCAGATCGTGGCTCGCTTCGCTCACACGATCTAACCTTATTCGTTAGGCCTCAAGCAGTAGCTGCCAGTAGCCCACGTCTACCCAACGGTCTTGCTTGAAGCCAACCTGCTCAAAGTGGGCAACCTTCTTGAAGCCAAGCCGCTCGTGAAGGCCTACGCTTGAGGCATTAGGTAGGGCAATGCCGCCAATTACAGCATGCATGGAGCATGCACGAATTGCCTCAATGAGCGAGGCATAAAGCTGCAGGCCAAGACCCTTGCCGGTATGCACTGGGTCCAAGTACACGGTGGACTCGACCGAGTAGCGATATGCGCAGCGTCCTTTCCATTTTGAGGCATAGGCGTAGCCAACGACCCGGCCCGATACCTCAGCAACCAACCAAGGCAGAGAGGCTTCCAAGGTTTCCGCGATTCGCTGCGCCATATCAGCGACATCGACGGGCTCAGTCTCGAAGGTGACGCATGTCCCCAGCACATAAGGGTTGTAGATGCCGACAATGTCGGAAGCATCGTTTTCTCTTACGGGGCGGATTGATATTTCCATGAGGCCTAACGCCTGAATTAAGCCGACCCGCGAAGCGGGTTCGGCTTGAATGAACTGTTGGACGAAGCCGCTTCGCGGAGGACAACAGCCACGTCCGGTGAATTCTAAAATGTAGCCTCACCCCCTCCTGCAGGAGGGATCGTTCCGCCAAGAACCGTGAGGCTACACGACCATGACATCAGCACTCGACCAAGACTTCAAGCGCAACTATGAGGCCCACCTCAAGCACCTGCGGCTCAAGGGCCTGCAGCCCAAGACCATCGAGGCCTACGCCCGGGCCATCCGCCGCATCGGCGGGTATTTCGACCATCGGATCGACGATCTCTCCGAGCCGCAGTTGACCGACTACTTCACCGACCTGCTGGCGTCACACTCCTGGAGCGCGGTCAAGCTCGATCTGTACGGGCTCAAGTTCTACACCACCCACGTCCTGAAGAAGCCCTGGGCGATGCCCAGCCTGATCAAGCCGCCCAAGACCCGGCGCCTGCCGGATATCCTCACCGTCGAGGAAGCCGGGCGGTTGTTTCAGACCACACGGGTCCTCAGCTACCGGGTCTTCTACTTCACCCTCTACAGCCTCGGCCTGCGCCTGGGCGAGGGGCTACGCCTGCGGGTGGGCGATATCGATGCCGAACGCGCTCGTGTGCACATCCGCGATGCGAAGGGCAACAAGGACCGTTTCGTGCCCCTGCCGGCGGCCACCCTGGCCGTGCTGCGCCGCTTCTGGCAGACCCATCGCCATCCCATGCTGCTCTTCCCCAACCGCCAGGGTGGCCTCAAGGCGGCGGCCCACGCCGCCTCGCCGCTGGATCGGGGCGGGGTACAGCTCACCTTGCGCAAGGTGGCGACCCAGTGCGGGCTAAAAAAAAGATCACTCCGCACAGCCTGCGCCACAGCTACGCCACGCATCTGATCGAGGCCGGTGTCGATCTGCTCGAGGTGCAGAAGATCCTCGGCCACCACTCGATCCTAACCACCGCCAAGTACACCCACCTGACCGCCCACACCGGGCACAACGCCACCCAGCTCATCAATGCCCTGATGGACGGCTTCGCGATCGCGTGGGGGGCCGTGCAATGATCCCCCTGTCCTCGATCATCAATACCTTCGAGGCCGAGTTCCTGGCCCGCTACGGCAGCGCGCTCCTGCCCGGCCAGCGCCAGGCGCTGGCCGCCATGAAGCAGTGCCGTACCGCGCTGAGCCCCCGCCTGCAGGCGCAGTGCTCCGCCTGCGACGCGCAGCGCTTCATCCCCCACTCCTGCGGTCACCGCGCCTGCCCCCATTGCCAGCACCATGAGAGCCAGCAGTGGCTGCAACGCCAGATCAACCAGCTGGTCCCGGGCGACTACTTCCTGCTGACCTTCACCCTCCCGGCCGAGCTGCGGGGGCTGGCCTGGCGCCATCAGCGCACCCTCTATGACCTGATGATGCGGTGCAGTTGGGCCACCCTGCGCACCTTCAGCCGCAATGACCGCCAGCTCCGGGGCACGCCCGGCGCCGTCGCCGTGCTGCATACCCATTCCCGCCGCCTCGACTACCATCCCCACGTCCACTTGGTCATGCCGGCGGCGGCGATCGATGCCGAAGCACGACGCTGGCGGACCAAGACCCGCCCGCGCAACGCGCCCTATCTGTTCAGCCACAAGGCCCTGGCCAAGGTCTTTCGGGCCAGGATGCTCGAGGCACTCGCCCAGGCCGGGCTCGCCTTGCCCGCGTCTCATCCCGAAAAATGGGTGGTCGATTGCCAGCCTGTCGGCTCCGGCGAGAAGGCCTTGGTCTACCTCGGCCGCTATCTCTACCGCGGCGTGATCCGGGAGCAGGACATCCTCGCCTGCCACAACGGCCAGGTGACCTTCCGCTTCCAAAACAGCCGCACCCGCCGCAGGCAGACCCGAACGCTCCCGGGCGCCGACTTCCTGCACCTGCTGCTGCGCCATGTCCTGCCCAAGGGGCTGCGCCGCGCGCGCAACTTCGGCTTCCTCCACCCCAACAGCAAGCGCCTGATCCAACTGCTGCCGCTCCTGTTCCGGATCAACCCCGGGCGCGCCGCCGCCGCGATCCGCCCGCGTCCGGCGCTCGCCTGTCTCGACTGCGGCGGCGCGATGAGGATCGTGCGAACGCGGATGATGCCGACACCCCCAGGGAGTGACCGACCAACCGATGTGACCCCCGGAGCCGTGCCGATGTGAACTCCGCCGCCGCCGCTCGCCAGGTCCGGCCTTCGGCGCCAGCAAGCCGAGGGACGCGTTTGGCTTGGCGCAGGACGAAAGCGATCCAAAACGTCCTCTCCACCTCACCCAGGGCCGTAAACGTCATCACTGCCACCAGCGCCAAAGAAAAACACCGTTCAACAGCCGCTGCGCGCCGGTAAAACTCAGAAAGCTATTTTCATAACCAGCAGCACACTCACCCAAGCCGGGCTTGTCCAACAAACGGTTCAGATCGTGGCTCGCTTCGCTCACACGATCTAACCTTATTCGTTAGGGGGTTTGGCTCATTTGAATGGCTGACGATCTATCCAGCTGTTCCAATTTATATGCCCGTCATCGAACTCGACGGCCTTGAATACAACGAGTGTGACCAATTGGCGAAGATTAAAGAAGTAGTCGTTGACTTTGATCTCAACAGTGGTGCCGTTCAGATTGACGCGGGTGTCAAACTCACTGTTGTGGAACAGCGAATTGCGCAGATGGGTGTATGTCGATATTGCCCTCGGGAGGTCGTTAGGCCGCTCCGCCGAGACATCGAATCCAAACCGCTGGAGCAATGCGCAGATTGGCTTGGATGAATTTCGAGTATTACGGTCGTTGAGTACGGCTCTGGCGTATGTCTCAAGGCCGGAGTACAGAAAGAAATACGACACCTCCAAGAATGGGCGCCGTTGTCTAAAGGTTTCAACTTTCTTGAAGAAGAGAGCGCGAAACTGTGTGGCTGCACAAAACGCTTCATCGGAGAGCTTGGCGAGACAGGCCACCACGAAGTCGCCCCGAGCGTTGCGGAAAAAAATATCCCTTGGCAGGGAAGCGCCACCCCCGCTGCTTCTCCGATGAGTGGTGATGATCGGCTCGAACGCAGAAAAGATGTCATCTGCTTCGACTGAGCGCGGCGATGTAACGATTACATCAAGGTGCTCAATGAAGGAAAGGACAGCTTCCAAGTCGAACAGAAAGTCATCGGTGAGGGAAGGGCCAGACACTACGGCCGTCAAGTGGTATGAGCCTTCTTCGCGTGCACAGTGCATTGACTGTTGGTGATCGCTTGTTCGCGGCTCGATACGGAAACCAGGACCAATGATTGGGCGGGTAATTTCATATCCGTAGATGCCGCAGTACTCTGTCACGTGAGACCCCTAACATTGAGCATCTGGAAATATTCCGTGTTTAATCACGGAATATTTCCGGGCCGCCTATCCCGCACGACTCTTACCCGGTTAGTGTATGCCAGATCGAGCAACCCCTCGATCAAAAAGTCGCTGTTTAACAATTCCTTGAAAAATCCATCACCGCTCTTCCATGCGCCCCGACACAAGCCGGGCACCGTGCAATTCCGGAACATTTCCGTATAACCCGCCGGGGCCGTCACAACTCTATCTTTTCCAGTCCATTGGCGCTGGCTACGAGGCGACCCTGTTCGCGTGACCGGCACCACGCGGCGTCCTGCCGGTGAGCAGCATTCTCCTGCCCTGCGATTGGGGAACCTCATTTACACCACCTGAAGTGATTCGGAAAGAATCTCCGCAGAACCTGGCGACGGCGGGCCAGATCAGGCCAGCTCGTGTCGCCATGCCCTAACAGCTTGTTGAAAAACTGCTGCGCAGCCATCTGCTTCGTTGCGCGGTGCTCGTTCCCTCGCCTATCTGTCTGATATGTCTCGGTCGCTGCGCGCCGTGCGCCTCGCAGCTGGCCGCCTCGCGACGTTTTTCAACAAGCTGCTAATCCGTACCGCTACCGCAATTTTTTCCCGAACAATTCGAAGGCGATCCGCCAATGCCGCTCGGCGGCTTCGTGGTGATAGCCCATGCGCTCGGGGAAAGCGAAGCCGTGGCCGGTGCCGGGAATCTTCTCCAGTACATAGTCGGCGCCGTGCTGCTTGAGCGCCGCGTCGAGCGCCGCGATCTCGGCGTCCGGCACATAGGGATCGTGTTCGGCAAACCCGAAATACAGGCTGCAATCGGGCAGGATATCGGGAATCCGCAAATGCGCCGAATCGGCGCCCC
Source organism: uncultured Gammaproteobacteria bacterium (assembly GCA_963708735.1). Lineage (GTDB taxonomy): Bacteria > Pseudomonadota > Gammaproteobacteria > Pseudomonadales > Porticoccaceae > JAGPUQ01. Next base: position 6,298 of record CAVPTW010000030.1, read on the forward strand.
GGGTGACGTGAGATACCCCATAGAGCGACAGCATGGCCTTGAAACGTTCCGGAAAACTACCGGTGACCGCTAGCACGAACTTGCCGCTCATGCAGTAGCCGATGCAGCCCATGGGGCCGGGCACGGCGGCCGGTTGGGCGTCGAGCCAGTCAATGAGGGAAGCGGTGTCGCGCACGATCATGGCATTGGTATGGGCCTGGAGCATTTCCATCATGCGGCCGCCGGCTTCGCGCACGCCGTAGCGGTAGTAGAGATTCGGCATGATCGCGAAATAGCCCTGCCCCGCGATGCGGCGAACGAAATCGTAGAGCTCGCCTCGCACGCCGGGGGCGTCCATGTACAGAACCACCGGCGGAAAAGGTCCGCCGGCGCGCGGGCGGGCGGCGAAGCACTCCATGCTGCCGTCGGCAGTGGGTACCTGGACGAAGGCTTCGTCCAGAACAGCGCTTGAATCCTTCATGCAATTCGGTCTCCGGAGCGATTGGCCAGGGGTCAGACAACGCTGTCGGCAGCGGTCTTGAAGCGGCGCGCGACCTCGATGTGCTGATCGACCGACAGACCCGCGTACATGGTCCAGCAGGCGAGATGGCTGGCCCCGAGCGCCTTCCAGGCGTTGATTTCCTCGCACCAGGCATCGGGTGAGCGCAGCGCGATGTCTTGTGGTTTCTGTTTTTTCCCGGCCATCACGCTGGCATTGTTGACCGTCACCCAGGCTTCGATGCCGATCGCCGCCGGATCGCGGCCGGCCTCGCGCGCGTAGCGGTGGAGTTTCTCGATCATGTGCTTGCCGGCATCGTCGGGCTTGAAAAAGGCGAACCAGCCGTCGGCGATGCGCGCGATGCGCTTCACCATGGCGTCGGCCCAGCCGCCCATCCAGATCGGCATCGGCTGCTGAAGGGGCAGCGGATTGATGCCGGCCTGAGCGATTTTGTCCCAGCGGCCGTCGAAATCCACCAGATCCTTCGACCAGAGTTCGCGCAGCAGAGCGATCTGCTCCTCCACGCGCTGGCCGCGGGTGGCGAAATCCTGGCCGAGCGCCTCGTATTCCACCTGGTTCCAGCCGATGCCGACGCCCAGGCGCAGACGCCCGCCGGAGAGGATGTCCACTTCCGCTGCCTGCTTGGCCACCAGCGCGGTCTGCCGCTGGGGCAGGATGACGATGCCGGTGGCGAGTTCGAGCTTTTTCGTCGCCGCCGCCAGATAGCCCAGCAGCACAAAGGGCTCGTGAAACTGGAATTCGTGGGTGTAAGGCCCCCACAGCTTGTGATGCGCCGGATTGGCGCCCAGCACATGGTCGAACACCACGAGGTGGTCGTAGCCCATGGCTTCGATGGCCTGGGCGTAATCGCGAATGGCGACCGGGTCGGTGCCGATTTCGGTGATCGGAAAAATCGCGCCCTTGCGCATGACAAACCCCCGTTTGTTGTTGGTAATGATCCGAGTCTAGTCGATTTTCCCCAGCGCCGGCGCCAGCGGCCGCGCGAAGCTCAGTTCGTGACCACTGGGGTCGCGGATGTGAAAAAAGCGCTCGCCCCAGGGCGCGTCCGCCGGCGTGGTCTCGGGGACATAGCCCGCCGCGCAGATCTTCGCATACAGCGCATCCACGTCGTCGACGTAAAAGATCACCCGGCCCGGAAAGGGCGCCGCGGACACCACCAGCGCCGCGCTGAGATTCACATGGCAGGCGCCGGATTGCAGGCTGGTGAAGCGGGCATCCGCGCCGCCGTAACGAATCCCCATGCCCAGCGCCCGATAAAACGCCAGGCTGGCGGCCATGTCGCCGGTGGCCAGGGTTACCGCGTTGATGGATTCGATGCGGCCCGCGCCAGCGGGGGGATTTCGGGTGTCGGTCATGGGTCCAGTTTCCTGCAACAGTGCATGCATCGAGCGCAAACGCTCTGCCAGTTAGCCGCCGGGGCGCGAACCGCCTGCTAGAATCGCCATCCGCCACCCGACCGCAACCCGATCCCAACCATGCGCATTCATCAGGTCAAGGGCCGGCTCGTCAACAGCTACATCATCGAGCAGGACCCAACCCAGCGGAACAGCGCCCTGTGTGTGGTCGACGTCGCCTGGCGGGGCGAAAAATATGTGCTCGGCCATGTGCGCGAAGTGCTGGGCCGCGACCCGCGCGATATTCGCCTGGTAGTCTGCACCCACGGCGATCCGGATCACAGCGGCGGCGTCAACGCGCTGGCGCGGATCTGCGGTGCACAAACGGGCTTTCCCAAGGCCACCCATTCCCTGCGCCGCCACCTGATCGGAGACCCGGCCGGTTTGGTGATCAAGCCCATCACGGCCCTGCTCGAAGGCCTGCGCCCGCGCGCCTGGGCCATGTACGCGAGCCCCAGCCGCGGGGCCCGCGCCCGGGAACTGCCGATGTGGCTGCCGGACGCGCCGGCGGCTGACAGCACGTCGGCGCCTGCGGAGAAAGGCCGCCGCAAACCCGACCATCGCCTCAAGCACAACCGCGAACTGCCCGGCTTCCCCGGCTGGCAGGTGATCCATACCCCGGGCCACTCCTGGGACAGTGTCTGCTATTTCCACGCCGCGAGCGGCAGCCTGATCAGCGGCGATACCCTGCTCGGCAGCGGCAGCAAGGGCCGCCTGGTGGCGCCCTCGGTGTACGCCAATCCGCTCCAGATGGCGCGCACCCTGCGCCGTCTCAAGGCGCTGCATCCCACAGCGGTCTATCCCGGTCACGGCAGTGCATTCGAAGGCGAGGGACTGCTCGATCATCTTTGACGCCGGCCTGCCACGCCTGCCATGCCGACCCCGCGACCGTGCTCGGCGCGCCGCTGCCGGCCTCGTCCGCCCCTGCCGGCCAGTGCTAATATCGGACCGATTCCCGATGGCAGGCACGAACCATGAGCGCGACTGCGGACCTCGCCACCCTGACGCAACTGCTGGCCACCGCCCGCCGCGCGGTGGTGTTCACCGGTGCCGGCATCAGCACCGAGTCCGGCATTCCGGACTTCCGCAGTCCCGGCGGCATCTGGTCCAGATACAAGCCGGTGATGTTCGACGAGTTCCTGCGCTCGGAAAGCGCACGGCGCGATTCCTGGCGGCTCAAGTTTCAGTTCGATGAATCCCTGCGCGCGGCGCAACCCAACCGCGGCCACCGCGCCGTGGCCGAACTGGTGCGCCGGGGCGTGGTGACCCAGGTCATCACCCAGAACGTCGACGGCCTGCACCAGGCCGCCGGGGTGCCGGACGCGCAGGTCATCGAGCTGCACGGCAATACCACCTACGCCCACTGCCTCGATTGCGGCGAACGCCATGATCTCGCACCCATCCGCGCCGCCTTTCTGCGCGACGAGACCCTGCCCCTGTGCCGCCGCTGTGGCGGGCTGGTCAAGACCGCCACCATCTCCTTCGGCCAGCCGATGCCGGAGGACGCCATGGCGCGCGCCGAGCAGGCGACGCTGGCCTGCGATCTGTTCCTGGTGCTGGGTTCGTCGCTGGTGGTGTATCCCGCGGCCGGTTTCCCCGCGCACGCCAAGCGCCAGGGTGCGCGCCTCGCCATCATCAACCGCGACCCCACCGAGCTGGACGGTCGCGCCGACTGCGTGATCCACACCGGCATCGGCGCCGTGCTCGGGGAGGCCGTGGGCATCGCATAGGCCGTCCAGCCGCCGCTGCGCCACCCCGTCCCCGCGGTTGACAAACCTCCGCGGGTCTTGCCAACTTGCGCCGCCGGCACTCTGCAAATAACACCAGCGCGGCATGCGGGGCTCCGGAACTTTGCGCAATGATCCGGCACGAACGATCGCCGGCGCACTGGGGCACCAGCCCGCGTTCGAATGTTCGCTGGGCGGCGCGCCCATCGTGTACTTCGATACGCTCGACAGCATCGGTCGCTACATCGAGCTGTGGGACAACAGCGCCGTCTTCAAGGATCTTTTCCAGATGATCGAGGACGCCGCGATCGGCTGGGACGGCCACGACCCGGTGCGCGCCCTGCCCCGCTGACAATGCTTCTATCCATAACCACTGACGGGAAAACCAGTCCATGTCCGAAGAACGCAAGAAGGACTCCCCAGAACAGGCCGAATTCCGCGCCCACTGCCGCGCCTGGCTGGCCGCCAACCCGCTGCCCGAAGCGCCGGTGCGATTGCCGCAGTCCGCCATCGAGATCATGCATACCACCCAGCTCGATTACTTGCGCGAGTGGCAGCGCCTGGCCTACGAGGCCGGCATGGTCGGCTGCGACTACCCGGTGGCCGAGGGCGGCGGCGGTCGCACGGATTGCCAGATCGTCGCCAACCAGGAGATGCAGCGCGCCGGACGCCCGTTCCTGCCCAACATTCTCGGCTTGGGCATGGCCGCGCCCACCATCCACATCCACGGCACCCAGACCGTGCGCGAAACCCTGTTGCCACGGCTGTTTTCGTGCGCCGACATCTGGTGTCAGGGTTTCAGCGAGCCGGGCGCCGGCTCGGATCTCGCGAATGTGCAGACCTTTGCCGAACGGCGCGGCGACCGCTGGGTGATCAACGGCCACAAGGTGTGGACCTCGCTCGCCCATTTCGCCGACTGGATGATCCTGCTCGCGCGCAGCGACCGCGCGAACAAATACGAGGGCATGACCTACTTCGTGGTGCCCATCAAGGCCGAACTCGGGCGTTCGGTGACGGTGCGCCCGCTGATCAAGATCACCGGCGAAACCGGCTTCAACGAAGTGTTTTTCGACAATCTGGAAATCCCCGACGATTACCGCGTCGGCGCGGTCGGCCAGGGCTGGCAGGTGGCGCAGACCACGCTGCTCCACGAGCGCGGCGCGGGGCCCATGGTGACGCCGTCGAGCGGACGCGGCGGCGATCCCGACCGGCAGATCGCCGATGCCTACGGACTCCTCGAGCTCGCCCGCAAATCCCCGCGCGCCGGCAAGACCGCGGCGGACGACCCGGTGCTGCGCGATCGCATCATGCAGCTCATCATCCGCCAGGAAGGCTCACGCCAGGGCGCGCGGCGCGCGCGGGTGGCGGCGCTGTGCGACCACCCGCAGCGGATTCCATTGCAGGCCAAGCTGGTGATGTCCGAAATCCGCCAGGATGTCTGCGCGCTCGCGATGGAAATCCAGGGCGCCGCGAGTTCGCTTGCATTCAGCGATGCCAATGCCCCGGACGGCGGCGAATGGGCGCTCGGCTACATGAACTCCTACGGCGTCACCATCGCCGCCGGCACCAACGAGATCCAGCGCAACATCCTCGGCGAGCGGGTGCTGGGACTGGCCAAATCGAAATAGCTAATCGAAATAGGTAAAAGCCGAAGTAAATAAAAATCCAAATCCGGAAACACGAGACCCGCACCATGACCCAGCCCAAGGACTTCGGCTTCGACGACGATGCCGCCATGCTGCGCGACACCGCGCGCAAATTTCTCGCCGACAACCTGCCCACCGACAAACTGCACCGCCTGGTCGCCGCCAACTCCGATCCCTACCGCGCACCCGCCTGCGACTGGGATCAAGTGCTGTGGCGGCAGCTCGTCGAGCTGGGCTGGACCACGGTGGCCGTGCCCGAAGCCGATGGCGGCATGGGCATGAACCTGACCGCGCTCGCCGCCCTCGCCGAGGAAGTCGGCCGCGCCGCGCTGCCCTCGCCCTTTATCGCCACGGCGCTCGCCACGCTCGTGCTGCGCGAATGCGGGACCGAGCCCGCGCGCAAGCTACTCGGCGAAATCGCCACGGGGCGCGCCGCGACCTTGGCCACCATCCCGCGCAGCGGCGCTTGGGAAGTGGACGCCTGCGACGTGCGCCTCGAAGACGGCAAGCTCCTGGGCGGCGCCTGGTTCGTGCAGGACGCCCGCAAGGCCGAGGTGCTGATCGTGAAAGCCGCTACCACCAAAGGCATGGCGCTCTGTGCGGTGCCGGTAACAAGCGCGGACGTCGAAATCGTGCCGGACGCCATCATCGATCTGACCCGCGATCAGGCGCATATCCGGTTCAACGATGTCGTAATAGCGCCAGACCAGTTGCTCGCCGCGCCGGGCACAGGCGCCGCCGCACTCGTCGCCGCCGAACCCGCCCTGCTCACCATGGTGGCGGCCGACATGTGCGGCGCTGCCGAGTGGCTGTTGCAGACCACCGCCGAATACGCCCGGCTGCGCGAACAGTTCGGCCATCGGATCGGCTATTTTCAGGCCGTCAAACACCCGCTCGTCAATCTGATGATTGCGCTCGACCAAGCCAAATCCCTCGTTTACAACGCCGCCTGCGCGGCGGACGACGAACCGGATCGGGCGCTTGCCTTCGCCCGCATGGCCAAGGCCGCCGCCTCCGATGTCGCCGCCTATGCATCGAACCGCGCCATCCAGTTTCACGGCGGCATCGGCTTTACCTGGGAATGCTCTGTGCACCTCTACACCAAGCGACAGAAGCACAACCAGATGTTTTATGGAGATGCGAGTTATCAGCGCGCCAAACTGGCGGAGTTGTTGATGGGGGCGGTGGGCGTCGGCTTTACCGCATGAAGAAACGTGAAATCAAGGTGAGTCCTGTATTTTGATCCCTTCGCAAGGGCTTTACATGACACTTGACTCTCGTAGCCCTCAGGCTACACTCTGAACATGCTCGTTGAAGAAGATACGGATGTCTCGAAGTGGATCAACTCGCTGAAGGATCTGGCTGGAAGAGCCCAAATCCAGGTGCGCGTTGACCGCCTGGTGCATGGGAACCCGGGTAAGCACCGAATCCTGACCGAAGGTGTATCCGAACTGAAAATCGACTTCGGACCCGGATACCGTGTCTACTACACCCAACGTGGTGACCGCCTCCTGCTTTTGCTCGCCGGAGGTGCCAAATCCACGCAACGGAAAGACATCGACAAGGCCATCGAGCTTGGCCCGTAATTTTCAAGAGTAGCAAGCCATGTCCAAGCCCGCCGCAAGGAAAACCTCAAGGACCAAAACGGTCCCCTATGACGTCGCGGAACAACTGCGCACGCCGGAAGAAATGGCCGCCTACCTGGATGCCTGGTTTGAAGAGGCGCCAGACGACGCCGCTGGTATCGCCAGAGCCCTGGGAGACATCGCGCGCGCCAAGGGCATGACCCAGGTCGCCAAAGATGCCGGCCTGAGCCGTGAAAGCCTGTATCGGGCGCTCAGCGCGGATGGCAATCCCAGTTTCGCCACGGTGTTGAAAGTTGCCCGAGCCCTCGGTGTAAAACTGCGTGCGGCAGCGGCATAACCGGAAGCAGATCTATGCGCGCGAAAACCAGATACACCGATAAACCGATTAGCCCCATTAAGGTTGTACCGGATTTTCTGCCTGCGCCAGAAGAACTCGTGTTAGAGGAGGATACCGGTAAAAGTCACGATTGCCCTGAGCAGGGAAAGCATTGAATTCTTCAAGCACGAGGCGGAAAAGCATCATACCCAGTATCAGAAGATGATCCGTCGGTTGCTGGATTCCTATACCCTGGCACACAAGCAGCCACCCAAAAAGCGTTCCGGAAAAAGCTAGCGGACGTGCGACCACGAGCCGAAGTTACGCCCCGCCCCGCGGGATAAAGCCGGGGGTGCCACGCGCCGCCCCATAGAACCGACAGCGGGGACGATCTTCTCCATCCATTTACCGGCCGGCACTCATCCTCCATGACTAACGCATTCCCTCTACCTGTACCGGCGCCCCGCCCATGAGCCAGGTTC
>CAVPTW010000031.1:0-5225 GCA_963708735.1 uncultured Gammaproteobacteria bacterium
GTCCAACCCTGCGTTCGAGGCGACCTGTGCGAAAAGCCGCGCAGGCGCCTCAACTCCACGTTATGTCTTTCCGTAGAGTGGTGACAAAGAACCTGAAGAAAGTTATGAAATCTTTATTTCCACGGTATACAGTCCTGTTTTTCCGACAGTAGAGGACATCACTATGAGAGAAGTTTATAACGATTCACAAGCTAAGATCGGCCACTTTGATGGCAGGTTTGTCTATAGCTTGACTGGGCAAAAAATGTACTGGATGGATGAGTCCGAAGTGTTTTCGTTACCTGATCCTGACGATGGCCATCAATTAGGCGCTCGCCCTTCAATTAAAATTGGAGAGTTAACCGGTAATTTTGCTAATAACTCAAATGATGAAGTCATATTCTTTATCAAGTAACCAAAGGATAGTTATCGTCTGGCTCGACGCCATCCACTACAAGATCAAGGAAAACGGTCGCTATATCAGCAAGGCGATCTACACCATCCTCGGCCTGAACATCGACGGCAAGAAGGAGCTGCTGGGCCGACTCTTTAGCTGTGAAATATCCGGGCTAGCATAGGATTTATACAGTGCCTCCGGTAGCCTTCCGACATGGCTCGTTCCATCCGCATCAAATTCGCCGACGCTGTTACCACGCAGCCGCCGAGCGCCATTGGGATATCGCGTTCGAACCGTTCGCGCGCAAATTGAAGCCGGCATAATCGCAACGACGATTCTGGAGCGCCGCCATGACACACCGTTCGCGATTCATCACATTGTTGCTCGGTCTGGTCTCCGCGGCGGCCTGCGCCCGGCCGTCGGCAGATTTCATCGCGCGCGGCCAGCTCGCGCCCTGCCCGTCGTCGCCGAATTGCGTGAGCAGCCTGGCGTCCGATGAGGGTCACCGCATTGCGCCGCTCGTCATCCCCGGTGACGCCGCAACGCAAATGGCCGCACTGCTCGCCGTCGTGGGCGATATGCCGCGCACCGAAATCCAGGCGCAAACCGACAACTATCTGTGGGTGGTGTTCACCAGTCGCCTGCTGCGCTTTCGCGACGATGTGGAGTTTCTGCTCGGCCCCGGCGGTGCGGTACAGGTGCGTTCGGCGTCGCGGCTGGGTTATTCCGATCTGGGGGTGAATCGCGCGCGGGTCGAAACTATCCGCGCCAGGCTGACTGCTGCCGCGGCTGCGAAATAACGTCCGCCGCCGAAAAAGAACAGGCTCAGCGCATTCTTTAACCCGCCATAGAACACGATGAAAAATTCCTTTTTCGTCGTTCCCGCGCAAGCGGGAACCCAGTAAAAACAAAGCGCTGGATGCCCGCTTCCGCGGGCAAGACGGATTTTTGGAAGCGTTCTATAGATGGTCCGTGCGATCCAGAAACCCGATTTCCAGCCGGGTGAGGCAGACTTCCGTGACCGAGGTGTTGCTGACCCGGTAGCGCGTCCAGCTGGTGGTGTCGCGGTCGATCCAGTGGGACAGCGCAAAGGCAATCGCGAGTCCATGACTCACCACCACCAGGTTTTCGCCCGGGTGCTTGATGCGGAACTCCTCCACCGCGGTGACAAAGCGTTGCGTCACTTCGTGGCGGCTTTCACCGCCCGGCGCGCGGTGGTGCGGGTCGGCCATCATGCGGCGGACGAAGCCGTCTTCGCCGTCCATCTCGGTGAAGCGCTTGCCCTCCAGTTCGCCGGCGCCGAATTCCATCAGGCGCGGGTCGATGCGCAGATCGTGGCCGCTGGCGGCGGCGATGTGCTGGGCGGTGATGCGGGCGCGCTGGAGCGGACTCGAATAGATCGCGTGGATTTCCGGCAGATAGTTGTGGAAATACGCGCCCAGGCGTTCGGCCTGCTGCGCCCCCAGCTCGGTGAGCGGGGTGTCCGTGGAACCGTGCCAGAGCTGGTTGATATTGGCCTCGGTCTGCCCGTGGCGCACCAGCAACAGTTTGCCTTCACTCATGAATCACTTCGCCTGTCGAATGGATCCTCGGGATGGAGCGGCCCGGTCCCGGAAACGGACCGCAGTGTAGCCGCAGCGGCCGCCCACCGGTTGACGGGTGCGCATGGTTCCCGCAGCCTCCCTGGTTTATGCTCCGGCCCAGCCGCGCATAACAATTACCATTAATGGAGGATAAATCCCCATGTTCAAGCCCATCATCTCGTCCGATTCCCACGTCTGCGAGCCGCCGGATCTCTATGTGGATCGCATCGACAAGAAATATCTCGACGACGCCCCGCGCGTGGTGCACGACCCCGAGCGCGGCGATGTCTACCAGATCAAGGGCGTCAAGAAGGCGCTGCCGCTGAGCCTCATCTCGGCCGCCGGGAAGCCGCCCGAGCAACTTTCCACCAAGGGCGCCAAGTTCGAGGAGCTGCACCGGGGCGGCTGGGATCCGGCGGCGCGCCTGCTCGACCAGGATCGCGACGGCATCGCCGGCGAGATCATTTATCCCTCGGTAGGGATGGAGGTCTGCAATGTCTCCGATCACGACTACAAGAAGGCCTGCATGGACGCCTACAACCTGTGGATCGCCGAGTTCTGCGACCACGCCCGGGACCGTCTCCACGGCGTCGGCCAGGTCGCGTTGCGCAGCATCGACGAAGGCATCGAGGATCTGCGCCGCATCAAGGCGCTGGGGCTGCGCGGGGTGATGCTCCCCGGTCGCCCGGCCATCGCGGACGTGGATTACGACCACGCCATGTTCGACCCCTTCTGGCAGGCCGCCATCGATCTGGAACTGCCGCTCAGCTTTCATATCCTGACGTCCGGGGAGATGAAGTCGATGCAGTTTCGCGGCACCAGCATCAACTCCGGTTACGCGATCATCCGCGCCAACCAGGACATCATGAGCATGTTCGTGAACTCCGGCGTGTTCATGCGCAATCCCCGGCTCAAGATCGTGTGCGTGGAAGCCGACGCCGGCTGGGTGCCCCACTTCACCTATCGGCTCGATCACACCTATAACCGCCACCGCTTCCGTCTGCGCGGTGTCGAACTCGACAAGATGCCGAGCGAGTATTTCCGCGAGAACATCTATGTGACTTTCCAGGACGACATCGTCGCTTTCACCATGCTGGAGGCCATGAACCCGCGCCGCATCATGTGGGCCAACGACTTCCCCCACAGTGATTCCACCTGGCCCTGGTCGCAGGAGCTGCTGCAAAAATATGTGGCGCCGCTGCCCCAGGCGCAGCAGGACATGCTGCTGCACGACAATGTGGCGGCGCTCTATGGTCTGGATGCCGCCTGACAGGCTGCCAGAAAAAAACGGGAACCCCGCGACCATGACCAATCACCATATGACGCTGGAGGTGGCCGACGGCGTCGGCCTGCTCACCCTCAACCGGCCGGAGGAAGGCAATCCGGTGGTGCACGGCATGGTGCAGGAGCTGATCGAGAACGCCATTCGCTGCGACGAGGACCCGGCGATACGGGCGGTGGTGCTCACCGGCCGCGGGCGGTTCTTCTCGGTGGGCGGCGGCCTGAAGGATTTCGCGAGTCAGGGCGACCGGGTGTCGGCGCATCTGAAGCTGGTCACCCAGTTGTTCCACGGCGCCATCGCCAAGTTCAACCGCATGGCGCCGCCGGTGATCGCCGCCGTCAACGGCACCGCCGCCGGCGGCGGGCTCAGCCTCGCGCTGTGCACCGATCTCGCGATCGCCGCCGAATCGGCCAAATTCACCATGGCCTACACCAATGCCGGACTGCCGCCCGACGGCAGTTCCAGTTTTTATCTCGCCCGCATGGTCGGCATGCGTCGCGCCAAGGAAATGGCCCTGCTCAACCCGGTGCTGAGCGCGCAACAGGCGCTCGACTGGGGTCTCGTCAATCGGGTGGTGCCCGACGCGCAACTGCTGGACGCGGCGCTCGCGATGGCGGCGCAACTGGCACGGGGCTCGACCACCGCCTACGGCGAAACCAAACGCCTGATCCTGTCCGGTGCCACCGAAGGCCTGGAAACGCAGCTGGAACTGGAATCGCGCGCCATCTCCGCGCTCGCCGGCAGCCGCGACGGGCGCGAAGGCGTCGCCGCCTTTCTGGAGAAGCGCAAGCCGGTGTTCAGGGATTAATGGGCGGCGGCGGACCAGCAGCGTTTGCCTGAACCACTGCGGGTGTTCCCGAGGAGCATTTCCATGTCCAACCTTTTCCAAGATCTGCCCACCGGTCCCGAGGCCAAGGAGCGCATCCAACATCTGCTGGATCGGCCGGGGCTGCGGATTGAGCGCATCGTCTCGACGGGTCAGGCGAGTCCTCCCGATTTCTGGTACGACCAGGCCGAGCACGAGTGGGTGGTGTTGCTGCAAGGAGCAGCGGAACTGACCGTCGCCATGCCCGACGGCCTGCGGACAGTGCATCTGACGCCCGGCGACAGCCTCGAACTGCCGGCGCATCGCCGCCACCGTGTCGAGTCCACCTGCGCCGATCCGCCAACCCTGTGGCTGGCGCTGTTCTGGCCCGCCGACGCGCCCTGAACCGCCAGGACCATGCACGTATTACTGCTGGCCGACACCCATGGCGTGCTCGACCCGCGCATCGCGGAACTCGCGCAGGATTGCACGCTCGCGGTACACGCCGGCGATGTCGGTGCCAGCGCTGTACTGGAAACGTTGGCAGCGGCCGCCGGGCGGGTGCTCGCCGTGTGTGGCAATAACGATGTCCCGGCCAAGTGGCTGGGCGATCTCGCCGATTTGGCGGCCCTGCCGGAGCGGCTCGAAGTGCCACTGCCGGGCGGCATTCTGGTGGTGGAACATGGCCATCGGCATACCGCCAGCCGTCGGCATGCCCGCCTGCGTGCCGCCCATCCAACCGCCCGCGCCTTGCTCTACGGCCACAGCCACCGCCTGCTGCAAGACTTCGTACCCGCCCCTTGGCTATTGAATCCCGGCGCCGCCGGCCGCGCCCGCAGCAACGGCGGGCCGTCGTGCCTGGTGCTGGAAGCGGGTGTCGGAGAATGGCGGATTACGTCCTATCGCTTCCCCGCTCTCGGCCGAGCGGGACGGCGTCGTTATTGATCCGGCCCGCAAACAGATTGAAGCCGTTCGGGCTCACCTTGTCGAAGCCCTGCGGGTGTGGCTTCCCGACAGACTCTGAGCAAATGTATTTGCGGGGCGGCTCAATAGCGCGCATCTGACGCGAAAATAGATTGCCCCAAACCTGGTTTGAAACCTGGCGCAAGTCGAGCCCGGCAGGAAAGATCAGGGGATGGTGTCCAGGCCCAACTCGCGTGCCAGGTATCGGGCGACCCG
>CAVPTW010000032.1:0-17716 GCA_963708735.1 uncultured Gammaproteobacteria bacterium
CTTTTGCGGCGGGTCGCCCGATACCTGGCACGCGAGTTGGGCCTGGACACCATCCCCTGATCTTTCCTGCCGGGCTCGACTTGCGCCAGGTTTCAAACCAGGTTTGGGGCAATCTATTTTCGCGTCAGATGCGCGCTATTGAGCCGCCCCGCAAATACATTTGCTCAGAGTCTGTCGGGAAGCCACACCCGCAGGGCTTCGACAAGGTGAGCCCGAACGGCTTCAATCTGTTTGCGGGCCGGATCAATAACGACGCCGTCCCGCTCGGCCGAGAGCGGGGAAGCGATAGGACGTAATCCGCCATTCTCCGACACCCGCTTCCAGCACCAGGCACGACGGCCCGCCGTTGGTGCGGGCGCGGCCGGCGCCGCCGGGGTTGAGCAGCCAGGGGGCGGGAGCGAGGTCTTGCAGCAGGCGGTGGCTGTGGCCGTAGAGCACAGCCCGGGCGTCCGGGTGATGGGCGCGCAGACGCTGGTGCCGGCGGTTCGCGGGATGCCGATGGCCGTGTTCCACCATCAGAATGCCGCCCGGCAGTGGCACTTCGAGCTGCTCCGGCAGGATCGCCAAATCGGCGAGATCGCCCAGCCACTTGGCCGGGACATCGTTATTGCCACACACGGCGAGCACCCGCCCGGCGGCCGCTGCCAATGTTTCCAGTACAGCGCTGGCACCGACATCGCCGGCGTGTACCGCGAGCGTGCAATCCTGCGCGAGTTCCGCGATGCGCGGGTCGAGCACGCCATGGGTGTCGGCCAGCAGTAATACGTGCATGGTCCTGGCGGTTCAGGGCGCGTCGGCGGGCCAGAACAGCGCCAGCCACAGGGTTGGCGGATCGGCGCAGGTGGACTCGACACGGTGGCGGCGATGCGCCGGCAGTTCGAGGCTGTCGCCGGGCGTCAGATGCACTGTCCGCAGGCCGTCGGGCATGGCGACGGTCAGTTCCGCTGCTCCTTGCAGCAACACCACCCACTCGTGCTCGGCCTGGTCGTACCAGAAATCGGGAGGACTCGCCTGACCCGTCGAGACGATGCGCTCAATCCGCAGCCCCGGCCGATCCAGCAGATGTTGGATGCGCTCCTTGGCCTCGGGACCGGTGGGCAGATCTTGGAAAAGGTTGGACATGGAAACGCTCCTCGGGAACACCCGCAGTGGTTCAGGCAAACGCTGCTGGTCCGCCGCCGCCCGTTAATCCCTGAACACCGGCTTGCGCTTCTCCAGAAAGGCGGCGATGCCTTCACGCCCGTCGCGGCTGCCGGCGAGCGCGGAGATGGCGCGCGACTCCAGTTCCAGCTGCGTTTCCAGGCCTTCGGTGGCACCGGACAGGATCAGGCGCTTGGTTTCGCCGTAGGCGGTGGTCGAGCCCCGTGCCAGTTGCGCCGCCATCGCGAGCGCCGCGTCCAGCAGTTGCGCGTCGGGCACCACCCGATTGACGAGACCCCAGTCGAGCGCCTGTTGCGCGCTCAGCACCGGGTTGAGCAGGGCCATTTCCTTGGCGCGGCGCATGCCCACCATGCGGGCGAGATAAAAACTGGAACTGCCGTCGGGCGGCAGTCCGGCATTGGTGTAAGCCATGGTGAACTTTGCCGATTCAGCGGCAATCGCGAGATCGGTGCACAGCGCGAGGCTGAGCCCGCCGCCGGCGGCGGTGCCGTTGATGGCGGCGATCACCGGCGGCGCCATGCGGTTGAACTTGGCGATGGCGCCGTGGAACAACTGGGTGACCAGCTTCAGATGCGCCGACACCCGGTCGCCCTGGCTCGCGAAATCCTTCAGGCCGCCGCCGACCGAGAAGAACCGGCCGCGGCCGGTGAGCACCACCGCCCGTATCGCCGGGTCCTCGTCGCAGCGGATGGCGTTGTCGAGCAGCTCCTGCACCATGCCGTGCACCACCGGGTTGCCTTCCTCCGGCCGGTTCAGGGTGAGCAGGCCGACGCCGTCGGCCACCTCCAGCGTCATATGGTGATTGGTCATGGTCGCGGGGTTCCCGTTTTTTCCTGGCAGCCTGTCAGGCGGCATCCAGACCATAGAGCGCCGCCACATTGTCGTGCAGCAGCATGTCCTGCTGCGCCTGGGGCAGCGGCGCCACATACTTTTGCAGCAGCTCCTGCGACCAGGGCCAGGTGGAATCGCTGTGGGGGAAGTCGTTGGCCCACATGATGCGGCGCGGATTCATGGCCTCCAGCATGGTGAAAGCGACGATGTCGTCCTGGAAAGTCACATAGATGTTCTCGCGGAAATACTCGCTCGGCATCTTGTCGAGCTCGACGCCGCGCAGACGGAAGCGGTGCCGGTTGTAGGTGTGATCGAGCCGGTAGATGAAGTGGGGCACCCAGCCGGCGTCGGCTTCCACGCAGACGATCTTGAGCCGGGGATTGCGCATGAACACGCCGGAGTTCACGAACATGCTCATGATGTCCTGGTTGGCGCGGATGATCGCGTAACCGGAGTTGATGCTGGTGCCGCGAAACTGCATCGACTTCATTTCACCCGACGTCAGGATGTGAAAGCTGAGCGGCAGTTCCAGATCGATGGCGGCCTGCCAGAAGGGGTCGAACATGGCGTGGTCGTAATCCACGTCCGCAATGGCCGGGCGACCGGGGAGCATCACCCCGCGCAGCCCCAGCGCCTTGATGCGGCGCAGATCCTCGATGCCTTCGTCGATGCTGCGCAGCGCGACCTGGCCGACGCCGTGGAGACGGTCCCTGGCGTGGTCGCAGAACTCGGCGATCCACAGGTTGTAGGCGTCCATGCAGGCCTTCTTGTAGTCGTGATCGGAGACATTGCAGACTTCCATCCCTACCGAGGGATAAATGATCTCGCCGGCGATGCCGTCGCGATCCTGGTCGAGCAGGCGTGCGGCCGGATCCCAGCCGCCCCGGTGCAGCTCCTCGAACTTGGCGCCCTTGGTGGACAGCTTTTCCGGCGGCTGGCCGGCAGCCGAAATCAGGCTCAGCGGCAGCGCCTTCTTGACGCCCTTGATCTGGTACACATCGCCGCGCTCGGGGTCGTGCACCACGCGCGGAGCGTCGTCGAGATATTTCTTGTCGATGCGATCCACATAGAGATCCGGCGGCTCGCAGACATGGGAGTCGGACGAGATGATGGGCTTGAACATGGGGATTTATCCTCCATTAATGGTAATTGTTATGCGCGACTGGGCCGGAGCATAAACTAGGGAGGCTGCGGGAACCATGCGCACCCGTCAACCGGTGGGCGGTTGCGGCCGCTGCGGCTACACTGCGGTCGGTTTCCGGGACCGGGCCGCTCCATCCCGACGATCCATTCGACAGGCGAAGTGAGTCATGAGTGAAGGCAAACTGCTGCTGGTCCGGCACGGGCAGACCGAGGCCAATATCAACCAGCTCTGGCACGGTTCCACGGACACCCCGCTCACCGAGCTGGGCGCCCAGCAGGCCGAACGCCTGGGCGCGTATTTCCACAACTATCTGCCGGAAATCCACGCGATTTATTCGAGTCCGCTCCAGCGCGCCCGGATCACCGCCCAGCACATCGCGGCCGCCAGCGGCCACGACCTGCGCATCGACCCGCGCCTGATGGAATTCGGTGCCGGCGAACTGGAGGGCAAGCGCTTCACCGAGATGGACGGCGAAGACGGCTTCGTCCGCCGCATGATGGCCGACCCGCACCACCGCGCGCCGGGCGGTGAAAGCCGCCATGAGGTGACGCAACGCTTTGTCACCGCGGTGGAGGAGTTCCGCATCAAGCACCCGGGTGAAAACCTGGTGGTGGTGAGTCATGGACTCGCGATTGCCTTTGCGCTGTCCCACTGGATCGACCGCGACACCACCAGCTGGACGCGCTACCGGGTCAGCAACACCTCGGTCACGGAAGTCTGCCTCACCCGGTTCGAAATCGGGTTTCTGGATCGCACGGACCATCTATAGAACGCTTCCAAAAATCCGTCTTGCCCGCGGAAGCGGGCATCCAGCGCTTTGTTTTTACTGGGTTCCCGCTTGCGCGGGAACGACGAAAAAGGAATTTTTCATCGTGTTCTATGGCGGGTTAAAGAATGCGCTGAGCCTGTTCTTTTTGGGCGGCGGGCGCTATTTCTCAGCCGCGGCAGCAGCCAGTCTGGCGCGGATAGTTTCGACCCGCTTCCGATTCACCCCCAGATCGGAATAACCCAGCCGCGACGCCGAACGCACCTGCACCGCGTCGCCCGGGCCGAGCAGAAACTCCACATCGTCGCGAAAGCGCAGCAGGCGACTGGTGAACACCACCCACAGATAGTTGTCGGTTTGCGCCTGGATTTCGGTGCGCGGCATATCGCCCACGACGGCGAGCAGTGCGGCCATCTGGGCAGCGGCATCGCCCGGGATGGCGAGCGGCGCAATCCGGTGACCCTCATCGGACGCCAGGCTGCTCACGCAATTCGGCGACGACGGGCAGGGCGCGAGCTGGCCGCGCGCGATGAAATCTGCCGACGGCCGGGCGCAGGCCGCCGCGGAGACCAGACCGAGCAACAATGTGATGAATCGCGAACGGTGTGTCATGGCGGCGCTCCAGAATCGTCGTTGCGATTATGCCGGCTTCCATTTGCGCGCGAACGGTTCGAACGCGATATCCCAATGGCGCTCGGCGGCTGCGTGGTGACAGCGTCGGCGAATTTGATGCGGATGGAACGAGCCATGTCGGAAGGCTACCGGAGGCACTGTATAAATCCTAGACATGACCTCTTGTCTTTAGGCGTCAGCGCGCGGCAGGGTGTCGGCATTCGACTTCAGCACCGCCGTGAATTTCGCAAAGCAGGTGCGCGCAATCCTGTACTGAGCAAGGCTTGCGACTCGCGCAACTTCGAGGTCTAGCGGCTCAAGGCCACCAAAGGCGTAGCTTGCAGCATACTGCCCGGGAACCTCCACGACGCGTGCAGTGCCGTCAGCTTGAACCTCCATTCTAGTTGCGGGCTTTGCTTGCCTCGTCACCATCCGAGTATGACCTAATGCGATTCGTGGCCCGATTGCGTGGCTGTTCGCGTTCCGATAGTCCTGGGTTTTCTCGCGGTACCCAGTATCGTCGAGCTGGCGTACAGAGTTGACGAAGGAAATTGCTCCCGGTAGCGGTTCTGCAAGCTTTGCGAAACGCGATTCCTTTCGGCGCCTGGTGAGGGGACGTGGTTGTGGATCTGCAGCGGACGGATCGCCTTCAAGGACATCCTTGTATCCAGTCTCAACGTGCAACCTCATCTGATGAAGTGCGTTTGTTCCAACAAACGTGAAGACGTCTCGAATCGCGCTGGGCATCAGTAGGCACGTGTGCATGAGTGGGTCCATGAACTCGCGTCTCAGCACCCAGGCTGGTATCTCTTCCTTATTGGATACCACCTTGTTCCAGGCATGCCAGCGTCTGAGCATGTCACGCCAATCATGAAGGCGGTTGGTAATCTCCCGCAGCTCACCTTGGAGCATGGAGTCGGCCATAAAGCTCCACTTTGCCGATGCGATGTAGGGAAATTCGTAAGGCAGGTACGGGTCGTCGGGCTCAAGCGGCCCGTCGAGAGACTGCAAGAACTCATCGAAGCTCTCGCGTAGGAAACGTCGGTACTCGTCAGGGCTCATCGGGTCCCGGGGTAAATGGTGGGCGGATTCTGACGCCTAACGCGCCGTTGAGCGGCGCCGGAGCGCGCAGTGCGGAGGCGTCCGCTCGAACGACCGCTCACGCGCACACGGTGAGGAGATTTCTTCTAGAACGCACCGTTCAATGCCGCGAAAAGGCTTTGAAATCTTGCAGTCGTGTCGGCATCTAACGTCGACGGCGGCGAGGTTGCGAACTTGCTTGCGACCATGTAGTGATTGAAGCCACCAGATGGTCGCAAATTGATCCCCTTGCCTTTTATGTACTGCTCGATCCTCTGCACAACGCGGTCTCCGGCGGGGAGATCTCCCTCGACCAAAGCGGCGCCACCCAACTGTGCTGCATATGTCATGTTGAAGTACTGCAGGTAGGTGTCTGCGGGCAGCAGGTCTTCGATGTCAGTGGGCCGATACGGAACAGAAGGGTCACGGAACTGCCCAACATGAAAGAGGGATTTCGCTGCCATCAGCTTGTCCTTCACCAGCGATGCTAGCTTTTGCTCCGGTGAACCTTTGTAGTCGTGCAACACAGCCAACTTCAATCCACTCGCGCCAAGCAACGCGATGAACGTGGCGAGGTTGTCTAGGCCGCCGGTCGGCACGATGGTGACATCAGCGCGCAGTCCGCCGCCACCTGCATGCTCGAGAAGCGACGATATGCTTTGGAGATACAGAAGTTCCGACGGTCCTTCGACCAGAAGGTTGCGCTTCGAGATAAACAGGTTCTGCGCAACCGTCCAGCCGAGTGCTGCCTGAAGTGGGAAGATTGTTCTGGCGTCTGATCCAGCGAGATTCTCGCTGACAATCGTCCCAACTTTGGGTTGGTCTTCGACGACTCGCACTTGATGCAGGCGATCAGAGTTAATCATGAACGGCGAGTGTGTCGTGTACAGAACTTGATGGTTCTCAGCAAGGCGATCTATGTAGCGAAGAAAATCAGCTTGTGCAAGAGCGTGCAGTGCCAGCCCTGGCTCGTCGAGAAGCAGAATGAGCTTCTTGCCTGCGCTCTTGCCACTCGGATCAAGTTGGTACTGAACGCTATCAAACCACACTAGAAAGCTAAAGAACCAGATAAATCCACGACTCCGCTGATCGAACGGAGTACTGATCCCGCGATGACGGCGATTCTTGATGCGCAGATAGAGATTTGGCCCGTTATTGAACGGCGCTTCATCCGAAGGATCTGGCTTAATATCGACCTCGACCTCGAGATCTTCGTTCTGCTTCCAGAATTCCATCACTTGGTCTGTCAGGCTGATCGACACTGCTTCAATCTTGGCCTTCAGTTCCTCGTAGCCTACAGGATTCGAGAGGTCAGCGATTGAGACATCGGCCATGCGGAGCAAGGCGAGAACGGCTTTGTGGCTTGGCTTGAGGTGCTTCGGATCCGACTTGGCTTGCTCGACACGACTTGCAAGATCTGTGAGGTTCATCTTGCCAGGGAGCAGGTCGTAGTCACTGAAGTAGAGAAACTTCGGAACGGCACTGCTGACTGCTTGCCAAGCCTCCCAGCCCGCAACGTCTTCCCACTTTGTCGCGGCGATTCTCGCGTTGATTGCAGCAAGCGCTGCTTGATCGGCCTCTGTGAGACTGACTGCGGACAATGCCTGCGGAAATTGGCGAATGTCGTTGCAGTATTTGAGGGCAGCAGCCGCATCGGTGCTAAAGGCTTTTATGAGTGACTTTGCGAACGCTGCCCTATCAACCGAAATGCTAATTTTTTTATTGTTATCGAATTTGTGAGTCACGGACAACTTGTGCCCCGGCTTCAGTGTGATGCCTAGTTTCTTGTTGACAGTTTGGACTTCAGTTTCTGACAGCTCATAGTTAAGGACGGCCGCTACGGCAGGGTCTGTAGCATGCAGTTTGAGATACGCGGAGAGGTCTCGACGCGGGTAGTCTTCGATGGGGTTGAAGCTATCCTGTCCAAGAGCATCAGCGGCTTTATGCAACGCCTTGAGGAGGACTGTCTTTCCCGCCTCGTTCATGCCTACGAGCACGGTGATGGCCGGATCAATCGCCAGAGCCTGTTTTGTGTTGATAGATCGAAAGGGGCCAATCGCCGCCGAAGTCAATTGCATGTTGTCTCCCCAGAGTAGGAATTTTGTCCTGATTGTGTGCGATCTGCATACCTGCCGCCAGCCCTCGGTTCTACGGAGCGCCGGACGAGCCTCCGCTGGCGTTCTATGACGCCGAACATTGAGTATCTGGAAATATTCCGTATTTAAACACGGAATATTTCCGCATATCCCGCACGACTCTTGCTCGGTTAGTATATGCCGGATCGAGCAAACCTCGATCAAAAAGTCGTTGTTTGGCAATTCCTTGAAAAATCCCTCACCGCTCTTCCATGTTCCCCGACACAAGCCGGGCACCGTGCAATTCCGGAACATTTCCGTATAACCCGCCAGGGCCGTCACAACTCTATCTTTTCCGGTCCATGGGCGCTGGCTACGAGGCGACCCTGTTCGCGTGACGTGCGCCACGCGGTGTCCTGCCGGTGAGCAGCACTCTCCTGCCCTGCGATTGGAGACCTTCATTTATGGCACCTGAAGTGATCCGGAAAAAATCTCCGCAGAACCTGGCGACGGCGCGCCGGACCAACTCAGCTCGTGTCGCCATGCCGTAATCCGTACCGCTACCGCAATTTTTGCTCGAACAATTCGAAGGCGATCCGCCAATGCCGCTCGGCGGCTTCGTGGTGATAGCCCATGCGCTCGGGGAAGGCGAAGCCGTGGTGGGTCTCGGGTATTTTCTCCAGCACATAATCCGCGCCGTGCTGCTTGAGCGCCGCGTCGAGCGCCGCGATCTCGGCGTCCGGCACATAGGGATCGTGTTCGGCAAAGCCGAAGTACAGGCTGCAATCGGGCAGGATATCGGGAATCCGCAAATGCGCCGAATCCGCGCCGCGGGTGACGTGAGATACCCCATAGAGCGACAGCATGGCCTTGAAACGTTCCGGAAAACTACCGGTGACCGCTAGCACGAACTTGCCGCTCATGCAGTAGCCGATGCAGCCCATGGGGCCGGGCACGGCGGCCGGTTGGGCGTCGAGCCAGTCAATGAGGGAAGCGGTGTCGCGCACGATCATGGCATTGGTATGGGCCTGGAGCATTTCCATCATGCGGCCGCCGGCTTCGCGCACGCCGTAGCGGTAGTAGAGATTGGGCATGATCGCGAAATAGCCCTGCCCCGCGATGCGGCGCACGAAATCGTAGAGCTCGCCTCGCACGCCGGGTGCGTCCATGTACAGAACCACCGGCGGAAAAGGTCCGCCGGCGCGCGGGCGGGCGGCGAAGCACTCCATGCTGCCGTCGGCCGTGGGCACCTGGACGAAGCCTTCGTCCAGAACAGCGTTTGAATCCTTCATGTAATTCGGTCTCCGGAGCGATTGGCCAGGGGTCAGACAACGCTGTCGGCAGCGGTCTTGAAGCGGCGCGCGACCTCGATGTGCTGGTCGACCGACAGACCCGCGTACATGGTCCAGCAGGCAAGATGGGTGGCCCCGAGCGCCTTCCAGGCGTTGATTTCCTCGCACCAGGCATCGGGTGAGCGCAGCGCGATGTCTTGTGGTTTCTGTTTTTTCCCGGCCATCACGCTGGCATTGTTGACCGTGACCCAAGCCTCGATGCCGATCGCCGCCGGATCGCGGCCGGCCTCGCGCGCGTAGCGGTGAAGTTTCTCGATCATGTGCTTGCCGGCATCGTCGGGCTTGAAAAAGGCGAACCAGCCGTCGGCGATGCGCGCGATGCGCTTCACCATGGCGTCGGCCCAGCCGCCCATCCAGACCGGCATCGGCTGCTGAAGGGGGAGCGGATTGATGCCGGCCTGAGCGATTTTGTCCCAGCGGCCGTCGAAATCCACCAGATCCTTCGACCAGAGTTCGCGCAGCAGAGCGATCTGCTCCTCCACGCGCTGGCCGCGGGTGGCGAAATCCTGGCCGAGCGCCTCGTATTCCACCTGGTTCCAGCCGATGCCGACGCCCAGGCGCAGACGCCCGCCGGAGAGGATGTCCACTTCCGCTGCCTGTTTGGCCACCAGCGCGGTCTGGCGCTGGGGCAGGATGACGATGCCGGTGGCGAGTTCGAGCTTTTTCGTCGCCGCCGCCAGATAGCCCAGCAGCACAAAGGGCTCGTGAAACTGGAATTCGTGGGTGTAAGGCCCCCACAGCTTGTGATGCGCCGGATTGGCGCCCAGCACATGGTCGAACACCACGAGATGGTCGTAGCCCATGGCTTCGATGGCCTGGGCGTAATCGCGAATGGCGACCGGGTCGGTGCCGATTTCGGTGATCGGAAAAATCGCGCCCTTGCGCATGACAAACCCCCGTTTGTTGTTGGTAATGATCCGAGTCTAGTCGATTTTCCCCAGCGCCGGCGCCGGCGCCAGCGGCCGCGCGAAGCTCAGTTCGTGACCACTGGGGTCGCGGATGTGAAAAAAGCGCTCGCCCCAGGGCGCGTCCGCCGGCGTGGTCTCGGGGACATAGCCCGCCGCGCAGATCTTCGCATACAGCGCATCCACGTCGTCGACGTAAAAGATCACCCGGCCCGGAAAGGGCGCCGCGGACACCACCAGCGCCGCGCTGAGATTCACATGGCAGGCGCCGGATTGCAGGCTGGTGAAGCGGGCATCCGCGCCGCCGTAACGAATCCCCATGCCCAGCGCCCGATAAAACGCCAGGCTGGCGGCCATGTCGCCGGTGGCCAGGGTTACCGCGTTGATGGATTCGATGCGGCCCGCGCCAGCGGGGGGATTTCGGGTGTCGGTCATGGGTCCAGTTTCCTGCAACAGTGCATGCATCGAGCGCAAACGCTCTGCCAGTTAGCCGCCGGGGCGCGAACCGCCTGCTAGCAGCCTGTCGGACTTTCCCACCCTTCGGGTTAAAATTGCACACCTTCCGAAACACCCGATGACATGAGCCGATTTCGCCCCATTGATCGTCAGACCGACTACCTTCTTCCCCCTTCGGTGCAGGACTGGTTGCCGGAGTCACACTTGGCGCGGTACGTGGTGGATGTGGTCGAAGGGCTGGACCTGTCGGCGTTTGAGCGCGCTTACGCCGGTCGCGGCAGTGAGGCCTACCACCCGGCGCTGCTGCTCTCGCTGTTGATTTACGGCTACGCCACCGGCACTCACTCAAGCCGCAAGATCGAGCGTGCGACCTACGATTCGCTGGCGTTTCGTTTCATCGCCTGCGACCAGCACCCGGACCACGACACGCTGTCGCACTTTCGCCGGCGCTTCGGCGAGCAGTTTGCGGCGATTTTCGTGCAAGTGCTGCAGGTGGCCCGGGAAAACCAGCTCTCGCGATTTGGCACGGTGAGCCTGGACGGCACCAAGGTCCACGCCAACGCCTCGCGGCACAGCGCCTTGTCGTATGGGTACGCCGAGAAGATCGAAGCGCAGCTCAAGGCCGAAGTGCAGGAGATGCTGGCACTGGCCGAAGCGGCGGATCAGAGCACGGTTCCCGATGGCGTCAGCCTGCCCGACGAGATCCAGCGGCGCGAGGATCGCCTGGCCGCGATCGCGCGAGCCAAGGCGGTCATCGAAGAGCGCGCCCAGGCGCGTGACGAAAGGGCGCAGGCCGAGTACCAGGCCAAGCTGGCCGAGCGCGAGGCGAAGCAAAAGGCGACCGGCAAGAAGCCCGGCGGCAAGCCGCCGGCGCCGCCACAAACCGGCCCGCGCGCGGACGATCAGGTCAATCTGACCGACGAAGACTCACGCATCATGAAGGTGTCGAGCGGCGGATTCGATCAGTGCTACAACGCGCAGGCTGCGGTCGACACCGAATCGATGCTGATCCTGGTCCCACACATCACTCAGGCCGGCAACGACAAGGAGCAGGTGGCGCCGACGCTGGCGGCGCTGCAGCGCCTGCCCGATGGATTGCGCCAGCCGGATCAGCTGTTGGCAGACACGGGCTACTGCAGCGCGAAGAACGTCAAGGCCTGCCATGATGCCGGGATCGAACCGCTGATGGCGGTGGGTCGCGATGCGCACCACCCGGCCTGGCGCGATCGTTTTGAAGAGCCTGCGGCGCTACCGGCCGACAACCCGGTCGATCAGATGAAGCACACCCTCAAGACCCAGGCCGGGCGGGCGGCCTATGCGCTGCGCAAGCAGACAGTGGAGCCGGTATTCGGCATCATCAAGTCGGTGATGGCCTTCCGCCAGTTTCTGCTACGCGGCCTGGCCAATGTTGGCCACGAATGGACGCTGGTTTGCCTGGCGTGGAACTTGAAACGCATGGCCGTGTTGCAGCCCAAATCCGTCCGAATGGCCTGAAAGCGGGGCAAGCATGCTCGGTTCAGCGAAAATGGCGGCGAAATCGGCCAAAACATGCACCTCAGTGGTGCAAATCCACAATATCCCCCACGGAATCCAATGGCCGTGAGGTTAAGTCCGACAGGCTGCTAGAATCGCCATCCGCCACCCGACCGCAACCCGATCCCAACCATGCGCATTCATCAGGTCAAGGGCCGGCTCGTCAACAGCTACATCATCGAGCAGGACCCAACCCAGCGGAACAGCGCCCTGTGTGTGGTCGACGTCGCCTGGCGGGGCGAAAAATATGTGCTCGGCCATGTGCGCGAAGTGCTGGGCCGCGACCCGCGCGATATTCGCCTGGTAGTCTGCACCCACGGCGATCCGGATCACAGCGGCGGCGTCAACGCGCTGGCGCGGATCTGCGGTGCACAAACGGGCTTTCCCAAGGCCACCCATTCCCTGCGCCGCCACCTGATCGGAGACCCGGCCGGTTTGGTGATCAAGCCCATCACGGCCCTGCTCGAAGGCCTGCGCCCGCGCGCCTGGGCCATGTACGCGAGCCCCAGCCGCGGGGCCCGCGCCCGGGAACTGCCGATGTGGCTGCCGGACGCGCCGGCGGCTGACAGCACGTCGGCGCCTGCGGAGAAAGGCCGCCGCAAACCCGACCATCGCCTCAAGCACAACCGCGAACTGCCCGGCTTCCCCGGCTGGCAGGTGATCCATACCCCGGGCCA
Organism: uncultured Gammaproteobacteria bacterium; assembly: GCA_963708735.1. Taxonomy (GTDB): domain Bacteria; phylum Pseudomonadota; class Gammaproteobacteria; order Pseudomonadales; family Porticoccaceae; genus JAGPUQ01. Next base: position 12,593 of record CAVPTW010000032.1, read on the forward strand.
CTCCTGGGACAGTGTCTGCTATTTCCACGCCGCGAGCGGCAGCCTGATCAGCGGCGATACCCTGCTCGGCAGCGGCAGCAAGGGCCGCCTGGTGGCGCCCTCGGTGTACGCCAATCCGCTCCAGATGGCGCGCACCCTGCGCCGTCTCAAGGCGCTGCATCCCACAGCGGTCTATCCCGGTCACGGCAGTGCATTCGAAGGCGAGGGACTGCTCGATCATCTTTGACGCCGGCCTGCCACGCCTGCCATGCCGACCCCGCGACCGTGCTCGGCGCGCCGCTGCCGGCCTCGTCCGCCCCTGCCGGCCAGTGCTAATATCGGACCGATTCCCGATGGCAGGCACGAACCATGAGCGCGACTGCGGACCTCGCCACCCTGACGCAACTGCTGGCCACCGCCCGCCGCGCGGTGGTGTTCACCGGTGCCGGCATCAGCACCGAGTCCGGCATTCCGGACTTCCGCAGTCCCGGCGGCATCTGGTCCAGATACAAGCCGGTGATGTTCGACGAGTTCCTGCGCTCGGAAAGCGCACGGCGCGATTCCTGGCGGCTCAAGTTTCAGTTCGATGAATCCCTGCGCGCGGCGCAACCCAACCGCGGCCACCGCGCCGTGGCCGAACTGGTGCGCCGGGGCGTGGTGACCCAGGTCATCACCCAGAACGTCGACGGCCTGCACCAGGCCGCCGGGGTGCCGGACGCGCAGGTCATCGAGCTGCACGGCAATACCACCTACGCCCACTGCCTCGATTGCGGCGAACGCCATGATCTCGCACCCATCCGCGCCGCCTTTCTGCGCGACGAGACCCTGCCCCTGTGCCGCCGCTGTGGCGGGCTGGTCAAGACCGCCACCATCTCCTTCGGCCAGCCGATGCCGGAGGACGCCATGGCGCGCGCCGAGCAGGCGACGCTGGCCTGCGATCTGTTCCTGGTGCTGGGTTCGTCGCTGGTGGTGTATCCCGCGGCCGGTTTCCCCGCGCACGCCAAGCGCCAGGGTGCGCGCCTCGCCATCATCAACCGCGACCCCACCGAGCTGGACGGTCGCGCCGACTGCGTGATCCACACCGGCATCGGCGCCGTGCTCGGGGAGGCCGTGGGCATCGCATAGGCCGTCCAGCCGCCGCTGCGCCACCCCGTCCCCGCGGTTGACAAACCTCCGCGGGTCTTGCCAACTTGCGCCGCCGGCACTCTGCAAATAACACCAGCGCGGCATGCGGGGCTCCGGAACTTTGCGCAATGATCCGGCACGAACGATCGCCGGCGCACTGGGGCACCAGCCCGCGTTCGAATGTTCGCTGGGCGGCGCGCCCATCGTGTACTTCGATACGCTCGACAGCATCGGTCGCTACATCGAGCTGTGGGACAACAGCGCCGTCTTCAAGGATCTTTTCCAGATGATCGAGGACGCCGCGATCGGCTGGGACGGCCACGACCCGGTGCGCGCCCTGCCCCGCTGACAATGCTTCTATCCATAACCACTGACGGGAAAACCAGTCCATGTCCGAAGAACGCAAGAAGGACTCCCCAGAACAGGCCGAATTCCGCGCCCACTGCCGCGCCTGGCTGGCCGCCAACCCGCTGCCCGAAGCGCCGGTGCGATTGCCGCAGTCCGCCATCGAGATCATGCATACCACCCAGCTCGATTACTTGCGCGAGTGGCAGCGCCTGGCCTACGAGGCCGGCATGGTCGGCTGCGACTACCCGGTGGCCGAGGGCGGCGGCGGTCGCACGGATTGCCAGATCGTCGCCAACCAGGAGATGCAGCGCGCCGGACGCCCGTTCCTGCCCAACATTCTCGGCTTGGGCATGGCCGCGCCCACCATCCACATCCACGGCACCCAGACCGTGCGCGAAACCCTGTTGCCACGGCTGTTTTCGTGCGCCGACATCTGGTGTCAGGGTTTCAGCGAGCCGGGCGCCGGCTCGGATCTCGCGAATGTGCAGACCTTTGCCGAACGGCGCGGCGACCGCTGGGTGATCAACGGCCACAAGGTGTGGACCTCGCTCGCCCATTTCGCCGACTGGATGATCCTGCTCGCGCGCAGCGACCGCGCGAACAAATACGAGGGCATGACCTACTTCGTGGTGCCCATCAAGGCCGAACTCGGGCGTTCGGTGACGGTGCGCCCGCTGATCAAGATCACCGGCGAAACCGGCTTCAACGAAGTGTTTTTCGACAATCTGGAAATCCCCGACGATTACCGCGTCGGCGCGGTCGGCCAGGGCTGGCAGGTGGCGCAGACCACGCTGCTCCACGAGCGCGGCGCGGGGCCCATGGTGACGCCGTCGAGCGGACGCGGCGGCGATCCCGACCGGCAGATCGCCGATGCCTACGGGATCCTCCTCGAGCTCGCCCGCAAATCCCCGCGCGCCGGCAAGACCGCGGCGGACGACCCGGTGCTGCGCGATCGCATCATGCAGCTCATCATCCGCCAGGAAGGCTCACGCCAGGGCGCGCGGCGCGCGCGGGTGGCGGCGCTGTGCGACCACCCGCAGCGGATTCCATTGCAGGCCAAGCTGGTGATGTCCGAAATCCGCCAGGATGTCTGCGCGCTCGCGATGGAAATCCAGGGCGCCGCGAGTTCGCTTGCATTCAGCGATGCCAATGCCCCGGACGGCGGCGAATGGGCGCTCGGCTACATGAACTCCTACGGCGTCACCATCGCCGCCGGCACCAACGAGATCCAGCGCAACATCCTCGGCGAGCGGGTGCTGGGACTGGCCAAATCGAAATAGCTAATCGAAATAGGTAAAAGCCGAAGTAAATCGAATCCAATCCGGAAACACGAGACCCGCACCATGACCCAGCCCAAGGACTTCGGCTTCGACGACGATGCCGCCATGCTGCGCGACACCGCGCGCAAATTTCTCGCCGACAACCTGCCCACCGACAAACTGCACCGCCTGGTCGCCGCCAACTCCGATCCCTACCGCGCACCCGCCTGCGACTGGGATCAAGTGCTGTGGCGGCAGCTCGTCGAGCTGGGCTGGACCACGGTGGCCGTGCCCGAAGCCGATGGCGGCATGGGCATGAACCTGACCGCGCTCGCCGCCCTCGCCGAGGAAGTCGGCCGCGCCGCGCTGCCCTCGCCCTTTATCGCCACGGCGCTCGCCACGCTCGTGCTGCGCGAATGCGGGACCGAGCCCGCGCGCAAGCTACTCGGCGAAATCGCCACGGGGCGCGCCGCGACCTTGGCCACCATCCCGCGCAGCGGCGCTTGGGAAGTGGACGCCTGCGACGTGCGCCTCGAAGACGGCAAGCTCCTGGGCGGCGCCTGGTTCGTGCAGGACGCCCGCAAGGCCGAGGTGCTGATCGTGAAAGCCGCTACCACCAAAGGCATGGCGCTCTGTGCGGTGCCGGTAACAAGCGCGGACGTCGAAATCGTGCCGGACGCCATCATCGATCTGACCCGCGATCAGGCGCATATCCGGTTCAACGATGTCGTAATAGCGCCAGACCAGTTGCTCGCCGCGCCGGGCACAGGCGCCGCCGCACTCGTCGCCGCCGAACCCGCCCTGCTCACCATGGTGGCGGCCGACATGTGCGGCGCTGCCGAGTGGCTGTTGCAGACCACCGCCGAATACGCCCGGCTGCGCGAACAGTTCGGCCATCGGATCGGCTATTTTCAGGCCGTCAAACACCCGCTCGTCAATCTGATGATTGCGCTCGACCAAGCCAAATCCCTCGTTTACAACGCCGCCTGCGCGGCGGACAACGAACCGGATCGGGCGCTTGCCTTCGCCCGCATGGCCAAGGCCGCCGCCTCCGATGTCGCCGCCTATGCATCGAACCGCGCCATCCAGTTTCACGGCGGCATCGGCTTTACCTGGGAATGCTCTGTGCACCTCTACACCAAGCGACAGAAGCACAACCAGATGTTTTATGGAGATGCGAGTTATCAGCGCGCCAAACTGGCGGAGTTGTTGATGGGGGCGGTGGGCGTCGGCTTTACCGCATGAAGAAACGTGAAATCAAGGTGAGTCCTGTATTTTGATCCCTTCGCAAGGGCTTTACATGACACTTGACTCTCGTAGCCCTCAGGCTACACTCTGAACATGCTCGTTGAAGAGACTGCGGTGTATCGCGAGTGGATCAACTCGCTGAAGGATCTGGCTGGAAGAGCCCGAATCCAGGTGCGCGTTGACCGCCTGGTGCATGGGAACCCGGGTAAGCACCGAATCCTGACCGAAGGTGTATCCGAACTGAAAATCGACTTCGGACCCGGATACCGTGTCTACTACACCCAACGTGGTGACCGCCTCCTGCTTTTGCTCGCCGGAGGTGCCAAATCCACGCAACGGAAAGACATCGACAAGGCCATCGAGCTGGCCCGTAATTTTCAAGAGTAGCAAGCCATGTCCAAGCCCGCCGCAAGGAAAACCTCAAGGACCAAAACGGTCCCCTATGACGTCGCGGAACAACTGCGCACGCCGGAAGAAATGGCCGCCTACCTGGATGCCTGGTTTGAAGAGGCGCCAGACGACGCCGCTGGTATCGCCAGAGCCCTGGGAGACATCGCGCGCGCCAAGGGCATGACCCAGGTCGCCAAAGATGCCGGCCTGAGCCGTGAAAGCCTGTATCGGGCGCTCAGCGCGGATGGCAATCCCAGTTTCGCCACGGTGTTGAAAGTTGCCCGAGCCCTCGGTGTAAAACTGCGTGCGGCAGCGGCATAACCGGAAGCAGATCTATGCGCGCGAAAACCAGATACACCGATAAACCGATTAGCCCCATTAAGGTTGTACCGGATTTTCTGCCTGCGCCAGAAGAACTCGTGTTCAAGGAAGATACGGTAAAAGTCACGATCGCCCTGAGCAGGGAAAGCATCTGAATTCTTCAAGCACGAGGCGGAAAAGCATCATACCCAGTATCAGAAGATGATCCGTCGGTTGCTGGATTCCTATACCCTGGCACACAAGCAGCCACCGAAAAAGCGTTCCGGAAAAAGCTAGCGGACGTGCGACCACGAGCCGAAGTTACGCCCGCCCCGCGGATGGAGCCAATGTTCACCGCGCCGCCCCATAGAACCGACAGCGGGACGATCTTCCATCGATTTACCGGCCGGCACTCATCTCCATGACTAACGCATTCCCCCTACCTGTACCGGCGCCCCGCCCATGAGCCAGGTTC
>CAVPTW010000033.1:0-93559 GCA_963708735.1 uncultured Gammaproteobacteria bacterium
AATGGTACTTACTTTAGCCATTTGGTAGGTAATAACCGAGTTTCCTGACCTGTTGGCGCGCCTGCTCGCGCGGCACTTTCAGCCACTTTGAACGTTTCGGCCTGCGTTTACAGGCACGTGGCTCGACACGACCGGGACGTTTGCCGACCTGAACCTGCGCGATGAGCCGGAACAGAGTGTCGCGTTGCCAGTCCTTCGTGCCCCGCAGAATGGGCGTCCACTGGGCCCATACTTGCACGGTGTGTTTAAAACTCAACGCGCGTGGTTCGAGCCCCGACTCCACAGCCGCCTGGGCCATCAGCATTCGGATGAGATTGTAGGCCAGCAGATTCACCCACAGTTCGATCTCGATCATCCGGGCCGAGCGACAGCGGAGCACGTCCATGCCCAGGGTGGTCTTGATGTTGCGAAAGTCCAACTCCACGTGCCAGCGCTGCCCGTAGAGGCTCGCCAGATCCTGCTTGCCGACGTTCTCAAGCGTGCTGACCAGGACTCGACCTTTGACCTTGACCTCGCGCAGCGTCAACTCGCTCGGGTAGGCCGCGAACTGCTCAGCAGTCATCCACGGCGGACAGTGTTTCGGCTTCGGCCAAGAGACGAGGTGATCGCGAACACCGAGACGCTGGCCGCGGCGAAAGTCCGTTTTGCGCGAGCCATGCTGCTGCAAGACCATATCGATACCGGCTGCCTGAAGGGACGCGATCAGCCAATAGCTGCAATACAGCGCATCCGCCAGCATCACATCGTTGCGTTTGAATACGCCCAGCAGCCGGCGCAGCAAGCCGTGTTCGCTGTTGCCCTTGCCCTGAGACGGGCCGATCGCCACATCCAACACCGCACCGGTGGCCAGGCAGATTACGCCGACCAGTTGCGCGGCGGGAAAGCCCACGCCCGCAGCTTGCGTACACGGCTGGGGAAAATGCGCCTGATTGTCCGGCGTATCCGGCATCGACAACCCCGTGCCGTCCACCAGCTTGACCGGCCGGTTGCGCCAGCGCCAGCCGGGGTGGGCGCCACTGCTCAGCCGATCGCCGCTGACGCGTGTCAACGATTGCACCATCGCCAGCGGCAAGCGCTGCCTGGCGCGACAATAGCCACCGGTGCGAACGCTCTGGAAGGGCAAGCCTTCCGCCGTGCATTGGGCCGCCCAGCCGTTCACGGCACGCTGGCACGAACCGTCTTCCGACAGGACTTGCTGAATGAACATCGACAACGTCACCGCCGGCGGGTAAAGGCGTTCGCGATGCTCGGGCAGGTGGGCGTCCGTCCACTCGAGTAGTTCGGGACCGGTCAGCAGGTTGAAGAAATCAACGGCGTCCGTGTTACCGGCCTGTCGGCTCAACTCGTTCAGCTGTTGTCTCGTGCGCGCTTGCAGTCTACTGTTGTGCATGGTCGGCCTTGCTCTTGTTGGAATGGTTGTCGGCAAACAAACATCCTAACAAGTCGGGCCGGCCTTCTTCATATATTTCAATCGCTTAACTATATCTCGCGCTGCTCGATTCCTTAAGTAAGTGCCATTGCCGCTAGGCGGCCGTCGCTGTCAGGCTGGTCTCCTCGCCGCGACCATCGACGGTGATGAGCCGGACCGGCCGCCGCCACACCTGCTGGACGTAATCCAGCACATGGCGTGCGCGCCCGACATCGAGACCGCGTCCGTCGTCGCGGTAGTGGTGGCGCAGGGTCAGGCTGCCGTCGCCGCCCAGATCCTCCACCGCTACGCGGGGAGCACCGAAATTGAACTTGGGCGCCAGAATGGTTTCGCGCAACTGGTCGATCGTCGATTCCGTCACGCGCACCGCGCCATCCCGACTCGCTGAATAAACAAACAGATCCAGATCGTCGGCAATCTCGGCGGTCAGATAATTGCGGATGAATCCGAAGTCGTCCTCCTGCTGCATGATTTCCCGCGCCGCGGCGAATCCGCGCTCCGCGATCAAACGTTCCCAAAGCACATAACCCAGATGGTAGGGATTGATGCGCAGCGCGACCTGCTTGTCGCCGGCATGGGGACTGACCACATCGGAATGCGTCTTCATGCAGTCCACATAGAACTGCGAGGGCAGGAAATCGGCTTCGCGCAGCAGTCGCGAATGCCAGTAACTGGCCCAGCCTTCGTTCATGATCTGGCAGTTGAACACCGGCTGGAAGTACCAGGACTCCTTGCGCACCGCGAGAAAAATATCGCGCTCCCAGTCTTCCATCTCGGGCGCGTACTGCGCAATGAACCAGAGCAGGTCCCGCTCCGGGCGCGGCGGAATATGCAGCGACTCCGGCCGCGCCGCCGCCACCGGGATAACCTCCGCGCCCGGCAGACGCGCGTAGCGGCCGCCAAAGTCGGCCTCCCCCGGCTCTCGGGCAACCGGCGGGAAGGGCCGTTGATAACGGCCGCGGTTGAGCGGCAAATCGGTATCGATGTGCGGCTCCAGCGCCAGCGCCGCATCCAGCACCCGCTCGACGCGCTGCTCGCCCTGCTGATCGATCGCTTCCTGGATGCGATGGGCGTGGGCTGCCGCCTGCTCCACGATGTGATAGCCCACCTGCTCCTGGCTGCGCACGAACGCCATGTTGTTGCGGGAAAAATCCGCGTGCCCCAGCACATGGGCGACCACCAGGGTGTTTTCCTCGATGCTGTTGGTATCAACCAGGTAGGCATGGTTGGGATTGCCGGGAAACACCACTTCGAAAATCCGTGAGTGGCCCATGCGATGCTGGATCATCTGGTATACCCAGCGCACGCCAAAGGACCAGTGCGGCATCCGCACCGGGAGGCCGTACACGGCCACCTCCATCATGAAACTGGCCGGCACCACCTCGAAATCCACCGGGTGATAGACGAGCCCCTGCGCGGTGGCGAGGGCTTCCAGTTGCGGAATGTATTGATCGAGTCGCGAAGGCATCTCAGGAGACTCCGGTGCGGGTTGCCTGATCGGTGAAAAACGCCTTGATTGCCGGCCAGATATCGGTATCGCTACTGAGCATGTAGCTGCCCACTGGCAGATCATCCGCCGCGAGGCGCTGCCAGATGGCCGCGATTTCGGTATCCATGTGGCGGTGACTCTGCTGGGATACTTCGGCATAGCCGGCAAAGTTCATCAACGGCAGCAGGCGCTGCAATTCCTCCGTGGCGGCGCTGCGGTCTTCGCTGAAGTTGTGGCCATCGGTGGCATAAAACAGATAGCAGTTGTAACGCGCCGGATCGAAGCGCTCGGCCAGGATTTCGCGCGCTCTGGCGAAGCCGGTGGAGCTCTTGGTGCCGCCTTCACCACGCACCTGGAAAAACTGCTCCTCGGCGAATTCCCAGGCATCGACGGTGTGGGCGACAAACACCGTCTCGACGCTGGCGTACTGGCGGCGAATGCCCTGCAGCGCCCAGAAAAAAAACGTCTTGGCGAGTTTCCGGCAGTGTTCGTCCATGCTGGAAGACACATCGAGCACGAAAAACACTACCGCACTCGCGCTCGGCTTGGGGCGTCGCGCCAGTTGCCGAAAGCGGAGGTCGTCGTTGCCGATGGGAATCCGGCTGTCGGGCTGCACGCTGCGCCGTTTTACCGCTTCCTTGAGGGTACGGCGGCGATCCAGCCGGGAGCGCGCGCCGCGCTTGTCCCAGCCCTCACGCACATAGACATCCTCTTCGATCGAAGTGCCCGCGCGAGGCCGCAAATTGGGCAGCTCGAGTTCCTCCCACAGCCAGTCGAGAATGTCGTCAATCTGAAATTCCAGCACGAAACTGATCGGGCCTTCGCCTTCGCCACCCCCGGCGTCCGCACCCGTCCCGGGCTGGCCGGAACGCAACACATCGCCCGGTTTCACGCTCTTGCCCTGCCCCGCGCCTTCCTCATGGTCCTGATCGCGGAGTCGGAAGCGGTGGTGTTCCAGGAACCGCACGGGCACCTTGACGGTGCGATCGCGCGGATTGCTCAACACATCGGATCCCGCCACCAGTTCGGGCAGATGGTCCCGCACCGCCTGCCGGACCTTTGCGTTGTGGCGCAACCAGTCGCGCGTGCCGCGGGAAAACAAATCGTACCAGCGCCCCAGTCCATTGCGGGCATCACCATCCGTGAACGACATCATACAAACGCCCCTTCAGGTTTATTCCTGAGACAGTAGCGTGGTGACGTAATTCAGTGCTTCACGCGCACTGTGCCGATCATAGCCGTAATCGCTGATCAGGCGCTCCTCAACCGCGGCGATTTTCTCCCGCGCATCTTCGTCCGGTCGGGCGACGGAGGACACCAGGCGCAGCACGTCGCGACGCTCCTCGAAAAGGTATTTTTCCATTGCCTCCTTGAGTCGGGAGTGGGAGTCGAGCGAGAAACTTTCGCCCTTCTTGTAGGCTACCATGGCCTTGCGCACCACTTCCTGGCGGAAAGTCTGCTTGCCGGCATCGGAAACATTGATTTTTTCCTCGACCGCGCGCAAAAAGCGTTCGTCGGGCGCCCGCGTCTCGCCGGTGATGGGATCGGTCAGCTCGCGGTTGTCGAGGGCGGCTTCCACTTCGTCGAGATACTTGCCCAGCAGGCTTTCGCTCTCCTCTTCGAATGACACGAAGAGTGCCTTGTGGACATCTTCCTTGACCCAGTGGTTGTAAAAATCCTTGCGCGTGGTGACCAGAAAATCCACCCACTGGCGGCGCTGCTTCGCATCGATACGGGCATCGTTTTCAATCGCTTCCTTCAGTGTCACCAGAACTTCCATGCTGGTAAGACTTTTCGTCTCGGAACGGGAAATCGCGTTCGACAACGCGTTGACCACAAAGCGCGGCGACACCCCGGACAGTCCCTCTTCTTCCTGCTCGGCGCTGATGCGTTGCAATTCGGAGCGTGCAAAGCCTTCGACATCCTCGCCGGCGTACAGACGCACTTTCTTGGAGCTATCCAGATCCTCGCGCTCGGAAGGTTTCACACGGGAAAGAATCGAGAATACCGCGGCGACCTTGAGCGTGTGGGGATCGAGATGCACTTCACGGAACATTGGCGCCTGGGCAATCAGCTTGGCGTAGATCCTGGCCTCGTCCAGATAACTCAGCGCATAGGGCACCTGCACGATGACCATCCGATCCAGCAGCGCCTCGTTTTCCTTTTCCTGAAGAAACTTACGGAACTCGGCCAGATTGGTGTGCGCGACGATGGTTTCATCGACGTGTATCAGGGGAAAGCGCGAGACCTTTACGTTGCGCTCCTGGGTCAGCGTCAGCAGCAGATAGAGAAACTCGCGTTTCACCTTGAGGATTTCGATCATTTCCAGCAAACCGCGACTGGCGGAATACACCGCCCCGGACCAGGACCAGGCGCGCGGATCGCCCTCATCGCCATAGTCCGATACCTTGGAAAGATCGACGGAACCGATCAGGTCGGCGATATCCGCCGTGGTGGGATCGTGGGGTGCGTAGGTGCCGACGCCCATGCGCCGCGCTTCGGACAGGAATATCCGCTCCACGGGATAGCGCATGAAATCGCCGCCGTAGTCGTGCTCGAGTACGGATTGCGCCCAGGGCGACGGATCACCCTGGATATCGACACCGTAGGTTTCGCGAAACTCCGCGCGCAGGCTGTAGGGCACCAGATTGAGCGGGTTTTCGTGGAGCGGCGATCCCTGCAACCCATAGATCGCGCCTTCGTCGGTGAGGCTGTATTCCTCGATGCCGCGCTTGAGCAGTATCACCAGGCTCGACTTGCCACCCGAGGGAGGCCCCAGCAACAGCAGCAGCCGACGCCCGACTTCGGAACCGGCGCTGGCTGCCTTGAAATAGTCGACCACGCGCTGCAGCGGTTTGTCGATGCCGAACAGTTCGTGGGAAAACAGCCGGAAATGGTTGTCGTCGGCTTCTTTCTGTTCCCGGCGCTGCATCCAGCGCAGCATGTCCCAGACGTATTGATGACTGGAGCGGGTCACCAGCCGGGATTGGGGTCCGACGATATCCCGCACGAATTCGGCAAAGGTTCCGCGCCACTGTTTCGCCTGGTGTTCGCGGGTGAAGGTAGACAGGGATTCGATGAACTTTTCACTATCCGCACCGCTCGCCATACGCTAAATCTCCCACCATCGTGGACAGTTTCAGTCGGTGGCGCTTTCGCCCTGGAAATTGCGCCACCCTACTTAGAGCTCGCTGCAATCCTTTCCGTTCAGGGTATAACGTCGCGCCACATTGGGAAACACTGCTCGGCACAGTTCGCCGACCGTTCTCCCGGTGGCGGTCCGCTCCCATCCCGGTTCCCACTTCGCTTTTCCCGAAGCGGGACGACCGCGGTTCGGCCCTGCGCTGTAAACACACGCAAGACTCAAGCCACTTTATGAAAAAATGGCGTCAACGGTTCCCGGGGATCGACAGCGAGCGTTCGCGCGGCGCGCGGCCGCCTCGGCGCCCGGGACGGTGATCGCCCGCCGGTCGGAAAGGGCGGCGCGGCACTGTCCTGGCGCACCGGAACCTAGCGGGATGGAAGTTCCTTGCGCATGTTTGCCGCAAAGGCGAGAAAATAATCAAGACTGGCGGGGTTTTTCATGGCATCCCGGTTGGCCGCCTTCGCCGGGGCGACACCCATGAGGATTTTCTTGACCGGTGTTTCCATCTTCTTGCCAGTCAGCGTGTAGGGCACTTCGTCGATCTGGAAGATGGCGTCCGGCACATGGCGGGGCGAGAAATTGGTCCGCAGCGATTGATTGATCGCGGTCTTGATATCGACATCGAGCTCCAGTCCGGGCTTGAGCTGGACGAACAGCGGCAGATAATGCCCACCGCCGGGCAACTCGATACTGACCGCGAGACTGTCGGCAACGGCGTCGACCAGTTCGACGCCCCGGTACACCTCGCTGGTGCCGATACGGACACCGCCCCGGTTCAGGGTGGAGTCCGAGCGGCCCAGAATCTGGATCGTGCCCTGATCGGACACCCGCATCCAGTCGCCATGGCGCCAACGTCCGGGATAATCCTCGAAATAGCTCTCCCGGTAGCGCCGGTCGTCCGCGTCGTTCCAGAAATAAATCGGCATCGACGGCATGGGTTCCATGACCACCATCTCACCGACCTCGCCCACCAGCGTGTTGCCCGCTTCATCGAGGGCGCGCACATCGACGCCCAGCAGCGCGCACTGGATTTCGCCGGCGTGCACCGGCAACAGCGGACAGCCGCCGACAAAGGCCGAGGCGATATCGGTACCGCCGCTCATGGAGAGCAACCAGAGATCGGGCTTGACGCTGCGGTAGACCCATTCGAACGCTTCTTCCGGCAGTGGCGAGCCCGTCGAGCCCATCACGCGCAGGGACGTCAGATCGAAGTCCCCGCCCGGCTTGAGCCCGGCCTTCATGCAGGCGATCAGGTATGCCGCGCCGGCTCCGAAGTGGGTGAGGCGGACGCGTTCGGCCAGGGCCCAGAGACGGTTTTGATCGGGATAGCCGGGGTTGCCGTCGTAGATCACGGGCACCGCGCCCAGCAGCAGCACCGACAGACCGATATTCCACATCACCCAGCCCGTGGTGGAATACCAGAAAAACCGATCTCCCGGCTTCACATCGCAATGCAGACCCAGATGCTTGAGCTGCTCCAGCAGCACACCGCCGTGGCTGTGGGTGATGGCTTTGGGAATGCCGGTGGTGCCGGAGGAATACAGCACCCAGAGCGGATGCTCGAAGGGCAACGACTCGAAATGCAGGGGGCCTGCGGATTTCGCGAGCACCTGCTCCCAGGCATCGACTCCGGGGAGTCCGCAACGCCCGGCACCGCCCCGGTGGTCGATCAGCAGGATGCGTTCGAGGCTGGGCAGCGCGGCCTGCAACTGTCCCAACTCCGCCCCGCGGTCGATGGTCTTGCCGTTGTAGCCGTAGCCATCCACGGCGATCAACACCTTGGGCGCAATCTGCTGGAAGCGGTCCACCACGCTGTTGGTACCGAAGTCGGGCGAGCAGCTCGACCACACGGCGCCGATGGCGCTTGCGGCCAGAAAGGCGATCAGCGCCTCGGGAATGTTGGGCAGGTAGGCGACCACCCGATCGCCCGGCGCCACGCCCAGATCGCGCAGATAGGCGGCCACGGACGCCACCCGGGCTTCGAGATCGGCCCAGCTCAGTGCGCGCGGATCGCGCTGTTCGTCCGCCGCCAGCAGGGCGGGACGCTCGTCGCTGCGGCCGCGAAAAATGTGTTCGGCAAAATTGAGGCTGGCGCCGGCAAACCACCGCGCCCCCGGCATGGCGTGGCCGGACAGCACGCGCGCGGCGGGCGTGCTGGACTGCACCTGATAGTAATCCCAGATGCTCTGCCAGAAGGCTTCCAGATCGGCGACCGACCAGCGTTGCAGGGCGGCGTAATCGGCGAATGTCAGCCCACGCGTCTCCGCCAGCCAGTTCATATAGGCAGTCATGTTGGCCTGCTGCCGAAACTCGGCAGAGGGTTCCCAAAGCAGTTTCATCAAACCTCCGGGTGGAATCCAGTATCCGTGTCGAGCTCGGCGGCGCCCAGAAAGGGCCGGCCGAAATTGTGGGAGCGGCCCCGCAGCTGGACGATGCGGCGACCGTTTTGATCGGTGACATCGACATCCACCAGACTCGCGGAGCTGCCCTGGTGGCTGACCACGGCGGTGGCGGTGAGGACGTCGTTCAGCGTCGCGGGCCGCAGATAATCGATCGCGCAATGCACACCGACCCCGGCCTGGTTGGTGGAAGAGCAGGCGACCGCAAAGGCGACATCGGCGAGGGTAAAGCTGGTCCCGCCATGGCAGTTGCCCAGGGAATTGAGCATCTCCGGACCCACCCTGAGCGACAACCGCGCATGACCCGGCGCTACCTCGAGGAGTGCGATACCCAGCCGCGCCACCGTGGGGTCCCGCTCCAGAATCGCGGCCGCGCAACGGCGGGCGACATGCGCACTCGGGTCGTCATTCACGGCAGTTACTCCGCTCGCTTGGGTGCCCGCATTGTAGGGATTTTGCCGGGTCCGCTCATCCGACTCCTACCCGTCGCGCGAGCCCAACGCCGCCCGGGCACGCTGCTACAATCGCGCCCCGTTTTGACCGTGCGATCCAGGTGCAGCGACTCAATCCCGAACAGGCGCGCGCGGTACGGCACAGCGGCGGACCCTTGCTGGTACTGGCTGGCGCGGGCAGCGGCAAGACCAGCGTGATCACCCATCGCATCGCGCATCTGATCGAATCGGGAATGGTCGCCGCCCGTCACATCGCCGCCGTAACCTTCACCAACAAGGCGGCTCGCGAGATGAAGCAGCGCGTCGCGGCGCAATTATCGGGGCGCGCCGGCAAGGGCCTGACCATATCCACCTTTCATCACCTGGGACTCGGCATCCTGCGCCGGGAGCTGGCGCTGCTCGGGCTGCGCCCGGGCTTCAGCCTGTTCGACGCCGACGACAGCCGCAATCTGCTCCAGCAGTTGCAGATCGTCGACGACGCGGCGCCCCTCGATCAGGCCGCGCAGCGCATCTCGCACTGGAAAAGCCACTTGCAGACCCCGGAACAGGCGCAGTCGACCGCGAGCGATGCGGACGAGCTGCGTCTGGCGGTCATTTACGCCGGTTATCAGCGCGCCCTCACCGCCTACAACGCGGTGGATTTCGACGATCTCATCGCGCGGCCGATCCACCTGTTCCGCGCGCACCCGGAACGTCTCGATCACTGGCGGCGCCGTATCCGTCACCTGCTGGTGGACGAATATCAGGACACCAATCTCGCGCAGTACGAACTGATCCGCCTGCTGGTCGCCGACCACCGTCAACTGACCGTGGTCGGCGACGACGATCAGTCCATCTATGCCTGGCGCGGCGCGCGTCCGGAAAACCTGGCGCAGTTGCAGGAGGACTTTCCCGATCTCGAAGTCATCAAGCTGGAGCAGAACTACCGCTCCACGGCGCGCATCCTCAAAACTGCCAACACCCTGATCGCGAACAATGAGCACCTGTTTGCGAAAACCCTGTGGTGCGATCGCGGCCACGGCGAGCCAATTCGCGTCATCCGCTGCGACAGCGAGGACGCCGAGGCCGAACGGGTAGTGAACGAAATCCTCCTGCTGCGCGCCCGGCGCGGCTGTCCCCTGGGCGCTTTCGCGGTGCTGTACCGGGGCAATCACCAGGCGCGCGTGGTTGAAATGAAGCTGCGTTTGCTGAATCTGCCCTATCAGTTGAGCGGTGGCACCTCGTTCTATGCCCGCACCGAGATCCGCGACCTGCTCGCCTACCTCCGCCTGCTGGTCAACCCGGACGACGACACCGCCTTCCTGCGCATCATCAATACACCGCGTCGCCAGATCGGCCCCACCACCCTGGAAAAACTCGGCCACTACGCCACCGGCCGGGGCATTTCGCTCCACGCCGCGTGCAGTGAACTGGGACTGGCCGAAGCGCTGGACGGCGCGGGTCTCGAGCGCCTGCGCCGCTTCCGCCACTGGTACGATGGTCTCGCCCGCGCCTGCACGGAACACAGCGGCATCAAGGTGATCCGGGAGATGATCGAGGATATGGACTACGCCGGCTGGCTGACTCAGAACGCCAGCAGTGCGCCGGTGGCCGAGGCGCGTCTGCGCAACGTGGAATTGCTGTTGCAGCAGATCACGACCACGCTGGCGAAGCAGGTGGAGGAAGACGGCGAGGAAGATGTAGCGGCCGCCATCGGGCGGCTGCTGTTACTGGATTTGCTGGACCGCCAGGATGGGGAAGGCGACGATGACCGGATTCAGCTGATGACCCTGCATGCCGCCAAGGGCCTGGAATTTCCCCATGTGTTCCTGATCGGCCTGGAAGAGGGGCTGCTCCCCCATCGCAACAGTATCGATGCCGGCGCTGTTGCGGAGGAACGGCGCCTTGCCTATGTGGGCATCACCCGCGCCCGCGAATCCCTCACGCTGACCCTCGCGGGACGCCGCCGTCAGTTTGGCGAAACTCTGGAAACCACTCCGAGCCGGTTTCTCGACGAACTGCCGGATGCCGAGCTGGAGCGCGAGGGTTTTGGCGAACCCCTGCCACAGGAACAAAAGCGGCAGCGGGGTAATGCGAGTCTGGCAGCCCTCAAGGCGCTGCTGGACTGACTCCCGATCCCTCGCCTTCGTCGATGAAGCTGTCGTAATCGGGCACGACGGTCTGGCCGTTGCTGATCAGGAAATCCCGGTTCTGCAGCCAGGCGTCGCGCACGAACACATATTCGTCGTACGCCTCTTCCAGCGCGTGCTCTTGATCCAGCAAGCCGGCACGGGTGTCCACCACTTCAACCGCCACGGGTCCATAGCCGATCTCATCCACAACCCAGTTGCGCGCCAGATCCGTCTTCCAGTCGACCACCCGTGCGGGGCCATCCCGCAGCGTGGACGGTCCCAGCAGCGGCAGCATGAAATAACGGCTGTCGCGCCAGCCCCAAACCGCCAGAGTCTGACCAAAGTCCTCCCTGAAAGCCGGTATATCGAGCCGGGTAGCGACGTCAAAAAAGCCGGCGACTCCGGCCGTACTGTTGACGACGAAGCGTCCCAGCGCCAAGCCGCCGTCCTTGGGCCGTCCCTGCAGCGCCAGATTCAGCACGACGACGGGATAGTGCAGATTCGTGAACGCATTGCCGATAGCGCGCTGCATCGGCCCCGGCGCCAGCCAGTCATAACCGCGCGCGACCGGCCGCAGAATGGCGCGGTCCAGCCCGCGGTTGAAACCGTACATGGCGCGGTTATAGGGCTCCCAGGGATCGCGGGGAGAGCGCGCCTCTGGCGGCGCGGCCTTGATCCCGGCACAGGCCGTCAGCAGGGATGCGGTCAGCAACAGGGAGGCGACGGGCAGCAGGTGTGGCAGGGATTTCATCCCGAACTCCTCAATTCGACAGAATTTCCTCGGACCAGCCGAGGAGGCTGCTGACTTCACTCAGGCTGGCGAAGGTGCGCAGTGCCCGGGGCGGATCCGCGAACTCGATGTCGGTGCCACGACTGTGGGCCCAGGACTGCCATTCGAGCAGCAGTGCGAGGGCGCTGGAATCCGTGCGCTTCACCCCAGCGAGGTCGATCACTGCCGGCAACGCGCCCGCGCCACGCCACGCCAGACTCCGGGCATAGACAGCGGTGACCTCGCGCGCGGTCAGATCACCGCTGAGGTGCAAGGGCTCGCCACGAGCCTCAGGCGGGCTTGTCATCAGGCTTGACCTCTATCTGCAATTCACCGGACTGCAGCCTGCTCAACACCTTGTCAAAACCATCCCGGCGAATTTCCTCCCCGATCTGGTTGCGGAACGTGGCCACATAGGAGATGCCTTCGATAATGACGTCGAACACCCACCAACGACCGTCCCGCTTGTGAAAAACATAATCCACTGCCGCATCGGAGCCCGAATCCAGGTGTACCTTGGTGCGAATCCGGGTCATCCGGTCGGTATTCCCGGCCTGCTCGGGCAGAATTTCTACCTGATCGCGGCTCTTGAACTTCAGCAGACCTTCGGAGTAGCGGCGCACCAACAGGTCGCTGAGTGCATCGGCGAAGGCGGTCACTTTTTCGGCGGGCAGGCCACGCCCGTACTGACCCAGCACCAGACGGGCAGAATAAAGCGTATCGATATTGGTTAGCAGCTGCTTCCGAACTTCCTGCTGCAGTGGCGCCGGATCGGCCTGATAGGCGGCGCGATTGGCGTCGATCAACTCGAACAGGCGGTCGCTGGTCGTGCGCACAATGGCGGCAGGTTCCTCGCTCGCGACTGCCGCGCCCGCCAGGAATACCCCCAGCACCAACCCCAGTACGTATTTCATTTCTTTTGCTCTCCACCACTGTTGAACAGGAAGCGACTGATCAGTTGCTCCAGAACCAGTGCCGACTGGGTAATCATGATTTTATCGCCATCCTTGAGCGTGTCCGGCGCGCCGCCAGGTTCGAGGCCGATGTATTGATCTCCCAGGATGCCGCTGGTCAAAATCGAGGCCGAGGTATCTTCCGGCAAATTGCGATAATGGTCACCGATGACCATCACGACGCGCGCCGAAAATGTCTGGGGATCCAGGTCAATGCTCTCCACGGACCCCACGCGAACGCCGCCGAGACTTACATTGGCGCGCGTTTTAAGCCCGCCGACATTACTGAATTCGGCCACTACCCGATAGCCGCCGTCATTCAGGGCACCGCCATCGGTCGCGTGCAGGGCCAGGAAGACCAGCGCGGCAATGCCGAGCAGCAGAAACAGCCCGGCCGTGAATTCGATCTGATGAGAAGATGTCATGACAGGGTTCCAACGCTAGAGCATGAAGGCAGAGAGGACAAAATCCATCAACAGCACCGCGATGGCACTGGTGATGACGGTCTGGGTGGTGGCCAGTGCAACACCTTCGCTGGTGGGCTTGGCGCTCCAGCCGAAATATACCGCGAGCCAGCTGACCAGAAAGCCGAACACCACGCTTTTCAGCACGCCACCCATGAAATCCTTGCCCAGTTCGACCGATGCCTGCATCATGCTCCAGAACACGATCGGGTCGCTGCCCATCAGGTAGACCGAGAAAAATACGCCGCCGAGCAACGCGGTGACATTGAACACCATCACCAGAGCAGGCACTGCCAGCACACCGGCCAGCAATCGCGGCTGGACGATGCGCTCCATGGGATCTATGGCCATCAGGTCGAGTGCATCAAGCTGCTCGGTGGCTTTCATCAGGCCGATTTCGGCAGTAATCGAAGTGCCCGCACGACCGGCGAACAGGATGGCCGTCAGCACCGGAGCCAGCTCGCGGAACAGCGAGAGTGCCAAGACCGTGCTGACCGAATCCCCGGCGCCGAAGCGGGTCAGCGTATCGTACGTTTGCAGGGTCAACACCAGACCTACGAAGAACCCGCAGATCACGATAATCACCAGCGAACGCGCACCAACGAAATACACCTGGCGCAGGATTTCACCGAGCTGGAGCCAGCCGAAGCGCATCCGCGCAAAAGCCGTGATCAGAAAAATCCCGGCACGACCGAATTCGCGTATCGGCTCGGCCAGCAGCCGGCCGCCAAGGCTGGAGGGCGTCGTCATCGTCAGGCTCCCACGGCGAGCAGATCGTCGGCGATGGGCGGAGCCGGAAAATGAAAGGGCACTGGGCCGTCCGGGAGCCCCTTCATGAACTGGCGCACCACCTCCTGGTCGCTCTCGTGCAACTCCTCCGGAGTCCCGAAAGCCACCACCTGTCCCCCGGAAATTATGCAGCAATAGTCTGCGAATCCCGGCACTTCCGCCACGTCATGGGTAATCACCACGCTGGTGATGCCGAGCGCCCGGTTGATCTCCCGGATCAGTCGCACGGAAGCCCCCAGAGAAATGGGATCAAGGCCGGCGAAGGGCTCGTCATAGAGCATGATGGCCGGATCCAGCGCCATCGCGCGGGCCATGGCCACCCGCCGGTTCATGCCGCCGGACAGTTCACGCGGGTACAGGGCAGCGGCACCGCGCAATCCGACCGTCTGCAATTTGAGCAGCACCAGGCGCCGGATGAGGGGTTCCGGCAGTTTGGTGTGTTCACGCAACGGCAACGCGACGTTGTCGAAACAGGTGAGATCGGTAAAGAGTGCGCCATTTTGTAACAGCACACCGATATCGCGGCGCAGGTGATTGAGCTCGGCGCCGCGCAGCTTGTTGACCTCTATTTCGCCAACCCACACCTGCCCCGCGTCGGGACGCAACTGACCCGTAATGAGCTTGAGTACCGTGGTCTTGCCACAGCCGCTCGGGCCCATCACGGCGGTCACCTTGCCCGCTGGAATCGTGAGCGAGAAACCGGTCAATACCGCGCGATCGCCGCGCGCGAGGGTGACGCTGTCGAGGCGAATGGCGGCCACTGGGGCAGAGTTGACAGACGCGGCAAGGGTATCAGGCATTATCTCGATGCTCGTCTCTATCCTATCCTTTGGGAAAGCGGCCATGGCGACCGCCTCGCAGACTGGCTATCACTGTCGACTGTCACTGCCGAAAAAAGGCGACTCCGGCAAGTGGCCGCACGAACCCCGCTGACCTCAGTGCCCGTCGGGACCCAGCATGCGCGCGGGATCGACCAGGCGGTCAAAGGTCTCGGCATCCAGATAGCCCAGCGCCAGCGCCGCCTCCCGCAACGAAATGCCTTCGGCAAAGGCCTTCCCCGCGATTTTCGCGGCGCAATCGTAACCGATTACGGGATTCAATGCCGTTACCAGCATCAGCGAACGCTGGAGATGGAGTGCCAGTTGCGCCGGTTCGGCCTGGATACCCACCACGCAATGGCGGCGGAAACTGTCCATCGCATCCGCCAGGAGTGCACAGGACTCCAGCACATTATGGATGATCAAGGGCTTGAATACATTGAGTTCTAGATGCCCCTGGCTGCCGGCAAAACCCACCGCCGCATCGTTGCCCATGACCTGTACCGCCACCATGGTGAGCGCCTCGACCTGGGTCGGGTTGATCTTGCCCGGCATGATGGAGCTGCCCGGCTCGTTGGCGGGCAGCCGCAGCTCGCCCAGGCCGGAGCGCGGTCCGCTGCCGAGCAGGCGGATGTCATTGGCGATCTTGAACAGTGCCGCGGCCAGCACCCGCAGGCGTCCGTGCAGGTCCACCAAGGCTTCGTGGCCGGCCAGGGCCGCGAATTTGTTGGTGGCACTGGTGAACGGCAGCCCCGCCAGCCGACTCAACTCGGCGGCCACCGCCGCCGCCCAGCCGGGGGGCGTATTCAGGCCGGTACCCACGGCGCTACCCCCGAGCGCGATGGCACCGAGCGCCGGCAGCACGCCTTCCAGGCTCGCCTGCGCGTAAACCAGTTGTGCCGCGTAACCGCCGAATTCCTGCCCGAGCGTGACCGGCGTGGCATCCATCAAATGGGTGCGACCGACCTTCACCAGAGAGGCGAACTCCACGCTTTTGGCCGCGAGCGCATCCCGCAACGCGGCCAGCGTGGGCAGCAGGCGCTCCCGCAGCTGACGGGCGGCGGCGACGTGCATCACCGTGGGGAAGACATCGTTGGACGACTGTGAACAATTGACATGATCGTTGGGGTGCACCGGACCCGGTTCACCGCGCCGCCCGCCGGCCAGTTCGTTGGCACGGTTGGCGATCACTTCATTGAGGTTCATGTTGGTCTGGGTGCCGCTGCCGGTTTGCCAGACCACCAGTGGAAACTGGTCGTCATGCCGCCCGGCAAGAATCTCGTCGCAGACCTCGCTGATCAGCAGGCTGCGCGCTTCGGAGAGCACACCGAGCGCGCAATTGGTGCGCGCGGCGGCTTTTTTTACCAAGGCGAAGTCGTGGATGAATGCGAGCGGAAAGCGCTGGCCGCCAATCCGGAAATGCTCCAGGGAACGCTGGGTCTGCGGCCCCCAGAGCGCCGTCGCGTCGATGGCGACCTCGCCCAGCGAGTCGCGCTCGCGTCGCTGCTCGCTCATCGCCGGTCTGCCGGACGTGTCACCGAGCCCGAACGCATCGCTAATCGGTAGATGAGAGCAGTCGGAGGTGCGTGGTGTCGATATTGCGGACCACCACGGGGCGGCGTTCGTCCTCCCGCAACACATCGACACCGGGCGGCGCGACCTCGAGGCCGCTGATATCGACGCTGACGGGCATCACCGGAATACGCTCGTCCGGCCGCAGCACCTCGGCGCCGACCGGTGCCAGGCTCCAGCCCCCAGTGGCGTGCGCCGGCAGCCCCGCCGCGGCGGGCAGATCCGGAACATTCAGCGGTCGCAATTCGACCAGGGCACCGGCTTCCCGCAGCGTGGCACGATAGTGCTCAGCATCGCTGGCGCCGAGATCGCGCCGGATCGCCAACGGGCGACCGGAAAACAGCGTGTTCAGCCGGGCGTCGTCGATCTGGAACAATTGCCGCAGACGATCACGGACCTCATTCAGGCGCTGACCGGGAACAATATCGCCCCGGAAGAACACATCGTAACGCGGCTCGCTCATGGCCCCATCACTCCTCTCACCCGCCGAATCTTTCCCACAGTATGCCCGCCCACACCAGCACACACAGCCCCATGCTCAGCAGCACGGCGGCCGACCCAAGATCCTTGGCGCGTCCCGCGAGTTCCCGCCGCTCCGCGCCGTGCAGATCGACCACGGCTTCAATCGCCGAATTGAGCAACTCGACGATCAGCACCAGCACCTGCACGCCCAGCAGCAGCACCAGGTCGCGGGCATTGTCCGCCACCCAGAAGGCCGCCGGTGTCAGCACCAGCGCGAGGGACAACTCGGTGCGAAACGCCTCTTCGTGGCGAAAGCAGGCGCGCAGGCCCTGCAGCGAATAGCGGGTGGCATCGAGCAGCCGGCGCTTGAGCAGGCCGCCCTGAGGCGCGCGCGACCGGCGGGCGTCCTCCACCATCAGGCGTATCCCTGCGCGGCGCGGTAAGCGGTCGCGCCGCCTGCCACGATCTTGGCCGGAACCCCGACCACGGTAGCGCCGGGCGGGACCGGGTCGAGCACCAGGCTGCCGGCGCCGATCCGGGCGCCGGCACCGATCTCGATATTGCCAAGAATCTGCGCGCCGGCAGCGATCAGCACTCCCGCCCGCACCTTGGGATGGCGGTCGCCACCTTCGCACCCGGTGCCGCCGAGGGTCACCGAGTGCAGCATCGAGACGTCGTCGCCCACGCTCGCGGTCTCGCCGATGACCACGCCGGTAGCGTGATCGATCATGATGCCGCCGCCGATGTGCGCGGCCGGATGAATATCGACCCCGAACCGCTCCGAACACTGGTTCTGGAGAAACAGCGCCAGCGGGCGCCGCCCGGACTGCCAGAGATGATGGGCGCTGCGATGCACCTGCAAGGCATGAAACCCTTTGAAATACAGCAACGGCATCAGGTAGCGGTCGCAGGCGGGATCGCGCTCGTGATACGCGAGGATGTCGCGGCGCGCGTTGACACCGATGTCGGGTGCCTCGCTCAGCGCCTGCGCAAAGACCTGTAGCAGGGTCAGCGCGGACACCACGGAACTGCCGAGGAGTTCCGCCAAATTGTAGAGCAGCGCCGACTCGAGCGTCGCGTGACTCAATAGCGCGCGGTGGAGGTAGCTGGCCAGCACGGGCTCGTCACGAGCCGCTTGCATGGCTTCGTCGCGAATATCCTGCCAGAGTTGGTCGCGAATGGTGTTCATCGACACCCCCGGTTGCGGGTTTGGACTATCTCGCATCGCCCGACGGGATGCAACGGGCACTCCGGACGAAGCGCGCATGGATGGTATCCAGATCCTCCAGAATCACCGTCTTCAGCTCGATGTCTGCGGCTTCGATTGCGTCCCGCAGCAGTTGCGGCGACAACCGCGCCTCGAACTCCCGCGCGACCGGCGCAAAGCTCAAATGCCAGGGCTCGGGCGCCACCCCGCCGGCGTCCGTCGCGTAGGGCCGAAAGAACTGCGTCCCGGCGCCGAGTTCTTGCTCCAGCCAGGTGTGCAAGGCAAAAAAAGGGCCGCCAGGCGCGTATTCCCCTGCCACCAATTGCAAACGATAGTCGGCGGCCACCGCGCTCGCGTCCCAGACATCGATGTCGGTGCCCCAATGATGCCGCGAGGCGCCGGGCAGGGCCGACCAGCGCAGGATGGCGTACATCCGCTCGCGGTCGCCGAGGGTGCGCACATCGCGCGGACGACCCCGATCGTCGAGCACCGGCCGCTCCCCGCGCGCCTTGGCATTCCAGATCGCCAGCTGTCGCTCGAAGGACCGAAAACCACTGGCTACCCGCAACGCCAGGCCCGCGACGGTCGCTCTGTCACACAGGGCGTGCAGCGGACCAACGACTTCGGGATGAAGTTGACAGCGGTCACCACCGCGCTCCCACACCACCAGGTCATTCAGATCGTGCCCGGTAAGCCGGGCGCAGGAAAGGCTCAAGATCACCGCATCGCGTGGTTCGGAAGACCCATGATATCGAGCCGTGGCGTCGATGGGCAGCGCGGGTCGCGTGGGTCCGCAATCCATTCAGGCATCGATTCCGGCAGGGTAAGGACCCATAAAAACTGGACGGTCAATAATGAGGGGGCCGCTGATCGGCACCCGGATCAGGGCTGACTGCCTCCGCATCGCGCAGGCGCGCGGCAAGGCGCGCACACAACTGTTCCAATGCGTCGATGCGCCGCTGCTGACCATAGACGGCGGCGTCCAGGGCCTTGAGCGTGTCCTCCTGAAAAGCGAGTCGCGCCTCCAGCTCGGCGATGCGTTCGGGATCCTCCACAGTCAGTCCTCCGCGGGAAGCGCGCCGGTATCGATCAACACCAGGGGCATCACCGTCCACGGCCGCCGCAGACGCACTTCGAGCACATAATCCGGCCGCGCGCCGTCGGCCAGTCGCCCGGCTAGTTTCAGCCGGTCGAGCGCATTGGTGCGGGCCTCTATTTCCACCCGCAGTGCGGACCCCGGCGGCAGGGTGTGCAAGGCCCCCGCAAAACCTTCCAGGGCGGGCACCCCCTTGATCTGCAGGCGACACGACAGCGCGGCTATCGCGAGTTCACGATCCGATGGATTGACGATCCGCAGGGCCATCAGATAACGCGGACCGCGGCCCGGTCTATCGAGGAACTGCAGGTAGGCCAGATGGACCTCCGGCGCGGCTGCCGGAGCCGGTCGCCACAGTGCGCAGGAGGACAGCAGCGCCCCGATCAGGAACGTCGGGTAGAAAAGCCGGGCCATCGCCATTCCACATTCGAGGTTTTGAGGTCGCCGCACGGGGAGATTGTCGGCGCGGCACGACGCGGAGCGATCATGTGGGACGGGGCACTAGCCGCTTCTTCACACTTCCCCTGCCGGCATTTCTGCGCCAAGCTTGTTTCGTGAAAATTCAGTTGCTCGTCATTGAATTTTTGTCGTTGACGCCCATCTTATCGGCTACCCGCGGTCAACACCACGCGGCCAGGAGACATCAAGTGCAAAGAATCGTCCTTTTTTTAGCGACCAACATCGCCGTGCTGGCGCTGGTCAGCATCATCATGAAGGTGTTCGGCCTCGAACAGTACCTGGCGACCCAGGGTATCGGCACCAACCTGACCGGGCTGTTGATTCTCTGCGGCCTGTTCGGCTTCGTCGGGTCCTTCGTGTCGCTGCTGCTGTCGAAAACCATGGCGAAAATGGGCACCGGCACCCGCATCATCGAACAGCCGGCCACAGCCGATGAACGCTGGCTGATGGAAACCGTGGCCGAACTGGCCAAAAAAGCCGACATCGGCATGCCCGAGGTGGGGATATTCCCGGCACAGCAGTCCAATGCCTTCGCGACCGGCTGGAACAAGAACAGTGCGCTGGTCGCGGTGAGCGAGGGACTGTTGCAGCGTTTCAACCGCGACGAAGCGCGCGCCGTGCTGGCGCATGAAATCGGCCATGTGGCCAATGGCGACATGGTCACCCTGGCGCTGATTCAGGGGGTCGTGAACACCTTCGTCATGTTCCTGGCACGCATCGTCGGCTCGATCGTCGACCGCGTGGTATTCCAGAACGAACGCGGCCAGGGGATGGGCTATTTTGTCATCGTCATGGTGTTGCAGGTGATATTCGGCTTCCTGGCCAGCATGATCGTGATGGCGTTCTCACGCTGGCGCGAATACCGCGCCGACGCGGCCGGTGCCCAGTTCGCGACACGGGGCGCCATGATCGCCGCGCTGCAGCGCCTCCGTGCCGAGACCGAGGCCCACGTTCCAAACCAGCTGCCTGACACCCTCACGGCGCTGGGCATCTCGAGCGGCTGGAAGCAGCACGCATCCCGCCTGTTCATGACCCACCCCCCCCTGGAGGAGCGCATCGAAGCGCTGCGGCGCGGCGTCTGACGAGTCCGCGTCATTTTTCTGCGCCGCGTCTTTCTGTGCCGCGTCGCTGACATTCCCGCGGACGGTGCGCGAGCGCTGAACCCGCGGGACGATGTGCGACTGTTCGCCGTGCGGACCGCCGCCGGCGTGGTGGTCTATCGCAACCGCTGCCCCCATGCGGGGTTCGAGCTCAACTGGCTGCCCGACCGCTTTCTGGACCGCGACGGCCGCCGCATCCACTGCCAGGTGCACGGCGCCCTGTTTGACATCGCCACCGGCCGCTGTGTCGCCGGATCCTGTGCCGGCAAACATCTGGAGCCAATCCCCGTGCGAATCCTTGACGGCAATCTGACGCTGGGTGAGGCACGCCGGGAGAGTGGCGCCGGACCGCGCGACCACGCTACCCTAGCGGCGAGCTTTTGCCCCGGGGCCGCAGCCGTGACCCCGTATTCGCTGCCGACGAGGAAACTGCCATGAATACTGTCGCCGACAACCTGGAAATCCGCCAACTGGTTGCCAAATACAACCGCGCCTTCGACTATCGCGATCCCGAAGCCTGGGTCGATACGTTCGCCGCCGACGGCACCTTTGCCATGGGCGGCAAACAGCTCGCCGCCGGCCGCGAGGCGCTGCTGGCCTTCGCCAAAAAGATGATTCCGACCATGAAGGTCAAGCACTGCACCACGGATGCCATCGTCGAAGTCAACGGCGACAGCGCCACCCACGACGCCTATCTAATCCTGGTGGATACCGGCGAGAAAGTCAGCGTGGTGAATTCCGGCCGCTACCTGGATGTCCTCGCCAAAGTCGATGGCGCCTGGAAATTCAAGGCCCGGGTAGTCGAAATCGACGGCAAGATGTAGGCCCCGCCAGGTGCTGCCGACGCCCCGCTCCGGCGGGGCGTTTTTTTGCACCGGCGGGGCGTTCTTTTGCACGCACCTGCACGCACCGCGCCGCACTACGCTTCGCGAAATTCCAGTTCATGCTCCAGCGCGATCTCCTCCGGTCCCAGCCGGCAACCCCAGGCCAGGACTTCGACGCCCCGGCTGCGCGCCCGGCGCAGTGCCCGGGCATAGTCCGGATCGATGTCCTCCGCCGGTACCACCGTATCGATAGCGCTCAACTGGACACAAAACAGCAGTACCGCGCGCGCACCGGCGGCAGCCATGGCTTCGAGCTCGCGCAGATGCTTGGCGCCGCGCCGGGTAATGGCGTCGGGAAAAGCGGCACGGCCGTCGCCCAATGACAGGGTGACGCTCTTGACCTCGACATAGCAGGGTTTGCCGTCGCCCGCGAGCAGAAAGTCGATGCGGCTGTTTTCCGCGCCATAGCGCACCTCACGCCGGACGCTTTCATAACCCCGCAGCGCGTCGATGCAACCCGCCGTGATGACCTCTTCCACCAGGCGATTGGCACGTCCGGTGTTGACCCCGGCCAGCCGGCCATCGCCGGTGGTGACGATCTCGAGGGTGCCCGGCAGCCTGCGGCGTGGATCGGCAGTGCGGGAAAACCAGCAGGGTGCGCCGGGCACCTGACAATTGCGCATCGATCCCGTGTTGGCACAGTGCAGTGTCAGCACCTCGCCATCTGGCAATCCGACCTCGGCAAAAAACCGCTTGTAGCGGCGCAGAAAGATGCCCTGCTCCAGGGGCGGGCTGAATTTCATCGCGCCGCGAGCGCCGCGCGCAGGCGGCTGACCGCGAGCTCGAGGCGTTCCAGCGGCTCGGTGTAGGAGAACCGCACCCGTTGGTGGGCCAGATGAGAGCCGAAGTCGGTCCCGGGGGTAAAGGCGACCCCGGCGCGCTCCAGCATGTCCCAGCAAAAAGCCTCGCTGTCGTCGGCGAGGCCCGCAATCCCCGCATAGATATAAAAGGCTCCGGCGGGCGCAAAAGGGATGTCGAAGCCCAAGTCCCGCAGCGCCGGCACCAGGAAATCCCGGCGGCGGCGGAACTCTTCGCGGCGCGCTTCGAGCTCCTCGATGACCTCCGGCTGGAAGGCTGCCAGCGCCGCATGCTGCGCAATGCTGGGCGGCGAGATATAGAAATTCTGCGCCATCACGTTGATCGGCTCGAGTGCCGCTTCGGGCAGCACCATCCAGCCCAGCCGCCAGCCCGTCATGCCGAAGTATTTGGAGAAACTGTTGACCACGAAGGCATCGTCAGTGAATGCCAGGATCGAGGTCTCGGGTGCGTCGTAGACCAGTCCGTGGTAGATCTCGTCCACCACCAGGGCGCCGCCGCGCTCCCGGACCGCGGCGGGCAGCGCGGCCAATTGACCGCGTGCGATGATCTCACCGGTGGGGTTGCTGGGCGACGCCACCAGCGCACCGACGGTGTTGGGGCGCCAGTGTGTCGCCAGCGCCGCGGCGGTGAGTTGGTAGCGCTCGGCGGCCGCCACCGGCACCCACTGTGGTTCACCCCCGGCACGACGGACGAAATTCGCATTGCAGGGATAGCCCGGGTCGGTCAGCAAAAACCCGTCTCCAGGTTCGATCAGCAGGTCGCAGATCAGTCCCAGTGCCGCGCTGCTCCCGGTGGTGACCGCGATGCGCGCTGGCGCCACCTTCACGCCATGGCGCTGCGCGTAGAAGGCGGCTATCGCCTCCCGCAAGGGCGCGATACCCAATGCCGGGGTATAGCGGGTTTTTTCGTCGGCCAGAGCCCGGCGCGCTGCCTCGGCAATGGGAAACGGCGTGGGAAATGAAGGCTGGCCCGCCTCCAGACGCACGATATCGCGGCCCCCCGCCTGCATCCGCTCGGCGGCCTCCAGGAAGTCGACGACCTTGAACGAGGTCATGGAAGCCACCCGTCGCGCCCATCTGTGTCGCCCGTCCCGCATCGTCTACGCTCCTCGTCAGTGCCGCGATTCTAAGCCAAGCCCGCCCGACCCTCTGAGGTCGGCGCACCGGAGATTCGCACCGACAGGGTTGAAAAAAACCCCAGCCGGCCCTATAAACGCGCCTTCCTGTCGGATCCCCCCCCGGAATTACAAATGGCCAAGAAGAAAGCAGCCGAGAAGTCCTCCGTACTGCTGCGGAGTTTCGAGCCCTACAAAGAGAAGCGGGGCGAGGAGTACATGAGTGATAACCAGCGCGAACACTTCCGGAAACTGTTGCTGGACTGGAAGCAGGATCTGATGGCCGAAGTTGATCGCACCGTCAGTCACATGAAGGATGACGCGGCCAATTTCCCGGACCCTGCCGATCGCGCCACCCAGGAAGAAGAATTCAGCCTGGAGCTGCGCACCCGTGACCGCGAGCGCAAACTGATCAAGAAAATCGACAAGACCATCGAAATGATCGACGCCAACGACTACGGCTACTGCGAACAATGTGGTGTCGAGATCGGCATTCGCCGCCTGGAGGCACGCCCCACCGCCACCCTCTGCGTCGACTGCAAGACGCTGGATGAAATCCGCGAACGGCAAACCGTCGGCGGCTGATTCCGGGCCAACCCCCTGTTACCGTGTCGGAAGCGTACACCGGACGCTTCGCTCCCTCGCCCACCGGCCCGCTGCATTTCGGCTCGCTGGTAAGTGCCCTGGCCAGTTATCTCGATGCCCGCGCCCACCATGGGCGCTGGCTGCTGCGCATAGAGGATATCGACCCGCCCCGCGAAGTTTCCGGGGCCGCGGCGAGCATAGCCCGGCAGCTCGACGCCCACGGCCTCCACTGGGATGGCGAGATTCTCTACCAGAGCGAGCGCGCGGCGCAGTATCGCGACGCATTGCAGCGACTGGCAGCCACGGGACTGCTGTTTCTCTGCGATTGCACCCGGGAACGGCTGCGCCGCCTCGGCGGAAACTACGACGGCGCCTGTCGCCATCGCGTTCTGACCGGTCCTGACCCCGCCGGCTCCGGGTTTTCGGTCCGTATCCGCACCGACGATGCTCCGGTAATCCACTTCACCGACTGGCTCAGTGGGCTATCCGTAACCTCTGATCTGGAAGCGACGGGCGGCGACTTCGTGCTGCGCCGCCGCGACGGCCTCTTCGCCTACCAACTCGCAGTCGCGGTCGACGATGCGGCACAGAGCATCACTCATGTGGTGCGTGGCAACGACCTGCTGGAGTCCACCCCGCGCCAGATTTTCCTGTTGCGCGCACTGGGGCTGCCCGTGCCGGTCTACGGTCACGTCCCAGTGGTGACGGACGCCGCCGGGCGTAAACTCAGCAAACAAAACCACGCCCCCGCGCTGGATGTGGCGCGCGCGGGGGACAATATATTTCGCGCGCTGGCCCGGCTGGGCCAGAACCCGCCGTCGGCAGCCGCGGGCGCCAGCGTCGCCGAGTTGCTCCGCTGGGCGAGCCAGCACTGGTCGCCGCGGGCGGTATGGCAAGGAAGAGCGCCAAATATAACCGAATCGACTGTTTTTAATTACCAAGACGACAAAAAGGTCTAAAAACCCCTTTGCCAAGCGGAACCTCACTCGATAGCATGAAGGTCGCTCATAACAACAATAAGAGAGCAGCATAACAATAACAAAGATAATAATAATCGAAGGGTACTGGTTTGCTAGTCGGTTAGGGGTGGGTTAGCCCGAGGCCGAGGGCAAATGAAATCTCGGGGGAGGCCTGCAATGGCCTCCCCCTTTCGTTTGCGCCGCCCTCAAACTCCAGTTGCGGAGACCAGCACGTCAATCGGTTGCACATCCCGAAAGAACAGGCCGCGAGGAGCGCTGTGCTAGAATCGCCGCTGCCCAACTGATAGCTTCCGGAATGCTCCAGCGGTTGAAAAGATTGTTCGGCCGAAAGCCCAGCAGGCCAACCGAGATCCCCCGCAAGGTCCCCGCCAGCCGCCATATACCCCACTCCGCGATCAGCGGCGGAGCCCGGGAAGTGGTGGCCAAGCTGGTGGCCGCCGGGCATCAGGCATTCATTGTCGGTGGCTGTATCCGCGACACGCTGCTGGGCCACCCGTCCAAGGACTTTGATGTCGCCACCAGCGCGACGCCGGAAGAGGTCAAGCACCTGTTTCGGCGCGCCCGCATCGTCGGCCGCCGCTTTCGCATCGTCCACGTCCATGTCGGGCGCGAGCTGGTCGAAGTGACAACCTTTCGCGCTTCCCATGGGACCAGTCCTCACGCAAATGCGACGCCGCACTCCAGTGAGCAGGCACGCCGCAGTCAGCGCGGCATGCTGCTGCGGGACAATGTGTTCGGCTCGCTCGAAGAGGACGCCGAACGCCGCGATTTCACGATCAATGCGATTTATTACGACCCGCAGCGCGACGAATTGCTGGATTTTGTCGGCGGCCTCGAGGATGTCGCCAGCCGCACCCTGCGCATCATCGGCGATCCCGCAACCCGCTTCCGGGAAGATCCGGTGCGGATGCTGCGCGCCGCCCGCTTCATCGCCAAACTCGATTTTGCTCTGGACCCGGCAACCGCGGCGCCACTCGCCAAGCTGCACGCGCTGTTGCGGGAAATCCCGCCGGCGCGGCTGTTCGACGAGGTCCTCAAGCTGCTGATGACCGGGCGTGCCCTTGCGACCTATGAAGCCTTGTCCCGTTACCTGCTGTTTCAACACCTGTTCCCCGATACCGCCGCGGCAATCGCCAGCGACGGCCGCTGGGATACCTTCGTCCGGCAGGCGCTGATCAACACCGACATTCGCATCAAGAACGATCAGCGCGTCACCCCTGCGTTCCTGTTCGCGGCACTGCTGTGGCCCGCGGTTGCAGCCAGCGGGGCCTGGACGCGGACTCCCGGCCCGCAGGAAACCCTGGCGTTGCAGCAAGCCGCCGCCGACGTGCTGACACGGGAAATGCGCCATATCGCGATCCCGCGGCGCTTTTCCGCGCCCGCGCGGGAAATATGGGAATTGCAGCCACGACTGGAGCGTCGCAGCGGAAGGCGTGCCTGGCAGCTCATGGAGCATCCCCGCTTTCGGGCCGCCTACGATTTTCTCTTGTTGCGTGAACAAAGTGGTGAGGATCTGGGCGGTTTGGGCGCCTGGTGGACCCGTTTTCAAACTGCGGGAGAAGCCGAACGCGAGCAAATGGCCGCAGCACTGCAAGCATCCCCCGCTCCCCGTCGGCGCACCCGTCGACGCCGGGCACCCGGTTCCGGGCCGGCGTGAGCGCGAAGGCATACATAGGTCTGGGCAGCAATCTGGACCAGCCGCAAGGACAGATCGACTGGGCGTTGAACGCGCTCGCCCGGCTTCCGCAAACCGATCTGGAAGCCGCCGCGCCGCGCTACCGCAGCCGGGCAGTCGGACCGGGAGTACAGCCCGATTACATCAACACCGTGGCGCGACTGCGCACTGCACTGACGCCCCACGCCCTGTTGCGGGAACTGGCGGCTCTGGAGACCGCGCGCGGCCGGATTCGCGACCAGCACTGGGGGCCGCGCACCCTCGATCTCGATATCCTGCTGTATGACGATCTGGTCCTCGTGGACAAGGATCTGACGCTCCCGCACCCGCGCCTTGCCGAGCGCAATTTCGTGCTGCTGCCGCTGCATGACCTGGATCCCGATCTGATCCTGCCCGACGGCACCACCCTGGTGCAGCTGTTGGCACGAATCGATTGCACAGGTATTGTCCGCCTCTGATCCGGAGCCCGCCGTGGAAATACTTGCCAACGACATTCAGCTGGCCCTCGACACGGCCAGCCTGCCCCGCTTTATCGCCATCGAGGGACCGATAGGCGTCGGCAAAACCACGCTGGCACGGCGCCTCGCCGCGACGCTGAATTACGACACGCTGCTTGAAGACGTTGAAGAAAATCCGTTTCTGGAACGCTTCTATTCCGACCCGCGCGGCAATGCACTGCCCACCCAACTGTTCTTCCTGTTCCAGCGCACCCGCCAGATCCAGCAGCTGCGTCAGGGCGACATGTTCCGGCCGATCCGGGTCGCCGACTTCCTGCTCGACAAGGACCCGCTGTTCGCGCGCGTGACCCTGGATGACGAGGAGTTCCGCCTCTACCAGCAGGTCTACGATCAGCTCACCATCGACAAACCGGTGCCTGACCTGGTGATCTACCTGCAGGCGCCGCCCGAAACCCTGCTGGCGCGCATTCAGAAACGCGGCGTGGCCATGGAGCGCGCCATTACCGCGGATTATCTGCGTCAGCTCAACGAAGCCTATACCCAGTTCTTTCACTACTACGACGATGCGCCGCTGGTGATCGTCAATACCCGCGCCATCGACGTGGCCGACAACGACCTCGATTACCGCCGCCTGGTCGAATTTCTCATCGGCGTGAAAAGTGGTCGCCATTACTACAACCCGCAATACAATCCGCCGTCCTGACACCCGGGCAGAACCATGAAAGCCATCAGTATCCATACCCTGAACGACCTGAAACGTGCCGGGGAGAAGTTTCCTGTCATCACGGCCTACGACAGCAGCTTCGCCCGCCTCGTCGAACTCGCCGGGTATCGAGGTGGTGCTGGTCGGTGACTCCCTCGGCAATGTAATGCTGGGCTTCGACAGCACTGTTCCGGTCACCATGGACCACATGCTGCATCACACCGCAGCGGTGCGCCGCGGCAACAGCAAATCCCTGCTGATCGCCGACCTGCCCTTCATGGCCTATGCGCTCCCCGAACAGGCGCTGGCCAACTCCGCCCTGCTCATGCAGGCGGGCGCGCAGATGGTCAAGCTGGAAGGTGGGGAATGGCTGGCTGAGACGGTGGCGATGCTCAACCAGCGCGGCATTCCGGTGTGCGGACACCTGGGCCTTACCCCCCAGTCAGTGAACAAGTTTGGCGGTTATCGGGTGCAGGGGCGCGGCCACAGCGAAGCGGAGCAGATGGTGCAGGACGCCCATCTGCTGGAAAGCGCAGGCGCCAGTTTATTGGTGCTGGAATGCGTTCCGCGCGACCTTGCGGCGCGCGTCAGCCGGGAGCTGACGATGCCGGTGATCGGTATCGGCGCCGGCGCCGATACCGATGCCCAGGTGCTGGTACTGCAGGATATGCTGGGGATTTCGCCGCGCGCGCCCAAGTTCGCGCGCAATTTCCTCGCCGGCGCTGGCGACATCCTGGGCGCACTTCAGGCTTATGCGGCGGCGGTGCGCGCCGGCGAGTTCCCGCAGCCGGAGCACACCTTCACTTGACTGCGGCGGAAGCGGGCGCCTTGCAAAACAGGCCGTGGAGGGTGGCGATGACAGCGCTGGCCGCTGCATCGCCAAGCCGGTAGTAGATCGTCTGGGACTCACGCCGCGTCGCGACCAGCCCGGCGCGGCGCAACGTCGCCAGATGCTGGGACAGCGCCGACTGGCTGAGCGGGATACGCGCGTTCAACTCGCCCACCGACAGCTCGCCTTCATGCAGGGTGCAGAGCACCATCAGCCGGTTGCGATTTCCCATCGCCTTCAGCAAGGCTTCGGCGACTTCGGCGTGCGCGGCCAGCGCGGTCAAATCGAGCTGCACTGCCTTTCCTCCCGGGGCCCGGTCATCGAGCGCGAATATAGCCGACCTCCCCGGATATGCAGAAGTAAATATTGCTAATTTGTATTTTCCTAATGTAATGTGGCAAAAAGTGGCTCGCGCTGGACCGCAACCTCCGGACGAAAGAAGTCCGTGAAACCCGGCCACCGGCGGGAACACACCACAACCCTCGCGCTCTGGCTGGAGGAACTGCATGCATCACTTCGTATTAGCCGCCATCGGCGGCGGTCTGGTCGGCGTCGCCGCCGTCATGATGATGGCCCTGAACGGCCGCATCGCTGGCGTCAGCGGCATCCTCTCCGGCGTCTTCACCCAAAGTGCGGGCGAACGCCTGTGGCGGCTCCTGTTCGTGCTCGGCATTGTGATCGGCGGCGCCTTGCCACCCCTGCTCAATGCGGACTTCAAGGCGCCCGTGCCCGGCGCCGGCGTGCTGCTCGCGGTAATCGGCGGGTTGCTGGTGGGCTTCGGCACCGGGCTTGGTTCCGGTTGTACCAGCGGCCACGGCATCTGCGGAATAGCGCGCTTGTCGAAACGTTCCATCATCGCGACCCTCACCTTCATGGCCGCGGGGATCGTCACCGTTACCCTGCTGCGCCTGACCACCGGAGGCTGATGCCATGGGCAAACAACTGGCTGCGCTCGCTTCCGGCATCGTGTTCGGCATCGGCATGGCGGTTTCGGGCATGACCAGCACCAAACGGGTGCAGGATTTTCTCGATTTTTTCGGCGCCTGGGACCCGACCCTCGCCTTCGTCATGGGCGGCGGCCTGCTCGTCACCACCATCGGTTACCGGTTCGTGCTGCGCACTCCCGCTCCGCTGTTCGCCGACAGTTTTTCGCTGCCCACCAGGACCGATATCGACAAGCCCCTGCTGATCGGCGCGACGATCTTCGGCATCGGCTGGGGCTTGGTGGGTTACTGCCCGGGACCCGCGCTGGCGGGACTGACCTACGGCTACGCGCCGACCCTCGCGTTCATTCCGGCGATGATCGTGGGCCTGCTGCTGGCACACCGAATCACTGCAAAACCCGGTCGGGCGGTGCTGAAACCGGCCTGAGCCGGCGCGCCCGGCAGCGCCCTGCCCACGCTGGTGTCGCGCTATCCTGTGTCCGATCCGCTACCCAGGAGTCCCGCCCTGATGACCACCGACACCAGCACCGGGGAGGTGAGGGCTGCATACGAACGCTATCTGCGCGCCTTCCTCGACGGCGACCTGACCGCCGTCGAATCTCTGGTGCAGTTTCCCCTGGCCTATATCGGCGCGGGCGAAACCCGCCTGCTCGACCGCTTCCCGGTCTCGCCGCAGGCCCTGCGGGAGCGCAAGCAGTGGCACACCACGGTCAATGCCGATTACGAGGTGTCACTGGTCGCGCCCGACAAGGCCCATGTGATCCTGCGCCACGCCGAGCGGGTGCGCGCGGACGGCTCGCTGATCGAAACCGTCGCCGCGTTTTACGCCTTTACCCGCACCGCCGGGGGCTGGAAGCTGTTCGCCCTGTCCGACATCGTCATTCCCGCCTGACCCTGGCGGCGGCCATCCCGCGCCGGCCGGCCGCAACATTTCCTTTCGCCACCGGCCGCCTTGGTTTATAAACGCTGCGGAACCACGCAGTGAGCGTCGTGCACGGCCGCTCATCGACAACTAAAACAACAGCTACCGGGGGCACACCATGATCACCGCAAAAGACATGTACTTTCATACGCCGACGTCCGACGACACCTATTGGGCGGAGACCAATTACTTCGGCTTTTACGTTCCCGAGGAGCCGCTGCACGTCAATGTCTATGTGCTGACCCGGCAGAATCTGGGCGCGGTGCTGTCCAGCATCACCATCACCGACGGCTTTTCCAATACGCCCCATCTGGTGCGCTACACCAACAACCAGGTGCATCTGCCGTTTCCCAAAACCAATTTCGACGACTACCGCCTCGGCAACGGTCTGGCGATCAAATGCACCAAGCCGGTGATGGACTACGAGATCCGCTTCGACGACGGCAAGCGCCTGTCTTTCGATGTGACCTACAAGGCCCTGATGGAGCCCTACGATATCCACGACCCCGCCATGGATCCGCTGGCCCAGGTGAGCCACGGCGGCGACACCGTATCCGATACCGCCTACGCCGGGCACTGGGATCAGAGCGGCCGCGTGACCGGCAAGATGATTCTCGACGGCAAGCAGTTCCCGATCGACTGCGTGTCCAGCATGGATCACAGCTGGGGCCTGCGCCACGAAGACCAGTTCGCCAATTTCTGCTGGCTCAATGCCAATTTCGACAACGACACCAGCATCCACTGCATCTGGGTGATCAACCCCGACGACAAAAACGATTACGCCGCCATCGTCCACGGCTATGTCCGCGAGGGCGACAAGGTTTATGGCCTCACCAAGGGCAAGGGCCGGGTGTTGCGCAACGGCCTGCTGCACCAGTTCATGGACCTGCAGGTAGAGGACAAGCGCGGTCGCAGCCATCGCTTCACCGGCACCGCGTTCACCTCCAATCCCTGGTCGCCCTGGCCTTACCTCTTCGCCACCCACACCTTCATGCGCTGGGAGCTCGGCGGCGTGGTCGGCTGGGGGGAAATCCAGGAAGTCGCCATGTAGGTAGCGCGGGGCCACCGCCATGCGTCACCACACACCGACCCTGGGCCGGCGCGCCCGGCCGACGCCGGACTGGATCGCCGGCATTCGCGCGCGCTTTCCTGTCGAGCGCGCGCTCGACGAGGTACTCACCCGCAAGCTGATCGAGCGCGCCGACCCACGCGAACAGAGCATGGATTTCTCGCGCCTGGAACTACGCCTGCTCGATTACCTGCGCGGCGCCACCGGGGACGCCCGGCTCGGCATCGCCAACCTGAAGCGCCTCACCGGAGGCGCGTCCAAGGAGCAGTTCACCTTCGATCTGCACCGCCCCGCCGCCGGCAGCAAGAAGCTCATGCTGCGCATGGACCCGCTCGAATCCGTGGTCGAAACCCACCGCCTGCGCGAGGCGCAGATCCTGCGCGCCATGCAGGGCACGGTGCCGGTACCCGAGGTGCACTGGGTCGAGACCGATCCGACCGCACTCGGGCGGCCCTTTCTGATCGCGGGTTTTCTCGAGGGCATCGTGCAGCCGGAAGGTGGCGGCAAGGTCACCGGACTCGGCATGTCGTTCGAACCGGGATTGCGCGCCCAACTCCGGGATCAGTTCGTGCAGCACCTGGCCGGCATTCACCGGCTCGACTGGCGCCGCTGCGATCTGTCCAGCTACGACGCTCCGGAGCCCGGTACCACCGAGGCGAACCTGTGGTCACTGGGACTCTGGGAGCGCATCTGGCACGAGGACACGGTGCAGGCCCATCCGGTCATCGAGTACGCCGCCAGCTGGCTCAAGGCCAACATGCCGGCAGTGGCCAATCCGGTGGTGGTGCATGGCGACTACCGCAGTGGCAATTTCATGTACACCCCGGACGGCCGCATCAACGCCATCCTCGACTGGGAGCTGTGCCACCTGGGCGACTACCACGAAGACCTGGCCTATGTCGGCTGCAAACTGCTCGGCTGCCCCGACGAACGCGGCGAGCTGCTGGCCTGCGGACTGCTGCCGTTCGACGAATTGCTGGCCCGCTACGAGGAACTATCGGGAAACCCCGTCGACCGCGCGCGCCTGCATTACTACGATGTCTTCACCCACTACAAGATGGCGTCCATCGCGGCCACCAGCCTGCGCGTGGCGCACGGCCGCAAGACCCATCTCGACGCCATGATGAATCTGATCGGCGGCATCGGCGCGATCGCGGTGGCGGTACTGACGGAGCTGCTGGACTGAACGCCCGGATCAACGCGGCTCGCAGATAAAGACCGGAATGTCCCGCGGCGTGCGCTGCCGGTAGATCTCGTAATCGGGATAGTGCTGGCAGCACACCGGCCACACCGCCTCCTTCTCTTCGGCACTGGCGCGGCGGGCACGCAATTTCATCTTTTTGCTTTTGTACTGCACCTCGATATCCGGATGGGCGATGAGATTGTTGACCCACACCGGGCTCTTGGGGGCGCCACCCTGGGAACCGACCAGGATCACGCCGTCGCGATAGGGAACGTACATCAGCGGAATAGTGCGTTGGGCGCCGGACTTTGCGCCCGTCATGGTAACCAGGCAAACGTCATGGCCGTTGAGTTTGCCGAGGATGCGCCCTCCACTCCAGCGGTACAGCTGCACATTGAGGTGTGAAAACACCTTGAGGTAGGGAATGATCTTGCCCATCTGCTCGGACGTTGCGGTTTTCAGGTTGACCATTGCCATCGCCGTTCTCCTCTCGGAAAAATAACCGTGTCGCGGAGCCGAAGCTTGACAGATTGGGCGCCGGCCCGCATCCGCGTCCGTCCCGCGTGGCACAGCGCGCCGTCGGTGATCGGTTCGCTAGATTCCCACACGCGCTACGGCACGGGCCGCCAGCCGCAACCAGATATAGCCGCTGAACCCGGCAAGCAACGAAGCCAGCAAGATTCCCGTTTTGGCCATCAGCAGCTCGTCCGGGTGCGCGGCAAAGCCCAGTTCGGCGATGAAAATGGACATGGTGAAGCCGATGCCTCCCAGCAGCGATACCCCGGCGATCTGATGCAGGCGGGTGCCGGAGGGCAGTTCACCGATACCCAGCTTCAGCGCCAGCCACACGGTTCCGGTAATGCCGATGAACTTGCCGAGCACCAAACCCAGCGTCACGCCCAGAGTGACAGGGTGCATCAGCGTGGTCGCCAAGGCGCCGAAATCCAGCGGAATGCCCGCGTTGAACAGGGCGAATACCGGCACCACCAGAAAGGCAACCGGCAGGTTCCACAGATGTTCCAGGCGCTGCAACGGCGCCTGCACTTCGATCGCGCTGCGGCCCAGGGTCTGCACCACCGCGCGCAATTCTTCGTTGGTAAGGATGCTGGCCCCCGGACTGTAGCTGGCATCAAACCGCGCCAGCAACGCCTTGGCTCGCTGGCTGAACAGCGCCGGATCGTAACGAGGTCGGGCGGGCACGGTGAAAGCGCCGAGCACACCCGCAAGCGTCGCGTGAATCCCGGATTCGAGCAGTAGATACCAAAGCATCGCCGCCAGCAGAAAGTAGGGCATCGTGCGGCGCACGCCGGCCAGATTCAGCAGCAGCATCGTACCGAGCACCAGCACCGCGCCCGCGAGCCAGCCCAGCGCGAGTTTTTCTGTATAGAAAACGGCAATGACCATCACCGCGCCCAGATCATCGACGATCGCCAGGGCCACCAGAAAGGTGATGAGTGCCCGGGGTACGCGCCCAGCGAGTAACGCCACCACGCCGATCGAGAACGCGATGTCCGTCGCCATGGGAATACCCCAGCCGCGGGCGCCATCCCCGCCACCGTTGAATGCCGTATAAATCAGCGCCGGCACCAGCATGCCGCCGATGGCGGCAAGGATAGGCAGCACGGCATGGCGGGGATTGGCGAGTTCGCCCACCAACATTTCCCGCTTCAGCTCCAATCCGACCACGAAGAAAAACAACGCCATCAGACCGTCATTGACCCAGTGATGCAGGGTTTTTTCGATCCCCCAATCGCCGATACCGATATGGGCTGGAAGGTGGATCAGATGCTGGTAGGCCGCGGCCGCGCCGGAATTGGCGAGCATCAGGGCAAGGACCGCCGAGACCATCAGCACCATGCCGCCGGTGGTCTGACGATGAATGAACTCCTCAAAGGGAGTGAGGATTTTTTCGAAAGTCCGTTCCCAGGGTGCCCGGATGCGGCCCGCGTCGGTAGCGGCGGAACTGAATGGTTCGTGGTCCTGATTACTCACGGGGTACTGCATCTCCTTGCGGGCGATCCACGCTGATCGACCGTCGCGGCCGCTGGGGCAATGGCGGTCTTCCGCCTGGGCGGAAGACCCATGGTAACCAATAAAGCAAGGCAAATGACCGACCGCACCGGCATCGATCCGGATGCGTCGGCGCGCGCGGCCGGGAGCCACAATTCCGACAGTCACGGAAATGGCTGGTGTTGGGGCCCTTGTCCCGCCCCGACGCGCCGGTTAGGATCGCCGCCAGACCCGCGACCCGCCCACATCTGTCGATGACCCCGCAACCGCGCACCCGGTCCCGCTTCCCCGCCTTTGCCGCGGCGCGGGTACTGTTGGCGGTGGCGCTGCTGGCCGCGGGCCAGGTGGCGGTGGCAGTGCATGATGCCGACCATCCTTTCCACGCCCATACCAGTTCCTGCGACGCCTTTCTGGGCGCTGACACCCAGCAACCAAGTGTCGCTCCCGCGATGGTTCAGACTGCGGTGGTACCCGCTCATTTGGTGCTGACGGAAGTCTTTTCACAGGCTGTCGCGTTAACCCTGCACCCCGCATTCCAACCCCGCGCCCCACCGTTCCTCCCCACGACCTGAGTTTTCCAATCGTTACTGCAACCCGGCGCTCTGGTGCCGGGCACTTGGTCGTTACGGGAGCATCCCATGAAGAAAACCATCGTAGCGGTGGCAATCGCCGCTGTCCTGCCCTGGTCGGCGGCGGCGCGGGCCGACACCGGCGTCGACGCCCTGCGGGCCGAATTCGATCAAAAATTCAAGGCCCTCCAGGCCGATTACGAGGCACGCCTGAAAGCTCTCGAAAATCGCCTGGAGACGGCCGAGATCAAGGCCGACAACGCCCAGCAGGAGGCTGCCGCGAGTGCCGCCCCGCCCCCGGCTTCGGCGGGCACCTTCAACCCGGAGGTATCGCTTATTCTGCAGGGCGGCTACATCAACCGCGCCGGCGGCGAGCGGCCTATCACCGGCTTCATGCCGGTCGAGTCGCCGGCGCGAGTCGATCGCGGCTTCACGCTGGATGACTCCGAGCTGGTGATGAGCGCCAATATCGATCCGTACCTGCGCGGCTACGTGAATCTCGTGTTCCTGGACGACCAGGTCGATGTCGAGGAGGCCTGGTTCCAGACCCTGAATCTGGATTACGGGCTGACCTTCAAGGGTGGTCGCTTTCTGTCCGGCATCGGCTACCAGAACGAGCGTCACCCCCACGCCTGGGATTTCGCCGACAACAACCTGATGTATTCGGCCCTGTTTGGCGAGCACCTGGCGCAGGACGGCGTGCAGCTGCGCTGGCTGGCGCCGACCGAGCTGTTCATGGAAGTGGGCGCGGAAGTGGCCAAGGGCCAGTTCTTCCCGGGTTCGGACGCGGGTGGCGACCGGAACGGTGTCGGAAGCTGGGCGGCGTTTGCCCATGTCGGCGGCGATGTCGGCGAGTCAAATGCCTGGCGCGCGGGCGTGTCTTACCTGCGTGCCCGACCGCGTGGGCGCGAGGCGTTGCTCACCGATATTAGCGACTTCTCGGAACTGACCCGCTTCTCCGGAACTTCGAAGACCTGGCTGGGCGACTTCGTGTGGAAGTGGTCGCCGAATGGCAATCCATATGAGCACAATTTCGTGTTCGCGACGGAGTACTTCCACCGCGATGAAAACGGCGACCTGAACTGCGCCGACAACACCGCGGCAGGGGGCTTGTGCGCCGACCTGACGGACAGTTACGACAGTTCGCAATCCGGCGGCTATGCCCAGGCGGTGTATCAGTTCATGCCGCGCTGGCGCACCGGTGTGCGTTACGACCGGCTCAGTTCGGGTTCGGTGGATTTTGGCGCCAATGGAGCGTTTTTCGACACCACCGGCTACGACCCGAGCCGCTGGAGTCTGATGACCGACTATTCGCCGTCGGAATTTTCGCGCTTTCGCTTGCAGTTCGCCCGTGACAAGTCGTTGCAGGGTGATCCGGACAACCAAGTCATCCTGCAATACATCATGAGCATCGGCCCCCACGGCGCCCACAAATTCTGACGGAAAACTCCCATGAACCGCTTACTGATTCTGACGTTGATTGCAATTAGCTTCGCCGCGCTCCCGGCACGGGCGGTGCTCAATGTGCTGACCTGCGAGCCCGAGTGGGCCGCCCTGACCCAGGAACTCGCGGGCGATCTGGTCGAGGTCAGCTCGGCGACCACCGCCCTGCAGGACCCGCATCACATAGAAGCGCGGCCGGCGCTGCTGGCGAAAGCCCGGCGGGCGGACCTGCTGGTCTGCACCGGCGCCGAGCTCGAGATCGGCTGGTTGCCGCTGCTGCAACGCGAGGCCGGCAACGGCAGGATCCAGCCCGGTCAGCCCGGTTACCTGGACGCGGCGCGGTTCGCGCGGATTCTGGAGCGCCCGACCTCCCTCGACCGGGCGATGGGCGACGTCCACGCCGCCGGCAACCCGCACCTGCATCTGGCCCCGCGCAACATCGCCCGGGTGGCAGACGGCCTGACCAGGCGCCTGGGCGAACTGGACCCGGCGAACGCGGCCCGGTATACCGAGCGCAATACCGATTTCCAGGCCCGCTGGACAGCCGCGATGGCGCGCTGGGAGCAGCAGGGCGCGCGCCTGCGGGGCGCGCCGGTGGTGGTGCATCACCGTAACCTGAGTTACCTCGTCGACTGGCTGGGGCTGACGGTGATCGGCGAACTGGAGCCCAAGCCCGGCATGGAGCCGACCGCCAGCCACCTTGCCGAGCTGCTCGAAACGCTCAAGGCCACGCCGGCCAAAATGGTGTTGCACGCCGCCTATGAATCGCCCAAGGCGTCCGCATGGCTGTCCAGTCGCGCCAGCATCCCCGCACTGGAGCTGCCGTACACGGTCGGCGGATCATCGGGCGCACAGGATCTGTTTGGCCTGTTCGACGACACGCTCAATCGCCTGTTGCAGGCCGCGCCATGACCCTCGACGGCCTGCAACCGACCATCCTGCTGCCGGCGCTGGCGGCAGGACTGCTGGTGCTGGCGACTCATGTGCCGCTGGGGATGGAGGTGCTGCGCCGGGGGATCATCTTCATCGACCTGGCGATCGCGCAGATCGCGGGCCTCGGCATCGTGGTCGCCAGTGCCTGCGGTGCCGAAATCGGTGGCTGGCGCACGCAGGTCAGCGCGGTCGCCGCCGCGCTGACCGGAGCCCTGTGCCTGAGCTGGATGGAGAAGAAGTATCCGGCCCAGCTGGAAGCCGTCATCGGCGTCAGTTTCGTGGCCGCCGCCTGTGCCGCCATTCTGCTGATGAGCCAGGACCCGCACGCCGGCGAGCATCTGAAGGACCTGCTGGTCGGGCAGATTCTGTGGACCACCTGGGGCGGGCTGTTACCGCTGACCGGCGTGACTGTGCTGACGCTGGCGGGCTGGTTCGGCCTGCGCCTGAAGGACTCGCCACGCGGTTTCTATCTGCTGTTCGCGATCACCATCACCGCCTCGGTGCAGGTGGTGGGCGTGTATCTGGTGTTCGCCAGCCTGATCGTGCCGGCACTCGCAGCGGGCGGCCGACTGGTCCGGGCCGGCGCTGTCGGCGTTACCGGGTATGTGCTGGGGCTGCTGGCATCCGGCCTGTTCGATCTGCCGGCGGGCGCCGCCATCGTGCTGGCGCTGGTGGCCGTGGCCACCCTGGGCGGGAAAGCGGCGCCGAAAGTCGAGCACTGTTGAGCGCTGGCGGGATTGCGGTGCCTGCTAAGGCACCTGCATATCCCGGCAGGGTTCCTCGGCCTGCTCGATTTCGATGGTGGTGTGGGCGAAGCGATAAGCCGCAAGGGCTGCGGCCACGGCACTTTTGATGCGCTGCTGCACGGCGTTGGTAATGGGTTCGTCGACATCCAGATGTACCGTCAGCACATGGCGCTCGCCGTCCAGCGACCACAGATGCAAATGGTGCAGATCCACCACATGGTCCACGGCCCGGAGTTTCGCCGCCACTTCCCGCGCCAGGGCGGCATCCGGACTGGCCTGGAAGAACAGCCGCCCGGTCCTGGCGAGATTGCGCGCCACGTTGAACAGAATGAATCCCGTCAACGCGATCGACAGCAGCGGGTCCAGGATCGGCCAGTCGACTACCAGCAGCGCCGCCCCGACCACCAGCACCACCGCCCAGCCGAACACGTCCTCCAGCAAATGCCAGTTCAGCATCCGCTCATTCAAGGTCGCGCCTCCCGCCAGGCGCCAGGCGGCGACGCCATTGACCGTCAGTCCCAGCACCGCCAGCGCCACCATGCCGGGTGCGTGGGGCATCACCGGCGCGCCGAGGCGCGGCACCGCCTGCCACAACACCCAGGCCGAGCCCACCACCAGAATGACGCCATTGACCAGCGCGCCAAACAGCGACAGGCGGCCAAAGCCATAACTGAAAGTCTCGCTGGCGCGCCGCCCGGCGAGGCGGCTCATGATCCAGCCGAAACCGATCGCCAGGCTGTCGCCAAAATCATGCACGGCGTTGGCCATGATCGCGGTGCTGCCGGCCCAGCGACCGCCGATGAACTCGATGATGGCAAAGCCGAAATTGAGCCAGAACGCGAAGCCGATGGCGCGGGCCGCGTCGTGGGTGATCGAACGCTGGTGGTGGTGATGGCCTGCATCGTGGTCGTGCATGGAAGGCACCGGGGTCTCGTCCATTGGGTAACGCCGGCATAGTAACCGGGTGCGGTGGCGCCCGAATGCCCGCGGCGGGTATCCTTCCCGTTGAGGCCAGCATTTTCCGAGCCATCCCGATCACCCCCTGCGGGGGCCAGGAGCAACCCAATGTC
This sequence comes from uncultured Gammaproteobacteria bacterium, assembly GCA_963708735.1. GTDB lineage: Bacteria > Pseudomonadota > Gammaproteobacteria > Pseudomonadales > Porticoccaceae > JAGPUQ01. The sequence continues at coordinate 39,651 of CAVPTW010000033.1, forward strand.
CGAGCAGCCCTTCCTCACCGACATCAAAACCTTGCGCAAGCGCGCGCGTCAGCACATCGAACAGGGTGCCGTCACCTCCGGCTACGGCGCCAACCTCGACACCGTGGTCAAGCTGCTCAATGCCGCCCTCGCCACCGAGCTGGTGTGCGTGCTGCGCTACCGGCGCCACCACTTCATGGCCGCCGGCATCAATGCCCAGAGCGTGGCCGCAGAATTTTTGCTGCACGCCAACGAAGAGCAGGCCCACGCCGACCAGCTCGCCCAGCGCATCGTCCAGCTCGGTGGCGCACCCGATTTCTCCCCCGAGGGGCTGGCCTCGCGCAGCCACGCCGAATATGTGGAAGGCGAAAACCTGCTCGACATGATTCGCGAGGATCTGGTCGCCGAGCGCATCGCCATCGACAGCTACCGCGAGATGATCACCTATCTGGGTACCCGGGACTCCACCACCCGCCGTATGCTGGAGGGCATCCTCGCCATGGAAGAGGAACACGCCGACGATCTGGTGGGGCTGCTGGAGGAGATGGGATCCTGATGCGGATGCAGCGCGCGGGCTGGATGAAGGATGATCCAGCCCCGCCTTGAGCGGACCTGCCGACAGACCGTCAGGCGATGTCCCGAACGACCAGAGCAGCGCAACCGCCAAGCAGTTCGGCGTTCCCTGTTGCGCGGCCCGACGGTAGCGGCGCGCGAGACCTGAGGCAAACGGCGCGCTGACATCAGAAAAGCAGGATCAGGGGCCATTGCAGCAGGCCTCCCCTGCCGCCCCCCGAATATCAGTGGCGTGGCTGGTATGGTGCAGGCACTACGCCACCGGTTCTCCCCTGTCCGCACCGCCCCGCTCCGGTGTCAGCGCGAGCAGACCAAAGGCAGCGATGCTGACCACGCAGGCCAGTACAAACACCGTGCGATAGTCAGTGGCGACCACCACATGGCCGAGCACCAGCCCCGCCGCCGACAGGCCCAGATTGAATGCGCCGTTGTAGGCGGCCATGACCTTGCCGCGCTCGGCGGGGGTGGCCAAATCGATCGCCACCGCGTTCAGCGCCGGATAGTAGATGCCCTGCATCAAACCCAGGACGGCGCCGGCGATGAACAGGCCGAAAAAGTCGAGCCAGATCAAGGTCAGGGGCGCGAACACATAAAGCACCAGCATCGCGCGCACCACCTTCAACCGCCCCAGGCGGTCGGCCAGATCGCCGCACAGCACGCGCACCGACACCGCCGCCACCGCGTAGGCGACCAGATAGATCGCGACCTTCTGGATGCCGAGCGACAGTGCCCAGGGCTGGTAAAACGTGAACAGGGTGCCAAATGCCCAGCCCACCATGGCCGAGACAATGGTCACCCGCAGCATGCCGGGCCGGCGCAAGACCTGCAGCAGACTCGCGTGCTGTCCGCCCTCCGGAGGCGCGTGCCGATGTTCGTGGATGAGCCGCGAAAATACCGCGGCAAGCACCGAGGTGACGGCGGTCGCCGCGAACACCGTCTTCCAGCCGAAATGTTCCGATGTCCACTCCGCAAAGGCCGGTCCCACCGCATTGGTGAAGATCATCACCGCGCCGAAAATCCCGAGTGCCTGCCCCAGTCGGGCGGGCGGCGCGAGATCGGTTGCTAGCGTTGCCACGGCGATATAAAACAACGTGAAGCCGATACCCTGGAGGATACGCAACGCCCAGACCAGCGGCCCGACGCTGTCGACCCAAAAAAAGCCAGCGCAGGACAGCGCGAGGATCAGGCCACCGGCGGCGGCAAAGGCCTTGCGCCCGCGCCGGTCGATCTGGCCGCCGACAAAGGGCACCGTCAGTGCCGATGCCAGCCAGAAAATGGTGGTCACGCTGCCGATGGTGACCGGGTCGGCGGCGAGTTCCACGGCCAGAAACTTGGGCAGCAAAAAATAGGTCGAGAACGACAGACCGAACAGCGTCGTCACCGCCAGCAGCAGCACAAACTGACCACTGAACAGCGTTGTTCCGGATTCAGATCCCGGGGACGATTGCAGGACGGTCATAGAGGTTCTTCTGGTTGTTGACGCAGTAGGTACCGACTCCACCGGGATGAGCGGTGACAGGGCCATGGTGTGGTGGCCGGCGATTTTCGCGGTGGGTCGGTGCTCCCGCTGCGCCACTTTGCCACTGATGGTGCGCAATAGCATAGCCCCCGGCCGGCGCAATCATCCGCGGCAGACACCGCCAGCGGATCCCAGGATGTGTTCGATCAGCAACTGGAGGCTTTCCGCGCCCCGAAAACGGTTTACATCCAGCCGATAGACGATCCGGATACGCTCAGGCAGCTGGGGCTTTCCCTCCGCCGCGACCGCGTTGAAGGCGATGGCGTCGAGCAGCCGATCGTCCGTCAGCGGACTCAGCATCAGCTTGAGATGGGTGGCGCCCACCACGCGGGCGTCGCGCACCCGGAATTCACCGTGGAAACAGGGCTCGGGAAAATGCTGCCCCCAGGGCCCGGCGGCGCGCAACCGATGGGCATTTTCGAGGGTCAATTCCGCGGCGGGCACTTCGCCGTCGTGGAGGATTTCGAGCTCCAGGTCGGTGGGCGCGAGCCATTCCCGCACCACCGCGTCGAAGGCGGTGGCGAAGGCGGCGAAGTTCTCGGCGGCGAGCGCCAGTCCGGCGGCGGCGGCGTGGCCGCCGAAGCGCCCGATCAGATCGGGATAGCGGGCGGCGACCGCATCTAGGGCATCGCGGATGTGCAGACCGGGGATCGACCGGGCGGAGCCTTTCAGTTCACCGTTGTTGCCATCGGCGAAGGCGATCACCGGCCGATGCACGCGCTCGCGCACCCGTCCCGCCAGCAGTCCGACCACGCCCTGGTGCCAGCCGGGGTCGTACAGACACAGACCCCAGGGGAGATCCTCGCCGAGCCGCAAGCGCGCGACGTGCGCCGTCGCCTCGCGCTGCATCTGGGCTTCGATGGCGCGGCGGTCGCGATTGAGTTCGTCGAGCTGGGCGGCCAGAGCGCGTGCCATGGCGATGTCGTCGGCGAGCAGGCAGCGGATGCCAAGGCTGATGTCGTCGAGGCGGCCGGCGGCATTGAGGCGCGGGCCGACGGTGAAACCGAGATCGGCGGCGACCGCGTGGCGATGGTCGCGACCGGCGACTTCGAGCAACGCCAGCACGCCGGGGCGACAGCGCCCGGCGCGAATGCGGCGCAGACCCTGGTGGACCAGGGTGCGGTTGAGGCGATCGAGGGGCACCACATCGGCCACGGTGCCAAGCGCCACCAGGTCCAGCCAGTCGGCCATCGCGGGCTCGGGGATACCCTGCCGCGCAAACCAGTTGTCCGCCTTGAGTCGGCCGCGCAGTGCCGCCAGCAGATAGAACATCACACCGACACCCGCCAGTGCCTTGTGGGGAAAGCCGCACTCCGGTTGGTTGGGATTGACGATGGCGTCGGCCGCCGGCAGCACCCGTCCCGGCAGGTGGTGGTCGGTGACCAGCACCCGAATGCCGGCATCGCGCGCGGCGGCCACTCCGGCGATGCTGGAGATGCCGTTGTCCACGGTGATGATCAGATCGGGTTTGCGGGTCCGCGCCAGCGCGACGATTTCCGGCGTCAGTCCGTAACCGTACTCGAACCGGTTGGGCACCAGGAAATCCACCTGGGCAAACCCCAGGGCGCGCAGGCCGAGCACGGCGAGCGCGGTGCTGGTGGCGCCATCGGCGTCGAAGTCGCCCACGATGAGCAGCCGCGACTGCCGCTCCAGCGCATCGATCAGCAGCGCCAGGGCCGCTTCGATGCCGCGCAGGCCGGTGGCCGGGGGAATCCAGCCGAGCTGGAGATCCAGCGCATCGGGGGTCGCGGCGCGGGCTGCGTAGATACGGCGCAGCCACGGCGGAAGATCGTCACCGAACGCGGTTTCGGAGCCGAGCAGAGGCCGCGCCTTCAGCGCCGGGGCGCGGTCCGGTGCGGGCGCCTCAGCCATGGTCGCGACCGCGCTGGTAAAACGTCGCGGCGCACCCTGTCGCGAAGCACGGTTTCGCGAAGCAACGGACTGCGAGTGCGCCGGGTGCGGTCCGCATCAGACGGTCAGGTTGTCCGCGATGTGACGGTGCAGCGGCGCAAGTTCATTGGGCAGCACCTGATAGCGCTCCGTGCGCGTGAACAGGTCGGCCATGTGCTGGGGCAGCGGCGGCGCGCCCTGATAACCGGCCTGTTGCACGGCTTCGGGGAATTTGGCCGGGTGCGCGGTGGCCAGACACACCACCGGCGTTTCCCGATCGCGGCGGCAATGCCGCGCGGCCGCGACGCCGATGGCGCTGTGGGGATCGAGCAGGTATTCGCTGGCTTCGTATTCGGCGCGGATCGTCGCCACGGTATCCGCGTCGTCCACACGATGGCTGTGGAACAGGGTGCGGGCGTGGTCAAGGGCCTTGGGATCGAGGGTCGTCGCGCCGGCTTCGAAGCCGGCCATCAGCGCCGCCAGCGCTTTGCCATCGCGCTCGTACAGATCGAACAACAGGCGCTCGAAGTTGCTGGAGATCATGATGTCCATGCTGGGCGACAGCGTATGCAGCAGCGGATGGCGGCTGTAGTCGTTGCCGCTGATGCAGCGGTGCAGGATATCGTTGGCATTGGTGGCGATGATGAGTTGCTGCACCGGCAGCCCCATCCGGTGCGCCAGATAGCCGGCAAATATATCGCCGAAATTTCCGGTGGGCACCGAAAAACTCACCGGCCGCTGCGGCGCGCCCAGGGCGAGCGCGGCCCAGAAGTAGTAGACGATCTGGGCCATGATCCGCGCCCAGTTGATCGAGTTGACCGCCACCAGTTGCCGCCCCGCGGGCAGAAACGACTGCGCCGAAAAACTCGCCTTCACCAAACGCTGACAGTCGTCGAAATTGCCTTCGATGGCGAGGTTGTGGATGTTGTCGGCCAGCACCGTGGTCATCTGGCGGCGCTGCACCTCGGATACCCGGTTGTGCGGGTGGAGGATGAAAATGTCGAGATTGCGGCAGCGGCGGCAGCCCTCGATGGCGGCGGACCCGGTATCGCCCGAGGTGGCGCCCAGAACCACCATCTTCTGACCGCGCCGCTCCAGCAGATGATCCAGCAGGTTGCCGAGAAACTGGAGTGCGAAATCCTTGAAGGCGAGCGTCGGGCCGTGGAACAGCTCCAGCACCCATTCGTTGTGGCCGGTCTGCACCAAGGGCGCGATGGCGCGGTGGCGGAAGCCGCTGTACGACTGCCGGATGATCCGCTCCAGATCGGCGGCGGACACCTCATCGTCCACGAAGGGCGTCATCACCCGCTGCGCGAGCTGTGGGTAATCCAGCCCGCGCCAGGACGCGATTTCGGCGGCGCTGTAGGACGGCACCCGCTCGGGCACGAACAGGCCGCCGTCGGGCGCGAGCCCGGTCAGCACGGCTTCGGTGAATGACTGCGGCGCGCAGCCGCCACGGGTGCTGATGTACTTCATGGGTGCGTCTCGCGGGACGGTTGGCGGCTAGGCATCATCCAAGGCCTCCTTGCGCAGATGGACCACTGGGCCGGACACGGATTCGAGCCGCTCGATGGCGCCGATGGCAGCGCGCACTTCACTCTCCCGGGTGCGGTTGGTGAGCATGATCAGCGGCACATGATCCTGCCCCGGTGCGGGTTCCTTCTGGATGATCGCTTCGATGCTGATGCCGTGGGCGCTGAGAATCTGCGCGAGCTGCGACAGCACTCCGGGTCTGTCGAGGGCCGACACGCGCAGGTAGTGGGCGCTTTCGGCGGCCGCGATGTCGACCACGTCGAGCGGCTCGGCGGCGTCTGACCCGCCCGGCACCGCCGTGGCGTCGCGCCCACCGCCATCCAGGCGGCGTGCGATATCCAAGATATCGGCAATCACGGCCGAGGCCGTGGGCTCGGCACCGGCGCCAGGTCCGCAATACAGGGTGGCGCCGACGGCGTCGCCCTTGACCATGATGGCATTCATCACCCCGTGCACCTGCGCGATCAGGCTGCGCTCGGGCACCAGCGTGGGATGCACGCGCAGCTCGATGCCCCGGCCGTTGCGGCGCGCCACCCCCAGGTGCTTGATGCGGTAGCCCAGCTCGCCCGCATAGACCACGTCCTCGGGCTGGATGGCGGTAATGCCCTCGATGTAGACCGCATCCGGGCGCAGCGGCATGTCGAAGGCGAGCGCGGCCAGAATCACCAGCTTGTGGGCAGCGTCGATGCCTTCCACGTCAAAGCTGGGATCGGCTTCGGCATAGCCGAGCAACTGCGCCTCGGCCAGCACATCGGCAAACTGCCGGCCTTTGTCGCGCATCTCGCTGAGAATGAAATTGCTGGTGCCGTTGATGATGCCGGCGAGCCAGCGAATGCGGTTGGCGGCCAACCCTTCGCGCAGCGCCTTGATGATGGGAATGCCGCCGGCGACGGAGGCTTCGTACGCCACAGTGACGCCCCGCGCACGCGCCGCGGCAAAAATCTCGTTGCCGCAGGTGGCGATCAGCGCCTTGTTCGCGGTCACCACCTGCTTGCCGTTGGCGATGGCGGCCAGCACCAGTTCCCGCGCCGGCTCGATGCCGCCGATCAGCTCGACCAGGATATCGATTTCGGGATTGGCAGCGACGGCGAAAATATCGCGGGTGAACGGAATCGCGCCAGTATCCGCGTCAGGGACCGCATTGCGCGCACCTATCTGCACCAGCTCGATCCCGACACCGCCGCGCTGAGCCAGCACATCGGCGTTGCGGGCCAATACCCGCACCGTACCCCGCCCGACCGTTCCGAGGCCGCACAAACCGACCTTGACCGGCATCATTGTCCCCCAGAAAAGAATAGCGCCATGAGGGGCTCGTTAACGCGCGGGTGGAGCGGGTGAGGTCGTGTCCACACCCAGGATGCTGGCGATATCGGCCGCACTGCGGAAGCCGGGAACCAGGGTACCGTCGCTGAGAATACTGGCCGGAGTACCGTTCACGCCCAACTCCTGCCCGAGTTCGAACTCGGCCGCCACGGGATTATTTTCACACAGCTTTTCCGGCACATCCTCGCCGTTTTTGAGTCGCGTGAGAGTTTCCTGCCGGTTGTCGGAACACCAGGCGGTAACGGCTTTGCGGTACGAATCCGAACCCAACCCGGCGCGGGGGAATGCCAGGTAGCGAACCTCGATGCCCATGGCATTGAGCTCGGGCACAGCCTTGTGCAGTTTGCGGCAGTAGGCGCAATCGACGTCGGTAAAGACGGTGAGTGTCGCCTTGGGTTTGCCCTCGGGAGCAAATACGATCATGTCGCTTTCGGACATCGCCTCCAGCGCCTGCTTGCGCTTCGCGATCAGATCCTGCTCGCGCAAATTCACAAACATGCCGGGGCGCGCCTGATAGAGCGCACCATCGAAAAAGTATTCGCCGCCCTCGCGTACATAGAGTATTGGTCCACCGGCGACCTGAACCTCGTAAAACCCGGGGACCGGACTGAGCTTGAGCACCTCATAGCTGAGGTCGGGGCGCGCAGCCCGCAGCTTGGTGACAATGGCCTTGGCGATAGCCGGATCGACCACCGGCGCAGCATCCGCGGCACGCACCTGAAGTGCGACAACGGACAACAGCAGGGCAACGCAGGCGGCGAGAAAATGGTTCACGGACGGCTCCCGGGAGCTGGACAGGCAAGGGGGCGGATTATAGCCCCAGCGGGCGGCTGAAAATCGCTGACGGGCGGTTGGAAAACGTCGTGCCACTCAACCCCGCGGGTGATGCCGCGCGTGGAGTTCGCGCAGCCGCGTCTGCGCCACATGGGTGTAGATCTGGGTGGTCGAGAGATCGCTGTGGCCGAGCAGCAACTGCACCACGCGCAGGTCTGCGCCATGATCGAGCAGATGCGTCGCAAACGCGTGGCGCAGCGTGTGGGGAGACAGGGGCTTGTCGATGCCCGCGCACTGCGCCCAGTGCCGTATCCGGTACCAGAAAGCCTGCCGGGTCATCCCGCTGCCGCGGGGTGTAAGGAAACAGGCATTGCTCTGCCGCGTACCCAGAAGGGCGGAGCGAGCGTCGCGCAGATAGGCTTGCAGCCAGTGCATGGCCTCCTCGCCCATGGGCACCAGGCGTTCCTTGCTACCCTTGCCCAGCACCCGCACCACACCCTGGCGCAGATTGATCTGGTCGAGCGCCAGGCCGGTCAGCTCGCTCACCCGCAGCCCGGTGGCGTACAGCAGTTCCAGCATCGCGCGATCGCGCAGCCCGATGGTCTGCGTAACATCCGGCGCGTTGAGAAGTTTCTCGACGTCGACTTCAGAAAGAAACTTGGGCAGCGGTCGCCCCTGCTTGGGGCTGCTGACGCCGGCCATGGGATGGTGCGCCAGGGTTCCTGAGCGCAGTTGCGCATCGTAGAAGCCACGCAGGCAGGACAGCGCGCGCGCCACCGAACGCGGGCTCGCGCGCTGCCGATAGCGATCGGCGAGGTATTCCTGAATCCGGACCGGATCGGCGTCGAGCAGGCCGCAGGGCTGTCCGCAGGATGGTCCGGCGAGCCAGACCGCAAAGGCATTGAGGTCGCGCCGATACGCCGCGAGACTGTTGTCGCTCAGCCCTTTTTCGAGCCAGAGCGCATTGAGGTGATCGTCGATGAGGCGCGCGTCGGCAGTCATGGCGTCAGTCTACCCGACGCGCAACCCGCAGCCGCCGGCCACCGCAGCGGCCGGCAGCCGGTTCAGCCGAGGCGTTCCTTGATCCGCGCGGCCTTGCCGGACAGGTCACGCAGATAATAAAGCTTGGCCTGACGCACATCGCCGCGACGGACAACTTTCACGCTGTCGATGTGCGGGCTGTAGGTCTGGAAGGTACGTTCCACGCCGACGCCGTTGGAAATTTTGCGCAGAGTGAACGCGGAGTTGACCCCGCGGTTGCGCCGGGCGATGACGATGCCCTCAAACGCCTGCAGGCGCTCGCGGGTGCCTTCCACGACCTTCACCTGCACGAGCAGGGTATCGCCGGGACGAAAGTCCGGGATTTCCTTGCCCATCTGTTCGGTTTCGATCTGCGCGATAACTGGATTCTTGCTCATCGTCTTCTCCCGCGTAATGCCGTCGCTTGGTCGGTATCCACGTCGTCCCAACGCGGGAACCGGATCCTGACCGCCACTGTGTAATGCAATTCTTCGACGGAATTCCCGTCACTCATTCGATTCGCCGCTAGCGACCCGCCAGCAGGTCCGGACGCCGCGCCAGCGTGCGCGCCTGCGCCTGCTGGCGCCGCCAGCGCTCGATGGCGCCGTGATCCCCGGACAACAGCACTTCCGGCACGCCGAGACCCCGATATTCCGGCGGCCGCGTATAGTGCGGACAATCCAGCAGACCCGCAACAAAAGAGTCCTGCCGTGCCGAGTCGGCGTCGCCGAGCGCGCCCGGCAGTTGCCGAATCAGCGCATCCAGCAGCACCATGGCCGGCAGCTCACCACCGCTCAACACATAGTCGCCGATGGACCATTCCTCATCGACTTCGAGCGCAACAATGCGCTCGTCGACGCCTTCGTAACGACCCGCAATCAGGATCAGATCCCGCTCGGCACCGGCCATCTCCATCACCGCATCGTGGCGCAACACCCGGCCTTGCGGCGACAGATATAGCACCCGCGCACCCTGCGTCCACGCCCGTGCTTCGGCGATGGCAGCACCCAGGGGCTCGGGCCGCATCACCATGCCGGGTCCGCCGCCGTAGGGGCGATCATCCACTGTCTGATGGCGATCGGCGGTGTAGTCGCGCGGATTGAAGCAGCGGATTTCCAGCAAACCGTTGCGCACCGCGCGACCGCTGACGCCGTAATCGACCAGGGCTCCGAACATCTCCGGAAACAATGTCACTACCGCGACTTTCATGGATGCGCCGGCCCTTCAGTAATCGGGATCCCAGTCCACATCCATGGTGCCCGCCGCGCGATCGATCGCGAGCACCACCGGGTCGACATAAGGAATGAGTCGCTCTGCGCGGTCGCGGCTCTGGTCGTCGCCGCGCACCACCAGCACATCGTTGGCGCCGGTCTCGATCAGTTCGGTCACCGTACCCAGTCGCACCCGGTCTCCGTCGGCACGCCCGTACACCGCCAGCCCGATCAACTCATGCCAGTAATATTCATCTTCGGGAAGGGCCGGCAGCTGGGCCAGTTCGACATGAATGTCGAGCTGGCAGTAGCGCCGCGCCTGATCCCGATCATCCACACCCACCAGATGGGCCACCACCTGCTGGCCCTGTATCCGCCCGGCGTCGTGTTCCAGGGTCCGCCAGACGCCTTCTTCACACAGCCACCAAGGCCGATAGTTCAGGATATTGTCGGCCGGCGCGGTGCTGGAATCGATTTTTACCCAGCCCTTGATGCCGTACACGCCCGCGATGCGGCCGATTTTCAGGGGCTGCTCCGGCGCCTCCTGCGGATTCGCCGGGCGCGACACGGGCTCAGGCGGTGGCTTGGACCGCCGCACTCTTGCCCGCTTCGCGCACCAGATCGGCGACTCGCGGCGTAACCTGAGCACCCAGTTTGCACCAGTGCTCGACGCGCGCGGCATTGACGCGCAAGCGCTCTTCACCACCGGTGGCAATGGGATTGAAAAACCCCACGCGCTCGATGAAACGGCCGTCACGCGCCGTTTTGCCGTCAGTGACAACCAGATGATAGAAGGGACGTTTTTTCGCCCCACCACGAGCCAATCGGATCTTTACCATGACATGTCCTGGTGTGTGTTCTAGTCTGCTTCCGCACCTGCACGGCACGGCGAAGGCGCGCGATTCTACGCCAAAGCCCTGGCAATGAAAACCTTTGCGGTGGCGCCGTCGCCACCGTGGGCTGGAGCGGCGCCCATCGGGCCGCTACCGATCATCATCCGCGTCGGCGCTTCAGAGCGCCCGGCGCGGACGCGCCGCCAACGCCTGGAACCAGGGCAGCACCCGTTCGCGATTGATCCGGTAGGGATAGGCGTGGCCCCAGTCCGGCAGCTCGTCAAAGCGGATGTCGTATTCGAGATGGGCCAGCAGCCCACAGGTACTGCGCACCGTTTCGATCGGGAAAACATGATCGTGCGCTCCGTGTACCACCAGCAGCGGCACCTCGCGACCTTCCCGACGGCGCAGCAAAGGCTCCGCGACCTGGCTCAACTCACCCGCGATCGGCGCCACGCCGGCGAAATACTCGGGCGCCAGAAACGCCAGCAGATAGCTGAAGGTGGCGCCGTCCGACAAGCCGGTGAGATACACCCGCCCGCGCTCGATTTTGTATTCATCGCCCACCCGATCGATGGCGCCGGTCACCGACGCACTATCCAGATGGGGTTCGAGAATCGACCAGGTGATGTCGGTGGATTTGGGCGCGAGCACCAGATAGCCGTGGGTTTTGGCGAGCCGCAGCCAGGTCCAGAGGTATTCGTCGCCGGTGCCGGACGCGCCGTGGAGAGCGACGATCAGCGGCCACTCCCGCGCCGGGGAGTAGTTTTCCGGCACATAGAGCGCATAGCGCTCGTGATCGTCGCCCGCCGCCACCTGCAACAGACCCACCGGCGCGTCCGCATCCGGGGCCGGCTGCTCCAGCAGTTGCTGCCGGGCGCGGTCCACGCCATCCCAGAAGAAGGCAGACAGCGTCGGCAGATCGGCGCGCAGCGCATAGAGCGTGGTCAATGCCTCGACCAGCAATTGCCGGCTCTGCACAAAGGCATTGATAAAGGTCGCGCCGCGCCCCTGCCGCCAGAGTTGCGCGGCGTCTTCGCAGCGGGTTGCGGCGTCGAGGAGGCGACGATGAAATTCCTCGTGGCCCGGCGGTGGCATCAGCGCCTCAAGACCGTGCCGCGTGGCGGGCACCAGATCCGCCAATGCCACCCGCAAACGTTCCTGGGACGCCGCCAGGTCGCCGAATCGAAGATCCTCGAACTCGGCTTCTAACACTCGCAGCGTCTCCAGCAGAAAATGCTCCAGCACTTCGCGCTGGCGATCATAGTCCCGGACATCAGAGTCCCGTGAATCAGTGGCCATCACGCCCCCGCAGAATGGTTCTTATGGGTCGAGACTAGCACGGCCGGGCACGGCAGCGCCCGCGCATTGACCCCCGCCGGGCGACCTGTTTTGATCGCCGGACCATTTTTTCATCACACAGGAAGCAAACCATGGGCACACTACAGGGCAAGGTGGCATTGATCACTGGGGGCGCGAGCGGCATCGGCGAGGGCACGGTGCGGCATTTCGTCGCCGAGGGCGCGCGCGTCGTCATCGCCGACATGCAGCGTGAACGCGGCGAAAAGCTTGCCGCCGAACTGGGCGCCAATGCGCTGTTCGCGGCAGTGGACGTAACGCAGGAAGAGCAGGTCAAGGCCGCGATCGCCAGCGCCGTGACGCGCTGGGGCCGGCTCGACTGCATCTTCAACAACGCCGGCTTTGGCGGCGCCATCGGGCCACTGGAAGACACTCCGGTGGAAGACTACGACATCACCTTCGACGTGCTGCTGAAAGGCGTCTTTCTGGGCATGAAACACGCGATCCCGGTGATGAAACGCCAGGGCGGCGGCAGCATCATCAACACCGCCAGCGTCGCCGGACTGATCGCGGGGCACACCCCGCATCTGTACTCGGTCGCCAAGGCAGCGGTGATCCACCTCACCAAATCCGTGGCCCTGGAAGTGGGCGAAAACAGCATCCGGGTGAACGCCATCTGCCCGGGTTTCATCGCCACCCCACTCGCCACCAACACCGTGGGACGCGATGAGAAAATGGCCGAGCTCGACTACAAGATCACCCAGCCCATTCCGCGTGTGGGTCAGCCCCAGGATATCGCGGCCATGGCCGGCTGGCTGGCCGGCGATCAATCGACCTTCGTCACCGGCCAGGCCATCGCTGTCGACGGCGGCATCAGCGCCGGCCTGCGCTGGGCCAAGCAGCCCTCGTACCACAAGAGTTATCGGCCGATCAAAGTCTACCGCCCGCCGAGCCGCTAGCGGTCAGCACCGGATGCCAGCCCGGCACCAGCAGCTCTTCAACAAGCTGCTGGTGCCGGGCTGGCGCAAGTCTTTACCTTTCAAGGTTCCTCACTTAGGGTAGCCGTCCGCTACCTATGGCCCCCACACAATGAAAGAGCAATACCGCAAGATCATCGAAAGCATCGGTGAAGACCCCAATCGCCCCGGATTGCTGGATACCCCCGACCGGGCTGCGAAGGCTTTCGAATACCTCACCAGCGGCTACCACCAGAACCTCGCCGAGGTAATCAACGAAGCGCTGTTTCCCAGCGACAGCAGCGAGATGGTGATCGTCAAGGACATCGAGCTCTATTCCCTGTGCGAGCATCATCTGCTGCCGTTCATCGGCAAGTGCCACGTCGCCTACATTCCCAACGGTCATGTGCTGGGTTTGTCGAAAGTGGCGCGGGTAGTCGATATGTTCGCCCACCGCCTGCAGATTCAGGAGAACCTGGCCACCCAGATCGCCCGGGCCATCGAAGAAGTCACGGGAGCGCTGGGAGTCGGGGTCATCATCGAGGCCCAGCACATGTGCATGATGATGCGCGGCGTCGAGAAGCAGAACTCGGTCACCAAGACCTCCGCCATGCTGGGCGTATTCCGTACCAGGCAGGCAACCCGCTACGAGTTCCTGTCGCTGCTCAACTGAGCTCGCCCAGGGCCGCCACCGAAAAACGCATCCAGCCGCCGCGCCACTTCCGGCGCGGGTTCCTCCATGTGGAAATGGTGGCCGCCGCGCACCTCGGCAATTTCCATGTCCCGCGCGTGCGCTTCCATGCCGTAGAACCGTGCCACCCGCGCAAGATCCGACAACAGCAGCAGAATCGGGCATGGGATGCGCTCGACAAAGCTGCGCACCAGCTCCGGCGTCAGCTTGATCTCGGAATTGAGCTTGAGCTTTTCATCGCTGCGCCAGCGATAACCACCCGCGACCCGCTCCATCCCGCGCGCCACGATGTCGGGCGCGGACAGCGCCGGCAGCGGCGAGAGGCCCCGCAGCCGGGTCGCTGTGAGCGCTTCGACATCCGGATACAGACGCGGCACCTGACCGCAGCGCGCCGCGCGATCGAGAATGGCGCCGCGCAACTGTTCGGGTTCATCGGCGGTGGCCACGGTCGCCGGCACGAAGCTGTCGAGCAGTCCGAGATGGCTGACCCGTTCGGGAAAAGTGCCGGCGGTCAGGGTGCAGATCATGGCGCCGCGCGAATGCCCGAGCAGCGCGAAACGCTCCCAACCCAGTTGCTCCGCCACCGCGTGCACCACCCCCACGTCCTGCCAGATGTTGTAGGTGCCGTCCGCCGAGCGGTGGCTGCTGTGCCCGTGGCCGGGCAGATCGAGGGCGATCAGGCGCACCTGCCCCAGCAAGCGGCCCAGGGGCGCGAAGCTGCCGCAGTTGTCGAGCCAGCCGTGCAGGGCCAGCACCGGGGTACCGGCGGGATTACCCCATTCGGTGGCGGCGATACGGAGGCCATCGTAGGAAAATTCGTGTTCGACGGGGGTCATGGCGATAACTCGTACTGCGGAAAGTGCGGGGCGATGCGGCTCAACCTGGCGGGCGTTCCTGCCAGAGCAGGCGCGCCCCGCCGCGCATGCAGGCGGTGACATCCAGCGCCGCCAGATAAGCGGTACCCATGGGTGCCACGTCCTCGCGATCGGTGAGGTAACGCAGCAGCTCGCCCACCAGCGGCTGGTGGCTGACCAGCAGCAGCGCCTCGCAGTCCAGCGCATCGATCAGCGTCGCAACCTGCCCTGCGTCACCCGCCGGGGTGAGCGCGGTCTCGACCAGCAACTCGCCGGCAAAATTCAGCGTGCGCATCAGTTCCGCCGCGGTCTGCCGGGCGCGCTGATGGGGACTGGTCACGACGCGCTGCAACCCGGCGAGTCGTTGCGCGCAGGCGAGCGCCACCGCCCGCACCTCAGCCGTGCCCTGGGGCGTCAGCCGGCGCGCGGCATCCGAGGGCGCATGGGGCTCGGCCTCGCCGTGGCGCAATACGTAGAGTCTCATGGCGTGGTTCCGTGGGGGTGGCGGGTCAGCCGACCCGGAATTCGACGTCGTCGGTGCGCTCGGACACCGCCAGGCCGGCGAGTACCCGCGAAATCGACCGGCCCTCGAACAGCACGGCGTGCAGCGCGCTCGCCAACGGCATGTAGACGCCCAGCTCGTCCGCCTTGCGCTTGACGATGCGGGTGGTGTTGATGCCTTCCGCCACCTGACCGATGGCGGCGACCGCCGCGTCCAGCGCTTCGCCCGCCGCCAGCGCCCGACCGATGCGGAAATTGCGGCTCAGCGGCGAAGTGCAGGTGACGAACAGATCGCCGACGCCGCCGAGCCCCAGAAAGGTCATGGGATTGGCGCCGAGCGTTGCGGCAAAGCGCGTCATTTCCGCCAGGCTGCGCGTCAGCAGCACCGCCATGGTGTTCTGCCCGAGTCCCATCTGGGTCGCCATGCCGGCTTCGATGGCATAGATGTTCTTGAGCGCGCCCGCGAGTTCGACACCGAACACGTCCGGATTCGCATAGACCCGAAAATACGGCGTGACCAGCAGCGACTGCACCAGCGCGCAGACCTCCGGATCGGTGCTCGCGATCACCGTCGCCGTGATGGCATGACGCGCCACCTCGCGCGCCAGGTTGGGTCCGCTGATGACGCCGATGCGCGCGCCGGGAAGTTCCTCCGCGAGCACCTCGCTCATCCGTGTGAAGCCTTCCGGTGCGAAACCCTTGGCGGTACTGATGACCACGGTCCCCGCCGCGATATGCGGCGCGGCCAACTGCGCCACGGCGCGAAAGGCGGCAGTCGGCACCGAAAAGAACACCACCCGCGCCCCGGCCAGCGCAGCCGCAAGATCGGCAGTGATGGAGAGGTTGGGCTCCAGGGGATAGTCGGGGAGATAACGGGGGTTGCTCCGCGCCGCCTGACACTGGGCGGCATAGGCGGCATCGCGCATCCACAGCACCGCCTCGTGACCGTTGCCGGCGACCATGTTGGCGATGGCGGTGCCGAAGCTGCCACCACCGAGCACGGCAATCTTGGTGGGTACAACCATGGTGTTTCGCCATCCGGGACAGGCGCCATTATCGGCGCCTGAAAAAAGCCATTGCAACCAACGTGCTTGCTTGACGTTCCGTAAAG
Organism: uncultured Gammaproteobacteria bacterium; assembly: GCA_963708735.1. Lineage (GTDB taxonomy): Bacteria > Pseudomonadota > Gammaproteobacteria > Pseudomonadales > Porticoccaceae > JAGPUQ01. The sequence goes on from CAVPTW010000033.1 coordinate 55,718, forward strand.
CGCGCACTCATGATCCGTAGTCGCGATATCCCCGCACATCGCCACACGCGAGCCCCGGCCTTCCCGTATGCTCACGCCATTCGAGCGCGGCACACCGACCGGAGATCCATGCAGGAGGGTAATAAATGGCACAACAACTCCACCTCAAAAGCATCAACGCGCCCCAGACCGAAGCCGAACGCATCCTCATGCTTCAGAAGGACGCCTGTCGCGCCCAGCCCTACCCGTCACTCGCGGTGCGACTCGACCTGCTGACCCGGCTGGAGCAGTTGCTCGCCACCCATGCCGACGCCATCGCGGCGGCGATCTCCGCCGACTTCGGCCACCGCAATCCCACCGAGACCAAGCTGGTGGAAATCTTCGGCTCGCTGAGCGCGATCCGGGAGACCCGCAAGCACCTCAAACGCTGGATGCGTCCGCAGAAACGCAAGACCTCGGTGCTGTTTCTCACCGGCCGCAACTGCGTCATCCCGCAGCCCAAGGGCGTGGTGGGCGTGGCGACGCCCTGGAATTACCCGCTGTACCTCTCGATCGGCCCGGTCATCAACGCACTCGCGGCCGGCAACCGCAGCATGGTCAAACTCGCCGCCAATTCGCAGAACCTGTGCCGCCTGATGCAGCAGCTCTGCCGCGACGCCTTCGGCGACGACACGCTCGCCTATCTGCCCGACGTCAGCGGCAGCGAGTTTTCCAGCCTGCCCTTCGACCACATCGTCTACACCGGCTCCGCCGAGAGCGGCCGCAACGTGATGCGCGCGGCGGCGGAAAACCTGTGTCCCGTGACCCTGGAGCTGGGCGGCAAATCGCCCACGGTGATCTGTGACGACTTCGATCTGCGGGAAGCGGCGAGCCGTCTGCTCTACGGCAAGTTCGTCAATGCCGGCCAGACCTGTGTGGCACCGGACTACCTGTTCGTGCCGCGCGCCAAGGTGGAGCGTTTCGTCGCCCTCGCTGGCGAGATCATGCGCCAGCGCTATCCCGACATTCACAACTCCGACTACACCTCCATCATCGACCGCCGCTCCTATGTGCGCTTGCGGGAGACGCTGGACGATGCCGTGGCCAAGGGTGCCCGCGCGGTGAGCCTGGTGGACGGGGATTACCACGACGAATTGCGCAAGATTCCACCGCAACTGGTGCTCGACGTGAATCCGACGATGCGCATCGTCCAGGAGGAAATCTTCGGCCCGCTGCTGACGGTGATGCCTTACGACAGCCTCGACGAAGTGCTCGATTACATCAACGCCGGCGAGCGGCCATTGGCGCTCTACCTGTTCACCCATGATCGGGCGGTGCAGGAACGTGTGCTCTACCAGACACTGTCCGGCGGCGTGACCATCAACCATTGCATCTTCCATGTGCTCCAGCACGGCATTCCCTTCGGCGGCGTGGGCGCGAGCGGCATGGGTCACTACCACGGCCACGACGGTTTTCTGGAAATGAGCAAGCTGCGCCCGGTGTTCACGTTCCCCAAGGTGGGCAGACCGGAGCTGTTCTACCCGCCCTACGGCAAATCCCACGACCTGCTCTACCGGGTGCTCAACCGCCTGGGCCTGTAGCGCAAGGTTCTGCAACGGGGACAGCGGCCGCACGGGTCGCGCGCGGCGCGCCCAGGCTTCTTCGCACAAGCTGCGGGAGCCGGTCAGCGTCGTGCCCTCGGGCAGCGCACGTTCGGTGGTGGTGGTGGGGGTGAAATCATCGAAACGCGATTTCAGAAAATGACGCTCGATGCGGTAACTGGCATCGAGCCGTACCAGACGCCGCTCCAGTTCAAGATAGAGTTCAGCCAGGGCGGCCAGACCCCGACAGATCCAGCGCAAACGTGGTCTCGACGCTGAGCGATTTGGAGCGCCGATCGGCCTGTACCGGACGCAGGCATGAGCTGGGTACAGTGCCTGAAGCGCGTGTTCCCTATCGATATCGAGACCTGCCGCGAACGCGGCGGCGCCGTCAAGGTGATCGCCTACATCGAAGCCCCGGTGGTGCTCCGGAAGATACGCGATCACCTGAAGGAAAAGGGTGATTGCCTGGATGTGTTTCGGTTACGCGAGAGCCGCGGCCCGCCACAAATGCGCTTATTTGACGAAGGAAAATCCGTTCGTGAATCACAAGGAAGTTGCCGGTGACACCCGGCAAGAGCCGCGCTCGGCCGCCGGTTCAGATGGTGCGGATCACAGGGTCGAAATCGAGTCCATGTCTCAGGTTGAGCCACCGCACCAGCTGAGATTGACTACCACCGGCCGCGAAATAGCCGGTTGGTTCGCGGTGGTCAGGGTGGTTTCTCAGGAAAAAAAAGGGGGGTTATACTTCGATTGATTGATGTGGCTGTGAACGTAGCCGCCAACGATCCCCTAGTGGTGCGGTGACATAGGTCGGCGCGGCGCTGGTTGTGTGCGTTCGTCATGCGCAGCGATGATTAAAAGCGTTCACCGCGTACGACAACAGTTTGGTTCCTTCGGGAGGGACGGTAACTGCCGGCGGGCCGATTGAGGGTGTCGAAGCGATGCGACAAACGGCGCGTGGCGGCCTGTTCGGCTGCGCGGGAGCGCATAATCGCGTCGGACGACGACGGATGGCCTTATCCTAATGGAGCAACTCGCGAAACAGGTGCCGGTTGAGTACGGCTCCGACCGCAACGGACTGATATGGGGCTACGCGTTCCGCGCAGGCGCGCTGGCGACCCCGATCCACGCTGAGGACGTGCCTTCCGAACCCGGCGCGGCCCGGTCGGACGGCAGCTTTTTCTGGCTGCACTTCGCCGCCGCGAACTCCAATACTGAGCGCTGGCTGCGCCAATACGTCGACTTGCCCGCCGGCTTCTACAATGGCTTGCGGGCGTCGAGCAGCGCCACGCGCGTCGAGCAGGATGGCGACGCCTTGGTCGCCGTCATCAATGACATGCTGTTCGCCTTCGAAAGCGACCACCCGGACGTGTCCACGATGACGCTCGGCGTGCTTCCTGGCGCGATGATCAGCGCGCGTCTGAAACCGCTCCGCTCGATCGAACGCCTGCGCGAGGCGGTGAAAGCAGGCGCGATCTGTCGTTCGCCGGTGGATCTGCTCGCGCACCTGCTGAAGAACCAAGCAGACGTGCTGGCCGAATTGGTCCGCAAGTCCGGACCGCAGATTGACGAGATCGAGGACGGTCTGTTGACGAGCCGCCTGCGTGCCAACCGAGCGCAACTCTCTACGATGCGAAGAATGCTGGTACGCCTGCAGCGCTTGATGGCGCCCGAACCTGCTGCGCTGTTCCGGTTGTTGAACCGCCCTCCGGTGTGGATCGCGGCCGAAGATCTTCAGGAGCTGCGCCAAACCGCCGAAGAATTCGCGCTCGTCGTTGGCGACTGCGCGGCATTGGTGGAGCGCCTTAAGCTCGTCCAGGAAGAACTCGTCGCGATGGTCAACGAGCAAACGAACCGGAGCGTGCTGCTGCTGACGTTCGCGACCGTCATGCTGTTGCCTTTCAACGTCGTCGGCGGGCTGTTTGGTATGAACGTCGGCGGCATCCCGTTTGCCGAAAGCACGGCCGGATTCTGGACTGTGGTGGTGCTGATCACGGCGCCAACGGTCCTGCTCGGCAGCCTGCTACTGACGCGATTTCGCCGCTAACGCCGGCGCACGGCCGCGCGGTTGGTCCCAATCGCCTGTTGCAGAACGCAGCGCACCAAGTACAGACTCGATCCCGCAACGGCATTCCGCACGCGGCAGGAGGGGGGTCGTGTCGGGGCAATCGCAGACGATTCCGCGGATTCTGTCCGGACTCATTGTTATGGGTGCGGCGATGGCGTTTGGCTCCGAAGCGGTGGTCGATTCCGCCGATGACGATCGGTCCGTCATAGAAGAGATCATCATCGAGGGCGAACGCGCGACGAGTCTGCCGCTCAAAGACACGTCGCACACCATCGTCGTCTTCACGGAGGATGATCTCGAGCGTGGCACGGATCGCGGCATGCAGGACATCTACCAGCGGGTGCCGAATGTCGCGACGAACCCGTTCAACGGTGCCGTCATCATCCGCGGCGTTGCGACCAACGGCATATTGAACCGCGGGTTCAGCGCCGGGTCAGTTACGACGCTGAGGTTCGCCGACCGCAGGGGCCTTGAGGGGGGCTCATCGGGGTTCGCGGCGTCAGTGGGTGGCGGCGCCGGGTGGAGAGCTGGGCTGCGTGCCGCCGTGGCGGTGACCCTGATCGTGCCCGTCCTGAGCCAGAACCTTGCGGACGAAGGGATCCTCCTCCAGGTCGCCGAAATCCGCGGCATCGAGCCGACCAAAGCCGACAAGCCGGTCGTCGCCCAGCTGCGGCCACTGGGCCGGCGCCGCGGCGTGCAACTCGGTCAACTCAAGACGCAGCAGATAGTCACTCGCGCCGCGTTCGAAACGCGCGGGCAACCGAGCTTCCGGCAGCCACCACAGCCGTGTCGGCACACCATCGAGGTCGCCCTCGAGAACCTGGGCATGCTGGCCGAGCACAACGCGTTCGCCAGTCTGGCGCAGTCCGGTGACTTGCGCGGGATCCACCAGTGAGAACAGCTTTTCCCACTGCGGCACGGCGCCGCGCGCGCGCAGCTCGCCGGCGCTGTACTCGATGATCTTGCGATCGCCGACAAACACCCGGCGATAGTCGATCACGCCGTTGGGCGCGCGCGCCCAGATCTCGCCCTGGCGACTGCCGGCATTGAAGCTTTCGATCCGCGTTGCGGTGCGCAGCAGGTACCAGTCGGTGGTGTGGGTGCCAATGCGCAGCTCATAGCGGGCGGCGAGCGCGGGCGCGGCGGATACCGCAACCGGTTGCGCAGAGGGCTCCGCCGCCAGCCCCCAGGCGGCCATCAGCAGCAGCGCCAGGGCACTTAATTTGGGGTTTTTCATCATGTCACACCGCAAAAAATCCGGGCGCTGCGGCGCCCCGGATAGCGTTGGAGTTGGCGAATAAGCAGGCTCGGCGATCAAAAACCGAACGCCTCCTTCATCACGTGATAGATCCAGTTCTGCTCCATCGAGCCATGCACCAAGTGCGCCTTGGGACCACTGGCGAAGATCGCGACATCCTCGCCGGCATGGGTTTCGGAGCTCAGGGGTACCGCGGCCTCCTGCAGATAGCCGAGCGCGCCGGTGTCGACCGCAGTCAAATCCGGGCGCTCCTGGCCGGTGGCGACGGCATCGCGCCAGCCGGGGCCGTTGGCGTAACCCAGCGTGGTGTAGGGCAGGCCCAGCGTGTCGAGCGAAAGTTCGGTCGGATCGCCATCAACCTCGGGTACATCCTTGACCAAACCCAGAATCGGGTTGCCCCGGTGCGGATAGCCGGCAATGGTGAACACATGGCTGTGGTCGGCGCTGACGATAATCAGCGTGTCCTGCGGATCCGTCATTTCATAGGCCGTCTTGATCGCCTCCGCGAACTCAATGGTATCCAGTAGCGCGCGCTGCGCATTGCCGGCGTGGTGGGCGTGGTCGATACGGCCACTTTCCACATGCAGGTAGAAGCCTTTCGGGTTGCGCTGCAACATCTGAATGGATTTCTGCGTCATCTCGGTCAGCGATGGCTCGCCTGCGGTGTCGGTGGCGCGGTCGGCCTCGTACTGCATGTGCGAGCGCTCGAACAGGCCGAGCAGATACTTGGTGCTCGCCGGACTGGCGGCATCGAAGCCGGCTTGGTCACTCACATACCGCGCCCCAGTGCCGCGCGTACTCACCCACTCGGCGGTGAGGTCGCGGCCATCCTTGCGCAAACCCTTCTTGGTCGGGTATTCGGGATCCGCATCGGTGTTCTTGCGAAAATAGTCGCGGCCGCCGCCCAGTACCACTCGCAGGCTATTCGCGACCGGCGGGCTCAGCTCGATCAACTGGCGGGCGATATCCTTGACGCCACAACCCGCAGGCAGATTGGCATCCGCCTCCCAGTCGCGCACCGGCGTGTGCGCGAAGTTAGCGGCCGGGGTGGCATGGGTGATGCGCGCCGTGCTCACCACGCCGGTCGATTTACCCGCGGCGGCGGCCTGTTCGAGGATCGTGGTCAACGAGTTCGCGGCGACCACAGCGGCGTTGCACTCACCCCGGGCGGTGGTGTGGTTGACGGACAGCATGCCGTCGCGCGCCTTGTAGCCGGTGACCATCGCGGTCATGGTCGGCGCCGAATCGGGGGTCTGTTGATCCCAAGAGTAGGTTTTGGACAGCGCCAGATAGGGAAATTGCTCGAAGGAAAGGCGATTTTCCTCTCCCGGCTGGCCATTCAGCTGGCCGGCCAGGATGCGCGCCGCGGTAATCGTCGATACACCCATGCCGTCGCCAACGAACAGAATGACGTTTTTCGCCTTGCGCGGGTTCTTGTGCAGGCGCTTGCCGTCGTGGATGAATTGCTGGCCGGCACGCCACCAGTCGGCGACGCTTTCCGGACCTTGTACGGCTGGGCTCACAGCCAGCGCCGATACGCTGGCAACGGCGAGGCCGGTGGCGACGGCAGCGGCCATGGTTGTGGATATCATCGGGGTTTTTGATATGAACCGACGCATGGTTTGGTCCTCTCTCGGCGGTTTGAGGGTTGGCGAGCGCGCGATGGCACCGGACAGGTGCGGGATGAGAACGAGGACAAATTAATGGGTCCGTGTTGCGCGCCTGTGACTGCTGGCGGTCAAGCGGGTTACATCAACCGGACAGCACTCACATGGGCCATCGTTGCCCGGTGCGTCCCCGCCGGCCACACCCGGCCCGTGGACTTCATTGCCCGGCTCGCCACCCTGGTTCTCAAGCCAAGAGTCAACCTGACGCGCTTTCACGGCGTCTTCGCCCCCAACTGTAAACACCGCGCGTTGGTGACGCCCGCCAAGCGAGGCAAAGGGAACAAGGCTAAGGTATCGGGTGAACCGCCAACACCCGCCGAACGTCGGGCATCGATGACCTGGGCGCAGCGTCTCAAGCGCGTGTTCAATATCGATATCGAGACCTGCCGCGAACGCGGCGGCGCCGTCAAGGTGATCGCCTACATCGAAGATCCGGTGGTGATCCGGAAGATACGCGATCACCTGAAGGAATAAGGGTGAATGCCAGGATGTGTTTCGGTTACCCGAGAGCCGCGGCCCGCCACAAACGCGTTTATTTGACGAAGGAAAATCCGTTCGTGAATCACCAGGAAGTTGCCGGTGACACCCGGCAAGGATCCCGCTCGGCCGCCGGTTCAGATGGAGCGGATCACAGGGTCGAAATCGAGTCCATGTCTCAGGTTGAGCCACCGCACCAGCTGAGATTGACTACCACCGGCCGCGAAATAGCCGGGTTGGTTCGGGGTGGTCAGGGTGGTTTCTCGGGAAAAAAGGGGGGGTTATACTTCCTGACTTAGTCCGCAAGCGCGTTCCGGGACATGTTCGACAACCGTTGGCTGTGGCTGGCTGTCGTGGCCGGGCTGATATTGCAGGTCGCCGTCGTGCAGTTGCCGTTCCTGAACCGGGCCTTCGGGACGGTGCCGCTCGCCATCGATCAGTGGGCGCTGTGCGTGGCCATGGGCAGTCTGGTCATGTGGTTCAGCGAATTGCACAAATTTTTCCTGCGCCGCAGTCTGCTGGCTGACACGCACTGAAATCCCTTACCGTTTCGGTCGACCGGACATAGACGATCAGCTTTCGAGGGGATACGCCGCATGGATTTCGCACTGAATCTGATCAATGGCGGTGCCGGCAGCCTGGCTTCGTATCTGGCAGCGCATGTGCTGCTCTGTCTGCTGCCGGCATTCTTCATCGCCGGTGCGATGGCCGCGCTGATACCGAAAGCCAGTATCACGCGCTGGCTCGGACGCAATGCACCGGCGCAAGTGTCTTACCCTGCAGCCGCGGTCGCAGGTTCTTTGATTGCGGTGTGTTCATGCACCATCGTCCCGCTGTTCGCCGGCATCTACCGCAAAGGAGCCGGCCTCGGGCCGGCTGTCACCTTCCTGTTCTTTGCCCCGGCCGGCAATATCATGGCGCTCGCCTACACCGGCAGCATCCTGGGGCCTGAATTCGCCATCGCGCGCTTCGTGCTGTGCCTGCTGTTCGGCATCGGAATCGGCATGCTGATGGCCATGATCTTCTGGCGTGACGACGCCAGCCACGACGCGCAGACCGACACCCTGTTTGCCGACAAGGCAACGATTGCGCCGGCCGCGCTGGGTGTGCTGCTGTCGCTGGTGGCCCTGCTGATTGCGGGCACCCTGAAACTGTGGCCGCTCACCGCCACATTGGTGACCTTTGATGTGCCGCTGACGTGGGCGCAGGCATGGCAGACCACCCTCTTTCAGTGGGTACCCTTCGATGCCGCCAAGGGTGAGGAAGGCGTGAGCTTTCAGGGTTCAGTGCTGATCGTGCTGCTGCTGCTGATCTCGGTAACCGCATGGAAAGGGCTGGAGGACATCGTCGAAGGCGCCAATCGCTGGACCTGGCTGGCCCTGGGTCTGGCCGGCACCACGCTGCTGGTCGCAGCATTGCGGCTGACCCCGCAGGTGAACGGACTGGCTGTTGCATTGACCGGTCGTGCCGTCGCCGTGGCGCTGGCCCTGTGGGCGGTGTGGCATTTTGCCCGCCAGCTTGCTGCGGACGACTGGCGGTCGTGGCTGTGGGAAGCCTGGCGTTTCGTGAAGCAGATCTTCGTACTGCTGGTCGCAGGCGTGTTCGTGGTGGGCATGGTGCGCCAGCTCATTCGTCCGGAGTGGATCGAAGCCGTCGCCGGGGACAACACGCTGCAGGCCAACGCCGTGGCCGTCAGCTTCGGTGTGTTCATGTACTTCCCGACCCTGGTCGAAGTGCCGGTCGCGCGCATGTTCCTGGACCTCGGCATGCACCCCGGTCCGTTGCTGGCCTATCTGATGGCCGATCCCGAACTGAGTCTGCAGAGCGTGCTGATGGTGTCCGCCATCATCGGGCGCAGCAAGACGGCCGCCTACGTGGGGCTGGTGTCAATGTTCAGTGTCTGCGCCGGACTTCTGTACGGCGCATGGGTGGATGGGCTGGGCTGGGGATTGTTGTCGATTGCGCTCGGACTGTTCATGGCGGTACTCGCAGCTGCACTGGCCTGGCTGCGTCACCGGCAGCACGCCATGGCTGCCACCTGAATTGTTTGATCACCCGTGATGAAGGAGAAGCCCCATGTTGACCGTCAAGATCCTCGGTTCCGGCTGTGCCAACTGCAAAAAACTCGAAGCCGTGGCTCGCGAAGCTGCCGACAAGGCCCACATCGAGGCTGAGTTCATCAAGGTTACCGACATGAAGGACATCCTCGCCTACGAGGTGATGTCTTCGCCCTCTCTGGTCATCAATGAAAAGGTTGTCAGCAGTGGTCGCATTCCCACGGTCGCGGAGGTGCAGACGTGGTTAGCTGCTTAGCGGCCGTCGGCGCAGCAGATGAACGACGATGAAGGACAGAACCGTATCGTCGCGCTGGTTTTTTGCCTGATAGCGCAGCCGTGCGATGCCGCGGCGCTTTCTACCACCTGACCTCGCGTGGCGATCGCCGCGAGCCCATCCATGAGGATGACGCCGACCGGGAGTGCTTTCGGAAGGTGCTGGGTCACGTGGCGGAAGGTTCGGTACCTATGGCAAGGGCCGCAAACAGATCGCGCTGCTCAGGCCCAGTGCCGCAGGACGCAGTTCAGCCAGCGCGAAAACAGCGGTGCTCCGCGGAGTCTGGCTCCGCGGGCACCGCACAAACCTGGCGATGTGCTGCGCGGCTGGCCCTCACGCCAAATCGAAGCGATCTGCGTTCATGACCTTGGTCCACGCGGCCACAAAGTCGTTGACGAACTTCTCCTTGCCATCGTCCTGCGCATAGACCTCGGCGTAGGCGCGCAGGATGGAGTTGGAGCCGAACACCAGATCCACCCGCGTCGCGGTCCACTTGACCTTGCCGGTGTTGCGGTCGCGAATTTCGTAGAGGTTGCTGCCGCATGGCTTCCACGTATTGGCCATGTCGGTGAGGTTGACGAAGAAATCGTTGGTCAGCGCACCGACGCGATCGGTGAATACGCCGTGCCTGGTGCCGCCGTGGTTGGTGTCGAGCACGCGCATACCCCCCACCAGTGCGGTCATCTCGGGCGCGGTGAGGCCCATCAGTTGCGTGCGATCAAGCAGCAACTCCTCGGCGCTGACGGCGTAGTCCTTCTTCAGCCAGTTGCGATAGCCGTCGGCGAGCGGTTCCAGCACGCCAAATGAATCGACATCGGTCTGCGCGTCGGTCGCATCGCCTCGGCCCGGCGCGAACGGCACGCTGATGTTGAAGCCTGCCGCCCGGGACGCCTGCTCGATACCTACGTTGCCGGCCAGGACGATCGCATCCGCGAGGCTCGCGCCGGCGTTCTTCGCAATCGGCTCCAGCACGCCGAGCACCTTGGCCAGACGCGCGGGCTCGTTACCTTCCCAGTCCTTCTGCGGCGCCAGGCGAATGCGCGCACCGTTGGCACCGCCGCGCATGTCGGAGCCACGGAAGGTACGCGCGCTGTCCCAGGCGGTAGCGACCATCTCGCCGACGGACAGACCGATGCGCTGGCCGCCGACGGCGGCCGAGTCTGGTACGGTACGGGACGAACGCCGGTTAATCCTTGCGGTCCAAACAGCCGCCGGACGGTACCTCGCCGTCCGGTTGTCAACCATCATCAGGAGTCACGATATGAGCAAGCACTGGAAAACTGCCGTCGCCGGTGTCGCCCTTCTGGCACTTGCCGGAGGCGCAGCCGCCGCCCCGAAAGCCAGTCACGCAACCGGCGGCGCCTCCAGCCATTCCAGCACGCCACCGGCCAGCAGCAACAAACAATCCCTGCCGGATTCCGACCAGGGCCTGGACCGGGCGGACGAGCGCAAATCACAGGAAGGTCTGGATCATTCCCAGGCTGAAGAACAACAGATGAACCACGCGCCCGACCAGGGCGTCGATCATCGCAATCCGAAATCGTTGCAGCCGCACGGCAAGAATGGCAAACACATGCCCAACTGAGCGCGGCTCCCAAATTTCGCGGGATGGGTGGAACGCAGCGAAACCCACCCCTCATGTTCTGCGTGTTGCGGTATCCACCGGCAATGCGTCGCTTGCCAGACAGATATGCTTTTGCCCCTCGCCGTGGCCGGGACGGCAGGCAATAAATCGCCCGCCAGATCGTCTTTGGGGAACATGGTGTCATGGGGTCGGGTCCAGAACTCATACAGTGCCCCGGTAGCCCTCCGCGATGGGCTCGTCCCATCCGCATCGAATTCGCCGCGCTCTCTACCACCTGACCTCGCGCGGCGATCGCTGCGAGCCCATCCATGAGGATGACGCCGACCGGGAATGCTTTACCACGGTGGCGAAAGTGGTGTGGCAAACGAAGGCGAGAGTGTGACTGGTTAGCCTAAATTCTGGACCTGACCCTGCCCTTTCCTGCTCTTCCACGATGGCCGTGAGGTCCTCGGCCGGAATGATGCCCTGGCGCAGCAGCATCTTCGCGTGGGCCAGCGAACCCTTGATGTTGTGGCAGGCCAGGCGCTGGTCGAAGAAGGCCGCGGCGGTGTAGCGCTTGACCAGTTCGGAGACGGGTTCGGACCAGGTTTTGTCGGTGGAATTCATGATGGGCAGGGGCAATGACGGAAAAGGCTTGCATAACTTGCGGCTTTGCCGGGCAAGCGCAAGTCTTGCCCGGAGCGGGATGCGGATCTGGCCGCCGGATCAGTCGGCCTTGCGGTCGGTGATCAGGACCGGGACCTCGAGCCGCTTGGGCCGCGTGGCGACCAAGTGCAGGGTGAACAGCCGCTCGGCCAGAAAGGCCGGGATGCGCTGCTGATAGGGGTCGTCCGGGTAGTCGATCAGGCTCTCGGTCCGCTCCAGTACGGCCATCATCAGCGCCATGTAGTCGTCGAAGAAGGACCACGGGGCGATCATCATGTTGTAGGGGGTCATCTGCCGACTGCTGTCGAAATACGTCAGGTGGCGGGCGTGAACCGGGCTGGTCTCGACGACGGCCTGCAGGAAGGCCTGCCAGTCGGTGCTGCGATGGCAGTGGGCGTACTGCCAGCTGACCGAGCCGGGGAAGATGGCCGGGCGCGGCACGATCACACCGCCTTGGCGGTGGACCTCGCGGAGCAGCACCTCAGGGTGCTCGAACAGCGGCCCGGCCATGTTGCCCGCAGTCGGCTCCAGGTACAGCTTGTTGGACAGGAAGCCGGGGTGTCCCGGTTGCAGGAAGAAGTAACGCCGGTAATGGCAGAGGCCGACCACGTCCAGGTCGCGGACGTTCTTCCAGATCCAGTACCAGCCGGTCAGTTCGCTGTAGTGCGGGTTGCGATCGGCGATGCTGTCGCCCTCAGCATCGGACAGGGCATCCGGCCGATCGTCGGGCCGGTGGCCGCCGAGCCCGATCGGGCGATAGAGCGGGTGGGCCGGCAGTGGCCAAGGCTTGTGCGTGGCGACGAAGAAGCCGATGCGTGGGTCAGGCCGCATGGCTGCCGCGCCGGAAGTAGTCGATGGTCTCCCGCAGGCCGTCGTCCAGGGAGACCGTCGGGCGCCAGCCCAGTGCCTTGCCGGCCAGTGTGATGTCGGGCTGGCGCTGGCGCGGGTCGTCCTCGGGCAGGGGATGGAAGGACAGCCGCGAGCGGCTGCCGGTGAGCGTGATGATGCGTTCGGCCAATTCGATCATGGTCACCTCGGCGGCGTTGCCGGCGTTGATCGGCCCGGTCAGGTCGGCCGGTGCGGCCATGAATCTGAGCATGGCCTCGATCATGTCGCTGACATGGCAGAACGAACGGGTCTGCCGGCCATCGCCGTAGATGGTGATGGGCTCGCCGCGCAGGGCCTGGACGATGAAGTTGCTCACTACCCTGCCGTCGCCCGTGGCCATGCGCGGGCCGTAGGTGTTGAAGATGCGCAGCACCTTGATGACCAGGCCGTGCTGGCGGCGGTAGTCGAAGCACAGGGTCTCGGCGCAGCGTTTGCCCTCGTCGTAGCAGGCCCGCGGGCCCACGGTGCTGACCCGGCCCCAGTAGTCCTCGGGCTGGGGGTGTATCTCGGGGTCGCCGTATACCTCGCTGGTGGAGGCCTGCAGCATGGGAATGCCCAGCCGCTTGGCCAGGCCGAGCATGTTGATGGCGCCGATGACGCTGGTCTTGGTGGTCTGCACCGGGTCACTCTGGTAATGGCGCGGCGAAGCCGGGCAGGCCAGGTTATAGATGCCGCTCACCTCGACGTGAAGCGGGAAGCAGACGTCGTGGCGGAGGAACTCGAAGCGCCGGTTGCGCATGGCCCCGGCCAGGTTGTCCTTGCTGCCGGTGAAGAAATTGTCGACGCAGAGGACTTCCTTGCCCTGCGTCAGCAGGGCGTCGCATAGGTGCGAGCCGAGAAAGCCGGCGCCGCCGGTCACCAAGATCGGTTTTTCCTGCATGGCTGCTTGTCGGGAAAGGTTGGGTGGTCAGCCTGCCGGCCTGTGGCCGGCATGCACCTTGGCGACCGCGGTATCGATCGCCTCGTCCAGGTACATGCCGTAGTAATCGACCGTGATCAGGCCGACCACTGGCTTGGCCAGCATGCGGCCCTTGCCGTCCAGCAGCACGGTCGGTGCCGGGCGGTCGCCATGGCGCATGGCGACGCGCGAGGTGGTGGCCGGGCGGCCGCCGAAGTCGCGGATGGAGTCGTCGTCGGACACCATCAGGCGCCGCATCACCCCCTTTTCCCGGTAGTCGCGGTTGCGGCTCATGGGGAACGGTTTCATGGTCGTTTCACTCCTGGTCCTGGCCGAATTCCATTTTCCATTTCGCCAAAGTATAGCTCGTCGCTGGCAGCGATTTGCGCCCGCACATGGGACGTGGTGCGGGCCTGTTCGTGCAACAACGCGACCAGCATACGCATACCTCCCGATCAGCCGACTTCCCATCCCCTGCCAGCTCCCGAAATACCTCACGGGCCAGCAGCAGCGGGGACCGAGAGGGGACTGACCTGCCCCCTTCCTGCCGTGCCATCGTAATTTCCAGGAAGTCCGTCAACCAGGAGAATGACGGACATGCAAACATGGGGCAGGTTCACTTGGACCCCTGTCCTTGATCGCCTACATCGAAGACCCGGTGGTGATCCGGAAGATACTCGATCACCTGAAGGAAAAGGGTGAAGACCAGGATGCGGTTCGGTTACCCGAGAGCCGCAGCCCGCCACAAACGCGCTTATTTGATGAAGGAAAATTCGTTCGTGAATCGACGTCTCGCGGAAAATGTAGTCAATCGAGATTTACTGTGTGCAGTGGCGTCCGGTTTCCTTGTCAAGGTGCGGGCCGGACAGAAACCGCTGTGGGGCGCTACCTTCCACGCCGGTTCGCTGATCGCCCTGGCCGCGCTGTTCGTGGAACCGCTTGCGACGCAGTGCTATTCGAGTCCATGGGCCTTGAGGCGCCGATAGAGCGTCCGCTCACTCAAACCCAGATGACGGGCCAGTTCGGCCCGTGTTCCGTCGAACACGGCCAGCGCATGCGACAGCCGGGCCTTCTCGTCGCCCCCGCGTTTGCTGGACCGCGGACGGGCTGGGGTGCCGACCCCCGCCACCTCCGGTGGCAGGTCACGCAGCCGGATCACCCCTTCATCGGCAAACAGCCGGGCACGTTCCAGCAAGTTGCGTAGTTCGCGGACATTACCCGGGAAGGCGTACCGCTGCAGGGCTTCCAATGCCTCGTCATCAAGCCGCAGCGGAGCGCCTCCCGCCAGCCGGCGCAGCAGGCTCTGCGCGAGGAGCGGGATGTCTTCCTTGCGATCCCGCAGCGGCGGCAACTGTACCGGGAAAGCGCTGATGCGGTAGTAGAGGTCCTGACGGAAGGTCCCGGCATCCACCATCTGTCGAAGGGGTTTGTGGGTGGCGGCTACCAGCCGAAAATCCGCCCGCAGCGTTTCGACACCGCCAACCCGCCGGAAGGTGCCGGATTCGATCAGCCGCAGTAGTTTCACCTGCATGGGCAGCGGTACGTCGCCGATCTCGTCGAGAAACAGCGTGCCGCCATGTGCGGTTTCGGCGAGTCCGATCTTGCGTTGCGTCGCGCCGGTGAAGGCGCCGCGCTCGTGACCAAACAGTTCGCTCTCGAATAGCGTTTCGCTCAGGCCAGTGCAATCCACCACCACCAGCGGTCCACGAGCCCGGGCACTGCCCTGGTGCAAAGCGCGCGCGAACAGTTCCTTGCCAGTGCCGGATTCGCCCTGCAGCAGCACCGGAATCTGCGAGGGCGCAGCGCGCCGCAGGGCTGCAAGTGCCTGGTTGAAAGCCTTGGAGCGGCCCACCAGCCCGTCCTCGCGCGGCTGCGCCGAGGCGGTGACGATGCTGGTCAGGCGCTCCACATAGGCGATGACGGTGCCGGCGGCGTCGAGGATAGGACGCAGTTCGACATCGACATGCTCCGGCCCGCGCGGTGTGTGGTGGATGTGCAGTACGCGATCCGGCGCGCGGGTCGCCAGCGCCTGCTTCATCGGGCAATGCTCACCGGCCTGGTCGCAGGGAACGCTGTACTGATGCGATACCCGGAAACATTTCTGGCCTCGCACCTGCTGGCGCGGCGCAGCGAACTGCCGCTGGTAGGCGGTGTTGGCGGCGAGGATGTTGTAGTCGACATCGAGCACGATCATCGGCGTCGGCTCGTGTTCCAGATACGAGATCAAGGCCTGCACGGAAGCGTCTGTATTCGACATGAGGGTCTACCTTCTCGTTGACGCTGTTCACCGCCGGGGCGGAGCGGCGTGTCCGCCGGCTTGACTGCCATCTAACTGCCATATTCTGCCTATTCTGCCACATTCTCCACTGCCATCGACTTTTAGGCCTGCAGAAGCTTTCAGTAATTTCAATTAAAACAATATCTTGATCGACATCATCACCATGGCACGGAACCTGAGTTCTATCGAGCAAACCAGGCAGTCAGCGCAGGAGCACTTCGACATGAACGCAGCAAGCCACCTTGTCGTCGAGGGTCATGTCGACGCGGTCACGTCGACCATCAGCTACATCGTTCTCGACCGCAGCACCCGGCAGTGCGCCATCGTCGACAGTGTCCTCGACTACGATCCGAAGTCCGGCCGTACCGCGACCGACAGCGCCGACGCCTTGATGCACCGAGTGCGCGAACTGGGCGCCACCGTGCAGTGGCATCTGGAGACGCATGTCCATGCCGATCACCTCTCCGGCGCTCACTACCTCAAGGAGCAGCTCGGCGGCGAGATTGGCATCGGCGACCAGATTCGCACGGTGCAAACCGTGTTCGGGAAGATTTTCAACGCCGATGCGCGCTTTGCGCGTGACGGCAGCCAGTTCGATCACCTGTTTCACGACGGCGATACCTTCAAGATCGGTTCGCTCGACGCCCGCGTGCTGCACACGCCGGGACATACGCCGGCCTGCCTGACCTATGTCGTCTCCGACGCCAAGGAGACGGTGGCGTTCGTCGGCGACACGCTGTTCATGCCCGACTACGGCACTGCCCGCTGCGACTTTCCGGGCGGCGACGCGCGCACGCTGTACCGATCGATCAACAAGGTGTTGAGTCTGCCGCCCGAAACGAAGCTCTACATGTGCCATGACTACCCGCCCAACGGCCGCGAGTTGCGCTACATCACGACGGTGGCCGAAGAGCGCGTCCAGAACATCCACGTCAGGGACGGCATCAGCGAAGACGCCTTCGTTGCCATGCGCACCGCCCGCGATGCCCAGCTCGCGCTGCCGACCCTGATCCTGCCTTCGGTACAGATCAACATGCGGGCCGGACAGCTGCCCGAGCCGGAAGACAACGGCGGCCACTATCTGAAGATTCCGCTCAACGCCCTTTGATTCCGCATCGCCCCCGGAGATTCTTATGAAGATCGCTCGACTGACATCGTCCATCTCGGTATCGCCCCAGATTCAACTGGACGATCTCTCCGCAATTGCGGCCCAAGGCTTCAAGACCCTGATCTGCAACCGCCCGGATGGCGAGGGCACTGATCAGCCGACTCATCAGGAGCTGGCGCATGCCGCCGCTCCATTGGGCATGAAGCTGCACTATCTGCCGGTTGTCTCCGGCAAGGTCGAGGATGCCAGTGCGACCCGCTTCGGCGAGCTTCTCTCGGCCAGCGCCGGCCCGGTCCTCGCTTACTGCCGCACGGGCATGCGCTCGACCACGCTGTGGGCCTTGTCGTCGGCATCGACGACGCCCGCCGCCGAACTGATCGCCGCCGCCCGGCAGGCCGGCTACGACCTCTCCGCGCTGGCGCCCCGCCTGACGACCCCCACGGGCTCGGCGATCGGCAGTGAGCGCACGGATGCGAAGCACACGGTGGTCATCGTCGGCGCCGGTGCCGCCGGCATCGCGACCGCCGCCAGCCTGCTGGCGCGCGATCCCAGGCTGGACATCGCCCTCATCGACCCGGCCGAGAAGCACTACTACCAGCCGGGCTGGACCCTGGTGGGTGCCGGTATTTTTACCGCCGCGCAGACCGAGCGCCAGATGGCCAGGCTCATTCCCAAAGGCGTGCACTGGATCAAGGCTGCGGTTGCGGCCTTCGAGCCCGAGCAGAACGCGGTGATCCTCGAAGCTTGCCGTGTCGTGCGCTATGAGACGCTGATTGTCTGCCCGGGCCTGAAGCTCGACTGGGACGCCATTCCCGGCTTGTCCGAAACGCTGGGCAAAAACGGCGTCACCTCGAACTACCGTTATGACCTGGCGCCCTACACCTGGCAGCAGGTGCAACAGCTCCATCGTGGCCGCGCACTGTTCACCCAGCCCCCGCTGCCGATCAAGTGCGCCGGCGCTCCGCAGAAGGCGCTGTACCTGTCCTGCGATCATTGGCGGCGCGCCGGTCGGCAAGGCGAGGTCAAGGCCGAGTTCTACAACGCAGGCGCGGCCCTGTTCGGTGTGGCCGACTACGTGCCGGCACTGATGGAGTACATCCGCCGCTACGAGGTGCAACTGAATTTCGGTCACACGCTCACGGCGGTCGACGGCGAGCGCCGCATCGCCACGTTCAGCAAGACCCTGCCCGATGGCGGCCGCGAGACGCTGCAACGTCCCTTCGACTTCCTGCACGCCGTGCCACCGCAGCGAGCCCCGGATTTCCTCAAGGCCAGTCCGCTGGCCGACGCTGCGGGCTGGACCGATATCGACCCCGGCACGCTTCAACACAAGAAGTACGCCAACGTCTTCGGTCTCGGCGACGCCGGCAGTACCAGCAACGCCAAGACCGCTGCCGCTGCGCGCAAACAGGCGCCCGTGGTCGCCCACAACGTGGTGGCCGCGCTGCACGGCAAGCCACTGACGGCGCGCTATGACGGCTACGGCTCCTGTCCGCTGACGGTGGAGCGCGGCAAGATCGTGCTCGCCGAATTTCTCTACGGCGGCAAGGTGGCCCCGAGCTTCCCCAACTGGCTGCTCGACGGCCGCAAGCCGACCCGCCTGGCCTGGCTGATGAAGGAGCGCATCCTGCCGCCGCTCTACTGGCAGGGCATGCTCAAGGGGCGCGAGTGGATGGCCAAGCCGGAGCTGGTGGGCTGATGGAAACCACCCTGCTCACCACCGGACTCGGCGCCCTGATCGGCCTGGCGTTGGCGCTGACCGGTGCCGGCGGCGGCATTCTGGCCATGCCGTTGCTGATCCTCGCGCTACATCTGACGGTCGTGCAGGCTGCGCCGATCGCGTTGCTCGCGGTGGGCCTTTCGGCAGCCCTGGGAGGGTTGATCGCGCTGCGTGAAAAGCGATTGCGCTACCGAGCGGCCGGGCTGGTCAGCATCATCGGCGTCGTCACCGCACCGCTAGGCACCTGGGCGGCGCAGCAGATTCCGGTCGTGCCGCTGACGCTTATTTTTTCACTGGTGCTTACTTACGTCGCCCTCCGGATGATCCGCGAGGCCGCGAGCATGGGCCTGCAGGTTCCGGCACACCGGAAACTGCCCTGCGTGCTGAATCCAGAGGAGGGGCGCCTGAACTGGACGGCACGCTGCGCACGCGCCCTGATGCTCACCGGTGGCGTTTCAGGTTTCCTGAGCGGGTCTCTGGGCGTGGGCGGCGGCTTCGTGATCGTTCCGGCGCTGGCGCGCTACACCAACCTGAGCCTGCAAAGCGTGGTGGGCACGTCCCTCGGCGTCATCGCACTGGTGTCCGCAGGGACCGTCGCCACGGCAGCGGCCGCGGGCCTGATGCTGTGGCCGGTCGCGATTCCATTCGCCCTCGGGTCGAGCGTCGGGATGTTGCTCGGTAGCCGGCTGGCCGGACGACTCCCACCCAGCAGGCTCAAGCAGGCCTTCGGTGTCATGATCCTCCTGGCCGCCGGAGTCATGGTAATGCGGACGGTTTCCGCCGCATAAGGCCAGACAATGAACTACCCTGTGCTGTGCGACCCCTTTCCACCTGCAATCTCCGGGTCGCTGCTGTATCCGCGTCGCTCGGCGCTCCACATTTCCGGCTCTATCGCCGGCTGGCCGAGAGAGCACCACACCATTGCCCGTCGCACGGAGACCTTCCCATGTTGGACCCCATGATACTCGCGCGTATTCAGTTCGCGGCGAACATCACCTTCCACATCCTGTTTCCGACCATTTCCATCGCACTGGGCTGCTTGCTGCTGTTCTTCAAGCTGCGGCTGAGCGCGACGGGGAACCAGGCCTGGATGCACCTCTACCGCTTCTGGGTAAAGGTCTTTGCCCTGTGCTTCGCGCTCGGCGTGGTCACCGGCGTCACCATGAGCTTCCAGTTCGGTACCAACTGGCCCGGCTTCATGCTGAAGGTCGGCAACATCGCCGGCCCGCTGCTGGCCTACGAAGTACTGACCGCGTTCTTCATGGAGGCTACTTTTCTCTCCATCATGCTGTTCGGCATGAACCGGGTCAGCGAGCGCGTCCACACGCTGGCCACCGCTTTGGTCTGCATCGGCACAATCTTCTCGGCGTTCTGGATCATCGCCCTCAACAGCTGGATGCAAACGCCGACCGGATTCGAGATACGCGATGGCGTCGCTCATGCGACCAGTTGGCTGGCGATCGTCTTCAATCCCTCGCTTCCCTACCGGCTGGTACACATGCTGCTCGCCAGTGGACTGACGGCCGCCTTCCTGGTCGCTGGGCTATCCGCTTATCGACTCCGGCGAGGAGACACCCAGCCGGAAGTGCATCTGGGCCTGAAGGTGGGCGTCTGGAGCGCCGCCGTCCTGATCCCGATCCAGATCGCGGCCGGCGACCTGCATGGCCTCAACACGCTGCACTACCAGCCTGCCAAGGTTGCGGTGATGGAGGGGCTCTGGGAAACCCAGGCCGGCGCCCCGGCGGTGCTGTTCGCGCTGCCGGATGAAACGACGCACTCGAATCGCTACGAAGTGGCCATCCCCAAGTTCGCCTCGATTTATCTGACTCACCACGTCAATGGTGTCGTGAAAGGCATCAACGATTTTCCCGACCGCCCCAAGGTGGCGGCGGTGTTCTGGGCCTTTCGCGTGATGGTGGGCATGGGAATGCTGATGCTGGCGGTGTCATGGCTCGCCGCCTGGATGCTGCGTCGGCGGGGGAAACTGCCGGACCTGATGCTGAGAGGCCTGGTCGCGATGAGCTTCTCGGGGTGGATCGCCGTCGTGGCGGGCTGGTATGTCACCGAAACCGGCCGCCAGCCCTGGCTGGTCACCGGTGTGCTACGGACCGTGGACGCCGCGTCGAAAGTCCCTGCACCAATGATCGCCGCTTCGCTGGTGATGTATCTGGCGCTATATGCCGCCCTGCTCGTCGCCTTCATCTCGGTGGTGTTCTACCTCGCCAGAAAAGGTACGCCGCCTGCGAGGCCCCCTAGCCCCTTGATGCCGCTGGGAGTCGTGCCATGATGCCGCTGGACGCCATCCCGATCGGACTGACAGGGGCCGCGTTCTGGATGCCGCTGATCTTCGTCTGCCTCATGGGCCTGGCCATCCTGCTGTACGTGATCCTCGATGGATACGACCTCGGCGTGGGCATCTGTCTGAGAACGGCGGCACCGGAACAGCGCGACCTGATGATCGCCTCCATTGGCCCCTTCTGGGATGCCAATGAAACCTGGCTGGTCCTCGGCGTCGGATTACTGCTCGTCGCCTTCCCGCTGGCGCATGGCGTGATTCTGGGAGAACTGTATCTCCCCGTAGCCGTGATGTTGGCCGGATTGATCCTGCGCGGCGTGGCCTTCGATTTCAGGGCCAAGGTGAGGTCTGAACACAAGACGCTGTGGGACAACGTCTTCTTTGCGGGATCATTGCTGGCTTCGCTGGCGCAGGGCACGATGCTGGGGCAACTCGTCACCGGTTTCGACAAGACGCCAATCGCCTGGGTCTTTTCGCTTGCCATCGGCGTGGGACTCGCCGCAGGCTATGTCCTGCTGGGTGCCTGCTGGCTGATCCTGAAGACTGACGGTGCACTCCAGGAAAGCGCGGTGCGGTGGGCGCGACGCGCAGCCTGGGGCACAGGGGCCGGCATTGCGGCAGTTTCCCTGGCGACGCCGATGGTGAGTCCGTCCATCTTCGCGAAATGGTTCACGCTGCCGCAGTTCTTCGCGTTGCTGCCGATCCCCCTGATGTCGCTGGCGATGTTCGTGCTGCTGCAGATTTTTCTCACGCGCCTGTCGGCAGATGCGGCTCGATCCAACACCCGCGGCCTGCGCCGTTGGGCCTGGGCGCCTTTTGCGTGCAGCGTCGGGCTCTTCATGCTCGCTTTTATGGGCTTGGCGTATAGCCTCTTTCCCTATCTGGTGTCGGATCAGATCACGATCTGGTCGGCAGCGGCAGCGCCGGAGTCTCTGGTGTTCATGCTCTACGGAGTCGTCCTGGTGTTGCCCGCCATCCTGGGTTACACGGCCTATGTCTATCGCGTGTTCTGGGGCAAAGCGTCGGCGCTGCACTACGGCTGAAACCTGACCGTCGACAAATATGGATGGAAACTGGAAATCGATATAGCAGCTTGTTGAAAAACTGCTGCGGCAGCCATCTGCTTCGTTGCGCGGTGCTCGCTCCCTCGCCTATCTATTTGATATGTCTCGGTCGCTGCGCGCCGTGCGCCTCGCAGCTGGCCCCCTCGCGACGTTTTTCAACAAGCTGATAGAGAACGCGACCAATAGCGACAAAGCGATCACGGCGCGCAGGGCGACCAGCGTCGTCGAACGTGAACCACACCGTGGACAATGCAGCACGCGCATCGTCACATGGTCAACCGCTCTCGGAGTCGCTGGCGATGCCCAAGCGCAGAATTGCGGACGTGGCCAGGGCATGCGCGGCCTTGATCAGCAAGAGATTGCACTGCAGCGCGCAGATATCGACTGGAGAAGTGAACCAAGCACCGAACCAAGAGAAATCCCCACACACCCTGATCGGTGCGTGGGGGCGCAATCTTCAGATCAGATCAAAGCGATCCGCGTTCATGACCTTGGTCCACGCGGCCACAAAGTCGCTGACGAACTTCTCCTTGCCATCGTCCTGCGCATAGATCTCGGCGTAGGCGCGCAGGATGGAGTTGGAGCCGAACACCAGATCCACCCGCGTCGCGGTCCACTTCACCTTGCCGGTGTTGCGGTCGCGAATTTCGTAGAGGTTGCTGCCGGATGGCTGCCACGTATTGGCCATGTCGGTGAGGTTGACGAAGAAATCGTTGGTCAGCGCGCCGACGCGATCGGTGAATACGCCGTGCTTGGTGCCGCCGTGGTTGGCATCGAGCACGCGCATACCCCCGACCAGTGCGGTCATCTCGGGCGCGGTCAGGCCCAGCAGTTGCGTGCGATCGAGCAGCAACTCCTCGGCGCTGACGGCGTAGTCCTTCTTCAGCCAGTTGCGATAGCCGTCGGCGAGCGGTTCCAGCACGCCAAAGGAATCGACATCGGTCTGCGCGTCGGTCGCATCGCCTCGGCCGGGCGCGAACGGCACGCTGATATTGAAACCTGCCGCCCGGGACGCCTGCTCGATACCGACGTTGCCTGCCAGGACGATCACATCTGCGAGGCTCGCGCCAGCGCTCTTCGCAATCGGCTCCAGCACGCCGAGCACCTTGGCCAGACGTGCGGGCTCGTTGCCTTCCCAGTCCTTCTGCGGCGCCAGGCGAATGCGCGCGCCGTTGGCACCGCCGCGCATGTCGGAGCCACGGAAGGTGCGCGCGCTGTCCCAGGCCGTCGACACCATCTCGCCGACGGACAGGCCGCTGGCGGCGATCCGTGCCTTGACGCGGCGACGTCGTAGTCCTTGCGGCCTGTGGGCACCGGGTCCTGCCAGATCAGGTCTTCCTGGGGAACTTCCGGGCCGATGTAGCGCGCCTTCGGCCCCATGTCGCGGTGCGTGAGCTTGAACCAGGCGCGGGCGAACACTTCGGAGAAATAGGCCGGATCCCGATGAAAGCGTTCGATGATCTTGCGGTATTCGGGATCGAACTTCATCGCCATGTCGGCGTCGGTCATGATCGGCTTGCGGCGAATCGAGGGATCTTCGACATCCACCGGCATGTCTTCTTCCTTGATGTTGACCGGCTCCCACTGCCAGGCACCGGCCGGCGATTTCTGCATCCACCAGTCGTAGCCGAGGAGCAGCTTGAAGTAGCCGTTGTCCCACTGCGTCGGGTGCGTGGTCCAGGCGCCTTCGAGACCGCTGGTCACAGCGTCGCGGCCGATGCCGCGGGTCTTGTGGTTGTTCCAGCCAAGGCCCTGTTCCTCGACGTCCGAGCCTTCCGGCGCCGGGCCAAGGTTGGCGGCGTCGCCGTTGCCGTGCGCCTTGCCGACGGTGTGGCCACCGGCGGTCAGCGCCACGGTTTCCTCGTCGTTCATCGCCATGCGGGCAAAGGTGATGCGCACATCCTGGGCGGTCTTGAGCGGATCGGGAGTGCCGTTGACGCCCTCGGGGTTTACGTAGATCAGGCCCATCTGCACGGCGGCCAGCGGATTCTCCAGCGTTTCGCGGTTCTCACCGTCGTAGCGGGTTGAGCCCAGCCATTCTTTTTCCGAGCCCCAGTAGATGTCCTTCTCTGGATGCCAGATATCCTCGCGGCCGAAGCCAAAGCCGAAGGTTTTCAGGCCCATGGACTCGTAGGCCACATTGCCGGCGAGGACGATCAAGTCGGCCCAGCTGATTTTGTTGCCGTATTTCTTCTTGATCGGCCAGAGCAGACGACGGGCCTTGTCGAGGTTGGCGTTGTCCGGCCAGGAGTTGATCGGCGCGAAGCGCTGGTTGCCCGTGCCGGCGCCGCCACGGCCGTCGGCCGTGCGATAGGTGCCCGCCGCATGCCAGGCCATGCGGATCATCAGGCCGCCGTAGTGGCCCCAGTCCGCCGGCCACCACGGCTGACTGTCGGTCATCAGCGCGGTCAGATCTTGCTTGAGCGCGGCGACGTCGAGCTTCTTGAGCTCTTCACGATAATTGAAGGACTCACCCAAGGGGTTGGTCTTCGTATCGTGCTGGTGAAGGATGTCGAGGTTCAGCGCCTTGGGCCACCACGCCATGTTCGAGCTGCCGGCCGACGTGACGCCGCCGTGCATCACCGGGCACTTGCCGGTGCGCTGTCCCCCATCTTTGCTCTGCGATGTCATCGCCGGTGTATCGCTCATAGATCCTCCGTTCGCTTGGGTGTTGCCTTGCGGCTCGGCCATTGGACGTCTTGCGGCATCATGTACCAAATTGAATTTATAGAACGCAGTCTTTCATATTCTCTATTGCCCGACATATGACCCTCCAGGAGCTGCGCTACTTCGTCGCCATCGCCGTCGCCGACACGGGCCACTTCGCCAGGGCCACGGAGCGCTGCCATGTCAGCCAGCCTACGCTCTCCACGCAGCTGAAGAAACTCGAAGACTACCTTGGGGTGGCGCTGTTCGATCACAGCCTGCCTCGGGTAGCGCCCACGCCCGCAGGCCGCGAAATCCTGCGCGCGGCACGCGCCATTGTTGAGGAAGCCGAGCGCATCCGTGTGCTCGCGCGTGCGCAGGACAAGGAGGGACTCGAGTCTTTGCGATTGGGAGCCAGGGACACCCGCTTGCCGCAAGGCGCACCGTTGATCCGAAGGCACTGACTGCGGCGGGCGTGCTGCTGCTTGAAGAGGGGCATTGCCTGCGCAAACAGGCGCTCGAGATCTGCGGCGCAGCCGGCGCGGCGTCCGAGGAACTGATGGCAACGAGCCTGGAGACGCTCGCGCACATGGTGGCGGGTGGCATCGGTTGCACGCTGCTTCCCGCCCTCGCCGCGGGGCCGTGCGGTGTGCGCGGCGCAGCCGGGCTCGAGATCCGCCGCTTCAAGCGCCCAGTCCCGCACCGGACGATCGGTCTGGTCTGGCGGCGGCGCTACCCGCACGGCGACACGCTGCACGAAATGGCGCGCTGCCTGCGGCAGGGGCTGCCGGCAGACGTTTCGGCTGCACGATCCGCATCGACCATTTCGCGCCGTCCGCCCCGCTCACCTTCGTGACCGAGGTCGCCGACCCGCCCGCTTCCGCTTGGCCCAGACAGTCGCGCCACCTCGCGTGGCCGCCTCGCCATTTCCGGACGGCTTGACAGATACCCAAAGATCGACGGTTAGACTCAAGAAGCTGCATCGGCTCGCCGCGGCAGGGACGCGGTTTGCCGGGCGGTCAGGAAGGGGCCTGATGGCTCAGCCAACCTCAGCTTGTGCAGCGGCCTGCCGGCGGTGTCGGAGGCGCAGCGTCTCAAGCATGTGTTCACTATCGATATCGAGATCTGCCGCGAATGCGGCGGCGCCGTCAAGGTGATCGCCTACATCGAAGGCCCAGTGATGATCCGGAAGATACGCAATCACCTGAAGGAAAACGGGGGGTTATACTTCCTGCACTGGAATATCTCTGTTCAGCTACAGGACGGAGGCTTGCTTTTTTATGGTTTGGGCGTCAGCCTCCATTGAAAGCAGAAGGCTGGCCTCTAATTGATTTGAGCCTCGGGAATTAGCGAGAGGATCTTGATATGAAAGAGCGCAGGATGGGGTCCGGAATCCGCCGGCTTGGCTTGTTGCTATTGGGCATCGCCGCGGGGGCGCAGGCTTTCGAGCCGTTGCCGGAAAAACCCGTTGCACCGGCCACGAACCCAACCACACCGGCCAAGGTGGCCCTGGGCAAGGCGCTGTATTTCGATCCGCGCCTGAGTGTGGATGGCTCGGTGTCCTGCAACTCCTGCCACAACGTGATGGCGGGCGGCGAAGATGGCCGATCATTCTCCATGGGGGTGCATGGGCAATTGGGCGGCCGGTCATCGCCCACGGTTTGGAATGCTGCTTTCCTGTCGGTGCAGTTCTGGGATGGACGCGCGTCCAGCCTGGAGGAGCAGGCCAAAGGACCGATGATCAACCCCGTTGAAATGGGTGACCCCGATCACGCAGCGGTGGTCAAGCGCCTGCAAGGAATCGAGGGATACAAGCCCTTATTCAAGCAAGCCTTCAACGCGCCGGAGATCACCATCGACCGGGTCGCGCAGGCCATTGCCGCCTACGAGCGGACCTTGATCACGCCCGACAGCCCCCTGGATCGCTACCTGAAAGGCGACAAGAAAGCGTTGAACGAGAGCCAGCTGCGCGGCATGCAGGCCTTCCAGGACGTCGGTTGCGTGGCCTGCCACAGCGGGGCGGCCTTCGCCGGCCCGACCTTGCCCGAAGGCCAGGGGTTTTACCAGAAGTTCCCGACCTTTCCCGGCAGTGCCTATGAGGCCAAATATCGTCTGACGGAAGATACGGGCCGCTTTCAGGTGACGCAGCAGGAAGCCGATCGCCACATGTTTCGGGTACCGACGCTGCGCAATGTCGCCTTGACCGCGCCCTATTTCCACAACGGCTCGGTAACGACTCTCGAGGAGGCGGTGCGCGTCATGGCGAAAGTCCAGCTGAACAAGGATCTGGATGACGGGCAGGTGCGCGATCTGACCGCCTTCCTCGGCGCCCTGACTGGAACCTTTCCCCGCCAGGAAATGCCGCAGCTGCCGCCGACGCCGGGCCGAACCGCATTTGCGCCGTGAAGTGCCCTGGATTCCGCTTGGGTGCCATCAGGTCAGCGCGGCCTCCAGGGCATCGTGGGTCTGAAAGCGAGCGTACCGCTCGGCTGGCATGGCTTGCGTCGGCCCACGCGAGGTTTTATTGCGGTAGGTGATACCGAACGAGCGGGCAGCAGAGCGGCGCACCGGGTGTTGCCTATGTTTTGGGACGCTGATCCGGCAGATCGACCGGCGTTCCGGCAATCAGTTTGCGTCCCGTGAACATGGCCGAAACAAGGCTCCCCCCTTCGCGCAGCTCGGTCACCACGACCGCCGCGATGTGCAGGATCGCCGTCAGAATCAGCAGGTAAAAGCCGTATAGATGCACAGTGGCGAACGGCGCGCGCATGGCGCGCATGCTGTCAAACGCAGCCTTGTCATAAAGCTCCGGTGCATAGGGCACCAGTGTCGAGGGATCGACCCCAGGTGCTGCGATCAATCGTGTTACCCAGGGTCCGAGGGGCGGATAGTAGATGTTGTCCGTACCCGCCAGCACCAGCCGGTGACCGCCTGGGTCGTCATCAGGACGAACAGTGTGGCCACGCCGATCCGTCCCAAGGGATTGTGACCCAGATTCTGCTCGGGACTGCCCGCCACGAATAGGGGTCCATTATTTCTCTGCCCATTTGGGGGGACGGGGCAGGGAACTGCCGGGCTATGTGCAACGCGAGTTCGACGACTACCTCAAATGCGGCCGTCTCGAACACGGCTTCCTGCGTTTGCGCTGCGAGTGGTGTGACGCCAAGCACCTGGTCGCATTCAGGTGTAAACGCCGCGGCTTCTGCCCCAGTTGCGGAGAACAGCTACTTGGCCGGAGATGCGGTGGACGACGCCCTGATGCGTCAACTGCTGGAGCATTCCATCGGCTACCGGATCGCTGTGGGGCCCCGTTCACCCTGCAAACCCTGTCCGCTTGCGATCCGGAGGATCAATTCGGCAACACTGTGGGCGAGGTGGCTGGGTTCTCGCTACATGCCGAGGTGGCTGCGCGCGCGGATGAACGCAAGAAACTCGAACGGCCGTGTCGGTATATCTCAAGACCGGCGGTGTCGGAGGCGCAGTGTCTCAAGCGCGTGTTCCCTATCGATATCGAGATCTGCCGCGAATGCGGCGGCGCCGTCCAGGTGATCGCCTACATCGAAGACCCAGTGGTGATCCGGAAGATACGCGATCATCTGAAGGAAAAGAGTGAATACAGGATGCGTTTCGGTTTCCCGAGCGCCGCGGCCCGCCACCCGCCACAAATGCGCTTAATCGACGAAGGAAAATCCGTTCGTGAATCACAAGAAAGTGTGACACCCGGCAAGGGTCGCGCCCGGCCGCCGGTGCAGATGGTGCAGGTCACAGGGCCGAAGTCCAGTCCATGTCTCGGGTTGAGCCGCCGCACCAGCCGAGATTGACTACCACCGGCCGCGAGATAGCCGGGTTGGTTCGGGGTGGTCGGAATAGTTTCTCAGGAAAACGAGAGGTCATGCTTCCTACACTTGCGGAAGCGTCGTTTTTGCGGTAGTGGGACTGCGGCAGGGCGGCGGCTGCCACCCTGCCCGCGCGACACTCACTGAGCGATACCGTAGTAGGCGTGAATCTCTTTCTGCCAAGTCTGATCGGCCATGTCCGGCCAGTGACTCTTGTCGAACCCGGGCGCGTCCTTGAGGCGAGATTTGTCGACATTCAACGTAAAGCGCTTGTGTTTGGTGTCGAGCGTCAGCGCGCTCCAGGGCACGGCAAACAGCTTTTCGCCCAGGCTGAAGAAGGGCTCGAAGGACAGCACCGCGTAACTCACGCGACCGCTGCGCATATCGAGCATTATTTCCTTGATATCACCGAGGTCCTCGCCTTTCAGGTTGTACACGTCGTTGCCAACCAAAGTGTCCGCACCCATCAGCTCGGGGCCCGGGCCTTTGCGGATTTCGGGGCCGGCGCCGTTACCGGTGGCGCGATACATGCCGAACGTATCGTTTTCTTCGTAGTTCATCGTCGTCTCCACTTATCGCAATTGCACTGTTGATCCATGGGTGGGGTACCGGCAACGGGCGGCGGGCACTCCACAAGTCGGCGCACGGATCCGGGAACAAATTACTTCTCGTTCTTGATGTCCTCCTTCAGATCGCCGTAACCCTGCTGGATCTTGCCGACCTTCTGCTGAATCTTGCCTTTGGTAGCCATCGCCTTGTCGTCCAAAACCTTGCCAGCGGTTTCCTTGATAGCACCTTTCACCTGTTTTATCTGACCTTTAACCTGATCTTTGTTCATGGGGAACTCCGCGTTGAGGTGGGTGAACTGAGCCCGCGCGGCACTCGATGTGCGGCGCTATGCCGAACCCAGAATGACCTCTGTGCCCGTTGACGTCTGTACGCAACCGCGCATAGGCATTGCGCCCGGCAGATCGTCGGCCGCAGCCGCGCCCGCCGCTGGCGCAACTGCTGCCTGCCCTCAAGCCCCCAGAA
Organism: uncultured Gammaproteobacteria bacterium; assembly: GCA_963708735.1. Taxonomy (GTDB): domain Bacteria; phylum Pseudomonadota; class Gammaproteobacteria; order Pseudomonadales; family Porticoccaceae; genus JAGPUQ01. The sequence continues at coordinate 85,077 of CAVPTW010000033.1, forward strand.
ACTCGCCGAATGTTTGCAGCGGCTCGACGCGATCACAGAAGGTCTTGACCACCACGAGGATGGGCACTGCGACCAGCGCACCGAGCAGACCCCACATCCAGCCCCAGAACAGCACGGCCAGCACAATGACCACCGGGTTGAGGCGGAGGCGCCGCCCCAATACCAGCGGCGTGACGACATAGCCCTCGGTGGCGGTCAGCACGCAGAACACAGCGGGTACCAACAGACCGCGCCAGAACTCATCGAAAGTCAGCAGGCCGACGATGGTCAGTACGCTCACACTCGCCATGTCGCCCAGGTAGGGCACAAAGTTGAACAGTCCCACCATGACGCCCCACAGCGCCGGGTTGGGCACATCCAGCGCGTACAAGGCCAGCGCGACCACACCGCCCAGACCCACGTTGATGACGGTGACCGTGATCAGGTAAGACGAAACTTCTGCTTCGATCTGCCGCGTGATCTCCACCGCGCGCTTCTTGTCCCTGAGCCGCGGGGTCACCGAGACCATCTTGCGCAGAAAAAAATCGCCGGACGCCAGCAGGAAGTACAGCAGCATCAGCGTGCTGATGGCGGTCAACGCGAATTTATTGACCGCGACGAGCACGGTGGCGGTCCAGCTCGGTGCTTTCACGCTGACTTCCTGCACACGTTTGCCATTGCTGCCGCCGTTGGCCATTTCCTGCGCCAGTTGCTTGACCTGTTCAGTGGTGTCGGTGACCTCCTTGAACTGTCCGGTGATGCGCCGCAGCTTCACGCCGATCTGACCGATGCCGAGCGGGGCCTTGTCGAGCCACACGCCAGCGGGTTCGGCCAGGTTATAGGTCGCCGTGAAGAAAGCGGCCAGCAGCGCGGCCACCAGGAATCCAGCCCCCAGCGGCGCGGGAATTCGCAATCTCTGCAGGCCGCGCACGACCGGACTGAAGACCGCACTCAGAATCAACGCCAGGATGACCGGCAGCACCAGGTCGCGCGCGAAGTACAGCGCAGCGATGAACGCGAGCACAAAAATTCCGGTCAGTGCCCACGAGCCAGTGCGCCGATCCTCGACCGCGTGCTTGAGTTGGTGGAAGTCGGGTACGACGCTGATGGGATTAATGGGATCGGCGCGCGAGGTGCTATCACTCATGGCTGATATTCATTCCGTGACACCGATCTCAGGCAAATGGAATCGCGGGCAGGGTAGCCCCCAACGACGCACGGATCAGTGCGCAGCCGCACATTGAAATGTGGCCTGCGTGCGTTAGCAGACATTTTCGGCAGTTCGGCGCGCGCATACTCGTCGCATGGTCAAACGCCTGGCCAGTCTGTTGTTCCTGATCGCGGTGACCGGATGCCAACCGTCTGACGCCCCCGCCGACCCGCAGATGCAAGCCCTGAGAGCCCGGCTTGCAGGCGCAGCGTGGCCCGGCGCTGGCGCCGAAGCCGCGGGGGACAGCCGGCATAGCGAACGTGGAACCTGCGCACGACCTCGCGACCGGGCGCTGAGCAGTGCCCATCGCCTCATGCCACCCCACTGGGGCCAATAGCCAAAATCCAGCCGCGACAGCGGACACCGGCTTACGTGCTCTAGCGAACAGAGAACGTCTTTCCAGCCGCCGACAATGAATTCCGCGGCGAGGTCGCCGCGCCACTGCAACAGGAGCACACATGAAGTATTCAATGACCATCGCGATTTTGGTGACGGCGCTCGGGCTGAGCGCTTGTGAACGCGGCACCGACACCACGGTGGTGGTGCCGGCCACGGGGCCAGCAGGCCCGCAAGGTGAGCCTGGCAATAAAGGCAACGAGGGCGCCACCGGGAACACCGGTGCGCAGGGCGAAACCGGGAACACCGGCGTGCAGGGCAAAACCGGACAGACTGGGGATACCGGAAAAGCCGGCGACGGCGGTACCACTGTGGTAATACCCCCGGCAGAGTAATCGCGTAATAAAGCGGGCAAGCGCAGGGTACTTACCACTGCACGATGCCGTTGCGGGCATTCGCGTCGCGAGGTATTTCTGGAACGGATGGCGGCGCTGATGCCATGGCAACGGCTGGCGGAGAAGATCGCACGCGATGACGCCATGGCAACGGTTGGCGGCCGTGCTGGTGAAGGAACCCGGGACATGGTCGTGGAGTAATAGCTACCAAGCGACGATCGGCGCGCACTTTGGCGTGCACTTCACCCCACGGTGGCGAAAGTGGTGCGGCAAGCGCAGGCGAAAATCTGACTGGTTAGTCTAAATTCCAGACCCCTGCCCTCGGGCTGCTTCGCATCGAAGCAGCAGACGCGCGCAGATCACCCGATGTCACGGAAGGCCGGTGTCGGCCTCCCCCGCTGCCCGCGCGCGCCGACAAACAGCGCCTAGTTCAACCCGACATCTGTCTGCGTGACCTTGGCGTAACGCTGGGTGACGTCGTCCCAATTGACCAGCTCCCAGAACGCTGTCACCCAGTCCGCCTTGCGATTCTGGTATTGCAGGTAATAGGAGTGCTCCCACATATCCATCACCAGAATCGGCAGCGTGCCGTTGCCGATGTTTTCCTGATGGTCCAGTACCTGCTCCACCATGAGCTGCTTGCCCAGGGGCTCCCAGGCCAGGGACACCCAGCCGGATCCCTGCAATTTTGCAGCGGCCGCCTCGAACTGGGAGGAAAAGCCGGCATAGCCGCCAAAAGTTGTCCCGATGGCGCGGGCGAGATCGCCGCTCGGCTTGCCGCCGCCATCGGGACTCATGTTTTGCCAGAACAGCGAATGGAGAAAATGACCGGACAGGTTGAACGCCAGATCCTTTTGCAATTGATTGATGGTGGCAAATTCTCCCTTTGCCCGTGCCTGGGACATTTTGTCCAGTGCCTCGTTGGCGCCCTTCACATAAGTGGCGTGATGCATGTCGTGGTGGAGTTTCATTGTCTCCGCGGACAGATGTGGTTCAAGAGCATCATAGGCATAGGGCAATTGGGGCAGCGTGTAAACGGTCATTTTGGATCTCCTCTCGGTTGACGAACTTTCCCGCGCCTTTCGCTGGCCAAGGCGCAGTAGGTTCGGATACACAAGCGCTGGATCGCGAAAAGGACTGTTCGATCAGCCATGAGCCAGCGCCGACATCGGCAGCAAAAATGTCAGATCAGAAATCGACTCACGGCGCTTTCGGGCCCATCAGCAACCACAGGATCAGGCCGAGCACCGGCAGTACCAGTATCAGCACGACCCACACTACTTTCGTTTTTGTACTTGCGGAGCCGCCGACGGTTTTGACGATTGCCCAGACATCGGCGATCAAGATCAACAAGCCGAAAAGGCCCCCCACCTCGATTCCCATGCACTGTTCTCCAATGATTGTCGGAAAAATCTGTGCTGCTCCCGTTGTTGGTGGCCGCCGCGCGCAGTAAGTTCCATCGGATTTGCGCCGGCGAAAGAATATGGGGTCTAGAACTTGTACGGTGCCTCCGGTAGTGCTCCGAGACGGCTCGTCCCATCCGCATCGAATTCGCAGGCGCGCTCTACCATGTGACCTCGCGCAGCGATCGTCGCGAGCCCATCCATGAGGATGACGCCGACCGGGCGTGCTTTCTGAAGGTGCTGGGTCAAGTGGCGGAGGATTTCCACTGGATGTGTCATGCATGGTGCCTGATGGGCAACCACTATCACCTGGTGGTGGAGACGCCGGACGGCAATCTGTCCAAGGGCATGCGCCAGTTGAACCGGGTGTACACGCAATCCAGCCATCGCCGACAGCGACAGATGGCGCCTGTTCCCGGGGCGAGACATGGCCATTCTTGTGGATCGGGACAGTTACCTGTTGGAACTGACGCGGTACGTGGTGATCGGCGCGCACTTTGGCGTGCACTTCACCACGGTGGCGAAAGTGGTGCGGCGAGCGAAGGGGGAGTCTGACTGGTTAGTCTGGATTCTAGGCCTGACCCCTGTTCTCGGTATGACCCCTGTCCTCGGTAGAAATCATCGTGTCGCGAAGCGTAATTCCAGCCGCCGGTGCCGATGTAGGCGCGGCCGGCCATGATTCATCCCTTGATGCAGACGAGCGGTTCCAGCCGTGCCACCTTGCGCGCCAGCCCGGCGGCGTCGGCGGCGTCCACCACAGCGGCCACGTCCTTGTAGGCGCCCGGCGCCTCCTCGGCCACGCCGCGGCCAGAGGGGCTGCGAATCAGGATGCCGCGCGCGGCCAGTTCGTCGATCACCTGCCGGCCTTTCCAGGTTTTGTAGGCCTGGTGCCGGCTCATGGCGCGGCCGGCGCCATGGCAGGCGGAACTAAACGACAGCGCCTCGCTTTTCTCGCTGCCGGTGAGAATATAGGAGCCGGTGCCCATCGATCCGCCGATCAGAACCGGCTGACCGACAGCACGCAGCCTGTCGGGAATATCCGGGTGGCCCGGGCCGAAGGCGCGCGTGGCGCCCTTGCGGTGCACGTAAAGCCTGCGCCGCTTGCCGTCCACGACATGCTCCTCCACCTTGCAGGTGTTGTGCGAGACATCGTAAAGCAGGGGCAGGCGGGCTTTCGGGATGACCTGCGAGAACGCATCGCGCACCAGATGGGTGAGAATCTGGCGGTTGGCCAGCGCGCAGTTGATCGCCGCCCGCATGGCGCCGAGATAATCCTTGCCCAGCGGTGAGTTGATCGGGGCGCAGGCGAGTTCGCGGTCGGGCAGGGTGATGCCATAGCCTGGTGCGGCGATGGCCATCTCTTTCAGGAATTCGGTGCCGATCTGATGCCCGAGGCCGCGCGAGCCGCAATGTATGCTGACCACGACGTCGTTTTCACGGATGCCGAAGGCCTCCGCAGCCCTGGTGTCGAAGACCTTCACGACCTTCTGTACCTCGAGGTAATGGTTGCCGCTGCCGAGCGTGCCCATCTCGTCGCGCTGGCGTTTCTTGGCGTGTTCCGAGACGCAGTCGGGACGCGCGCCGCGCATCTGGCCATGCTCCTCGATGTGATCGAGATCGGCCGCGCTGCCGCGGCCCTGTTTCACGGCCCAGGCCGCACCGCCCAGAAGCATCGCGTCCATTTCGGATTGATTCAGGCGGATGACGCCGGTGCTGCCCAGGCCCGCCGGAATTTCTCTATATAACGTGTCAGCCAGAATTTTCTGGACCGCCATGACATCTTCGGAGTTCAGTCCGGTATGCAGACAGCGTACGCCGCAGGAGATGTCGAAGCCCACGCCGCCCGCCGATACCACACCGCCCTCATCCGGATCGAAGGCGGCCACGCCGCCGATGGGAAAGCCGTAACCCCAGTGCGCATCGGGCATGGCATAGGACGCCTTGACGATGCCGGGCAGGGTAGCGACATTGCAGACCTGTTCGTACACCTTGTGGTCCATGGCGCGGATCAGGGCCTCGTCGGCGTAGATCACCGCCGGCACGCGCATGACGCCGTGGGGGGCGATTTCCCATTCGTAGTCGGTGTGGCGAGTGAAGAGGGAGAGGTCCATGGACATTGAATTCCTGATTCCTGATTCCTGATTCTTGATCCCTGAATGCCCGAATTCCGAACCTGGACAATCAGCAATCAGAAATTGTCTTCACACATCCACCACACATTGCGCCACCCATTCACCATTACTTTCCTGCGCAACGCGCAACGCTGTATAGGTCGCGCCCTTGATCTCGACCGCCATGTGATGTTTCGCGGTGTCCATCGGCTCGCCCCAGGCGCGGGCGGTGAGTGTATGGTCCTTTACCTCAACTTCGAAGCGGCTGAAAAGCAGTTTGCGCGTCGCCATTTCGTAAACCAGGGCGTTGAGCCAGTCCACCAGCAGCAATTCGTCGTCGGGCGCTTCACGCGTGATTTCCACCATCTCCGTCGCGCTGAGCTGCGCCGGGTCGGTGATGACGGCGGTCATGGCCAGCGCCGCCTGCTCGAAGGCCTCATCCCGGGTGTTGCCGATGCCGCGTACGCCCATGTCGGCCTCGTGCGGAAAATGTTCCCAGCGCATGGTGCTCATACCGCGTGTGGTGCGCCAAAAAAAGATTGCATGATCCCGGCGACCGTGGCCTCGCTCACGTCCCTCCATTGTTTGTAAGCATCCGCCGCGTTAAAGCTCATTCCCTGGCGGATATTGGGACAGTACAGCGAATCGACCAGCGCGGCAATTCGCGCCACGGCCTCGGCGTACTCGGTCGGTATGGCGACGATGACTTTGTCTGCCGCCAGGTGATGCAAGGCATCCACGGCCGTGTGCATCGTAAAACCGCAGGCCAGTCCGTCATCGACCAGGATAACGGCGCGCCGTGTCAGGTCGGGCAGATGGCGATTGCCGCACAATCGCTTTATGCGGTGTGCCACCTTTTCCTGGTCTGCGCGATTTCCCTGGTCTGCGCGATGTCTTCCTGTACCAGGGTATCCGGCAGGCTCAGCGCCGCGATCAGGTCCTGATTGAGCCGCGCGGTGCCGTCGAAGGCCACGGCGCCATATCCCGATCGGTGTTCCACGGCAGCGTGATCTTGCCGACCACCGCCTCCACCTGCCACACCGCGCTCAGCCCACCGGGTGGTGCTTGCCGACCGGGTGCACCGTGCTGGCCTGCGCGCCCTGCTCGCCCATCTCCTCGACGAAGCGTACTTCGTCGCCCACCTCCAGGCGGTCGAAATTGCCTTCCACCAGCGCGTTGCGATGAAAGTAGATGTCGCGGCCGTCGGGCGTTTCGATGCGCCCGTAATCAAGCGCCGGGACGATCTCGCTGACCCGGCCGTGGGGCAGTACTTCGTGTTGCTTGACCAGGCCGCGACGGCGGCGCTCGACGTCCTCAAGCCGCCGCTCGACGGCATCAAAGGCGTCGCGGATCGCCACATAGAGATCCTCATGGGCGTGGTGCTGGCCCGGATTGCGACTGACCACCACTTCATGGCCTGGCACCGTCACATCCACCCGCACATGGTAGATGCGGCCCTGATGATGGTGGCCATGGGGCGCCTCGATCATCACCCGGCAGGCGATGAGATCAGGCGCCAGCTTTTCCAGTTTCCGCACGCGCTGATGGATGCGATCCTCAATGGCTGGCGAGCTGTCCAGGTTGCGGTAGGCAATTTCGACGGGAATCTGCATGAGAACCTCCGAATGTTCGATGAGCTGAGACAATTTGAAAACATCCTACCACCAGCCGCGTCCGCGATGGCTCGTCCCATCCGCATCGAATTCGAGTCTAACAGCTTGTTGAAAAGCGTCGCGAGGCGGCCAGCTGCGAGGCGCATGGCGCGCAGCGACCGAGACATATCAGATAGATAAACGAGGGAGCGAGCACCGCGCAACGAAGCAGATGGCTGCTGCAGCAGCTTTTCAACAAGCTGCTAAATTCTCGACCCCTGCCTCGCTTTGCTGTGCCCTCCATAGCTTGAAGAGCGACGGCGGGTGTTTCGTGGCGAATCTTCCGCGCGCTCCGTGTCTTCGGTGCACCCTCGTCCGATACAGGCTGATCCCCCGCTCACACCGAATACGGTTCTTCGGTGACGACATTGGTCTGGTTGTCGATCCGCTTCGAGAAATCGAGCGGATCGCCCACGCCGACCGTGCCGCGGGGAACCTGGTAGGCCCACACTTGGAAATATGTGAGCGTCGCCCCGCCGAAGATCGTCGAGAATGCGCCGTCGACGGCATCCTGACCGCACGAGAGCTTGATCCGCCCAATGCGCGGCACGTGAAAGCGCGCGTCGGTCGTGAACCAGTACCCGCCGATGTAGACCTCGGCATAGGCGTGGAAATCCATGTGACCCTCCGGATCCGGAAAGCCGATGTCGGGCAAGTGGCCAGTCACGTAACGTGCCGGAAGGTTGAAGGTGCGATTCAGCGCAATCGCGAGGTGCGCAAAGTCGCGACACACGCCGTAGCCGCGCTGCAACACGTCGCACGCCGAGAGGTCGGGCCGGCCGGACATGTAGCGATACTCGATGTTGTCGTGGATCCATCGGCTGATCGCGTCGACGCGCGGGAGACCGTGTTCGACGCTGCCAAACTTTTCCCACGCAAAGTTGGTGAGCTTGTCGGAGTCGCAATAGCGGCTGGGCAGCGTGTAGCGCAGGATCGCGGGCGCGAGTTCATCGGGCGGGGCCGGCATGACGGCGGGCAGTCCGGCATTGTCGGGCTGCGACGAGAGGGCGACGATCGCGTCGTGCCGGATGGAGTTGAGGCCGGGGGCGAGTTTCACCTGCCAGACGCGGTTGCCGTGGCTGTCTGTGAACTCGTGCGCGGGCAGGTTGTCGCCGAGTGTCAGCGCCTGGGAGACGACGACGTGATTGCGCTCCGGGAGCGGCTGCAGATTCAGGAGGAGCGAGGCCGTGCCCGTGACCTCGTAGTTGAGCGCGCAGCCCACGCGCGCCGTGAGATCGTAGGTCGGAGAGGGAATCGTGTTCAAGGTGGCGGGCGCAGTGGATTGGGTCTCCCATGCAGTCTACAGACGGTTCTGCGCGAACACGAGCGTTTGCTCCCGACGTCATCGAATGCACCGTAGCCGGCACCGGCAAGTCCCACGACCTGCTCTACCCGGT
>CAVPTW010000034.1:0-7069 GCA_963708735.1 uncultured Gammaproteobacteria bacterium
ACGGATATCGTCGCTGACCCGCACCGACCAGAAGTGTTTGTCCTTGGCCCGGTCCAGCTTGTGCAGGCTCATGCCCGGACTGGCCGGGTTCAATTGCAGGTCGAAGGCCGTGGTCTTGGCGGCTTTTTGCTCATCGCCGGTCAGCCGGGCCAGGCTGGCGGTGAAGGTGTCGGCGCTGCGGAAGTCCATGCGTGCTCAGGCCGGCAACGGGAACAGGCGCAGACCCTGGCTGACGAAGGGCTCGAAATCCGCACCGTTCAGGGTGACGAATTCGGCCTTGGCCCGGATTGCCATCGCCGCGATGAGCGCATCGGTCTTCAGCGTGCGTTTGCGGCCGGCGGCATTGAACAGCTCGGCCGCCAGCTCGGCGGCGTCCTCACCGACCGGCAGGATGCGTCCTTCGAGGAATGCGCGCGCCAGGCCGGCTTCCGTTTCAGCCAGCGGGCCAGCAAGAAACTCGTACCAGACCAGCGCACTGACGGCGACCGCCTCCCCCGCCAGGACGCGCGCAACAGCCGGATGTCCCTCCCGCGCCCAGTGCGGCAGCGCGATCAGGGCGTTGGTGTCGAAATGGAGCACGCTCAGGATTTTCCGGCGCGGTGCGCATCATCGGCATGTCGCGCGGCGCGCAGCGAGGCGATCAGCCGGCGTGTTTGCGCCTCGGTGCGCGGCAATGGCTGACGCTGATAGTGGGCGATGACCTCAGCCGGCGACGGCACGGCCTCACGCTGCTCGGCAGCGGCGTGCTCCACAGAACGGCGGATCACTTCGGCCTGTGACACGCCCCAAACCCGCGCCAGGTGTCGGATGCGCTGCGCCGTCTGCTCATCCAGCGCGTAGGTGGAACGGACGGACATTTGGGCCATGGTGACTCCCAAGCGATGGTATGGCGTTATGGTACGAGCCGGAACGTACAGGGTAAAGCGCCGAGCACGGCCCGATCGCGGCTGCGCGCGCCCAGCCTTGGACTGGCGGGACTCGGTTGCAGATCGAAGGCCGTGGTCTTGACCGCCTTCTGCTCATCGCCGGTCAGCCGGGCCAGGCTGTCGGTGAAGATGATGACGGTACGGAATTTCATACCGATTACATAGCCAGGCGCCGCAACCCGTCGCGCAACTTACAAAAGCTGGGCGACTGATTGTTCTCAACGTCCAGCAACGGGCCAATCTTCTCGGCCCATACATGTTTAAGTTGCCCAGGTAGTGGCCACCCCGCTTTGCGAATTGCAGCGGAGCCGCCTGGATACACGACATCGGCAAGCAGTTCCCAAGTTCCGCAGATACTGTCTTGCTGATAAAGATTCAATGCTCCTTTTTTGGCCTTGGGATAAGCCGCCAACAATGCCTGTCGATCTCCAAGATACCAAGCTTCCATTTCCTCAATTGCCAATCGGAATAGCGCATTTGGCGCGGGATCACATTGCACAAGCAATGCCTTGAGTTCCGTGAGGAAACCCCCACAGTCGCGTTTGTCGCTGTCCAGAACGACGACTACAGCATCAATATGAGGGGTCTTTCCATATCCAGCCAGCAAACGTGGCAACTGATTCAGCAACGCGCGCTTTGCCGGATCGGCCTGTGGGGATAGGTCGTGAGGTAGACGGCCAATCCCCTTGTAAGGATGTATCCGCCAGGTGTGCGGTTCGCTTTGTCTGCCGATTACCCGAGGGATCAGTATTTCGAGAAGCTTGGCGCCAGAACTGTCTTCAACCAGGATTTCGATGTGCATGCCTCTACCTCGCGTCCAGGTAGTCGCTGTACCACAGGCTTCCCAGCGGCAAACCTTCGGCAACGAGATTCTGGACCAGGTCCAGATCGGACACGCGGCGGACAATCGAAAAGCCGTCGCTACCCTTTTCGAGAATCCACACTTCTTTTGGGGCAAGGGCATCAACGAAGTAGGGTTGATGAGTAGTCACGAATATCTGCGGCGCGTTTTTTTTGCCGGTGGCGTGGATGCGCAGTTCGTGCGCGAGAGAATCGAGCAAGCGATGGTAGAGGCCGTTCTCTGGTTCCTCGATACAGATGAACGGGGGTGGCTCAGGGTCCTCCATTAGCAAGAGGTAAGCAAAGATTTTCAGCGTGCCGTCGGACATCTGTCCGGCGTAGAAAGGATCGGCAAACGCGCCTTCGTTGAACTGCAACAGCACACGTTTGTCCTCGGTGACCGTGGTGCGAATGCTCTGGATGCCAGGAATCTTGGTGGCAATACGATCCAGGATCGATTGGAAGCGGGCCTTGTGCTCACGCTCCATGTACTGCACGACATTGCCGATGTTGTCGCCATGGATATTGAGATGCCGCTGCGCTCCGGCGGCAGGGATAGAACGCGCGGCATCGGGATGAAAGTAGGACAGGTACCAACCCTTGAGAAAATCCCGAAACCGTTTGATTCGAGGGTGCTCTTTGAGTGTTCCAAGTGTAGCGATTCCCAGTTGCCGGAGATCAGTCAGTTCAACGTCTTCCTGTGAACGATCTTCTTCAGATCCAGTGGTTTCCACCGCGTCCTCACCCACCCACACCTTCCCCTTGCCGTGATCCAAACGGAGGAAGGGAAATGGCCGGCCATGCTTCTGGCCTTTGCGGCGCTGCTTGAGGACTTCCGATTCGACGAATGGACGCCCACTGCGGTCCAGATTAATGGCCAGTTCGTAGGTGATCGGACGTTCGCCCGTAGCCTCTCGATAGTAGATTTCGAACCGGATCGGGTCGGTTGTTCCTAGCGAACGCATCCGCTCGAAGCCACCGCGCTGCTTCATGTCGCAGGCGACCTCCACATCTAACGAAAGACAATCGGAGACAAATCCAAAGGCGTCAAACAGAGTGCTCTTACCGGAGCCGTTTTTTCCGATGACGACAGTGAATGGAGTCAGTGGCTCGCGCTGTTGCTGGGTAGATAGCCGACCAAGCGTTACGTCACGCAACGCGCGGTAGTTCTGTACGCGAAAGCCTTCGATCAGAGCCATGTTATCGACCTCATCGTTACTATTCTCAACTACGCCCGAAACACTTTCATGACCTCATCCCCCAGGTGATTGATCACCTTCACGGCAATCCGCCCCGACTTCGGCTTGTCGAACGGCCGCGAGGTATCGCTGTTGAGCGTGGCCCAGGCATCTTCGTCGATCTCGGCTTTCAAGGTGGTCTTGAGCGCCTTGTAGGGGTCGTTGGCGCCGAGGAAGTAGGCGTGGCGGACGAAGAAGGCCTCCTCGTTGTAGTCGGTGTCGATGAACCAGCAGGCGATGCCGGAGGCAGAGTCGCTGCGGACTTCGCCGGTGCTGGGGTCGAACACGTCCACGCCGTGGACGGTGACTTGTGCATAGTGGCTAGTGGTTAGCGAGAGCGGAAAATCGGCGGCACTCAGCGCCTCGATTGCAGCGACCGTTTGAGTCCGCCGAGCATGCGGCTGATTTCGTCCGACTCCGTTTCCAGCGCCTGCCGGTCCGCTTCCGCCAGATATCCCAAACGCCCCGCCAGAATCAGAAAGGTCTCCACTTCGGCCAGTGACCCGCTCGCCACGCTCAGGAACTGAAGAAACTCTCCCGTCCCCGTCCGTGCCGCGCCCTCCGCGATGTTCGCCGGCACCGACACCGCCGCCCTCCGGATCTGACTGGTCAGCCCAAACCTCTCGTCCGGCGGAAAGCCGCTTGAGACGCGGTAAATCCGTTCCGCCCAGGCGATTGATTTCGTCCAGACCTCCAAGTCCCGATAGCTCTTCAACGTAGTCATAACTGGCGACCATCCTCCCACCACGAGTCACTAACCACTGACCACTCACCACTTCCACGTCCGGCTCGCCGAAGATGACGAACAGGTTGCCCTTGCCGGTGTTCTTGAGGTCTTCGGCCATGTGCAGGTCGGCGTTCATGCGCGCCTTGAGGATGGGGATGCGGCCGAGCTTGGCGAATTCGCTGGCGTGGGCGTCGTAGTTGAAGGCGCAGGCGATCAGCACGTCGAAGCCGGCGTCGCCGGCCTCGCGGGCGGCCTCGACCAGGTCGGGGCGGGAGACGGTGCCGAACTCGGGGCCGATGAAGATGGCGGCGCGTTTCTCGGTCTGGCCGCCGTCCGCGCCGCCACCTTCCACGTAGCGTCCCTCGGCGCAGACCAGATCGCCCGGCCAGGGCACCAGGCTGGTGAAGCTGATGCGGTCGTCCTTGTGCGCCTGCTGCACGCCGGCGGTGCGCAGGTTCTCCAGAATGATGGACACGAAATCGCGCGGCTGACCGCCGTAGTCGGCGCCCGACTCGCCGATGTGTTCGGCCGGGTCGATCAGCTCGTCGTTCTCGTCCACGCCCAGCACGCGGTGCGGCGACAGGCTCTCCACCGTGAACGGGCCGGCGACGCGCACGCGCTTGTTGTCGGCATAGGGCCTGTCGTAGAGGTATTCGGAATCGGCCTTGGCGGCGATGGATTTGTCGATTTCCTGCTGGCGGGCGATGCGGGCTTGCCACCAGTCGGCGTGGAGTGTTTTGGCGACGTCCGGCCAGTTGGCGTCGGCCTCGCGGGGGATTTGCCATTCTTCCCATGCCAACAATCCGTCATTCCCGCGCAGGCGGGAATCCAGCTTTTGCGCCGTCGTCTCTGGATTCCCGCTTTCGCGGGAATGACGATCGGTGCGCCCCAGTGCGGCGTTGAGCTGCGCGCGCAGCGGCTCCAGCACTTGCTGGTACTTCTCCCAGATCACGTCGATCTCGGCGTTGTTGGCGATGGATTTGAGCGTGATGTGCGGCACGCGCTCGTAGACGAAGCCGTGGCGCACGCTGCCGCGCGTGGGCCGGGTGGAGGGCGCGGTGCGGGTGATTTCCGCTTCCTTCTGTTGGCCTTCCGGGCTGTCGGCCAGCAGATACCAGGGATAGCGCGCGCCCATGATGCGGGCGCGGGCGAGCGCCAGCGCCACGCGCGAGGTGTCCAGCGTGATCCAGCGGCGGCCCCATTGTTCGGCGACATAGGCGGTGGTGCCGGAGCCGCAGGTGGGATCGAGGACGAGATCGCCGGGGTCTGACGCCATCAGCAAGCACCGTTGCACAACCTTCGTTGTGGTCTGAACGACATAAACTTTCGGGTCATTGAACCCGCCAGATTGTGTGTCCAGCCAAACGTTGTCCAAAGTTTTGGCCGAGAAAGAATCCCAATAGAGCCGGTGATAAATCGTCTTGCCGACCTTAATCAGTTTTCCGGAACGACCGACACGGTGCATTCCTTCAGCGCTGCTTTTCCAATGAGCGTTCATGCTCGGTAAAAATATTTCGCCCTCGAATGTCACTCGTTGGTCAGTCTTGCTGGCTCCATCGGACTGCAATGGGCCGTAACGGAAAACCCGCGCACCGCTAGGCAACGAAGCTTTCCGTACCCTTTCCTCTGGAAACATTCTGCGAAAACTCCCATCGGGAAACTCGACGAGAACGTAGTTCGGGTCATCCGCAGGTGGTTCATGTATCAATTCATTCAACGGGCGGTATTTCAATGACTGCGACGAGCGCGCATACCAAAGAACATGATCCAAAATGTTCCCAATCTTGGATTGCGAGAAACCACCAGTCTTCTGAATTGAAATCTGCGATACGAAGTTGTCCTCCCCAAACACCTCATCCATCACCGCCCGCACCCGGTGCACGTTTTCATCGCCGATCTGCACAAAGATCGAGCCCGAGTCCGTCAACAAGTCCCGCGCCACGGTCAGCCGGTCGCGCAGGTAGGTCAGGTAGGAATGGATGCCGTCGCGCCAGGTGTCGCGAAAGGCCTTGACCTGCTCCGGCTCGCGGGTGATGTGGTCGGTGTTGCCGTCCTTCACGTCGCGGCTGGTGGTGGACCACTGGAAGTTGCTGTTGAATTTGATGCCGTAGGGCGGATCGAAATAGATGCACTGCACCTGGCCGCGCAGGCCCTCGCGCTCGGCGAGGCTGGCCATCACTTGCAGGCTGTCGCCCAGGATCATGCGGTTCGACCAGTGGGCATCGTGCTGGTAGAAGTCGGTCTTGTCGGCGCTGTCGGGCAGGCCGTTGAAGTCGGCGAACATGTCCACCATCGCGCCGGCCTGCCGGGCCGCGTGGCCGGCCGCGGCCTGTTCGGTCTGGCGCCGCAGGTCGTCGATCAGCACCTTGGGATGAATCTTTTCCTGGATGTAGACCGGCGGGGCGTGGACGATCAGGCTTGCCCCGGCCTCCGAGCCGGGGTCCGACCAGTCCTGGATGTCTTTTCCCCGCCACACGAGCTGCGGGTCCAAATCCCTGTTGCGGCGTTCGTAGGCGACGCGCAGCGGGTGTTTCTGCGCCTCATCCATCACCGACTGGTATTCGGCGGTGGGGATGTTCTTGCGGGTGGCGTCGGCGTGGGTCAGCGTCTCGATGCGCACGGGCGCTTTGGGTTTTTTGGCCATGTTCAGTGCGCCTGAGGGTGAAATGCGAGGTTCAGATGATCGGCAACTTTCGCCAGGCGCCGGTCGCGCGTCCATAGCCGCGCCGGGTTCGCCAGCGCCGCTGATGCCAGCAGGTGTACATCCAGGTACCCGATGCCGCGGCCCATCAGCGCGTGGCGGTCGATGAAGCCGAGCGCTTCGGCGTCGGTGGCCACCGGCGCCTTCGGCAGGTCGCGCAGCAGGGCGAGCAGGCCGGCGCGGTCGTTGAGGTTGCCGCAGGCCAGTTCGCCCAGCACGAAGGGGTGCATCAGCACCCGACCGCCTTCCAGCGCCGCGGTGAGCGCCGCGTCGCCCTTGCGCAGGTGGTCGATCCAGACCGAGGTGTCCACCAGAACCATGCGCGCGGGATCAGGCCGGTTGGGAACGGCGTCGCGGAACCGGCTTGACCTGCGGCTCGCTGCCGCCCAGGCGCGCCAGCCGGCGGGCGCTTTCGCGCTCGATCAGGGCTTTGAGGCCCTCGCGGATCAGCGCGGTGCGCTCAGTGAGACCGGTGATGCGCTGGGCCTCGTCGAGCAGGGCTTCGTCCAGGTTGATGGTGGTGCGCATGGGCGGTGCCTCGTCAAAAATGATGCTGGATGTTACATCGTATGGTGCTGATTGTGATGCCTGGTTTCGATTGCAGGAGAAGAGTGCTGCTCATGGCGTTTCCCGAATC
>CAVPTW010000035.1:0-143658 GCA_963708735.1 uncultured Gammaproteobacteria bacterium
AGATTCATCAGGGAGCCTGTATGCGAAAGTGGATTGCTTTAGGTGTGTTCTGTGCAGTTTTGGGTCTCTCGCCGGTAGTCGCGCAGGCGGCATCGTCTGACGTCAGGCAGGGCGTCTCCCCCGCCCCTTCAATTGGCGAAATCATCCAGTCCGATCCCGATCTGCGCCGGTGGAATCAAGATCCTCTGGCCTGGGCTGTTGCCCAGGCGGTTGATGCCAAACTCGCTCTGAAGCCCGAGTACGCTGGCAGGCCCTTCTCCGAACGTCAGGCCGAGGTGGTGCGAATCACACGCCTCCGGCTTGGTGAGACGGACGGGCGTGACGAGGCCGCCCTGCCAAGACCAGCGCCGAATGCCGAACCCAAGGCCGCCTTCAGGGGCGATTCGCGCGTTCCGTTATCAAATGATCAATATGCCGCGGCACACAGTGGAATCAGAATTTTGGCTCGCTCGCCATTGGATGGCTTGTGTTTTACATGATGACTAAGCAGAAAAACCCCTTCAAGAAGCCGGAAGAACTTCATAAACGGCCGAAATGGTTCCTCGCTTTGGGTACAGGGTTGATGCTTGATGCGATATCGTCATCGCCGATAACCGGGATTGCGCAAGACGACCTTTTCGGTGCATTTTCGATAAAGGCAGTGTTTTTTGTTTTCTCCATGATTCCAGTCGTTATTGGGTTCTTGGTGTATAAATACAGGATCGGCAACGCCATAAAAAATGCAACGACCAACCTTGACCCACAAACCCGCGATTCAAAATAATCCCGAGCAAACGTCGACACTGACCGCGCCGCCATCACCCAGGTCTCCCGAGAAGTCAGACGCGGCGGCTTACCTGCAGACGGTGGTACCGTTGTAGATGCCGCCGACCGTCGTGCCCTGGGTGTTGCAGCGCGGAGTATGGTGGGCATCGTAGCGCTCTTTCCGGGCGCGACCCATCGCCTCGCACGATGACTTATACCCGCGCTGACACTGCACGGCCAGCGTGCTCATTTGGTCGTTGCTGACGCCGCGATTCTGGTTCTGGCTCCGGCTCTGGAGCTTTTCCAGCCGCCGGCAGGCGTTCTCGCTCCCCCGCTGACAGGCCTCGATCAGCTCGGGGACGGTTGCCGCGCGGGCGACCATGGGCGAGAGCCCCAGAACGGCAACGAATATGCCGAAGACAACTTGCTTCCTCATAAAGCCTCCTTGTCATTGTTGGCCAGATTCGGTGCCGAGCCCTGGTGATGGGCGGGATCCCGGTAGTTCAAATGCCGCATAGCGAAGAACCTGGTTCACGCGGGCCGGTGGCGTCAATAGCATCAGTATATCCACGCCGACGGCTCCTCGACCGCACTCATCCATCCACATGCCAACAACGGCGCCCGAGTCCGATGTCACAACGGTTTCCGTAATGCTGACGAGCGCCGAAATCGAGCAGCGAAGGCGACGCGCGAAAGAGCACAGCGCCTTCGCGCAAAAGGAATTCAGGAAAACCCTCCGATCTAAGCCCCAGATTGCGGGAAAAACCGCCTGTGAATCAGGCCACATGACCCCTCTTACACCCCTACCCAGACACGCGGCTACCGGGCAGCGCGGCCAAGCCATCATTGATGCCGGCCCAGTGAGTTGTGCGCTACCGGCCATGGGGTCAGTGGATTCGCTGGGGTTTGCGGTTGGCAGTTACAATGCCAAGTCGGTTGCGTACGGCCCGGATTATCCGGCTGGCGAGCTATTTGTGAATGGTTCGGACTACACGATGAATGTCAGGGGGTTCGGTGGCTAGGCGGATTCGAGACACGAGCGGGCTGACCCAGCAGCAGGAAAGGTTTGCTGTGCACGTTGCCACTCATGGCGGCTTGCGCGCGGCGTATGAACATGCGTATGGGAAGAAGCCAACCTGGAAGCCGGGCTCAGTGAACCGCCAAGCCCGTAGGCTCATGGCCACGCCACCCGTCAAGGCGCGGGTCGAAGCGTTGCGCACCGAAATCGCCGCCATTGCCAAAGAACGGTTCAAGGTCGATGCCACGTGGATGCTGAAACGCCTGCTGGATGAGGTAAACGCGGACATGGCCGACCTGTTCGATGAGCAACAGCATCTCAAGCCGGTACAGGAATGGCCGCCCATCTGGCGCCAAGGATTGGTTGTGGGGCTGGATATTGAGTCGCGACAGGACAATGACGGGGGGGTGGTCAATGTGGCCAGGATCCGCTTCTCGGATCGCGCCAAGCGACTCGAAATGCTCGGCAAACACGTTTACGTGAAGGCGTTTGTCGAGCGGAGAGCGCTGGAAGTAACCGATGCTAATACCGTCCCAGCATCCGAAACTGAACGTTTCCTTGAAAGAGTTGCCGGAGCAGCGATGAGCCGGCCGCCCGACAAACCTGTTTCGCACTGATCTTTATTTTCTACATAGGAAAATAATTTCGTTTCCTATGGGGTCCAAGGAATACAAAAATCATGGCGAAGGCCAGCGCACGCTTCGAGCCCCACACTCGCTACCGCGACTTCAAGGCCTTTCGCTACGAGCAGGCGTGCTCACCACCTTCTACAGCTACGGCAGCGTAGCGCCGCGGCGGCAGGGCGAGATCATCACGGCACTGGCGGCCTCCCCACCCAAGAGTGTCGCCAGTGGTGCGGGCCATGCTGGACGCCGGCATGGGGTCCGGGTTGCGCCCAGGCTAGCCCGACCCGCAACAGGAACTCCAACGCCAAGCGCATGCGGATTGGCCGTCGGTGATGTTAGATTGCACGCCACCAAACAGAAACTCAGGGAGGCGGCCGATGACCGATGGGCGGATGCAAACGCTTGCAGCGCAATTGCTGGCCCTATTGCCTGAAGACGGCTCGAACATCGGCACCGTCACGCTGTTCGACAAGTTCACGGCGCGGGCCGCTGCGGCGGGCCTGAGCTGCACCGAAGACGATTTCCACGACGCTCGCGAGCGACTGGTGGCCACCGGACAAGCCAAAAAAGGTAGAGGTCGGGGCGGTTCCACCGCACGGGTGCTATCCGCCAACGAACCCGGATCGGGCCTCGCCGACGATCGACCGGCCTTCGCGCTGGAAGGCACGGTGGCCCTCGCTGAGCTTCCTTTCATCGCATCGCCACCACCACACGCGCCCGCAGCGCGGCGAACTGCGGCGGCTGCTTCGGGCGATCCGCAGGTGTTGAGCTACCGCCACCCCGACCGGCGGGTGAACAACCCCGAGGTCGGGCTGGTGAGCGAAACCAGCGACCCCGAACAGCCAAAGACCGTGTGGGCCTACGACCCGCACCTGGACCCGGTGCTGAACTTCGACAGTGCCCGAGCCAAAGCCGAGAAGCTGATCGAGGACGCGCTGGCCGGCGACGACCCGGCAGCGATGCGCGCCGCGCTGGAAGAATTGCGGCGCCTGGGCAGCCCGTACCTGCAATGGACCGGCAAGGCCGAGCGCACCAGCTTCGAGGTCGATACCGTCAGCCTGCATGTGCACGAGCGCATCGACCCGATGAGCATCCTGTCGGCGGTGAGCCGGGCGCGCGATGCCAAGGCCGGCAAGGACGGCAAGAAGCGCGCGGGCGGCATCCAGCCCGGTCTGTTCGAGGCACCGTTCGAGAGCCTCCCGCTGCGCGATGCGGTGGACTTCTACCGCCACGACAAGGGCTGGAGCAACCGCCTGATCGCGGGCGACAGCCTGCTGGTGATGAACAGCCTGCTGCAGAAGGAGAGCATGGCCGGGCAGGTGCAGATGATCTACATCGACCCGCCCTACGGCATCAAGTACGGCAGCAACTTCCAGCCCTTCACCAACAAGCGCGATGTGAAGGACCGCGCCGATGCGGACCTGACCCAAGAGCCCGAGATGATCAAGGCGTTCCGGGACACCTGGGAACTGGGCATCCATTCGTACCTGACTTACTTGCGGGATCGCCTGCTGCTGGCGCGTGAGCTACTGGCGGATACAGGCAGCGTGTTTGTGCAGATATCGACCGAGAACGTGCATCACGTTCGAGAGGTCATCGATGACACGTTCGGCGCATCGAACTTCGTAAGTCAGATTGCTTTTCGCAAGACAAGCGGCAAGGCCGGAGCGACCATAGACGCCGTATACGACGTTCTGCTCTGGTACGCGAAGAGCATTGAACATCTGAAACTCAATCCACTTTTCGAGGAGCGAGCGGACAGCACGTTGGCGGAGCAATACACCTGGTACGTCCCAAGGCCGGGAGAACCTGGGTCAAGACTCTCTAAGGCGCAATTGGCGTCAGTATCACTTGAGCAGAGGTTCAAGGCCGATGGGCTGTTCTCTGAAAGCGGCGGCGATACGACGCGATTCCCTGTGGACTTGAATGGCAATGTGTTTGACCTGCCGGGAAAGTGGTTCTGGAAGACGAATCGAGTCGGGATGAATCGCCTGCGGCTAGCTGGCCGACTGCTGGGAGTCGGAAGGACGCTGTGCTATCAACGCTTCGCCAAGGACTTTCCGGTCGTTCGCTACAACAACCTTTGGGAAGACACGATGCGGTCCGGCTACAGCGAAGACAGGATCTATGTTGTTCAAACAGGCCAGAAGGTCATTGAGCGATGCATGATGCTGACCACCGACCCTGGCGACTTGGTGCTCGACCCCACCTGCGGCAGCGGCACCACCGCCTTCGTCGCCGAGAAGTGGGGCCGCCGCTGGATCACCTGTGACACCTCGCGCGTCGCCATCACGCTGGCCAAGCAGCGCCTGATGACCGCCAGCTTCGACTACTACGAATTGCGCTATCCGCACGAGGGCCTGAAGGGCGGCTTCATCTACAAGACGGTGCCGCACATCACGCTGAAGTCGATTGCCAACAACCCCGAGATCGACTCGATCCACGAACGCCTGCATCCCGCCGTCGAGTCGGCGCTGGCGGCGCTGAACGCGAGCCTGCGCATGCACCGGCCGAGCGTGCCGTTCACGGTGGCCGACGGCGTGCGCAAGGGCGAGACTTTGACGCTAGGCGCCCAGGGCGCGGACCTGCACGAATGGGAAGTGCCGTTTCCCAGCGACGACGCCACGCTGCCCGCTGGCTGGGCCGAGTCGCTGCGCGAACCGTTCGAAGCCTTCCACACCGCGCGCCAGCGCCTGCAGGCCGCGATGGACGCATCCATTGCCGCGCACGCCGACAGCGAGACGCTGTACGACCAGCCCGAGAAGGCGAAGAACAAGCTGCGCATCACCGGCCCGTTCAGCGTCGAGGCGGTGCCCTTCCCCACCGTGCTGAACCTGGACGCCACCGCCACGCCGCAGACCGGCGCCGAGTTCACCGCCGATGCCGCCGTGGCGCGTAGCGGTGCCACCAGCCGGCATGCGCAGTGGCGCGACGAGCTGAGCAAGACCGGCATCCGCGGCAAGGCCGGCCAGATGCTGCGCTTCACCGCGCTGGAAACCCTGGCCGGCACCACCTGCCTGCATTGCAGCGGGCATCTGGACAGCGGCGAGCGCGTGGTGCTGAGCTTCGGCCCTGAGCATGGCGCGCTGGAGCAGCGGCAGGTGGAGCACGCCATTCGCGAGGCGGGCGAACTGTTCCCGCTGCCCAAGATGATCGTGTTCTGCGCTTTCACCTTCGACCCCGAGGCGGCCAAGGACATCGACGCCTTCAAGGGCATCACCGCGCTCAAGGCGCAAATGAACCCCGATCTGCTGACCGAAGACCTGAAGAAGGCGCGCGCCAGCAATCAGAGCTTCTGGCTGATGGGCCAGCCCGATGTGCTGCTGAAGCCCGCGGCCGGCGGCCAGTGGCAGGTGGAGGTGAACGGCTTCGATTACTTCGACACCACCAAGGGCGAACTGGTATCGGGTGGCAAGGCCAAGATCGCAATGTGGTCGCTGGACACCGACTACGACGGCCGCAGCCTGTTTCCGCACCAGGTGTTCTTCCCGATGGCCGGCAAGGGCGAGGGCTGGGAGAAGCTGAAAAAGGACATTCGCGCCGAACTGGACGAGGACAAGCTGGGCGCCTTCCGCGGCACGGTGTCGTTGCCGTTCGAGGCCGGCTTGCACCGGCGGGCGGCGGTCAAGATCGTGGACGACCGGGGTATCGAGTCGCTGAAGATCATCGTGCTGGGGGACTGAGGTGGCCGCGATGACGAGCCCCCAATCGCTGATCATCAATTCGGCCTTCGAAGAACCGGCGCAGCACTGGCAGGAAAACTCCGACCGCACGCTGCGGGTGGAGCCCAGGCGCCGGCCGGCGGGCTACGAGATCATCGACACGCGGGAGAACACGCGCCGCTTCGTACCGCTGCCGATGGTGGACGACATTCGCCAGCGGGTGCGGCAGTGGCGCGCCGCAGGCTGGCCCGGCGTGACCGAACTGACGCGCGAACTGCTGCTGCATTGGTGGGATGCGGACAGGGTTTCGAAACGCGACTACCGCTTCTACTTCTGCCAGCTTGAGGCAGCCGAGACGCTGATCTGGCGCGTGGAGGCGGCGGCCGAGTTCCGGCAGGGCGTGCACGTTCCGGGTGACGGCGGGCCGTTCGAGCGGCTGTGCAACAAGATGGCCACCGGCACCGGCAAGACCACGGTGATGGCTATGCTGATCACCTGGCAGGTGCTGAACGCGCTGACGCACCCCAAGCGCAACCGCGACTTCTCGCGCGCGGTGCTGGTGGTGGCCCCAGGCCTGACGGTGAAGGACAGGTTGCGGGTGCTGCTGCCGGGCGACCCCGGCAATTACTACGACGTTTTCGACCTGTGCCCATCGGAGACGCTGCGGCACAAGCTCAACCAGATGGAAATCCTGGTCGAGAACTGGCATACGCTGATGCCGTTGAAAGCGGCGGACCGCTCCGTCGTCAAAAAGGGCGCCGAGGGCGACGAGGCCTACACCCGCCGGGTACTGGGCAAGCTGGCCGGCTTCCGTGACCTGATTGTCATCAACGACGAGGCGCACCATGCGTGGCGCGCGCCGGCCGACATCAAGGTCAGCAGGAAGGATGCGGAAGAACTCGGCATTGACCTGAACGAGGCGACGCGCTGGGTGGAAGGGCTGGACCGTATCCACAAGACGCGGCGCGTGCAACGCTGTTTCGATCTTTCGGCCACGCCCTTCGCGCCCACCGGCCGCACCAATACCGAAGCGGGGCTGTTCGGCTGGGTCATCAGCGACTTCGGGCTGAACGACGCCATCGAGGCCGGGCTGGTGAAGACGCCGCGCGTGGTGGTGCGCGCCGACGCGCTACCCGACGCTGCGACGCTGCGGCCCAAGCTGTACCACCTGTACCGTGACGAATCGGTCGGCCCCGACTTGAACCGGCGTGGCGCGCAGCCGCACGAGGCGCTGCCGCAACTGGTGCAGCAGGCGTACACGCTGCTGGGGGCGGACTGGCGCGAGACAGCCCAGCAATGGAAAGACGCTGGCCACCCAAGCCCGCCGGTGATGCTGACGGTGTGCAACCGCACTGAGACGGCGGCGCGCATCGAGCACTACTTCAACAAGGGGCATGTGCAGTGGCCGGAATTGCAGGCACCCGACCGCACGCTGCGGGTGGATTCGCGCGTGCTGGAAAAGGCCGAGCAGGGCGAAACGGCCACGGCGGACAAGGACTACGAGCAGCGACTGAAGGACATCCTGGCAGCCGCGCGCATTCCCGACTCGCGCAAGGAACGGCTGGCCGGACTGAAGAAGGAAGAGCTGCTGCGCGAGCTGGTGGACACGGTGGGCAAGCGCGGCCAGGCCGGGCAAGACCTCCAGACGGTGATTTCGGTAGCCATGCTGTCGGAGGGCTGGGACGCCAAGAACGTGACCCACATCATGGGCCTGCGCGCGTTCACCAGCCAGTTGCTGTGCGAGCAGGTGATCGGCCGCGGGCTGCGGCGGGTGTCCTACGACAAGGACGCCGAGGGGCGGCTGTTTTTGCCCGAGTACGTCAATGTGTTCGGCGTGCCGCTGTCAATTGCGCTGCCGCCTGGGGACGGTGGCACGCCACCGCCACCGCCGAAGAACAGCACAGCCATCGAGGCGCTGATCGAGCGCAACGAGTTCGAGATTCGCTGGCCCAACATCCTGCGCATCGACGCGGTGGTGAGCCCCGAACTGGTGGTGGAATGGTCGCAGGTGAAGTCGCTGAAGATCGACCCGGCGCAGGTGGCGATCCGGGCCGAGATAGCGCCCGCGCTGGGTGGCGCGGCCGACTGGAGCCAGGTGTCGGTGATCGACCTGGAGCTACTGCCGGAAGAATTCCGCTTGCAGCGCGTGGTGTTCAAGGCCGCGCAACGGGCCTTCGAGCGCATGGAGGGCCGCTTCACCGGCCAGCGCGAGTACCTGCTGTTTCAACTGGTGCGGCTGGTGGAGCAGTTCCTGGACTCGAAGCACATCGACATTCCTTCGCTGTTCCACCAAGACCCGCTGCGCAAGCGCATCCTGTTCGCGTTGCACATCGACCCCATCGTGGATCACCTGGAGGCGCTGATCGAGCAGCAGAACACGCTGAAGCTGGAGCCGGTGTTCGACTCCGACCGCCCAATCGGCAGCACGCGCGACATGCGCACCTGGTACACGACCCGTATCTGCGAGCCGACCCAGCATTCGCAGGTGAGCCACATCGTGGTGGACAGCGGCTGGGAGAAGTACACCGCCGATATTCTGGAAGGGCACGCGCAGGTGGCAGCGTGGGCCAAGAACGACCACCTGGGTTTTCACATCCTGTACCTGTGGGGCGGCTCGAAGCGCAAGTTCGTGCCCGACTTCCTGATTCGCTACAAGTCAGGCAAGACGCTGGTGCTGGAGATCAAGGGACAGGACACCGACCAGGACCGCGCCAAGCGCGTGGCGCTGGGCCAGTGGGTGGAGGCCGTGAACGCGCATGGCGGGTTCGGTGAGTGGGCGGCCGATGCGGTGGTGGGTGAGGCGGCGCGCGTGCGGGATATGATCGAGGCGCACGCGGGGTAAAGCGGCTGACTGCAAGGGCCAGTGGGCGCATGTCCAAAACGGGCGTGGTCGGCATGATTTACCCCGGTGACAAAGCGGACGTGAGTCCAAGTTTGTGTCCAAGTAAATTGAAAGTAGGGTGTTAACCAGCCATTTATAAGCGTTACAGCGCGATCGCTACTTTTTGTATTGGAAAATAATTTCGTTTCCTATGGGGCCCAAGGACACTGCGGGTTCAAGGCCCGACTACGCCCGGGGCGTCAACTTACACACTTTTTGGGAGAGCACTTTGCAGTTCATCATGCGGATTCAACGTGGTTTGTACCGTGGCGCGCTAGTCGCCACGTTGGCCTATGGCTCTGTCGCACACGCTCAGGCCGTGCCGACCGATGCTTCGGGAGGCTGCCCCATCTCACCGGCCCCACACAATAGAAAATAACGGCGCGCGCAACCCATTGTCATAGCGTATGCTTTACGGATTTTACGTTTATTATCCGCGGGGGTAGAAAACAAAAAAGCCGACCGTCGAAAACATCTGGTTGGCCTTCGCTGGCCGCAACAAGTTGACGAGAGTTGACGCTACATCCTTCGGGCACTATGCTGCCAGCCCATGAAATTCTTACGCGCTACTGATGTCCAGGGCAGGATGCAGGCCCTTGGCATTTCGGCCTCGGCGCTTGCGGGCCAACTTGGTGTCTCCCGACAGACGGTGTCGAACTGGCTCAACGGCCGCGACTTGCCCCGTCCGGACAAGCTGCTGCGTTTATCACTCGCTCTGAACCTTCCTTTCGATCAGTTGCTTGGGACCGAGCAGGCTCCCAGCGCGCCAGTGGTTGCTTATCGAATGAGCACCAACCGCAAGGCGAGGAATAACCATTACGAACAGGCCATGGCGAAAGGCGAGGCCCTGGAAGCGCTGGTTCCGCATCTACCTTTCGACAGCTTTGTTCAGCCCGAGCAGCTCAAGAATCCGAAAGCGGACTACGCCTATGTCGAGCTGGTAGCAAATTCGTTGCGCGAGGGCCTGGGACTCAAAGACGTCGATCCGATCTGGTTTAACCATCTCATTGGCCGATTCAAAGACCTGCAATCGGTCATTGTCCCAGTGCTGTGGGGCAAGCAGGAAAGCCACGCCAATGCCCTGCATATTTACTTGCCGCAACATTCCTCTACCTGGGTTTATCTGAACCTGGACAGCAATGCCTTCGACTTCATGTTCTGGATGGCACATGAACTGGCGCACGCGTACACGTCGACGCTGTGCGGCACCGACACGGGCGAGGACTTCGCCGACATGTTGGCATCCGCGCTACTGTTCCCGGAACCGTGCGCCAAAGTGGTTTATAAAACGCTTTCTGGCATTACCGGTCGGCAGCCGCTAATTGAAGCGATAGTTTCGGAGGCGCTTGAACGGCACATCAACGTGTACACGGTGTTCAAGCAAATCAACGCCTATGCCGCGCACCACGGCCTGCCGGCGATCGAAGTGGATCAGCGCGGGCTGCACGGTACCCGGCACAAAATCGCCGCGGCCACAAAGACTATCCGCGAAATCATTTTTGGCGACGAAAAGCCCTCTGCGCGCGAGTACATAGCCAAATGCGAAGAAGCGTTTGACACGCCCCTGTTCAAGGCAATGAGCGCCCACATCCGGGCGACAGAGGCGCCGGCCGGCTTCGTGCAACACATACTCGACATTCCGTTCGCGGATGCTCAGGCGCTGCACGCCGAACTGCGTGTGTGAATACGTTTGTTCTGGACAGCAGCGCTTATTTCCGACTCGCCAAGAGCTTTCATCCGCTGCTTGGCGAATATGGCGAGATCTTGATCAAGCTGCTGCCGGATACCGCCACGGAGTTCGAAAAGCAGCCTAAGCTGCGCAGCAAGTTCGGGTGGTTCCATGACGAAGAGTTCACCCTCAATCGCGCCGATAACCTTCTCGCGCTGTCCACTGCGGATGCCGAGATAGTCAAGCACACCGACTTTTGGCTACGTGATTGGACAAGAGACCAGCGATCGGAATTTCTGCGCAGAAACCTCAACCCACCCTCACCGACCGACCACAAAGTTCTGGCGCACGCCGCGATTGCGGGAATCACGGTGGTGGCCGACGACGGTGGCCTGGAGTTCCTGGCCAAGGACATGGACCTGCCGTTGATCGGTAGCCTACATTTGCTCAAACGGCTTCTCGATGTCGGCGCCGTGACCTTGCCGGCGATTCAGACCGCCGCGAAATATCTGGACTACGAAGACGACCTGCCGGGTTCCTGGCGGCGGGAAGCGCGCGCCTTACTGGGCTGCAAGCTGCCCTGATCCTACCCTTGAATGACGGACCCCGGCGGCCGCTTCGAGGGCGTCCATGTCTTCTCGCACACACAAGGCGAGCATTGTTAGCGCCTGGGCCTTTGCCATCAAATTGGCGACCTCTTGATAGAACCCCACGCCTTCGCTCAAGGCACGATGGACTTCGGCAACCCCGAGCGCGACGCCGCGGTCTGTTTCCACCTGTTCACGCTGCCATGCAAAAGGCTTGGTCATCAACACCAGCGCGCAGCGCCGCATGGGCATCTGGATTGCCCAGACCCGTTCGACGGCATCCATATCCTGGACCGTCAATGCCGGCCCCTTGGATTCCGCAAGATCTGTAAGCTGTTCAGCGAATTCGTCCGGGTCAAGCGTGCGCCAGTTGATGGATTCGTTGTCCCCGTTTTGTGCTGTGGTGTGCATAATGGCGGCCGCTCCTGTTGTTGGGTGTGAACACGCCGGACACGTGGGGGTATTTTTGGGGGGATGTTCAAAATCACAGCCTTAATCCCGCCTTGTAAATCATCAAGTTAGGCTTTTAATGCGGTGCCTCTTTCCGGCACCAGACGCCCCGTCGCCAGATTTAACCCATCGCAGCGTGCATCGAGGCTGCGTTGTGAGGCAGAATTGGCGCGCGCTTGCAACAACCATCGATTCTCGGGCGCAACGAAAGGAGACGTTCACCCATGGCCGCCGTTTCGCGCCTGCTTCTGACCGCCTTGGTGTTCACGCTGCTACCACCGGCATGGGCGGACCCGCGCAGCGAATCCCTGACCCAGGCACTGGCGCGGAGCGCTCCGGCGCTGAACCGCCAAGTGCTGACCAAAGCCGTCACGGCCATGAACTGTGCCGTTGCCAGCGGGGTGCATCCGGCACAGCGGCTCGCGGTGATCGATTTTTCGCTGCCCTCTACCAAACAGCGGTTCTGGGTCTTCGACCTGGAACGGCGCAAGCTGCTGATCGAGGATTTCGTCGCCCACGGACGCGGGTCGGGCGATGAGATGGCGACACGGTTTTCCAATGACATGGGCAGTCGCCAGTCGAGTCTGGGGCTGTTCCGCACGGCGGAGACGTATTACGGCAATTTCGGCTATTCGCTGCGCATCGATGGGCTGGAGCCGGGGATCAACGATCAGGCACGCAAGCGCAAGATCGTGATTCACGCTGCCGAGTTCGTCGATCCGATCTGGATCCAGCTCAAGGGCGGCATCGGTCGTAGTTACGGTTGTCCCGCGGTCCGTCCCAACATCATCAACAAGGTGGTGGAAAACCTCAAAGATGGCCAGTTCCTGTTTTCTTACTACCCGGATCGCCACTGGTTGGACGAGTCCCCGTACCTGAATTGCACGCCCGGCCGGGTGGCCGCGATAGTGAACCCCATTCTCCACACCAGGCGCTGAACAGGCTGCAACGCTAGCGCCTCCCCGGAACTCAATAACCGTGATCCAACTCACCAGCATTACCTTGCGCCGGCGTGTCGAGCCGTTGCTGGAGCAAGCTTCGGCGACGCTCTACCCGGGCCATCGCGTCGGCCTGATCGGCGCCAATGGCAGCGGCAAAAGCTCGCTGCTGGCGCTGTTGCGCGGCGAGCTTTCCTCCGAGACCGGCGAGACCGCCGTCCCGAAACACTGGATCATCGCTCATATGGCGCAGGATCTCGGCGACCTGGAGCGATCGGCCCTCGACCTGGTACTCGACGGCGATCCGGGGTTTAGGGACGCCGAGCGCGAGGTCCTGCGTGCCGATGCCGATGGCGACGGTACCGCCATCGGCCGCGCCCACGCCCACTATCAGCAGGTGGACGGCTACACCGCCCACGCCCGTGCGGCGACGCTGCTGTCCGGCCTCGGCTTTCGCGCCTCCGATCAGCAACGACCGGCCGCCTCGTTTTCCGGCGGCTGGCGCGTGCGCCTCGGTCTCGCCCGGGCACTGATGTGTCCGTCGGACCTGTTGCTGCTCGACGAACCGACGAACCACCTCGATCTCGAAGCAGTGCTGTGGCTGGAAGACTGGTTGAAGGCCTATCGCGGCACCCTGTTGCTGATCTCTCACGACCGCGATTTTCTCGACGCCGTGGTTGATGAGGTGCTGCACATTGAACACCGGAAACTGCACCAGTACCGCGGTGGCTACAGCGATTTCGAGCG
This sequence comes from uncultured Gammaproteobacteria bacterium, assembly GCA_963708735.1. GTDB lineage: Bacteria > Pseudomonadota > Gammaproteobacteria > Pseudomonadales > Porticoccaceae > JAGPUQ01. The sequence continues at coordinate 13,323 of CAVPTW010000035.1, forward strand.
CCAGCGCGCGGCACGTCTGGCAGGACAGCAGGCGACCTACGAACAGCAACAGCGCGCCGTGGCCCATATGCAACGCTTCGTCGACCGCTTCCGCGCGCAGGCAACCAAGGCCCGCGCCGCGCAAAGCCGGATCAAGGCGCTGGAAAGAATGACGCTGGTGGCACCCGCCCAGGTCGACAATCCCTTCCGCTTCAGCTTCAAGGAGCCGCCACGCGCCGGCAACCCGCTCCTAAGCCTGGACAGCGCGCGTCTGGGGTACGGCGCTCCGCCCATTCTCGACGGCATAACGCTGCAACTCTCGCCGGGCGATCGTATCGGCCTGCTGGGTCCCAATGGGGCTGGTAAATCGACCCTGGTGCGCGCACTCGCGGGCGAATTGCTGCCGCTGTCCGGCACGCTCGACGCCAGCACCAATCTTCGCATCGGCTATTTCGCCCAGCACCAACTGGAGCAGCTCGATCCCGGCGCCAGCCCCCTCGAACACCTCGCCCGACTCAGTCCGGTAGCCACCGAGCAGCGGCGGCGCGACTTTCTCGGCGGTTTCGGTTTCGCCGGCGATCGGGCAAGCAGTCCGGTAGCGCCGCTGTCAGGTGGCGAAAAGGCGCGCCTGGTGCTTGCCCTGCTGGTCTGGCAGGCGCCCAATCTGCTGCTGCTCGATGAACCCACCAATCACCTCGATCTGGAAATGCGCGCGGCGCTGACCCTGGCCTTGCAGGACTATGCCGGCGCCCTGGTGGTGGTCTCCCACGACCGCCATCTGCTCGCCACCACGGTGGATACCTACTGGCTGGTGAGCGACGGCGCGGTGACCGTCTTCGATGGCGACCTCACGGACTACCGCCGCTGGCTCGAACGCCGTGCCCGGAACGCAGCGGGTCCGGCCGAGCAAGGCGCTGCGACCGATGCAACGGGCCGGCGCGATCAACGCCGACGCGACGCGGCACGACGGGCGGAATTGCGTCCGCTGCAGGAGCGGGCCTCCCGTCTCGCCGCGGATCTGGATCGAGTCGGCGCTGAACTCGCGAAGCTGGAACAGGAACTGGCGGATCCGGCGCTCTATGGCGCCGATGCCCGCGACCAGCTCAGCGCATTGCTCCAGCGCCAGGACAAGTTGCGCCAGCGCGCGGAGCAACTGGAAGCCGAGTGGATCGCGGCGGAAGAATCCCTGGCTGTCGTACAGGCCGAGTGATTCGGGACCGCGCCGTCAGCGGGATGCGGGGCTAGCCCGGTCGCGCCGGGCCCGAGGCAGGATCGGTCCGGAGTTATTCCACCGTGACCGACTTGGCAAGGTTGCGCGGCTGATCCACATCGGTGCCTTTCAATACCGCGACGTGATAAGCGAGCAACTGCAACGGCAGCGTGTAGACGATGGGTTCGAGGCTCTTGGGGACGTGGGGCAAACTGACCACCGTCACCCCGGGCTGATCGCGAAACCCGGCATCCCGATCGGCAAACACGAACAGCGTGCCGCCGCGTGCCTGTACTTCATGCAGGTTGGACTTTAGCTTTTCGAGCAGCTCGTTGTTGGGCGCAACCGCAACCACCGGCATATCCGCGTCAACCAGCGCCAGGGGTCCGTGTTTGAGCTCCCCGGCCGGGTAGGCTTCCGCATGGATATAGGAGATTTCCTTGAGCTTCAGGGCGCCTTCCAGGGCAATGGGATACTGGACGCCCCGGCCGAGAAACAACGCGTGGTGCTTGTCAGCAAAGCACTCGAAGGTGGCTTCGATTTCGGCATCGAGTGCCAATACCCGTCGGCTCAGTTCAGGCAGCGCATGCAGCGCGGCGACCAGTTCGGCTTCCCGCTCGAGCGACAGATTGCCGCGCGCCCGGGCAATGGCGATGCACAGCAGTTGGAGCGCGACCAACTGGGTGGTGAAGGCCTTGGTGGACGCCACCCCAATCTCCGGACCCGCGCGGGTCAGCAGGGCGAGGCCGGTCTCCCGCACCAGCGAGCTGTTGGCCACGTTGCAAATGGCAAGGCTGTCGAGATAACCAGCCTCGCGCGCAGCCTTCAATGCAGCCAGGGTATCCGCGGTCTCGCCGGACTGGGAGATGGCGACAAACAGGGTGTTTTTCGGCACTACGACCTTGCGATAGCGGTATTCGCTCGCGACTTCCACCTGGCAGGGGATGCCGGCCCATTCCTCCAGCCAGTAACGCGCCACCAGTCCCGCGTGATAGCTGGTCCCGCAGGCCACCAGATGCAGGTTTTCCACCACCGCGAAGCGTTCGGATGCGGTCGCGCCGAATATCTCGGGTAGCACCCGGTGCGCGCTGATGCGGCCTTCCAGGGTGGCCGCCAGTACGGCCGGCTGCTCGTGGATTTCCTTGAGCATGAAGTGGCGGAAACCGCCTTTGTCCGCGTGATCCACAACGTCGGACAAGGTGTGGACGGGGCGCGCCACCACCGCGCCGTCGCGGTCGCGCACCTGGTAGTCCACCGCCGTCAAGGTCACGCGGTCACCGTCCTCCAGATACACAAAGCGGTCGGTTACCTGACGCAGCGCCAGGGGATCTGAGGCGAGAAAGTGTTCCTCTATGCCAACCCCCAGTACCAGCGGACTGCCGCTGCGCGCGCCCACCAGGGTGCCGGGCTCGGTGGCCGAGACCACCGCCAGTGCGTAGGCGCCTTCCAGCCGCGCGACTGTTGCATCCAGCGCCGCCGCGAGATCCAGACCCTGCTTCAGCAAGTGGTGCATCAGGTGGGCTACCGCTTCGGTATCGGTGTCCGACTGAAATTCATAGCCCAGTGATTCCAGCTCCGCGCGCAGGGCGCGGAAGTTCTCGATGATGCCGTTATGAACGAGGGCGATCGGGCCCGAGCGGTGGGGGTGAGCGTTTGCTTCGCTCGGTTTCCCGTGCGTCGCCCAGCGGGTGTGGGCGATGCCGAGGTGGCCTGGAAAGGGAATATCCGCCAGATCTTCGGCCAGCAGCGCGACCTTGCCGGCATGCTTGCGGCAGCACAGGACGCCGTCGGCGACAATCGCCATGCCCACCGAATCGTAGCCGCGGTACTCGAGACGCTTGAGACCCTCGAGCAGAATGGCCGCCACATTGCGCTGGGCGGTGGCGGCGACGATGCCGCACATCAGTGGTCATCCTTTTTTGGGGGCCGGCGCCAGCCGGGAATGTTGCGCTGCTTGCCACGACCGACGCCGAGATGGCCGGCGGGGATGTCGGCGGTAATGGTGGAGCCCGCGCCCACAGTGGCGCCGGGGCCTATGGAAACCGGCGCGACCAGCGCGCTGTTGGAGCCGATAAAGGCGCCGGCGCCGATCTCGGTGCGGTGCTTGGCGGCGCCGTCGTAATTGCAGGTAATGGTTCCCGCGCCCACGTTCACGTCTTCGCCCAACCGGGCATCGCCCACATAGGCGAGGTGGTTCGCCTTGCTGTTGCGACCGAACTCTGCCTGCTTGGTTTCGACGAAGTTACCGATCCGCGCCTGTTCGCCAATGCGCGTTCCCTCCCGCAACCGGGCGAAGGGGCCGACCTGGGCGCCAGCGGCGATGACGACCGGCCCTTCGATCACGGTGTGGGCCTTGATCAGGGTGCCGCAACCGATTTCCGCATCGCGCATTACGCAGCCGGGCCCGATGCGGACGTTATCGCCCAGCGTCACGCGGCCCTCGAACACGCAGTTGATGTCGATGAAGACGTCGCGCCCGACACTCAGCTCGCCGCGGCAATCGAAGCGCGCCGGGTCCGCGAGCGTCGCCCCGGCGGCCATCAGGCGCTCGGCCAGCCGCAGCTGATAACGCCGCTCAAGGCCGGCGAGCTGGGCGCGGTCGTTGACGCCCTCGATCTCCGCCGGGCCGTCGGGATGGAAAGTCTGTATCACCGCACCCTCCGCCGCGGCGAGGGCGACGATGTCCGTCAGATAGTATTCGCCCTGCGCGTTTGCGTTGCCGACCCGGGCCAGCCAGGCGCGCAGCTTGCGCACCGGCATGGCCATGATCCCGGTGTTGATTTCGCTGAGGGTGCGCTGCGCAACGGTCGCGTCTTTTTCTTCGATGATTCCGGTCACGGCGCCGCAGCCATCACGCAGGATACGGCCATAGCCGGCGGGGTTATCGAGGTGCGCCGTCAACAGGGCCAGCGCGCCTTCGGCTGCGGATGCCACCATGGCTGTGAGCGTCGCCTGCTCGAGCAGCGGAACGTCACCGTAGACAATCAGCGCGGTCCCCTGATCGTCGAGTTCGGGCAGGGCCTGGCTCACCGCGTGTGCGGTGCCCAGCTGTTCGCGCTGCTCCACCCAGGAAACCGGGTAGCCGACACAAGCTTGCTGCACGGCCGCCATGCCCGCCCCGACAACAACCCAGGTGCGCTGATCAGGCAGGCTTCGGGCGGTATCGAGGACATGGGCGAGCAGGGGCTTGCCGGCAAGGAGGTGGAGGACCTTGGGCAGGGCGGAGCGCATCCGGGTACCCTTGCCTGCGGCGAGCACGATGATCTGTGTCTGCACGATGACCCTGTGAAGTTCGCTACCGGGCGCAGTATAGCAGCGGGCTCAAAGACGCCACCGGGGCCGGCGGCAGGGATCGGGACAAAATCGCTGGTGGAATCCGCTGGCTGCAAGCTGCTGGTCCCGGCTCGGGATCAGCCCGCGTGGCGAGCGCGGCGGCGCAACTCCTCGATGGTGCGCAAACGTGCAGCTGCCTCGCCCAAGCGGGAGAGTGCTTCCGAATATTCCATCTCGGAACCGCGATTTTGCAACTCCTGCTCGGCCTGACGCTTGGCCTCCAGCGCGGCGGCCTCATCGAGGTCGCTGGCGCGATCACCGGCGTCGGCAAGGATAGTCACCAGATGGGGCTGGACTTCGAGAAAGCCGCCGGACAGAAAATAAATTTCTTCCTGGCCGCCCTGGCGTATCACACGCACCGGACCCGGCTTGATGCCGGTGAGCAAGGGCGTGTGGCCATAGGCGATACCCAACTCTCCCAGCGTGCCGGTCAGTACCAGCATTTCGACCGAACCCGAAAACATCGATTTCTCGGCGGTCACTATGTCGCAGTGAAACATCATGGCCATCGCTGGTTTACGCCCCGCCCACGGTGATTAAAGGGATTTCGCTTTCTCGACTGCTTCTTCGATGGAGCCGACCATGTAGAAAGCCTGTTCGGGCAGATGGTCGTAATCGCCGTTGAGAATCCCCTTGAAGCTGGCAACCGTGTCCTTCAACGGCACATACTTGCCCGGGCTGCCGGTGAAGACTTCAGCCACGAAGAAAGGCTGCGACAGGAAGCGCTGGATTTTCCGAGCCCGATCCACCACCAGCTTGTCTTCCTCCGACAGTTCATCCATGCCGAGGATGGCGATGATGTCGCGCAGCTCCTTGTAACGCTGCAACACCGACTGCACGCCGCGCGCCACGTCGTAGTGATCCTTGCCGATCACCAGGGGATCCAGCAACCGCGAAGTGGAGTCAAGGGGATCCACTGCCGGATAAATCCCGAGCTCCGCGATCTGCCGTGACAACACCAGGGTTGCATCCAGGTGCGCGAAGGTGGTGGCGGGGGAGGGGTCGGTGAGGTCATCCGCAGGCACATATACCGCCTGGAAGGAGGTAATGGAGCCGGTTTGCGTCGAGGTGATGCGCTCCTGCAATACGCCCATCTCGGCGGCGAGGGTCGGTTGATAGCCCACCGCCGACGGCATGCGGCCGAGCAAGGCCGACACTTCGGTGCCGGCAAGCGTGTAGCGGTAGATGTTATCGACGAACATGAGAACGTCGCGGCCTTCGTCGCGGAAATATTCCGCCATGGTGAGGCCGGTCAGGGCGACGCGCAGACGGTTGCCCGGCGGCTCGTTCATCTGCCCGTACACCAGCGCCACTTTGTCGAGAACATTCGATTCCTTCATTTCATGATAGAAATCGTTACCTTCCCGGGTGCGCTCGCCGACGCCGGCGAACACGGAAAATCCGGAGTGCTCCATGGCGATGTTGCGGATCAGTTCCATGAGCGTCACGGTCTTGCCCACCCCGGCGCCGCCGAACAGGCCCACCTTGCCGCCCTTGGAGATCGGCATGATGAGGTCGATTACCTTGATGCCCGTTTCGAGCAGCTCAACGGCGGAGGACTGTTCTGCGTAGGTCGGCGCCGCACGGTGAATCGGCATCCGCGACTCGTGCTGGATCGGACCGGCCTCGTCGATGGGATTGCCGAGCACGTCCATGATGCGGCCCAGGGTGCCCTGCCCGACGGGCACGGCGATGGGGCTGCCCGTGTTGCTGACGTTGAGGCCCCGGCTGACGCCCTCGGACGAACCCATGGCGATGGTTCGCACCACGCCGTCGCCGAGTTGCTGCTGGACTTCGAGGGTAAGGCCCCGCTCGTCCACCAGCAGTGCATCATAGACATTGGGAACGCTGTCGCGCGGAAATTCAACGTCGATGACAGCACCGATGATCTGCACGATACGTCCGCTACTCATTTGCTATCCTCTCGCAATACGAAATATAGGTTGCCGATGCCACATCGGATCAGACGGCGGCCGCGCCGCTGACGATCTCGGACAGTTCCTGGGTGATCGCCGCCTGCCGTGCCTTGTTGTACAGCAGCTCCAGCTCGTCAATCAGTGTGGAAGCGTTTTCGGTGGCATTTTTCATCGCCACCATCCGCGCGGCCTGCTCACAGGCCTTGTTCTCAACCACGCCCTGGTACACCTGGGACTCCATATAGCGCGCGAGCAGCCCGTCGAGCAGCTCTTTGGCGTCGGGTTCGTACAGATAATCCCAGTGATGCTTCATCTTGTCGTCGCGCGCGGCGTCAAGCGGCAACAGTTGCTCCAGCGCGGGCTTCTGGGTCATGGTGTTGACGAACTTGTTGCTCGCAATAAACAGGCGATCGATACGCTTTTCGTCGTAACTGTCGAGCATCACCTTGACGCTACCGATCAGCGTCTGCACCGACGGTTTGTCGCCGAGATCCCGCACGCTGGCGACGACGTTACCGCCATGGCTACCGAAAAATGCGCTGGCCTTGGCACCGATGGTGCAGACATCAATGCCGACGCCCTGCCGGTTCCATTCCGCCATGGCCTTCAGCGCCACTTTGAACAGATTGATGTTGAGACCGCCGCAAAGGCCGCGATCGGTCGAAACCAGAATGAACCCGACGCGCTTCACTTCGCGCACCGCCATGTACTGGTGGCGATACTCCGGCGATGCGTTGGCGATATGCCCCACCACATCGCGAATACGCTCGGCATAGGGCTTGCCGAGCGCCATCTGATCCTGGGCGCGACGCATCTTGCTCGCCGCGACCATCTCCATGGCGCTGGTGATCTTCTGCGTACTTTTGACGCTCGTGATCTTGGTCTTGACTTCTTTTCCAACGGCCATCGCGTTTAGTTTCCCGGCGCTCTAGGTGTTTACCAGGTTTGGGTGGCGACGAATTTATCGAGCGCCGCCTTGAAGCCGCCCTCGATCTCGTCGTTCCAGTCGCCCTTGGCATCGACACGCTCGATCAGGTCCGCGTGCTCCGCTTTCATGTAGGCGAGCAGCGCCGTCTCGAAGGCGCCGACCTTGCTCACCTCGACGCTCTTCAGATAGCCCTGGTTCGCGGCGTAAAGAACGACCCCCATTTCGGCCACGCTCATCGGCGAGTACTGAGCCTGCTTCATCAGTTCGGTGACGCGCTGTCCGTGCTCCAGTTGCGATCGGGTCGCCTCATCGAGATCGGACGCAAACTGCGAGAACGCGGCCAGTTCGCGGTACTGCGCCAGCGCGAGCCGAATCCCGCCACCCAGTTTCTTGATGATCTTAGTCTGCGCGGAGCCGCCCACCCGGGAGACCGACAACCCGGCGTTCATCGCCGGACGAATACCGGAGTTGAACAGATCGGTCTCGACGAAAATCTGACCGTCAGTGATCGAAATCACGTTGGTCGGCACGAAAGCCGAAACATCACCGGCCTGGGTTTCGATGATCGGCAACGCGGTCAGGGAACCGGTGCGGCCTTTCACTTCACCTTTGGTGAACTTCTCGACATAGTCGGCATTGACGCGCGCGGCGCGCTCAAGCAACCGGGAGTGCAGATAGAACACGTCACCAGGATAGGCTTCGCGACCGGGCGGACGCCGCAACAGCAGGGAGATCTGGCGATAGGCCCAGGCCTGCTTGGTCAGATCGTCATAGATGATCAGGGCATCCTGGCCGCGGTCGCGATAGTACTCGCCCATGGTGCAACCGGCGTACGGCGCGAGAAACTGCATGGATGCCGGATCGGATGCCGTTGCCGCCACCACGATGGTGTGGGCCATGGCTCCGTGCTCTTCGAGCTTGCGCACGACGTTGGCGACAGTCGAGGACTTCTGACCGATCGCAACATAGATACATTTGATGCCGGTGTTTTTCTGATTGATGATCGCGTCGATCGCGATCGCGGTCTTGCCGATCTGGCGATCGCCGATAATCAGCTCGCGCTGCCCGCGACCAACCGGGACCATGGCATCGATGGCTTTGAGCCCGGTTTGCACCGGCTGGTCGACCGATTGCCGCTCGATAACCCCGGGTGCGACTTTTTCCAGGGCATCCGTCAGTTTCGCATTTATGGGGCCGCGGCCATCAATTGGATTGCCCAGCGCATCCACCACCCGGCCTTCCAGCTCGGGGCCGATGGGCACTTCCAGAATGCGCCCGGTGCAGCGCGCCTTCTGGCCTTCCGCCAGACCCAGATAGTCGCCGAGAATCACGGCGCCGACCGAATCGCGCTCGAGGTTGAGCGCCATCCCGTAAAGACCGCCGTCGAATGCGATCATTTCGCCGTACATCACGCTGCGCAAGCCGTGGATGCGCACGATGCCGTCGGACACCGAGACGATCGTCCCCTCGTCCTGCGCTTCGGCGGCCACATCGAGGCGTTCGATCCTCTGCCTGATCAGTTCGCTGATTTCAGACGGATTCAATTGCTGCATGTCGTGATTCCTCGATTCCTAGGAAAGTAGTGCATCGGCGAGCTTGTTGAGACGTCCGCGCAGCGACCCGTCGATTACCGTGTCGCCCGCCCGGATCACCGCGCCGCCCAGCAGCGTCGGATCGATGGTGACCGCGACGCGGACGTCACGGCCCAGGCGCTTGCCAAGTGCCGCCGTCAACCGCGCGCGCAACGCCTCGCTCAGTGGCGCCGCCGTGATGACATCCACATCGATGGTGCGTTCCAGATTTGCTTTGAGCGCCTGGAATTGTTCGTGGACAGCCGGCAGTAGCAGCAGCCGATGGTTGTCTGCCATCACCTGCAAAAAATTCTGCACCCCGCCACTCAGGGATCCGTCGCACAATTCGAGCAACAGCGCGACTCGCTGCGGACCCGCATGGGCCGGCGAACGGAGCAGCACCGCTATCTTTTCGTCTTCGCACAGTGCCGCCAGCAGCCCGAGGGACTGCGACCAAGGCTCCACTGCGCTTTCGGCAACGGCATATTCAAATGCGGCGTTGGCGTAAGGTCGGGCGAGGGTGCTGTGTTCAGCCATGGTCGTTTCCTACAGCTGCGCTGCAAGGCTGTCCACCAGCTCGCTGTTGGCCGCCTCCCCAACCGAACGCTGCAGAATTTGTTCCGCGCCGGCAATGGCAAGCTGGGCGACCTTGCTGCGCAGCTCTTCCTTGGCACGATTGAACTCGCGCTCGATTTCAGCCTCTGCTGCGACCAGCAGACGCTCACCTTCCTCGCGGGCCTTTTGCTTGGCGTCTTCGATGAGGACACCGGCCTGCTTGCGCGCCTGCTCGATAATTCCCGCCGCTTCCTGTTTGGCCAGGCGCAATTGATCGGTTGCCTTGTCCTGCGCCAGCGCCAGATCACGCACCGCGCGGTCGGCTGCCGCCAGGCCATCCGCTATCCTGCTTTCCCGTGTGGCCATGGCATTGATGATCGGCGGCCAGATGTACTTCGCACAGAACCACACGAAGATGGCAAACGAGATTACCTGCCCGATGATGGTCAAATTGATATTCACAGCGACACCCTCGATTCTGTACTGGTGTTATGGCCAGGAATCAACCACCAGCTACGGCGAACAGCAGGAAAAGGCCAATACCAACGCCGATCATGGGCACCGCATCCACCAGCCCCATCACGACGAAGAACTGGGTCCGCAGCAACGGAATCAGCTCCGGCTGACGGGCCGCGCCTTCGAGAAATTTTCCGCCCAACAGGGCAACGCCGATCGCGGCACCCACTGCGCCAAGACCCATTACCAGTGCGCCAGCCAGATATATCAGTGCATTTTCCATGTTTCGCTCCATGTGGTGTCGTTGAACGTGGGTTGGTGGTTGTATTGGTCAGTGCTCTTCTACTGCAAAGGCCGCCGAAAGATAAACAATGGTCAGCACCATGAAAATGAAGGCCTGCAGAAAAATAATTAGGATGTGGAATATCGCCCAAGGCACCGATAGCGCCCACTGTCCCCACCAGGGCAGTAGTGCGATCAGGATGAAGATCATCTCCCCGGCGTAGAGGTTGCCGAACAGCCGCAACCCCAGGGAGAGCGGCTTGGCGAGCAGGGTCACGGATTCAAGGATCAGGTTGACCGGCAGGCCAAGCTTGCCGAACGGGTGGAAAGATAATTCGGCAGCAAAACCGCCCAGTCCCTTTTGCTTGACGCTATAAAACACCACCAGAGCAAACACGCTGAGCGCAAGCCCCATGGTGATATTGACGTCGGTGGACGGAACCACCTTGAGGTGGTGGACGCCCGCCAACTGGGCCAGCCCTGGAATGAAATCCACCGGCACCAAGTCCATCACGTTCATCAGGAACACCCATACGAAGATGGTCAGCGCCAACGGCCCGATCATCCTGCTGTCATGGGTGAACATGGTCTTGATGTTGTTGTTGACGAACTCGAGAGCAATTTCGATCAGATTCTGCCGACGGCTGGGAACACCAGCGGTCACTTTGCGGGCCACCAGCCAGAACAAGGTCAAAAAGAGGGCGCCGAGGGCTATCGAGAAACCAAGCGTGTCGAGATTTATGGACCAGAATCCCATCTGGGCAATCTCTTCGCCGCTGTGGGCGATACCCCAGGTACCATCCACATGGCGCCCGAATGTGAGATTGGTCAGGTGGTGGGCGATGTACTCCTCCGAAGAGTGTGCGCCGCTTTCTGATGCCATAGGTCAAATTCCCAACAGGTCGGGTTGTTCAACGGGAACCGGTCCACGATGGGCCCAAGACACCGCCGTTACTAAAATTTGCTGCTCGTGACTGCCGGCACCACCCACTGTGCCGTCAGCGTAGCGGCGAAGACGCCAAAGAGCAGCAGCGTGTTCGGCCCGGTCAATTCCGGGGCGCAGCAGTGGGATATCAACACAAAACCCACTGCAACTACGACAAACTTTCCTATTTCGCCTACATAAAAGGCCACCACCACCGCGCCCGCAGACCGCCCGCGGGCCGACATCAAGCTGATCAGTCCGAAAACCGCACTGGCCGCCAGCGCGACTGATCCCCCCATCAGGACGGCGAGCGCCGACATCGGACTCCACCATAGCGCAACCAGGGAGCCGGTCGCGACCACCGCCAATTGCAGCCGAATGACCCGGATCAAGAGGGTCTGTTGGTCACTCCGTGGCCGCTTGATCGCCGGCAGCATCCTGGACACCAATGGTTCTTTGATCGGCAGCAAATTTGGCTCTATGTAAAACCGGCACTCCCCGAAACGCCAAGGTGGCGAAAGCGGGGCGCATTATAGTCAGGGGTGTCGGATGAGACAACGCAAAAACGATCCGGCATCAGCCGGATACTCCCCTACCTGCGATTCCAGGGAGTCTCCGGTCACCGGATGCGCTCCAGGATGCCTTCCAGCACCTCGAGATTGGTGTAGTGAATCACTAGTCGGCCACTGCCGCTGCTGCCGTGCCGCACATCGACGGCGGTACCCAACCGGTTTGAGAGATCTTCTTCCAGGCGGGCAATATCGGCGTCCGGGCGTGCCGCGATGCTCCTGGTGTCAGGGAGTGGCCACTTGCGCGCCAAGGCTTCGGTCTGGCGAACGGTGAGCCCACCGGCGACCACTCGGCGGGCTGCTGCCAGCTGGTCGGCAGGTTGCAGCGGGAGCAGCGCGCGGGCGTGGCCCATTTCGAGATCGCCACGCGCCAGCAACTCCTGTACTTCCGGCGCCAGTTTTACCAAACGCATCAGGTTCGCAACCGCGGCGCGCGACTTGCCGACCGCGGTCGCTACCTGTTGCTGATTGAGGCCGAACTCATCCTGTAGCCGGACCAGGGCGACGGCCTCTTCCATGGCATTGAGGTCCTCGCGCTGGATGTTTTCGATGAGTGCCAGCGCCAGCGCGGTTTCGTCGTCGACAACCTTCAGCAACACCGGCACTTCGTGAAGACCCGCTAGCTGTGCCGCGCGCCAGCGGCGTTCGCCGGCGATGATCTCGTAGTCCTCGCCTTCCAGCCGGCGCACCACCAGTGGCTGCATCAGCCCCTGATGGCGGATGGATTCGGCCAGTTGCTCCAGCGCTTCCGGGTCCATATCCCGGCGCGGCTGGTAGCGCCCGCGCCGGAGCCGGTCGATGGGCAGGGTGCGGTACTCGGTTTCCGGCGCGCTGGCGGGGGCGGTAACGGTACCGACATCCTTCGCACCGCTGCCAAGCAGGGCTTCGAGACCACGTCCAAGCCCTTTGCGGCCTCCGCTCACGAGCTTGTGCTCATGACCGTGTTACCGCGTCGTCGCAAGATCTCGTCCGCCAGCCCCAGATAGGCGACGGCGCCGCGCGAATAGCGGTCGTATTGCAGCACCGGCTTGCCATGGCTCGGCGCTTCGGCCAAACGCACATTGCGGGGAATCACGGTTTGGTACACCCGGTCGCCGAAATAGTGGTGCAACTGATCCGATACCTCGTTGGTGAGGCTATTGCGGGCATCGTACATGGTGCGCAGTATGCCCTCTACCCGGAGTCTGGGGTTTGCCGCCCGACTTACCCGGGCAATGGTATCCACCAGCGCCGTCAAGCCCTCGAGGGCGTAGTACTCACACTGCATCGGGATGATGACGCTGTCCGCTGCCACCAGGGCGTTAACCGTGAGCATGTTGAGCGACGGTGGGCAATCAATGATGATGAAATCGTAGGCGTCCGCGGTGCGCAACAACAATTGCAATTGGCGCTCGCGTCCACTGATGTTCAACAGCTCGACTTCCGCGGCGGTCAAATCGCCATTGGCCGGCAGCAGGTCGTAACCCGCATCCGGGCAGGGCGTCAGTATTCGATGCAGATCGGCCTTACCGGTAACGCCCTCATAGACCGAGCATTCGAGCGTGGTTTTGTCGACACCACTGCCCATGGTGGCATTGCCCTGGGGGTCGAAATCCACCAGCAGAACCCGTTGCCGCAGCCGCCCCAGTGCCGCCGCCAGATTCACGCTGGTGGTCGTCTTGCCGACGCCGCCTTTTTGATTGGCTATCGCGTAAATGTGGGTCAAGTCAGGAGTTGTCCGTATGCGCCATGAGTTCTACCAGGTGGCGATCCGCGTCCGTGCCGGGAATCGCCAGTGACCGCAACGCGCGGACCCTATAGGTTTTTGGCAATGCACACAACTCGGCGTCCGGTCGCGCCCCTTTGAACGCGTAAATGGTGCCTTCCGGAACCAACAGGCGGCCCGCTGCGTTCACCAGATCCGCCAAGGAGGAAAAGGCCCGGCTCAGAATGCCGTCGTATCCATCCCTGATTTGCACATCCTGAACCCGCGCCTGAATGACCTCGACATTGGTGAGCCCGAGTTCGATTTTCGCCTGCACCAGAAATCGAGTCTTGCGCCCGTTGCTGTCGAGCAGGGTGAATCGGCGCTCGGGAAACCAGATCGCGAGGGGAATTCCGGGAAGTCCGGCGCCGCTCCCCACGTCCAGAAAGCGACCGCCCCGCAGGTACGGCGCTACCGCCAGACTGTCGATCAGGTGGCGATCGATCATGGTTTCGGAATCCCGCACCGCGGTAAGGTTGTACACCCGATTCCAGCGGCGCATCAGCGCCACATAGTCCAGCAGCTTTTGCTCGCGAACCGGACATGTTTCGAGACCTAACGCCGACAGCCCGGCAGACAGCAATCCACCCAAATCTGCGGGATCAGTTCTCACATCAGGCCGTGCGTTCGCGCTCGAGCATGCGCTTTTTCAGGTGAATCAGCAGCAGGGAAACGGCGGCCGGGGTAACGCCCGGGATACGCGCTGCCCTCCCCAGGGTTTCGGGACAGGCCGCGCGGAGTTTTTGCCGCACTTCGTTGGACAGTCCGGTGACCGTCCCATAGTCGAAATCGGTCGGGATCGCGGTGCCTTCCTGGCGCTGCATACGCTCAATCTCATCACGCTGCCGCGCGATGTACCCCTCGTATTTGACTTCCACCTCGACTTGCAGGCCGATGGCGGCGTCGGCACCGCCGCAGTCGATCGCGGCCAATGCGGTGTAATCGAGCTCCGGGCGCCGCAACAGATCGAGCAGACTGACATCTCTGGTCAGTGGCTTCTCGAGTCGCGGCGCCAACGCGTCGGCTTCGGAGGACCCGGGGCGCACCCAGATGCCGGCGAGCCGCTGCTGTTCGCGTTCGATGGCCTCGCGCCGCGCGGAAAAAACCGCCCAGCGCGCGTCATCCACCAGGCCCAGCTCACGACCGACTTCGGTGAGCCGCAGGTCGGCATTGTCCTCCCGCAGCAGCAGACGGTACTCCGCGCGGCTGGTGAACATCCGGTAAGGCTCGCGCGTGCCATGGGTAATGAGATCGTCCACCATCACGCCGATGTAGGCCTGATCGCGCCTCGGTGTCCAGGAATCTCGCCCCTGTACCTGACGCGCGGCGTTGATGCCCGCCAGCAATCCCTGGGCAGCAGCCTCCTCGTAACCCGTGGTACCGTTGATCTGACCGGCAAAAAACAGACCCTGGAGTTCCCTGGTCTCCAAGGTTGGACGCAGGTGTCTGGGTTCAAAGAAATCGTATTCGATGGCATATCCCGGGCGCGTGATGTGAGCCTGCTCGAAGCCCTTGATCGACCGCACCAGTTCAAGTTGAACATCAAACGGCAGGCTGGTGGAAATACCATTCGGATAAACCTCATGGGTATCCAGGCCTTCGGGTTCGATGAAAATCTGATGGCTGCTCTTGTCGGCAAAGCGAACTACCTTGTCTTCGATCGACGGGCAATACCGGGGGCCGATACCCTCGATCACGCCCGCATACATGGGCGAGCGATCGAGGCCGCCACGGATGATGTCGTGGGTGCCGGCATTGGTGTGAGTAACCCAGCAGCACACCTGACGCGGGTGCTCCGCGACCGAACCCAGATAGGACATCACCGGCTCGGGCTGGTCGCCCCATTGCTCGGCAAGTCCCTGGAGATTGATGGAGCGAGCGTCGATGCGTGGTGGTGTGCCCGTCTTCAGGCGATCCACCTGGAACGGCAGTTCGCGCAGGCGATCCGCCAAGCGCAGCGACGGGGGGTCGCCTGCGCGACCCCCCGCATGATTCTGCATGCCGACGTGGATCCGTCCACCCAGGAAAGTCCCAGCCGCCAGCACCACGGTACATGCCCGGAACTCGATACCGGTCGCCGTCACCACCCCGACAACCCGCTCTCCCTCCACCACCAAGTCATCCACCGCCTGCTGAAATAGGCTGAGATTGGGTTGATTTTCCAGGACATTGCGGATGGCGGCTTTGTAGAGGATCCGGTCGGCTTGCGCCCGGGTGGCCCGCACGGCCGGACCTTTGCGCGCATTGAGGGTTCGGAACTGGATGCCGCTGGCATCGGTGGCACGCGCCATGGCGCCACCCAGCGCATCAATCTCTCGGACCAAGTGACTTTTGCCGATGCCCCCGATAGCCGGATTGCAGGACATCTGGCCCAGGGTCTCAACATTGTGGGTAATCAATAGGGTAGCGCAGCCCATCCGCGCGGCGGCGAGGCAGGCTTCGGTGCCTGCATGTCCGCCGCCGATAACGATGACATCAAAACCTGTCGGGAAGCGCATGGCCGCTGATAATTCGGGATAGACCGCTGATTATAAAGCCAGTCCTGCGGCTGGCGTTACGAGAATGCGCCATACCTTTCGCTTGTTCGTAAAGTATTAGTCTTCTTTTAAGAAGGGATAGTTAAATAGTTCTTGTAGTTATTACACGGCACGTAAACCCCGCATAACGATTTTATCGTATTGATAATAAAAGAAATTATAAGAATTTAACCCCTGTATCAAACAGCATATGCGGGGCCAACAAGTTGGGAGTCGATTGTTAACAAGTGAGGGACTTTCCTGCCGTCGAATCCGGCTGTGCGTGGTTCGGGAAGTTGAGCACAGGTTACCCCCAACTTCCCGTGGCCAAATCAGGGTCTTTCATACCCACACGGATCCGCTGGCCGCAACGCATTTAAACGAGCGGGGGTAGGCGGTAAGTCATAGCATTGAACCTGGGGGCCGATTTCTTTAGAATCCACGCCCCGCCGTGAAGCACATCGAGTCGCTGCGGCCGCGACCGGAGCCAGAAGGACTATGAAGCGTACTTTCCAACCCAGCAACATCAAGCGCAAACGGACCCATGGGTTCAGGGCCCGCATGGCCACAGCCAAAGGTAGGCTGGTGCTGAAGCGTCGGCGAGCCAAAGGGCGTAAGCGCCTGACGGCCTGAGTTGCCCGTGATCGTCGGCATCGCGCCCACCGCATCGTTTACCCGGGCGCGACGACTGCTGACGGCGGCTGATTTCCAGGCCGTTTTCTCCGGGACCGAAAAACGCATCTCTCGCCGCTACTATCTGGTACTTTTACGACGCAATCAGGGCGTTGGTCCCCGCTTGGGGATGGTGGTCGCGCGCAAGAATATCCGTCTTGCCACCCGGCGTAACCGGGTCAAGCGGGTGGTTCGCGAAACTTTCCGCCAACATCTGCATCTCCTCGGCGCCGTGGATATCCTGTTTTTGCCTCGGCGAGGGATAGACGAGCTGGCACCAGGTCGGCAAACTCGCCTGCTTTGTGAGGCTTGGCGGGAACTGGCTGCCGCGCTCAAAGGAGACGTTCCACCGTGTCCACCCGTGTCCTGATTACGCTCATTCGTTGCTATCAATGGCTGCTCAGCCCGGTGCTTGGGGCCAACTGCCGATTTCATCCAACCTGCTCCGTCTATGCGATGGAAGCACTGCAGCTGTACGGCGTGCGCCGCGGACTCTGGCTGGGTGTGTGCCGGATAGGAAAATGTCATCCGTGGCACCCGGGCGGTTACGATCCAGTGCGCCACCCGACCTGTACCGCTGATTTGGAGCCCTGACCGTGGATTGGCAACGTAATGTGTTGTTGGCGGCCATTTTTGCCGTATTTGCCGTGTTATTCGTGCGCTGGAACGAATTCAGTGAAGCGCGGCTGCCCAAACAGATCACGGCGACGAATGATGCGGTCTATGTACCCGAGAGTCCCGCTCCAGCGGTAGCCGCGGTGCCGTCGGCGACCGATGTCGGTGGCACGGTGGTGAAGAACCCAACGAAAGCCGATTCCAGCGAACGGCTGATTCGTGTGAAGACCGATGTCCTCGATCTGGTGATAGACACCCGGGGTGGAGATATCGTGCGCGCGACACTGCCGAAATACCCGGCGGAATTGAGCAAGGACTCCCCCCCGTTTTTGATGCTGAATCGTACCCGGGACCAGATTTATGTCGCGCAAAGCGGACTCATTGGCCCCAGTGGAACGGATCGCGCCGAGGAGCGGCCCCAGTTTGTGGCGGAGCGTGTGGATTACACGCTCAATGGGGCGGCTGAGCTGCACGTTCCACTTTCTTATCACCAAGGCGAGGTATTGATTACCAAAGAGTTTGTGTTGCGGCAGGGTAGCTACCTGATCGATGTTGTCTATCACGTCGACAATCGCGGCACTTCGCCGTGGACTGGACGCATGTTTGGTCAGATCCAGCGTGACAGCCACAATCCGGCTCCCGCCAGCAACGCGTTTGGAATGAAGTCCTATCTTGGTGCCGCGTTATCCACCCAAGAGGAAAATTATCGGAAAGTAAAGTTTGATGATTTGAACAAAAAGCCGTTTGAAACCGAACGTACGGGTGGTTGGATCGCTATGGTCCAGCATTATTTCGTGAGTGCGTGGATTCCCGAGCAGACCGCTAGCAATCACTTCAAGTTGCGCCGACTGGGTGAAAACGATCTCTACGCGCTGGGCTTTATCGGTCCCGAACGCAGCGTTGAACCAGGCAAAAGCGAGCGCTTCAGCGCTGGGTTTTATGTCGGCCCCAAGGATCAGGCCCATCTTGGAGAAATTGCGCCCCATTTGGAACTGACGATCGACTATGGTTGGCTCTGGTGGATAGCGAAACCCGTGTTTGCCGGACTCCAGTTACTGCATGGCTGGTTCGGCAACTGGGGTTGGGCGATTATCGCCATTACCGTGTTGCTGAAACTGGCGTTTTTCCCGCTGTCGGCGGCCAGTTACCGTTCGATGGCACGGATGCGCAAGCTGCAGCCCGAAATGCAGAGTTTGCGCGAGCGCTACGGCGCCGATCGGCAGCAGTTGTCTCAGGAAGTGATGGCGTTGTACAAGCGCGAAAAGGTGAATCCCATGGGTGGTTGCCTGCCCATGTTGATACAGATGCCGGTGTTTATTGCGCTTTACTGGGTGCTGAGCGAAAGCATCGAGCTGCGGCATGCCCCGTGGATTCTCTGGATCACGGATCTGTCGGTGCGGGATCCGCTGTATGTGCTGCCGGTCCTCAACGGCATCAGCATGTTTGTTTTGCAAACCTTGCAGCCGGCACCACCGGATCCGACCCAGGCCAAGGTCATGAAAGTGATGCCATTAATGTTTTCGTTTTTCTTTGTCTTTTTCCCTGCCGGGTTGGTGCTCTACTGGACCGTCAACAGCGTGTTGTCCATCGCCCAGCAATGGGTGATTACACGGCGGATCATTGCTGAGTGAAGTGATGCCGAACTCGCTGGGGACCGACGCTGACGCCATCGTCGCGGTAGCGACAGCGCCCGGTCGCGGCGGAGTGGGCGTGGTCAGGATTTCTGGCGCATCCCTCGATTCCTTGCTACCAGCCCTGTGTGATCGCCCGGTAGAGCCTCGCCGGGTGGTGCACTGCCGATTTCTGGATCAGGATGGCAGCGCCATCGATGAAGGCATCGCCCTTTATTTCCGCGCGCCCGCGTCGTTTACTGGCGAAGATGTTATCGAGCTCCAGGGCCACGGTGGCCCTGTGGTCATGGACATGCTCGTGCGCCAGGTGCTGGCGCTGGGGGCGAGGCTTGCCCGGCCAGGGGAATTCAGCGAGCGGGCTTTTCTCAACGGCAAGCTTGATCTCGTGCAAGCCGAGGCGGTCGCGGACCTGATTGCCGCGGACTCGGAAGCGGCCGCGCGCGGCGCCATGCGTTCGCTTCAGGGAGAGTTTTCGAAACACATTCAGACGCTCACGGACGCACTGGTCAGTCTGCGGGTCGGGGTGGAAGCCGCCCTGGATTTTCCGGACGAAGAGATCGGTGAAACAGAGGACATCGGTCCTCTGAGCGCCCGGATCGATGCATTGCTCAAGGCATTTGAGTCCTTGCACGCTTCGGTGCGGCAGGGTGTCGTCCTGCGCGATGGCATCCGCGTTGCCATCGCCGGGCCGCCTAACGCGGGGAAGTCGCGATTGCTCAATGCGCTGTCCGGTCGGGATACGGCCATCGTCACCGAGATACCAGGGACTACCCGGGATGTGCTGCAGGAAACCATCCATTTGGAGGGTATTCCCGTGCATATCGTCGACACAGCCGGTCTGCGTGACAGTGATGATCGTATCGAAGCCGAAGGTATTCGTCGTGCGCGGGCGGAAATCGAGCGTGCTGATTGTGTGTTACTCGTGATCGATTCCGAGCGGGAGGAGGAAGTCGCAGGAGCCGACCATCTCATAACAGAGGAGTTTGTCACCTGTGCGCAAAGCGGGCGCCTGACCCTGGTATTCAATAAAGCGGATTTGTCCGGTCTTACTGTTGGCCGGGTCGAGGGTCCCGTGCCGAAGTTGGTGGTATCGGCAGCCACGGGCGCCGGACTGGATGCCTTGCGGGCGCACCTGATAAGTCGTGCGAAGGGCGATAATGTGTCGACAGCGGAGTTTATGGGACGGCGGCGGCATTTGGCTGCCTTGGCCGCGGCTGAAGATCATGTCAAGCGGGCGCGATCGAACGTGCAGGGGCGAGGACTGGAGCTGTTCGCCGAAGAATTGCGGCAGGCGCAGCGGGAATTAGGCGCCATTTCGGGAGTTTTCACCACAGAAGATTTGCTGGGGGAAATTTTTGGCGCATTTTGCATCGGGAAATAGGTGAGGCCATTAGCCGATTCATGGCTGAAGACTAAAGCGCACCCGATGTCCAGCAGCGAAAACCTTGAAAGAAACATTGGTACGCAGACGAAATGAAGGCGGGATCGGCGTTAGCAGTCACACGCGGGAAACCGACAGGAAAGTCACTGGCTATTGCTAGCTTACTAACAGGTTATCCACAGAAATGGTTAATAAACGTCCGCTCTTCATCCCGCGGCCTGTGGATGATCGCCGCGCCGGAATATTTTTAACTGGTTGAAAAATAAATAAAAATAATTTGAGCAGGTATTTTTCTTTTTCGGGCTATGTGGATAAGTGATTTTTGAGCAGCTACACTAGCGCCACAGTTAGCCAAGACAAAAAGCAGCACGCGCAGGGGAGCACTGATTTTGGGCGAAGCGATATGGCAACGATGCCTCGGCTGTCTGCGCGATGAGCTGCCACCACAACAATTCGAAACCTGGATACAACCGCTCCAATTTGACATGACGTCTGAACGCGCCGTGCGTTTGTTGGCTCCCAATCGATTCGTTCAGGATTGGGTGGCAGACAAGTTTCTTGACAGGATCCGGGAGATTTATCAAAAAATAGATGGAAATCAGCTGGTTGCCATGGAGGTTACGGCAGCCAACAGCCTTCGGGCCGCCGAGTTGGGATCGCAGCGAGGATTGGGCGTAGCAGATGATGCAAGTCCGGTTGAACTGGTCCCGGGCCGGGCTACGCCAACTCGCTTCCCTCCGGCTGAGCTGATGCCATCAAGCGCCTCCACAATACGCAGCCCGCGCTATTTGGACCAAGGGCAGCACAATCCCGCGGCGGGCTATCATATCGAAAACCACCTGAATGAAAGTTTCCTGTTCGAGACCTTCGTTGAGGGTAAGTCCAACCAACTCGCACTCGCGGCAGCGCGCCAGGTGGCGCAGAATCCGGGCGGCTCTTATAACCCGTTGTTTATCTACGGTGGCGTGGGACTTGGTAAAACGCATTTGATGCACGCGGTGGGCAACCATCTGATCGCCGCCAACCCGGGTGCGCGAGTGGTTTACTTGCATTCCGAACGTTTCGTTGCGGACATGGTAAAGGCACTGCAACTCAATGCCATCAACGAGTTTAAGCGCTACTACCGTTCGGTCGACGCGCTGTTGATCGACGACATCCAGTTTTTTGCACGCAAGGACCGATCCCAGGAGGAGTTTTTTCACACCTTCAATGCGCTGCTGGAGGGTGGTCGGCAAATGATCCTGACGAGTGATCGTTACCCCAAGGAAATCGACGGCGTTGAGGAACGACTGAAGTCGCGATTTGGTTGGGGGTTGACGGTAGCGGTTGAGCCCCCCGATCTGGAGACCAGGGTTGCAATCCTGCTGCGCAAGACCGAGCAAGCCGGTGTTTTGCTGCCATCTGATGTGGCCTTTTTCATGGCGCAGCGTATCCAGGCCAACGTGCGTGAGCTGGAGGGTGCGTTGAAGCGGGTGATAGCCAGCGCACATTTCACCGGACGGACCATCAATGTGGACTTTGTCCGGGAGACGTTGAAGGATTTGCTGGCGCTCCAGGACAAACTGGTTACCGCAGAGAATATTCAGCGCACGGTCGCCGACTACTACAAACTCAAACTATCCGATTTGTTGTCCAAGCGCCGCAGTCGCTCCGTGGCGCGACCTCGGCAGATGGCGATGTATCTCGCGAAGCAGTTGACCACGCGCAGCTTGCCGGAGATCGGTGAGGCATTCGGGGGACGGGATCACACCACCGTGTTGCACGCCTGCCGCACCATCAAGGCATTGCAAGAAACCTCCCACGATATCGCTGAAGACATTAAAATCCTTACCCGGGCGCTTAAGACCTGACCAGACGTAGGCCGGCGCGATTTCCCCCAACCCCCCGAATTTTTTGAAGGGAAGTCGATGAAATTTACCGTTGTTCGAGAGTCCTTGCTGAAACCCCTGCAACTCGCCGCCGGGGTGGTAGAGCGACGTCAAACGCTTCCCGTGCTGGCCAATGTGCTATTGAGCCTGGAGCCTGGGATGCTGTGCATCACAGGTACCGACCTTGAGGTGGAAATCCGGGGCACCCTGGCTTTGGAGGGGCTCATCGAGCCTGGTCAAATTACGGTGCCCGCGCGGAAGCTGCTGGATATTTGCCGTTCGTTACCCGACGGAGCGGTCATCGGCCTGTCGACCGATACCGAGAACCGCGTCCGAATTCAGAGTGGGCGGAGTCGATTCACGCTGGCGACGCTGCCGGCCGAGGATTTCCCCGAGGTTGATCGCGAGCCCGGACGTATCGAGTTTCCGGTCAACCAGGGCCGCTTGAAGCGATTGCTTGACCAGACCGCGTTTGCGATGGCTCAGCAGGACGTTCGTTACTACCTCAATGGCATGTTGTTGGAGATTTCAGCCGGGCGCCTGCGCGCCGTGGCGACCGACGGCCATCGGTTGGCCCTTGCGGACGTGGCAGTCGACGTGGCTCCCGAGGAGCGAATTCAGGCGATTTTGCCGCGCAAGGGCGTCCAGGAACTTGCCCGTTTGTTGGGAGACAACGCCGATGCTCAAATTGTCATTGGTACCAACCATGTGCGGGTTGAGGGAGCTGACTACTGCTTGACCACCAAGCTGGTTGATGGCGCCTATCCTGACTACGAGCGGGTACTACCACGCAATGGTGACCGGATTGTCGAGGGTGATCGCGAGACGCTGCGTCAGGCGTTTTACCGCGCGGCGATCCTATCTAACGAGAAATACCGGGGTGTGCGCCTCGGTCTCACCCCCGGTATGTTGACGGCAGTCGCCAATAACCCGGAGCAAGAGCGCGCCGAGGAGGAGGTTTCTGTCGCCTATGAGGGTGATTCGCTGGAGGTGGGGTTCAACGTCAGCTATCTGCTGGATGTCTTGAACGCCCTACCCGGCGCGCGGGTGCGATTTTGTTTGGCGGACGCCAACAGCAGCGTACTGCTTACCAATCCGGATGATGGTGATTCCGCGTACGTAATCATGCCGATGCGGCTTTAAGCACCATCGCGTGTCGAGGCACTCCTGTGCCGATCAGCGGTTTGAGATTACAAGGAATACGCAACCTCGTTCCACAAGCGATAAGCCCTGGCGGCGGGGTCAATCTTCTCGCCGGGCCAAATGGCGCCGGGAAGACCAGTGTTCTCGAAGCAATTTGTCTACTTGGCAGGGGTCGCTCATTTCGCGCTCGGTCGATAGAGGCTGTCGTTAGCTATGGCGCCGATCATTGCACGGTTTTTGGGATGATCGAGGCCACCGATAAGCATGGCCGTCTGACCCAAAGGCGGTTGGGTGTTTCACGTGAAACAAGCGGCGGATTTCATTTCAAGATAGATGGGACAACCGCAACGACCACCTCGGCATTAGCCGATGTCCTGCCGCTGGTTCTCATCAACAGTGACAGTTTTGCGCTTCTCGAAGGGTCACCTCAAGGCCGCCGACGCTACCTGGACTGGGGTGTTTTTCATACCACTCCAGCTTCGCGGGAGCTATGGCGCCAGCATCTGCGAGCGCATCAGCAACGCAATACGCTGCTCCGGCAGCGGCGGGTCGACCGACATCAGTTGGCGTTGTGGGATGAGCGTTTGGCGATAGCGGGAGAAGCGGTAACCCAATATCGCCGAGGCTATGTAGAGGAAATTCAACCGGTTATAGAGCGAGTCTTGTCAGAGATCACACCCGACCTGGGCGAGCTCAGGCTCGGATTCTACCCGGGATGGGACGCCGAGCGACCCTTGGTGGAAGCATTAAGGGCTCACTGCGAAAAGGATATAATGCACGGTACTACCCAAGTGGGGCCACACCGAGCGGATCTTCGCGTTCGGCTGGGTCGACGCGTTGCCGCAGATGCGCTTTCCCGCGGCCAGACCAAAATGGTGGTTATCGCGATGCTGATGGCGCAAGGAATTCATTACCGCGAACGATGCGGTAGCGCCTGCGTCAGCTTGCTGGATGACCTGCCGGCGGAGCTCGACCCCGAGCATCGGCGGCGGGTGGCCAAACTGGTGTCGAATACCGGGCAGGCTTTCGTCACCGGGACCGACGCCAGCCACTTGCTTGCGGCCTGGGCTGATAGCTCCGCGGTCGCGGAGCTGAAATTGTTTCACGTGGAGCAAGGCCGGCTTACCGACCGAAGTTCCCCCGATTGATTACTTCACCGAGAATCGCTGTGACAACCTTACCGACCCAGGCCAGAGATACCGACGCAGGCGTTTACGACTCGTCATCGATCAAGGTTCTCAAGGGACTCGACGCGGTGCGGAAGCGGCCGGGGATGTACATTGGCGATACCGATGATGGCACCGGTTTGCACCACATGGTGTTCGAACTGGTCGACAACGCGATCGATGAGGCACTGGCCGGGTACTGCACCGAGGTTTCCGTAACCATTCATGCCGACGAGTCCGTCACCGTGACCGATAACGGTCGCGGAATACCGGTCGATCAGCATGAAGAGGGCGTATCGGCAGCTGAAGTGATCATGACAGTACTCCACGCGGGTGGAAAATTCGACGACAACACCTACAAAGTCTCCGGTGGATTGCATGGAGTGGGTGTCTCAGTGGTTAACGCCTTGTCCGAGAAGTTGCACCTTACCATCCGCCGTGACCATAAGGTTCACGAACAGATTTATCGGCACGGCGTTCCTGAAGCGCCCTTGGCGGCAGTCGGCGATTGCACAGGTTCGGGCAGCGAAGTGCGCTTTTGGCCGTCCCCCGAGACCTTTACGAGCATCAAGTTTCACTACGAGATACTGGCGAATCGGCTACGTGAACTGTCGTTTCTCAATTCGGGTGTCCGCATTGTTCTTTCCGACCAACGGAGTGGAAAACAGGATATTTATCAATATGATGGTGGCCTGCGAGCCTTCGTCGAGTTCCTGAATCAGAATCGGACACCGCTCAACCGCGTCGTGCACTTCAATACCCAGCGGGATGACGGTATCGGCGTGGAAGTTGCGCTGCAGTGGAACGATGGTTACCAGGAAAACATCCTCACCTATACCAACAATATTCCCCAGCGGGACGGCGGCACGCACCTCGCGGGTTTTCGCGCAGCGCTCACCCGCACCTTGAACAACTACATGGAGCGCGAAGGAGTGCTGGCGCGCACGAAGATCTCTCCGTCCGGGGATGACGCCCGCGAGGGCCTTACGGCCATCATTTCCGTCAAGGTCCCGGATCCCAAGTTTTCGTCCCAGACCAAGGAAAAGCTGGTCAGCTCGGAAGTTAAAGTCGCGGTGGAGCAGGAAATGGCGCGGGCGTTCGGGGACTATCTGCTGGAGAATCCCGGAGAAGCCAAGCATATCGTCGGCAAGGTAGTCGATGCCGCGCGCGCCCGGGAGGCCGCGCGACGGGCCCGCGAAATGACCCGGCGCAAAGGTGCGCTGGATTTGGCGGGCCTTCCCGGGAAGCTCGCCGATTGCCAGGAGAAGGATCCGGGGCGCTCGGAGCTGTTTCTGGTCGAGGGTGATTCCGCCGGCGGGTCGGCCAAGCAGGGCAGGGACCGTCGCACCCAGGCGATCCTGCCCCTGAAGGGGAAGATTCTCAACGTCGAAAAGGCGCGCTTCGACAAAATGCTGTCCAGCGCCGAGGTGGGCACCCTGATTATCGCGCTCGGTTGCAGCATTGGAACCGCCGAATTCAACCCTGACAAGCTTCGCTACCACACCATCGTCATCATGACCGATGCCGATGTGGATGGTTCTCATATCCGCACCCTGTTGCTGACTTTTTTCTTCCGGCAGATGCGCGAACTGGTCGAGCGCGGCCACCTGTACATTGCCCAGCCGCCGCTCTACAAGATTGCGAAAGGAAAGCAGGATCAATACCTTAAGGACGATGCGGCGCTGGAGGAATTCCTCACCAATACCGCCATCAGCGATGCCAGCCTGCATTTGAGCGCGGAGGCTCCCGGCTTGCGGGCCGAAGCGCTGGAAGCCTTGGTGAACGACCACCGGCGCTTGATGGCGGTGGTGGAGCGCATGTCGCGTGCCTACCCGCGAGAGCTGCTGCTACGTATGGCGGAAGCTCCAGTGCTCAGCGTAGAGCAGCTTGGCCGTCAGGAGGAGGTGGATGCCTGGGTTGCCGCCCTGGCAGAAGATATCGCTGGCGGTAGTGCCCCCGCCGGCTACCGGATGAGCGTATTCCGCGATCCGGAGCGGTCGCTGTTTCTACCCTGTTGTGATCTGGTAACCCACGGTGTCGGAACGAGATTTCTTGTCACCCCGGACTTTCTCGACTCGGCGGAATATCGTGCGTTGACGACGCGGGGTCATCTGTTCAAGGGGCTTCTGGAGCCTGGCGCCTATGTGGCCCGGGGAGAGAGGAAGGCCCCGGTGGCCAGCTTTGACGCCGCACTGGCCTGGCTGATGGCAGAGGCCCGGCGCGGCTATACCGTGCAGCGCTACAAGGGCTTGGGGGAAATGAATCCGGAGCAACTGTGGGACACCACGATGAATCCCGAGACCCGGCGGCTGTTGAAGGTGACCATCGAAGATGCGATCGCCGCCGATCAAATGTTCAGCACTCTGATGGGTGATATCGTCGAACCCCGTCGCGCGTTCATCGAGACCAATGCCCTGTCGGTGGCCAACCTGGATATCTAGCCAGGTTGGCCAGAAGACGGGGTGCGATCTGCTGCCAAAAGACGGCAACGCCGCGCAGGGCTGATAGCGGTTAGTTTCTTCCCCCAAAAAGCTGATCTTCCCTGCGCCGACCGCGGTTCTTGCGGCGGTCTTCCCGGTCCGGCTCGAAACGCACTTCCTCGCGCCGGTCAGTTTTTTCCCGGCGCTGCTCGCGCCGCCGCTCGGGACCCTTGTAGGTGTCCGCCATAGCCATGCTCCGTCACATCAGGTGGAAAATCCTTGCGAAATCATAGCACCGGGGGCTTGTCCCGGCTAACCGGTCAACCGAATAAGGGTCGCGTTCATCCATTCGGCGACGTCATTTGTGATGGACTTGGCATCTCGCCCGACAGTGGAGATGGGTTTCCCGAATACCAGCGTGATGGTGCCCGGATACTTGACGAATCTGTGGGCCGGCCAGCAGGTTCCCGCGTTGTGGCACACCGGGAGTACGGGAACCCCGGCGGCGATGGCCAATGCTGCGCCGCTGCGATTGAATTTGGGCGCGGTCGCGCCCGCGTCGATGCGGGTGCCTTCGGGGTAGAGCAGCACGTTCATGCCGGCGTCCAGGCGGGCGCGACCCTGCTGCATCACCTGTCGCAGCGCCTCCCGGGGATTACCGCGGTCGATGGCGATGGGCGCAACTACGGCGAGGCCCCAGCCAAAGAAGGGGATTTTCAGCAGCTCCCGCTTCAGAACCGTGCTCACAGGGCGCAGCAACCGCTGCAGGTAATAGGTCTCCCAGCTGGACTGATGCTTGCTGAGCGCAACAAAAGGCCGTGGCGGGATATTTTCCAGCCCTTCGATTCGCAGCTTCACGCCGCAGCAGAGACGCAGCCAGATCACCACCAGGGCGTTGGCGGTGGTCGCCAGGGTTTGCCGTGGCGCTTGTGGCAGCAGCAGTCCCACGGTGAACGCAAGGGTTGAAAACAACCCCACGATGACGACGTAGCCGCAGTAAAACGCCAGTGAACGCAACGCCAACCACAGTTTCATGATGGCTGTTTCGAGATCAGGAAATCGGCAGCGGCGGCCAGATCATCCAGCACGACGATGTCGTGCAGCCGGGCATCGGGGTGTGAAGTGAGCGCATACTCTGTCGCTACACCATTGCCGGTGCGTACCAGGATCGGTGCGCACCCCACCGCGACCGCCGCCTCCAGGTCGCGCAGGCTGTCGCCAATGGCGGGGACCCCCACCAATTCGATAGCAAACTGCGTGGCGATGCGTCTGCAAAAGACCGGGCCGGGGCTTGCGGCAGTCGCAGCCATCCTCGGGCACATGGGGGCAACAAAAAATGCCGGCGATCTGGCCTCCGGCGGCGACCACCAAACGCTCCAGCTCGCAGTGCATGGCGGCGAGCGCCTCTGGCGCGATCAAGCCGCGTCCCACCCCCGACTGGTTCGTGGCAACTGCCACCCGGAACCCGGCTCGGCACAGGCGCGCGATGGCATCGATGCTGCCGGGCAGCGGCCGCCATTCATCCAGATTTCTGATGAAATGGTCAGAGTCAGCGTTGATCACGCCATCCCGGTCCAGGATCACCCAGGGGGTCATTGGGCTCCGGTCCGCGCCGCGAGCTGGGAGAGGTCGGCGATGGCGATAAACCGCGCGCGCAGCGCGGCCAGCAATCGCAGGCGATTGCTGCGCAGGGCCGCATCGTCGGCCATGACCATGACATCCCTGAAAAATTGATCGACCGGATCCCGCAATTGCCGGAGGGCGTCGAGCGCCGCACTGTAATCGTTGCGGGAAACCAGCTCCTGCAACCGGAGATCCGTCGCACCCAGGCGCCCCCAGAGCGCACGCTCGGCTTCCGTCTCAAACAAAGCCGGGTCCACGGTGCCGCCATCCAGGGTTTGCTGCTGTTGCAGATTGGCGATGCGCTTGTCGGTGGCGACCAGGCTGGCCGCCTCCGGCAGCTTGGCAAAGGCTTCCACTGCCACCATGCGCCGCCAGAGATCAAGCGGTTTGGCAACGCCAAGATCGGACACCGAGAGAAAGACCTCGGTTGAAATGCCCTGTTCTTCGCTGAAGGCGCGCAATCTGCCCAGGATGTAGGCAAGCACGCGGTTTGCCAGCGCCTCGGGTTCGCCGAGTTGCTCATGGCCGCGCGCAGCCGCAACCAGCAAGGGCTTGAGATCCAGGTCGAGCTCGCACTCGATGAGGATGCGCAAGACCGCGATGCTGGCGCGACGCAGTCCGAAAGGGTCGCGGGAGCCGGTCGGTTCCAGACCCACGCCGAAGATGCCGGTCAGGGTGTCGAGGCGGTCAGCCAATGCGAGCACGATGCCCGCCGGCGTCGCCGGCAGCACGTCGCTGGCGTGGCGCGGCAGGTAATGTTCGAACAGCGCCTCGGCCACTTCGGTTGCTTCGCCATCGTGCCGTGCGTAGTAGCGGCCCATGACGCCCTGCAGCTCGCCAAATTCCTGCACCATGGCGCTGACCAGATCCGACTTGGCGAGCTCGGCGCTGCGTATGGCGTGGTGGCTGTCGGCCCCGATCTGCGGCGCCAGGAACGCGCACAGTCGAGCGAGACGCGCGGTCTTGTCGTAAAGGGTTCCCAGGCGGTCCTGGTAGACGATGGTCCGGAGTCGCTCGCGCCGTGCCGCCAGGGTGGTCTTGAGATCGGTCTGATAGAAGAAAGCCGCATCGGCAAAGCGGGGCCGGATAACGCGTTCGTTGCCTGCCACCACCAGCGCGGGTTGCCCACTTTCAATATTGGCAACGGTGACAAACACGGGCAGCAGGGAACCGTTGGCAGCGATGACCGGGAAGTATTTCTGGTGCTCCTGCATGGAGCTGACCAGCGCCTCGCGCGGCACCGCGAGAAAGTGTGCCTCGAAACGGCCCAGCAGCGGAACCGGCCACTCATTGAGCGCGGTCACCTCGTCGAGCAATGCGGGATCGAGTACCGCGGTACCACCGGCGTGCGTCGCCAACGCGGTGACGCCGGCAGCGATGATGTCCCGGCGGTCGCTGAAGTCGGCGATGACGTAGGCGTCGCGCAGTTTATCTTCATAGCTTTCTGGCGAAGTAAGCACTAACTCGCCAGGCGCGTGGACCCGGTGTCCGCGCGTCGTGTTGCCGGCACGGACACCAAGGATTTCCGCTGCTATGGGTTCGTCGCCGAACAGCAGGACGACCCAGTGCACGGGACGCACGAACTCCACCCGACTGGCGCCCCAGCGCATGCGGCGGGGAATCGGCAAGGCGCCGAGCGCCGCCCGCATCAGTTCGGGAATCAGATCGCGGGTGGCTGCGCCGGGTCGCGTTTCCCGGAAGCAGAGCCGCGGACCTTTATCGGTCTCGACCCGCAGCAACTCGGTCGGATCGGTCAGGCCACAACTGCGCGCAAATCCCTTGGCGGCCGGGGTCGGCGTGCCGTCGGCGGCAAAGGCGGCACTGACCGCCGGACCCAGCTTCTCGACCCGGATATCCGGCTGACGCTCGGCGAGCCCGGCGACCCGCACGGCAAGCCGCCGCGGGGTTGCAAAACCCTGCACCGCGCCGTGCTCGAGCTGGACGCCGGCAAGTCCTGACTGGATCCCCGCAACCAGTGCCTCCATCAGCGCGCGCAGTGCCTTTGGCGGGAGTTCCTCGGTACCTATTTCTATCAGGAGCGAGCGGTTCACGAACGGCCACCGGAAGCCAGTTGCCGCACTTCGTCCGCGAGTGCCGGGGGCGCGAGCGGAAAGCCCAGCGCCAGGCGGGCATCGAAATAAGCCTGGGCCACGGCCCGGGCCAGCGCGCGGACCCGCAAAATGTAGCGCTGGCGCTCGGTTACCGAAATGGCGTGGCGCGCATCCAGCAGATTGAAGGCGTGGGAGGCTTTCATCACCATCTCGTAGGCGGGCAGCGACAGGCCGGCGGTCACCAGGCGCGTACTTTCGCGCTCGCAGTGATCGAAGGTCAGGGACAGGAACTCCACGTCGGCCTCCTCGAAATTGAAGCGCGACATCTCGACCTCGTTCTGGTGAAACACATCGCCATAGGTGACGACGCCGCCGTCGGGGGCGCGCGTCCACACCAGATCGAAAATGCTGTCGACGCCCTGCAGGTACATGGCGAGGCGTTCGAGGCCGTAGGTGATCTCGCCGGTCACCGGATAGCACTCCAGGCCGCCCACCTGCTGGAAATAGGTGAACTGGGTGACTTCCATGCCGTTCAACCAGATCTCCCAACCCAGCCCCCAGGCGCCCAGCGTCGGCGATTCCCAGTTGTCCTCGACAAAGCGGATGTCGTGAATGGCGGCGTCGAAGCCGAGTTCGCGCAGGGACGCCAGATACAGTTCCTGAATATTAGCGGGCGAAGGTTTCAGCACGACCTGGAACTGGTAATAGTGCTGGAGCCGGTTGGGATTCTCCCCGTAGCGGCCGTCGGCCGGGCGTCGGCAGGGCTGCACATAAGCGCTGTTCCAGGTTTCCGGCCCGATGGCGCGCAGAAAAGTGGCGGGATGGAAGGTGCCGGCACCCACCTCCATGTCCAGCGGCTGCAAAATGACGCAGCCCTGACGCGCCCAGAAATCCTGGAGCGCGAGAATCAGACCCTGAAAAGTCGCGAGATCAGGCATCGCCACAGCGCCGCCCCCTGGTTCAAGAGCCGGCGATTATATCGGCACCCCCGGAGGGTGACGAGGGCATCGGGAGCATGGGGTGCCCGCTGACACATTTCTGTCATATTTTGTTCATAGTCTGGTCATCCTCCGCGTCTAGGCTGGCGCAGCGAAATCCCTCTCACAGGAGAAAGTTGTGAAAGCTACTCTCAGAAACGGATCCCCCGTATTTACGGCACTGAAACTGCGCATCGCCCTCGCCACAGCGGCGTCCCTGTTTGGTCTGACGGCAACTGCGGCCGAAATCTCCGGAGCTGGTTCCAGTTTTGTCTATCCGGTGCTTTCGAAATGGTCGGCCGCGTACGCCGAGAAGACCGGTCATCATGTGAATTACCAGTCGATCGGTTCGGGCGGCGGTATCGCCCAGATCGAAGCCGGGACCGTCGACTTCGGCGCCTCCGACAAACCGCTCTCGCCCGAAGAGTTGCGGAAGTTTGGCCTGGGCCAGTTCCCCGCTGTGATTGGCGGCATCGTGCCGGTGTTCAACGCAGAGGGTATCGAATCGGCCAAATTGGTGCTGGATGGTCCGACCTTGGCCGGGATCTTTCTCGGCAAGATCGCCACCTGGAACGATGCCGCCATCGCCAAACTCAACCCGGGCATGAAGCTGCCGGCGACCAAGATCACTGTGGTGCACCGTTCGGACGGTTCGGGTACTTCATTCAACTTCACCAACTTTCTGTCCAAGGTCTCCCCGGACTGGAAGTCCAAGGTGGGCGAAGGCACCGCCGTGGAATGGCCGACCGGCGTGGGCGGTAAGGGCAACGAGGGCGTCTCCGCTTACGTCAAGCAGATCAAGGGCTCGATCGGCTATGTCGAGTACGCTTACGCGCTCAAGAACGACATCGGCTACGCGCTGATGAAGAACGCAGCGGGCAAGACCGTCAAACCAAATGGCGACACTTTCCAGGCTGCGGCCGCGACCGCCGACTGGAGCCACGCCGAGGACTTCAACCTGATCATGACCAATGCGTCTGGCGACGACGCTTGGCCGATCGCTGCCACCGTCTGGGTGATCATGTACAAGAAGCCCAAGAACGCCGAGAATACCAAGGTCGCCTTCGACTTCTTCCGGTGGTCGCTGGAGCACGGTCAGCCGCAGGCTGAGTCACTCGACTACGTCCCGTTGCCGGAGACGCTGGTCAAGCAGATCGAGTCGTACTGGCAGACGCAGTTCTCGATGTGAACTGTGCGGCACGCGCCACACAGTGACGCGCTACAGCGAGCGCAATCGAAAGTTGCGCTCGCTGTAGTATTTCCCTGATTTCGTAACCACGGCAATACGCCCGCATGATGAACGCCGTCAGTGCCGCGACCACCCGCGATGTCCTGCGCCGAACCCGCGTCGACGCTGGGCATGACCGCATCTTTCGCGCTGTCCTCAAGACCTGCGCGTTGCTGGTTCTGCTCTCGCTGATAGGCGCTGCGGCGTCCACGTTGTGGGGTGGGCGCGAGATCCTGTTCACGCAGGGCTGGCACTTGAGACCACCCGGACCTGGAATCCCGTCGAGAACCAGTACGGTGCGCTGGCGCCGATCTACGGCACCCTGGTCACCTGGACACGCCGTCATCATTGCGGTGCCGGTGACTTTCGGATGGCCCTGTTCCTGTACGAGATCGCGCCCACTTCGTGGCGCGGACCGGTGGCTTCGGCCATCGAGCTATTCGCCTCGATCCCCTCGATCATCTACGGCATGTGGGGCCTGTTCATCTTCGTGCCGTTCATGGCCAACCGTATAGAGCCCATCTTGGCCGACACGCTCGGCAGGCTGCCGGTCGTCGGCGCGCTGTTCGACGGTCCGCAACTGGGCCTGGGTGTGCTCACCGCCGGCATTGTGTTGGCGGTGATGATGATCCCGTTCATTTCCTTGGTCATGCGCGAAGTCTTCCAGACGGTGCCCGCGCGGTTGAAGGAGGTCGGCCTACGCGCTGGGCTTCACTACCTGGGAGGTGGTCTCGGATATCGTCCTGCCGTACACCCGCTCGGCGGTGATCGGGGGCATGTTCCTCGGACTTGGCCGTGCCCTTGGCGAAACCATGGCGGTGACCTTTGTGCTCGGCAATGCGTACGAGATCACCGGGTCGTGTTTATGCCCGGCACCTCGATCTCCTCGTCCATCGCCAACGAGTTCAACGAGGCGGTGGGTCTGCACCGCTCGGCATTGATCGCACTGGGCTTTCTGCTGTTCGTGGTCACCTCCATCGTGCTGATGATCGCGCGCCTCATGCTGCGCCACATGTCGCAAAAAGAGGGCAACTGATGTCCTCCGGCATTTACCGCAGACGCTATGTGCTCAACATCCTTGCCCTGAGTCTCAGCGGTCTGGCTACACTGCTCGGCCTGACGTTCCTGGCCTGGATTCTGTGGGTCACGCTGAGCCGCGGCATCAGTGCCTTCAGCGCGCACCTGTTCACCAGGATCACCGCTTATGCCGACCAAGGCGGCTTGGCCAATGCCATTGCCGGCAGCCTGATCATCGATCTGATGGCGATCGCCATCTGTGCGCCGATCGGTGTGCTGGCCGGTACCTACCTCGCCGAATTCGCCAGCCGTACCCGACTCGGTGCGACCATTCGCTTCCTCAACGACATCCTGCTGTCGGCACCCTCGATCGTGCTCGGCCTGTTCGTCTACGTCATAGTGGTGCTGCCCTTTACCACCCTAACCGACGGTGCAGTGACTTTCTCGGCCTTTGCCGGCGCTGTCGCGCTGGCACTGATCGGCCTGCCGGTGATCGTGCGTACCACCGACGAGATGTTGCAACTGGTGCCCAGCACGCTGCGCGAGGCGGCATTGTCATTGGGCATTCCACAGTGGAAGCTGACCCTGCAGGTGCTGATGCGTGCGGCCGGTTCGGGCATCCTCACCGGCGGATTGCTGGCGCTGGCGCGCCTGGCCGGCGAGACCGCGCCGCTGCTGTTCACCGCTTTCGGCAACAACTACATGACGGTCAAGCCGCTGGACAAAATGGCCAGCCTGCCGATGACGATCTACCAGTACACCAACGACCCGAGTCCGGCGATGCATGCCATCGCCTGGGCCGGCGCGCTGTTGATTGCGTTGTTCGTGCTCGCGCTGAGCCTGCTGGCCCGATTGTTCTTCTCGCGCAAGAGGGTGAGTTATGAATGACCTCGCCGCTACAGCCAAGACCTCGCTGGCCGGCGCGGGCGGTGCCGGGAAGCACACCAAGATCAAGGTGCGTGACCTCAACTTCTATTATCAGGACTTCCAAGCGGTCAAAGCCGTCGACATGGACATCCCGGAGAAGAAGGTCACCGCCATCATCGGGCCCTCGGGATGCGGCAAGTCGACCCTGCTGCGCATCTTCAACCGCATCTATGCCATCTACCCCAAGCAGTTGGCCAAGGGCGAGGTGCTGCTGGACGGTGAGGACATCCTCGACCCGCGCTATCCGCTGAACAAACTGCGCAGCAAGGTCGGCATGGTGTTCCAGAAGCCGGTGCCGTTTCCGATGACCATCTACGAGAACATCGCCTACGGCGTCCGCCACCACGAGAAACTCCGGCGCCAGGTCATGGATGACCGCGTCGAGCAGGCGCTGCGCAGCGCAGCGCTGTGGGACGAGGTCAAGGACAAGCTGGGCCAGAGCGGGCTGAGCTTGTCTGGCGGCCAGCAGCAGCGCCTGTGCATTGCCCGCGGCATCGCGCTGAAGCCTGATGTGCTGCTGCTCGATGAGCCCACCTCGGCACTGGACCCGATTGCCACCGGTCGTGTCGAAGAGTTGGTCGAGGAACTAAAAAGGGAGTACACGATAGTCATCGTTACCCACAACATGCAGCAGGCGGCGCGCGTATCTGATTACACCGCCTTCATGTACCTGGGCGAACTGATCGAGTTTGGTGAAACCGAAAGGATTTTCACCAAGCCGGACAAGAAGCAGACCGAGGACTACATTACCGGCCGCTTCGGTTGATGAGGCCCCTCAAACGGGCAGCTTCCAGTGCTTTGCGCGAAAGGTGGCAGGGCGCAGCGACGGCTCAACCGGGGCTCGGAAAAAGCAATTGCACCAATGGAGCTTGAGCGGTGGACGGTACCCACGCGGGTAAGACCGGGTTGTGGAAGTGGACTGTGGAAGGAAGTGAAGCAGCATTCAGGTCACCGCGGCAATTGACGGTGATTTACATTACCGGCCATCTTGGCTGAGGAGGTCGTAATGGACAAGGTGTCGCTCGACCAGCACATCTCGCGCCAGTTCAACGCTGATCTGGAACATCTCAAAAGCCAGACCCTGGCCATGGGCGGCATGGTGGAGAAACAGCTTCACGACGCCATGATGGCATTGGAGAACGCCGACAGCGAACTCGCATTGCAGGTCCTGGAAGCGGAAAAGAAAATCGATGAAATGGAGCTCATCATCGATGATGCCTGTACCACCACCATTGCCCGCCGTCAGCCCGCCGCGACCGATCTGCGGATGATCCTGGCGGTTAGCCGCTCGGTGCGGGATCTCGAACGCATCGGCGACGAGGCCCAGCGCATTGCCAAAATGGCCATCGGACTCAGTGAAGAGGGCCTGTCACCGCGCGGCTATACGGAAGCGCGCCACATAGCCAACAGTGTGCGCGAGACCCTGCGCGGCTGTCTGGATGCCTTCAGCCGTTTCGATGCCCGGGCCGCGCGCGAAACCATGGCCAAGGACAAACAGATCGATCTCGATTATCGCTCCGCAGTGCGCGAGCTGGTGACCTACATGATGGAGGATCCGCGCAGCATCTCCCGGGTCATGAACGTGCTCTGGGCCCTGCGCGCGCTCGAGCGTATCGGCGATCACGCCAAAAACATCTGCGAACACATCGTGTTTCTGGTGGAGGGCAAGGATATACGCCATGGTCATGCCGACGATCTGGACTGAGCGGATCAGCGGTTGATGGCACCCAGGCGCTGCCGCGCCAGCTGGCCGACCGGCCCGTTGTCGGCCGCCGCTTCCCGATAGTAGGCATCGGCCTGGCGGGTGGCGCCCTCCGCCTGTGCAATTTCCCCCAGATACAAGCTGGCGAGCGGCGTCGGCAGTAGCCGGCGGCTTTCCTCCAGATCGCGTTGCGCCGCCGGGTACTGGTTGCGCTCGAATCTTAGTGCGCCGCGCGCCAGATGGTGGCGGTAGTAGCCAGGATTGCGGTTGATGGCGTTGGTGAAATCGGCGTCCGCGTCCGACCACTGTTCCAGTATCGCCCGGGCGTGACCGCGCAACTCCCAGAATCGGCCTTCGCCGGGCTCGATGGCAATGGCCTGATCCAGCGCTTTGATGGCGCCAGGGGCGTCCTTGCGCTTCAGGGCGGCCAGCGCATTCTTCTCGGCTTCGTAGGCGGGAGCATCCTTGCGTAACCGCGCGGTGGCACGCAGATAGGCTTCGACGTTGCGGGCGCCCCCGGGGGGGAAGTTCTGGACGCGGCGCTGATTGGCGTTGACACGCTCCTGCGACGGCGGGTGGCTGGCGAACAGCCCGCTGATGAAATCGGAGTTGCCGCCTGCTGCCAGTTTCACGAAAGTTTCCTGGACCTCCACCGCGGCTTGCGGGTCGTAGCCCGCGCGCGCCATGTAATCCATGCCGTAGGCGTCGGCCTCAAGTTCCGCGTCACGGCTGTAATGCGCCATCCAGGCCCCGGCACCCAGTTGCGCGGCCTGCCCGCCCAGATTGCCGAGCCCCGCTTGCTGTCCTGCAACACCGAGCAGTTCCGCGCCCAGATTGATCAATGAACCCTTGCTCATCTGGCTGGCGCTGTGGCGCGCCGCCGCGTGGACGATTTCGTGGCCGACCACAGCGGCCAACTCGGCCTCGTCGTGAAGTTGCAGCAGCAGGCCGCTGTTGACCGCGATCTTGCCGCCCGGCAGCGCCCAGGCGTTGGGTACCGGATTGTCGAGTACCACGAACTCATAGGGCAGTTGCCGGTCGCTGGCGGCCGCGAGCCGGTTTCCCACCGCTCGCACATAATCCTGCAATTTGGGATCGAGGTAGTAGGGTCCACCCTGGGATTGCTGCGCCGGGCCATACTGCCTTTCGCCGATGGCGATTTCCTCGCTGCCCGACACCAGCGAAAGCTCTTCGCGGCCGGTGACCGGATTGACGGCGCAGGCGCCGATGCCGAGTGACAGGGTGACAAGCAATCCGAATCTGGCAGGGGACAAAGAGATACTCCAGGGCAGACCGCTGATGGTGACGCCTATAATGACCCGCGTGCCGCCACCCGGGTTCCGTCGACGCACAATAGTAGCGGCAATTTCCCCGGCTGACAGGCTGGCCCGCGCGTGGTGGCGAAAACGAGGAAAGCCGAATGGAGAAGCCCTTTTCGCAGGCCTGCGAGAATAACAAGGTGCCCATTCTCGCGGTGCTGGAACGGGTGTTTGCACACTGCCGGAGCGTGCTGGAAATCGGCAGTGGCACCGGTCAGCACGCCGTCCACTTCGCGCCCCGCCTGCCGCAGCTGTACTGGCAACCGAGCGATGTCCCGGAAAATCTCCCGGGAATTGCGCAGTGGCCGCAGCCGAGCCCGCGGCCAATCTGCTGCGACCGATCGCGCTCGACGTCAGGGCACGGCATTGGGGTGTCGCGCCGGTCGACGGCCTGTTCACCGCCAACACCCTGCATATCATGTCCTGGAGCACCGTGCAGGCGTTCTTTGCCGGCTTGCCCGGCGTGCTTGCCCCGGGCGGTGTGCTGGCGGTCTACGGCCCCTTCAATTACGGGGGCGAGTACACATCGGAAAGCAACGCCCGTTTCGACCAGTGGCTGAAGGCCCGCGCTCCGCACCAGGGGATTCGTGATTTCGACGCGGTAGCCGAGCTTGCGGCTGGAGCTGGACTCGAACTGTGGGAAGACA
Organism: uncultured Gammaproteobacteria bacterium; assembly: GCA_963708735.1. Lineage (GTDB taxonomy): Bacteria > Pseudomonadota > Gammaproteobacteria > Pseudomonadales > Porticoccaceae > JAGPUQ01. The sequence goes on from CAVPTW010000035.1 coordinate 51,694, forward strand.
ACGCGATGCCCGCCAACAACCGCTTGCTGGTCTGGCGGCGCAACACCTGAAACCGACTCAGCTTTCCCGCTGATTTTCCTGGCGATAGGGCAGTTGCGCCCGGGCGGCGGCCATGTAGTCCTGATTGTGTACGCGCTCCCGCGCAACAAAATCGGCGATGGCCGCCGCGAAGCCGCGGTGGCGAATCCAGTGCAGCGACCAGGTTTCGACCGGGGCGAAGCCCCGGGCAATCTTGTGTTCCCCCTGGGCGCCGGCGTCGAATTTCGTCAGACCGCGCCGGATCGCGTAATCGATGCCCTGGTAGTAACAGAGCTCGAAATGCAGGCACTCGTATTCCCGGACGCAGCCCCAGTAGCGGCCGTAGAGCGTCTCCCGATCATGAAAGTAAAGCGCTGCCGCTACCGGTTTGGCACCATCGTAGGCGACCGCCATCACAATCCGATCCGCCAGCGTCGCCCCGATGCGCTGAAAGAAATCCCGCGTCAGATAGCCGGCAGTGCCGCTGCGCTTGGCGTAGGTGTTCTGATACAGACCGTGGAAGAACGACCACAGCTCGGTGCCGATGGTCGGACCTTCGTGCATGGTGACCCTGAGGCCCTGAGCTGCAACCGTGCTGCGCTCGCGGCGCATCATCTTGCGCTTGCGCGAAGCCAGCCCCGCAAGAAAGTGCTCGAAGCTTTCGTAACCCCGATTGTGCCAGTGGAATTGCACGCCGGTGCGCTCCAGCAGGCCGCGACCGCGCAACAGTTCGCGGGTGGCTGCATCGGGAAACAGCAGATGCCAACTGCTGGCGCGGGTCGCTTCCGCGGCTTCGGCCACCGCCGCCAGCAGTGTCGTGGCGACCTGCTCGGTATCGGTCCCGGCGGCGACCCGCAGGCGTGGGCCGGTAATGGGCGAAAACGGAATCGCGGTCACCAGCTTGGGATAGTAGGCCAGTCCGCTGCGGTGGTATGCATCGGCCCAGGCCCAGTCGAACACATACTCTCCGTAGGAGTGGGTCTTTACATACAGGGGCATGAACAGGGCGCCATCCGCACTGCTGAAGTGTCGTGGTTCCCAGCCGGTAGCGACGGTAGCGCTGCCACTGTCTTCCAGTGCGGACAGAAATTCAGGGGTCAGGAACGGGTAATCGGACAAGGGGCAGGATCCGGGCAGGTGATCGGGCCGGACCCTAACACCGTGCCGGCACGGGTTCAAATTCGCAGCGGAAGGTGCTGCCTTTGCCGGGAGTGCTGCGGATTTCCAGATGTCCGCCGTTGCGCAGCAGCGAATGTTTGACGATGGCGAGACCGAGACCGGTGCCGCCGGAACTGCTGGCGCGACTGCCCTCGACGCGGTAGAAGCGTTCGGTGAGGCGGGGAAGATGGCGCGCATCGATGCCGATCCCGTTGTCGGTCACCTCGACCCACGGACGACCGTTGTCGTTACCGGCGCGCACCACTATCGTACAGCCTTGGGGATTGTGTTTGACCGCGTTGTACACCAGGTTGGCGAAGGCGCTGTGCAGTTCGCGCGCCGCGCCCTGGGCGATCAGATCGTCAGGACAGTCGAGCTCGATGTGATGCATGCTGCCGCCGAGCGCACGCGCGTTCTCCACGATCCCGCCGAGCAGGGGCTTGAGCGGCACGGGCTCGGTTCGCGCGGGCAGGGCGGTCGACTCCAGTTGCGACAGGGTCACCAGATCCTCGGTGAGCAGCGTCAGGCGCCGCGCCTGCTCGGTCATCTGCCCCAGCGCCTGCCGCCAGCTTGCCGGCACCTCGGCGTCGCTGTCGCTCAGGGTTTCCAGATAACCGGTAAGGACAGTGAGCGGCGTGCGCAGCTCATGGGAAATGTTGGCCACGAACTCCTTGCGCATCTGTTCGAGATGGCGCAGGCGGGAAATGTCCTGTACCACCAGCGCCACTTCGTTGTCACCGAAGTGGTTGGCACTGAACTGCAAAATCCGGTTTGGGTCGCTGGGTGCTTCGAGCTCCACCGGTTCGTCGAAGAGGCCCGCGTGGATAAAGGCCACAAAGGCGGGTGCCCGCACCAGGTTGATGATGGGCTCACCTTCATCCCCGCGCCGCAGTTGCAGCAATCTGCCCGCCGCTGGATTCCACCACTCCAGGGCGCGGTCGGCGTCGAGAATCACGATCCCCTCGTCCAGGGCGTCGGTGATCCGTCGTATCCGTGTCAGCAGGTTGAGATGATCCTGGCGATGGCGGGTGATGCGCTGGCGCAGCCGGTACAGGTGGTCGGAGACTTCGCCCCAGACGCCGGAGGCCGGTGGTGGAAAGTCGCGACCGCCCAGCGTCAGCCAGTGATTGAGGCGGTGGATCTGGCGCAGGGTCCAGATCATGTAGAGGCTGCCGCCGGCAATCAGGGTCGGCAGCGCGTAGCCGTTGAAATAGCCGACCATCAGCAGCAGCAAGGCCAGCAGCGCGATACGCTGCAACTCACTGCGCAGGCCCTGTGTCAGCATTATTCAGTTACCAGCCAGTTTCTCGGAAAAGCGGTAGCCGGCGCCCCGCACCGTCTGGATAAAACGATCATGGTTGCCGAGAGCCTTGCGCAGGCGACGGATGTGAACATCGACGGTGCGCTCATCCATGTACACATTGCCGCCCCAGACGTGGCTGAGAATCTGGTCGCGGGAGTAGACCCGGTCCTGGTGAGTGAGGAAAAATCCCAGCAACCGGTATTCGGTCGGTCCCATGGCGACGGGCACGCCGGCGCGGGTGACGTGATGGCTCGCGGGGTCGTAGACCAGGCCCTGGACTTCGATGGGCGAGTCGCTGGCGCCCTGCTCGCGGCGGCGCAGCAGGGCGCGAATGCGCGCAATCAGCGCACGCGGTGAAAACGGTTTGGTGATGTAATCGTCGGCGCCGGAATCGAGACCCTGCACCTGATTGTCCTCCTCCGTCTTGGCGGTGAGCAGGATGACCGGCAAATTGGCGGTGAGTTCGTCGCGGCGCAGGCGGCGCAGCAATTCGAGCCCGCTGGTTTCCGGCATCATCCAGTCGAGCAGCACGAGGTCCGGCTGCTTGTCGATGATCAGCGCGTGGGCCGCACGGGCGTTCTCGGCGCGCAGGCATTCAAAACCTGCAACTTCAAGGGCCACCGCAATCATGTCGCGGATGGCGGGTTCGTCATCGACTACCAGAATGCTGGCGTCAGCCATGGCGCTGGTGCTCCTCGGGATTCTCGCTGCTCATTGGATGACGGGGCCGTGTCAGTATTATGACAGTCGGTGTGCGGAATCGCCGTTGCTACCCGAGGCGCAGTGGCCAATGGTAGTCGAGCAGCATGAACAGAAAAAGTGTCGCCCCGGCGCGGTTGTTGCCGAGAAAGGCGCGAAAACACCCGTCACGGTCGCGCTGAAAGGCCAGCCGGTGCTGGTGAAAAAACCACAGTGCCATCACGCCCAGCCCCAGGTAATACCAGAGGCCGCGATCAAAGCTGCTGCCGGTCAGCGCGAAGGCCAGCAGCGCCAGCACCTGGAGCACGCCGATGATGAGCAGGTCGTCCGCGCCGAACAAAATGGCGGTAGATTTGACGCCCTGCTTGAGGTCGTCGTCGCGATCCACCATGGCGTAATAGGTGTCGAAAGCCACGGTCCAGAGCACCACGCCGGCATAGAGCGACCAGGCCGCCCTCGGCACGGTCCCGGTCTGGGCGGCAAAGGCCATGGGAATGCTCCAGGCCCAGGCCGCGCCCAGCACGAACTGGGGCAGGTGGGTGTAACGCTTGGCGAAGGGGTACAGGGCCGCCAGCGCCGCGCCGCCAAAAGACAGCAACAGGGTGAGCCGGTTGGTGAGCAGCACCAGCAGAAAGGCCACCAGACAGAGTCCCGCGAACAGCCACAGTGCCTCGCGCGGCGTCACCCGGCCGGTGGCCAACGGCCGCTCGCGGGTGCGGGTTACCGCGCCGTCGATATGGCGATCCGCATAGTCGTTGATCACGCAGCCGGCGGCACGCATCAGCGCCACGCCCAGCACGAAGATCACCAGCACATCCCGATCGGGCATCCCGCCGGCCGCAAACCACAGCGACCAGAGCGTCGGCCAGAGCAGGAGCAGGGTGCCGATGGGGCGGTCGAGCCGCATCAGGCGCGCAAAATCGGGCAGGCGCTGGAAAGCGATCGGCATGGGAAATCCCGGACTCTGTGGCGACAGTTTAGGGCCTGAAGCCGGGCAAAAACATTTCTGCCACCAGCAAGGGCTGTTGGTCGAGATAAAACACAGAGCGGCGGACCCAGGCCAGGGGGTCATCCGGCGTCTGCGGCAGGAATCGCGGCGGCATCCGTTGCGTCACCTCGATGGCACCCCGCCGGATGCCGGCATCGCGAAACAGCAGCGCGCCCAGGGGCTTGGTGCCCAGGCGGAGCAGAAAGCCGTAGCGGCCGCGCAAGACCGCGAGCGGTACCACGCTGCGGGCATAGACCCAGGGCTCGCCGCGGCCGAGCAACAGCACTTCGCGCACCAGCGCCACCTGCCGTTCCGGCAGTCCCAGGGCCGCCCGTTCTTCCGGCAGGGGTCGGCGCAGCGCCTGCGCCAGTATCTGTACGCGGAACTCACCCCCGCTCGCCGCCACCAGGCGTTTGGTGAGCGAGCCCTGCTCCAGCAACCAGGATCGCCACGGCGGGGGAATCGCCAGCGGCGCGCGCGCCTGATGGCGCCGCCAGCGCGACGGAGGCTGTTGTCGGAGAGACGGGTGGGGCGTTGCGCTCACAGGCTGTACGACAGGCTCACGGACCCATAGTGGTGGCTGTGGGGCTGGCCGTCGAATTCGCGGGTGCGGACCACGGTGGCGTAGGAAACCTTCCAGCGCCCGGCGAGAAAACTGATGCCGGCGGCGATGTCGGCGACGGCGGGTTTCTTGTCCACGCTGAGACTGTCCCTGAAGGTGTTGCCGTCGAGGAATATATCCCGCGCCACCAAGCGGGCATCCAGGGCGAGGAATGCGTGCAGTCCATAAACCCTGGGACCGCCCTGGCGGCGTGGTCCGTGGCGACCGGGGGCGCTGTTGTCGCCGCCAGCGCGCACTGCGGAAGTGCCGAAATCGTCCGGCAGATCCCAGCCGATGCGGTATTCACCGCCGAAATTCAGGTAGGTCGCGACATTGCCCAGGCTGGCGCCGGCATGGGCGATGAAGTCCTGGCCGAAGCCGTCGTACCAGGAGGTTCGCAGCATCCGGCGTTTCTGTTCGTAGAGTAGTCGCACGGTCGGCTCGTCGCGCAACTGGTTGTCCCAGCCGTTGTATTTGTCGAAGCCGCGCATATCGTGGATGAAGTCCTGCGTTTCGTGTGCTCGCGCGGACGGACCCACGATACCGAGATCGAGCTCCATCACGTCCAGCCTCTGGTCGCTGCGGGTGTGATAGGCGATGCCGCCATAGAGATAGCCGGCGTAGGGGCGTTGATTGGGCAGCGGTGCCGACGCATAAGTGTCGTCGGGGGTAAACATCAACTGTCCAAAGCTGATCACCAGATTGTGTTCGAGGTCGGGGTCGTTGCTGTGCAGCGGGCGCAGGTACCGGTTGGCGGCGCGCAGCCAGGCGGGGAACGCCGGATCGTTCTGGTAGGACGTGGTGTCCGGCGAGGTCCAGGCCAGGCGGATGCCGTTGGTGTAATTCTGGTCGGTCTCGTCGAACAGGTCGTTTTCGAAATACGCACTGACCGTCCAGGGATCTGGGTCGGCGGCTGCGGCCCGCAATACCAGACAGCAAAGGCAGGCGACGGCCAGCGCTGTCAGAGTACCGTGCGGGGTAAAACCGTGCGGCGTAAACAAGCGCGACATGGACAAGCTCCCGGCTCGGCGGGCCATTGTAACCGCAGCGGTGGTGTGGAACCGGGTTGCCCGGCATTCCTGATATTCTCCGAGTCCAATCACAACCCTTGGGAGGCACTCATGAGCGCGGCGCAACCATCCTACACAACCCTGACCGTCGAACACCGCGATGGCGTCGACTGGCTGACGCTGAACCGGCCGGCACAGTTCAACGCCCTCAACCGGGCGATGATGGATGAACTGCTCGATTACTTCGGTGGCCTCTATTTCAACCACGCCGTGCGGGTCGTGGTATTGCGCGGCGCCGGCAAACACTTCTGTGCCGGTCTGGACCTGAACGAAGCCGGCGACTTCACCACCAGCGTTGCGGCGGGCGCGCGCGGCCAGCGCCGGGTGGCGGAAATCATCCTGCGCATGCGCCGCTGCCCGCAGCCCATCGTCGCCCTGGTGCAGGGCGCGGCCACCGGTGCCGGCATCGCGTTCACGCTGGCCGCCGACGTGCGCTACGCCGCCGACAATGCGCGCTTCAATGTGGCGATGGCGAAAATCGGCCTCACCGGCTGCGATATCGGCATCAGTTATTTCCTGCCCCGCGCGGTGGGCGCCACCAACGCGGCGGAAATGATGATGACCGGCCGCTTCGTCAATGCCGAGCGCGCATTGCGGATCGGCCTGGTATCGGACGTGATGGCGGCCGACGCTCTGGAGGACGCCGGGCGAACACTGGCCGCCGAGATGACGGCCATGTCGCCGCTGGGTCTGCGCCTGACCAAGGAAGGGCTCAACCTGTCCCAGGATGCCGGCAGCCTGGAAGCCGTGATCGCCCTGGAGGATCGAGGTCAGGTGATGTGCCTCGGCCCCTTTCTGGAGGAAGGCGCAGCGGCGTTTCTGGAAAAGCGCGCGCCGCGCTACAGCGATGAATGACGCTGACCTTTCGCCAATGTTGGCCAGGGAATTCAGGAAACATCATGCCAATCCCAGATTTTCAATCCTTGATGCTGCCACTTCTTTCGCTGGCGAAGGATGGTGAACCCCGCGTTTTAAGCGATGCGCGGAAACACCTGGCGTCTGCATTCTCGTTGACGGCGGAAGAAATGGAGGAATTGTTGCCTAGCGGCAGGCAGCGTCGCTTTGACAACCGCGTGGCTTGGGCCAAGGTTTATCTGGAGCAGGCGGGTTTGCTGCGCTCCCCAAAGCGTGGCCAGCTCCAAATCACCGCGGAAGGACTGGCTATATGATCGAGCACAATCTTGGCGTATCGGTCAAAGCAGCCTACGAGGTCAAGCGGATCGATGCGGATTTTTTCGCGGAAGAATAGGGCTTCGCGAACGATAGTTGCCGGTACCGGGGGCGGTCCAGGGCGGCTGTAGGCGCGAGGGTTTCTGTTTTAATGGCGCACCGCCTGCGCGTTCACGGAAAGTAGGGAATGTCTGCCGATCACCCTCGCCACAGTCAGTTCGCCCTGCTGCGGCAACGCCGCTTTCTGCCGTTTTTTCTGACCCAGTTCAGCGGTGCCTGCAACGACAATCTGTTCAAGAACGCGTTCCTGGTACTGGTCGTCAGCGGCGCCGTCGCGGGCGAGCAGGTGGACACTCTGGTCAATCTGGCCGCGGGACTGTTCATCCTGCCGTTCTTTCTGTTTTCGCCGCTCGCCGGCCAGCTCGCCGACAAGTACGACAAGGCGCGGATGATCCGCTGGATCAAACTGGTGGAGATCGCGATCATGGTGCTGGCCGCGCTCGCGTTTCAGGTACAGGCGTGGGGGGCGCTGTTGGCGCTGCTGTTTGCCATGGGCACGCACTCGGCGTTCTTCGGGCCGCTCAAGTACGCGATCATTCCCCAGCAGCTCAAGGCCGAGGAATTGGTGGCGGGCAACGCCCAGGTCGGCATGGGGACTTTTGTCGCCATCCTGTTGGGGACCATCGGCGGCACCCTGCTTGCCGGGCGTCCCGACCCCGCAGCGGGCATCGGGGCCGCGATCATACTGGTTGCGCTGCTGGGCTGGTTCGCCAGTCGCGCGATTCCCGCCGCGCCGGCGGCGGCGCCCGGACTGCATCTGGACTGGAATCCGCTACGGCAACTGGTGGCGCTCTACCGGCAGATTGTGCCGCAGCGGACCGTTTTCTTGGCCATCCTCGGCATTTCCTGGTTCTGGGCGCTGGGCGCGAGTTACCTCACCCAGATGCCTCATTTCGCGATTTCGGTGCTCGGCGGCACGCCTCCGGTGATCGCCCTGCTGTTGTCGGCCTTCGTGGTGGGCGTCGCGGCGGGCGCCGTGCTCTGCGCCCGGCTGAGCGGCCCGCGGATCGAGGTCGGCCTGGTCCCGCTGGGTGCTATCGGCCTGAGTCTCTTTGGTCTGGATTTGTCCTACGCCGCCGCGCTGGCCGCGGCCGGGCCGCAGCGCTTGGGTCCGCTGGCGTTGTCCGAGCACCTGCCGATGCTGCGCGTGTTGGCCGATATCCTGTTGCTCGGTTTGTGCGGGGCACTCTATGTTGTGCCGCTCTACGCCTATGTGCAGGCGCACACAGAGTTTGACCGGCGCGCCCGGGTGATTGCCTTCAATAACATCCTGAATGCGCTGTTCATGGTCATGGCGAGCGTTCTGGGCATCCTGCTGTTGGGCGTGGTGAAACTGGGCATCCCGAATTTTTTCCTGGTGTTGGCGCTGCTCAATGCCGGCATGGCGGCACTGTTGTTTGCGCGCGCGCCGGAGTTTCTACAGGGCTTGGTGGCGCTGATGCCGCGGTGGCGGTAGCCGGCGTCGCCACGGAATGGACAGCGGGGCGATTTAGCGCGGCTGTTTCAGCAGATCTCGTATTTCCGTGAGCAGTATTTCCTCGGCGGAGGGCGCAGGCGCTGCCTGTTCCTTGCGTTTGAGGGAATTGACCCCCTTGACCAGCAGGAACACCGCTGCCGCGACGATGATGAAGTCCACCGCGGTCTGGATGAACTTGCCGTAGCCGATGACGACTGCGGGAGCTTCCGCGGTGGCCGCCCGGAGGGTGAAGGCCAGGTCGGAAAAATCCACCCCGCCGAGCAGCAGCCCGATAGGCGGCATCACGACGTCAGCGACCGCGGACGACACGATCTTGCCGAAGGCGGCACCGATGATGATGCCGACCGCCATATCGACGACATTGCCTTTGACTGCAAACTCCTTGAACTCCTGCAGCATGCTCATTTTTTTCTCCCTGGGTCGGGCGAATAGCTGTCTGGTCGGCGCCAAAGTGTTCTTTGCGATGGCCGTTGGGGGCGATGGCCGTTGGGGCGGTTGGGGCCGTCGGGATGATTCAGCGCTCGATCCGGGGCCGCAATGGCTCCAGATCGTAACCCGCGCGGCGCGCGGTGGCCAACAGCGCGTCGGCGGACTGTTGGCCCGCCTGCGACAACACCCAGAGCATGGTGCAACGGGTACCGGTACGGCAGTGGGCGAGGATCTTGCCGGGCGTCGCTTCGATCAGGCGGCCAAAAGTGGCGACGTCCGCATCCGTGATGTTGGTGCCGATCACCGGCTGGTGAATATAGGCGAGTCCGGCGGCTTTGGCGGCGGCCTCGATTTCGGCGGCCGGCGGCTGGCCGGGCTCTTCGCCGTCGGGGCGGTTGTTGATGATCGCGGCGAAGCCCTCCGCGGCGGCCTGTTTCACGTCGGCGACGGTGATCTGACTTGCGACATGCAGTCGGGGTGTGAGCTCTTTGCTGATCACGGGGTTCTCCTCGGGTGGCGGTTCGTTCGGAGCCTAAGTCAGGAGCATCGGACAAAACAAGGGCATCGTTCAGCTGGTGCGCAGGCTGCGCAGTCCTTCCTGCAGGCGCAGCAGGTGATCTTCAAGCTCGGGGCCCTTGCGCTGGGCGACCCCGATCGCCAGCACGTCGATGACCACCAGATGGGCGATCCGGGACGACAGCGGCGTATAGAGCTGGAAGTCCTCGGTGACGTCGATGGTGATGGGAATGCTCGCCGCCGCGGTCACCGGCGTTTTACTGGGGGCGAGACCGATCACGATGGCGCCGTGTTTCTTCACCTGCTTGATCGAATCGAGCAGTGCCCGGGTGCGCCCGGACTGGGACAGGGCGACCACCACGTCGCCCGGCTCCAGCGAGGTCGCCGACATGTTCTGTAGATGAGGATCGGCATAGGCAGCGGTCGCCAGGCGCAGACGGAAAAACCGGTGCTGGGCGTCGAAGGCCACCGGCGCCGAGGCGCCGAAGCCGTAGAACTCCACCCGCCGCGCCGCGCACAGCGCGCGGATGGCACGATCCAGCATTTGCGGATCCAGGCTGTCGCGGACCTTGAGCAGGTTGTCCACCGTGGTATCGAACACCTTGTCGGTGTACTCGCGCACCGAATCGGTGTCGGTGACGGCAATCTGGCCGAAACCGGGGCTGGCCGCCAGTTGCTGGGCCAGGGCGAGCTTGAAATCCTGAAAGCCGGCGCAGCCGACGGCGCGGCAAAAACGCACCACCGTCGGCTCGCTGACCCCGGCGTGGCGCGCCAGATCGACGATGCGCATGCGCACCACCTGACCCGGATCGCCGAGCACATAGTCCGCGACCTTGCGCTCCGACTTGCGCAGCCTGACGTGGGCATCGTTGATGGTGCGGGTCAATTCGGCGGGCTTCACCGGCCACTCCGTCGCGGACAGGCGCGATTGTAGTTTATTCCCGGCCGGTCCCAGGCTGCGCCAGCGCGATCCTGCGGGTGGCCGGAATGCGGGCGCTGCCGATCCATCGGACAACATCACCGTGGCGAGCAAAGGATCGCCATGGCGGGCAAAGACCCAGGTATTCAAGCGCATGAAGCACCGGAAATACGACCGGTTGCGTGTGTAGTCCCGCGTGCCGGCGCGGGCTGCCTTGTCCTTTTGCGCCTGGGGCGCCGGCAAAACCATTAATCGGGGGTGGCCTTTGTTAGAATCCCGCCATGAACCTGTCCCCCATTCTCGATCCCCTCAACGACGCCCAGCGCGCGGCGGTCGCCCACGACACCGGCCACCTGATCGTGCTGGCCGGTGCCGGCAGCGGCAAGACCCGGGTGCTGGTGCACCGCATCGCCTGGCTGGTGCGCGGTGCCGGCGTTGCGCCCCAGGGCATCCTGGCCGTCACCTTCACCAACAAGGCGGCGCGGGAGATGCGCGAGCGCCTGGCCGATCTCCTGGGCAGGGCGGCGCAAGGCATGTGGGTCGGCACTTTCCACGGCCTGGCCCATCGCCTGCTGAAAACCCACTGGCGCGATGCCGGGCTCACGGAAAATTTCCAGATCCTCGATGCCGACGATCAGTTGCGGCTGATCAAGCGGGTCTACGCCGCGCGCGGGCTGGATCCGGAACGCTGGCCGCCGCGCCAGGCGCAGTGGTACATCAACGCCCAGAAAGACGAGGGCCTGCGGCCCCAGCACATCCAGGAGACCGGCGATCCCTTCGTCGCGGCCATGCTGGGGGTCTACCGCGACTACGAGGCCGCCTGCGCCCGCGGCGGCGTGGTGGACTTCGGCGAGCTCCTGCTGCGCGCCCACGAGCTCTGGCTGCGCCACCCGGAACTGCTCGCCCATTACCAGCAGCGCTTCGGCCATCTGCTGGTGGACGAATTTCAGGACACCAACGCCATTCAGTACGCCTGGCTGCGCCTGTTGGCGGGGGAATCGGGCCGGGTGACGGTGGTTGGCGACGACGACCAGTCCATCTACGGCTGGCGCGGCGCACGGATCGAGAACCTCCGCGATTTCAGCCGCCACTTTGCCGGTGCGAGCACGGTACGACTGGAGCAGAACTACCGCTCCACCGCCACCATTCTCGATGCCGCCAACGCGGTCATTGCCCATAACGCCGGGCGCATGGGGAAAGAGCTCTGGACCAGCGGCGAGCGCGGCGAGCCCATTTCCGTCTACGCGGCCTACAACGAACAGGACGAAGCGCGCTTTATCGCCGAGCGCATCCAGGCCTGGCTCGCCGCCGGTGGCAGTTGCGACGAAGTCGCCCTGCTCTACCGCTCCAACGCCCAGTCGCGGGTGCTGGAAGAGGCGCTGTTGCGCGCCGCCATTCCCTACCGGATTCACGGCGGCCACCGCTTCTACGAGCGGCTGGAGATCCGCAACGCCCTCGCCTACCTGCGCCTGCTGGTCAATCCCGACGACGACGCGGCGGTGGAGCGGGTGCTCAATACGCCGACCCGTGGCATCGGCGAGCGCACCGTCGCGCAGCTGCGCGAAGTCGCCCGCGCGGGCGGCATTTCCCTTTGGCAGGTGCTGCGCAATGGCGTTGGCGACCTGCCGGCGCGTGCCGCCGGCGCGGTGCGCGGTTTCACCGCGCTGATCGAAGAATTGCGCGCCGACGTCGATCGCTTCGACTTGGCAGAGCTGGCCGACCGGATGCTGGCGCGCACCGGATTGCTCGAATTCCACCGTCGCGAAACCGGTGAACGCGGTGCCGCCCGCGGCGAAAACCTGGACGAACTGGTCAGTGCCTGCCGTGCCTTTGTGCCGGAAGCGCCGGACCAACCCCTGCTGCCGCAGTTTCTCGATGCCGCCGCGCTCGATGCGGGCGACGCCCAGGCCGAGGGCGATACCGCCGCCGTGCAGTTGATGACGCTCCATTCCGCCAAGGGGCTCGAATTTCCGCTGGTGTTCATGGCGGGTGTGGAGGAAAACCTGTTTCCCCACAAGATGTCCCTCGACGAACCCGGGCGCCTCGAAGAAGAGCGGCGGCTGTGCTATGTGGGCATCACCCGCGCCATGACCAAGCTGTATCTGACCTGGGCCGAGACGCGCAATCTTCACGGCCGCGAACAGTTCAACACGCCGTCGCGGTTTCTGCGCGATATTCCCGCGGAGCTGCTCGAAGAAGTGCGCCTGCGCGCCACCATCACCCGGCCGGTCAGTTTCGCGGCGCGCCCCGTGAGTTACGCCACCCGGCCCTCCAGCGGCACCGCCAGGCTCGCCGACAATGGCACCGGCTTCGTGTTGGGGCAGCGGGTCGCGCACAAAAAATTCGGCGAAGGCGTGGTGCTGGGTTTCGAAGGTCTGGGTCCGCAGGCCCGGGTCCAGGTCAACTTCCGCAGCGGCGGCGCCAAATGGCTGGTGATGCAGTTTGCCGGACTGAGCGCACTTTCGTAGCCGTCATCGTTACCGCCGCCCAGGCGGTCGCGCGGTTGACGGCATGGTTCCACGAGGTTTTCAACTACCGGCTAGACCGTCCCCGGACAGGCACGTCGGCGCGCGGTCAGGTTCTCCTGGCGCAGTTCCACCAGGATCGCGGTGGCGCGCGCCGCATCCCCAACGCGTACCAGTGCGTGGAGAATGCGCGCCAGCTTCTCGATTTCACCCAGGCGATAGACCGCGACGATACCGGCCAGTTGATGACAGGCTTCGCGGGCGCCGTCGAGATCGGCGTTGGCCAGGAACTCATGAATGCGCGACACCAGACGCTCGACTTCATCGAAATAGGGCTCTCTGGGCATGCTGTCGCCGCTGCCAAACCATTCGGCGGCGAGTGCACCCGTACGCCCGGAGAGTTGGAGCAATGCTTCCAGCAGTTGGCGTTCGTCGTAGGGTTTGCACAGTACACGCTCCACCCGAACCCGGCCCAGCTCGCGCCCCGCGTCGAGCAGTTGGTCGGCAGTCAGTACCACCACCGGGGTTGCCGCATTGAGCATGCCGGGTTGCTGGATTTGCAGCAGGGCACCAATCCCGGTGATCTCGGGCATGTGAACGTCCATGAGAATGACGTCGAACTTCTGTGCCCGGCAGGCGGCGATGGCCGCGCGCCCGTCGGGAACCGCCCGATGAGTACAACCGGTGCGCTCCAGCAAGGTCGTGAGCAACAGGCGACTGAAGTCATTGTCCTCCGCTACCAGCACCTGAATGCCGTTGAGGTCGGCAGATGCCGGTGACCGCACTACCGTATTGGCCATGGCGTCGGCGAGATCCCGGATCCCGGCGGGCTTGCCAAGCCAGCGGGCGTGGGCGTGGCGCTCGATGAGATCTCGCGGGATGGTTTCATGCAGGACGTGAAGCGGCAACTGAACGACGATCGGGCAGTGCAATTCGTCGAGGGTGTGACGCAGCGACAGGAGCTGACGTCCGGGCGGCTCGTTCAGCGACCAATTGAACACCAGTGCCGCGGGCGCGCCCGCGGCGATGGCGTCGATCAGGTCGTCGAAGGATGCCAGCGTGCGCACATCGGCGAACAGGCGCTGCAACGCTGACCGCGTGCTGCTGCGTCCCAGTTCGTTGACGTCATAGACCAGAACCTGACCCGTGAGCCAGGGTGGTGGTGCCGCCGGGCGCCACTGGAACGGCAAGATGACATGAAATTCGCTGCCCGCGTCCGGACCGCTGCGGAGCTCGATGGTGCCGCCCAGCAATTCCACCCGGCGATGGACGATGGCGAGGCCGAGCCCGGTGCCGCCGAAGCGGCGGGCAATACTGGTATCGGCCTGCACGAAAGCGTCGAATATCTGCTGCTGCTGGTCGGGGCTGATGCCGATCCCGGTGTCACTCACGGCGATGGACAGCGCGCCGGTTTCCGTCAGGCTACAGCGCACCAGCACATGACCGCGGGCAGTAAATTTGACCGCGTTGCCCATCAGGTTGCCGAGAATCTGCCGCAGCCACTTGGCGTGGCCAATGGCGCTGGCAGGGATCTCGGGATGGATGTCCAGAAAAACTTCCACGTCTTTGGCGTGGGCGGTGGGCGCAAGCAGACGCACGCAATCCTCGATGCATTCCAGCACGTCAAAGGGCTCGGCGCGGCTGGTTTCGGCACCGGCCTGGAGCTTGGTGAACTCGAGAATGTCGTCGATCATCGCCAGCAGCGATACCGACGCCTGATCGATGATGCGGCAATAATGGCGATCCGCCGTGTCCAGCAGATTGCGTTCCAGCAGGCGCACGAAGCCCTGGATCGAGGTCAGCGGGGTGCGCAATTCGTGGCTCATCCGCGCCAGGAACTCGGTCTTGGCGCGGTTGGCCGTCTCCGCCCGTTCACCGGCGATTTCCAGTTCCTGGTTCTTGATCCGCAACGCGTCGAGGGAGTCCGAAAGATCCCGGGTCGCCTGCGCCACCTGCTGCTGGAGATCGAGCTGGCTGCGCTCCACCGAATCGGCGAGATGATTTATACCGGCAGCCAGATGCGCGAGCTCATCGCGCGTGGTGGCACGCGCGCGCGCGGCGAGATTTCCCTGCCGGAGCTGCATGACGGTGTTGGTGAGGTCGCGAATGGGGGTGACGACGGAGCGCGACAACACCAAGGCCATCAACAGCGCGCTCCCCAGTACAGCGGCACCGATGCCGATACTGCTGACCACGGTGGCGTGCTGGGCGCGCCGTGCCGCGGAGAGGTCCATCGCGATCACCACCCAGCCCAGTGGCGCGCGGGGGGAGGGGGTGCTGGCGGCGGCCGGATAGTCGTCGACCTCCATGGGTGCCGCATAGACCCCGCGCTCCAGAACCAGCACATCGCCCACTTCACGGGGCGCCGCCCCCAGGGGTCGGGTCAGATCCAGATCCTGCGTAGATACCGGAAAGGCAGCGCTCGCGACCATGATTTGGCGCTGCCCATCAAGGAAGCTGGCGCCGCGAATCCCGGGAATTGCCGCGATGGTGTCCGCCATGTTTTGCAGCAGTGAGAGATTGCTGGAGTAGAGCGCGAAATCCACGGTACTCGACAAATAGTCGATTATCCGCGCGCCGGATTCCTCCACCCTGCGCAGGATGTCGCCGTGCCGGCTGTGGATGCTGTAGGCGGTCAGCAGCGCGGTGATCAGGAGCAGCGGCAGGGAGCCGATCAGCAGCAGTCGCACGCGCAGATTGCGGCGAATGTCGAAGGCAGAGAAATTCATGGTTGTTCACCCAGCGCGGCGGCATACCGGGCATACAACGCCGCGGTGGCCGGCAGGACAATGCCCAGGGTATCGGCCACGGCGGCGTTGGTGGTCAGGGTGTAATAACGCGGCTGAAGCATGCCGGGCGGGAACCGTCCGTGCGCCAGCCGTTCGGCGACGAGTTCGGCGCCCTGCCGGCCGATATTTTCCGGAGTCGAGGACACGGACGCCAGCGCGCCGGCGTCCGTGTAGGCGCGGGAAAAACCGATTATCGGAATCCTGGCACGAAAACTCAATTGCAGCAGCCATCGGGCTACCGCGCGATTGAAATCGGCGCTATCGGGCAGTACCACGACCACCTGTGTCGCGTTGATCAATGGCGATAGCGTGGCAATCGGATTGTCCCCGGGCCTGAGGACACCGATCCGTGGCTCAAAACCCAGTGCGGCCGCGTCGGTCTCGAGAACGGCGCGATGCTTGTGGGAAATGGATCCCAGCACCACGGACAGGGTGCGAGCTTCCGGCACCAGCAGGCGCGCCAGAACCAGCAGACGGCGTGGCGGTTGGTCGATCGCCACGGTGGTCTGGTTGCCCAGATCGGGATCGCGCGCGCTCTGCTCCTGCCAGAAATCGCTGGTCACGAACAGGTGCAGGGCCGCCCGGTCCGGGTAGCGCGCCCGTATTTCGGTAAGCGCCTGGGATCCGATGCTGACCAGGGTATCTTCCTCGGGCCAGCTCCCCATCCGGGTGTGAACGCTGACGACCGCCTCGGGCACCAGTAGCCGGAGATGGCGCTGGAGGCTGACGGCGGTCTCCTGATAATACGGCAGGTCGTCCGCGAGCAGCAGGCGGACCGCGGCGCTCGCCGGGAACGGCGCGCCGCCGCACAGCAACAGCACCAGGAACCACCAGGCGGTGCATGATCCGTGGCGTCCCCCTCTGCTGTAGCCGGCCTCTCTCACTAACCGAACTCCCTGTCCGCAGGTTTATTCCCATCTACGCAGGCGACTGCCGCCTATTCGGTATCAATCGGGAAAATCCAGCCGGGCGCGCAGATAAACGGCCGTGTCGAACCTGTTTTCCTGGTTGAACTCGGAATAGTCCCGCCCGAGATTCTGTGCCACCAACTGCACGTCGCCTTTGCTTGAACCCGCCTTGAAATGCCATGTGGCCTGGGCATCGACCCGGGTAAATGGGCTGATCGGGTTGCCGTTACGCCAATCCACGGCACTTTGCGAGTAAACAAAAATGCCAAAATCGAGCGCATCGGACCAGCGATGGTTCATCAATAGACCACCGGAATGACGCGGGGTGCCGCCATCGAAGTCCCTGATCTGTAGAACAGGGTCGAAGCGGGCCACGCGCCGGCTATTGAGATCCTGATTGGCATAGTGCAGCCGGAACCAGGTGCGCGGCGAAAGATGGTAGATGGCCTGTGCTTCGGCGCCGGCGGTATTCCAGCGTGCGACATTGTCGCGCACCAGGCGCTCGCCGTCGAAAAAGGGCGGCGACGGCACAATCGACTCGCGGTAGTCGTCCAGTCCGTCCCGCACCTGTTCGCGAAACAGCTTGATATCGAAGTCGATGCCCTGCTCGGGAAAGCGGGCCAGGTAGGCCAGTTCCAGGCTGTTGATGCGCTCGGCGCTCAGATTTGCGACTACCCGGCGCTGGTCGTCCGCGATCACATTGCCCAGGCGAACAAGTTGACGCTCGTCCGCTTCCGTGACGGAAGGGGCACGCTCGCCGCGCGCGTTGCTCAGGCGCAGTGTGTGATTCGGGCGCAGATCGTAGCTGACGGACAGACGCGGCGACACCAGCATCCCGATCGCGGTTTTTTCCAGCATCGCCCCGGTGGAAATCGCCACGTCGGCGACCGGCAGCCACTCGCTGTGGGCGAACAGGCGGAAGCGTTGCTCGTCGTGCGTGGCGCCATCGTCGAAGAAGAACCGGCTGTCGACGCCATCCCAGCGCATCCCCACACCCCACACGCCGGTCAGCGAGTCGGATAACCGTATGCGCTGCAGGGCTTCGAGATCGTAACGTTCGGACGCGATGGTGTGAAAACCCTGCACCGAGTGCTGGTCCGGAATTCCCAGCAACAGCGGCACACTGGCAGGATCGACGCCGAGCATGGCGGATATCGGGCCCAGATCGCGTACGCCATAGTGCGCAGATAGTTGTGATAGAAGGTCAACTCGAAATCGCTGGCATCGGACAGTTGATGCTCCCAGGCAGCGCGCTGGTACTGGCTGTAGTAACGCACCGGCAGATATTCGTTCAGCCGGTCGGCATCGCCGAACACCGTGTCCTGGCGGCTGAAACCGCCGTCGAAATGGAGGGTGTCGGCGAGGGTGGGGGTGTAGGTGGAGCGCAGTCCGAGGTTCCAGGTTTCGGCGCCGTCGTCGGGCCCGGCAGCGTTAAAGTTGCGAAAACCGTTGTTGTGGTCGAAGCCCAGGGACACGCGGTAATTGAAATCCTCGATCTGGCCGTTGTGACGTACGGCCATCTGTTGGGTGTTCCGCTCACCCGTGGTCGCGCGGACACGGGTGCCCCGGTCCTGGACCGCCGACCGGGTGATGATGTTGACCGCGCCCGCAAAGGCGTTGGAGCCGTGCGCCGCGGCGCTGGGGCCGCGCACGATCTCGATGCGATCGATGTCGTCGAGATCGAGCCCCAGGGCGCCCCAGACCACGGTGGACTGGATCGGGTCGTACACCGAGCGGCCGTCCACCATGACCTCAAGATGGTTGGGAAGCTCCCGGCCCTGGCCGTGGTAGTCGATACCGAAGCGGTTGGCATTGGGTGCGTAAGCCTGAAAACCGGGCACCAGCCGGAACACATCCACCCAGTTCATGGCGCCCGCCGCGCGCAACATGGCGGCGGTAATCACCGTGACGCTGGCGGGTGCGCGGGCGGCGGTTTGCGGGAAGCGGCTCACCACGGTCTGGAGCGGAATCTCGCCCAGCAGATCGGTTTCGCTGAGTGCGCCGGACTGGGCGTGCGCGGTGCCGAGCGGCATCGCGACCAACCCGATGGTGGTGAAGATGATTCCGCAGCGGAGCCGGGGCGGGCGTTTGTTCTTCTTGAGCATGGACCCATTCCTGCCGCTGATGGCGGTGGCGGCCGCGGGGCATTGTACCGAGGGCATATAAGGTTGCCAGCCGAGCGGGGGTTTGCCGCGCTAAGGTCGCTGCCGGCGTCGCTGCCGGGTTGGCTGACAGCTCTGGCGCCGGCGTGTACCATTCCGGTCGCTCCACCGCCTCCGGTCAGCGTGGTCGTGAGGGCGCCGCCGCGCCATCGCGCGCGGTGCTTGCGGTCATGACCGGGTGTCCGTATCGGCGGGATCGGTGCCCGGATGCCCGCCGCCCACCATCGCCAGGCCATCGCGCAGCCGCCGGCTCTTGAGGTGCCCATGAGTGAAATTTATTTTGTTCGCCACGGCCAGGCCTCACTGGGCGCGCGCAACTACGACCAGTTGTCGCCGCTCGGCTGGGAGCAGGCGCGCTGGCTGGGCGAACACTACCGTGCGCGCGGTCTCGACTTCGACCGCGTCATCGTGGGCGACATGCAGCGCCACAAGGAAACCTTGCAGGGCATCGGGGAGGGCATGGGGCGCAGGTTCGATCCGGTCGTGGACCGCCGCCTGAACGAATTCACGTTCCGCCCGGTGATGCGCCTGTACTGCCAGCGCTATCGACCCGAGGTCCCCGAGCCGACCACGGCGGCGGAATTTTTCGGGATCCTGCCCGAGGTGATGGCGGCCTGGATCGGCGGCGATCTGGATGCCGAACTGGCCGCGCAGGCCGAGCACGGCGGCCAGCGCACCGAGACCTGGCGCGAATTCAATGAACGCGTGGTGGCGGGGGTCGAGGCGGCGCGCGCAGGAAGCCACGGCGAGCGCGTGTTGATCGTCTCGTCCGGCGGACCCAAGTCACTGACCGTCAAGCATGTCATGGGCCTGTCCGACGCCGCCGCCATCGACCTGATGCTGCAAATTCGCAATACCTCGACCACCCGCTTTTTGAGCGATGGCGATCGCCTGTCGCTGCACACCTTCAACGCGCTCGCCCACATGGAGCGGCCCGATCGCGAGCACGCGATCACCATGGTTTAGACCAGCCATCCCGTCACCACCCGCTTACTGCCAGAGGACCGATACGCCCATGAACTTCGACTACTCAGACAAAGCCCGCGCGCTGCAACTGCGCTTGCAGCAGTTCATGGACGCGGAGATCTACCCGGTGGAACACGCCTACCAGGAGTATTTCAAGACCGCAGCCAATCCCTGGGCCAGCCCGCCGCTGATGGTCGAGCTCAAGGCGAAGGCGAAAAAGGCCGGACTCTGGAATCTGTTCCTGCCGGCCCATCACCACGAGGACGGCCTGACCAATCTCGACTACGCGCCCCTGGCCGAGATCATGGGCCGGGTGCTGTGGGCCCCCGAGGTGTTCAACTGCAACGCGCCCGATACCGGCAACATGGAAGTCTTCATCAAGTACGCCACCGAAGCCCAGAAAGCGCGCTGGCTCGAACCCCTGCTGGCCGGCGAGATCCGCTCGGCCTTTGCCATGACCGAACCCGATGTAGCCTCGTCGGATGCGACCAATGTGCAGTGCTCCATCGTGCGCGATGGCGACGAGTATGTGATCAATGGCCGCAAGTGGTTCATCACCGGGATCCTGCACGAGGATTGCAAGATCATCATCGTGATGGGCAAGACCGATCCGGACAATCCCAACCGCCATGTGCAGCAGTCGCAGGTGCTGGTGCCCCGCGACACCCCCGGCGTAAAGGTGACGCGCGCGCTCACCACGCTCGGTTATGCCGACCCGCCCCTGGGTCACGGCGAAGTGGTGTTCGACAATGTGCGGGTGCCGGTGGCCAACTTGCTGCTGGGGGAAGGGCGCGGCTTCGAGATCGCCCAGGGCCGTCTGGGCCCGGGGCGCATCCACCACTGCATGCGCCTGATCGGCTGCGCGCAGCGCGCGCTGGAGCTGATGTGCCAGCGGGTCGAGCGGCGCAGCACCTTCGGCCGCAAGCTGAGCGAGCACCAGTCGGTGCGCGAGGACATCGCGCAGTCGTTCTGCGATATCGAACAGGCGCGCTTGCTGACCCTGCGGGCGGCGGAGAAGATCGATCGCGCGGGCACCAAGGAAGCCCGCGACCTGATCGCCGCGATCAAGATCGTCACTCCGGCGATGGCGCAGCGGGTCATCGACCGCGCCATCCAGGTGCACGGTGCGGGCGGCCTCACCGAGGATTATTTTCTCGCTGAGGCCTTCACTTATGCGCGCCAGATCCGCTTCGCCGACGGCCCCGATCAGGTGCACATGATGCAGTTGGGCCGCTCGCTGGTTAAGCAGTACGCCTGATGCCGATGGATGGACGAGCGAGAAAGACACCATGAGCCAAGCGATCGATCGACTGCCGGAAGACCGGCTCGGCGCCTACCTGGCGGCCCACATCGCGGATTTCGGCCGGCTCCAGCGCGCCGAAAAATTCGAGGGCGGCCAGTCCAACCCGACCTTCCTGTTGACCACCGACCGCGCGCGCTATGTGCTGCGCCGCAAGCCGCCGGGCAATGTGCTGCCCTCCGCCCACGCCGTGGACCGCGAGTATCGGGTGATGAAGGCGCTGGCCGACACCCCGGTGCCGGTGCCCCGGGTGCGGGTGCTGTGCGAGGACGACAGCGTCATCGGCAGCATGTTTTTTGTCATGGATTACCTCGACGGCACGGTCTACTGGGACGCGCCCCTGGCAGCGGTCGCCAAGGCCGACCGCACCCTCATGTACGACCGCATGAACGCCATCCTGGCGCACCTGCACCAGGTCGATGTCGCGGCGGTGGGGCTTGCGGACTTCGGCAAGCCCGGCAACTATTTCGAGCGCCAGTTCGGGCGCTGGACCAAACAGTACCGGGCTGCGGAGACTGAAACCATCCCTGCCATGGAGCAGCTGATGGCGTGGTTGCCGGGGCGGATCCCGGCGGACGACGGCCGCGTTGCGCTGATCCACGGCGACTACCGGCTCGACAACATGATCTTCGCCAGGGATCGTCCCGAAGTGCTCGCGGTGCTGGACTGGGAATTGTCGACCCTGGGCCACCCGTTTTCGGACATCGCCTACCAGTGCATGCAGTTGCGGATTCCGGCCGACCCCAATCTCGGCAATCTGGGTGGGCTCGGCGGTCTCGACCGTCATGCGCTCGGCATTCCCACCGAGGCAGAATATGTGGCGCGCTACTGCGAGCGCATGGGGCTCGCGGAGATTCCGGACTGGTCGTTTTACCTTGCGTTCAGTTTCTTCCGCTTCGCCGCCATCCTGCAGGGCATCATGAAGCGCTATCAGGACGGCACGGCGTCCAGCACCCAGGCGCTCACCTACGGGCAGATGACCCGGCCAATGGCGGAAATGGCCATCGAGTTCCTGCGCGAGCAAGGCGAGCTGTGACCACAAAATACCGGGGGGAAATGCCATGAAAGCACTGGTCTGCGAGGCCTACGGGCCGGTCGAAAATCTGGTCTATCGGGACATGCCGGACCCGGTGCCGGGCGCGGGAGAAATCCTGGTGTCCATCGCAGCCATCGGCGTCAATTTTCCCGACGGCCTGCTGGTGGAAGGCAAGTATCAGGCGAAACCCCAGGTTCCCTTCATGCCGGGCGGCGAATTCGCCGGGAAGGTGGCGGCCCTGGGACCGGGGGCCAGCGGTTTTGCGGTGGGCGACCGGGTGCTGGGCTGGAATGTCGGTCGCGGCGCCTACGCCGAGCAGATCGCGGTGCCGGCTGGCGAGCTGTTTCCATTGCCGGCCTCGATGTCCATGGACCAGGGCGCGGCGCTCCTGTGTGCCACCGCGACGGCCCACCATGCGCTGCGCCAGCGCGGCCGCTTGCAGGCGGGCGAGACGCTGGTGGTGCTGGGCGCGGCGGGCGGCACCGGCGTCGCCGCCGTGCAGATCGGCAAGGCCATCGGCGCGCGCGTGATTGCGGTCTGCTCCAGCGACGAAAAGATCGCTTTTGCCAAATCCCAGGGTGCGGACGCGGGCATCAACTACAGCCGCGACGATCTCAATCAGGCGATCAAGACGCTGACCGATGGGCGCGGTGCCGATGTGGTCTACGATGCCGTCGGCGGCGATGCCTTCGACGCCTGCTCCCGCGCCATGGCCTGGGACGGACGCCTGCTGATCATCGGCTTTGCCTCGGGGCGCATCCCCACCCTGCCGGTCAACCTGACGCTGGTCAAAGGCTATGCGGTGATCGGCGTGTTCTGGGGCGCCTTTACCCAGCGCGAGCCGGCGGCCTACGCGGCCAACATGCGCGAACTGTTCGCCTGGTTCGAAGCGGGCAAGGTGGTGCCGGTGATCGACCGGGTATTTGCGCTCGCCGACGGCGTCAAGGCGATCCAGTACGTCACCGGGCGCGGCGCGCGCGGCAAAGTGGTGATCCGGCCCTGAGCGGCGGTTGCGGAGAACAACGATGAAGGCGTTGGTGTGCGAGGCCTACGGGCCGGTCGAAAATCTGGTCTATCGGGACCTGCCGGATCCGGTGCCCGGTGCGGGTGAAATCCTGGTGGCGGTGCGCGCGATCGGCGTCAATTTTCCCGATGGCCTGCTGGTAGAGGGCAAGTATCAGGCCAGACCGCCCTGCCCCTTTGTGCCCGGCTCCGAAGTGAGCGGCGATGTGATCGCCCTGGGCGCAGGGGTGGACCGTTTCCAGATCGGCGATCGGGTGCTGAGCCTCACCACCAGCTTCGGCGCCTATGCCGAGAAAATCGTCCTGCCCGCCGCGGTGGCAAACAAGCTGCCGGCCTTCATGGATTATGAACAGGGCGCTGCGCTGCTCGCCGCCACCGGCACCGCTCACCACGCGCTGCGCCAGCGCGGCCGGTTGCAGGCGGGGGAGACGCTGGTGGTGCTGGGCGCAGCGGGCGGCACCGGCGTCGCCGCCGTGCAGATCGGCAAGGCCATCGGCGCGCGCGTGATCGCGGTCTGCTCCAGCGATGCAAAGCTCGCCTTTGCCAGATCCCAGGGCGCGGATGACGGCATCAACTACAGCCGCGAGGATCTGAATCAGGCGATCAAGACGCTGACCGACGGGCGCGGCGCCGATGTGGTCTACGATGCCGTCGGCGGCGATGCCTTCGACGCCTGCTCCCGCGCCATGGCGTGGGACGGACGGTTGCTGGTCGTGGGCTTTGCCTCGGGGCGCATCCCGACCCTGCCGGTCAACCTGACGCTGGTGAAAGGCTATTCGGTGATCGGCGTGTTCTGGGGGGCCTTTACCGAGAAGGAACCCACAGCGCACGCTGCCAACATGCGCGAGCTGTTCGGCTGGATCGAGACCGGCCAGGTGAGGCCGGTGATCGACGCGGTGTTTCCGCTGACCGACGGCATCGCCGCGATCAAGAAGGTGACCGGCCGCGACGTCATGGGCAAGGTCATCGTAAAACCCTGAGGACAGGATCATGGATTCCAAACGCTTCGATCTCACCGGCCGGGTGGCGCTGGTGACGGGTGCCTCCAGCGGCTTCGGCGAGCATTTCGTTCGCGTGCTGGCCGAAGCCGGCGCGCGCGTGGTCGCGGGCGCGCGCCGCGAGGATCGCCTCAACCGGCTGGTGGATGAAATCGCCGCCGCCGGGGGCGCGGCCCACGCGGTTGGCATGGATGTCACCGACGCCGCCAGCGTCGCCGCCGCCTTCGCGGCGGCGGAGGCGAAATTCGGCACCGTGGATCTGCTGGTCAACAATGCCGGCGTCGCGGCTCCCGGGGTTCTGCACAAGACCGCGGAAGCCGACTGGGACTGGGTGGTGGACACCAATCTCAAGGGCGCTTGGCTGGTCGCGGCGGAAGCGGCCCGGCGCATGCTGGCGGCCGGTCGCGGTGGGGCCATCGTCAATATCGCCTCGGTGCTGGGCATGGCCACCAGTCGCGGCCACGGCGTCTATTCGGCCACCAAGGCGGGGGTGATCCAGCTCACCAAGCACATGGCGCTGGAGCTGGCGGGCAAGAACATCCGCGTCAATGCCATCTGCCCGGGCTACTTCAAGACCGAAATGAACGATGAATACTTCGACAGCGCGGCCGGGCAGGCTTACATCGCCGCCACGCCGGGCGGTCGCCTGGGCCGCATGGAGGAAATGGATGGCCCGCTGCTGCTGCTCGCCAGCGACGCCGGCTCCTTCATCAACGGCGCCCTGCTGCCGGTGGATGGCGGCCATCTGGTGATGTCCATCTGAGGAGAAAAAATGACCACCAAACTCTTTGAGCTGACGGGACGCATCGCGCTGATTGCCGGCGCCAGTCGCGGCATCGGTGCGGCCATCGCCAAACTGCTGGCCGAACAGGGCGCCCACGTCATCGTCACCAGCCGCAAGCTCGACAGCTGCCAGCGCGTGGTGGACGAAATCCAGGCCGCCGGCCACAGCGCCGAGGCCATGGCCTGTCATATCGGCGAGATCGAGCAGATCGAGGCCGCCTTTGCCCAGGTCCGCGCCACCCACGGCCGCCTCGACATCCTGGTCAACAACGCCGCCGCCAACCCCTATTTCGGCCATGTGGTGGATACCGACCTGCCCGCCTTCCAGAAAACCCTGGACGTGAATATCCGCGGCTATTTTTATATGTCCGTGGGGGCGATAAAGCTGATGCGCCAAGGGGGCGGCGGCGCCATCGTCAATGTGGGCTCGGTCAACGGCATCACCCCGGGACCACGGCAAGGCATTTATTCGATTTCGAAGGCGGCGATCATCAGCATGACCAAGACCTTCGCCAAGGAGTGTGCGCTCGAAAACATCCGCGTCAACGCGCTGTTGCCCGGTCTCACCAAAACCAGATTCGCCGGCGCGTTGTTCACCAACGAGGACGTGCATCGCGAGATCATGGCGGGCATTCCCATGGGCCGTCACGCGGAGCCCGAAGAAATGGCCGGCGCCGTGCTCTATCTGGTATCGGACGCGGCCAGCTACACCACGGGCACCTGTCTGACCGTCGATGGCGGCATCACCATCTGATGCCCAGAATGTGAACAGCTGACAATACAACGAGGCGGCGCGATGCGAACCCACTACAATTTCGACAATCAGGTCGTCCTGATCACGGGCGCGGGCTCCGGCTTCGGCAAGCTGGCCGCCGAGCAGTTCGCGGCGGCCGGCGCGCGCCTCGCCCTGTGCGATCTCAACGAAAAAGCCGTCAGCGCCGTGGCCCGGCAACTGGAAGCCGGCGGCGCCCAGGTGGTGGCCATGGCCTGCGATGTCGGCGTACCCGCGCAGGTGGCGGCTTTTTTCGCTACCCTCGATGACAGCTTCGAGCGCCTCGACGTGGCGATCAACAATGCCGGCGTCTCCCACGCCAAGGTGCGGCTGCACGAAACCGACCTCGCCATGTGGGACCGCGTTATCGACACCAATCTCAAGGGCGTCTATCTGTGCATGCAGCAGGAGCTTGCCCGCATGGTCACCCGCAACAGCGGCGCCATCCTCAATGTGAGTTCGGCGGCGGGCATCATGGGCGCACCTTTCATCAGCCTCTACAGCGCCAGCAAGCATGGCGTGATCGGACTGACCAAATCGGCGGCCCTGGAATACGGACGCAAAGGGATCCGGGTCAACGCCTTGTGTCCGGCCTTCGCCCTGACGCCCCTGGTCGAGGCCAGCCTGAATGCGGCCGGCGGCAAGAGCCGCGAAAATCTCGAGGCGGGCAACCCGATGCGACGCTTGGGCGAGATGGATGAGGTGGTGCAGGCGATGCTGTGGGCCTGCTGCGACGACAACAGTTTCATGAACGGCGCCGTGATTCCCATCGACGGCGGGCTGTCCGCCGCCTGAGTGCACCATGAGCATCGACTTCAAGCGCCGGGAATACCGCTATGGCAACCTGACCCGGGAGTCGCTCCGGGACTCGCCTTTCGACCAGTTTCAGCTCTGGCTCGACGCAGCCGTCGCCTCGCCCATGGTCGACCCAACGGCGATGGTGGTCGCGACGCTCGATGCCGCAGGCCGGCCCTGGCAGCGGGCCGTGTTGCTCAAGGGCTTCGACGCCCGGGGCTTCGTGTTCTACACCAATCTGGGCAGCCACAAGGCGGCGCAGATTGCCGCCAGCACCGAACTCAGTCTGCATTTCCCGTGGTTTTTGCTGGACCGCCAGGTCAGTATCGCCGGCACCGCGAGCCCGGTTTCGCGGGACGAAGTGAGCGACTACTTCGCCACACGGCCCCGGGACAGTCAGCTGGCTGCCTGGGCCTCCCGGCAGAGCACCGAGCTTGCCTCGCGCGAAGATCTGGAAGCGGCGTTTGCGCGCTGCGCCGCGCGCTTTGCGGGAGGCGAAGTTCCGGTTCCGGAGTTCTGGGGCGGTTTTCGGGTGGCGCCCAGGGCATTTGAATTCTGGCAGGGCGGCGAAATGCGCCTGCACGACCGCTTCCGCTACCTGCCGGGTCCGACACCGGACAGCTGGCGGATAGCACGTCTGGCACCCTGATCCGACGCCCTGATCCGACGAGGCAGCGATGACGCGCATTCACCTGATCCGCCATGGCGAGACCGCCTGGAACGCCGAGGGCCGCATCCAGGGGCATGCCGACAACCCCCTCAATGCCCTGGGCCGGAGCCAGGCGCTGGGTCTGCGTGAAACCCTCGCCCATCTCGAGCCGGTGCGGATTTACACCAGTACCAGCCTGCGCGCGCGGGAAACCGCCGAGCTGGCGTTCGGCCAGCGGGGGGTGGAGTTCGTCCCGATGGAGAATCTGCGTGAAATCTATCTGGCGGACTGGGAGGGCTTCCTCTACCAGGAGATCGAGCAGCTGCATCCCGAGGACGTTCATGCGTTTCGGCACGCGCCGCATCGCTTCAACTATCCCGGCGCGGAAACCTTCGCCCAGTTGCAGGCGCGCGGGTTGCTGGCACTGGAGGAAATCATGGCGCGCGAGCACGGCGGCGGCGATGTGGTGGTGGTCAGTCACGGCGCCATGATTCGCACGCTGCTGAGCCACTACCTCGACCGCCCCCTGAGCCGCCTCTGGGAGCCACCGCGCATGCACAACTGCGCCCACAGCATCCTCCAGGTGCGGCCCGATGGCCCGCCCGGGTGGTGCAGTACGCCGATCTGACCCAGGGCTTTGGCGCCGGCGAATGAATTTCCGGTCCGGCGCACGCGGGCGAAGCAATCTTGGCGCCGGGATTGGACCTGCTGTGCTAACCTCGCGCCCCTGTTGAACAGCAGCCACGGGAGAATCCGGTGACCGGTCAGGCAATATTGGAGTTCTGGCTCCAGGCAGTGAATGATGGCGATGTCGATGCCCTGGTGAATCTCTACGCGGATGGCGCCACCCTGTTTCCGACTTTTTCGCCCCATGCCCTGGCCGATGCCCAGGCGATCCGAAGCTATTTCGAAGCCCTGGCATCGCGCCCTGCGCTGGCGGTCAGCCTGTATCGCTCGCGTTTGTACCAGCACGAGCTTCCCGGCGGCCTCGTGGTACTGGCGGGAGTCTATGCGTTCAAGTTCGAAGTGGACGATGACCTGCTGACGTTCCCGTCGCGGTTTACCATAGTGCTCGATCCCGGCGCCGAGCGCCCCATCCGGCACCACCATTCGGCGCAGGTCCCGCGGACGCTCAATTAGCGGGCTGAATCGGAAGCGACTACTTATTATTACGGCATTGATTCAGAACAACTCAGGGAATAAAACGCTATTGACGGCGCGGTTCGCGTTAATGAGTATCCGGGCAATTGGCGGCGCGCCTACGGGCGCCGTTCCCGGTGCAAACCAATTCAGACGACAGGAGTGAATGATGGGTATCAGTGAGAGTGGCGACATTTCGCGCAGCCTGGCGACAGGCCAGCGCAAGCCCCGGGTGATCGTGATCGGGGCCGGGCTGTCCGGAATCTGCATGGGGATGCGGCTGATGGCCGCCGGTTACGACGATCTGGTGCTCCTCGAACAGGCCGATCGCTGCGGCGGCACCTGGCACTACAACCAGTATCCCGGATTACGTTGCGACGTTCCCTCCCACTACTATCAGTACAGCTTCGAGCCCAGTGCCGAATGGAGCCAGCGTTTCTGCGGCGGCGCGGAGATCCGTCAGTACTTCGAGAACATGGCGCGCAAATACCATGTCTTCGAACGCATCCGCTTCAGCACCCAGGCCAAGCACGCCGAATGGACCGGCAACGGATGGACTGTCGATATCGAGCACGACGGCACCAGCGAAAAGCTGCACTGCGACATCCTGATCAGCTCCTGCGGCATCCTGGTGCGGCCCAAGTATCCCGATATTCCCGGTCTCGACACCTTCGCCGGCAAGACCATTCACACCGCGCGCTGGGATCCCAGCGTCGATCTGACCGGCAAGCGCGTCGCCATTATCGGCTGCGGCTCCACCGGCGTGCAGATGGTCGAGCCCTTGTCGAAAGTGTGCAGCAAGGTGATTTCCTTCCAGCGCACGCCGCAGTGGGTACTGCCGATTCCCAACCGCAAGTACGGCGAAACGGGCAAACGCCTAGCGCGCCGGTTTCCCATTATTTCCAAGGCCTACTACGTCACCTTCCGCTTCGCCATGGAGCAGATGATGGGCCGCGGCATCATCAAGGATGGCTGGTCCCGCAAAATGGTGGGCAAGATCTGCAAGTGGAATCTGGATTCCGTCAAGGATCCGGTGCTGCGCGCCAAGCTGACGCCCAATTACACGGCCATGTGCAAACGCCTGGTGATGTCGTCCGACTATTACCCGGCGATGCAGAAGCCCAATGTCGAGCTGGTCACCGATGGCATCGATCATATCGAGCCGCGCGGGATCGTCACCAAGGATGGCAAGCTCCATGAGCTCGACGTCATCGCGCTCGCCACCGGTTACCACGCCGGTGAATACATGCTGCCGATGACCATGACCGGGAAGAACGGTGTCACCCTCGACGATGTGTGGAAGGATGGCCCGCGCGGCTACCGCACCGTGGCCCTGCCCGGCTTCCCCAACTTCTTCATGGTCATGGGTCCCCACAGTCCAGTGGGCAATTTCTCGCTGGCGTCGATCGCCGAAACCCAGTCCGCCTATATCATGAAATTCGTCGATCTCTGGGCGCAACGCAAATTTGAGACGGTTTCCCCGCGCGAGGATGCGACCGAACGCTTCAATGCCGAGATGCTGGCAAACATGAAGACGACGGTGTGGACCACGGGTTGCAAAAGCTGGTACCTGGACGAGAAAGGCATCCCGGGTTCCTGGCCCTGGACCGCCACCAAGTTCCGCAACGATCTGCAGGATCCGCGTTTGCAGGAGTACGAAATCGCCTGAAGACAAGGGGTCCCGGCGCGTCCGGGACCCCTGCCGGAAATTGCGATGGACACTGTGGTTGACAATGACCGCGGTTGACAAGGAATGTAACGACGGAATAATGAACAGCCATGAAGTCACGGCCTCACCGATTTTACCCCCCAACTCGTCCGCATCGGAGACACCGACATGCCAGGGATTGCCCCAGTCAGGTTTTCACCCCTTAGCGCCATCGCCGCCATCGCAGTTTCATCCTTCATCGCCGTCGGCGGGTGCAACGCCACCACCCCGACCCTGGGCGGTGGCAGCAACACCGCGACCGGCGCCGCTGCGGGCGGCACCAGTGCGGGCGCCAATCCCCAGCTCGAACATTGCGACAGCACCCTCGGCACCATGGCGGTCGATGAGGACCGGACCGCGACCTGGTATTACCGTTTGAGCACGGAATACAAACTCGATTCCACGGTGCCCGTGTTGCGCGCCATGATTCAGCAATCGAACTGTTTCGTGGTGGTTGAGCGAGGCGCGGCGCTGAACAACATGATGCGCGAGCGCGAAATGGCCGAATCCGGCGAAATGCGCCAGGGCAGCAAAATGGGCAAGGGCCAGATGGTCGCGGCCGACTACACCATGAGCCCGACCATCAATTTCAGTGAGAAGGGTACCGGTGCCATTGGCGGTTTGCTGGGCGGCGCGCTCGGCGGCGTCGCCGGAGCGGTGGCCGGCGGCCTCAAGGCGAACGAAGCCTCCACCACGCTGCTGCTGATCGACAACCGCTCGGGCGTGCAGTTGTCAGCCGCGCAGGGCAGCGCCAAGAATTACGATATCTCCGGTTTCGGTGGCGGTTTCTTCGGTGGTGTTGCTGGTCTCGGGGGTTACACCAATACACCCCAAGGCAAGATCATCACGGCGTCCTTCATGGATTCCTTCAACCAGATGGTGCGCGCGCTGCGCAACTACAAGGCGCAAAGTGTGGAGGGCGGCCTCGGCACCGGCGGTAGCCTGAAAGTGAATTAACCCACACCCGCGGCGCTCCCTCGGGATGCTCCGTTTGCCGGAAAAGCCGGTCTTTGCCGGCTTTTCCGGAGCTACTCCTCCACTCCGGCAATCAGCGGATTGAAGATGGTGTAGAGAAACACCTTGGCGGGCAGATCGCCCAGGTGTTTCTGGATCAAGGGTTTGACGTCACGCCAATCCAGATCGCCGGTCCCGGTGCCGATCTTGGGTAGTGCCAGACTCCGGAAATTTTCTCGCAGCGCGAGTTCCCGCAGTTGCGCCAGCGCCTGATCTACCCATTCGATCCTGGCCTTGCCGTGATGGTCGGGCGCGGCGGCGCGGATGAACAGGCTCACGACGCACGGCCCGGAGCCGTTGCGCCACACCCACAGGCTGCCGGGAGGGGGCGGCGCCGCGGCCCGGAACTGAGCAAAATCCTCGATGATTCCCGGATGTTTCTGGCTGACCGCGAGCGCCACGCCCTGGGAAAAGTCCTCGTCTGGCGCGATGCCCTGTACGATGGCATCGGCTTTGCTGAAAGCGATGTTGCCTACCAAGGCTTCTTTGATCATGGGAGTGTCCTCACACCGATGTTTGAACTCGTGACGTCAGTATGGGATACGGTTGAACACGCACCATGATGCAAATCATGGGTTTGATTTTTGTCGACACCGCGTATTTCATGGCGCGGTTTGCCATTTGTCGAGGGCCTGAAGGGTGACCGTCCCGGCGCACAGCATCCGTCTCATCCTGTCCTGCCCGGACCGGGTCGGGATCGTTGCGGGCATCAGCTCGTTTCTCGCGGCCGAAGGTGGTCTGATCACCGAAGCCAACCACTATCGCGACCCGGAATCGGAATGGTTCTTCGCGCGGCAGGTGATTTCCGCCGCCTCGCTGCCCTATGGCATCGACGAGCTGCGTCGCCGTTTCGCGCCCGTGGCGGCGGAGTTCGCGCTGAACTGGCAGGCCGTCGCCACGGCCACGCCCAAGCGCGTGGTGGTGATGGTCAGCCGGCAGGCGCACTGTCTGGCCGACCTGCTGTATCGCTGGCGCAGCGGCGAATTGCCCTGCGAGATCGCCGCCGTGGTTTCCAATCACGACGACTTGCGCGGTTATGTGGAATGGCACGGCATTCCCTACCACCACCTGCCGGTGGAAGCGGGCGCCCGTGCCGCCCATTTCGACGCGGTCGCGGAAGTGTTCGCGAACCTGAGCCCCGACGTGGTGGTGCTGGCGCGTTACATGCAAATCCTGCCGGGACATCTATGCCGGGACTACGCCGGCCGGCTGATCAACATTCACCACAGTTTTCTGCCCGCTTTCGCGGGCGCGCGGCCTTACCATCAGGCCGCCGAGCGCGGTGTGAAGCTGATTGGTGCCACCTGCCACTATGTCACCGAGGATCTCGACGCCGGACCCATCATCGATCAGGATATTGCCCGCATCAGCCATCACGACAGCGTCGATGACATGGTGCGCAAGGGCAAGGACATCGAGAAGATCGTACTGGCGCGGGGACTGCGTTTTCACCTCGAAGACCGCGTCTTGATCCACGGCAATAAAACCGTGGTTTTCGAGTAGACGCCGGCGCGCGCGCTGTTGCACTATCGCGCCGCGCACGCGGGCGACACCCGTGCATCGGCAAGGAGCGGCAGTTGAGTACCCAAATTCCGTCTGGCACAGAAGTCACAGAAGTCACAGATGTCGCCATCATCGGCGCCGGGCCGGTCGGTCTGTTTGCGGTGTTCGAATGCGGCATGCTGCAACTGCGCTGCCACGTCATCGATGCCTTGCCGGCGCTGGGCGGACAGTGCGTCGCGCTGTACCCGGAAAAGCCCATCTACGATATTCCCGCCGCACCCGAGGTAACGGCCACCGAGTTGATCGCACGCCTCCAGCAGCAGATCGCGCCCTTCCGGCCCCGGTTTCATCTGGATCAGCAGGTCACTGAACTTCAGCGCCGGGAGGATGCCTGGGAGTTGACGACCTCCCGCGGCACGCGGATTCGCGCCCGGGCCGTGATGGTCGCCGCCGGGGTCGGCGCCTTCGGTCCCAATCGCCCGCCCCTGCCCGGCATCGAGCAGTACGAAGGGCGCTGCGTGCACTACCTGGTCGCGGAACGGGAGCGCTTCCGGGGTCAGCGACTGGTGATCGCCGGTGGCGGCGACTCGGCCTTGGACTGGGCCATTGCGCTGGCCGATGTCGCCGCGGAGATTCATGTCATCCACCGCCGCGAGCAGTTTCGTGCCGCGCCCGAGACCAGCGCGCGCCTCCGTGAACTGGCTGCGACGGGAAAAATTCAGTTGGTCATTCCCTACCAGTTGGCGGGGCTTGAAGGCGATGGCGAACGCCTTGCCGCCGTGGTCGTCAAAAGCCTCAAGGGCGAGGCGCGGCGCATCACGGCGGATCACCTGCTGGCGTTCTTCGGGCTTGCCAGCAAGCTCGGCCCCATCAACGATTGGGGGCTGGGTGCCCACAATGGCGTGATCCCGGTAGACCCCGCGACCGGTGCCACCAGCGTGCCCGGCGTGTTTGCCATCGGCGATATCGCGGGCTATCCCCGCAAGCTGAAACTGATTCTGACCGGCTTTGCCGAGGCGGCCCATGCCGCCCACGCTGCCCATGCCGTGGTGCATCCCGACCGGGCGCTGCATTTTGAGCATTCCACCACGGTCGGTGTTCCGATCCGGGAATCCTGAGCCGTCGTACGTCACCCTCCCAACCCCGCCACAGGAGTCGTTCATGCCGGTAATCCATTTCGTCACCACCTCAGGTGAAACCCTCTCGCTGGCCGCGGAAAACGGCCGCTCCATCATGGAAGTGGCCAAAGCCAACGACCTGCCGATGCTCGCGGCCTGTGGTGGCGCCCTGGCCTGCGCCACCTGTCATGTGATCGTCGACGAGGACTGGTACGACCGCCTCGATCCGCCCAGCGAGGATGAGGAAGACCTGCTGGACACCGCGCACGGACTCACGCCGACCTCCCGGCTGTCCTGCCAGATCCTGGTCAGCGACGCGCTCGACGGTATCCGGGTGACCCTCACGCCCATGGACTGAGAGGGTCGCGCTCTGCGGTGGCCAGCGCGGAGCGGGGTGTGATACAACCCTCCGGTGCCCTGCGAGGATTGCCATCATGACGCCCCCCGACAGCCCCCGCGCCCGGTTTGCCGCCCAGGTCGGCGGGCCGGACGCCGAGCTCGATCTGATCGAGGCCGCGCTGCTGATCGCCGCCGAGCATGACGCCAGCCTGGATATGGCCGCGTGCCGCGCGCAGCTCGATGCCCTGGCGCAGCGCGCGCGCACGGCGCTGGTGACCGACGCTGCCCGGCTGTGCTGGTTTCTCGCCGAGGCGGAAGGCTTTCGCGGCAACGCCAGGGACTACTACAACCCCGACAACAGTTACCTCGACCGGGTGCTCGCAACCCGGTCCGGCATACCGATTTCGCTGGCACTGATCTATCTGCGCATTGCCGAGGCGCTCGGCCTGGAGGCGGCGGGGGTGGGGTTTCCCGGCCACTTCCTGGTCCGGATCGCCGCTCCCGGAAGCGCCACCGCCGAACTGATCGATCCTTTCACCGGACGCACCCTGAGCCGCGATGACTGTCGTGCGCTGCTGCACACCGGCACCCGGGGAACGGTGGAATTTTCCGAGCAGCTGCTGCAACCCGCGCGCAAACGCGAGATCCTGCAGCGCATATTGCGCAACCTGAAGATGATCTACCTCCAGCGCGAGGACTTCGGAGAAAGCCTGAGCCTCTGCGACCGCCTGCTGCTGATCGATGCCGATTCGTTGCAGGACGTGATGGACCGCGCCCTGATACTGGAGAAGCTGGAGTGTTTCGGGCTGGCCGCCGACGAACTGGAGCGCTTGATGACCCGCGCCGAACTTGCCGCCCGCCCCGAGGCGGCGGCGTCGGTGGCACGCAAAATCGAACAGCTGCGCCGCCGCACCGGCGGCGCTACCCTGCACTGAGCTCAACCTGAGCCTGGAGCGCGAGCCCGCCGATGAACGACATGGTCACACTTCCCAAAGCCAACCTGATGCAGAAATTCGCTGCGTCCCGCCCGGGCGCCTGGGTGCTGGCGCGGGTCGGGCATCATCTGGACCAGGTTTTTTGCGTCTGTCCGGAGAGCG
This sequence comes from uncultured Gammaproteobacteria bacterium, assembly GCA_963708735.1. GTDB lineage: Bacteria > Pseudomonadota > Gammaproteobacteria > Pseudomonadales > Porticoccaceae > JAGPUQ01. The sequence goes on from CAVPTW010000035.1 coordinate 86,667, forward strand.
GGTGGTGTTGTCCGGCCTGCTCGTCGGCCTGCCCGTGGTGATGGTGGATGCCATCGGCGCCAAAACCGGTCGCGTGCGCCGCATCCCGATCATGGTGCTGCGGCGGATGGGCGGGGCGCAGCAAAATGAGTGCGCGGCATCAGGAATACCCTGAGGGCGTCCTTTGTGATCCCTGGTCGGGCTCGGGCTCGCCGCGCTTGGTCAGTACACCACCACCGAGCGGATGCTTTCGCCTGCGTGCATCAGGTCGAAGCCGCGGTTGATATCGGCAAGCGGCAGGATGTGGGTGATCAGGGGGTCGATGCTGATTTTCCCCTCCATGTACCAGTCGACGATACGGGGCACATCGGTGCGGCCGCGCGCGCCGCCGAACGCGACCCCGTGCCACGAGCGGCCGGTGACGAGCTGGAACGGTCGGGTGGCGATTTCCTGGCCGGCACCGGCGACGCCGATGATGTAGGACTCGCCCCAGCCCTTGTGGCAGCACTCCAGGGCCTGCCGCATCACCTTGACGTTGCCGATGCACTCGAAGCTGTAGTCGGCACCGCCCTGGGTGAGGTCGAGCACCGCCGCTACCACGTCAGGTTCCTTCGACGCATCGATGAAATCGGTCATCCCGAACTGCCGGGCCAGCGCTTCGCGCGCCGGGTTGGTGTCGATGCCGATAATCTGGAATGCTCCCACAAGGCGCGCGCCCTGGATCACATTGAGGCCGATGCCGCCGAGGCCGAACACCGCCACCCGCGCGCCGGGTTCGACCCGGGCGCGAAACACCACGGCGCCGACGCCGGTGGTGACGCCGCAGCCGATGTAACAGATCTTGTCGAAGGGCGCGTCGGGGCGCACCTTGGCCAGCGCGATCTCGGGCAGCACCGTGTAGTTGGCAAACGTCGAGCAACCCATGTAGTGCAGTAGCGGCTTGCCATCCAGCGAGAAGCGGCTGCTGCCGTCCGGCATCAGCCCCCGGCCCTGGGTGGTGCGAATCGCCTGACAGAGATTGGTTTTCGGATGCAGGCAGTACTCGCATTGGCGGCATTCGGGCGTGTACAGCGGGATCACATGATCGCCGGGTCGGACCGAGGTCACTCCCGCGCCCACTTCCACCACCACGCCCGCGCCCTCGTGGCCCAGGATCGCCGGAAACAGCCCTTCGGGGTCGTCGCCCGAGAGCGTGAAAGCGTCGGTATGGCAGATTCCGGTGGCCTTGACCTCGATCAGCACTTCACCGGCGCGGGGACCTTCGAGGTCCACGTCGCAGATCTCCAGGGGTTTGCCGGCACCGAAGGCCACTGCTGCTTTGGTTTTCATCGATGATGTACTACCTGAGTTATTGCCTTGAGAGGGGATTAAAAAAGCCGCTGGTCAGGCGGCTTTTTAGCAGATTGTCGGTTCGACAGAAAGCTGCTATCTCAGCATCGAACGAATCTCCGCGTCCTTTGGCAGGACATAATCGTGTACAGCTATCACGATATTGGTGTTAGGTTGAATAACCTTGAGATTCACGAACACCGCTTCGTCGCTTATGCCGTACGTCCCCACAATGACTGCCTGGGCATTGTGGCTCTGTGCGACATCCCTGAGTTCGCGAGTCAGCAGTAATTCGCCTTCGTCTTGCTTCATATAGACGTTATTGCGAAATTTCATTTCAACCATTTTAAGGCCGGCTTGGGAGAATCTCGCCGAAACCTGTTCGGACACCAGCCTGCCCAACGTTGAGGATCGCTCCAGCGCGTCGATATTGACGATGGTTGCAACAATGAGTGGTTGCGATGGGCTGAGTTCGTCGCCCAGTTGCTCCAGTAACGCATCCGCAGCAGCATAGTTCGCCGGAATGAATTGCGGCTGACTAGCACAAGCCGCCAGTATTACCGCCATTGCAACAGCCAATGACAAAGAGGCCAGTTTTTTCATTATCGGCCTCCTACTACATAGAAGACTTTGGTGCCCGCAGCGTCGTAAAGCTCTCTGTCAGTATCTGTAACGTAATAAACATTGGTCGTGCGGGCGATGTACCGCTGGTCGTCCGAGACGGAGACATTCACAATAATTTCTGTCCTCGGTGTGCGGCCTGAAGCATCTTCGGACTTGAACCAGCGATAGATATCAGTTCCGATAGCCAACGCTGTCACGCCCACTGCAGCTGTGGTGTTTGCGCCACTCTTGGTTTCCACTGCCCGCAAGGCCCAAGCGCCAGTCACCAACGCGGTGGGCACCCCGATCCACTTGTTCTGCGAACGGTTTGGCGAAAACTCCACAACCTGGGTGTCGACTTCAACCTTTATGGCGGCGTCTGGAGTTTTGGCAACCGGGTGTCCGCTCTGAACTAAAGACGTAATCAACTGGTCCTTCACCGCGCGATTAAAAGGCGATTCTTGGGCGGTCTGGACGTAGAGGCTACCCGTCAAGGGTGTGGGCAGTGAAGCGGACAATTCCTTCGCCATGTCGGCGGTAATCGCCTCCCAGTGCGAAGCAGCCTGAAGCTTCTCCTGCTTGGTAGTGGGAAAATTGGTCGCCAAAGGTGTTTCTGAATGCCGGGCCGCACAGCCCGAAATAATCAAGACACCCAGTATCGCGGCGCTTACGTTCTGCAAAGATTTCATGCTTTCTCCCTAAAGGCTTTAACGTAAACCGGGTAACGCGCGCCACGCTACTACGGGCACTTGTTCGCAAATTCAGCCCAGCACATCGCGAATCGATTGTCGCAACCGTGCGACGAAGAGGTCAATTTCCGCTTCGCTGATGATGAGCGGCGGCGACATCACCAGGTTGTCGCCCACCGCGCGGCACAGCAGGCCGTTTTCCCAGCAGCGATTGTGCACCGGCACGCCGACCCCGCCCGGATATTTGACCGCATCGGGCGCCAGGGTGACGGCGCCCAGCAGGCCATAGTTGCGGATGTCGATCAGGTGCGGGATGTCGCGCAGGCTGTGCAGGGCGTCTTCCCAGTAGCGGCCGATGGGGCCGGAAGCGCGCGTCAGCAGTCCCTCGCGTTCGTAGATCTCGAAGGCAGCGAGGCCCGCCGCCGCCGCCGCCGGCGCGCCCGCGTAGGTATTGCCGTGGAAAATCTCGGGTACGCCCGCGGGTGCCGCGTCGAAAATGGCCTGCTGGATGTCCCGCTGCACGAACACGCCGCCCATGGGCACGGTGCCGCCGTTGATGGCCTTGGCGGTGGTCATGATGTCCGGCGTCACCCCGAACTCGATGGCGGCGAAGACCGACCCGGTGCGGCCAAAGCCGGTGACCACCTCGTCGAAGATCAGCAGGATGTCGTGGCGGGTGCAGATCTCGCGCAGGCGTTGCAGGTAGCCCAGGGGCGGCGGCACCATGCCGCCGGCGCCGACAATGGGCTCCACCACCACCGCGCAAATGTTCTCGGCGCCGCGCTGGGCGATGAGTTTTTCCAGGGCGTCGCGCCTTCTTCGCGCCACTGTTCCGGCAGCCCGCGACTGAAGGCGTTGGCGGGAATGTCGAGCAGGTCGGGCAGGAAGTCGACATTGTCGAGCACCGGAAAACCCTTGCGGTTGTTGGGAATCCCTTGCAGGGACGTGCCGCCGACATTGACGCCGTGGTAGCCGCGCTCGCGGGCGATGAAGCGCGTTTTGCCGGCCTTGCCCCGGGCGCGCTGCCAGACGTGGGCGATCTTCATCGCGGTCTCGACCGCTTCGGAACCCGAGTTGGTGAAGAACACCCGGTCGAGCCCCGGCGGCGCATGGTGCGCCAGCTTCTCGGCGAAGCGAAAAGTCACCGGCGCACCGAACTGGAACGGCGGCGCGAAATCCATTTCCAGCAACTGCCGGTGGACCGCATCCGCCACCTCGCGCCGGCTGTGGCCGAGATTGACGCACCAGAGCCCGGCGGTGATATCGAGCACCTCACGCCCGTCCGGCGTGTAGACGAAACAGCCCTCGGCGCGGGCGATCAGGCGAGGGTTCTGGCGGAAACCGCGCACGTTGGTAAAAGGCTGCCACCAGTGGTTGAGATTGAGGTCGGTCATCGGCGGGCCCAGTTCCGGCGGTCAAGCGGGGGCGGGCAGTTTAAGTAAAAAAAGCCGTGCTTCCCAGTTCGGTTGCGATCCGCTCGCAATTGGCCGGTGGACCTGCTATCGTGGGAAAGCATCACTGTCGGCATCAACTTACCGGTGTAATCATATGATAGAGCTTGGATTTTTCCAATGAGCTCACCGGTCGGCGGGCAGGCAATGGAGGGCCAGCTACTCGAATACGGGGATCTCATCATCGCTTACCTGGAGCAGCTGGGCGTCGAGTATGTGTTCGGCATCCCGGGTGGCGCCATCGAGCCTTTCTACAATGCGCTGGCGCGCAGTGAGCGCCGCGGCGGCCCGCGGGCGATCGTCGCCCGCCACGAGACCGGGGCGGCCTTCATGGCCGACGGCTACGCGCGCAACACCGGCAAGCTGGGCGTGTGCTGCGCCACCACCGGCCCCGGGGCGACCAATCTGATCACCGGGGTGGCTTCGGCCTACGAAAACCATATCCCCATGCTGGTGATCACCGCGCAGACGGCGTTGTCGACTTTTGGCAGGGGAGCCATGCAGGACTCGTCCTGCACCGGGGTCAACACAGTCGAGTTGTTTCATTACTGCACTCGGTACAGCACGCTTATTTCTCACGTCGAGCAGTTCGAGCACAAACTGATCACCGCGATCATGACCGCGTTTTCGTCGCCCATGGGGCCGGCTCACATCAGTGTACCGATGGACATCATGCGGAGCCCTTACCCTTATAGCGGACCCAGCTACTCTTTCCCCAAGCTGCTCGACAAACCGGCGCTGTGCGATGACGATGCCGTGGACAAACTTTACGAAGAGTTGATGGAAACCACGGCACCGGTGTTTCTGCTTGGCGACGAGGCGGGCGAAGCAATCGGCTCCATTCTGACGTTGGCGGTCAAACTGGGGGCCAAGGTAATCGTAACACCGCACGGCAAGGGCCTGGTCAGCCCCTACCACCCCCTGTTCAGGGGCGTCATCAGTTTCGCGGGGCATCGCGAAGCCAACCAGCTTCTCGCCGACGAAGCGGTCGACCGAATTTTCATCATCGGCGCCAACATGGGCGAGTGGGCCAGCAATGGTTGGGATTCGCGGCTCTTCGGGCACCGGCTCATTCACATTGAGTCTACCGAGGCGAATCTTGCGCCGGACACCCATGGCGGCGCTGCATGTGCGTGGTCGTATCAAAACCATCTTCGAGCAGGTTCTCGACAGGTTCAATATCGAAGCTTCTGCCACAAACGTTCGTAATCAAGAGGCACCCGTTTCATGGGAAAGGGGGCGTCGATTCTTCGCGTTGGACGATGAGGAGGGGTACGATTCCGACGATACACCGATCAAGCCGCAACGGCTGATGCGGGACTTGCCCTCCCTCTTCCCGTCGAACACGCATTACCTCGCTGATTCCGGAAACAGTTTTTCGTGGGCGATACATTATTTGCATCCCTATGATCGCCGCATGTCCGGGCAGCGGGATGGCCGCCGAGGGTTGTTTCAGGTCGCAATGGAATTCGCGTCCATGGGTTGGGCCATCGGTTCCGCCGTCGGGGTTGCCCTGGCTTGCCCGGGAGACCCGGTTGTCTGTCTGGTCGGCGATGGAAGCATGTTGATGGCCGGGCAGGAAATCACGGTTGCCATTCAGGAAGAATTACCCGTCATCTTCGTCGTGTTGAACGACAGTGCATATGGAATGGTCAGGCATGGACAGAAGCTTACTGGTGGCGAGAGCATAGGTTATAAGCTCCCCAGAGTTGATTTCGCGGCTTTTGGAGAATCCATGGGCGTTCCCGGCTACTTGATCCAATCGCCAGCAGATCTGTGTGGGTTGGACGCTTCGAGGCTATGTAGTCGAAAAGGCCCCACGCTGCTGGACGTGCGCATTGATGGGGACCAGACGCCTCCCATAGGCCTTCGTACTCGGATGCTCAAATATGGCTAGTGAAATCGAATGAGCCAACCGCCGCGCGAACAAATCGTCACCAAAATCTGGCGCGAGGAGCCGGAACCGGACAACCCCTTTGCCGCCCGCGCCTGTTACTGCTCCGGATTCGATGTCTACGGCGACCTGCTGGGCAAGATCTCCTGGATTCAATACCTCTGGCTGTTGATTCGGCTGGAACCGCCCACCGCGGCGCAGGCACAACTGCTCGAAGCCCTGGCCGTGGGTCTGGCCAATCCCGGCCCCCGGGAGCCCAGCGTGCACGCCGCCATGTGCGCCGGTGTTGGCGGCTCCACGCGCGCGTCCGCGCTCATGGCGGCGCTTGCCGTAGGTGCCGGAAACCTGGGCGGGGCACGCGATGTCTTTGCCGCGATGGGGAACTGGGCCGCTTGCGGCACCGATCTCGAGGCCTGGCGCGAGCGCATCCGCAAGCCGCCGGTCGAGGAGCGCGACGATGTCTGGCCGTCCTTCGAACACACCCCCGGGTTCGATCCCAATGGCGCCGGCTGCCCCACGCCGGTGCGGCAATTGTTGAACCACCTCAGGGCGCTGGATGCCGGCCCGGTGCTCCCCTGGCTCCAGCAGAATCGTGAAGTACTGCAACAGGAGGCCGATGCGCCCCTGGCATTCTCCGGCGTCGCCGCCGCGGCCCTCCATGCCCTGGGCTTCACTCCGGAGCAGGGCGAGATGCTGTTTCTGCTGCTGCGCCTGCCCGGGGCGGCTGCCCATGCCCTGGAGCAGGAAATGAACTGGGCGAAGTTCCCCTTTTTCGGCAACGGCCTGAAGCTCACGGATGATCCCGGTCCGGCCTCACCGAGTCCCGAATCATGAATGAAGGTAAAGGCCCGGATCTGCTCGCTCGCAGCGAGGACAACTGGGTGACCGCCATGGGCGCCTGGTTTCCGGAGGGTCGCGTGGTGCTGCGAGGCAAGGATGTGCTCAATGATCTCGGCCATCGGCGCTGGATGGAGTATTTCGTCTACGCGATCACCGGCCGCGAGTCGCCGTCACTGGCTCGGCTGATCGAGGGTATCTGGGCGCTGAGTTCCAGCTACCCGGATCCGCGACTCTGGAACAACCGGGTGGCGGCCCTGGCCGGTACCGTGCGGTCCACCTGCGCATTGGCGGCGGCGGCCGCCAACGCGGTGTCCGAAGCCACTCTTTACGGTTTGAGAACCTCGCGAGGCGCGCTGGATTTTCTGTATCGGGCCGATCGAAAACTGTGTGAAGGACAGACGCTTGATTTCGTAATTCGTGATGAGCTCAAGCGCTATCGGGTGGTCTACGGTTACGGCCGGCCTTTGGTGGAAATCGATGAACGAATCGGGCCTCTGTTGGAATTTGCTGAAACCCTCGGTCTCCACGACGGGCGTTTCATACGCCTGGCATTGGCAATAGACGATTATTTCAAACACTCGAAGTACAGATATCGAATCAACGTCTCCGCGCTCGCCGCAGCTTTCGGTGCCGATCAGGGTTTGACGCCGGATGAATTCTATCGGCTTGCCACGCTGTCTTTTTCGGGGGGGATTTTCCCCTGCTACGTAGACGCAAAAAACAAACCCGAAGGCAGCTTTTTCCCCATGAGGGCTACAAGCATCAATTACCTGGGCGCGCCCCAACGGCGCTGGGGGATGCATGAAACTTAACCACAGGTCGCGCTGGCTGGTACTGCTGGCAGCGGTGCCCTTGACGGCCCTCTCCCAGCCTTCGCCGGAGGAGGAGTTGGCCGAACTCTATGGCGGCGAGGAGTTCGTGCGCATCGCCACCGGCGTCGCCCAGCCCGTATCCAAGGCGCCGGCGGTGGCCTCCATCATTACCGCCGACGAAATCCGCGCCATGGGTGCCACCGATATCGACGAAATACTGGAGACCGTGCCCGGCCTCCATGTGGCGCGAAACGCTATCGGTCATAACCCGATCTATGTGTTTCGAGGAATTTACAGTGATTTCAACCCGCAAGTGCTGTTACTGATCAATGGGATTCCTCTAACTAATCTCTATACAGGTGACAGAAACCAAGTCTGGGGCGGAATGCCGGTGGAGGCCATCTCGCGCATCGAGGTGGTGCGTGGCCCCGGCTCGGCGGTCTATGGCGCCGATGCCTTTGCCGGGGTGATCAATATCATCACCAAGACGCCGGCCGAGATGGACGGGCTCTCGATGGGCGCCCGGGCCGGCAGCTTCGATACGCAATCGGGCTGGCTGCAATATGGCGGTGACCTGGGTGGTCTGCGGGTCGGCGCTGTAGTAGAGGCCAGACAATTCGACGGCCAACGCCAGCATATCGCGGCCGATGCCCAGAGCTTTTTGGATGCGGTTTCCGGCACCAGCGCGTCCTTGGCGCCCGGGCCGGTGGAACTGGGCGGCAAGGCGTTGGACAGCAGATTGGAGCTGGGCTATGGCAATTTCACCCTGCGCACAGGTGCTCAGTTACGGCGTGACGGCGGCTTGGGTGTTGGGGTCGCTCAGGCCTTAGACTCTTCCGCCCAAGCCGGCAGTGACCGTCTCAACGCCGATCTGACCTACGACAACCCTACGCTGACCGACAGTCTCGGCCTGAAGATCCAGGGCAGCACATTGTTCACCAGCCAGGAGGTGGAGCACGATTTCCAACTGTTCCCCCCGGGCTCGCGAGGCCCTTTTTTCACACCCCTGGGGGCGCCGGTCTTTCCGCCCTTCCCGGACGGGGTCATCGGCAATCCGGAAGTCTGGGAGCGCCATTACCGGCTCAATGCCACCACGCTGTACCAGGGGATTCCGGATCACAAGATTTCCCTGGGTACCGGCTATCACTATGGTGAGGTCTACAAGACCGAGGAAACCAAGAACTTCGGTATCGATCCGGCCACCGGCCTGTTCATCCTGCCGGGCTCGCCGCTGGTGGATGTCTCCGATACCCCGCTGGTGTTTTTGCCGGAAGGCCGGCGCGAGAACACCCATGTCTTCCTCCAGGATATCTGGCATTTCGCCCGGGACTGGGAGCTGACTGCCGGGGTTCGCTACGATCACTTTTCCGATTTCGGTGATACCACCAATCCCCGCCTGGCCCTGGTGTGGTCCGCGCGCCGCAACCTGACGCTCAAGGCCTTGTACGGCGAGGCCTTTCGGGCGCCGTCGTTTTCCGAGACCCGGGTGCAGTCGAACCCGGCATTTCTGGGCAATCCGGCGCTGAAGCCGGAACAGCTCAAGAGTTACGAGTTCGCCGTCAACTATCAGCCGACCTTCGGTCTGACCCTGGATTTCAATGTCTTCCATTATCAATGGAATGATGTCATCCAGTTCGTTGCGGATCCGGGCGCCGGCACCCGCACCGCCCAGAACGCGGGCGAGCAGACCGGCAACGGCGCCGAGTTCGCGCTGTCCTGGAACGCCACCGAGGCCCTGACCCTGACCGGCAATCTGGCGGTGCAGAAGTCCCAGGACCAGTTGACCGGCGAGGATGCCGGCAATGCGCCCGAGCACCAGAGTTATATGCGGGCCGACTGGAACTTCCTGCCCGGCTGGAGCCTGGATCTGCAGGCCAACCAGGTGGCGTCGCGCAAGCGCGTGTTCGGCGACCCGCGCAGTGATATCGGAGACTATGTGATCACCGACCTGACCCTGCGCAAGCGCCAATGGGTGCCCGGGGTAGAGGTGGCCGTGCTGGTCAAGAACCTGTTCAACGAAAATGCGCGCGAGCCCAGTCTCAACGGGAGTCCGCTGCCCCTGATCCCCGGGGATCTGCCCTTGGCGGGCAGGGCCGCCTTCCTGGAAGTGCGCTATACCCCCACCACCACCCCTTAGCGCGGCATCAACCAGTAGGGAAACCGGTACCACCGACATGAAGTATCCGACGCGCCTTGTCCTGCTATCGATCGCGCTGCTTGCCGCAGGCCAGGCGCTGGCCCAGCACGTAGTGATTCTGTATCCCATGGTGAGCGAGCCCTATGCGCGCATCTACCGCGACACCCTCGCCGGCATCGAACAGACCTACAAGGGCGACAGCCGGAGCCTGTCGGTACAACCCGGACAGGACCTCGCCCCGGGATTGCTCGCGGACAACGCCGGCGTCGCGGTCGCGTTGGGTGACAGCGCGGCGCGCGCCCTGAGCAAACTGCGACCCTTGGTTCCGGTGATCACCACCGCGACCGAGGATATCCCCTTCCCGAGGCGTCATCGGCTGGCTTACTATCCGGACCCACCCATGCTGCTCGAGCAATTGCGCCGCTTTCAGCCCGGAGTCGAGCGGGTGAAACTGGTCGCGGCGCCGGAGATCGGTGACTATGTGGCTCTCGTGCGGAAAGAACTGACGGCCGCCGGGGTGGGGCTGGACGTGTGCGACGCCGACGATCTCAAGGCGGCCGCCGACTGTTATCGGCAGCTGCTGAGCCAGGCGTCCTCCACGGACGCGATCTGGCTGCTGCAGGGCGGCAAGTTGCTGGAACCGGCCCTGCTGTCGTACATCCTCGATGCTGCCTGGCGGCGGCAGCTCCTGGTCTTCTCCTCGAACCCCTCCCACGCCGGCCGCGGCGTCCTGTTCGCGCTCTACCCGGATGACGAAGCGGCCGGGCGCCAGATCGGCACCCTGATCAACGAGTGCTTGCGCCGCTGCAACGGCGAGCCCTCCCGGGTCAGCTACCTGCGCGAGATGAAGCTAGTGCTGAACGAGCGCACCGGCCGTCACCTGGGCCTTACCATCAGCCCCGACGCGCGCAAGAATGCCGATCTGATTCTCTGAGGATACGCGGTTCAATGCGGACGTTTCGATTGCGCAACCTCAAGTTTCGGCAACAGTTTACGCTGCTGTTTGTCATCGGCGCCGTGCTGATGACGCTGGTCGCCTCGATCGGCGCCAGCAAATTTGCCAGCGATCTGGTGGCCAAGGAAATGCGCGAGCAGGGCATCAATGTGGCGCGCACCCTGGGTCTTCACGCCAAGCTCGCCATGCTCTACGAGAGCCGGGAAGCCGCGCTCGACGCCGTCAAATCCATCGCCGGTTTTCCCGATATCGAGGTGCTGGACATCCGCTCCGCGGGGGGAGCCTTGCTGTACGGCGGCGGCGCCGCGTCGGTATTTCCGCCGGCGGTGTCGGCGGCCAGCGCCGATCTGGCCGAGCTCGACCTGGCGGATCGCTGGCTGTTCAGGGTACAGGTGTATGCGGAATTCGCGCCGGACGCCACCGGGACTGGCGAGGTGGACCGTCCTGAACGCCTCGGTAGCGTGACCATTGCGCTGTACAAACGTGCCCAGCAAGAACTGGCACAGCGCATTTTCGCGGGGATTGCCGCCGTATTTTCCCTGGCCGCCGGATTGCTGTTGCTGTTCCTGATTCAGATGTCGCACCGGTTGACCAGGCCGCTCGAAGCGCTGGCGCTGAGCATGCGCCAGGCCGAGGAGGGTGACCTGCGAGTGCGTGCCGACCTGCACCGCGGGCAGGTGGAGGTGCTGCAGATGCAGCATGCCTTCAATGCCATGATGGAGGAACTCCAAAATCGCGAGAGTGAGTTGCAGCGTGCCCGCGATGCGGCGGTGGAATCCGCCCGGCTCAAGGGGGAGTTCGCTGCCAACGTTACCCACGAGCTACGCACCCCCATGAATGGCGTTCTGGGTCTGCTCGATTTGCTGAATGACGGGAAGCTCAACGCCCGCCAGGCTGAGTATGTGGAGCTGGCGCGCAAGTCCGCCGAAGGCTTGCTGAGCCTCGTCGACAACATCCTGGATTTTTCGAAGAACGATAGCGGGATCGCGCAGGCGGAACCCGGCGAAATCATTTTGCGCGATCTGCTCGAGGATCTCGTGGCACTGGTTGGAACCCAGGCGCTCGGCAAGGGCGTGGATATCGGTTATTTCATGGCGATGGACGTACCGGGAATGCTCAGCATCGACGCGTCCAAGGTCAAGCAGGTGCTGATCAACCTGTTGGGGAACGCCGTCAAATTCACCGAGCTGGGTGAAGTATTCCTTACCGTCACCCGATTGTCCGACCATGAACCCCGTCTGCGCTTCGCGGTGTCCGATACCGGCATCGGTATCGATCCCGCGGTGCAACGGCAAATTTTTGAACCCTTTACCCAGGGCGATGCGTCGACCAGCAAACGTTATCAGGGCACCGGGCTCGGCCTGACCATCTCGCGGCAACTGGTCGAGATGATGGGTGGCCAGATTGGTCTCGACAGTTCGCCGGGCCGCGGCAGCACCTTCTGGTTCGAACTGCCCTGCGCCGCGCCGCCCGCGCCAACGCGCGTGCCGGCGAGCGACGTGGGCACTGCGCTGTGCATCCTCGCGAGCGACAACAGTTTTGCCTTCATCGCCGATACCCTGATGCGCCATGGGATCCGCGCGCTGCATGCCGTCAACATGCAGGCAGCGCGCGGGTATCTGGCGGAGTTCGGCGCCAGCCACCGGGCCGACCTGGTGCTGGTCGACGAAGGAATCTATTTCGCGCACAGCGACGAATTCGATCTGCTTGCCAGCGCTGCGCCTGGCCGGATCCAGGTGCTGCGCAACCCCTTCGCCAAGCTGCAGATAACCGCGACGGACGTCGGGGTCCTGGACAAGCCCTTGAGCTTTGCGGCCATCGCGAATCTGGCCGAGGCATTGCGTACGGGGCAGGCGGTTGCGCCCACCGCCGCCGCGCCCGCACTGCCCGGCCCGGAAGCACTCGGACACTTGCGCGTGCTGCTGGTGGAAGATAACGCGGTCAACCAGAAAGTCGCCTCTGAAATGCTGTTGCGCCTGGGGATCGCGACGGATCTTGCCGAGCATGGGCGGCAGGCCATCGCCATGGTGGCACGCACCGATTACGACCTGATCCTGATGGATTGCAATATGCCGGTAATGGACGGCTACGACGCAACCCGCCAAATCCGCGAGCTGGAAGCCGATGGGCGACGGGTTCCCATCATTGCCATGACCGCCAGTACCGGCGAGCAGGAACGGCAGCGCGCTCTTGAGGCGGGCTTCAGTGATTTTCTCCACAAACCCGTACGACTCGAACTGCTCGCCGCCAAGATTGCCCGCTGGGCACCCGTGCGTACCGGTGCGGCGATCCGCCAGGAGACGGCAGCGTCGCCGCCGGACCTCGGGAACGGCTACAGCGAACAGGCGATGAATGAACTGCACGCCAGCGTCGGCGATGTCACCTACCGGATGATCGAGTCCTTTCTGGAGGATACCCCGGTCTACCTGGATTCGCTGAAATCGGCCCTGCGTGACGGCGAAGCCCAGCGGGCCTACGAGATTGCCCACACCATCCGGGGTAGCGCCAGCAATTTTGGCGCGAAATCCTTTGTGGATGCCGTGGTCGCGCTGGAAGCTTTCAGCAAAGCGGGCGATTTGTCGGGCAGCGATGCCCTGCTCGATATCTGCAATGAACGGTTCGCGGTCCTGCGCAAGGACCTTGAACGGCACCAGGCGAGTGAGTCCGGACACCACACGGGCGTGCCGGGCAAGTATCGGCTGCTGATCGCCGATGACGACCGCACCCTGCGCCTTGCGTTGCGCGGCACCTTTGCCGGCGACGAGTTCGATGTGCTGGAGGCGGCCGACGGCGCCCAGGCCATCGCCCTGTGCGAGCGGGTCATGCCGGACATCGTTCTCATGGACGCCCTGATGCCGGAAGTCAGCGGCTTCGATGCCTGCCAGCGCATCCGCCAGTTGCCCGGCGGCGCCGAGCTGCCGGTGCTGATGGTCACCTCGCTCGACGATGAGAACGCCATCGCGCGGGCGTTCGCAGCCGGTGCCTCGGATTACATTACCAAACCGATTCACTTCACCGTGTTGAAGGAGCGGGTGGGCCGCCTGATCAAGGCGAATCGGGCCGAAGTCCGTGCCCGGACCCTGGCGTTTGCCGATGCCCTTACCGGGCTGCCCAACCGCGCACGGCTGACTCAGGAACTGGGTCTGGCGCTCAATCAGGCGAGCATCAACAACGAACGCATTGCGGTGTTTTTTCTCGATCTGGATAACTTCAAGAACATCAACGACAGTCTGGGACATCAGGTCGGCGATCTGCTGCTGAAGGCGGTCGCCGACCGCCTGCGTTCCAGCGTCCGGCGCAGCGATTTTATCGCCCGCCTCGGCGGTGACGAATTTACCGTGATCCTGCGCCGGGTCGAGAGCGAAGCGGTGGTTGCGACCATTGCCCGGAATATTCTCGTCGCCTTGAGCGAGCCTTTTGTTTTTATCCACAAGCGCATGATGGTTTCCACGAGTATCGGTATTGCGCTGTATCCCGACCACGGCGCGGACGTCAGTTCATTGCTCAAGCACGCCGATCTGGCGATGTTCAAGGCCAAGGAGACCAAGAACCAGTTCTGCTTTTACCAGGACGGGATGGAAGACGCGGTATCGCATAAATTGCAGCTCCAGCAGGAGCTGCGCCAGGCCATCGACAATGATCTTTTCGTGCTCTATTTCCAGCCCCAGTACGATTTGACGACCAATCTGGCGGTAGCCGCGGAGGCACTGGTGCGCTGGCCCCGCGACGACGGCACGGTGCTGGGTCCGGGTGCCTTCATCCCGCTGGCGGAAGAGACCGGCCTGATCACCGAACTGACCGACCTGGTGCTGGAAAAAGCCTGTGGTGCGATCCGGGATTGGCTTGTCCGTGGCTATGCCGTGAAGCTCTCGGTGAATCTGTCCGGCAAGGATTTCGAAGTCCCGGAACGCTTGATCCAGCGGGTTACCGAGGTGACGCGCAAGTACGAAATCCCGCCCCGGCTGCTCGAACTGGAAATCACCGAGAGCATGTTGATGGCCGACCCCGAGCGCAGCCGCACGGAATTGCTGGATCTCAAGAATGCCGGATTCAGTCTGTCGATCGACGACTTCGGCAGCGGCTATTCATCGCTCTACTACCTGAAAAATCTGCCGGTCGACGTGTTGAAGATCGACCGCGCTTTCGTCAAGGATCTGGACGATCCGGAAAACCGGCGCGACATCCCGGTGATTGCCGGCATCATCGCGCTGGCGCGCAGCCTCGGTTTGCACACGGTTGCCGAAGGCGTGGAGACCCATCACCAGCGGGCGGTGATTCAATCGCTCGGCTGCGAGATGATCCAGGGCTACCTGATCAGCCAGCCACTGCCCCGGCACGAATTCGAGCAGGCGTTTCTCGAGCAGTTCCGGGTGGTATCCGCGGGCCCGCCGCTGCGGCAGGTAAATCCGGGATAGCCCGATACCGGCGTTTTCCTGGGGCCTCATCAGAACCATCCATCAGAACCAGGCATCGCGCATCTCGAAGGGCACCGGGTTGGCGCGTTGCAGCAGCGCCGCCTGGTAGTCGATCTGGGTCAGTTCCCAATCGAAGTAGTAGCGGGCTGTGTGCAGTTTGCCGCGATAAAAATTCTGGTCGTCGGTGTGGCAGTCGGCGTCCAGTCCGGCCGCTGCCGCCAGTGCCTGCTTGAGCCAGAGCCAGGCCGCCAGCACCCGCCCGTAGAGATCGAGATACAGGGTGGCATTGGCCAGGCCCCGGTCGATGTCGGCGTCGAGCTGGCGGAGCAGCGTGGTGGTGGTGGCATCCAGGGTTTGCAGACCGCGTTCGAGTTGCTGGGCGAGGCGAGCGGTTTCCCCCCAGCGCTGCGCGCGGGCAATATCTTCGCGTGCCGCCGCGAGCAGGATGCGGTGCCCCGCGCCCTCCTTCAGCCGCACCTTGCGGCCCAGCAGGTCGAGGCCGTGAATCGCCTCGGCGCCCTCGTGGATGGGATTCAGGCGCTGGTCGCGATAAAGCTGTTCGGCTCCGTATTCGCGCATGTAGCCCGCGCCGCCGAGGACCTGGATCGCGTGGTCGTTGGCCACGCAGCCGTATTTCGACGGCCAAGACTTGACGATGGGGGTGATCAGATCGAGCAGCAGCGCGGCGCGCTCGCGTTGCGCTGCATCCGGCGCCGTGTGCTGGTCCTCGAACAGGGCACTGGCGAACAGGCACATGAACAGACTGCCCTCGGCGTAGGCTTTCTGCGCCAGCAGGAGGCGCCGCACGTCGGCGTGCGCCACCAGCATGACCTGCGGCGATGTGGGATCGGAGCAGGACGCGAGGCGTCCCTGGGGACGTTGGCGCGCGTACTCCAGGGACAGGTTGAAGCCCTGATAGGCGATGGCCGCGGCGCCCAGGCCGATGCCGATGCGCGCTTCGTTCATCATCTGGAACATGTACCCCAGGCCCTTGTGGGGTTCGCCCACCAGGTAGCCGATGGCGCCGTCGCGCTCGCCGAAATTGAGCACCGTGTTGGTCGCGTTGCGATAGCCCATCTTGTGATTGAGACCGGCCAGGGCCACGTCGTTGCGCGCACCCGGACTGCCGTCGGCATTCGGGAGGTGTTTGGGGACGATGAACAGCGAGATGCCTTTCACGCCCACCGGAGCGCCGCGGATTTTCGCCAGTACCATGTGGATCACGTTGCCGGTGATGTCGTGGTCGGCGCAACTGATGAACATTTTCTGGCCGAACAGGCGATAGCTGCCGTCGCCGGCGGGCTCCGCCGTCACCTTGATATCGCCGAGCGCCGAGCCCTGCGCCGGCTCGGTGAGCGCCATGGTGCCGTTGGCGCGGCCGGACATCAGCAGCGGCAGATAGCGCGCTTTCTGTTCCGGGGAACCAAACGCCCGAATCAGGTTGATCACGCCGATGGTGATGAAGGGATAGGCCGCGGTGCTGACGTTGGCGGCATTCATGTAGGCCATGACCATCCGGAAGATGACTTCCGGCAACTGTGCGCCGCCTTCCTCCGCGCGCTCGTGGGCGGCGAGAAAACCGGCCGCGACAAAGGCTTCCCAGGCGGCGCGGGTCTCCGGAATCAGGTGCACCCGCTCGCCGTCGAAGCTGGGCTCGTTGGCATCACCCTTGGCATTGTGGTTGGCGAAATATTTTTCCGCGACGGTTTTTGCGGTGGCGAGCGTCGCGTCGAATACTTCGCGGGAGTGATCGCCGTACTCGGGGCGATCGAGCAATGCGCCGGTGTCCAGCACTTCGTAAAGCTGAAAGGCGATATCGCGGTCGTTGAGCAGTGGGGTCATGGCGGTGGCTTCTTGTTATGTGTCGGAGCGGCAACCGCGTGACAAGCGCGGCGCCAGATCGATGGCGGCTCAGTAACTCAGCAATTCAGTAACTGTAGTCGCGAAACTGATCGCGCAGGTCCTTTTTGCTTACCTTTCCGGTCGCGGTATGGGGAATGAACTCGACGAACACGCAGTCTTCGGGAATCCACCAAGTGGCGATCTTGCCCTTGAGAAAGGCGAGGATGGCTTCTTTCGCGGGATGGGTGCCGGGGCGTTTCACCACCACCAGCAGCGGGCGCTCGGTCCACTTCGGGTGCGGCACGCCGATCACCGCCGCCTCCAGCACATCGGGATGACCCATGGCCGCGTTTTCGACCTCGATGGAGCTGATCCACTCGCCGCCGGACTTGATCACGTCCTTGGTGCGGTCGGTGATCTGCATGTAGCCGTGCGCGTCGATGGCGGCGACATCGCCGGTGTCGAACCAGCCGTCCGGGAGATGCGCATCCGAATGGTCGAGCCGGTAATAGCCTTTGCACACCCAGGGGCCGCGCACCTGAAGCCGGCCCGAGCTTTTGCCGTCCCAGGGGAGTTCGGAGCCGCTGTCGTCGACGATGCGCATTTGCACACCATAGATGAGCCGCCCGGCTTTCAGGCGGTAGGCGATTTTTTCAGCTTCCGGAAGTTCTTCCATCCACGGCAGCAAGGTATTGAGGGTGCCGAGCGGACTCATCTCCGTCATGCCCCAGCCGATGTGGGCGTAGACACCGAACTGGTCCAGCGCGCGCAGCAGGGCTTCCGGGCAGGCCGCGCCGCCGATTACCACGCGCTTGAGGGACGGCACGGCGCCGCCGCTGTCGCGCAGATGATTCACCAGAGCGAGCCAGACGGTCGGCACGCCCAGCGCGAGATCGACGGCCTCCTCGTTGATCAGCTGGGCCAGGGTCTCGCCGTCACCCATTTTGGGTCCAGGAAACACCAGCCGGGCGCCGGCCGCGGCGGCGGAATACACGACGCCCCAGGCGTTGACATGAAACATCGGCACCACCGGCAGCACCGTGTCGCCGGCGGCCAGACCGATCACGTCGCGCATGCTGGTGGCGAGGCAGTGCAGTACGGTGCTGCGATGGGAGTAGAGCACGCCCTTGGGATGACCGGTGGTTCCGGAGGTGTAACACAGCGCGCTGGCGCTGTTTTCATCGAGCAGGGGCCAGTCGTAGCGATCGGGCTGGTCGGCGATCAGCGCCTCGTAGCAATGCACGTTTTTCAGCGTGGTCGCCGGCATCAGGGCCTGACTGGTCAGCACCACGAAACCCTTGACGGTTTGCAGTTGGTCTTGAAGTTTTTCCAGCAGGGGGACGAAGGCCACATCGGTGAAGATCCACTGATCCTCGGCGTGATTGGCGATATAGGCGATCTGCTCGGGAAACAGGCGCGGATTGATGGTGTGGCAGACAAAGCCCGCGCAGCTGATGCCGTAATACAGTTCGAAATGCCGGTAGTCGTTCCAGGCCAGGGTGGCAATGCGGTCGCCGCGCGCCAGTCCCAAACCGTCGAGGACGTTGGCGAGCCGGCGCGCGCGGGCAAAGGCCTCGCCGAAGGTGCAGCGGTGGCGCGGGTTGTCGGCGGTGACCGAGACGATCTCGGTATTCCCGAATACCCGGTCGGCGAACGCCATGATTGAAGTGATGGTGAGGGGATCGTCCATCATCTGGCCGAGCATGATTGTCTCCAACGTGTTGATTCAGTGGGTTGCCGCCGTCGGACCGGCGTCACGGGGAGCAGGCCGTGGGCAGCAAATCGGGGCCGCGAGTCTAGCACAGCAGTCTGTGCCGGCCTCCGCGTGGGGAGCACAGCTTCAGTTGCGACCCCGGCCCGCACTGACGACCAGCTGTTCGAGCAGCTCGAAATCGGGAATGAGCGCGGGTTCGCCGCGCACCTCGACGACCAGCGCGGCGCCGCGCGGGGCCGACACGTCCAGCGCGCGCAGGCCGCTGTCCGCGCTCAAGCGCAATGGCCGGGGCAACTCCCGAATCGCAAGGCCATAAAACCCCTGGCTGGCCGCCGGGCCGATGGCCTTGATGATCGCCACTCGATGATCGGCGTGGAACGCCGCCGAGGTACCGCCGGCAATGCCCTCGTAGGCGAGCAACGGGATTTCGCAGCCGCGCCACGCCAACCAGCCGTGCAGCCAGGGTTGATCCGCAGCGGTCGGCGCGGGCAGCGGAGTCGCTTCGAGAATCTCCGCCACCGCCGCCTGGGGCAACAGCAGTTGCAGTCGATCGGTGGCCAGCGTGAGCAGCAGACTGTCGACCTCCGACGCGTTGCGAGAGCGTTCACCGGTATCGCTCAAGGAGCCTCCGTCTGCGGCCCGGGGGCCGGTGTGCCATAACGGTAGTTGAAGCGGCGCGCCAACGCCGCCACGTCGCCACTGTAGTCCACCTCGCCCCGGGCGAGCACGGCTTCCGGCATCGCGGATGCGACGCACCGCTCCGGATGCTGGACCCAGATTTCCCCACCGTGTTCGCGAATATGCTCGCTGCCCAGGGCGCCATCGTCCCCCATGCCGCTGAACACCACCATGCCGGCCGACTCGCGATAGGCGAGCGCAAGGCTCTCGGCGACCTGATCCGCGCTGGGTCGATAGGGTCCCGGCCAGGGGGAGGGAAGGAGGCGCATGCCCCGGTCGCGATGGATGCGCAGTTTGTGGTCAGGGGAGACCACAGAGAGCGTACCTTCGAGGAGATGGTTGCCTGTGTTTGCGATCTGAACATGCCAGCGGCCGGCGCGAGTCGCGAGCCGTCGCACCAATTGGGGAAAATGTGAGGCTGTCAGGTGCTGCACATAGAGCAGCGCAAGTCCGGGCGCCGGGATCGTGGCGGCAAGGAACCGCTCCACCGCATCCGGCCCGCCCGTGGAGGCGGCCAGGAGCCATACCCGCTCGGCACGGGCCGCCGGTTGTCCCGAGCCCCCGACAACCCGGGGAGCCTTGTCGATACGCTGCCGTAGACTTTGCTTCCAGGCCATATAGTCGGCATCCGCCGCTGCGATAAAGGCAGGCTCCAGCTCGAGCTCAAAACAGGCGTGGCGAGGGCGATGGTTCGGACTGACACCGGCTCCCACCCGGATCAGCAGGTCGAGACGGTCCTGATCAGCGAGCGCTACTGTTGGCGGCGCGGCATCGAGCACCACGGCGTGTCCCAATGCCTCCAGTGCCCGGCGCAGCAGGGCACGGGCGGCTGCATTGTGCGCGACCACACCTACCTTCACCGGACGTCTGGGGAGTTGGCCAGCAATTCCTCGACCACCGACAACAGCACTTCCTCCTGATAGGGCTTGCCGAGGTAGCGGTTCACGCCCAGAGCAAGCGCCTTTTCACGGTGCTTGTGGCCGCTGCGCGAGGTGATCATCGCGATGGGAAGACCGTGCAGTGGTTCGGATGCGCGCACCTGGCGGGCAACTTCGAAGCCGTCCATGCGGGGCATCTCGATGTCGAGCAACATCAGATCGGGTTTGACTTCCTGCAGCAATTGCATGGCCTCCAGGCCATCGCGGGCCGTGAGCACGCGATAGCCGTTGCGTTCCAGGAGCCGGCTGGTTGCCTTGCGCACGGTGACCGAGTCGTCGACGACGACGATGGTGGCGGCGCGCGCCGGCGTCGCCCCGGCGCTTGCCCGCGAACCGGGCCCCGACAGCGCAGGTTGCGGCAGAGCGTGCGACCAACTGTCACGGTCCGCGATGAGCGCTGCCAGGTCGACAATAGGGACCACCCGGCCGTCGCCGAGCAGGGTGGCGCCCGCCAGCCCGCGGACCTTGGCGAATTGGGGCCCCAGGGATTTCACCACTATCTCCTGGCTGGGCTCCAGTGCATCGACCTGAACGGCGACATTGTCGGGCTTGCCCTTGACCAGCAGCACCGACAGCTTGCCCGCCGCCGCGGGCAGCGTGGCAGGGACGCCGTAGAGCAGGCTCACCAGCGGACATATCCTGTAGAACTCGCCCTCGAAGTGCAGACGCTGCTCCGGGTCCGCGTGGAGCGCTGCCAGTTCGACATTATTCAGCTTGACCACGCCGGCGACACTGTTGAGCAGCACGCCGTACAACTCGCCGTCCGCCTTCATCAGCAGCGCGCGATTGACTGAGGCGGTAAATGGCAGGCGCAGCGTAAATTCGGTGCCGTAATTGCGTCGCGATGTGAGGCTCACCGTACCGCCGAGCTGCCGGACCTCGTTGTCCACCACATCCATGCCCAGCCCGCGGCCGGATATCTGGGAGACCGCCTGCGAGGTGGAAAAGCCCGGCCGGAAAATGAGTTGCATGATGTCCTGATCGGTCAGCTCGTCGCCGGTGGGCAGCAACTGCAAGCTGGCCGCCTTGGCGCGGATGGCTTCCACGTCCAGTCCGCGGCCATCGTCGGAGAGACGAATCACGATGTCGCCCGCCTCGCGCGCGAAGGTGATGGCCACGACTCCGGACTCGGGTTTGCCCGCCAGACGGCGGCGCTCAGGCGGTTCGATGCCATGGTCGATGGCGTTGCGGATCAAGTGCTCCAGCGAAGGAACGATGCGTTCCAGGACGGCGCGATCCATCTCGCCTTCGACGTTGTCCAGCTGGAGCTCGATGGGTTTGTCGAGTTCGCTGGCGGTCTGTCGCACGATGCGCCGCAGCCGCGGCACCACACGCGAAAACGGCACCATGCGGGTGAGGGTCAGGTTTTCATGGAGATCCCGGTTGACTCGGGCCTGCTGGACCAGCAGGGTTTCGGTGACCTGTGCCTTGTCGAGCAGGGTGTCCTTGAGGTCTTGCAAATCGGAGGCGGATTCTTCGAGGCCGCGGGCGAGCTGCTGCAATTGCGAATAACGATCCATCTCCAGCGGATCGAAGTCGTCTGCGCCGGCGGAGAGATCCAGTGCTTCACTCCGCAGCAGGGTGTGAGCTTCGGTTTCCATGCTCAGGCGCCGCACCTGATCATGAAAGCGCGTGACGGTGGTTTCCATCTCTTCGAGCAGCGCGTGAAACTGATGGAGTTGTTGCTCGATGCGGCTGCGGCTGATGCTGGTTTCGTCAACCAGATTGACCAGGTTGTCGAGAATCGGTGCAGCGATCTTCACCATCTCCCGAGGTTCGGCGACGGTTCCCCCGAGATCCTGGCCGGAGCGGGTCTTCGACCCGACAGCGGACACGCGCCAGGGCGCCGGCCTGTGCGGAGCACTGCCGACGCGCGCGCGTAGCGGTACAGGGTGCTGCGGTAAAGGGTGCGCCGGCGCGGGAGGGATCGGTGGCGGTGTGGGAGGCGTCGGCAGGACAACGACCTGCCCACCCACGGGAGCCGGCGATTGCGCGCGTGGTGGTGTGTCGGGAGTCCGGGGCGCGGCGTCGGGTTCGCGCACCAACCCGCGGATTCGCTCCAGCTCGGACTCGATCTTGTCGTAGTGATCGAGACTCGTCGCGAAAAAGCCGTCGCTGCCAGCGTCAGCGGTTGCTTCGGCGCGCAACACCAGGGTTTCAAAATCGTGACACAGGGTACCGAGAGTCCGGCACCCCGCCATGCGGGCGCCGCCCTTGAGCGTATGGAGCGCGCGCTTGAGGGTGCTGGTGCTCTGCAGTGGATCGGCGCCCGCCCGCCACTGGTGCAGGGCGTGCTCCAACTGCTCGCCGAGATCGGCGGCTTCTTCCAGAAATACGCCCACCAATTCGGCGTCCACCCGGTCGCGGTCACCCGGTGCGCCGTGCTCGGCCCAGTCGGTGCCGGCCGGCGCCGCGCCCGCTTGGTCGTCCGGCAACGCGGAAGCACTGGGCGTCGCCGCGGCGAGGTCGGGGGCGATAGGTTCGGGTACGACGAATTCGGGGACCAGCCCGTGAGCGGGTTCGCTTGCGGCGCTCCCCAAGCCAAGCTCCCGGAGTGCCTCGCGCTGGGCAGCAGCCAGCGCGGCGACGGGGTGGTTGGCGGCCACGGCATCGAGCATCCCCAGGAGCACATCCGTACCTGCACTCAGGGTGGCGCGCGCATCGGCCGTCAATGGTGCGCCGGCGCACTGCCGGCATGCGGCAGCCAGCAGCGACGCCAGTTCCTCGAGCGCCGGCAGCTCGGCGGCGTTGGCACTGCGCGCCAGCTCTTCCAGCTCGCTCGCCAGTGCGGGCAGCTGAAGGTGCAGTTCCGCGCTGTTATCGCCGCCGGGCGTGGCGAACTGCTCCGGCGCGGCCAGTAGCTGCACCAGTCCCTCTGCCATCAACTGGCGCAGGTGCTCGCGCCCTTCGTGGGCTGCCGATCGGGTCAGGTCGGCGCGCATGCCCTCGAGCTGGTCACCGAGCCGCGCCAGATCGACCGTCATGGGCCCGGTGCCGGTGAGCAGGGCGCGGCCGCTGACGAGCGCCTGTTCGAACAAGTCCAGACTTGCCGTAGCGGGCGCCTGACCGCGTTCGCTGCACAGATTGACCAGCGCTTCCAGCGCCCGGATCACACGGGGTAACTGCGGGTTGCCCGCACGTTCGCAGCAGCCGACGAGCATGTGCAGCGCCCGCGCAACCGCCTCGGAGGGCGGGCTCGCGGGCGCGCGGCGCTGTGTTGCCAGGTAGGCTGCCACGGTATCCAGATGAGCGGTCGCTTCATCGTTGAAGGCGAGAGAAAGCGGCGGGATAGTCTGGTCCGGCACTATCTCTGCTGGGGCCGCAGCGGCGACCTGTGCCTGGAGGCCGCTGCTCGCGAGGTTCTCCGCGGCCTCGCGCAGCCGTGTTCCGGAGGCGCCGAGGTCCGGCGCGGTGCCGGCGGTAAAAGCTTCGATCAGCTCCGGCAGTTGGATAATCGCGCCGCTGACCACCTGGGCCACGGGCGCCGACCAGGGCACATGGCCATCGCGGATTTTGTTCAGCAGGTTCTCCACTGCCCACGACAATTCGGCGATCGCCGTTGCCCCGACCATGCGGCCACTGCCCTTTAGGGTGTGGAAGCCGCGCCGGAGATCAGCCAGGACCTCCGCGCTGGTTCCCGGCGAGCGGGTTTCAAGGTCGCGGAGAGACTCCAGTACTTCGCGGGCCTCGGCGATGAAAATTGCACAAATTTCGGGGTCCGCATCGACCTCGGATGCGGGGTTGGCAGGCGCCGTTGGCGCTGGGCCAGCCGCCGGCGTCAAGGCGTCCGCCGAAGGCGCCATCGACACAGAGGGTAGAGGTACCACTTCTGCGGTACCGCTGCCGGCGGCGACCGGCAGTGAGTCGATCTCGAAGGCGGCGAGCTCGAGAGCCTTGGCCTCGGCCTGATTCAGAAACTGCGCGCAGGCGGCGGTATCGGCCCGGGCCAGGGACTCCAGGTAGTACTCGCACGCGATGAGGGCATCCGCGAGCGCATCGAGCTGCGACCAGGAGGCGCTGGCGCCGGGGCGCATCAGTTGCCGCGCGACGTGGTCACCACAGGCGGCCACCACCAGACCCAGGCGGTCCTGCTCGATGAATTCCAGCACGCGTGCGATCTGCACCGCGCGCGCGGGCAATCCTTCCAGGTACAGGGGATTGTTGCGCGCCGAGATATAGCCCACCACGGCGTCCTTGATCTCATCGAGCAGTCCGCGCACGGTGGCGACCACGGCGGCAGCGGCGGCATCGACCCAGGCGATCTGGCGCCGACCCTGGTCCTCCCTGGATCCCGTCGACGGGGTGACTGCATCGCACACCTGTGCTTCCAGTGCGCTGATCTGATCCGCCCATTCCGTCCAGGAAATCCGGATCGGATTGTCGGTCAGGTCGCGGTAGGTCGCGCCCGCACTTGCCGCCGCTGGATGAGCGGCAGCTGCCAGTGTGTCGCGCAGATGCAGTAGCGGGGGCGACAGGGTCGCGGCAGCCTGTTCCAGTGCGACGCCGGTATCGACGAGCTGGTCGCTCAGGTCCTGAATCTGGTGCAGCGCGATCGTCAACTGGTCGCGTAACGCGGCGTTCGGACCCTGGGTGACGGAACCTTCATGCTGCGCCGCTGGATGTCGGAGTGGAGTCTGGTCGAGGCGAAACAGGCTGCGCAGCTGTAACGCCCCGGGTTGCCGGTCGCTCGCCCTGGCAACGTAATAGAGTAGATTCTTCAATAGATTGCGCGCCGCCGGCGGCAGTGCGGAAGCAACGGATGCAGGATCGCAGCAGGTGCGCAGATCGCGGTCAAGCTCCCGCAACAGTTGCCGCAGTGCTGGACCTGCCGGCACTGCGGCACCCAGGCCGGCGAGGACGGCGTATCCGGCGCGCCACAGCAATCCGCGCTGGTGCCCGGCAAAAAGTTCCTGCATGCGTTCCGCGACGGTGCTCATGCGTCGGAGCGGGAGGTCGATCAGTGGCTCTCCCTTCAGCAGGCTCAGCAATCCGAGTTGGTAGATCTGGCGCAACCTCTGGCACAGCACCGCCAGTTCCCCATGGTCGACGGCAGTGGGCAGGGATTGGTTGCACTGGTCGAAGGGCGTGAGATCCGGATCGAACACGCCGCCCTCGGTTGCGAGCGGTTGTCCCCGGAGGGCGCGCAAGTCGTTGCGAGGCGACAGCAGGACGGCGGGTTGATCGCCGTGCTCCGCGATGACAGTGTCGAGATAGCCTGGCACGGCGGCGGCGGCGGCGGCCAGCGCCTCGCCCGCGGCTACCCGGTCACTCACTTCGCCACCGAGCAGTGCGTCCACCAGGGCTTCCATCTCCACCAGCAGTTCCGTGCCGGCATGGCAATCGGCCATTTCCATCGATCCCGCCACCTGGTGCAGATACGCCCGGCAGAACTGGAGCTGTTGCCGGTCGCTCGGGTCGCGCAGGTAACTTTCCAGCGCGTCTGCGGCAGCCTCCAGTGTGACCCCGACTTCGTCGATCAGCCACTGCAGGCCCCAGGGGCCGGAATCAGCTCCCATGGGACGCCTCGCCGTCGGCCAGGCGGTGGTAGGCCGCGACGCCGGGGTACTCGACGCGGATCAGGCCGGTCGGACGCCAGTCGTGGACCTCTCCCGGCCCCAGAATCAGATGGCCGCCGGGCTTGAGGCGCTGGGCGAGAAAATTCAATGTGTCGTGGCGACGCCAGCGGCGGAAGTAAATCAACAGGTTCTGGCAGAAGATGATGTCGGCGCCCTCGGGGAAAAATCCCCGCTGCCGCAGCAGCAGGTTGTCCACAACAAAAGCCAGCCGACTGCGCACTTCGATGCGGAACCGGAAGCGTCCGGCACCGACCGGCTCCAGAAAGCGTGTCGCATACTCCTTGGGAAGGTCGAGCAGGGCGTGCGTGGGGTAGGTGCCGGCGCGGGCTTCCCGCAGCGCGGACCGGCTCAGGTCGGTCCCGATCACGGCGAAGTCATCGCTGCGTCCGGCGGCGCCGAATCCCTCGATGGCATCCAGTGCGAGCGAATAGGCCTCTTGCCCGGTGGAGCAGCCGACGCTCCACAGGTTGAGGCTCTCCCGGCCGGCGGCGGCGCGACCATGCACGATGTGGCGGACGAAATCGTGGGATTCCCGATGGCGGAAAAAGCGCGTTTCCTTGATCAACAGGCGATCCAGCAGCAGGCGCCTTTCACCCTCGCCGGCCGCAGGTTGCAGCAGGCGTTCAAAATATTCATCCGGATCCGCAAAACCCAATTCCAGTATTCGCTGCTCAAGTTGGCGGCGGACAAAGAGTTCGCGGCGCTGGTCCACCACAATCCCGGTTTCCTGTTCGAAGCAGTCGACCCACAGCTGGTAATGACCATCTTCCAGAGTGCGAACTTCCGGGTGGAGGACAGCATCATCAGGACCGGGTGCGGCCCGCACAAGGTAATCGCGGCCGCTCCCCGCAGGGTCAGCCGAGTCGGGGCGACTGGTCCTCTGGGTGGTGGTCATCGGCGCGGATAATCGGGGTTCGTATCGAGATCGAATTCGTCGAGGTTGATCTCCGCAAGCTCCTGGTGGAGAGCGCCGCTGAGATCGATTTCGGAGATGTTGTGGGCTCGCTCGGACCGCCGCGCGGACGACGGGGCGAGTCCCGGATCCTCGAGATCGATATCTTCCGGCTCCATAGGGTGTGCCGCTGGAGCGGTGGTGGTTTGCGGAAGGGGCGGTTGCCGTTCTCGCGGCTGCGCGCGGCCCGGCCACCGGCGCTCTGATTCATCGCTCGCGGCGGTGCTATCGGCGCGGGCGGTGACATGAGACGGCTCCGCGCGGTGCGTGGGTGCCTGATTCGGTCGCAGGTGCTGGCGATCGATTTCATCCATGGCCGCTTTGCTTTCGGCAAGAACGGAGGTGATGTGTGGCTGCGGGTGCCGCATGGCGGGGGCGGCGGTACCGGCTGGACGCGAGGTCCGCACGGTGTCCGGTTGTTGGGTGGCGGTCGCAGTGGATGTCGGATTCGCGTTGCCCAGAGGACGTGGCGAGACTTCCGGCAGCCGGAAGCCGGACACCGATTCGCGCAGATCGATCGCCATGTCGGCGAGCTCGCCGATGGATGCGGCGGTCTGGTTGGCCTGCTCCAGGGTGCGCGACGTGATCTCCTGGATCACGCTCATGGTGTTGGAGATGTGGCCAGCCGTGGTGGACTGGTGGCGCGCGGCGGTCGAAATATCCTGGATCAACTCCGCCAGGTTGGTGGAGACGGTTTCGATTTCACCCAACGCCACGCCCGCGTCCTGACTCAGGGCCGCACCCGCTACCACTTCGGCGGTCGTCTGTTCCATGGAGGTCACGGCCGCGGTAGTGTCGGACTGGATCGCCGTGACGAGCGCCGCAATCTGCTTGGTGGCACTGGCCGAGCGCTCAGCCAGGCGTTGCACCTCATCGGCTACCACGGCGAAGCCGCGTCCGGCATCGCCTGCCATGGACGCTTGAATCGCTGCGTTGAGCGCCAGGATATTGGTTTGATCGGCGATGTCGCCGATCAAGGAGACGATGTCGCCGATTTCCTGGGAGCTTTCACCCAGGCGCTTGATCCGTTTCGATGTTTCCTGGATCTGATCGCGGATACGATCCATGCCGGTAATGGTATTGCGCACGACCGCCGCGCCACGGGCGGCAATGGATACCGAACGCTCGGCGACCGCGGCAGACTCGGTGGCATTGGCGGATACCTGATCGATGGTGATCGCCATCTCATTGATCGCCGCGGACGCGTCGGTAATTTCGTGGGATTGATTTTCGGCGGCTTGGGACAGTTGCAGGGCGGTGGCGCGCGTGGCGTCGGACGCCGCCGAGATATCGGCAGCCGTCGCAACGATGCGCGACACCAATTCACGCAATTGTTGAATGGAGTAGTTGATCGCGTCGGCAATGGCGCCGGTGAAATCCTGGGTGACGGTGGCCTCGACGGTCAGATCACCCTGGCCCAGGTCCTGGATTTCGTCCAGCAAGCGCAGGATGGCATCCTGATGGGCCTGGTTCGTGAGCGCGGTTTCGCGCAGTCTCCGGCGCGTGTCCGTGACCAGAATGAAGGCCAGAGCGGCGAGTCCGGCCACCAGCAATCCGACGCCGGCAATGGCCACCGCGGTGATATTGAAACCGGGCAGTATTTCCCGGTTGGCGCCGCTCAGACTGCGGATGCCCTTTGACAGACCATCGCCCTGTGCGATCAGGCTGTCGCGGCTGGTCAGGATCGCTGCCGTTGCGGCCTGACTGGCCACCACACCGGGAGCAAATCCCTCGACGCCATCCAGCGCTGTTGCCAGCGGCCGGAAACTGTCGGCCACCACGGCGAGTTGCAGTCGCGCCGTCTGATTGCGGGCGGGAAGGAAATTCTGGGCTGGGTCGCCATTGCGCAGGCCTGACAGCACTGCCGCAAAACGCTCCTTTTGCTCCCGCAGGCCGGGCAGGGTTTCGGCGGCATTCCGATCCGGCTGGGAGAGCGCGGCAATGGCGGTAGCCATCTGCTCAACAGCGGCGCCGAGGGAGTAGGCAGCGTCCACCTCTGCCGTGGAAGCCTGGGCGGCAACCAGGGTTTTACCGAGGACGCTGGTGGTTTCGCGCAGCCTGGGGATTGCTTCCTCGGCAGCGGCCACGGCCTGCCGAAAGCCGGTTGTTTGCTCGCCCTGGGCCGCGATGGTGTCGATCTGGGTCTGGATCCGTTTCCATTCCAGGCCAAATGCCGCAATCTGTGCGGCCGGTAGCTGGTCCGCAAGATTTTGCTCGACGTCGAGCCAGATCGCATCCATCCGCGCGCGCATGCGGAGCATGGCACGACGCGCTTCGTCGTCGCCCAGGGACGCTGCGGTGGCGGTTTGTGACAGCTGTTCGACGAGGACCCGCACATCGGCAGCCATCTGCACGCTGGCGCGGTCGTACTCGGAATTCCGGTACAGCGTGTAGAAAATGTAGCCCAGAGCGATCGTCAGAGCGATCAGCCCCACCACCAGGATGAGCACCGGCAGACCGGTGAGCGCGCGCCCTCTCGCTGATTTCGTTTCCATGGTGATAAGGCTGCTCCGGCTGCTGATTTTCGGTTGGCTCATCTGCGTAGCGAGGCGTCGCGAAACGCGGGATCCTGAAACAGCAGGGCGGGATCGAACAGCGGCAAGATACGCCGGTCGCCCTCGATCAGTCCACCCGCCACAAACTGGTGAAAAGGCCCGGCCTGGAGCTCGTGCCGTTCGCGGAAGGTGTCATGGGCAAAATGCCGCAAGCCATCGACCCGATCGACGATAACGCCCGCGGAAAAATCGTCCGAGACCATGACCAGTATGCGCTGGTGTTTGGACGGAACTGTCGCGCCCTGCCCCAGGAATTCGGCACCATCGACCACTGGCAGGAGCTTGCCGCGCACATTGGCAATACCGCGCATCCAGGGCTGTACCTGAGGCAGGCGCGTCAGGTGGTGTACCGGGAGAATTTCCGAAAGGCACTCGAGGTCGACCAGCGCATCGCAGCCGGCGAGCTGGAACGCGATCATGGTCGCTACCGGGGCGTACTCCGCCTGCGCTGGCAGTTGGCTCGCTGCCTTGGCAAAGGTTCGGGCCAAATCCTGCAGCAGGGTAAAGGGATCGGGCGGCACCACGGCGTTCATGCGGGCATCACGGCATCAGACTCGCGATCACGGCGATCAATTCGTGTTCGCGAACCGGCTTGGTGACATAGCCGCGCGCGCCCTGCCGCGCGCCCCAGACGCGATCCGTCTGCTGATCCTTGTTCGAAACCATGACGACGGGGATGTGCCGCGTTTGCGCGCCTTGGGTCAGCAGGCGCGTGGCCTGAAAGCCATTCAGTCCCGGCATGACGATGTCCATCAGGACGAGATCCGGCTGCTGATCGCGCGCCACCTGCACGCCAAGCTCGGCGTCGTCGGCGGAGATCACGGCGTAGCCGTGGCGGCTGAGGATTCCGGTCAGTTGCAGGGTGTCCACAGGTGAGTCGTCGATGATCAATACCTTTGACATCAGTTTCGGCATCCGTAGCTCTATCCAGCACTGACAAAGTGGTTCGGTCCGCGCAAAGTACTCCAGGCCGTGGCGCTAGGAAGGTTCCGCTTCCGTCTGCCCGGCTGCATCGGCGTTTGCGCCGCCCGCCATGCGGTCGACCACGTCCATCAATTCCTGGCGGCTGAACGGCTTGGTGAGATAGGCATCCGCGCCCACGATGCGCCCGCGGGCCTTGTCGAACAAACCGTCCTTGCTCGATAGCATCACCACCGGGATGTGGCGAAAGCGACGGTTGTTCTTGATCAGGGCACAGGTCTGGTAACCATCAAGGCGCGGCATCATGATGTCGACGAAAATGAGATCCGGGGGGGAATCGGCAATCTTTGCCAGCGAGTCGAACCCGTCCACCGCGGTAGTCACTTCGCAACCGGCGCGCACCAGCAACGTCTCCGCTGTTTTGCGGATAGTGTTGCTGTCGTCGATTACCAGAATTTTCAAGGCGTTCGAACTCACCGACCCCCCGTGCGCGACGCGGTGTAGCGCCCGGATCGGGACCACAAACCATGCGCCATAATGAGTTTCTTATGTAACACAACATCGGGTTATTATCCATATTTGGTGGCCTTGATCGCCAAATGGACCGCGCTTTCGCTACTTTGTCCCCGCCCTGTCAGGAGTTGACCGCGATGTCCCGCAACCTTGGTGTGATCATGGATCCGATTGCGACCATCAACCCGAAAAAAGATACCACCCTGGCCTTGCTGCTGGCCGCGCAGGCGCGTGGTTGGTCGCTGTGGTACATGGAGCAGGCGGATTTGGCGCTCGAGGACTGTGTTCCCGTCGCCCGGCTGACGCCGCTATGGGTACGCGATTCCCTCACGGACTGGTTCGAGCTCGGACCGCCGGAAGCGCGGCCGCTCGAAACATTGGACTGCGTGCTGATGCGCAAGGACCCGCCCTTTGACAGCGAATACGTCTACAGCACCTACCTGCTGGAAGCCGTGGAGCGGCTCGGGGTGCTGGTGGTCAACCGGCCGGGCAGCCTGCGCGACTGCAATGAAAAAATTTTTGCCACCCGGTTCCCGCAATGTACCCCGCCGCTGCTGGTGAGCCGGGATCCGGCGCGGTTGCGCGCGTTCCACGACCATCACGACGACGTGATTTACAAACCCCTCGACGGCATGGGCGGGATCGGGATTTTCCGGGCGCGCGCCGACGAGCCCAATCTCAGCGTCATCATCGAAACCCTGACTCAGCATGGCCGTACCACCATCATGGCGCAGCGCTATATCCCGGAAATCGTCGCGGGTGACAAGCGCATCCTGGTCGTGGACGGTGAGGCCGTGCCCTACTGCCTGGCGCGGGTGCCGGCGGTGGGCGAGGTGCGCGGCAACCTGGCGGCGGGTGGCAGCGGCATCGTGCAGCCGCTGTCGGAGCGGGACCGCTGGATCGTCGCACAGGTTGCACCGACGCTGCGCGAGCTCGGGCTGCTGTTCGTGGGGCTCGACGTCATCGGCGACTATCTGACCGAGATCAATGTCACCAGTCCCACCTGTGCGCGGGAAATTGACTACGCAATGGACACCGACATCGGCGGACGTCTGCTGACGGCGATCGAGCGGCGACTGCGTTGAGTTCGAGCGTCCCCCGGTTTCCGCGGACATTCAATAACCGCGACCAGGACCGACTGGGTTTTGCGCTGCTGCTGGCCCTCGCGCTCCATGTCATCGTCTTGTTCGGTGTCGGTTTCGCGGTCGATCCGCCGCAGTCATCCCCTTCACTGGAGGTCACCCTGGCGGTAACCGCGGCGGAGCGGCCTCCCGAAAAGGCCGATTTTCTGGCGCAAAGCAACCAGTCGGGCGGCGGGGACCAGCGGGATCCCAGTGAGTTGAGTCAGGTGCAGGCGGCAGACTTCACGGAAACCCGCGTCCTGGAGGCACAGCCCCTGGCGGAAGCGCCCGTCCCCCCAGCGCCAGACGGTGGCGCCGGCCCTGCCCCGGTAACCACGCTGGCTCCGAATTCCGCCATCGCGGTACCCATCCCCGCGGACGCCGCCGCGACCGCGGCCGTCGATCCCCAACCGCTGCCGCAGGTCAGCGAGGAAATCGCCAGTTTGCGTGCCAAGCTGGGCAAGCTGCGCAACTCCTATAGCCGTCTGCCCAACGTGTTGCGCGTCACGGCCGTCAGTACCCGTGCCGACCAGGCTGCGGCCTACCTCGACGATTGGGAAACCCTGGTGGAGACCGTCGGCAACGAGCACTATCCCGAGGAGGCGCGTCGTGATCGTATCTTCGGCAACTTGCGGCTCGCGGTACGCCTGCGCCCCGACGGTACCGTGGACGATGTCGAAATTCTGGCGAGCTCGGGTCAGCGTGTGCTTGATCTCGCCGCCATCCGCACCATACGTCTGGCCGCGCCGTTCAAACCGTTTCCGGCCGAGCTTCGCCAATGGGACCGGATGGAGATCATCCGTACCTGGCAGTTCATGCCCGGCAATCGCCTCCAGACCAGCGCTGTGGAATGATCCATGTGCGGCCAGGCGGGCTCTTGTTTTGTGGCGATCGCATCCCAATACTGACGGCATGGACACACCTGTTAACAGCGGACCCTTCGTCTGTCTTGATCACCATTTTCTGATTGCCATGCCCGGGTTGCTGGATCCGGCGTTTGCCCATTCCCTGGTCTACATCTGCAAGCATACCCCCGACGGCGCCATGGGCTTGCGCGTCGATCATTCGCTGGACGTAACGCTGCGGGAGCTCTTCCTGCAACTGCACCTGCCTTGTAACGGCGCGCTGGCCGACCGCTTGGTGCTGGCTGGCGGGCCGGTGCGCAGCGAGTGGGGGTTTGTCTTGCATCCCAAAACGCAACGCCAGTGGCACTCCACCCTGGACATCGCTGACGGCGTCGCGCTGACCGCGTCGCGCGACATCATCGAGGCGCTGGCAACCGGCGTCGAGGCACCCGAACAAAGTCTGGTGGCACTGGGCTACGCGGGCTGGGGTGCGGGTCAGCTGGAGCAGGAGCTGCGCGCCAATGCGTGGCTTACGGTGCCCGGCGAACCGGCGCTGCTGTTCGATGTGCCGATGGAGCAACGCACCCGGAGCGTGGCAGCCCGTATCGGTGTCGATCTCGCCAAATTGAGCACCAGTGTCGGCCACGCCTGAAGCGCACGTCTCCCTGCTGTGTTTCGATTTTGGCACCCGCCAGATCGGCGTTGCCTATGGACAGACGGTGTCCGGTACCGCGCAACCGGTTGCCGTGCTGCGCGCACGCGACGGCCAGCCCCAGTGGGAACAGATAGCGCGGCTGGTCGCCGAGTGGCAGCCCCAGCGGCTGCTGGTCGGATGGCCCCTCAACATGGATGGCACGGAAAGCGAGTTTTGCGCGCGTGCGCGGCGCTTTGCGGGTCGCCTGCACGCGCGCACGGGAAAACCGGTCACCCTCGTGGACGAACGGCTGTCGACGGCTGAAGCGAAACGCGACAGCGATGGTGGCCGCGACCATCGCCACAACGACTACCGCCGCAACCCGGTGGACGGCCTGGCAGCGGCGTTGATTCTGCGCACCTGGCTGTCCGAGCCGGCCGCCGGCCGTGACCTGTAGACGGTGCCTGCTGAGCTTCCGGCTAATAGCGCTGGAAGAGTCGCGTATGCTCGGAGTCTTCTTCCTTGAGGACAAAGTCGTCGGCGGCGTTGGCAAGATAGTTGGGATCGGTCTCCGACTGTAGTTTGATCATCAGGCGCAGGTCGTTTTTCGAATCCGCTGCCGCGAGGGCATCTTCGTAGGTGACGACGCCATCGTTGTAGAGCCGGAACAGGGCCTGGTCGAACGTCTGCATGCCGAGTTCCGTAGAGCGGGTCATCAGCTCCTTCAGCTTGTGCACCTCGCCCTTGCGGATCAGATCGGATGCCAGTGGCGTGTTGATCAGGATCTCGACGGCCGCGCGCCGACCCTTGCCGTCGGCGGTCGGGATCAACTGCTGCGCGACCATGGCGCGCAGGTTGAGCGACAGGTCCATCCACAACTGGGGGTGGCGTTCGGCCGGGAAGAAGTGCTGAATGCGGTCGAGCGCCTGGTTGGCATTGTTGGCGTGCAGGGTGGTCAATACCAGGTGGCCGGTCTCCGCGAAGGTGATGGCATGTTCCATGGTTTCGCGGGTGCGGATCTCGCCGACCAGGATCACGTCGGGGGCCTGGCGCAAGGTATTCTTCAACGCCACCTCGTAGGATTCGGTGTCGATGCCTACTTCCCGCTGGGTGACGATGCAGCCCGCGTGCTGGTGGATGAACTCGATGGGATCCTCGACCGAGATGATATGCCCGCGGCTGTTGCGGTTACGGTGTCCCACCATGGCCGCGAGCGTGGTCGATTTGCCGGTGCCGGTAGCGCCGACCAAAAAGATGATGCCGCGCTTGGTCATCACCAGTTCGTCGAGGATGGGCGGCAGCAGCAGCTCCTCGACGGTGGGAATCCGGGTTTCGATCAGACGCAATACCATGCCGACATCGTTGCGCTGATAGAACGCACTCACCCGAAAGCGGGCGTGCTCGACGTGCTCGGAGGTGATCGCAAAGTTGAGCTCATGATGGGCGTGAAACTCGGCGCGCTGCTGGTCGTCCATCACGGCTTCCACCAGCTCGCGGGCCTGGCGCCCTGACAGCGGTACTTTTCCCACCGGCATTATCTTGCCGTTGATTTTCAGGCTCGGCGGTACACCGCGGGTAATGAACAGATCCGACGCCTTTTTGTCGAGCATCAATTTCAGAAGACTATCGAATTCCATTGTCCAACCCTCTGCGGCGCGGGCGCCACGGGTCCCTGGCGCCGCGGATCATGTGAAATCGTCGGGAATTTTCGCTTTTTCGCGCGCGGCTTCCCGGGTGATGACTTTCTGCTGGACCAGCCGGCGCAGGCACTGATCCATGGTTTGCATGCCGTAGCTGGCGCCGGTCTGGATGGATGAGTACATCTGGGCGACCTTGTCTTCGCGAATCAGGTTGCGAATCGCTGGGGTGCCAATCATGATTTCGTTGGCGGCGACGCGCCCGCCGCCGATTTTCTTTATCAGTGTCTGCGAGATAACGGCCTGCAGCGATTCCGAGAGCATCGAGCGCACCATGGCCTTTTCTCCGGCGGGAAACACGTCCACAACCCGGTCGATGGTCTTGGCCGCCGAGGTGGTGTGCAGCGTGGCGAATACCAGGTGACCGGTTTCGGCGGCCGTCAGTGCGAGGCGGATGGTCTCCAGGTCGCGCATCTCGCCCACCAGAATGATGTCGGGGTCTTCCCGCAGCGCCGAGCGCAGCGCTTCGGTGAAGCCATGTGTGTCTTTATGGACTTCGCGCTGGTTGACCAGGCACTTCTTGCTTTCGTGCACGAATTCGATAGGGTCTTCAATCGTAAGGATGTGCTGGTAGCGGTTATCGTTGACGAAGTCGATCATGGCCGCCAGCGTGGTGCTTTTTCCCGAGCCCGTGGGCCCGGTCACCAGCACCAGCCCCCGCGGCAACATGGCGATGTCGCGGAAAATCTGCCCGAATCCCAGGTCGTCGAGTGTGAGTACCCGGGACGGGATGGTACGGAACACGCCGCCGGCGCCGCGGTTCTGGTTGAACGCGTTGACCCGAAAGCGCGCCACTCCCGGGACTTCGAAGGAGAAGTCCGTTTCCAGGAACTCTTCATAGTCGCGCCGCTGTTTGTCGTTCATAATTTCGTAAATCAGCGCATGCACCTGCTTGTGTTCCATGGGGGGCAGGTTGATCCGGCGCACATCGCCGTCAATACGGATCATCGGTGGCAGCCCAGCGGACAGGTGTAGATCCGACGCGCCCTGCTTGACGCTGAATGCGAGCAGTTCGGTAATGTCCATGTTCAGTCCTGTTGATTCCTGGTAGATCGCCGCCCCGACCCGGGTGCGCTGCCCGGCTGGCCGTCTCAAGTATATGTTCAAACTAGCGAAAAACATAAGCCGAGTGCGCGCGGAAATCCATCGTGCGGCGCAGGCCGCGGGCCGAAAAGCCAACACCATCATGTTGGTCGCCGTGAGCAAGGGCCAACCGGTCGAGGCCATTGCCGCCGCCGCTGCCGCGGGCGTTCGCGACTTTGGCGAGAATCAGGTCCAGGAAGCGCTGAAAAAAATGGCCGCGCTCAGCCACGCGCATCTCCGCTGGCATTTCATCGGTCCGGTACAGTCCAACAAAACCCGCGCCATCGCGGAGCATTTCGACTGGCTGCACAGCCTCGATCGGTTATCCATCGCCGAACGCCTCGCGCGCCAGCGCCCGCCCGCCATGGCACCGCTGGAGGTTTGCCTGCAAGTGAATATCGACCGCGAAGCGACCAAGGCCGGTGTCGATCCCGACCAGCTCGAAGCCCTGGCGCTGGAAGTGGCGACATTGCCCAATCTCCGGCTGCGGGGTTTGATGGCCATTCCGCGACCGCGTACAGGAGCGAATCAGCGGGAGCCGTTTCGGGAGCTGGCGTTGCTGCTGGCGCGGTTGCGCGCCACGTCGCCCCGGTTCGCGGGTTTGGATACACTGTCCATGGGCATGTCAGCGGACCTCGCAGCGGCCATCGCCGAAGGCGCCACCATCGTCCGCGTCGGCCGCGCGATTTTCGGCCCGCGCCCGGATCTTCAACCCCACCCGTAGGAATTCGTTGCGTGCAGCACAGCAAACTGGTGTTCATCGGCGGCGGCAACATGGCCGCCAGCCTTATCGGCGGCTTGATTGCGCAGGGCTATCCTGCGAGCTGCATCACCGCTTGCGATCCGGCCGCGGAGGCGCGTACGCGCCTCGCGACGCAGTTCGGAGTTGCCACCACGGATGACAATCGCGGCGCCGTCGCGGCGGCCGAAGTTGTGGTGCTGGCGGTCAAGCCCCAGGTGATGGCGACCGTTGTTGAACAGCTCGCTCCCGCCGTCGGCCGCGGGGTGCTGGTGATTTCCATCGCCGCCGGCGTGCCCGTCGCGGCACTGGCCGGATTCCTGGGCGCGGATATCGCCATCGTTCGCTGCATGCCGAATACGCCGGCGCTGGTGGGCACGGGTGCCACCGGACTCTACGCCGGCGCCGGCGTCAGTGCGGCACAACGCCGCATTGCGGCGGACATTCTGGGCGCGGTCGGCACCACGGTCTGGGTTTCGAGCGAGCGCGAAATCGATGCGGTCACGGCGCTATCCGGCAGCGGCCCCGCTTACTTTTTTCTGGTGATGGAAGCGATGATGGCGGCGGGCGTCACGCTTGGATTGACGCCCGAGGTCGCGGGTCAGTTGACGCTGCAAACCGCGCTCGGGGCCGCGCGCATGGCGCTCGACAGCGATGTGGACGTGGCTGAGCTGCGCCGCCGGGTTACGTCGCCGGGTGGAACGACCGCAGCGGCACTCGCGGTGCTCGACGCCGGTGGCTTGACCGCGCTCTTCGCGCGCGCTCTCGCCGCCGCCGATGCGCGCGGACGGGAGATGGGTGCGGCCATGCTTCGGGAGCACCCGCAGTCATGAATACAGTGATCCAGTTACTGGTCTACGCCATTCGATCTGCCGGCGCACTGCTGGCAATATTGTTTCTGTTGCGATTTTTGCTGCAACTGGCGCGTGCCAGCTTTTACAACCCGATCTCCCAGTTCGTGTATCGGGCCTGTCGGATCCCGGTGGACGGCCTCACTCACCTGCTGCCCGCGGTGGGCCGCTTCAGCACCGCCAGTCTGGTGCTCGCCCTGGCGATGGAATGGCTCGCCATCATTTTCACGCTGCTGGTCGTGGGCGCCGGCTTGCCGGGGCTCATTCTGGTGCTGTGGTGGGGCGCGCTCGGGCTGGCAATGCTGCTGGCCAATCTGTATTTCTACGGCATTTTCGTCATGGTCGTGCTGAGCTGGGTGGCGCCTCAGACCCACCACCCCGCTGCCGTACTGCTCATGCAGTTGCTGGAACCCGTGCTCGGCCCGGCGCGGCGCATCATCCCGTCGCTGGGCTGCCTTGACCTGTCGCCGATGCTGGTACTGTTCGCGCTGGGAGCCCTGCGCCTGCTGCTCCACAATCTGGCTGCGGCCAGCGGCATGATCGCGGGTCTGGTGCCGGGATTTTGATCGGTGACGACCGCCGGACCCTATGGGCAGTGGCGCGGTGACACCCTGATTCTGCGCTGCCGGGTGCAGCCTGGCGCGCGGCGCGACGCTTTCCTCGGCGCTTACGGCGACCGCCTCAAGCTGGGGCTGGCGGCGCCGCCGGTGGATGGCAAGGCGAATGCGCGCGCGATCGAGTTTCTGGCCGCCGCGTTCGGAGTGCCCAAATCGCGGGTGACACTGGTGCGCGGCAGCCGCAGTCACGACAAGGTGTTTGCCATCGCAGCGCCGAGCCGGTTACCGGCCGAGGCGCTGGTGGCGGGGTCGCCGCCCTGACGCAGAGCGGGTGACCCAGACCGCGCTTGCCTGTGTCGGACCCCGTCTTTAGACTTCGCGGGTTATGAGAGTCGTACCCCATGCCGGACAGCTTTCCCCCTGATTCCGTTGGTCTGGCTGTGCCAGAGGTCCATCACTTTACCGAGCCCCTCGAACTGAGCTGTGGCCGGCAGCTGGCTTCCTATGATCTCGTGGTCGAAACCTACGGCGAGCTCAACGCCGCGCGCACCAACGCGGTATTGATCTGCCACGCCCTGAGCGGCAGCCATCACGCGGCCGGGTACCACAGCGCGGACGCTGCCAAACCCGGATGGTGGGATGACTACATCGGCCCCGGCAAACCCATCGATACCCGGCGCTTCCATGTGGTTTGCCTGAACAATCTCGGCGGCTGTCATGGCAGCACTGGCCCGCGCACGATCAATCCCGAAACCGGCAAGCGCTGGGGCAAGCATTTCCCGCCGCTGCGGGTGCGCGACTGGGTGCTGAGTCAGGCCCGGCTCGCCGACCGCCTGGGCATCGAGCAATGGGCGGCAGTGATCGGCGGCAGCCTGGGCGGCATGAACGCGATGCGCTGGGCGCTCGAATATCCCGAGCGTGTCCGCCACTGCGTGGTGATTGCCTCGGCCCTGAAGCTGACCGCGCAGAATATCGCCTTCAACGAAATCGCCCGGCGCGCGATTCGCTCCGACCCGGATTTCCGCGACGGCGACTTTGCCGAGCACGGCGTCGTGCCGCGCAACGGCCTTGCGCTCGCGCGGATGGTAGGCCATGTGACTTACCTGTCTCACGCCCTGATGGGACTGCGATTTGGCCGCGAGCTGCGCTCCGGTTCCTTCGAGCGCGGCCTGGAGGCGCCGATCGAATTCAAGGTGGAAAGTTACCTGCATTATCAGGGCGACAAATTTGCCGAGAGTTTCGACGCCAACACCTATCTCCTGATTACCAAGATGCTCGACTATTTTGATCTGGCACGGGAATACGGTGACGATCCGGTAGCGGCGTTTAGAACCGCGTGCGCACGGTTCCTGGTGATTTCCTTCACCAGCGACTGGCGCTTTGCGCCGCAACGGTCGGAGGAAATCGTCCAGGCTCTGGTCGCCGCCAATCGCGACGTGGCCTATGCGTGCATCGACTCCGACATGGGGCACGACGCCTTCCTGCTGCCCAATGCCCGCTACGAAAAACTGTTGCGGACCTACATGAACCGGGTTGCGGAGACCTGCTGATGCTGCGCCTCGATCTGGATATCGTGCAGCGCTGGATTGCGCCCGGCAGCCGGGTGCTCGATCTCGGCTGCGGCGATGGCGAGCTGCTGCGGGTGCTGATGGATAGCCGCGGCGTGGAAGGCTACGGCATCGAAATCGACCCGGAGAAAATCACCCACTGCGTCGCCCGCGGTGTCAACGTGATCGAAGCCGATGTCGATCAGGGTCTTACCGACTTCCCGGACAAAAGCTTTGACACCGTGTTGATGGCCAACTCCATGCAGGTCCTGCGCCGTCCCGATCACGCCATCGCCGAGATGCTGCGGGTGGGTCAGGAGTGCATCGTCACCTTCCCGAATTTCGGCAATATCCGCACCCGCCTGTTCCTCGCCATCTGGGGCCGCATGCCGGTCACCCGGCAGTTGCCGTATCAGTGGTATGACACACCCAACATTCACTTTTGCACGGTGCGGGATTTCGAGAGTCTGTGCCGGGAACAGTCGATCCGGGTGCTGCATCGCGAATTTGTTGCCGAACAATTCCCCGATCGGCTGCTCAAAGGAGTATGGTCCAATCTGTTCAGTGCAACGGCGATCTACCACTTGGCGAAATAACCCGTCTCCCATGATTACCCGAGGACGCGACCCATGAAAATACCTCAATTGTCTCCGCTGTCCCATCTGTTCATTATCCCCCTGCTGGTTTTCGCCGGCAGTCTGTGGGCGGACGACCGACCCTTTCGCGAGTTCGGCGATTACCGCGTTTATTACAGCGCCTTCAACAGCAGCTTGGTGAGTCCGGAAGTCGCCGCGGCTTACGACATCGTGCGCGGACGCGATCGGGGCCTTGTCAATATCGCGGTCATGCCGGCTGGGACGATCGGCGGTCGGCCCGCCGAAGTGAGTGGGCATGTCGCCAATATTTTCGCCCAGCGCCAGGAGCTCAAGTTCTTTGAGGTGCGGGAAGACGACGCGGTGTATTACCTAGCGCCCTTCAACTTTGAAAACGAGGACTCGCTGACCTTCAATATCACTGTGAAGCCGAGTCCGGACACGCCCGCTTATACACTGTCGTTTCAGCGCACTTTCTATCGCGATCGCTGACTCCGTGCGCGCTGCGGTCGTACTGGCCAGCAACAATGCCGGCAAGCTCCGCGAGTTGCGCGCCCTGCTGGCCCAAGTGGGCCTCGACCTGATATCCCAGGGCGAACTCGGGGTGAGTGCAGTCGCGGAGACCGGCAGTACTTTTGTAGACAACGCCTTGCTCAAGGCGCGTCATGCGGCGCGGGAAAGCGGTCGCGCCGCGCTCGCCGATGATTCCGGTCTGGAAGTCGACTGGTTGCACGGCGCACCGGGGGTGCATTCGGCGCGCTTTGCCGGTGAAGGTGCCGACGACGCAGGCAACAACCAGAAACTTCTGGAGCTGCTGCGCGACGTGCCGGCTGCGCAACGGGGCGCGCGGTTTCGCTGCGTCCTGGTCTACGTCGATTCGGCCACCGATCCGGCGCCGCTGATTTGTGAAGGTGTGTGGGAGGGCCGCATTCTCGATCGACCGTGCGGCGCCGGTGGCTTTGGTTACGATCCCCTGTTCCTGATTCCCGAGCTCGGTTGCACGGCGGCGGAACTGGCGGCGGCCGAGAAGAACTCCCGGAGTCATCGGGGCCGCGCCTTGCGAGAGCTGCTCCCGAAACTGCGCGCACGGATTGCCGCCAGATGTTGAAGCCGCCGCCGCTGGCGCTTTATGTGCATATTCCCTGGTGCGTGCGCAAATGCCCGTACTGCGATTTCAATTCTCACCAGGCCGCGGGACCACTGCCGGAAGCCGAGTACGTCCAGGCGTTGCTTGCCGATCTGGACTGCGAACGGGATCGCGCTGATGGCCGCCAATTCAGCAGCGTTTTTTTCGGTGGCGGCACGCCCAGCCTGTTTTCGGCACACGCTATCGCGGCGGTGCTGGAAGCGGCGGAGCGGCGCATCGGCTTCGCTACGGGTGCGGAGATAACCCTGGAGGCCAATCCCGGCGCCGTCGATGCGGACAATTTTCGCGGCTATCGCGCCGCCGGGGTCAACCGGCTGTCCATCGGAGTGCAGTCGTTCTCCGATCCTCACCTGCGGGCGCTCGGCCGCATTCACTCGGGTGGCGAGGCGGTGCGCGCGTTTGATCTGGCCCGCACCGCCGGATTCGCGAATATCAATCTCGATCTGATGCACTGTCTGCCGGGCCAAACGCCGGCCCAGGCCGTCGCCGATCTAGAGCAGGCGATCACGCTCGCTCCGGAGCATCTGTCCTGGTACCAGCTCACCATCGAGCCCAATACCCTGTTCTACCGGAAACCGCCGCAGCTCCCCGACGAGTCCGTGCTGGATGCCATCAATACGGCGGGCGCGACGCTGCTCGAGCGCGCCGGTTACCGGCAGTACGAGGTGTCGGCCTATGCGCGCGACGGGCGACACAGCCGGCACAACGTCAATTATTGGGAGTTCGGCGACTACATCGGCATTGGCGCCGGCGCCCATGGCAAGCTGACCGACACCGAGGCAGGCTGCATTCGGCGTCGCCGCAAGGCGCGCCATCCGCGGGATTATCTCGCGCGGGACGACGACCGCTGTGCTGAACAGATGACGCTGGATGCAGCCGACCTGCCCCTGGAATTTTTCCTTAATGCATTGCGTCTGAATGCGGGAGTGCCGGTGCATTACTTCGGCGAGCGCACCGGCCAACCGCTGGCGGTGATAGCGGACCCCTGGGATGATCTGGTACGGCAGGGTCTGGCCGCACCCTTGACCGACCGGCTGGCGACCACCCCCACCGGGCATCGCTTTCTGGATACGGTACTGGCCGCGTTTTGAATCCGAGTTGACGCCGATGACATGGTTTTGACATGGATTGTGGGTACGATGGGCGATGGCCCTTGGTCTGCTGTCGGAAAATGAACGAACTGCCACTGCAAAAAAATCCGCCATCTTCCCCGGGCGATCCTGCCGATAGCCTGAACGATGGCGCCGATTACCAGCAACCGGCGTATTACCTCAACCGTCATCTCAGCCTGATGCAATTCAACCTCCGGGTACTGGACCAGGCGCTGACCGAGTCCTACCCCCTGCTGGAACGATTGCAATTCCTGCTGATCTTCAGCTCCAACCTCGACGAGTTTTATGAAGTCCGGGTCGCCTGGCTCAAGCGCCAGATCAGTTTTGCCCGCGAGGTTGTCGCCACCGACGGACTTCAGCCTCAGGAAGTACTGAAAGAGCTGGGCGCCATTTGTCATGACGGGATCCAGCGGCAGTACCGGATTCTGAATGAAACGCTGCTGCCCGCATTGGAGCGCGAGGGTATCCGGTTTCTGGCACGGGATATCTGGACCCCGGAAATCGACCGCTGGGCCCAGGAGTATCTGCGCGAACAGGTGTTGCCGGTGATCAGCCCCATTGGCCTGGACCCGGCGCATCCTTTCCCGCGCCTGGCAAACAAAAGCCTCAACTTTATCGTCAGTCTGGAAGGGCGCGATGCCTTTGGCCGCGAGAGCGGCCTGGCCATCGTGCCGGCGCCGCGCTCGCTGCCGCGCATCATCCGGGTTCCGGACCAGCTGTGTCGGGGCGGCGACAACTTCGTGTTTCTGTCGTCGGTGATTCATTCCCACGTCGATTTTCTGTTTCCGGGTATGCGCGCGACGGGTTGTTATCAGTTCCGCATTACCCGCGATGCCGATCTGGATCTCAACGCCGCGGAAGTGGAAGACATTGCGCGCGCGTTGCGGGGCGAGCTGCACACCCGGCGCTTTGGCAGCGCGGTGCGCCTGGAGGTGGCATCCGAGTGCCCGCCGGAACTGGTCGAATTTCTGCTCGATCAGTTCAATCTCGAGCACGCTGACCTCTACCATGTCGAAGGTCCGGTAAATCTGGGCCGCATGATGCAGTTGCGCGGCATGGTCAATCGGCCCGATCTGGTGTTTCCGCCCTTCACGCCCAGTCTCCCGGCAGTGCTGCGCGAGGATCCCAACTATTTCCAGGTGCTGGCTCAGCGGGACATTCTGCTGCATCACCCCTACCAGTCCTTCACCCCGGTTATCGACCTGTTGCGTCAGGCCGGGCGCGATCCGCTGGTGCTGGCGATCAAGATGACGCTGTATCGCAGTGGTTCGCGCTCGGAGATCGTCGATTTGCTCGCGGAGGCAGCGCGGGCAGGCAAGGAAGTCACCGTGGTCATCGAATTGCGGGCGC
Source organism: uncultured Gammaproteobacteria bacterium (assembly GCA_963708735.1). GTDB lineage: Bacteria > Pseudomonadota > Gammaproteobacteria > Pseudomonadales > Porticoccaceae > JAGPUQ01. The sequence goes on from CAVPTW010000035.1 coordinate 130,736, forward strand.
GGTTCGACGAGGCGGAAAATCTTCAGCTCGCGAGCCAGTTGCAGGAGGCTGGCGCGGTGGTGACCTACGGTGTCGTGGGCTACAAGACGCATGCCAAGGCGATGCTGATCGTGCGGCGCGAGGGTCGGGAACTGAAGCGCTACATCCATCTCGGCACCGGGAACTACCACGCCGGCAACGCCCGGCTCTATACCGACTACAGCCTGCTCAGTGCCGATACGGAACTCGGCAGCGACCTGCACATTTTTTTCCAGCAGTTGACCGGCATGGGTCGCGCGGAGCATGTCAAAAAGCTGTTTACCGCGCCCTTTACACTGCAAACCAAACTGCTGGCGCTGATCGACCAGGAGGCACGGGTCGCGAGCGAGGGTCGGGAGGCGCACATCATCCTCAAGGCCAACGGACTCACGGATGCGAGTGTCATTCAGGCGCTCTATCGGGCGAGCGCCGCGGGGGTAAAGGTCGATCTGATCATTCGCGGCATGTGTTGTCTGCGTCCGGGGCTGGCGGGGATATCGGAAAACATCCGCGTGATTTCGATTATCGGCCGGTTTCTCGAGCATTCGCGCGTGTATTACTTCCGCAACAGCAAACCGGCGGTTTACTGCGCGAGCGCCGACCTCATGGAACGCAACCTGCGCAATCGTCTCGAAATAGCCTTTCCGCTGCTCGATCCGGCATTGGCGCAGCGCGTGATCGAGGAGTTGGAGATCATGCTGGCGGACGATTGCCAGAGTTGGGTGCTGCACAGTGACGGCTGCTATGTACTCCGACAGCCGCAAAACCCGGATGCCGAACACCGCGCACAATCAAGTTTGCTGGCACGACTGGCGGATTAGTCCTGGTCCGACGGTGGTTCAAGTCAGTTCGATAGTGAATCCCGCCTGCGCAAGATAGGCCTGTTCCTGACTGAGTTCAGCCAGGGTCAGCGGATGCTGCTGGAGCCAGCCGGGCGGAAAATCCAGCCGATAACCGCGTTGCGTCGCGTGGATGTTCAGATGGGGGAGGCCGTCGAGAGGCGCTACATATTTGAAGGCCACGGCAAGACGCAGCAGCAGACACAAGCGCGTCAGAGCGAGGCGATCAGCGGTGCCTAAAGACGCCGGCAGACTGCCGGGAAATTTGCGGCGATGCGCCCGTACCAGGGTCGCGACCGCGGTTTGCTGGTCGCGGGAAAAGCCCGGTAGGTCCGCATTCTGGATGATGTATTGACCGTGTTTGTGGAACTGGGAATGAGAAATCGTCAGACCGATTTCATGCAGTTGCGCTGCCCAGCGCAACAGCTCGCGGTGCTCGGTCCCTAGCTTCCAGTCATCGCAGACCCGGATGAACAGGTCGTCGGCCACCTCCCGGACGCGGCGTGCGTGCAGGTCCGGCAGCCCGCTGCGCTTGAACAGCGCGTTGACGGTGCGCTCACGCACGTCCTCGTGCTGCAGGCGCCCGATCAGGTCGTAGACAACACCCTCGCGCAGCGCCCCCGAGGAAGCGTGCATCGTGGTGATATCGAGCGCTTCGAACACCGCACTGGCGATGGCAACGCCGGCCGCGAACACGTTGTAGCGTGCGGGTTTGAGGCCCGCAATCGCACCCAGGGCATCGACATGGCCGCAGTCGATGAGCGCGCGGCGCAGTTGCTGCAGGCCGCTGCGCGTTATCTCACCTCGGCTCCAGCCCTGGGCGCGCAGGGTTTCGGCGATGGCGATATGGGTCCCGGAGGAGCCCACGCAGTCCCCCCAGCTGCCCGCGCAAAACTCGTCGCGGACGGCAAGCGCCTCCAGGTACGCGGCCTGATACGCGTTATCAAACCGCGATGTGGTAATGGCACCGGTCGGGAAAAAGCGTTGCTGATAGCTGACACATCCCATATGCAGACTTTCCAGCACGCGCGTCTCGAAACGCTCGCCGATGATGAGTTCGGTGCTCCCGCCGCCGATATCCACCACCAGCCGGGCGTGATCGTCATCCGCCTCGCTGTGGGCCACGCCCAGGTATACCAGGCGTGCCTCCTCGCGCCCCGACACGACTTCGATGGGATGGCCGAGGATTGCCTGCGCTGGACCGATGAACGAGCGCACATTTTTTGCCGCGCGCAGGGTGTTGGTCCCGACTACCCGGACGGTATCCGGGGTAAAAGTGTCCAGGATCTGGCGGAAGCGAGTCAGGGTTTCGAGCCCGCGCGCGATGGCGTCGCTATCCAGCACGCCATCGCGGAGGCCGGCGGCCAGTTGCACCTTTTCGCCCCTGGTCTCCAGGGGACGCATCTCCCCGTGGCTGACCGCTGCCACCAGCAGGTGAAAACTGTTCGATCCCAAGTCGATGGCCGCCAGCAAGGGCGTCGCGGCCTCGACGCCGGAGCCTTCCGTGTTCATCGTGGTCATCGCCATCGCTTGGGTCGTCGTTGCCGCTAGTAGTGGATGCCATGATCGCATTATTGTAAGGTTCGATCCTGCCGATTACCCAATCCCTGCCTGATACGGAGCCCGCCGATGAGCGCCAAAATCGTCCACGTGAGCGATGCCAGTTTTGATGCCGATGTGCTGCAATCGAACCTCCCGGTGCTCCTGGACTTCTGGGCGAGCTGGTGTGGCCCTTGCAAGATGATTGCCCCGATTCTGGACGAGCTGGCCGACGACTTCGCTGGCCGCCTCAAGGTCTGCAAGGTCGATGTCGATGCCAATCGCGAGATTGCCGCCCGGTACGGTGTCCGCGGCATCCCGACGCTGATGCTGTTTAAAAACGGTAATCTCAGCGATACTCGGGTGGGCGCCCTGTCCAAGGCGCAATTGACGGCATTTGTTGCCGGCGCGGTTTGAGACGCCCTTGATCGAGGGAGAGCAGCAGCCCAAATGAAGTTTGCTAATGGTGCGGGGCCGGGTATACTGTGGGCCATAACTGATCTTCGCTCCGCCCGTAAGCCGGCCTGAATTACGCTATTAATTCCCGGCTGACTACCTCTAGGTAAAATCAGCTCCAGGTAAATTAGGCTCCAGGTAGAATGCGCCCAGCGCGATTCGCGCCCGACTTGTATCAGTTCCTACCAACCATCCCGGCCCTCCCGGCCACCCCGGCTCTCGCAGCCACACCGACAACACCAACTCCATGAATCTTACCGACCTGAAAGCGAAACCCATCGACGAATTGCTGCAAATCGGCGCCGAGACTGGCCTCGAAAATCTCGGTCGCTCGCGCAAGCAGGACATCATTTTCACCATCCTGAAACGCCATGCAAAAAGCGGCGAGGATATTTCCGGCGACGGGGTGCTGGAAATCCTGCCGGATGGTTTCGGTTTTCTGCGTTCGGCGGATTCGTCGTATCTCGCCGGTCCCGACGACATCTATGTGTCGCCGAGTCAGATTCGTCGCTTCAATCTCCGTACCGGCGACAGCATCACCGGCAAGATCCGCCCACCCAAGGAAGGTGAACGCTATTTCGCGCTTCTTAAAGTAGACGAGATCAATTTCGAAAAACCGGAGAACGCGCGCAACAAGATTCTGTTTGAAAACCTGACGCCGCTGTTTCCGGACAAGCGCCTGATGCTGGAGGCCGGCAACGGCAGTTCCGAGGATCTCACCGGACGCATCATCGATCTCATCGCGCCCATCGGCAAAGGACAGCGTGGCCTGATTGTCGCGCCGCCCAAGGCCGGCAAGACCATCATGATGCAGCATATCGCGCAGGCGATATCGCGCAACAATCCCGAAGCGCTGCTGATCGTACTGCTGATCGACGAGCGCCCCGAGGAAGTAACCGAAATGCAGCGCACGGTGCGCGGCGAGGTGGTCGCGTCCACCTTCGACGAACCGCCGACCCGCCATGTGCAGGTCGCCGAGATGGTGATCGACAAGGCCAAGCGGCTCGTCGAGCACAAGAAGGATGTCGTCATCCTGCTGGATTCGGTGACCCGGCTGGCGCGCGCGTACAACACCGTGATCCCGTCATCCGGGAAGGTTCTGACCGGAGGGGTCGATGCCCATGCGCTCGAGAAACCCAAGCGGTTTTTTGGCGCGGCGCGCAATATCGAGCACGGCGGCAGCCTGACCATCATCGCTACCGCCCTGGTGGATACCGGTTCGAAAATGGACGAGGTGATCTACGAGGAGTTCAAGGGCACCGGCAACATGGAGCTTCACCTGGATCGCAAGATCGCCGAGAAGCGCATCTATCCCGCGATCAACGTGCGTCGTTCCGGCACACGCCGCGAGGAGTTGCTGATGAGCGAAGGCGAGCTGCAACGGGTATGGATTTTGCGGAAGCTGCTGCACGATATGGAAGATTTATCGGCGACCGAATTCCTGGTGGACAAGCTCAAGGGATTCAAGAGCAATAACGAATTCTTTGACGCCATGCGGCGAAAATAACGACGCCGCAACTAGCGAAAAAAAACCCGGCAGTGCCGGGTTTTTTTGCATTCATGCGGTGGTGGTGAAAACCGCGTCAACCAATCTCGTTGCCGACAATGGAGACGAAGCTGACGCAGCGGCCGGGCTGGCCGCCGAGATTGTGCGTGAGCCCCAGTTTCGGATTGGGTATCTGGCGCGGGCCCGCCTCGCCACGCAGTTGCAGCCACATCTCGTACATCATCCGCAACCCGCTGGCGCCGATCGGATGGCCGAAACTCTTGAGGCCGCCGTCGGGATTGATCGGCTGCGCGCCATCGCCATCGAAGCGGCCTTCCAGCACGTCGCGCCAGCCCTGACCGCGCTCGGAAAAGCCCATGTCTTCCATCAGCACCAGTTCGGTGGCGGTGAAGCAGTCGTGCACTTCCGCCATGCTGATCTGCTCGCGGGGATTGGTGATACCCGCCTGCTTGTAGGCGTCCTGGGCGGACACGACCACTTCCTGGAAAGTGGTGAAATCGTAATCGCCGCTGATAAAGCCTTCATTGGGACCGGCCGCAATCGAGAAAGCCTTGAGGTAGATCGGCCGGTCGGTGTATTTGTGGGCGTCCTCGGCCCGGCACAGGATGGCGGCGGCCGCACCGTCGGCTACCCCCGAGCAGTCGAATACGCCAAACATGCCCGCTACCCGCGGCGACTTGCCGATGGTGTCCATGGACACTTCCTTGCGGAATTGCGCCTTGGGATTCTTGGCGCCGGCGACGTGATTCTTCCAGGCGATGCGGGACAGCACGTCCTTGAGCTGGTTTTCATCGACGCCGTATTTCTTGCAGTAGGCCGGCGCCAGCAGGGAAAACATGGCGGGCGCGGTCATGCTGGACTCGGTGCCGTCGCCCGCGGGCGTGGGCACCACCAGGCCGGAGTAGCCGCCGTCCTTGAGTTTTTCCACGCCCACCGCCATGACCAGATCGTAGGCGCCGCTGGCCACCGCGTAGGCGGCGTTGCGAATGGCCTCGCTGCCGGTCGCACACATGTTTTCCAGTCGCGTCACCGGCTTGTAGGGCGTTTTCAGCGCTTCGGAGAACACCAGACCGGAAACGCCGCTGGCAAAGGTGCCGAGCCAGTAGGCATCGACGTCGTTGGGCTCGACGCCGGCCGACTTGTAGGCTTCGGTGGCAGCCTCGATCAGCATGTCGGAGGCGTCCCGATCCCAGTGTTCGCCGAACTGTGTACACGCCATGCCGACGATGGCGACTTGATCCTTGATACCGTTACTTGCCATGGCACATACCTCTAGCGCACCGGGCGCGCTTTCCAGAAATAGTTGTGGACGCCTTCCCCGGTATAGAACCGGCGGAAGGTCATTTCGAGCTGGTTGCCGATGCCGACATCTTTCGGATCGGCATCGGCCAGTTCACAGGCCATGCGGCCGCCGCAGCCGAAATCCACCACGGTGGAAATCACCGGCGGTTGCAGACTGTAGGCGAGATGGTCGAGGGTGAAGGTGGTGATACGACAGGGCTGGTCGGCAAAAGGCTCTTCTTTCATCTTGTCCACCGCGCCGCATTTCACGCACACCCGCTGCGGTGGCAGATAACCCTGGTTGCACTGCTCGCACCGGGAGCCGTAGAAGGCGTATTTCCAGCGCTCGTGCCGTTTCATCGCCGGCGCCGCGGGCCGGCTGGGGTCCGGCCGCCGCGGCGGCTCGAAAGGCAGGATACCGCGCCATTTGAGGTAATCGTTGTAGGCCAGGTCGGTGCGCTTGGAGGCGAGCCAGTGGGCGACGCTGCGCGCGGGCCGTCCGGAAGCGATACGATCGGTGACCTCGAACACCAGGGCGTCGCAACCGTCGGCGGTGGACAGCACCAGGATGCGGTCGCCCGGCTTGGCGGTATCCAGAACCTGGGCGAGCAACAGTCCGGCGTGGGCGACACCGGTGCGACCCAGATTGTCCAGCAGCGGGTCGGCCAGCTGTTCGGACTTGAGGCCGAGCGCGCGGGGAATGTCGGCCACGTCGCGGCGGTTGGTGGCGTCCAGCACCACCTTGGCGAGGGATGCGGGCTCGACCCCGGCGTTGGTCAACGCGCGTTTGGCGGTATCGACACTCACCGGGCCGAGGATTTCGATCCCGAAGCGCTCCTCCCACTGGCGGGCGAAGGGATCGCCCGGCAGTCGCCACACGTCCAGTACTTCCGCGGTGCCCGATGCGCTGCCCAGCAGGCGGGCGATGGCCTCATCCCCGGCGCCGGTGACAAAGGCGACGGCGGCATCGCCGCTGTCGCGCTCGCGGGCGCCACCCGGTGCACCGATCACCACGTCGCTGGCGCACACCAGCGTGGTGCGCCCGGCGTGGCCGAGTTCGCTGGCCAGCAACAACCCGGCCAGTCCCATGCGACTGTTGCCACCGAGCTCGAGGGAGCGGGTGTGCGCCGGCAGGTCGAGGGCAGCGGAAATCGCCGCGGCATTGAGTTTTTCCGCGTAGGGCGGGCTGGTGGTGGCAAACATCAGGGTGTCTACCGCCGCGCCGCCGAGCGCCTGACGGCCGGCCTCCACTGCCATGGAGACCGAGTCTTCGTCATAGCTGGCGATGGCGCGTTCGCCGCGACCGATGCCCGCCGCCTGGCGGTCGAGCCGAAAATAGGGAATATAGGAACCGTACCGCAAAATACCGGACAAACCACACCTCCTGGTTCGGGAGCCGGCGCGCTGGGCACCGGCGGCGACGTTGATTCGCTGTTTTCGTTGTTATCGGAGCCCACCCAAGGCCGTCAGGGCCGAGGGCACGCATTCAATTCAGGCTATCACATATTCCTGCAATTTCGGGTCGTGCAAGTCGGCGCGGAACCTGGTTGCCGTCCAGGGCCAGGAGCCGGGCACGCCTTTCTCGTCCAGATACCAGCTCTTGCAGCCGGTGGTCCACACCGTATCCTTCATGTTCGCCAGCATCTCGGCATTGAAGCGCAGGGTCGCATCCTCGCGGGGATAAACCTGCTCGAACTTGCGTTCCGCCCAGAGGTTGATGAACTTCATGATGTATTCGCTCTGGGTTTCGGCGATGGAGGCAAGCGAGAAGTTGCCCACCGGGCTGTGGGGTCCCATCACCATGAAGAAATTGGGAAAGTTGGGCATGGCCACGGTGCGATAGCCGCGTGGACCGTCCTTCCAGGCAGCGTCCAGGGTGACGCCGTGCGCGCCGGTCATGGTCATCGGCAGCATGTACTCGTTGGCGTGAAAGCCGGTGGCCAGCGCGATGATGTCGAGCTCGTGGAGCTTGCCATCCGCAGTGACGATGCCCCGGGGTTCGACGTGGTCGATGCCCACGCGCACTAGCTCGGCGTTGGGGCGCTGAATGGCGGGATAGAATTCCGACGACATCACCAGGCGTTTGCACATCGGCGTGTAATCGGGAGTCAGTTTGGCGCGCAGATCGGGGTCCTTCACGCTGTCGAGGTTCCAGCGGCACAGTTTGGCGACCATGCGTCGGGAGGCGTTGTCCTTGATGATGCCGCGACCCAGCACCTGCTCCATGAGAAACCGGTAGCTGTGGTAGTACAGCCGGGAAAGGACAGGCAGTTTCCCCGTCAGCCAATGGCTGAATCCGGAATATTTCCGGTTCGGGATCGGCAGCACCCACTGCGGGGTGCGCTGGAAGGAAATCACCTTGCTGCACACATCGGTGAGCGGCTTGATCATCTGGATGCCGGTGGAGCCGTTGCCGATGACACCGACGCGCTTGCCGGCCAGCTCCAGGGAGTGATCCCAGCGGGCGGAGTGCACCACGGTCCCGGCAAAGGAATCCAGGCCGGGAAGGTCCGGATACCTGGGTCGTACCAGGATGCCGCAGGCAGCGATCAGGATGTCGCACTCGAGCTGCTCGCCGACGCCGGCGGCGGTCGCCACATCCAGTTTCCAGCCACTACCGGTCCACTCCGCGTGCCGGGTCTCGGTGTTGAAGCGGATGCGTTCGAAGACCCCATACTTGCGCGCCATGCGCTCGAAGTACTGGCGGATCTCTTCGCCGCCGCAAAATCGGTGGCTCCATTGCGAGCTGGGTTCGAAGCTGTACTGGTAGTAATGCGAGGGCACGTCGCAGCGCAGGCCGGGATACTGGTTGTAGTGCCAGGTGCCGCCGCAGCGGTCGGCTTTTTCCAGCAGGATCAGGTCGTCGTAGCCGGCCGCCATCAGCCGCATTCCCATGCAGATCCCCGACAGCCCGGTGCCGACCACGATGATGCGCGGCTTGCGCTTGCCCGCAGCCAGTGTGTTCAGAATTTTGCCGCTTTCACTGATGCCCATATTTTTATCCACCCAAGCCGTAAAGGATTGCGCTGGCACTCGCCGGAGATCGATGTTACCGGTCGGTAAAAAGCAGTTTTGCGCAAGCCCCGAAGGGTGTCAAGGTTGCCACAGTGGTATGCGCGACCCTGTATTTTCGCCTATCCCGGACTCGGGTACACATAGCCGGCCTGAAGGCCGAGCGGCAGCCCCAGCGCCCAGTAGCCGAGCAGGAGCAGGGTCCAGCCCAGCAGCAGCGCCAGCGCATAGGGCAGCATCATCGCGATCAGGGTACCGATGCCGGCGTCACGGACATAGCGCCGGCAGAACACGACCACCAGCGGGAAGTAGGGCATCAGCGGGGTCACGATGTTGGCCGAGGAGTCCCCGATCCGGTACGCCGCCTGGGTCAGTTCCGGCGCGATGCCGAGCTGCATCAGCATGGGAACGAAGATGGGCGCAATCAGCAGCCACTTTGCCGACGCCGAGCCCACGAACAGGTCGATGCAGGCCGATAACAGGATAATGCCGACGATGGTCAACTGGGGCGAGAGGTGCAGCCCGCTCAGCCCGTCCGCGCCCGCGACGGCGAGCAGAATCCCCAGATTCGAGTGGCTGAAGGCCGCGATGAACTGCGCGGCGAAAAACGCCATCACGATGTAATAACCCATGCTTTCCATGGCGCGCGTCATCCCGGCGATCACATCGCGGTGTCCGCGAATGGATCCGGCGGCGATGCCGTAGGTCACGCCCGGGATCAGGAACAGGACGAAGATCAGCGGCACGATGGCATGCATCAGGGGTGCGCCGAAGGATGCCACCGCGCCAGTCGCTGGATCCCGCAGGGAGGAACTGGCGGGCAGGATTGCCGCGAGCAGCAGCGCCAGCGACAGCACCAGGCTGACCGCCGCCCACCAGAGCCCGCGTTGCTCCCCGGGCGCCAGCGGCGTCAACCCGGCGGTGTCCGCCGAGTCAGCGGTCACCGGGTTGGTCCTGGTCAGCCAGGGTTCGACGACCCGGTCGGTGAGCCACCAGCCGAGCCCGATCACCAGCAGGCTGGACGTGCTCATGAAAAACCAGTTGCACAGGGGATTGACCAAAAGGCCCGGGTCCAGCACGCGGCCCGCCTCCTGGGTGATGCCCTGGAGCAGCGGATCGAGCGCCGAGGGAATGAAGTTCGCGGAAAACCCGCCCGACACACCGGCGAAGGCCGCAGCGATGCCCGCCAGCGGGTGGCGGCCGGCGGCATGAAAAATCACCGCCGCCAGCGGGATGACCACGACATAGCCCGCGTCCGCGGCGGTGTGGCTGATGATCGCCACCAACATCACGATGGGAGAGAGCCAGCGGGCGGTGGTCAGGCTCAGCAGTTTGCGGAGCCCGGCGGCGATGAGTCCGGAGTGTTCCGCCACCCCGACCCCGAGCAGCGCCACCAGCACGATCCCGAGGGGCGCAAAGGCGGTGAAAACGGGAACCATGTCGGTGAGAAAGCGGGCGAGCTCCGCTCCCGTCAGCAGATTGGCAATCCTGATCGCGGCGCCGGTCTGTGGATTTTGCGCGGCAAATTCAACCGGCGCCAACAGTGCCGACAGCAGCCAGACCGCGATCAGCAGCAGCAGAAACAGCAGGACGGGATCGGGCAGCCGGTTACCGAGCCGTTCGACCGCTTGCAGAATTCGCAACAGCGCGCTCGGCCGGGGCGGCGATACCGGGTCGCTCACGCGCAGTTTTCCATGGCTGTCCGTGTCCGTGCGGGACGGGCTGCCAGCCCGGGATCAGGGTTTCGGCGACTCGGGATTCAGCACCAGCTGACCATCCACCACGGGGATTCGTTCTCCCGGACGATGATCCATCTGGACGCGATGTTCTTCGCCGCGCAGCCGGTAGCGGACATCGTAGCCAATCACATCGGTTTTGGTTTCATGCTCGGTGTGGCAGCGGCGCTCGGTGGTGGTGTAGGTATCGTTCGCCTGCAAATGTTCCTGGGTTTTGTTGCCGGCGTAGCCACCGGCCACCGCGCCGGCCGCGGTAGCGATCTTTTTGCCGGAGCCTCCGCCGATCTGGTGGCCGACAACCCCCCCGATCACTGCTCCTGCCACAGTGCCGAGAATCTGGTTCTGGTCTTTTACGGGTCGCCGCCGCGTCACCGCCACGTCGGCGCAAACCTCCTTGGGTACTTGCGAATCGCGGGTAACTTCGGTGACTTCGAGCACTTCCGCGAACTTGGGCTCGGGATGGAGCGCGCGATAACCGCCGATGGCGCCGGCCGCCGTGGCCAGCACGGCCCCGGCAACGAGACCCGTAAGCATGCCTTTGTTCATGGTGAGATGGTCCGACTGGTTCTGGAAAGAAGCCGTAATGTGTCGATAATTCGGGCGGAATACAAGAGCTGTCCGGCGGTGGTGATACGCAGCTACGGTGATTCAGGCCCCGGTGCCGATGGTGGCTGCTGAAGGTTTGGGGGTGCGCAGGGGTATCACTGTCACCGGGTCGCCACCGGGATGGCGGCACTCACGGTCAGCATGACCTGCGACGACCTGAAGTGCGTGAGCGCCGCGCAGCTTGCCCAGCACAGCGCCGCCAGCAGGATGAGTCCCATGCCCTTGGCGTAGCGGTCCGGACCAAGTGTGTGGGGCAGGTAGTTGCCGCTCGGCAATATCGCGCACAGCGTCAGCCCGTATCCCCAGCGACCGCTGATGTTATGGCGATGGATCACACGTTGAACCGAAAAGTGGCGAAAAACCTAGGGCTAGCAGCCTGTCGGACTTTCCCACCCTTCGGGTTAAAATTGCACACCTTCCGAAACACCCGATGACATGAGCCGATTTCGCCCCATTGATCGTCAGACCGACTACCTTCTTCCCCCTTCGGTGCAGGACTGGTTGCCGGAGTCACACTTGGCGCGGTACGTGGTGGATGTGGTCGAAGGGCTGGACCTGTCGGCGTTTGAGCGCGCTTACGCCGGTCGCGGCAGTGAGGCCTACCACCCGGCGCTGCTGCTCTCGCTGTTGATTTACGGCTACGCCACCGGCACTCACTCAAGCCGCAAGATCGAGCGTGCGACCTACGATTCGCTGGCGTTTCGTTTCATCGCCTGCGACCAGCACCCGGACCACGACACGCTGTCGCACTTTCGCCGGCGCTTCGGCGAGCAGTTTGCGGCGATTTTCGTGCAAGTGCTGCAGGTGGCCCGGGAAAACCAGCTCTCGCGATTCGGCACGGCGAGCCTGGACGGCACCAAGGTCCACGCCAACGCCTCGCGGCACAGCGCCTTGTCGTATGGGTACGCCGAGAAGATCGAAGCGCAGCTCAAGGCCGAAGTGCAGGAGATGCTGGCGCTGGCCGAAGCGGCGGATCAGAGCACGGTTCCCGATGGCGTCAGCCTGCCCGACGAGATCCAGCGGCGCGAGGATCGCCTGGCCGCGATCGCGCGAGCCAAGGCGGTCATCGAAGAGCGCGCCCAGGCGCGTGACGAAAGGGCGCAGGCCGAGTACCAGGCCAAGCTGGCCGAGCGCGAGGCGAAGCAAAAGGCGACCGGCAAGAAGCCCGGCGGCAAGCCGCCGGCGCCGCCACAAACCGGCCCGCGCGCGGACGATCAGGTCAATCTGACCGACGAAGACTCACGCATCATGAAGGTGTCGAGCGGCGGATTCGATCAGTGCTACAACGCGCAGGCTGCGGTCGACACCGAATCCATGCTGATCCTGGTCCCACACATCACTCAGGCCGGCAACGACAAGGAGCAGGTGGCGCCGACGCTGGCGGCGCTGCAGCGCCTGCCCGATGGATTGCGCCAGCCGGATCAGCTGTTGGCAGACACGGGCTACTGCAGCGCGAAGAACGTCAAGGCCTGCCATGATGCCGGGATCGAACCGCTGATGGCGGTGGGTCGCGATGCGCACCACCCGGCCTGGCGCGATCGTTTTGAAGAGCCTGCGGCGCTACCGGCCGACAACCCGGTCGATCAGATGAAGCACACCCTCAAGACCCAGGCCGGGCGGGCGGCCTATGCGCTGCGCAAGCAGACGGTGGAGCCGGTATTCGGCATCATCAAGTCGGTGATGGCCTTCCGCCAGTTTCTGCTACGCGGCCTGGCCAATGTTGGCCACGAATGGACGCTGGTTTGCCTGGCGTGGAACTTGAAACGCATGGCCGTGTTGCAGCCCAAATCCGTCCGAATGGCCTGAAAGCGGGGCAAGCATGCTCGGTTCAGCGAAAATGGCGGCGAAATCGGCCAAAACATGCACCTCAGTGGTGCAAATCCACAATATCCCCCACGGAAATCCAATGGCCGTGAGGTTAAGTCCGAC
>CAVPTW010000036.1:0-150044 GCA_963708735.1 uncultured Gammaproteobacteria bacterium
GGGCGCCAACCGGGATGAGGCACATTGACGCCAAAGGAAACCACGCATGCCGTTGAGCTGGAACGAAATCAAGGATCGCGCATTGGCGTTCGCGCGCGAATGGGCGGACGAGGCGCGGGAAACCGCCGAGGCGCAGACCTTCTGGAACCAGTTCTTCGACATCTTCGGTATCTCGCGGCGGCGCGTCGCCAGCTTTGAAGAGCCGGCCAAAAAACTCGGCAATCGGCGCGGCGAGATCGACCTGTTCTGGAAGGGCATGTTGATCGCCGAACACAAATCGCGCGGGAAGAACCTCGACCGCGCCTACCAGCAGGCGCTGGATTATTTCCCCGGTATCATCGAGCGCGAGTTGCCGCGCTATGTGCTGGTGTCCGACTTCGCGCGTATGCGCCTGCACGATCTCGAAACCGGCACCGCGCAGGAATTCGCGCTGGCGGAACTCCACAAGCGCGTTGGCCTGTTCGCTTTCATCGCCGGCTACGCCACCCAGACGCTCGCGCCCGAAGATCCCGTCAACCGCAAGGCCGCCGAACGCATGGGCCGCCTGCACGACCGCCTCAAGGCGAGCGGCTACGCAGGTCACCCGCTGGAACTGCTGCTGGTGCGCCTGCTGTTCTGCCTGTTCGCCGAAGACACCGGCATCTTCCAGCCCCGCAAGGCGTTTCAAGACTGGGTCGAAAACCGCACCACCGAGGACGGCAGCAATCTCGGCGCGCTGCTCACACAGTTTTTCCAGGTGCTCAATACGCCCGAGCGCAAGCGCTCGACGGCCCTCGATGAACAGCTCGCCGCCTTTCCCTATGTCAACGGCAAGCTGTTCGAGGAAATTCTGCCGGTCGCCGATTTCGACCGCGCCATGCGCGAAGCCCTGCTCGATGCCTGCGCGCTCGACTGGAGCCAGATCAGCCCGGCGATCTTCGGCGCGCTGTTCCAGTCGATCATGGACGCCAGGGCGCGCCGCAACCTGGGCGCCCATTACACCAGCGAAAAGAACATCCTCAAGCTGATCGGCCCGCTGTTTCTCGACGAACTGCGCACCGAGTTCGACAAAGTCAAAAACAACCGCAACCGGCTGTTCGAGTTCCACAAGAAATTGCGCGGTCTGACCTTTCTCGATCCCGCCTGCGGTTGCGGCAATTTTCTGGTGGTGGCCTACCGCGAGCTGCGGCTGCTGGAGTTGGATGTGCTGCGCGCCAGCACCGGCGATGCGCGCAGCGGCAGCCTCGGGCTGGACCTGCACGGCTTTCTTTCCGTTGGCGTCGATCAGTGTTACGGCATCGAGATCGAGGAATTCCCCGCACAGATCGCCCAGGTCGCGCTCTGGTTGATGGACCACCAGATGAATCTGAAAGTGAGCGAGGAATTCGGCATGTACTTCGTCCGCATCCCGCTCACCACCAGCCCGCATATCGTGCACGGCAATGCGCTGCGGCTGGATTGGGAAACCCTGGTGCCGCGTGAGCGGTTGAGTTACATCCTGGGCAATCCACCGTTCGTGGGCGCCAAGTTCATGGACGATGCCCAGCGCGCCGATGCACAGGCCGTGTTCGCGGATATTCCGAGCGGCGGGCTGCTGGATTTCGTCGCCGCCTGGTATGTGAAAGCCGCCGAATACATGAACCCCCGTCATTCCCGCGCACGCGAGAATCCAGAGCCGGACGCGCAACATCCGGATTTCCGCGCCGGCGCGAATGACGGCACAAGAGGCGCCTTCGTCTCCACCAATTCCATCTGCCAGGGCGAACAGGTGGGTGCGCTCTGGGGCTGGCTGCTGGCCCGTGGTATCCGCATTCACTTCGCCCACCGCACCTTTTCCTGGAGCAACGAGGCGCGCGGCGTTGCGGCGGTGCATTGCGTCATCGTCGGGTTTGGGCCGGAAGACCGGGCCGGCAAAGTGATCTACGACTACGACGACATCAAGGGCGAGCCGCACGCGATTCCGGCGCGCAATATCAATCCCTATCTGGTGGATGCGCCGGACCTGGTGGTCACCAACCGCTCGACGCCCATTTGTCCGGTACCGGCGATCGGCATCGGCAACAAGCCCATCGACGGCGGCCACTACCTGTTCACGACAGCAGAGCGCGATGCGTTCATCGCGCTCGAACCCGCGGCAGCGAAATGGTTTCGCCGCTGGCTTGGTTCGGACGAATTCATCAACGGTTGGGAGCGTTGGTGCCTTTGGCTCGGCGACTGCCTGCCCCATGAACTGCGTGCCATGCCGCATGCATTGGCGCGGGTCGATGCGGTGCGCCGCGTCCGGCTCGCCAGCAAGAGCGCGCCCACCCGCAAGCTCGCCGAGCGGCCGACACGCTTTCATGTGGAAAACATTCCGGATGCGCCCTATCTGGTGATTCCGAAGGTGTCATCCGAGCGGAGGATTTTCATCCCTATCGGTTTTATGCAACCGGACACGCTGTGCAGCGATCTGGTATTTATTTTTCCCAATGCCACGCCGTACCACTTCGGCATCCTGTCCTCGACCCAGCATATGGCCTGGGTGCGCACCGTCTGCGGCAGGCTCAAGAGCGACTTCCGTTATTCGGCGGGTATCGTCTACAACAACTTCCCCTGGCCCGTGGACGCCACCGACCAGCACAGGGACGCCATCGAAACCGCCGCGCAAGGCGTGCTCGATGCCCGCGCCAGATTCCCGGATTCGTCGCTGGCCGATCTCTACGACCCGCTGACCATGCCGCCCGAGCTGGTGCGGGTGCACCAGACGCTCGACCGCGCGGTGGATGCGGCCTATGTGCCGAGCGGCGGCAAAAAATCCTATGCCTCGGACGCCGAGCGGGTGGCGTTTCTGTTCGAGCTGTACCAGCGCCTCACCAGTCTGCTGCCGGCGCCAACCGCGAAGAAAACCCGCCAGCCGTTGACGCGGAAGCGAGGACCTCGACCGACTTAGCAGCTTGTTGAAAAACTGCTGCGGCAGCCATCTGCTTCGTTGCGCGGTGCTCGCTTCCTCGCCTATCTATTTGATATGTCTCGGTCGCTGCGCGCCGTGCGCCTCGCATCTGTCCGCCTCGCGACGTTTTTCAACAAGCTGTTAGGGATACTCTGGATAGCCACGCAATCGTCGTTCCCGCGCAAGCGGGAACCCAGGGATCTCAAAGCCTTCTGGATGCCCGCCTGCGCGGGCATGACAACTATTCAGAGTGTCCTTATCAGAGTGTCCTTAGCCTAAATGTTCTGAGCAATCTGATTCCGTTCGCGATGAGCCATGAGCCGTGAGCCATGAGCTTGTCGAATGGTCGAGGGAGTTGTTCACAACCCCCTCAACCGGGCACCGCCTCCCCATGCAGCACTTCGTTCGCCACCAGTTGGCGGATTTCCACATCGCTCATCGCCAGGCGCTCGCGCAGGATGCTGGCGTTGTGCTCGCCCAGATAGGGCGCCTCCAGCGTCAGGAGTTCCGGACATTCGGAAAAGCGCAGCGGCATGCCCGGTATCTGAAACTCGCCCATGCCGCGATCGCTGATGGTGCGCACGGTGCCGCGCTCGATCAGGTGCGGATGCTGCATCGCTTCGCCCGGCGTCAGCACCGGGGCAACCGGCACCCGCGCCGCTTCCAGTGCTTCACGCGCGGCAGCGTCGCTGGGCATGGACTGGATCCAGCCCTCGATGATTTCGATCAGCGCGGCGAGATTGGCGACTCGGTCCGCATTGGTTCTGAAACGCGGGTCGGTCAGCATATCGGTACGATCCATTACCTGACACAGCGCTTTCCACTGTTTGCCGGTTACCGCGATCACGAACATGCAGGAATCCCTGCCGCGATAAATGCCGTCGGGCGCGACCGCCGGATGGTGCCGGCCATTGCGCGTGGGCTGCATTTTGCCGTTGGAATTGCTGTAGAGCTGGACGCTCAGGTCATGGCAGTGAAAATAGCTGTCCAGCAGCGAGCAATCGATGTATTGACCCCCGCCACCCTGGGCGCGATAGAACAGCGCGCCATTGATCGCCGCCAGGGCATGCACACCGGTGTTGACATCGCCGATGGAGATCGCCGGCATGACCGGAGCTTCATGGGGATAGCCCATCAGGCTGGTCACACCGGCATAGGCCTGCCCCATGTAATCGAAACCCGGCAGTTGGGACAGCGGTCCGGTTTGACCGAACGCCGAGATCGAGCAGAAAATCAATTGGGGATTGATGTCCTTGACCACGTCCCAGCCCAGGCCCATATCGGCAATCACGCCCGGTGAATAATTTTCGATCAGTACATCGGTGTCGGCGACAAGTTTTTTGATGATTTCCACCGATTCGGCTTTACGCATATCCAGGCACAGGCTCTTCTTGCCGCGATTCTGTTGCACAAAATAGCCGCTGCGACCATTTTTGTTGTAGGCCATGGTGCGCGTCATGTCGCCTTGGGGCGCGAGTTCCACCTTGATGATGTCGGCGCCCATTTCCGCCATCAGGCGCGTGGTGGTGGGTCCGGCCAGCGCATGGGTGAAATCCAGCACTTTGCAGTTTGCCAATATCCGCTTCACGTTCATGTTGCTGCGTCCTTTGTTAGGGTTGTAGGTGGAAATGCGCATTTTGTTTGTTGAGAAAATTCAGCGGCAACCCGGGTCGTGGCCAGTCCATCGCCACCAGCACGCTGCCGTCCGGTAGCGCTACTGGTCCTTCCGGAAACATCAACGCCGCTGCGATTTGTCTTATCTCCGCCATGGCGTCTGCCCTGAAAATTATGGTTTTTGGGGGTCGCTGCAACTGTAGGCCAGCTTTGGCCGCAATGCCAACGCCGGAAAATTCCGCCGATGGTGGATACCTACTCGGAAGAACTGGCGGCGAACCGGGGTATTGCCGGTATGCGCTACTCGGTGATTGTCCACACCGGTGGCGCCAGCGCCGTGACCGGATTGCAGGATGCCGCGTTGGTGGTGGAGATGGGAGAAGGCGTGCGCTTTGTCAGCCGGCCGCTCGGCATTGCCAACGAGGATCTCGTCCTCTACCTGCCGGTGCAGGTTGTCTTTGAAAAACCGGGAGAGGATTTTGCCCTGCTGCTAGTCGCGCGGTGTTGCCCGCTACAAAACCGGGGCGTTGCGAGACGCGAAGCCCCGGTTTGGGGTGAGCGTTCCCGCGCCGGTCAGCGCGGCATATTTCCGGCGAGAAAGTCGTCAAGGATGGTGACGTTCAATACGCGCTCCGCCCTGCCCAGCACCTCGAACAACTTGCCATCCACGGCCTGCATGCTGAAGAACGCCACCGAACCCTGGGGGCCGGCGAATTCCATGTGGACATCGCCACCGGGGTTTTGCGCATGGTCGCCGGCCTGACGCACTTTGTGGATCGACTCGCCGTCGAGGGTTTCGACGGTGTGGTGTTCGCCTTCCAGAACCAGCGAAGTCGTGTTACCCAAGTGCTTGTGAAAAGGGCAGTAGGCGTTGGGCGCCCACTTGCCCAGGCTCATTTGCCAAGGAAAGCGACGGTCCGCGCGGCGGTGGACGAACCCAAAATCCTGATCGAATAATCGATGGGGTAATCGAAGCGGGGGTCCGCGCCGAAATGCATCCATTCGCCGGTATCGTCGTTATGGCCGGTATTGTCGTTATGGCCCGTATCGTCGTTATGGATAGTGGTAGCAAGCGTTGATGTGTGTGAGCTGGTCATGACGTGCTCCCCGCAGCGGCGGGGGTTTATTGCGGTGATTGCCGGAGCACTCCGGGTAGCCAGAAATTTTTTTGCGGGGATGTGAACTTTCCCGACCCTGCCCGGGTCTCATCTCGTGCAAGTCAATCCTCTTGTTGTGTTGAGAGCGACCGGGATCCTCCCCCTCTAGGCTCTCCCGGTCAACCTTTTGAGCGGCGTTCCTGACGCCGCTCTTTTTTTGCGCGCGTGAGGGCTGGGTAGGAAGGGCAAACGCGTCTTGACGGTTTTGGCGGGGCGGGGGGCGGCTGAAAAAAACTTGGCGTGGACGTGAACTTTTCCTCTCGCTCCCCGGTCTCATGTCGTGCAAGTCAATTCTCCTTGTTGTGTTGAGAATGACCGGGGTCCACCCCTCTTGGCTCCCCCGGTCCAACCTTTGAGCGGCATCACCCGATGCCGCTTTTTTTGCGCGTCGCGTCGGCTGGCGCGGCAGATGCTTCGGGCTGAGTTACAGCAGGCGGACCCGGATCACGCCTTCGATGGCGGCGATCTGGTCCATTGTGCGTTCGTCCGGTGCCTGTTCGACGTCGATGATGTTGTAGGCGATGTCATCGCGGCTCTGATTCACCAGATCCAGCACGTTGTTGTTGCAGTCGGCGATGATGGCCAGCACCCTGCCCAGCACCTTGGGCACATTGGCGTTGCTGAAGGTCAGTCGATAGCCGCCGTTGCGGGCCATGCGGGTGGCCGGGAAGTTGACCGAGTTGCGGATGTTGCCGTGTTCGAGGAATTCCATCAGCTGGTCGGCCGCCATGATGGCGCAGTTCTCCTCGGCCTCGGCGGTGCTGGCGCCGATATGGGGCATGGCGATGACATTGTCGCGGCCGAGCAGTGCCGGCACCGGGAAGTCGGTCACGAAGCGGCGCACCTGGCCGCTGTCCAGCGCGCTGATGATGGCGCCGGGTTCGATGATTTCCTCGCGGGCGAAATTGAGCAGGACGGCGCCGGGCTTGAGCGAGCGCAGCGTCTCGCTGTTGATCATGTGACGGGTGGAGGCCAGCGCCGGCACATGCAGGCTGACGTAGTCGGAGCGCGCCAGCAGGCTTTGCAGGCTGTCCATCTTCTCGACGCTGCTGGACAGGCGCCAGGCCGCTTCCACCGACAGCGCCGGGTCGTAGCCCACGACCCGCATGCCGAGTTCAAGCGCCACGTTGGCGACCACGGCGCCGATGGCGCCGAGCCCGACTACGCCCAGGGTCTTGCCCTGGATTTCCGAGCCCGCGAAGCGGCTCTTTTCCTTTTCCAGCAGGGTCGCCATGGCGGCGTCGTCCTGGATATGTGTGAGCCCCTGGACGTAATTCATCCCCGCGAAAATATCGCGCGAAGCCAGCAGCATGCCGGTGATCACCAGCTCCTTGACCGCGTTGGCGTTGGCGCCCGGGGTGTTGAACACCACGACGCCGCGCGCGCTGTATTCCGGTACCGGGATGTTGTTGACGCCCGCGCCGGCGCGCGCCACCGCGAGCAGCGAATCCGGAATGGCTTCGCCGTGCAGCTTGTGGCTGCGCAGGATGTAGCCCACCGGTGCGTCTACATCGGCACCGACGCTGTAGCGGTCGCGCGGGAAGCGGTCGAGGCCCTTGCTGGAAATCTGGTTATAGGTGCGAATCCTGAACATCGGTGTCCCCTTGCTTCGGTACCGGTGGTGATGTCCCGCGCGCCGGTTGGCTGCGGGACCGATCGGGTTGGGCTAGCCCTTGCTGGCGTGATAGGCCCAGGCGAGCCAGGGCATCAGGGCTTCGAGATCGGCGGTTTCGATGGTGGCCCCGCACCAGATGCGCAGCCCGGCCGGGGCGTCGCGATAGGCCCCGATGTCGTAGGCGACACCCTCGGTTTCGAGCAGCTTGGCCATCGCCTTGACGCCGGCTTCGGGCAGGTCCAGCACCAGGCAGACGCTGGTGTTGGAACGGATTTCCGGGCTCGCGGCCAGAAATTGAATCCAGTCGTTGGCGGCGACGAAGCGCTCGAGCACCGCCAGATTGCGGTTGGAGCGGGCGATGGTCTCGGCGACCCCGCCCAGGCCGCGCACCCAGTCGAGGGCATCCAGATAATCGGCCACGCACAGCATGGACGGCGTGTTGATGGTCTCGCCCTTGAACACGCCATCGAGCAGCTTGCCGCCCGAGGTGAGGCGGAAGATCTTGGGCAGCGGCCAAGGCGGCCGATAGGTTTCCAGGCGCTCCACGGCGCGCGGACTCAGCACCAGCATGCCGTGGGCACCCTCGCCGCCGAGCACCTTCTGCCAACTGAAGGTGGTGACATCGAGCCTGGACCAGGGCAGATCCATGGCGAACACCGCCGAGGTGGCATCGCAGATGGTGAGTCCCTCACGGTCGTCGCGGATCCAGTCGCCGTCGGGAACCTTGACGCCCGAAGTGGTGCCGTTCCAGGTGAAAACGACGTCGTGCTGGGGATTGGCGCGGCCCAGATCCGGCAACTGGCCGTAGGGCGCGGTATAGGTGTTCACGGCATCGAGCTTGAGTTGCTTGACGATGTCGGTGATCCAGCCTTCGCCGAAGGACTCCCAGGCGAAGGCATCCACCGGGCGGGGTCCGAGCAGGGACCACAGCGCCATTTCCATCGCGCCGGTGTCGGAGGCGGGCACCACGCCCACCCGGTAGCCGGCGGGCAGGCCCAGCAGTTCGGCGGTAACACTACAGGCGCGCCCCAGCGCTGCCTTGCCCAGCGTCGAGCGGTGCGAGCGGCCGAGGGTACTGATATCGAGCTGCGTCAGATCGTAACCGGGCCGCTTGCTGCAAGGGCCGGAGGAAAAGTTCGCGTTCGCCGGTTTGACGGTGGGTTTCATCGAGCGGGGCCCTGGGAAAGGCAGGCAATTCTACTGGGCTTTGGTAGCTCGCGAAAGGACGGGTACCTCGTGAAAGCACGGGCGCCTCGCGCAAGGACGCCCCGCGCCAGGCGGGGGGCGCCCACCGTGGCGGCAATCAGCCCTTGGCGTCTTTCAGGCCGCGCAACACCTTGCGCATGCTGAAGGCGACAGCGCTGAAGGCGTCGTCGAAGGGCTGCGCCTGGCTGAGATCGCAGATCTCGGCCCAGCGCCCGGCGATGGCTTCCGGTGCGGGCACTTTGTCAGCACCGAAACAGACCCCCGCACCTTCGATGATCCCGATCTTCGAGTAGTAGCCCGCGCCGGCGCTGATGATATCGCCGGTGCCGGTGTGCTCCTCGGCGCACAGCAGACCTACGACGGCGGACACGAACTCCGGTTGCAGCAGCGGCCCGGTCTTGTCGTCCATGGCCTCCGTCGACATGCGCGTGGTCGCCATGGGCGCGATGCAGTTGACCGTGATGTTGCGGTTGCGGCCTTCGAGCTTCAGCGTGTTCATCAGCCCCACCAGGGCGATCTTGGCGGCGGCGTAGTTGCCGAGGCCGTGACCGCCGAACAGGCCGGCGGCGGATGTCGTCATCACCACGCGGCCGTACTGCTGGTCGAGCATGCCCTGCCAGGCGGCGCGGGTGCAGTACACGGCGCCCATCAGATGCACGTCCACCACGGCGGTGAATTCCTCTACCGTCATCTTGCGGAAGCTGTTCTGGATGTTGTTGCCGGCATTGTTGATGAGGATATCCACGCGGCCGAAAGCGTCGTAGCCGGTCTGGATGATGGCCTTGCCGCCCTCGGGGGTGGTCACCGAATCGTAGTTGGCCACCGCCTGACCACCGGCGGCCTTGATCTCCGCCACCACGGCATCGGCGGCGGAATGGGAACCGCCGCGGCCTTCCACCGAGCCGCCCAGATCGTTCACCACCACCTTGGCGCCGCGCGCGGCGAGCAGCAGGGCGTGGCTGCGGCCCAGGCCATTGCCGGCACCGGTCACCACCGCAACGCGGTTGTCGTATCGAATCGTCATGTCGTTTTCCTCAGGCAAGGTTGAAAGGCGGTTGAAAATTGGCGAGTGGATGTTACCAGCGGGTAGCCCGAAGGGCACCTGGAATCATCTGACTTTTCCGCTCCGATGCGGAGAAGGGATAAGGAACCATGGTTCGTCCTGAGCGATGAGCTTGTCGATTTCAGAACACCGCTGAAGGGTTTTCCCGGTGGCCTATAATTCCGGCTCGCCGCCGATGCGGCCGACCCCGGGAGCCGCCATGGATTTCACCTTCAGCGCCGAACAGAACGCCCTCCGGGAAACCGTCCGCAAATTCTGCGCCGCCGAGATCGCGCCCCGGGCGCGGGCTGCCGACGACAGCGAGACTTTTCCGCGCGAGCTGTTCCGCCAGTGGGGCGAGCTGGGCCTGATCGGCGTGCGCTATCCGGAAGCCGACGGCGGCTCCGGCTTCGACAAGGTCTCCGACTGCATCGTGCGCGAGGAGATGAGCCGTGTCAGCCAGGCGTTTGCCTCGGCCTGGTCGGCCCACTCCCACCTCGCCATCTGGCCGATCTGGCGCGCCGGCACGGCGGAACAGAAGCAGCGCTTTCTTCGCCCCGGCGCTGGCCGGCAAACGCATCGCCGCCTTTGGTCTCAGCGAACCCGACGTGGGCTCCAACATCCGCGCGCTCAAGACCCGGGCGACCAAGGTCGCGGGCGGCTACCGCATCCAGGGCAGCAAGCTCTATATCACCAATGCGCCGATCGCCGATTTCATCACCCTCGCGGCGCGCACCAAGCCCGAGACCACGCTGGATGCCATCAGCCTCTTTCTGGTGGAACTGCCCAACCCGGCGGTGCGGATCAGCCGGCTCGACAAGGAGGGCATCCGCGCTTCGGAAACCGGGCTGATTTATATCGAAGACCTGTTCGTGCCCGACGATTGTCTGCTCGGCGGCCGCGAGGGCACCTATCCGATCATTCTGGAGTGCCTGTCGGAGAACCGCGTCGGCGTGGCCGCCAACTGCCTGGGCATGGCGCGCGGCGCCCTGGAAGTCGCGCTGACCTACGCCCGCGAGCGGGTGGTGGGCGATCGCACCATCGGCAAGTACCAGGCCATCGCCCACAAGCTCGCCGACATGGCGGCCGACATCGAAGCCGCGCACTGGTTGGTCTACTACGGCGCCTGGCGGGTCGATCAGGGCACGCTGGATGCGGCCACCGCCGCCAAGGTCAAGCTGGTCGCCAGCGAAACCGCGCTGCGCGTCAGCGAACAGGCGATCCGCATCCTGGGCGGCGCCGGCATCATGCGCGAGTACCCGGTGGGCCGCTTCCACCGCGACGCCCTGGTCTATGTGATCGGCGAGGGCACCAGCGAGATCCAGCGCAACATCATTGCCCGGGATTTGGACCTATAGCAGGCGAGTGAAAAACATCGCGAGGCGGCCGGATGCGAGGCGCACCGCGTGCGGCGACCGGAACGCACAAAGGGATCAGGTCTCGTATTGCAACAAGGGGAAGCCGGGGGCAGACCACGGTTTGCCAAGCCGATAAATCGTGGTCTGCCTCTATATCCTCTCGAGATCTGCCCTTTTGTCTTTGTTGGGCCGGGGTGGCCGGCCGACCGCAGAGGCCGGGGTCGATCAGCCGAGACTGCCCGCTGCGAGCCAACGAAAAGGTGGTTTATACTGCCTATACGCAACAACTCAATCACAGCAAATAGCGGTCACAGTCGCGAATGACATCAGACACCCGCTACCCCCACGCGCCAATCACCGAGGCCGTCATTGATATTCAAGTGACTGCATCGGTGTCTGTGGGCAGGCTTGAGGCTGTCACTGGAGAGTCAGACTACCCAATAGTGGAGAAGCTGCACGCGGCATCGGGCGCAATGGTGTTCGGGCCGGAAGCGAACACATCCGCCACCGCAAAGACGGAGCCAGTGGGGTATCTGTGCCGAAGCACTGATGGCTTGCACATCTACCAGGCCCGCACAAACGGCTTTACCTTCAGCAGGCTTGCTGAATACACAAGCTGGGAGGCGATAAGCGTCGAAGCCCGCCGCCTTTGGGAGAAATACAGGTCCATCGCAACTCCGACCGGCATCACGCGCATCGCGCTGCGCTACGTGAACCGCCTGGATATCCCGCTGCCACTGCAGGACTTTTCTACCTATCTACGGACTGCTCCGCAGCTCTCGTCCGACCTGCCTCAAGGCCTGTCTGGTTACTTCATGCAGCTGCAGCTACCGATGCCCGACCTTCAAGGTGCGTGCGTCATCAATCAAACGATCATCGAACCGCCCGCGAAGCCGAACACCGTTGCCGTGGTGCTCGACATCGACGTGTTTCGCACGTCGGGCGTGGCCACAGACGAAACCCACCTGTGGGAACAGCTGGAGCAACTGAGACACGAAAAGAACCGCGTGTTCGAGGCGTGTATCACCGACGAAGCCAGGAGGCTATTCCAATGACAACCGCTTACGCACAGCGACCGCTCCAGGAACCACGTCAGTGCGTGCCAGGATCGCCTCCTCGGCTTGTATCGTCCGCGCCGGCGCAGGGGCAAGAAGCCCGCAAGATGCGCGAGAACGTGCTCGCGATCAGCGTGAGGACAGTGGCGCGCGGCCACAGTACCGAATCAGCGAAGCTCAACGATGCCGTTCGGGACTTGGCCGAAAGCATTGAAGCCTTGCAAGCGCTGATGCAGAACGGGGATGACGGTTCCTACACACATGTTCCGCTCAAGCCAGCCTTCACAGTTCAGGCAACGTACAAGCGTATCGGCAAGCTCAAGCCGCGTCAGTTTCCGCTCGACGAGTAACGTTGATGGCGAAGTCCTTCTGGACCAAGGTCACCGGCACGAGCTTGGCGCAGGGCGACCTTCTGACGGCGTGCCTCGTGCCACAGTTCGACGCTGACTTTGGAGCAGCGGGTGAGGGCGCAACCGAGACGCTGGCGCTCGGCGAGCAGACGCTCATCATCGTGACCCAGAGCTGCGACCTAGAAAATAGCAAGGTCGAGTTGGTTGCTATGTGTCCTGTGCATACCCTCGAAGAATTCGAAGTCTTCAACCCGAATTTTAAGCACAAAGGGCGTTGGGAAGCTGTGCGCAAAGGTAGGGTAGAAGGGCTGCACTTATTGGGCAGCCCGACCAACCCCGACGACAACCATACTGCGTTGGTTGTCGACTTCGGGCAAATCTTCAGCCTGCCCCCCGGCTACCTCGAAAAGAAGGCCGAAGCGGCTGGCGAACGGCTACGTCTTGACTCGCCGTTCCTCGAGCACTTCTCGCAGGCCTTCGCGCGGTACTTTATGCGGGTAGGCCTGCCGTCGCAGATTCCAGCGTTCAAGTAGCGACTGCTTTTCGGCGAGCAACTCAGTGTGGTCAGGGTCGGGGTCAGGTCAGTTCTCGCATCGTAGCATCACAATAAACGGCGTATGGTTGGTGGCATGGCCAGACCCCTGCGAATCGAATTCCCATCGGCGCTCTATCACGTGACCTCACGTGGCGATCGTCGCGAACCGATCTTTGAAGATGATGACGATCGGCTGAAATTTCTGGCTGTGCTGGCGGAAGTGGTTGGGCGCTTCAATTGGCTTTGTCACGCCTATTGCCTGATGACAGACCATTACCACCTGATAGTGGAAACGCCCAACGGGAACCTGTCCAAGGGCATGCGCCAGCTCAATGGCATGTATACCCAGGCATCAAACCGGCGGCACCAGCGCACGGGGCATTTGTTCCAGGGGCGATTCAAGGCAATTCTTGTGGACAGGGACGCCTACCTGCTGGAAATGGCACGATATGTCGTCCTGAACCCTGTGCGGGCAGGCATGGTCAGGGATCCGAAGGCCTACCCATGGAGCAGCTATCGCGCCATGATTGGCGAGATCCCGGTACCGGCCTGGCTTGCGACAGATGGTTTGCTCGGCCAGTTTGGGAAACGGCGCAGCGACGCACGCCGGCGCTACAGCCAATTTGTTCGTGAGGGTGTCGGCAAGGAAAGTATCTGGGCAGGACTGAAGCAACAGATTTATCTCGGGGATGACAAATTTGTTAAACGGATGCAAAAGAAGGCGAAGGTCCAGGGAGACGAATTGACCATTCCACGCAGGCAACGCAGACCTCCCGCTGCAACACTCGCGGCCATCGCGGCGAAGTATCCTGAGCGTGATGATGCCGTTGTTGCTGCCTATGGCACCGGCTCGTATAGTTATCGCGAGATTGCCGAACACTTTGGTGTTCATCTCGCCACTGTGGGGCGCATTGTCAGAAGGCGGATGCAACAATGCGAGAACTGACCCCACTGTTGGCTTGACCCCACTGTTGGCTCATTGTGTGACTATGTTACTTTCCCCGGGCACGGTCGACCGCCATCTGGATCGCTGCGTCTATAGCACCGACAAAACCTTGAACCATGAACTCGATGCGCTCTAGTTCGGCGTCTGCTTCAGCGTAGATGCGAAATCCAGCAAGTGCATCAGAAGAGTTTCTAATGCACCCTGGGATCGACTCAATCCAGTCGAGTTGGGAAAGCGAAACGGGTTCATTAAGCTTCGGTGGAGTACGGCGGTAGGGCGCAGACTTCTTGGTCTCCGCGAGAGTGAATCTTTGAGATTCCGCCAAAGCGGCGGCGCGATCGATCGCTACGTGCGTCTCAGTCGATATGTACTCAAGCCCCTCGCTCAGATCTTCGAGGCGGCTTTCGAGGTTCGTCCCGAGAGTTTCACGAATGCTATTTTCCCCGATGGGCAGGTCGTTACGGAACTCCGCAAGCACCGTTGGGATGGCGCCCTCATGACAAAGGTCAATGGGCTTTAGCTCGAAGCGGCTCACCAGCCAAGAGAAATCCTCTGACGAACTGTATCCCGCCGATACTTGGCCGAGCGATTCAATGAGCTGGCAACAAAGCTCCAGGAAGATCATTCCGAACGTGCGCACCGTTTCCTGACGTACTCTCGCAGAATGATGGGCATCGTTGCGATAGCGATGGAGATGAGAAAGGACCGAACCAGTTTGAAGGGGCACGGTTGGTTTGGTCTCGGTAAGGTAGCGAATCTTCTCGTCGAAAAATCGGGAGATCTTCTTTTTCTCCTTTCCCGTAAGGAAATGACGCTGATACACATCGACGAACTGCGGATGGGTCTCAGGAATCCCAACTTCTCGCGCACGACTCCGAATCCGCTCGGAGAAGTCATCGTGAGCAAGGTCATCCTCAATCCAGCGATCGAGGATGACTTCCGCAGCGTTGTCGAGAAGCATCAACGCCACGCGAAGGCTTGGTAGTGGACCGCTTGCGAGATACCGTTTCGCTTCGTCCATCTGGAAGAGTACGAACTGTAGCCGTTGCATGGCTCAACCTGTACATGAAGCCGAACAGTGCGCGTAACCTGCCGACAACGGCGGGCGAAGCCCGCTGGTGGAGATCGGGTTCACGCGCGGGTTAGCCGACTATACTACGCAGATGTCCCAGCTCGATGTCATCAGGAGCTGCGGTTCTATACTGTTGAGCATCGATAGTACGGCTCCAATCGGAGCTCGGAACTGCGAAGAGGGACCAGGGAAAAAGATAGGCGTCGAATACGCTGTCGTCCCTAACCAACAGTACGCGCAGATCAAAGGAGCAGTCCTGATTCGCGTATCTTGCGTCGAGATCGTTTCGTATTGGCATCAGATCGACGAGAAATGG
Source organism: uncultured Gammaproteobacteria bacterium (assembly GCA_963708735.1). Classification (GTDB taxonomy): domain Bacteria; phylum Pseudomonadota; class Gammaproteobacteria; order Pseudomonadales; family Porticoccaceae; genus JAGPUQ01. Next base: position 15,175 of record CAVPTW010000036.1, read on the forward strand.
ATCAGAGGCCTTCAAATATACACGCACGCACGTATGGAAGGGGAGTTTCTGACCCAAGGAAGGTAGTCCGTGCAGTGCAATGAGTTCATCCAAGTCGTGGCGCAATATTTTTTCTCGAAGCTCATCAAGATGCCAAGTGCCGTCAATATATCGTAGGATGCTCATGATCGTACATGCCAGCTTTCGGAGGCGTGCGGCGGTAATATCGACCGGCGACCCTATGATGCCTTTCTTCGAGCGCGATATTTGGATTGCACCATCGGCCGAGGTGAAGTGCTTGTCATGAATGATCGTTCCGCGAAGCGGCTCAAGCGTCCTGTAAAATCCAATGAGACGCTCTTTCAGCCACGACCTGGTTTCAATCACCGCCGGAAATACCGGTGAGTTCTTCAGATGTTGCACCTTCTCCTGAAATCGGAACTTCGATGGCACTCCATTTTCTTCAAGGATCCACTCGATGAGCATATCGAGGAGTTTGAAGGTCGAGACAAACACAAGAGGCGCCCCAGCATTTAAGAACCCGGATCGCCAATCGCAAATGACCCCATTGCCCCGCCCATAGCCAAAAAACAGGACTTTCGATCCATCTGCTGGGTACACAACACCATCAGGCCAGGACGGAAACAATTCCTGTTCGATCAGTGAGTAGACGGCTTCGAGGAACCAAGCTTCATACTCTGTGCGTTCCGATAGCTTAACGAGTGCATCTGCTCGAAAGGTTGGCTGCGGCATTGCGATCTCTGGCTGGTCCTTGACGGCTAACGAGCCTTTAGAAAATGCGTCTACGACAACGCATCCTTTCATTACGCGCGAACGGGTTCAGTTCTCGCGTTGTAGCATCACAATAACCGGCTCATGGTTGGTGGCATGGCGAGACCCTTGCGAATTTGGGCGGTCAGGGAAATAAGTAACAAAAAACCCCGAGGACCTGGGCGACACCAGGTCCTGCGCTGCCGGCTTTGGTGCGGATTTTTTGAAGGTGCCGACCATCATCGCGCCGCTCAGTGCCGTCAGGGCAGGTCGGTGGCACCCATCAAAAAGCGGTCGCATTCGCGCGCCGCGCCGCGGCCTTCGTTGAAGGCCCACACCACCAGGCTCTGGCCGCGGCGGCAGTCGCCGGCGGCGAATACCTTGGGGATGCTGGTCTGGAAGCTCCCGTGCTCCGCCTTGACGTTGGAGCGCGGGTCGCGCTCGACGCCGAGGGCTTCCAGCAGCGGCTGCTCCGGCCCCAGAAAGCCCATGGCGAGCAGTACGAGCTGGGCCGGCACCACGCGCTCGGTGCCGGGCACCGGCTTGGGTATCATCTGGCCCTGCTCGGTTCTGGTCCACTCGACACCCACCAGATGCACGGCCTTGAGCTGGCCATCGGCATCGCCTTCCAGTTTGGTGGCGGTGGTCAGGTAGACGCGCGGATCGGCACCAAAGCGGGCGGCGGCCTCTTCCTGGCCATAGTCGACCCGATAGATCTTGGGCCACTCCGGCCAGGGGTTGTCGGCGGCGCGGGCGTCGGGGGAGCGCGGCATGATCTCGACCTGCACCAGGCTGTTGCAGCCGTGTCGCAGCGAGGTGCCGACGCAGTCGGTGCCGGTGTCGCCACCGCCGATTACGACCACGTCCTTGCCGGCCGCCGAGATGTAATCCGGGCCCGGCTTTTTGTCGAGGACGGCCTGGGTGTTGGCGCGCAGGAAATCCATCGCGAAGTGAACACCCTTGAGATTGCGGCCTTCGAGGGGCAGATCGCGGGGTGCGGTCGCGCCGGTGCATACCACCACGGCATCGAAATCGTTCAGCAGTTGCTGCGCGGAAATATCCTTGCCGACTTCGGTGTTGCACCGAAAGACGATGCCTTCCTGTTCCAGCACACGCAGCCGGCGCAGCACGACTTCTTCCTTGTCGAGCTTCATGTTGGGGATGCCGTACATCAGCAGACCGCCGGCGCGGTCGGCGCGCTCGAAGACGGTGACGCTGTGGCCGACCTTGTTGAGCTGCGCGGCCGCGCTGAGACCGGACGGTCCGGAGCCGATCACGGCGACTTTCTTGCCGGTGCGGCTGGTCGGCGGTTCGGCCACGACCCAACCCTGCTCCCAGGCGTGGTCGATGATCTCGCACTCGATGTTCTTGATGGTCACCGGCGGGTTGTTGATGCCCAGCACGCAGGAGCCTTCGCAGGGCGCTGGGCAGACGCGACCGGTGAATTCGGGGAAATTGTTGGTCTTGTGGAGTCGCGTCAGGGCCTCTTTCCACAGGCCGCGGTAGACCAGATCGTTCCACTCGGGAATCAGGTTGTTGATCGGGCAGCCGCTGGCCATGCCCGACAGCAGGGTGCCGGTGTGGCAGAACGGCACCCCGCAATCCATGCAGCGGGCGCCCTGCTCGCGCAGCCTGGCTTCCGGCAGATGGTCGTGGAATTCCCGCCAGTCCTTGACGCGCTCGGTCGGACTGCGGTCAGCCGGCAGTACCCGTACATAATCGATGAAACCGGTCGGCTTTCCCATGGAGTTCCCAAACGTGTGAAGGGTTGGTGGCTTGGGCGGTGTTGTGCGGCGGTGTCAGCCGCCGCCAACGCGCGCCAGATCGCGGGCGTTTTCCTCGAACGCGGCGTTGATGGCCGCCTCTCCGCTGAGACCCTGTTGCCGGGCTTTCTCCAGGGACAGCAGAACCCGCTTGTAGTCCTTCGGCATCACCTTCACGAACTGGCCGACGTGCGCCGCCCAGTTCGCCAGGATGACCCGCGCGCGCTGGCTGCCGGTGAGTTCGGCGTGGCGCTCGATCAGCGCGTGGACCCGGGCGGCTTCCGCCGCGTCGTCGAAGGCGTCCAGATCGACCATCTGCGGTTGCAGCGGGTTGCAAAGTCGCCGGCCTCATCGAGGATGTAGGCCACGCCGCCGCTCATCCCCGCCGCGAAATTGCGCCCGGTGGGACCGAGGATGACCACGGTACCGCCGGTCATGTATTCGCAGCCATGGTCACCCACGGCTTCGACGACCGCCTGCACGCCGGAGTTGCGCACGCCGAAGCGCTCGCCCGCCATGCCGCAGATGTAGACCTCGCCGGCGGTCGCGCCGTACAGGGCCACGTTGCCGGCGATGATGTTTTCCGCCGCGTTGAAGGGTGAGGCCGCCGGCGGATAGACGATGATCTTGCCGCCGCTGAGGCCCTTGCCCAGGTAGTCGTTGACGTCGCCCTCGATACGCCAGGTCAGTCCGCTCGGCATGAAGGCACCGAAGCTCTGCCCGGCGCTGCCCTGGAACTGGATCTGGATGGTGTCTTCCGGCAGTCCCGCCGGACCGTAGCGGCGCGTGACTTCGCTGCCCAGGATGGTGCCTACCACGCGGTTGACGTTGCGGATCGGCAGCGTCGCGCGGACGGGTTCGCCCCGCTCCAGTGCCGGCTTGCAGAGATCGAGCAGCACGGTGTTGTCGAGCGCCTTGTCGAGGCCGTGATCCTGCGTCATCTGGCAGTAGCGGCCGACTTCCGGACCGGTATCGGGCTGATACAGAATCTTGCTGAAGTCGAGGCCCTTGGCTTTCCAGTGTTCGACCGCCGCGCGCACTTCCAGCCGCTCGGTGCGACCGACCATCTCGGGGATGGAGCGGAAGCCCAGTTCCGCCATGATTTCGCGCACTTCCGCCGCGATGAAGCGCATGAAGTTGACCACATGGGCGGGATCGCCGGTGAAGCGGGCGCGCAGTTGCGGGTCCTGGGTGGCGACGCCGACCGGGCAGGTATTGAGGTGGCACACGCGCATCATGATGCAGCCGAGCGACACCAGAGGCGCGGTGGCGAAACCGAACTCCTCGGCGCCCAGCAGTGCGGCGATGACCACGTCGCGGCCGGTCTTGAGCTGGCCGTCCGCCTCGACCGCGATGCGGGAGCGGAGGTTGTTCAGCACCAGCGTCTGGTGGGTTTCGGCAAGGCCCAGCTCCCAGGGAATGCCGGCATGCTTGATCGAGGTCTGCGGCGAGGCACCGGTGCCGCCGTCGTAGCCGGAGATCAGCACCACGTCGGCATGGGCCTTGGCGACGCCCGCCGCGATGGTGCCCACACCGACTTCGGACACCAGCTTGACGCTGATGCGGGCGTGATGGTTGGCGTTCTTGAGATCGTGGATCAGCTCCGCCAGATCCTCGATCGAATAGATGTCGTGGTGCGGCGGGGGCGAGATCAGGCCCACACCGGGAGTCGAATGCCGGGTCCTGGCGATCCAGGGATACACCTTGGCGCCGGGCAATTGGCCGCCCTCGCCGGGCTTGGCGCCCTGGGCCATCTTGATTTGCAGCTCACGGGCGTTGACCAGGTAATGACTGGTGACGCCAAAGCGGCCACTCGCGACCTGCTTGATCGCCGAGTTCTTGGAATCGCCGTTGGCTTCCGGCACATAGCGCTCGGGGTCTTCCCCGCCTTCGCCGGTGTTGCTCTTGCCGCCGATGCGGTTCATGGCGATCGCCAGCGCTTCGTGGGCTTCCTTGCTGATGGAGCCGTAGCTCATGGCGCCGGATTTGAAGCGTGTCAGGATGCTTTCGATCGACTCGACCTCGTCGATGGGAATCGGTGTGGCAACCTTGAAGTCGAGCAGACCGCGCAGCGTGCAGTGCTGCTCGAGCTGGTTGTTGACCAGCGCCGAGTATTCCTTGAAGACGGCGTAGTTGCCATCGCGCACCGCGCGCTGGAGCTTGTGGACCGTTTGCGGGCTGAACAGGTGCAGTTCGCCGTCGGCGCGCCACTGGTACTGGCCGCCCACGGTCAGCGTGTGGCCGTCGACCGGACGGTCCGGGAAGCCGTGGCGATGGCGCAGCTCGGTTTCCCGCGCCAGGGTCGCCAGGTCGGCGCCGCCGATGCGGCTCGGCGTCCAGGTGAAGTATTTTTCGACCAGGCGCGCATCGAGACCCACGGCTTCGAAAATCTGCGCGCCGCGATAGCTCTGGATGGTGCTGATGCCCATCTTCGAAATGACCTTGACCACACCCTTGATCGCCGCCTTGGCGAAGTTTTTACAGGCGGTCTTGTGATCGAGGTCGACCAGCATCCCTTCGCGAATCATGTCGTCGAGGGTTTCGAACGCGAGGTAGGGATTGATCGCGCCCACGCCGTAGCCGATCAGCAGCGCAAAGTGGTGTACCTCGCGCGGCTCGCCGGATTCCAGCACCAGGCCGATGCGGGTGCGGGTGCCCTGGCGGATCAGGTGGTGGTGCAGGCCGCTGACCGCGAGCAGGGCCGGAATGGCGGCCCGATCATGGTCGATGCCGCGGTCGGACAGGATCAGGATGTTGATACCGTCTTCGATTGCACGGTCGGCGGCGGCGAACAGCGCATCCAGTGCCTGCTCCAGTCCCGCTGCGCCGGCGGCGACCGGATACAGGATCGGCAGGGTGATGGATTTGTAGCCGGGCTGGTCGAGATGGCGCAGCTTGGCCATCTCCTCGTTGGTCAGGATCGGGGACTTCAGCTCGATCAGGTGGCAGCTTTCCGGCTGCGGCTGGAGCAGGTTTTTTTCCGAGCCGATCGTGGTCTCCGTCGAAGTGACGATCTCTTCGCGGATACAGTCGATGGGCGGGTTGGTGACCTGGGCGAACAATTGCTTGAAATAATTGAACAGCGATTGCGGCTTGTCCGAGAGTATCGCCAGCGGCGTATCGGTGCCCATGGAACCGGTGGCCTCGACGCCATCGCGCGCCATCGGCACCATCAGCAGCCGCAGATCCTCGAAGCTGTAGCCGAACGCCTGCTGGCGCTGCAGGACGGTTTCGTGGTCCGGCGCCGGCAGGTGCGGCGGCTCGGGCAGCTCCGCCATGCGGATCAGGTGCTGGTCGAGCCACTGCCGATAGGGCTGCTCGCCGGCGATCCGGTTCTTGATCTCTTCGTCAGCGACAATGCGGCCTTCCTCGGTGTCGATGATGAACATGCGACCCGGCTGCAGGCGGCCTTTCTGTACGACTTTTTCCGGCGGGATATCGAGTACCCCGGCTTCGCTGGCCATGATGACCAGATCGTCCGAGGTCACGTAGTAGCGCGACGGCCGCAGGCCGTTGCGGTCCAGCGACGCGCCGATGTGGGTGCCGTCGGTGAATACCATCGAGGCCGGGCCGTCCCAGGGTTCCATCAAGCAGGAATGGAACTCGTAGAAGGCCTTTTTGGCATCGCTCATGGATTCATGGGCGCTCCAGGGCTCGGGGACCATCATCATCATCGCGTGGGGCAGCGAGCGCCCGGACAACACCAGCAGCTCCAGGCAGTTGTCGAACATTGCCGAGTCGGAACCGTCGGTATTGATGATGGGAAAAATCTTTTTGACATCGTCGCCGAACAGGTCGCTGGCCATCATCGACTGGCGTGCGCGCATCCAGTTCATGTTGCCGCGCAGCGTATTGATCTCGCCGTTGTGGGCCAGATACCGATACGGGTGGGAGCGATCCCAGCTTGGAAACGTGTTGGTGGAAAACCGCGAGTGCACCAGCGCCAGGGCGGTTTCCATCGCCGGATGGGTGAGGTCCAGGAAATACTGATCGACCTGCGCCGGCATCAGCATGCCTTTGTAGATGCAGGTCTTGCAGGACAGCGAGCTCACATAGAAAAAATGCCCGCTGGCGAAATTGCCCGAATAGCGAATGGCGTTCTCGGCGCGCTTGCGGATCACGTAGAGTTTGCGTTCGAACGCCATCTCGTCGGCAAGCAGCGGATCGCGGCCCACAAACAGTTGGCGCATGAACGGCTCACTGGCGCGCGCGGTTTCGCCCAGGGATGAATTGTCGGTGGGCAGGTCGCGCCAGCCCAGCACGGTCTGGCCTTCCTCTGCCACGAGTTGCTCGACCAGCTGCTCGCAGACGCGGCGTTCGGCGGCATCCCGCGGCAGATAGAACATGCCGACGCCGTACTCGCCTGCGTCGGGCAGCGCAATGCCGGCGTCTTGGGTGACGAGCTTCAGGAATTTGTGCGGCACTTGCAGCAGGATGCCAGCGCCGTCGCCGGTGTTGGCCTCCGCGCCGGTGGCGCCGCGATGATCGAGATTGACGAGAATCTCCAACCCGCTCCTGATGATGGCATGGGATTTCCGGCCTTTGATATTGGCCAGAAAGCCTACGCCACAGGCGTCGTGCTCGAATGCGGGGTCGTAAAGACCTTGTCCACCGGGGGGTCGCGTGAGAACATGCGAGCCATTCCGCACTGCTTTCTCGATTTTCTTCATCAATTCGCTCGAATTCACACGCTGATTGGACCGGTTTGAGGGCTAGCCCCCAACCCGGGGGGGGGATTTTTCCTAATCCCGCGGGTAACTGCAAGCACTGGCAGCGAAAATTTCCCGCGCGAGCGGATTCCGCCTATGCCAGGCGGGATCCAAAGCTGTTCGGCGCGCGCTTCAGTGCGCTGCACTCCAGTCCACCCAGCCGAAGTGCGCGGTCGCCAGCACCAGTATCCCGAAGCCGATCCGGTACCAGGCAAACAGGCTGAAGTCGTGGCTGGCGATATAGCGCAACAGCCAGCGCACGCACAGAAATGCCGACACGAAAGCCGCGACGAAGCCCGCGACCCACATGCCCCAGTCGTTAAGGGAAAGCAATTCCCGTTCCTTGTAGAGCTGGTAGAGCGTCGCGAGTATCAGGGTGGGAATGGCGAGAAAGAACGAAAATTCCGTGGCTGCGCGCCGCGAGAGACCGAACAACAGTCCGCCAATGATGGTGGCACCGGAGCGGGAGGTGCCCGGAATCAGTGCGAGCGCCTGGGCGAAGCCGAGCTTGAGGGCGTCCAGCGGGCCGAGCTCGTCGACAGTTCCCACCCGGATGCGATGCTCGCGCCGCTCGGCCCAGAGCATCACGATCCCGCCGACGATAAACGCCACCGCTACCGTGGTGGCGTTGAACAGCTGTGCCTTGATGGCGCTGCCGAACAACAGCCCGAGCACCGCCAGCGGCAGGAACGCGATAACCAGATTGAGGGTGAAGCGCTGTGCCAAGCGCTCCCGGGGCAGGCCGCACACTACGGCCGCGATGCGGGCGCGGTATTCCCAGCACACGGCGAGAATGGCGCCGGACTGGATCACGATCTCGAACAGCTTGCCGCGGTCGTCATTGAAGTGCAGCAGTTCACTGGCCAGGATCAGATGTCCCGTGGACGAGACGGGCAGGAACTCGGTGAAGCCCTCTACCAGGCCGAGGATGACGGCTTTGAGAATGAGGAGGGTATCCACGGGGACTCCGGGCGGCAGGAACGGCCGCGATTATACGCGCGGGCACCGCGCCGCCAGGGGAGCCGTGTTCGCGTTAGCGCAGTGCCAGCCGAGGGCTGCCCTGGCAGCTGAGCAAAGGCGAATTCGCCAGCCATTTCTGGTCGGGGTAATAGGCAAACAGGTACTGGTCGCCCTTGATGCTGTCGATCAGCGGGCGGGTGACTTCCTTGCGCACTGCGGGACAGCCCTGACTGCGCCCCAGGCGGCCGGTGCGCTCGATGAAGGACTCGCTGACGTAGTCGGCGCCATGGATGACGATGGCGCGCTGGTAGGCCCGGTCGTTGATGCCGGGTTCCAGTCCTTCGAGGCGCAGCGAGTAGCCGTTGTGGCCCTGGTAGCTGTCGAGGGTACGGAACAGTCCCAGACTGGATTGATAGCTCTCCGGTTGGTTGGAGAAAGCGCGGGCCTGGATGTCGCCGGAGCCGCGGCCGTGGGAGACCAGTTCCTCGAACAGCAGACGCGGCCGGGCCAGGTCGAACACCCACAGGCGCCGCGCCGTGGAGGGCCGCGAGTAGTCGATCACCGCCAGGCGGCGGGCATTCGCGCTCGCACAGGCCAGGGCATGGGCGGCCAGGCGCAATACCGCCGGGTCCGCATTCGGTGCCAACCGCGTCAGGGTACGGTCGAGGGATTGCCCGCGGACTGTGCTGGCCACGGCCTGAGCGGGGAGAACGGCAAGCAGGAGTGTCGCGGTCAGTACCACGAGTGTCAGTACCACGAGTGTCGGTACTAGGAGTGAAAGTGTCGCGAGTGAAGCGGATCGCAGCGATCGGGGGAGTATCATTGGGAGCCCGTGTTTGTCATCGCTCAACGTCGGTGTCCGGAGCGCCAGCTCAATAGCTGGCATTTTTTGTGCCGGCCCTGGCAATCGTGACACCCGGTGGCGGAGCGGCCCCAGGCTGGGCGCCATTATGAACATCCCGACCGGGATGACCAAATCTTCATTTTCAACCTGGATTCTCCACCGAGTGAGCACTGCGATGTCTGTTCCTGCTCGGGCGAGTCTCCTGATCGTCCTGTCACTGTGGTGGCCCTGGGCGGTCAATGCCGCCGGGAGCGGGCCGGTCGCGGCCGACAGCGACGCCGCCGTCACGCGCCTGATAACCCAGGCGGTGAGCAGCCGCGATGCCGATTTGCAGGCTTTCTACATGGCGCGAGCCATGGGTTCGGCGTGGCGGGATGAACAGACGGTGATGGCGTTTGCGGCGGCCATTGCGACCCTCGCCGAGGATGGCCTGGTGCCATCGGACTATGGTCCGGAGACGCTGGTGGCCGCCTATCGCAAAGCCCATGCGGCCGTGCCCCGCGCGGAGGCACTGGCGCGGTTCGATATCGAGGTCAGCGGGTTGCTGATCACAGTGTTGCACCACCTGGCGTCCGGCAAGGTCGATCCGAAGGCCATCGATGCGGACTGGGATTTGCCGCGCGCCGTGCCGCAACTGGATTTCGTGGCCGTGTCGCAGGCCGTCGATACCCGGCAGTTCGAGGCGGCTTTCGCGGCTGCACGCCCAGCCCACGGACTCTACGCCGGCTTGCGCGCGGGCCTTGCACGGTATCGCGATCTCGAACGGCGCGGCGGCTGGCCGGCGTTGCCCGCGCGGCGTAGCGCGCTGCATCCCGGCGATCGCCATGACGACGTGCCGCTGTTGCGCGCGCGCCTGGCGCTGGTGGTGGATCTCGCGGAGCCTGCACCGGATAGCTGCGCTGACCCGGATGCCGCAACGCCGATGCCGGATCCAGACTGTTATGACGACGGGCTCGCTGCGGCGGTGCGCAGTTTTCAGCGCAGTCATTTGCTGAAGGCGGACGGCGTCGTCGGTGCCAACACCCGGGCGGCGCTCAGCGTGCCGGTGGCCGAGCGCATCAACCAGATCCGGGTCAATCTGGAACGCGCCCGCTGGCTGCTGCCTGGCCTGCCCGAGTCCTTCGTGCTGGTGGATATCGCCGGTTATCAGCTCAGCTATTTCCGGCCCGGTGGTGACATCTGGCGCGCGCGCATCGTGGTGGGGCGGCCCGGGCGGCCGACACCGATCCTGCGCTCGGCCATCACCCACCTGACCTTCAATCCCACCTGGACGATCCCGCCCACCATATTGCGCGAGGATGTGTTGCCCAAGGTGCGCAAGGATGCGGGTTATCTGGCGCATGAAAGTATCGCAGTGTTGGACGCTTCCGGAGCGCGGCTTGACCCCCATGGGATCGACTGGGCGCGGCCCGGCAACCTGATCCTGCGCCAGGACGCAGGGCCTCACAATGCGTTGGGCCGGGTGGCGATCCGCTTTCCCAACCACCATCAGGTCTATCTGCACGACACCCCGGCGCAGGAACTGTTCGAGTTCGATCAGCGCGCCTTCAGTTCCGGCTGCGTCCGGGTCGAGAACGCGCTGGAATTCGTCCACCTGCTGCTCGACGATGAGACGCAATGGAATGTCGACGCCATCGCGGCCATGGTCGCTCAGGGCGATACGCGACGGGTCGATCTCGCACGGCCAGTGCCGCTGATCCTGTACTACTGGACCGTGCAGACCGATGCCGACGGTGCGCTATCCTTTCGCCCGGACATCTACCGGCGCGACGCGGCGGTGCTGGCGGCGCTGGATCGACCGCTGGCGCGCTAGCAGCTAAGCAGGGGCATGGCGCAAGGATTGCGCTTGCGCTTTAGGTCGGAGCAACCGTGCCCGCGGAGGCAGGGTAATTCAAAATAAAATCCGTGGAAGGGGCGCACATGGAGTGCGCGCTATATATTTGCGCAGTCGACGTTTTCAGAGGGAAAATTCACCAAGTTGGCGAAGAATACCTCGTGCCTCTTGCAAGGCTCGCTCGGTATTATTCTCCGGGGTGTAATTAGTCTCGTAATCGGCCTTGACACGCCGCAGCCGCAGAGAGTCGAGCTTACTGCCAAGCTGCCGTTCGTTACGGTCATCGGAATTTTTATAAGTGTCAATCACCTTTTTATGGATGCTTTGCCGACCTGCCACACGGTCTCCAAGTTGGGTGCGGGCGATACCGAAAGCGCTGTAATAGGCGCGACTGATAATCGTGCGTTCGGTGGCTTCATCGCGGTCAGCCCGAGCGTATAGCCGCTCGGAAAAAGCGAGGAACTCCGCCCAATCGAAAGCCATGCTCAACCCGCTTTCGCGAGTGGCTCATCGACGATGCTCAGCCGGCCGCCGCGCACGGGCACTTGGTCGATAAACCAGTCTTTCAGCAAGCAGTCCATGGCTTTGGCGGCCTGCGCGGCGTTCAGCGACGAGCGCACGACGATGAACAGTTCCACGTCGTCGGATTCGGGATCTTCTAGAAGATCGAGCCCTAGGCGCACATCTGCCGGAAAGCATTTTAGGATCTCGTGCTTGGCCTGCCTGAGCGTCGGTAGTACTCCGGGATGGCACTTGAGGTACCTTTCCACGGCTCGCGGCTCTCTCACGTCAATAAAATCGGCAAGCGCAGTTCCCGACGGCCGTATGGCGCTCACTTGCGGCGTGCCAAAGCTGCTGGACAGAATCACCTCCACGCTTGCTGTCTCGCGCCCTCCATGGGCATACCACCGGTCGCGCAACACCACAGTGTCGGTCGTACGGTTCGGACAGGTCGTATGGGTCGGGCGGGGCTGCCAATGCGAAGTATTTGAAAACGGCTCGTCTCCTGGATACATGCCCGCTCCAATTAAGGGTGTAACTGGTTCCACGCCCCGCATGCTGGTAGTAGCTCCCATCTCAACTACCCTTCCCGACGCGTTGCTGGAATGACGCCGCAAATTCCGGTGCAATCAAGGTCTCGAAAGCGTGCTTTTGCAAGTCGTGGGCGGCATCGAGCCAAGTGCTCAATGCTCCAAGCTCGAATGGCGGGCAATGCGGGGGCATCGAGCGCACGATGGTATCCATGACAAACCCCGGGTCGTTTTGAATCTGGGCCTTCATCAGGTCGACGATGATAGTCGACTGCGGAGTGGTCGCGTCAATCTCAAAGCTGACTCGTGTCGGTGCCAGCGTTGCCCGTTCAATCGTCTGGTAGGCCAGGAATTCGCTCGGCGGCTGGACGCTCATGGTCAATTTGTTCGCGATGAAATCCGCCGGAGTTTCGGTAGGAGCCAAGCGAAATCCGTCACGATAGCGCAGCTCCACCCAAAACGGCGGCAGACTCTTAAGACCATGGGGATGACCTTTGTCCAGTAATTCCAGCCCGTCAAGGATCACGGCCTTGAACCCGCCCCACCCATAGCCATCGTTGACCTGGTTCGCCGTGAACAAACCGAGGCCAATCTGATAACACGGCCATGTATCAGGAGCCCGGCGGAACCGATGCGTCACCAAGTGAGGGAAGGACAAACCTGGCGGGTTGGGACGCTCAACGGTAGTGAATCCCCTATCTCTCGCTCCCCGACGGAACTCCCCCGTGAAAACCTCGGAGTCGTCCTCGTTGAAGGAAGCCGGCTGCTCCGCGCTTTCAACCGGCTGACCCCACCGTAGCTCGAAGACCGTTTCAATCAAAGGAGCATTGGGAAGACTTGGCATCCTGGTTCCTCCTGCTTCCGTAAACAACTTGAAAGGGCTCGATAAAGCATTCCGTAGGATACCGGTTCCGTCGCTGCGGTGCAGCGACCCACCCAGCTCCGCGTTGTAGGTATCGTCCCATGAACCGCCGCCAGGAACCAGCGCGATTCGGGCGGCAGGATGGCGTAGGGCGAGCGCGGAAAGTTCGGGTGCAGGGCCATGGTCAAGGGGTCCGTCTTTAACGGCTCGGGCATGGGAATCTAGCCGCGGGGAGGTTGTCACGGTCCGGCGCGGCGACCCCTCCGGGCTGCCGGGTGATAATGCCGTGCCATCCTTCATCAATGCCGGGAGTCGCCATGCAATTGCAGTTTCTCGGAGCCACCCGCGAAGTCACGGGTTCGTGCTTTCTCATCGAGGTCGGTGGCCAGCGTCTGCTGGTGGATTGCGGCATGTATCAGGGCGGTCGCAAGGGCGAGGCGCGCAATGCCGAGCCGTTTCCGTTCGCGCCCGGGGACATCGACGCCGTGGTGCTGACCCACGCCCATATCGACCATGGCGGGCGGTTGCCGCAACTGGTGCAGCGGGGGTTTCGCGGACCCATTTATACCCACAGCGCGGGCAAGGAGCTGGCGCGGATTCTGCTCAAGGACGCGGCTTCCCTGGCCATCAAGGATGCGGAGCTGCAAAACCGCAAGCGCGCCCGCCAACACCTGCCGCCCGTGGAACCCTTGTACGTGCTGGCCGATGTCGAGCAAACCCTGAAGCAGATGCGCGGCCTGCCCTACGATCGGGAGTGCGAGATTCTGCCGGGCGTGCGGCTGCGGTTGCAGGATGCCGGACATATCCTGGGGGCGAGCATTCTCGAATTGTGGCTCCGCGAAGGCGAGCTCGAACGCAAGCTGGTATTCAGCGGTGATCTGGGTCACCGGGGGTCGCTGATTTCGCCGGACCCCACCCCGGTGGCGGAGGCGGATCTGGTGGTGATGGAGACGACTTACGGGGATCGCGATCACCGTTCGTGGGAATCCACCTGGGAGGAACTCGAAGAGATTTTCACCATCGGCAACCAATTGCGCGGCAATATCCTGATCCCCGCGTTTGCGGTCGGTCGCACCCAGCAGCTGCTCTATGTGCTGGCGCAGAAATATCAGGCCTGGCACCTGGAACGCTGGCTGCTGGCGCTTGACAGCCCCATGGCGATCGCCACCACGAAGCTCTACGCGCGTTACGCCGCGCTGCTGGCGCCGCAAGGCAAGGCCTTGACCGAGGCCGACTTCAGCCCGCCGGGGCTGTTGCTGAGCCAGACCCCCCAGCAATCGATGCGGCTGAACCGTATCGACAGCGGCGCCCTGATCATCGCCGGCAGCGGCATGTGTACCGGCGGGCGGATTCTCCATCACTTCAAGCACAACATCTGGCGGCGCAACTGCCAGGTGGTGATGGTGGGTTATCAGGCGGAAGGCAGCCTCGGCCATGCGCTGATCAGCGGCGCGCGGGAAATCCGCCTGTGGGGCGAGCGCATCAAGGTGGCCGCCACCATTCACACCGTGGGCGGTCTTTCCGCACACGCCGATCAGACCGGGCTGCACCACTGGTATGGTCAGTTCACCGGCCGACCGCCGGTGGCGCTGGTGCATGGCGAGGAACATTCCATCAGCGCTTTCGCCGACCGCCTTGCGGGCGAGGCGCGCACGGTGTTCCAGCCGGCGTTTGGCGACGCCCTGGATCTGGTCCACATGAGGATGAGCGTCCCGAATGGGGCTTGACGGGGCCGGTCGGCGGTCGCAGTGTGGGCGATCGGTTCCCTGGAGTGCGGTTATGAACTATCCGATCCCCTACGCGGCGGATTTTGGCCAGCGTGACCCTGCGCCCGGCGTGGATTCGCTGTTTGTCGAGCGCTGGTCGCCACGCGCGTTCCGCAAGGTGGAAATCCCTGAGGCCGAGCTGCGCACGATCTTCGATGCCGCGCGCTGGTCGCCGTCCTGCTACAACGAGCAGCCCTGGCGCTTCGTGACTTCGACGTCGGCGTCCTTCGCCACCTTTCTCGATCTGCTGGTCGAGGCCAACCAGGGCTGGGCGCGCAATGCGGCGGTACTCGGCTTCGTGTTTGCCGACAAAAAGTTCTCCCGCAATGGCGACGACAATGCGCTGGCGGTATTCGATAGCGGCGCTGCCTGGATGGCGATGACCCTGCAGGCGCGCAAGCTCGGCCTCTACACCCACGGCATGGCGGGCATTGCCTGGGACCGGGCGCATGCCGCGCTGGGAATGGACCCTGAGCAGTACGCGCTGTGCGCAGGCTTTGCCATCGGTGCGCTGGATACCCCGGATGGACTGCCGGAGCATGCCCGCGCCATGGAGCGGCCGTCGCCGCGGCGGCCGCTGGCGGAGATCTGGCGTCAGGTGGATTGAATGCGGACGCACTCAACGCGCGAGCTGGTGGGTGAGACTTCGGGCGTCAGTTCGAGGCGCATCCGCAGCGCCTCGGCGCCGTCCTCGTAATAGCCGGGCAGATGGCCGGCTTCGACAAACCCGAGTTTGCGGTAGAGCTCGAGCGCGGCGCCGTTGTCGGCGCGCACTTCCAGCGTGAGCGCCGTGCAGCCCCGGGCGCGCGCGGCGACGGCGAGAGCCTCGACCAGCGCCGTCGCCACACCCTGGCCGCGCGCCGCCGCCGCCACCGCGATGGTGTAGAGGCGGGCGCAGGCCGATCCGCGCCGGTACAGCGTGACCGCGTAGCCCAGGGGTGCCGCCGCGTCGCCGGCGACGAGTGCAGTCGCTTGCGCGCGGGTGATCAGGTAGCGCAACTGGCGCGCATTGAAGCAGTCGGTGGCGAACGCGTGCTGCTCCAGCGCCGCGATGCCCGGGACATCGGCCGGCGCGGCCTGCCGGATCGCCCAGGTCACGAGGCGGCGCGCTGTTGGGCGCGAGCCTCCAGGCGGCGCTCGAATTCGGCCATCACGGTGCGATACAGCTCTTCGCCCAGCAGGGTGTCCTCGACACCGCGGTCGATGTTGGGGTTGTCGTTGACTTCGATCACCACCGGGCCCATGGCGGTCTCCTTGATGTCGACGCCATAGAGGCCGTTGCCGATCAGGGCGGTGGCGCGCAGCGCGGCGCGAATCACCGGCGCCGGCACGCGGTGGACCGCGATGGTTTCGAATGCCCCGGCGCGCGTTCCCGCGGCATCGTGGTTGTAAATCTGCCAGTGGCCCTTGGCCATGAAGTATTTGCAGGCAAAGATCGCGCGGCCGGCGAGCACGCCCACGCGCCAGTCGAAATCGGTCGCGATGAATTCCTGCACGATCACCACGGCGGACTGTTTCAGGAGGCACGCGGCCGCGGCCTGATACTGGGCTTCGGTCTCGGCTTTCTCGACGCCGACCGAAAACGAACCGTCCGGGATTTTCAGCACCAGCGGGGTACCCAGCTGCTCGCGCAGCTCGGCGAACTCGGGCATTTCGTCGCCGAACAGCATGCGGGCAGCCGGCACGCGGACCTTGTTGGCGGTCAGGAGTTCGTGCAGGAACACCTTGTTGGTGCAGCGGATGATGGAGTCGGGGTCGTCTATCACCGGCATGTTGGCGCGCGCGGCCCGCTGCGCGAAGCGCAGGGTGGGATGGCTGATGGATGTGGTCTGGCGGATGAACAGCGCGTCGTATTCCAGCAGCCGCGCCTCGTCGTCGATGGTGATCAGGTCGGCGTCGATGCCCAGCAGGCGGGCATGCTTGATGAACATTTGCAGCGCGCCCTTGTTGCTGGGCGGGAAACGCTCCTGGGGGTCGACCAGGATGGCGAGGTCGTAGCGTGCCGCGCGCTCGCGGCGCGGTTGGCGCCAGATCTTTTTGCTGAAACCTTCGAGTGCGGCGCCGAATTCGTCCTGGCCGGCGTCGTCCAGTTCGCCGAGTGCCATCAGACGCAGACTGGCGATGGCCCATTCGGTGCCGCGCTCGAACTCGACTTCGAGGAGGGGCGCCGGGTACAGCTCGAAGATTTTCTTGGCGAGCTTTTCCAGCGCCGCGACGGGGGTGTGGCCGAAATAGATCCGGAGCCGGAAATTGGCTTCGCTCGCGGCCACGTTGGCGGCCAGAAATTGCCGCGTGCGACGCAGCAGCTCATCGCTCAGCTTGATGGTGGCGCCAGCCGACAGTTCGTTCAGGGTGCGCACCGAGGGCAGCACCTTCTGTCCGCGCGCCTCGGCGAGCAGGGAGCAGTAGTAGCCCCGGCTGCGGTAGCTGCAATCGCCGCAGAAATTGTAGACCTGCATCCCGGGTGCACGATATTCCGGGCGGCTCAGGTAGTCCTTGCTGGGCACCACTTCTTCCGCGCTGTGATAGGGCCCCCAGACCTCCGGGCTGTCCACCACGATGTACAGATTGGACAAGAAGCCCCCTTGTTGCCGGCAGTGATGAATTCCCGCGTGCTCGCTGCGACGCGGGATGGATTGGTGCGTAGTTTCCACCATCGCCCGGACGCTGGCGAGCAGGACCGGCTGGTGGTGTTGGTTTTGATACCTGCATCAGGTCGGCGCGTCGTTTGACGAAGCGCGACACAGCTCCAGCCAGCGTGCGATCCCCGGACTGATGAACTTGCGCCGGTGCAGCACAAAATAGAAATGCCGGCGCAGATCGCGATGCGGCATATCGAGCGCCACCAGACTGCCGCGCTGGAAGGCATCGCGCAGCGTGATGCGTGACAGGCAGCCAATGCCAAGTCCTGCTTCCACCGCGCGTTTGATGGCCTCGGTGTGTTGAAGTTCCAGCAGGATGTTGAGGCGCGGCAGCAGCCCGTGCAGGGCGCGGTCGAAGGTCTGGCGGGTTCCCGAGCCCGGCTCGCGCAAAATCCAGGTCGCCCCGAGCAGGTCGTCATCGTTGAGGCGATAGCGCTTGGCGAGCACATGATCGGGCGCGCAAAAGGCGATCAACTCGTCCTCCCGCCACGGGGTGATGACCAGTTCCGGGTGACTCAGCTCACCCTCGACCAAGCCCAGGTCGAGATTGAAACCGGCGACGCCGGCGGCGATATGGGCGGTGTTGTCCACCGTCAGCGCCACGCGAACGCCGGGATGCTCGTTCATGAAATTGGCCATCAGGCCGACCGCCAGATAGTTGCCGATGGTCAGGGTAGCGCCGATGTTGAGCGCACCGGTATCCGTACGACCGGCGAAACCCGCCTCCAGTGCCTGTGCCTGATCCAGCAGGGCCAGCGCCTGGGGTTGCAGTGCCCGGCCCAGATCGTTGAGTTGCAGACGCTTGCCGGCGCGGTCGAAGAGGCGAATGTCGAACTGCCGCTCCAGATCCTGGAGCGCGCCGCTGGCGGCGGACTGGGACATGGAGAGACTCTCGGCCGCACGGCTGATGTTTTCGAAGCGGGCGGTGGCGAGAAAGACTTCGAGTTGGCGCAAGGTATAGTGCATTATCGTCGCAACCGATTAACCATATGCAAATAATCTATTTTACCGATAGCATGCCCTGGCGTTATGGTATCGGCAAGCGGCATTGGCCGCTCTTCGTACATCCGGCCCGGAGTCAGGTCATGTCCAATTTGAATCGGGAGACCGTGCTGAGCGTCCATCACTGGACCGATCGCCTGTTCAGTTTTCGCACCACCCGGGATGCAAGTTTCCGCTTCAAGAACGGCTACTTCACCATGATCGGGCTGGAAGTGGACCAGAAACCGCTGTTGCGCGCCTACAGCATGGCGAGCGCCAATTACGAGGAAGAGCTGGAGTTTTTCAGCATCAAGGTGCCGGATGGCCCGCTGACCTCGCGCCTGCAGAATATTCGGGTGGGTGACGAAGTGCTGGTGGGGCGCAAGCCGACCGGGACGCTGGTGCTCGATCACCTGTTGCCGGGGCGTCATCTGTATCTGCTGGCGACGGGCACCGGGCTGGCGCCGTTTCTCAGCATCATTCGGGACCTGGAGATCTACGATAATTTCGAGAAAGTGATCATGGTCCACGGCTGCCGCCACGTGGCGGATCTCGCCTACCGGGAGCTGATTACCGAAGAGTTGCCCAGGCATGAGTTCTTCGGTGAGGTGACCCGCGACAAGTTGCTCTATTACCCCTGCGTGACCCGGGAGCCGTTCAAGAATCAGGGGCGGATCACGGAGTTGCTGGGCAGCGGCAAACTGTCCGCCGATCTGGGGTTGCCGGCGCTGAGCGTGGCAGATGATCGCTTCATGCTGTGCGGCAGTCCGGCCATGCTGACGGATCTGTGCAATCTGCTGGACAGCAAGGGTTTCAGTGAATATCGCCACGGCGATCTCGGCCACTATGTGATCGAGCGGGCCTTTGTCGAACGTTGACGGCCGAGCGTCGTACGCAGAATACCTTCGCCAGCAACGATGCCCAGCCGGTCGTCAGCGCCAGACGCAGGCCGGCCATGAACGAGGGCAGGGTGGCGGGAATGATCGGCCGCCACAGGCGCAGGCGCGGCTGGGCGTCGCGCACTCCAACCAGGGTATGGATGGTGATGGGTACGACGACCGCCTTGACCATCACCACCAGCTTGAGCGCCTCGCCGATACCGAACAGCAGCATGAACAGAGGAATCCAGGCCAGAGTGGGAACCTGAGCCAGAGCGGCGAAGGTGGGAGATATCGTGCGTTCGGCACGCGGACTGGCGCCTAGCAGCGCACCCAGCAGGAAGCCCAGGGTGACCCCGCCAAGCAGGCCCCAGAGAAGGCGCCGCAGGCTGATGTTCAGGTGTTTCCAGAGTTTGCCATAGCTCAGCTCCAGCAGGGCTCTCCCAGACGGCCGCCGGGGCGGGCAGTACCTGCGCACTCAGCCACTGTTGCGCGCAGGCGGCGCGGGAATGCCTCTTTTATTCATAATACGCATAAAAACATATTTTATTATTATTTATTTATCAGGCTAATCCTGTGGCAAAGTTACTTGCCTGTGGCGGCCAACCACCGCCCGTCAACGACTCGACGATTGGGTGATGCCGCCCCCGACTTTGAGCAGGAATCGATAGAGGGTCGCATTAACTTCCATCAGTGGCTCTCTGAACATTGGGGAATACTGTTTTCCCATCCTGCTGACTTTCCGCCGGTATGCACGACGGAGCTTGGGTTAACGGCAAAACTGAAGGGCGAGTTCGGTTAACGCCATGCGAAAGTCATTGCGCTGTCGGTTGGTCCGATAGATTCGCTCCAGCGCAGATCAGTGACATCAATGAAACCCAAAATACTCGGGTGAATTTTCCGATCATTGCGGATACAGATCGCACGGTGTCCGAGCTGTACGACATGACGCGCCCTGATGCCAATGCAACGCTGACTGTAGGTTCATAGCTCGGCGATTTTTCCGTAAAACCGTATCTGTGGTTGACGAAAACAGATTGAAAACAGGTTCTTCGAAGTCCTTTGTTCAGGTCACTACGGAGACCTTTTCTATAACTACCAGGAAAAGTTATGGGTATAATCAGACTTCCCAAATCAGATAACGAATCATCGTCCTACGATAGTGATGTAATCACCTTCGATGATTTACTGGAATATCAAACCAGTATTCGTGCCTCTGCGTTGGTTTTTCACGATAAATCCTCCCGGCAGTTATCTCAGCTCATCAGGCGAATAGCACCAAGTGATGCTTCAGTCCTTATTCGAGGTGAGACTGGGACAGGTAAAGAATTGGTGGCGCGTGAAATTCATCGGTTAAGCAAGCGCTCAGATAAACCATTTATTGCCTTAAATTGCGGGGCTATACCTGAGACATTGATAGACAGTGAGCTTTTTGGCCATGAAAAAGGAGCATTTACTGGGGCGGCCAGCCGAAAAGAAGGTTGGTTCGAAGCCGCCCATCAGGGTACTTTATTTTTGGATGAAATAGGCGACCTACCTTTGCCGGGTCAGGTAAAGCTGTTGCGCGTGCTTCAAGAGCACCAAGTGACAAGAGTCGGAAGCAGAGAGCCCATTCCCAACGATGTTCGTATCATTGCTGCCACCAATGTAGAGCTGCGTAGAGCTGTCGATAATGGCCGATTCCGTATGGATCTGTTTTATCGATTGAATGTTGCTCCGATTGAACTTCTACCCCTATCTAAACGCCCAGACGACATTTTGCCACTTGTCGGTCATTTTGTAGGGCGCTACGGTAAGCAGCTGGGAATACCGCGCTGCAACCTATCCGAAGCTTGCCGTAAGAAATTATTGGATTATTCATGGCCAGGAAACATTCGAGAACTTGAGAATGTTATTCACAGGGCTATGTTGGTCATGAACGGAAATACCATCGAAGCGGCAGATCTGAATCTACCTGATTTACTGACTTCAGGGGTAACGGAATCCGGCCCCGCACTGGTGGATGATCGTTCAGTCGATGTTGAGAGAACAAAAGATACGACTGGCAATATGCATGGGTATTCTGAAAATACGAAAGAAGTTATGAGCAGTGATCTGCTCTCACAATTCATAAAAAATGAACTTGATAACAACGGAAAATTGGACCTGGACCAGATCGAGCATAAGGTGGTTTCCCTTGCTTACAAGCACTGCCATCTTAACCAAGTCAAGACAGCTGACTTGTTAGGTGTGACCCGCAATGTCATTCGTCATAAGTTAAAGCGTTACGGATTAATACGATAAGAGAGGTGGCCCAGTTTGGTTGGACAGAACTCGGGCGGGGACAAGCGGAGCCCTGCGGATGCCGGTTATCCACAGCGCCGCCGCCAGTTCCTTTATGGCGGGAGGCAAGCGGCGCGGTGGGTAACCGATGGTAGGTCATGCCGTCGTCCTGATTTCCGGCAGGTTGCCAAAGTAAGCCTGATCCGGCGGTATGCCGTCGAAGCTGCTGTGTGGCAGGCGGGTGTTATACAGGGTAAAGAACTTTGCCAATCCTGCCTTGGCCTGCGAGACAACCGGTGCGGCGAAAGGGGGCAGGTCAACCGCTCATCCCTCTGTCCGGCTTTTCGGGGCCACCTCCCTTTCCCGACCACACTTGCTCTCGATGCATAAAAATCGCTCGTAAACTGTGGTTATATCGTTTATGCGATCCCCGGAATTTGTGTGCACTATTTTTGTTTGAAAGTCAAAAAAGGCGCCATTCCTGGTTTCAAGAATGGCGCCTTTCCCTTGCTCAAATGTTAACAACCTTAGGCCGATAGCAACTCTATTTTTTGAGTTTTATGAAATCGGCTTTCAGGCATCTTTAAGCCCAGATTCTCGCGCAAGGTTTTGCCTTCATATTCAGTCCGATAAATACCTCGCTTCTGCAGCTCCGGTATCACCAAGTCCACAAATCGGTTCAAATCGAATGGAAGCACAGGCGGGAGTATATTAAAACCATCCGCAGCTTCATTTTCAAACCAATATTGCAGCTCGTCTGCAATTTCAGATGGTGTACCTATAACCGAATAATGGCCTCTTGCGCCGGCAATCCATTCATACAACTGACGAATACTGAAATTATGCCTTTTGGCAATATCGACCATCATGGCTTGGCGACTAACGATCCCTTCTGTTTTCGGCAATTCTGGAAAGGGATCATCCAGCGGATAAGATGATAAATCAACATCGCCACCGGATAAGGCGGTCAACAAGGCTAGTCCTGCGTCGGGATGAATCAATGCCTTGAGATCATCATAATGCTGTTGGGCTTCTTCGTGCGTTTCACCCACGAAAAATGTCACCCCAGGCATAATAAGAAGCTCGTCCGCTGAGCGGCCATATTTGGCTAGACGTCGCTTTAAATCTTTGTAGAACGCTTTAGCATCCTCAATGTTTTGTTGCGCGGTAAACACCACCTCTGCTGTACGCGCAGCAATTTCCTTGCCTGGCTCAGATTGACCAGCCTGTACAATCACCGGATGCCCTTGCGGAGAGCGAGGCGCATTTAACGCGCCTTCTACACGAAAATATTTTCCTTGATGATGCGGCGGATGAACCTTACGCGGATCAAAAAATAGACCGGCCTCCTTATCCCGTTCGAAGGCATCCTGCTCCCAGCTATCCCATAGCTTTTTGGTTACATCAACAAACTCTTCAGCGCGGGCATAACGCTGCGCATGCGCTACTTGCTCACTCAAATTGAAGTTCCTTGCAGTACCGTTTGAAGCCGATGTCACCAGGTTCCAGGCCGCACGCCCTTTACTGATCAAATCCAATGATGCGAACTTTCTAGCGAGATTGTAAGGTTCTTCGTAAGTTGTTGAGGCTGTGGCGATAAACCCAATATTGTCGGTAATCATCGACAATGCGCTGAACAAGGTCAAAGGTTCGAAACCCACAACCTTTTCGCTAACACCCTTTAAGCTGCCGCCAAAATTGGCAGCCAGGCCATCCGCAAAAAACATCGCATCAAACTTCCCGCGTTCTGCGGTTCTAACCATATCAACATAATGATCCAGATTAACTGATCCATCCGCCACAGATTCTGGATGCCGCCAGGAAGCGACATGTTGACCCGCCCCCGGAATAAAGGCACCTAACCGTATTTTTCGCTGTGTCATTTATAACTCCAATAGCTCATTTTTAGGACGCTCTAGTCGCCCGTTGACGTTAGCAATCATTGCTTGTGGGATTTGCATGGGACGCTTTGATACCCGATGAATTTGAAACACACGGCGGATCAATTCAGCTAATCATGGCTAAAAATAACAAACATCCAACATGACTTAAGCCGCGCGGTTTACTTAGCAAGCGCTGCGCCATCCCGACAACGTCCTAAAAATGCAGAATATTATTGTTGATATTTCGCCAGCAGCGGGCAGCTAATGCTGATATTTCACCACTGTTTCTGCTGATTGATCAGTACCATTTTCTGAATGACTTCCGGCCTATTGTGAATCGGAATTTCATTATCGGAATAGCTTATAACCAGCTCAAATGATGCCTTATTAAAAGCACTTGGTGCGCATGGACGAACAAATAGGTATTTGGTTGCTGGTAAAAGCGCAACGTTCAATGGGCGCCGGCACGTTCGTGAGAACTGGCACGTGAACTGCACCAGATGAACTGCACTCTGTTGCAGGTGAGCTGCAACAACGTGAGAGTACTGAAGTTAAAAAGCGTAACCGCCTAACCATTGAGAGGAACAATTCATGGGCACACCCAGCTATTCTGTTTATCAAAAGCACAAATCCCCATCCTTGGCTATTAAGGAAACGCTCAACTTTCCGGTGGTAGACACCGATCTTCATACCATTGAGAACCCAAAAATACTGGAGCAATACATCGAAAAAAATGGTGGTAGTCATGCGGTCGATCAATTTCGATCGGCCCTGACAAAAGGCTTTGGCTATTTGTCGAATATTTGGTACGAGCAATCTGCCGAAGAACGCCGCGACCAGAGAAGTGTGCGGCCACCCTGGTGGGCGCTGCCCGCTAAAAATACCTTGGATCTGGCGACAGTTTCGCTGCCATCGTTGCTGCATGAACGCTTACAGGAATCGGGTTCCGATTTTGCGGTTCTCTACCCAAATGTGGCGACCTTTGCGCCGCATATCGGCAACCCTGAGCTGCGTCGTCAAGTAGCCCGATCGGTCAATGAGTACAACGCAGACCTGTTCAGACCCTACAGTGACCGCCTCACACCGGTCGCCGCCATTCCGCTTCACACGCCGGAAGAAGGAATCGAGGAATTGGAGTACGCGGTCAACACCCTGGGGCTGCGTGTAGGCTTGATTCCTGGTTATGTTAACAGGCCAATAAAGGCCTTGAATGACAAACTCAAACCGGAAGATCAAGCTCTATTTCGACGTCACGCCACATGGATAGATACCTATGGCATCGACAGTGAATACGACTATGACCCATTCTGGGCCAAAGCAGTCGAGCTGGGAATCTCTCTTACCACACATTCCGCAGGGATGGGTTGGACGGCTCGCAGCTCGATTTCCAACTACATGTATAACCATATCGGTCACTTTGCCGATGCTTCTCACGCCTTGGCGAAATCACTGTTTTTTGGTGGAGTTACTCGGCGCTTTCCTGATTTGCGTTTCGGCTTTCTGGAAGGCGGGGCGGCATGGGGCGCAGCCTTGTTGGCTGATCTTGTTGGGCATTGGGAAAAGCGTAACGGTGAAGCTATTAAAAACTATGATCCGTCGAGCGCTGATCACGCATTATTGCTCCAGCTCTACAACAAATATGGTAATGACTTGACCGGAGGCCGTAATCACTCCGACGCGACAAGTATTACCGGGGGCTCTCTAGGCCGCGCAACTAATAAATTTAGTCAGGGTGAGTCATTGGATGACTTCGCCTTGGCAGGCATTACTAAAGCGGAAGACATCCTTGAGCGCTTTGTGCCGAACTTCTATTTCGGGGCAGAAGCAGATGATCCAACAGTGGCCTATGCGTTTAATAAAGCCGCCAATCCCTATGGCGCACAACTAAATGCATTTTGGGCCTCGGATAGCGGTCACTGGGATGTTCCTGATCTAACTGCAGTACTGGCTGAAACCTGGCATCTTGTTGAGCAGGGTGCCATATCAGAAGCACAGTTCAAAAATCTGGTTTCAGATAATCCGATCCGTTTTTTCAGCGAGAAAAATCCGCGCTTTTTTGACGATACAGCACTCTCATTAAAAAAATCCAAGGTTGCGTAACATTTGTTCTTGCCCTGCTGGCATGGATTCTGCCAGCAGGGTAATTTATTTGACTCAGAGAAGACATATACACATGAACAAAAGCAGAGTTGCGCTTGGTGCCATTAGTATAGCCTTATTGTCCTTACACGCTATTGCTGACACCGATGCTGAAAGGATTGAACGCCTGGAAAAAAGAGTGGAGCAGTTGGAACAGCAGTTGGAACAAAAGTCAGAAGACGTCAATGATGGCGCCAATGCAACGGTCAATAGTGCTGACAATGCAACTTATGATGACATTTCCGGCTTGCAACAAACAATTGAAAACTATAAGTGGGAACAGCAGCGCCTGCGCGAATTAAGTACCGCGACGTCAACTAGATCATTGGCCATATTCGGCACAATTCAAACAAGGGCTAGTTGGTCTGAAAAAGCAGTAACAAACGAGAATAATTATAAGTTGGACAACAGCTTTGATACCGGGGCCGTATTGGTCGGCGCTAAGGGCAACCTATACAAGGATTATGAACTTGGAAAAAATCTGAATTATCGTTTAAGTTTTGGCGCATCGCCGCAAGCTAACGCGCCTGATCTAAGCGTACTTGACGCGATAATCAGTTACGATCTTTGGCCCACTTTGGATCAGGAGACGGGTCGCTTACAGGTCACACTGGGACAGCGCATTATCCCTTTTGGATTGGAAGTCTCGGCTTCTGAAGAGCTAAAGCCTGTTATCAACAATGCGCAATTTGCGTCGCGCCTGGGTTTGAGCGAACGTCAAACGGGGCTATATGTTACAGGCGACATAGCACCATTTGTGGATTATGGCTTTAACTACCGTGCCCCATTGCTCTCATGGGATTTCGGTATCGTCAATGGTACAGGAACAAATAAATCCGACAACAATGGCAAAAAAGATCTAGTTGGCCGCGTTCAGGCGATCGTACCTGTCGACAATTACACCTCACTCTTGCGGGAAATTAAGATCGGCGTATCCGGCTATAACGGCTATCGAAACCTGGATCTCGGGGATGGCCAGGTGCCCTTTGGTACCGGTAACTTTAGCCGCGTCGGCGTTGACGTCTCATACAACCACAACCCAATCGGTCTAACCTACGAATATATTCGCGGCAAGGATGAGGTTATTGACGTTCCAAACACGAGAACCACCGGAACCATCCAGTCTGAAAGCAATCTTGTGACCTTGTTTTTAAATTACGGCGATCAGTTTGTTAAGAGCTTCAGCGGTCAGGCGAAATACGATGACTGGTGGCCCAAAACCTACCAGCCCTTTATTCGCTGGGATGGCTTCGACCCTAACAAAAATGTGAGTAACGATGAAAAAACTATTATTACACTCGGCTTCAATTTATTTTTTGCACAAACCACAAAGCTTCAGATCAATTTGAATCGTATTCATGACGACCTTCTGGCGGATTCCAGTTACCAGGCACTGACCCAGATTCAATTTGGCTTCTGATTATTCAGTAATTGAGCAGACATTCAAAAGGTGATTATTTTATGTTTAAGCGATTGGCGTTTACGTTTTCATTAACACTGGCACTTCTGTCAAGTGTCGCGCATGCCGTGTCGGATGGCACAGATGGTCCTAAGGTTATCAATATAGGTATTGCAGATGCAGGGGTAGGTGGGCGACCAGCAACAGGTGGAAGTTCAATAGCGTCGGCTCACGCAAGAGGTATTCTCGAGGAGGCCTTCAAGGAAGATGGCATTCAAGTCAAATGGGTATTCTTTCCAACCGCAGGGCCTGGTGTGAACGAAGCCCTATCGAATAATCTCTTGGACTTTGCATTTCAGGGTGACTTGCCTAGTTTAGTGGGTAAATCTGCTGGGCTGCCGACCAGGCTGATTCTCGCCGAATACCGTAAAGGAAATCTTTATGTGGTGGCTAGAGAAGGGTCGGGTATCGAATCACTAAAGGATCTGCGTGGGAAAAAGGTTGCTCTCTTTAAGGGCACATGCCTTCAACTTTCCACAAACAGAATTCTGCAATCCGCCGGCTTAACAGAAAACGATGTCCGTTTTTATAACATGGATTTTGCATCAACTACCGCGGCCTTGGCCAGTGGTGATATTGATGCGGCATTTACAGGGGCAACAGGTGCTTTTCCCTTGCGAGATCGGGGTATTGCGAAAGTCATTTATGATGGACGTGAAGATGGAGGTAAATATGGCTGCGCTTCTAGTATTCTAGTTACAGAACAATTTGCTGATAAATATAGAGATGCCACGCAAAAGTTGGTGACCACCTTGGTAAAGGATCGAATCTGGGCCGTTAATCCAAAAAACAGGAACGACCAATATAAACTGTGGGCAAAATCCGGCTACCCTTATCGAACTTATAAGGAAGATCTCGATAAGGCGGATTGGGCCCTTCGGTTTAGCCCATTGTTAGATCAGGAATTTCGGGACAGCTATAAATCGTCAGTACAGGATTCGCTTGATTTCAAGTTGATTCGCGAGCCTGTAGATGTGGATACCTGGTTTGATGAAAGCTATATCAAAAAAGCATTATCTGATCTGGGCCTAACCCAGCAGAACTGGCATGAATAAGCCGTTCTCAAGTTCACTTAGTCGGGTGGCGCTACATCAAGACGAAGTCTACCCGAAGACTTCTAGGCGCAACGGAGGCGGCATTTTGCTGCCTCTGTTGATCGTAGGAAGCTTCAGCGCTATTACCATTGGAATGACAAAAGAATTCTTATCCCTTAGGGAAGCCGCAATCAATGTCAATGAATTTCAGATGGGATTGGTTGCAGCGGCATTAACTTTGGGCGTGTTAGCCATGAGCCTTCCAACAGGTTGGCTGCTAGACCGTTTCACTGGCACCTCTATTTATTACCTGGGTGCGGTCGCCGCTGTATTGATCTACTCATTATTGGCGTACCTTGATGAATTAGCGTTTTTGGTGTCCATTTTAGTCCGCTTGGCCAGCTGGTTCTCATTAGGGTATGTCAGCGTGCAGAAGGCCTTTGTCGCATTCATGCAAAAGGAGTCACTCGCCTCTGCGGAGCGGTTACGTGCCACACAAATGGCGGGTTTATTCGTGATCGGCCCGATGCTGGGGAGTCCTTTCCGTGATGTCGGTGCTGATCGGGCATTTAGAGGGCATATCCGGAAGCGTTCTGGCAGGTTATGTCGCACATATTCGTGCGTCTGATTTTGCATCTTCAATCTAGTTTGTGGCGGGCACCCCGGTTCTTATCTTATTGAAATCAAACGAAATTGTGGGATCTATCATGACTCAACTAAATCAAGAATCAATTATCTATTCGGCTATACCGGAGCCCACATCTAATCCCGTATCAAGACAAGAGTGGCCGAAGAATATTAAGACGTTGTTGGGTCTTGTGAACGCTGGCCTATTCAGTGAGCGACTATTACCTTGGCTCTTACCTATCAGTATTTTGCTGCTGTGGCAATTTGCGTCTTATTTCGTCTGGGTTTCTCCTCAGGTGCTGCCTGCACCCCGTATCGTATTTTCAACCTTATCGAGGTTGATTACCGATGGTTCCATTTTTGAACATGCATTTATCAGTCTGAGCAGAGTGCTTTTAGGAGTGTTACTGGGCGGCGTAACGGGCTTATTGATTGGCTTGGCCATGGGCTTGTCTCGTCATGTCAACGATATAATTGGGCCAACGATCCGAGCCTTGGCATTAGTTCCCAAATTGGGCTGGATTCCATTGCTCACGATTCTGGTAGGCATTGATGAAGCTTTAAAGGTGGTGAGCATTGCCATTGGAGCCGCCGTCCCGGTGGTAATGAACACCTATGCGGGTATTGCACGTGTACCTGAACGTTATTTAGAAGCCGCCACGGTTCTGAAAATCACCGGATTAAGACGCGTTCAGACCGTCATCTTTCCTGCTGCCCTGCCAAATATCATTACTGGCTTTGTCTTAGCTTTCAGCTTTAGCTGGAAAGCCCTGATTGCCGTGGAACTGATGGCCTCATCCGAAGGTTTAGGTTTCCTGATGACCTGGGGCAGGCAGCTATTTCAAATGGACATTGTGTTAAGCGCGGTGATCGTTATCGGCTTGATAGGGTTTATTTTGGATAAGGCTTTGGTGCTTACCTCAAATAAAGTGTTAGCGTGGTTAAGATAGAGGACAATATGGGAAATGTATTCAGCAAGCTAAATGTAACGCTTAAAGCCTGGGCATTTCCGATTGCTCTGCTTGGACTCTGGCAATGGTGCGTCAATAACCAATGGGTGCCACTTACGTTAAGCTCACCGGAGTTAATTGGAGATGCATTTACTGAATATGCTAAAAGTGGTGAACTTTTTATTCATAGTGCCATTAGTATAAAGCGAGCCATTTTGGGGTTATGGTTTGGCTCTATTATTGGTTTGTTGCTAGGGTTTTTGATGGCGTCAACCCGAGTCAATAATCGGATATTTACCCCGACCTTTCGGGCTTTGATGCAAATTTCAGCATTCGCCTGGATACCGTTAATCTCTGTCTGGTTTGGTACAACCGAACAGGCAAGAGTTATTTTTATCTCTTTTGTAGTCATATTCCCGGTGGCATTGAATACTTACGAAGGCATTGTGGGGGTTCCCCATGCCTATCGCGAGGCCTCTCAGGTTCTGCGATTATCCAGATTTCGCGAAAATGTGATGGTCGTTTTACCATCTGCTACCCCGTCGATATTGGCTGGCCTTGAATTGGGTATGCTCTATGCGTGGCTGGCAACTATTGGTGCTGAGTTGTTGATGGGCAATGGCTACGGCGTTGGCGCCATGATGCTAGCGGGTCAAGCGCTATTTCGCATGGAGGTGGTGTTCATGGGCGTCATCGTCTGTGGCGTCGTTGGCTTTGGCATTGCAATTATCACAAAGCTGTTAAATGAACGTTTAATTAAAGATGGTTCGGGAGCAATTAAGTAATGACGACGCAAGTGCAATTTACACGTGTGGGTAAGGTTTTTGAAACAAGCGAAGGCCCATTGCAGGTTCTTAACAATATTAATCTCGAAATCGGGGAAGGTGAATTTATTGCGATTGTTGGTGCAAGTGGCTGCGGGAAATCAACTCTTCTTCGTTTATTAATGGGGCTGGATGCGCCCGATACTGGGCATCTTATCTGGTCGAATAGCAAGCAGAATAGTAGCCCCAGGGACGTAGGGGTCGTATTTCAAGATCATCGCCTCTTTCCCTGGATGAGCGTTTATAAAAATATTCAGTTAGGGCTTGAGCACTCTAACCTTGGTAAGGAAAAGCAGGATAAACGAATAGCAGATATACTAGCGCTGGTCGGTCTGGAAAAGTTCAGTAACACCTTACCTTCAAGATTGTCAGGCGGAATGGCACAGCGAGCGGCAATTGCAAGAGCGTTAGTTGGATCGCCGGATTTATTGCTACTGGATGAACCTTTTGGTGCACTTGACGCCTTCACAAAGCTTCAATTACAGCATGAGTTGGCAAAAATATGGGATCGGGACCGCCTAACAACAGTATTGGTTACTCATGATATAGAAGAAGCTATCTTCCTGGCGGATCGAATTATTGTACTTGAGCCGCGCCCCGGTCAAATCAAGGAGGTTTTTCATGTCGAGTTTTTACGACCACGCTCACGAAGCACATTCGAATTTCAGGATTTAAAGAATCAGATACTTAAATTAATTTTCAGAGAAGGCCAAAGGGATTTAGTTGCATGACCCGATGCTGCAATGAGCGGGACGCCCTGAAGCAGAGGGTGTAAATAAATCTGTGAAGGTGGTTACCTCGTCCGCGCGTTTGAGGCCTGCAAGTCTTGCCACAATGCGCCGGCCAGCCGCTCGGCAGCCCGACGGATGTCCGGGATTGCAGTGCATTCCAAGAGGATGCCTTGCATGGGCGCGCCCAGGCTATGGAGTCCAGGGGAAATTGCCCCGTTTGCCCCGCGTAACGCGCCGGCAGGCGTGGCGTCAAGGCCCATGCCAAGCGGATGGGCACGCACATGGCCGGCCGCGAACAACTGACGGAGCAGGGGGTCGTGACTGCGTTCATAGTGGGCCTCGGGACCGGTCGCGTTGACCACCAGATCGAACCAGCTTTCCTCGCGCGAACCTTGCCCCCGACGACACCAGCGCGCCCGGACCCGATTGCCGACCTGACGCAATCTTTCCAGACGCGCCGGCAGGATTTCGAGTTGCCCCGCTTGCTGTAACTGCTGGAGCGCTTCGTGGTTCTGGTCCGGAATGCGATGCCGATGGATCGCCCAAAATGGCCGCCCGTGCCGTAGGAAACGCGCTTGGTCCGCGGGCGACAAATGCGTCCAGAGGGTCTGCGCCTTGACCCGCAGTCCGTTCATCACGCGCTGCCAGGATTCACCCGCTGCCACCCTCAGGCGCAGTTGCCGCAGCAAGCTGCGCAGCGACGGGGCCGTGTCCGATGTATCAACATCAAGCGATTCCTGGGTACCCCAAGGCAAGGGCAGACGGCCATGGCGCGACAGGGCAGTCAGATGCACGCCGTTGCGAGCGGCCGGCGCCAGACTCAGGACGCCATCCACCATGGTCAGTCCCGTACCGACGAACAACACCCGGCTGTGTGGCCTGATAAAGTCTTCGAGTCGACATCGCCAGGGGTCATTCACCACCAGGCGCTCATCGATGAGCTCGGCGCCGGGCAGCATCCGAGGCGGCAGATTGCCGATCGCGAGGATAACAGCGTCGGCCCGGATGGCGGTGCCGCGTTCCAGATCAACCCGCCAGCACTTTTCTTCGCGGGTCAGTCCACAGACTCCAACACGCACGCGGATCACCCGCCCGTCAGCGCGCAAGGGTTCAATCAGCGCGTCGAGATACAGCCCATAAAGTTGGCGCGGGACGAAATCGGCCGCGACCACCGGTGGATCAATTCCCAGATGATTCAGCCAGTGCAGAAAGCCCCCGGAATCATCGGTCGCCGCACCCATGTTGCCCGCAGGCACATTCAGCACATGCCGATGGTCGCAGCTCGCATAGGCCGGGCCGTTGCCCGGATGGCGATCCGCCAACACGATACGGCCCCGAAAACCCAGGCGATCCAGATGGTAGGCTACCAGTGTGGCGCTGGCTCCCGCCCCGATACAGACGATGGTCTTGGCTCTCAACAGTGACTCCTGATGCAGGTTTCTAAAACAGCCCACCATCGCGAAGCACTCTCTTCGCGCCCGCCGTGCCAACCTGCAAAGCAGGACAAAGGCATCAACCCGGATAATGCCGGGGCGGGCTTGGCGTGGGCCTCCACGCCAGTGCATGATGGATGCCATGAGTTAACAGACTGATATTTATATAAAAAGGCGGAATATGAGGCTTTCGCCTATGCTGACATACCAACAGTAGTGCTGAATTTTCACCAATCGGCGCCCGGCGTCCCTCCAGTTTTGAGTAGCGGGCCGATTTGGATTCCAATCCCATCTGACCAGGAGATTGGAAGTAAAGAAGCGATTTGCAGACGAGCGGATCATTGGCTTCCTGGGCAAAGCGGAAGCCGGCGTGGCGGTGAAGGGCCCCGCAAGCACGGTTTCAGTGAGGCCTCGTACTTCCTGTGGTGCAGCAAGTTCGGCGGCATGAGCGTGCCGGATGCCAAGCGCTTGCGCGAACTGGAGACGGAGAACGCCAGGCTGAAGAAGCTTTTGGCGGAAGCGATGCTCGAAAACGAGGTGACCCGCGAGGCACTGCGAAATAAAGTGGTGACCGCACCGGCGCGCAGGCTGCTGGTGCGGTCACTGGTGGAGCGGGGCCTGATGGAACGTCGGGCCTTGGTGGTGGTGCGCATGAGCGCAAGCGCCTTTCGTTACGAGCCGCGACCGCACCGCCGAGAGCCGCGTGATCAAGTGTCTGACGATCGTGGCCGACGCGACCCACGAGGCGGTGGCGATCGAAGTCGAGCGGGCGATCTCCGGCCACGGCGTGGGGCTGTACCTGATCGAGCCGGGCAAGCCAAACCAGAACGCCTACACTGAAAGCTTCAACGGGCGGTTGCGCGACGAATGCCTCAACGAACACTGGTTCGCAAACCTGCTGCACGCCCGGGCGGTGATCGAACCGTGGCGCCGGGAATACAACGAAGAAAGATCGAAGAAAGCACTCGGCGGGCTGACGCCCGTCGCCTATGCCAAGCGGATAGCCGAGATCGGCTACCCTAATCCCGGACTCTAAATGGCTCTGCTACTGAAATGGGGGGATGTCGCCGTCTGCATAAACGGATCGGTACGCAACTGCGCAGGGTAGTTGAGGTCTTCATAGCCACAGGCCAGTGCATTCAAGCGCTGGGCAATGAGATTGCGCAGGGAATGCGTGACAAGGTCAGGGTGACGCGGATCATGAACAACAGCGGCTGCCGCTGCTGACAGGCCGATCTTGCGATCCACCTGGTGCAACAACATCAATCCGTCGTCGGAACTGAGGGCGCCACCCGCGAAATTGGCTGTGATCCATCGGCGCTTGATACGTCCAAAATTCCACTTGTCTGCGATACGCTTTGGCATCGGCACAGCCCCTCGAAAATCTACTTCGCAAGCTGATTTTACCGAGGTCTAAAGGCTGTGCCGATTCTTCATTTGTGAAATATCGTGTTAGCGGTTGCCGCGCGCGCCTTGCGCGCGGCCGCTGCTCTGGGTGCGTGCGCCGGGTTTGCGGCGTCCTTCCTGGCGTGGTGCGCCCGGATTGGGACGCGCCTGGTGGGGCGGCCGTTGGTTGCGTCCATTCGCGCTGCGCCCGTTGATGATCGGCTCCGCCGCGATGCGGGGGTCGGGCGTGAACTCCGGGATGACCAGTGTCGGCAGGCGGCGCTTGAGCAGACGTTCGATGCCCTGCAACAGGCCGGTCTCGTCGACACACACCAGGGACACCGCTTCGCCGCTATTGCCCGCGCGGCCGGTGCGGCCGATGCGATGCACATAGTCTTCCGCCACATTGGGCAGCTCGTAGTTGACCACATGGGGCAGCTGGTCGATGTCGATGCCGCGCGCGGCGATGTCGGTCGCGACCAGCACCCGTACCTTGCCCTGTTTGAAATCGGCGAGCGCCTTGGTGCGCGCGGTCTGGCTTTTGTTGCCGTGAATCGCGGCCGACTGGATGCCGTCGTCTTCCAGTTGTTGCGCCAGGCGGTTGGCGCCGTGCTTGGTGCGGGTGAATACCAGCACTTGGCTCCACTCCTCGATCTTGATCAGGTGGGACAGCAGCTCGCGCTTGCGCACCCGATCCACCGGGTAGACCATCTGCGTTACCGATTCGACCGCCGTATTGCGGCGCGCGACGTCGATCGGCACCGGCGAATTCAGCAGTTTGTCGGCCAGGGTCCGGATTTCATCCGAGAAGGTCGCGGAGAACAGCAGGGTCTGGCGCTTGGCTGGCAGCACTGCCAGCACCTTGCGGATATCGTGGATGAAGCCCATATCGAGCATGCGATCGGCTTCGTCCAGCACCAGGATTTCCACCCGGGAGAGATCGACGGTGCGCTGGCCCACGTGATCCAGCAGCCGGCCCGGGGTGGCGATGAGGATGTCCACGCCGCGGCGCAGCTCGGAAATCTGCGGGTTGATCCCGACGCCGCCGAAGACGACCGTCGAGCGCAGCGGCAGGTGGCGACCGTAGTCTTTCACGCTGGCGCCGACCTGGGCCGCCAGTTCCCGCGTGGGGGTGAGAATCAGGGCGCGCACCGGGCGGCCACTGCCGGCGGGCTTTTCTGCGCTCAGGCGCTGTAGCAGCGGCAGGGTAAAGCCGGCGGTCTTGCCGGTACCGGTCTGGGCGCCGGCGAGAATGTCGCGGCCTTCGAGAATGACCGGGATCGCCTGACGCTGAACCGGGGTAGGATCGCTGTAGCCCTGTTCGGCCACGGCACGGAGCAATTCGGCCGAGAGGCCGAGAGAATCAAATGACATGTGGAGTTCCGGAAACTGTGCGTCCCGGGCCTGGTGCCCGGTGTCGGTCGCGAGACAGTCTCGTAAATATGAAGTCGAGGATAACCAGAAGGGGTACCGCGAGGACAACGCCGACCGAAGTGCGTCTGAGCCGCGCGCACTCTAACAGATCGGCTCCGGATCTTCACCTCAATTGTTTCGGCACGGATCTGTTTGAGCGTGAGGCGGCCATTTGTCGGCCATGGATAATACTGGTCTAATTCCGTCAATAACTTGCCCTGGCACGCCGGGACGATAACAACCATCTGCTACAGGCGGGAGACCATGACCACAGCCTTACCCCGGCGCACGCACACCTATCGGTTTCATCACTTCGACCGCACCCGCTGGGACAGCATCAAGATTCGCGACGACGATATCCTCGTCTGCACCTCGATGAAGAGCGGCACCACCTGGATGCAGCGTATCGTCGCGCTGTTGATCTTTCAGGATCAGCCACCCGCGCAGTCCTTTCACGACATTTCCGCCTGGGTCGACATGCGCATCGTGCCGCTGGAAAAAGTGGTCGCCGGTCTGGAGGCGCAGACGCACCGGCGCTTCATGAAAACCCATACCGCCCTCGACGGCCTGACCTACCATCCGCAGATGAAGTACATCGTGGTCGGCCGCGACGTTCGCGACGTCTTCATGTCGCTGTGGAACCACACCTCGAACTACACCCAGCCGTTCATCGATGCGCTCAACAACACGCCCGGGCGTGTCGGCGAGCCTTTTCCGCCGCTGTATCCCGATCTTCACGCGCTGTGGCACGATTGGATCAACAAGGGAAATTTTCCCTGGGAGAGCGACGGCTACCCGTTCTGGTCGCACCTGCATTTCATCCAGAGCTGGTGGGACTACCGCCACCTGCCGAATATCTACCTGGTCCACTTCGACGACCTGAGCCGGGATCTGGAAGGCGAGATGCGCAAGCTGGCTGCTTTCCTGGACATCAGCGTGCCAGAGGCGCTGTGGCCAAGCCTGGTCGAGCAGGCGAGCTTCGAAACCATGAAAGCCAATGCCGAGACGTTGCTCCCGGGCGTCAACAAGATCTTTGCCGGCGGCGCCCAATCCTTTATCCACAAGGGCACCAATGGCCGCTGGAAGGGTGTGCTCAGCGCTGCCGAGCTGAAGGAATGCGACGCCGCCATCGCGCGTACGCTGACGCCGGAATGCGCGCAATGGCTGGAACACGGCGGCGCGGTGAGCCAAGCGTCGATCGATATGCTTTCGCCACATCCGATCCAGTAACGACGTGCAGGGGTAATTGAAAATGGCAAGCGAACTCGAACTCAACCTGATCCGCCGCATCGCCATGGGCGACTGCCTGCGCCGTCGCGCCACGGATCGCGGCACCCGCGAGGCGGTGGTCGAATTTGTCGATGGCCGGCGCGTGGCGCTGAGTTTTCGCGAGCTCAATGATCGCGTGAACCGTCTGGTCCACGGGCTGCGCGCGCGGGGTATCCGCCAGGGCGACCGGGTCGCCATTCTCGGCGGCAATACCAGCGAATTCCTGACCTGCCTGTGGGGTTGCTTCAAGGGCGGCTTTGTCGCGGTGCCGGTCAACTTCCTGCAAAACCCGGACGATGTCGCCTACAACATCCAGCACTCCGGCGCCCGCGCCGTGTTTGCCGATGCCCGTCTCCATGCCCTGGTGGACAGCGTCACCGCGGGTCTCGGCGATCTGGTGCTGGGCACACTCGCCGGCGCCGGCACGGCGAAACACCCGGCTTTTGCGGAGTTTATGGCCGGGCAGCCGGCGACCGAGGTGGCGGACATCATCATCCAGGACGACGACCTCGCCCAGATCATGTACACCAGCGGCACCACGGCGCGTCCCAAGGGCGTGATGCTGTCCCACAAGAACCTGTTTCTGTCGAGCCTGAACGCGGTGCTGAGCATCGGCTCCAACAAGGACAGCACCAGCCATGCGGCGGTGCTGCCGCTGTTTCATATCACCGCGGAAATGTTCTCCCTGACGGCCACCCACATGGGCGGCAAGACGGTGTTGCAGAACGGCTTTGATCCCGGCGCCCTGCTGCGCCTGATTGAATCCGAAAAACTCGAATTCGCCATCCTGCTGCCGCTCATGTGGCGCGCCATGCTGGCGTCGCCGGAACTCGCCGAGCCACGATTATTCCAGCCTCAAGCTCGGCATGTACGGCATGGCGCCCATGGATGCCCCGACGCTGGAGCGGCTCAAGACGGCGTTCGGCTGCGCGTTCACCACCGGCTCCGGGCAGACCGAGATCGCCGCCGTTGCGACCGTGGTCGATGCCGGCTGGGCGGAGGTCAAGGAAGGCAATATCTGGGGCGATGGCTCGCTGCTCACCGACCAGGCGGTGATGGACGACCAGGGCAACCTGCTGCCGCCGGGCGAGATCGGCGAGATCGTCTGGCGCAGTCCCCAGGTCATGCTGGGCTACTTCCGCAACGAGGAGGCCACCGCCGAGGCGCGCGCCCACGGCTGGCATCACTCCGGCGACATCGGCTATCGCGACGACGACAACCAGTTCTGCTTCGTGGATCGCAAAAAGGATATCGTCAAGTCCGGCGGCGAGAACGTCTCCTCGGTGAAGGTGGAACGCACGGTGCTCGCCTGCGAGGGCGTCGCCAATGTCGGCGTCATCGGCCTGCCCCACGACTACTGGGGCGAAGCGGTTACCGCGGTGGTTGCGGCCAAACCCGGTGCCCAGGTCGACGAAAAGGCCGTGATCGAGCACTGCAAGCACGAGCTGGGTGGTTTCGAGGTGCCGAAAAAAATAGTGGTGTTGGACGAACTGCCGATGACCGCCACCGGCAAGGTGAAGAAGCATGTGCTGCGGCAAGAATTTGCCGGACTCTATGCTGGAGAAAATGGCCCGCCGCCGGTTCAGAAAAGCTGATCCGCGCAGCGCCGTGAACCTTCGCGCCCCACTCCTCGGCGCCGCCGATCCGGCGGTTTACCGCTTGTGTCGCCCCGAAGGGGCGGCGCCTTATGTCATCACCGCCGACCACGCGGGCCGTGCGATTCCCGGCGCACTGGCATCCCTCGGCCTTGCTGCCGCCGACCTCGACCGGCATATCGCCTGGGATATCGGCGTCGCGGGGCTCGCGGAGCAACTTGCCGCGCGGCTCGATGCCTTTGCGATTCTGCAGGCGTACTCGCGGCTGGTGATCGACTGCAACCGCGCGCCGGGCACGCCGCAGTCCATTGTTGCCGAGAGTGAGCGCACACCCATCCCGGGCAATGCCGGGCTTTCCGCCGTGGAGGCGGAAGCCCGCGCGGCCGCCATTTTCCATCCCTACCACGACCGGATCCACGCCGAGCTGGATGCGCGCGCGGCGTCCGGACGACCGACGGTGCTGGTGGCACTGCACAGCTTCACACCGGTGTTTCTCGGTGTAGCGCGGCCCTGGCACTGCGGGGTTCTCTATCAGCGCGATGCCCGTCTCGGGCATCTGCTGCTGGCCAGCGCCCGGCGCGAACCCGGTCTGGTGGTAGGCGACAACCAGCCCTATGCGGTTTCCGATGCCACCGACTACGGGATTCCCGTCCACGGTGAGCAGCGGGGCATCGCCCATGTCGAACTGGAGATTCGTCAGGATCTGATCGCGGACACCGCCGGCCAGATGGTGTGGGCGGAACGCATCGCGCGCTGGCTGGGGGAGGCGCTACCGGCGCTCTGAACGGGCCGCGACAGGATGTTGCCGTTCGAATTGAACCGGAGCACGGCCTGGCCGCGTCGGGAATTCGACCCCGGACGCGGGTCGCGAGGCACCGCGACAAAAAAATGGCGTAAATGCGGCCCCGAAACCCGATTGAGGTGATAACGTAGCCGTGAAATAAGACTTTATATGCGTCCCGGAATGTTTTTGCATTTGGCACGAATTTCGCTGGTGCTTGGCCAACATGCGAAAAACGGAACCCCGTCATGGGAGTCAATAGCGTAATGAGCCCGGTCACCCCTTCAATGCGACACCGTCCCGCGCCCGCCTCGGGAGCGGCCCAACGTGAGTTGATGCTCACTCACGCCTTGCAGAGCATGCTCGAGCTGGACGCGCTGGTAGCCCTGTTCGGAGCGGAGGTCCGCAAAGACGTTGCACATGACGGGCTGCGCTATTGGCACACCGAGCGCGGTCTGGAGTGCCCCCTCGGCGAGAGCGCAGCCAATACATGCAGTTACCGGTTGCGCATCGAGGGGGAAGATCTGGGAGAACTTAAATTTTTCCGGCGCCGACGGTTTGCCGAAGCGGAGCTCGCGCTGATCGAGACCAGACTCTCAAGCCTGCTTTACCCGTTGCGTAACGCGCTGAAGTACCGAGCGGCAGTCGACGCATCCTCCCTCGACTATCTGACCGGCGCGTTCAACCGTCGTGCGCTGGACATCGCCCTGTTGCGAGAAATCACCCTTGCCGACCGTCACGGTTTTCCGCTGTCGCTCGTCATGCTGGACATCGACTGCTTCAAGGAGGTCAATACGCGTTATGGTCACATGATTGGGGATCAGGTGATCCAGGGAGTTGTGGGTTGCGTAAGGGGCGGCATGCGGAGCAGCGACCTGTTGTTTCGCTACGGTGGCGAAGAATTTGTGTTGCTGTTGAGCAACACTGATCGCGAGGGCGCACTCCATTTGGCCGAAAAAATTCGTGTTGCGGTGGCCAAGTTGCGCCACCCACTTGAGGAGGACGAGATCGTCATTACCCTGAGTCTTGGCGTGACGAGCCGCGCGCCGGGGGACGATCCACAGCAGATGCTCGAGCGCGCGGACGCGGCGCTGCGCGACGCCAAACGAAGTGGTCGCAACCGGGTCTTATTTGCCCCGCAATTGTTGATCCAGAAATAGGGGGTACATGCGTCCTTCAGGGCACGGAACTCGCGTAATGCACGGCGCCCCGAATCCCTGTCATACGATCGAGGTCGCGGGGTTGGTTCCGACTTGATCGAGTGCCTCGCTGATGGCTGCCGCCAGATCATCGGGATTGAATTTGGCGATGAAGTGATTGGCCCCCACCTTGTCCACCAGGGTATTGTTGAACACTCCGGACAGCGAGGTGTGAAGTAGCACATAAAGCTTCGCCAGGGCGGGATTGCGCCGGATCTCGGTGGTCAGGGTATAGCCGTCCATCTCCGGCATTTCGATATCCGAGATGATCATGCTGATGCGTTCGGCGAGCGGACCTTCAGCAGCCCACTTCTCCAGCAGATCAAGCGCTTCCTTGCCATTGTTGGCTTGTACGCTGCGCAACCCGATTTGCTCTAGCAGTCTGTCGGGCTTTCGCTTCGCCCCGGCCTTGATTCCGGCGTCGATATTGCGTTATAAGATGCTGATTCAACGAAGGTTTAGGAGCTTGGATGGCAACCCGATTCATCCCGGTAGATCGCGACACGGACTTTCTGTTCCCGCCGTCGGTGCAGGAATGGCTGCCGGCTGGTCATCTGGCGCGGTTTGTCGTCGACGTGGTGAACCAGCTGGACCTGTCGCGTCTGGAGTCGGCCTATGCCGGTCGGGGCTCCGCGCCGTATCACCCGTCGATGCTGCTGAGTCTGTTGATCTACGGTTATGCCACGGGCGTGTATTCGAGCCGTGCGATCGAGCGGGCGACGTATGATTCGGTGGCGTTCCGCTATGTGGCCGCCAACACCCATCCCGATCACGACACGATCAACACCTTCCGCAAGTTGTTCTGGGACGACATCGAATCGGCGTTCCGGCAGGTGCTGCGGATCGCGGCCGGGATGAAGCTGGTGAAGTTCGGGGTGGTGAGCCTGGACGGCACCCGGATCAAGGCCAATGCCTCGAAGCACTCGGCGCTGTCGTATGGCCATGCGCAGAAGCTGGAGGCGCAGATCGAGGCCGAGATCGCGGAACTGAAGCGCCGCGCCGCCGCGGCGGAAAGCCTGCCGGACGATCTGTCGTTGCCGGCGGAACTGCAGCGCCGGGAGGATCGGCTCGACGCGATCCGAAAGGCCAAGGCCGACATTGAGGCCCGGGTTGCCGCCGAGCGGGATGCCCCGGCGCAGGCGGAATACGAAGCCAAGGTCCAAGCGCGTGAAGCCCAGTGTCAGCAGGGCAAGAAGCCCAAAGGCAAAGCCCCCCAGCCCCCGCAGACCGGTCCCCAGGAGCGTGATCAGATCAACCTCACCGACCCCGAATCGCGGATTCTGCCGGCGGGTTCGGACTTCGTGCAGGGCTACAACGCCCAAGCCGCGGTGGATGCCGCCTCGCTGTTGATACTGGCCTACGACTGCGTGCAGGCCGCCAACGACAAGCAACAGATCACGCCGATGCTCGAACCGCTCAGGGCGCTGCCGCAACAGATCGGCCTGGACCCCGACACGCCGATACAGCTTGCCGCCGACACCGGCTACTTCAGCGCGGCCAACGTCGAAGCCTGCCAAACCGCCCGGATCACGCCGCTGATCGCGCAGAAGCGCGAATCGCATTCGGGCTGGCTCGCTGGCCGGCTGGCACCGCCACCGGTAATGCCCGACAACCCCACCGCCTTGGACTGGATGCGCCATCGCCTGGCGACCCCCGAAGGCAAGGCCGCCTATGGCTTGCGCAAGTGTACGGTCGAACCCACCTTCGGCATCATCAAACAGGTAATGCGCTTCCGGCAATTCCTGGTGCGGGGCCTCAAGAACGTCCGTGCCGAATGGGGCTTGGTGTGTCTGGCGTTCAACCTGAAGCGAATGGCGGTCTTGACCGGATGAGAAAAGCGAAGGAAAGGTCCGTTTTCAGTCTCCGCGAGTCCCTATTTGCCGGGCGGGGTGAATTCTGCCGAGATCAGCGCGGTCAAAAAATAGCCGCCCGACAACGCAGCAGGCGACTCGCGCCTTCAAGTCCGACAGGCTGCTACGGTGCGCTGGATTTGTCCGCGCGCGACGCTTGAGTCGTCCACGACCAGGATCGGCCGCTTCTCCCGGCGCTGGTTTGCCTCGCGAGCCTGATCGGTGATCTCCAAGTTTTGATCATGCACCTGCGCCATGACTTTTTCGACGTCGATAATTTGCACGAGCTGATCGTCGACGCGCGTTACCGCGGTGAGATAACTGTTGAGCGCCGATCCCGGAGGAGGGGGCGACATGTCCTCCCACAGGAGGTTAACGATGCGGTCCACGCCCGAGACCAGGAAGCCCTGGGTATGGCGGTTGTATTCAGTGATGATGGCGTAGCACGCGGAGATGTCCGCTATCGGATCGTCCCCGACGGCATGCGCCAGATCCAGCATGGGAATTATTTTGCCGCGCAGTTGCGCAATGCCGCGCACGACCTCATGGGAATTTGGCACCCGGGCCAGCGTTGGGCACAGGGTGACCTCGGTGACCTTGAATACATTGATGCCAAACAACTGATCACCGCCGAGGCGGAACAGCAGCAATTCGACGCGATTATAGCCGGCCAGTTGCGTGCGCTGATTAACACTTTCCAAAAGATCCGCCATGATTCGACTCTCGGGTGCCTTGGCGTGATTGCACTTCGGCAAGGTGCTTAGCGGCAACCGGGGACGATTTCTTAAACGGTCTGTTGAAAAACCGCTATGGCCCCCATCTGCTTCGTTGCGCGGTGCTCTCTCCCTCGCCATCTGCTGGATATGTTCGGTCGCTGCGCGCCGCGCACCGGGCCATTTCCGCGATGTGCTTCAACCGCCGGTTAATTCCGCTGCCTCTTGCAGTTGGCACATGTCTTGCTGTCCTGAAAGGGTCTGTGGAAAAGTTGACGCGCTCTGCCAATGCTGCGATTTCATTGCAATCTTCCGGCGCGCCGCACGGCCCGGCGCGTCGCCTGTCTGATGGCATTGAGCTGTGCCAGCTACGGTGGCGACGGCCATGCCGGCATAGAGGAAGATGTTCCGTCGACGGTTTTCCAGTCGCACGCGAGTATCAATGCTCGGGTTCGTGACTATTTGCTGGAAAGGGTTCCAGATGCGCAGCGGGCCGATGCCCAGGTCGAGCTCGGTCGCCTTGATCCGCGTTTGCGGCTGCCGGTGTGCAGCAGTCCCTTGGAGACGTTTGCAAACGGCGACCGCCCGGCTGCCGGAGCGCAGTCGGTGGGCGTCCGCTGCGCCGGGGAGCGACCCTGGACTCTGTATGTTCCGGCACGGGTGGCGGTATTCGGGTCGGTCGCAGTGATCGCCCGGCCGCTGGCGCGTGGCGCTCCGATTCAACGCGAGGATCTGGAAATAGTGCAGCGCGACCTTGCCGGCTTGTCCTACGGCTACTTTGACACGCCCGAGGCGGCGGTCGGCAAGATGGCGAAACAGCCGCTTTCAGCCGGACAGATTTTGCGGGTGAATCAGGTCGTGTCCCCCAAGCTGGTGCGGCGCGGTGAGCAGGTCACCCTGCGCGTGTTCGCAGAAGGGTTTGCAGTGAGTGTCGCGGGAAGCGCGCTGGCTGACGGGGTGCTGGGTCAGCGGATCCGGGTACGTAATGAACGCTCGCGGCGGGTCGTTGAAGGCGAAGTCGTCGCCGCGGGCGTGGTGCGAGTGTCGATTTGAGTGTGACGATACCGGGTTGTGGCTGCGGGCTAAAGTTTTTGGGAATGCCGTCGCTATAACAATTGCAGCCAACCGACATTGCACTCCGTAAGGTCGGAAAGCCGCGTACTTTAAGGATGCGGAGCATTCAGATGTCCATTGAAATTAAAGGGTTAGGCAGCTCGAGTACGGGCAGAACGGAAACCGGTCCTGCTGCCGCAGTCACCAAGGCGGCGACGGAAGCACCTGTTTCCGCAACTGCCGCGTCCAGTCCGGTGGGCGATACCGTGCAGCTGACCGATGCCGCTCGGGAGCTCAGCCGGCTCGAAGCACAGGTGCGTGCGGCGCCGGAGGTCGATAGCCGACGCGTGGAGCAGCTACGCGCGGCGATACAGGATGGCAGTTACAAGATCGACACCGACGCTGTCGCGAGGGGCCTGCTGAAGTTCGAGGCGCATGTGCCGAATGACTGACTCTGACGTTTCTACGCATCCGGAATGCGCGCGGCTCGATGACTTGATTGGCGCGCAGCTGACCGCGGCCGCGAGCTTGGCCGAGATTCTGGAGCAGGAATATCGGGTGTTGGCTGGCGATGTAACGGCTTTGGCTGAAGTCAGCGCGGCCAAGGTCGATGTGTTGACACATATCGAGCGACTGCACCTAGAGTACCGCGGGCTATTCGACAGCACCGGCGGGGCCAGCACCGGCCGGGATGAAGCGCAGCGCCATCTTCAGCGCGCGGGCGGAGATGTTCTGGTGGCTCGGTGGCAGCGGCTGGAACAGCTGATTGATCGCTGTCGGGAAGCCAACCGGGTCAACGGCGTCGCCATCGAACGCTACCGCCGACGTGTCGAGCAGGCGCTGGCGGTGGTACGCGGACAAGCGCCAGCGCCCGGATTGTACGGTGCGAATGGCGTTTCACAGATGAGTGATGCCGGGCACGTGCTGGCCCGGGCGTGAATGCTTTTCGGCAGGGGACACGGCTGCCGACAGCGACCGGCGGTGGGGTAATCGTCATAGATCAGGACAGTGATAATAGATGTGCCAGATGAACCCCGCACACATAATTTTCCATGCCACTGTCATCCCGTGAGCGACGCGGCCAAGGCAGATCTTCTGCGCGCCCGCGCCGCTGGCGGACCGGCGCCCCGAGTCGCCCTG
Source organism: uncultured Gammaproteobacteria bacterium (assembly GCA_963708735.1). Lineage (GTDB taxonomy): Bacteria > Pseudomonadota > Gammaproteobacteria > Pseudomonadales > Porticoccaceae > JAGPUQ01. The sequence continues at coordinate 59,936 of CAVPTW010000036.1, forward strand.
TCGGACACCGCCATCGCGGCTGAGGAATATCGGGATTTCTGCGGGTTTCTCGAGCGCGCGAGCGGCATTGTTCTGGGCGACAACAAGCAGTACCTGGTGGCCAGTCGCCTGAGTCGCCTCATGACCGAATTTGGATTCGCGCGCTTTGGCGATCTGTTGGCCGCGCTCCGATCCAGCGGCGCGCAGGCGCTTAGCAACCGCATCGTCGAGGCGATGACCACCAACGAAACCTCGTGGTTTCGCGACGAACATCCGTTCAGAACGCTCAGGGATCTGATATTTCCGGAGCTCTATAAAAGCCGGCGCGGGCGGCTGCGGATCTGGTCGGCGGCTTGTGCATCGGGCCAGGAGCCGTACTCGATCGCCATAGTCCAGCAGGAATACCGACGCTCGAATCCCGGATGTTTGGGCGTCGATGCGGATATTCTCGGCACCGATATCTCGGTGACCATGCTCGACCTCGCCAGGGCGGGGTATTACGACCAGTTCGCCATCGGCCGCGGGCTGCCGGACGAGTACAAACAGCGCTATTTCCGTCCCCGGGATACCGGCTTGGAGCTGATCCCGGAGCTGCGCGACAGCGTCCAGTTCAAACCATTAAACCTGCTGCAGAGCTATGCCCATCTGGGCCGTTTCGATGTGATTTTTTGCCGCAATGTTTTGATCTACTTTGCGCTCGAACACAAGAGCGCAATTCTCTCCCGGATGGCGGCGAGCCTGAGCCCTGGGGGCTACCTCGTGCTGGGCGGGACCGAGTCCCTGACCGGAGCGAGCGATGTCCTGGAGCGGGTGCGCCACGGCGGTGGCGTCGTCTATCGCCGGCATAGCCTCTGAACGCCCCGGCTCAGGAACCCGTATCCCTCAACAGGGCTTCCAGCTCCTGCCGAGTCTCGGTGCCCCCGGCACTAAGGGCGAGACCCTTCAGGGCGAGCTGACGCGCCTCTGCGGGCTGGCCACGTGCCAGGTGCGCGCGGCCGAGCACCAGATAAACTTCCGGCGCCCGCGGATCCAGCCGTTGCGCCCGCTCGGCGAGGGCGATGGCGGCATCCTGGTGGCCGGCCTGTGCCTCGCTGCTGGCCTGCTGAAGCAGCGCGGAAACCGCATCGGGCGCGACCGGCGGCGGGATAACCCGGGGCGGCAATGGAGGCGCTGGCCTGGGCGCCGGCCGCACTTCCGGGGCGGGCGCGGGCGTGGTGGGAGCGGGCGGCGCGGCAGGGCCGGTTTTGGGGGGCGACGGGACAACGACTGGCGCCGGCGGTTGGGATTGCATGGGCGCGCAGGCTGCCAGCACCAGCAAGGCGCTCAGGCCACCCAGTATCTTCAGGTTCCGCGCCGCGCCGCGCAGCGATATCAATGCCGCGCGCCCCGTTGTACCCCCGTAATGCCGGGCGTTTGTGCCACTGCTCATCAGTCGATCCCCAGCCAGCCGCGCACCCGGTCCAGCATCTGCCCGGGAACCTCACTCAGGCAACTGCGACCTTCCGGTTCGGAGCCGCTGATGTAGGGCAGTTGACGGGCATTGGCGCAACCCGCGCCGCTCCCTGCGCCGGTGAGGGGATCGTACCAGGCGTAGGTCACCCCCTCGGGACGGGCGTCCGGCAGCGAGCGATTGTCGAGCCCGGCCATGATGGCGCTCCACACCCGCAGCGCCCCGGAAGCACCGGACAAGGGCATTGGGCTGTTGTCGTCGCGCCCCAGCCACACCACCGCCAGGTAGTTGCCGCTGAACCCCGCGAACCAGCTGTCGCGCTGATCGTTCGACGTGCCCGTCTTGCCCGCCACCGTCAGGCCCGCCGGCAACTGCCGGTAGGCGTTGGCGCCGGTGCCCTCGGTCATCACCTGGCGCAAGGCGTAGTGCAGCAAATGCATCGGCGCCGCCGCAAAGCGCTGCTCGACGGCGAACGGATACCGTCTCAGGATCTCCCGATCGGCGCCGCTGACCGAGGCGATGGCCCGCAGGTCGGTGTGAAAACCATCGGCGGCGATCGTGTGATACATGCCGGCCAGTTCGAAGGGCGTCATCGAAATTCCCCCCAGCAGCAGCGCCGGTACTTTGACCAGCGGACCTTCGTAACCCAGTCGCCGCACCACATCGGCGACGCGATCCACGCCCACCTGGAGACCCAGCCGTGCCGTGGCCTGGTTGTAGGAGCGGCTCAGGGCGACGTAGAGCGGCACCGGTCCGTGGCTGGTGTGATCGAAATTCTCGGGGCTCCATGGCTTGCCCCCGGAGACAATGGAGAATGGCGCATCATCCACCAGGGTGCCCAGGGTATAGCGTTCCGGCTGCTCCAGCGCGGCCAGATAGACGGCGGGCTTGGCGGTCGAGCCAATGGTACGGCGGGCGTCGAGGGCGCGATTGAAGCCCACCACCTGGCCGGAGCGACTGCCGGCGAGAGCCAGCACTTCGCCGGTACCGACACCCACTACCACTGCCGCCGCCTGGATTTGTCCGGGAGTCAGCCTGCGCTCTGCTTCAATGCGGCGGAGGGTGTCGGCAATGGCGACTTCCACCTGACGCTGCGCCTGGGGATTGAAATAGGTGAAGATGCGCAAGCCGGTCGCCGTGAGGTCGGTGGCGTTGTAATCCGCCTGCAAGCTGCGCCGTACCAGATCCATGTAATCCGGGTATTGATTGATGCCGCCCGGGGCTTCCGTGACATCCAGCGGCTGTTGGGCGGCGACGCGCGCGCGCTCCGCGTCGATAACGCCCTCTTCCGCCAACTGTGCCAGCACCAGGTTGCGGCGCTCCAACGCCCGCTCGGGGTGCCGGCGCGGATTGTAATAGGTCGCGCCCTTGGCGAGCGCTACCAACAGCGCCACCTGGTGAAGTTCAAGTTCAGCGAGCGGCTGACGGAAATAAAACTCGCTGGCCAGGCCGAAGCCGTGAATGGCCCGATCCCCGGCCTGACCCAGATGGATCTCGTTGAGGTACGCCTCGAGGATCTCCTGCTTGCTGTAATGCAGTTCGAGGAGCACCGCCATCACAGCCTCCATGACCTTGCGGGCCAGGGTACGGTTCTGTGACAGGTACAGGTTTTTCACCAGCTGCTGGGTGAGGGTGCTGCCGCCCTGAGCGATGCCACCGGCGCGCAGATTGGCCCAGATTGCGCGCAGGATGGCGCGCGGGGAGACACCATGGTGGCGGTAGAAATCCCGGTCCTCGGTCGCAATCAGGGCATCGGCCAGATAGGGCGGCAACTCCGCGAGCCGCAACAGCACGCGATCCTCCGCATGTTCCGGATAGATGCCGCCGATGCGCACCGGCTCCAGGCGCAGCAGCGGCAGCGCGGCGCCGCCGCTGCCGTTGATGGCGGCGATCCCGGTTGCGTCGAGGCTAACACGCGCGCGCTGCGCCGGCTGTTCGCCATCGGGAAAACGAAACGCGCGCACATGGATATCGAGGCTATTGCCGCTGATCCTGAACTGCCCCGGGTGCTCCGCTTGCGCCGCCTTGCGATAGCCGAGGCCATCCAGCTCACGCAGCAGCGCCGCGCGCGCCAGGGGCTGGCCCGCGTACAGCTCCAGCGGGCGCCCGTAGACATGCGCCGGCAACGCCCATTTGGCGCCGGAAAACTTTGCCTTCACCATGGTATCGAGCGCAATGACGCCGAGCCCGGCCGCGATCAGCACGGGCACCAATAACGCGCCGAGCACAACCCGGACCACCGCCCATGGACGGCGGCGCGGCGGCTTCCGGGTGCGCGATTTGCGTTGCCGCCTGCGTGCCACTGGTGTCTCCCGTATACAGTTTGTGTGGAGACAGACGCTGTCTCAAGCCCGTCGGCCACTTGGTCCGCGGGCACGGGCGTGGATAATAGCCGCTTTGACCGACCGGGCTCCACGATCATGCAGCGTTTCGATGTTTACGGCCTGGGCGCCGCTCTGGTGGATACCGAACTGCGGGTGACCGACGCCGAACTCCGCATCCACGGGATCGAGAAAGGTGTCATGACCCTGGTCGATGAACCGCGCCAGAACCAGCTGCTGGAGGTATTCGGCGACCACCTGACCCTGGCGCGCCGGGCGAGTGGCGGCTCGGGCGCCAACACCGTGATCGCGGTGAGCTGTTTCGGCGGCCGCGGGTACTACGCGTGCCGGGTCGCCGACGACGATAACGGTCATTTTTACCTGCACGACCTGGCGGCGGCGGGGGTCGCCCACAACGGCACCACCGGGCTCCCGCCCGGCACCACCGGCAAATGCCTGGTGCTGATCACACCGGATGCCGAGCGCACGATGAACACCTTTCTTGGCATCAGCGCGTCACTGGCGCCGGAAAATCTCCATCCGGAGGCGCTCGCCGCCGCCACTTGGCTCTACATCGAAGGTTACCTGGCCGCTTCGCCGAGCGGTCGCGCGGCGGCGATCCGCGCCCGCGAGCTGGCCCGCCAGCACGGCACGCTGGTCGCGCTCAGCCTGTCCGATCCGGGCATCGTGGCCCACTTCCGGGAGGAACTGCGCGCCATGGCCGGCGGGCGCGTGGACCTGTTGTTCTGCAACAGCGATGAAGCGCGCTCCTGGACCGGCGCCCACGATGTGGAAACCGCCGCCGAGCGCCTGCGCGCCGACGCCGTGGCTTTTGCGATTACCCTGGGCGCACGCGGTGCCCTGGTGTTCGACGGCCACCAGCTGCATCAGATTCCCGCCACACCGGCGACTGCGGTCGATACCAATGGCGCGGGGGACATGTTCGCCGGGGCGTTTCTTTACGGGCTGACCCAGGGTTTCGATCATGTCGCGGCGGGGCGCTTTGCCAACCTCGCCGCCGCCGCCGTGGTAGCCCAGTACGGACCGCGGCTGGCGCCGGCACAGTACGCCCGGCTGGTGGCGCAGTTCCTCGCCACAACGCCTGGCTGAGAATCAAATCAGGATGCTTTCCAGCGGCTGCGGCATGGCGATGAAGAACCCCTGGGCGTAGTCGACACCCAGATCGCGCAGCATCGACAGCTGCAGGGCGTTCTCGACGCTTTCGGCGATGGTCGCAATACCCATGATGTGCGCCAGATGATTGACGGTGCTCACCATGGTGAAATCCACATCGCTCAATTCCATTTTGCGGATGAAGGCACCGTCGATCTTGAGGTAATCCACCGGGATTTCCTGAAGATAGCGCAATGACGACAGGCCGCTGCCGAAATCGTCGAGGGCAAAATAACAGCCGTGGGCGCGCAGCCGGTGAATCAGGTTCAGCGCGCGATCGAACTGGCGAATGGCCGTGGTTTCCGTGATCTCGAACTGCAGGCGGCGCGGATCGACGCCGGAACGATTCAGCAGCTCCAGAATGTAAGCGGCGCTGGATTCGTCACTGATGGTGGCACCCGACAGATTGACCGAGAGCCTGAAGCCATCGCGCTGGGCGCGAGGCAACCCCTGCAGCACCCGCACCGCTTCCGCGACCACCCAGCGGTCGATATCCTCGATGAGGCCGTAGCGCTCCGCCGCCGGAATGAAGCCTTGGGGAGAGATCAGCTCACCGTTGGGACCGATGATCCGGACCAGGGCTTCGCAATGCCGCACGCCGGGTTCCGCGTCGGAACGCAGGTCAACAATCGGCTGGAACAACAAGCGGAGGCGGCTTTCGTCCAGTGCCGCGCTGATCCTGGGTACCCAGGCATCCAGACCGTCGCCACGCCCGGCGCGGCCGCCAGCTACCGCGAAATGCATCCGGTTGCGGCCCATTTCCTTGGCCTTGGCACAGCTTGCCGCCGCCGCCACCAGAATGTCGATATCGGAACCGGACCGACCGTCGATCACCTCGACGCCGATATTGACCCCCATCTTGATGCGTCGCTCCCCCCACGGAAAGGAAAACGCCTTGAAGTCCGCCAGCACGGCTTCGGCGACCGCGCAGCCGGCGGCGGCATCCGGCCGTTGCAGCAGCAGCGCGAACTCGTCATTGCCGATCCGCGCCAGCATTTCTCCAGGCCCGGCATGCTGCTCCAGCAGCCGGGCCACCCGTTGCAGCAGGAGGTCGCCCGCCGCATGGCCGCAGGTATCGTTGACCAGCGAAAAATTCGTGACATCGATATAAAGCAACACGGCCACCGGATCGCCGTCGCTGATTTGCTCCAACCGCTGTCCAATCGCCCTGGCCAGAGCGGACCTGTTGCTCAATCCGGTGAGCGCATCATGTTCCGCCTGCCACGCGAGCCGCCGGGAAATCTGGGGCGCTTCCGTGCAGGCCCGGAATATCAGTAACCCGCCGACCAGTTCGTTGTCCTGATCCCGCAGGGGAGTCAGTGTTGCCGCCACCTGAATACGGCTGCCATCGCTGCGACGCAGGGCGGTACCCGCGGGTATCGCCAGCGCCGTCCCGCGCGCCAGGGCCGCCCGCAACTCCAGCACAGGTGCGTTGGTCTCCGGGTCCACGAACCCGACCAGGTCGTCGATACTGCGACCAACGGTCCGGTCGAAATCAAGGCCCAATAATTCGAGTCCGGGCGCGTTCACCCGCTCGACGCACCCGCGCTGATCCACCAGCAGTGCCCCGTCGGCGACCTGGCCGAACAGTGCCGCGACCAGCTCGGCCTTGAGTTGCAGCTCCCGGCGCTCCGCCAGACGCCCGGTGTCGTCACGACAGAGCAATACCAAGCCGCCCGGCGAGTCGAGCGGCGTGCAGGGTGATACGTCCAGCCAACGGAGATCACCGGTTGCGGTGACCGCCTGCAAGCGGCCCCGGGGATTGACCTCGCCCAGCAACCGCGCGCGCACGTCGGCGCCGGCGCGACGGCCAAGCGCGGGAAACACGAGCCGCGCCGGCGCCCCGACCAGAAGCTCGGGAGCGAAACCGGTGATCGCGCCGAAGGCGCCATTGACGGACTGAATGCATCCGCGGGCGTCCATCTCGATCACACCAGCGCGTTGCTCGTCCAGGTACACCGCGGTACGGTGGGAGGTCTCATCCAGGCCGGCACCGCGCAACTGCAGGACAGCGGGCTGAAATGGCGCTTCCACCACCTCCAGCAGGGTGCCCCTGCCGTCCGGCAGGGGTACGGGGGATATCGCGAGTCGAAAGGGCGGCAGCGCCCGATCGCCAGGCGTCATGGCGGTCTCGACACGGTCGAGCCGCTCCGGATCGAGGTGTTGCGACCAGTGGATTCCGACTCCGCTGTCAGCCACCCGTGCCAGAGCGTCGAGCAATTCACTCGCAGCCAGGTCGGGAAACAGGTCATCGAAAGTGGCGTTCAGTGCCTGGGTCGCCGGGACGCCAGTCCAGTCGACCATCCAGTGATTCCAGAAAATGATCCTGCACAGGGAATCCAGCACCGCGATCCCGGTCTGCTGCTGGTTGAGCACCAGCGTGGGAAGATCAAATCCCTCGCCGCCCCAAAACCCGTCCGTGGAAGTCCCGGTGACGGCTGAAGGGCCGAAGACTGCCATGGTTGGTCGGTTCCGCCTTGAATCCACGTCCTGGTCGAGCAGTATGCGCCTGCGACTACATCGTCTCCACGCACCCGGTCGTAAACTCGCAGTGCGTCACAAGGCGTCCGGCCAGCAGCCGCGGATGTGGCCTCGGTTTCATCCCTGCGCGAGCAGTTCCCGCAAATCGATCAATGCCGCGTTCGCGCGGCCGATGTAGGACGCCATGGTGATCGAGTGATTGGCGAGGAAGCCAAAGCCGTTACCGTTCAAAATAACGGGTGAACGCAGCGGCTTTTGCGTCGCTTCCAGTTCACGGATGATCTGGCGCAGGCTGACCTGGGCATTTTTCTTTTGCAGCACGTCCGCGAAATCCACTTCCGCCGCCTTGAGCAACTGGATCAGCGCCCAGGCCGTGCCACGCGCCTCGAAAAACGTATCGTCGACTTTCCACCAGGATGGTTTGAGCAGTTCGGGCGCCGGTTGCGCGGCGGCGGCATCCACGCCTTCACCCAATTTGATGCTGATCCGGCGCTGCCCGACGCTGGCTCCCAGGCGTTGGGACAGGCTGCCGAGCCGGCTTTGCACGGTTCCCAGCCAGTAGCGCAGATTATCGGCGCGGGCATAGAAGTGCGCGTTGTTTTCATCGCCATCGAGCAGACGCGCGTAATAGCGCGCCAGATGATCACGACCTTTGCGGTACTCACTTTCCGTCGCCGGGAAAATCCAGCGATCGGTATCGTAATTCAGCAAGGGCTCGGCAAGGGCGAGATCCGGATCTTCCGTCGACTGGGATTGCGAGCGGCTGAACGCCTCGCGAAATGCTTTCGCCGCGTCGCGCACCTGCACGACAACACCAAACTCCCAGTTCGGCATATTATCGAGCCAGAGTCCGGGCGGCAGCATGTCGTTGGTCAGATAGCCGCCTGGCTTGTCGAGCAGCGTATCCACCAGGGCGATGAGTGTCGCCGTGGTCCGCGCGCCGCTGACGCTGGTGCGGTCGGCGCCCGCCAGCAGCGGGGCCAGTTGCGGTTGCCGCGACCAGTACCAGGACAGCCCAAGCAGGATCGTGACCAGCACGGCCGCCGCCACCATCCAGACGCCAGTACCACGACTGCGCGGCGCGGTGGTCGCCCCGGTGGTGTTTCCGCGCGAATTCCGCACCCAATCTTTGATCGCCATGGTCGTACTATCCGTTGTGAGAGTGGGCGGTTGTGAGAGTTGGCCGTGATGAGAATCGGCCCCGCGGCTGCGGCAATGCCCAGAATACGACACAATACCCGGCCTTGAAACCAAGCTCCTGCGGTCTGGTTGAAGCCGGGCCGCCCCAACCGCAGACCAGTCCATGCCGCGATACCGCAGTTTTGCTCTGTACTGGTTGCTGCTGATCCTGGGTTCGGGTCCCGCCATGGCCACCGACCCCTTTGCGTCCGCGGGCAACAACTCGAACCTGCTCCAGGCCGATCAGCAATTTCTCCCGGTTGAACAAGCCTATCAGCTCGAGGTCAGGCTCGATGCCGGCAAGGCTTTGCTCGAATGGACCATCGCGCCGGGCTACTTTCTTTATAAGGACCACTTTGCCGTGCAGGTCCGGGACACCGCGGGCGGTGTGATTCCGACGGCGATCCACACGGGCAAAGGCCGCGAGATCTACGATGATTACTACGGCAAGAATCTCGAGGTGTTCTACGACCGCACGCTGGTCAGCGTCGATTTTCTCCAGCCGCCACCACCCGGAGTCAGCCTGAGCGTGACGTCCCAGGGCTGCGCCGATGCCGGCCTGTGCTATCCCCCGCACACCCAGTATTTCACCGTCGATTTCGCGACCGGCGCCGTCACCACGACCAGCGCGCCGACGCCCACGGCTCGCGCCGCCGTCCCCACCAGCGCGCCGGGACTGTTGACGCTGCTGGGTTTTGCGCTCCTCGGTGGCTTGATCCTCAACCTCATGCCCTGCGTATTTCCGGTGCTCTCGATCAAGGTGATGAGCCTCACCACGGCGCATGCCCACCGCCACCGCGTCGCGGGGCACGGTCTCGCCTACACCGCCGGTGTGGTGCTGAGCTTTGTCGCCATCGCGATCCTGCTTCTGGCCCTGCGCCGCGCGGGGGAGGCCGTCGGTTGGGGCTTTCAGTTGCAGTCGCCCGGCTTCGTGACGGCGCTGGCTTACCTGTTTTTTCTGATGGCGATGGGATTTGGCGGTCAGATATCCTTTCATCTCAGACTCGGCCGTGCCCTGCGAACAACGCCCCGCGGCAACAGCCTGGGGGCATCATTTCTGACGGGCGCCCTCGCCACTGCAGTTGCCAGCCCGTGCAGCGCACCCTTCATGGGCACCGCGCTGGGGGTCGCCCTGACCCAGCCCGCCATCGTTGCGGTGGGGGTTTTCGCCGCCCTCGGATTCGGCATGGCGCTGCCTTTTCTCCTGCTTTCCTGGGCGCCACAGTTGCTGGATCGTCTGCCGCATCCCGGCCCCTGGATGGAGACCTTTCGCCAACTGCTCGCGTTTCCCCTGTACGCGACCGTGCTCTGGCTGCTCTGGGTGCTCGGGCGGCAGACCGATATCGATCACGCCCTGATCGCTGCCTTCGGCATGCTCCTGGCGGCGCTTGCGGTCTGGCTCGCCGGCCGCAGCGAGCACACCCTGGGGCGGGTCAGCGCCGCCGTGGTGCTGAGTGCGGGACTGGCCCTGCCGTTGGCCCTGCCGGCCGGCGCTCCGGCGGAACGCCTGACGGAGCCCTATAGCGCGGTGCGCCTCGAGGCCCTGCGCAACGCCGGAGTCCCGGTGTTCGTCAATCTCACGGCGGACTGGTGCATCACCTGCCTGGCCAATGAGCGCATGGCGCTGGCGTCGGATCGGTTCCGCGCCACCCTGAAGCAGCGCGGCATTCATTATCTGAAGGGCGACTGGACCCGCTACGATCCGGAAATCACCGCGCTGCTCAATGCCCACGGCCGCAGCGGCGTGCCGCTTTACCTGTATTTTCCGCCCGGGGAACCCGCGCGCATGCTGCCGCAGCTGCTTACCGAAACCATCGTGCTGAGCGCGCTGAGCGCACCTCCAGGGGTTACGGCCGCTACCGACGAAAGCCGTTAACTGCTTCCAACATGTGGCGAATATGCGTTTAACGTCTGCCAATTCGCCGGCCATCTGGACAATAAAACCGGCTTGAGGCAAACTTCCGCTCCACCGCGTCACGACCTCCATTAGAAGCCAACCCATGGCCACCATACTGGCGCTGCACGGCCCCAACCTCAATCTGCTCGGCACCCGGGAGCCTGGCGTGTACGGCGCGACCACGCTGGCGGACATCAACGCCCGCCTGGCCCAACTGTGCGCGGCGGCGGGTCACGACTTCGCGCACCTGCAAAGTAACTCCGAAGCCGAGCTGATCGACCGGGTGCAGGCGGCGGGCCGCGAGGGCGTCGACCGCATCCTGATCAATCCGGCGGCCTTCACCCACACCAGCGTGGCATTGCGGGATGCCCTGCTCGCCGTAGCCATACCCTTTATCGAAGTCCATCTGTCCAATGTGTACCGGCGTGAAGCCTTCCGCCAGCACTCCTATTTCTCGGACATTGCCAGCGGCGTCGTCTGCGGGCTCGGCGCACTGGGCTACGAACTGGCGCTGCAAGCCGCGCTGGCCAGCCTCAGCGCCCCGGCCTGAAGATCATGATCAACACCTAAACCGCCATCATCTGCAACGGAGGGTTCGTGGATATACGCAAGGTCAAGAAGCTCATTGAGTTGCTCGAAGAGTCCAACATCGACGAACTGGAGATCCGCGAGGGCGAGGAGTCGGTCCGCATCTGCCGCCATCGCCCGCCGACCTATGCCGCACCCCAGATGGCCTTTGCCCCGCCACCCGCGGCGGCCACATCCGCAGCGCCGGCCGTTGCCGCATCCGCGGTGCCGGCGCCGGCGGGCCATGTGGTGGCCTCACCCATGGTCGGCACTTTCTACCGGTCGCCCGCGCCCGGCACCAAGGCCTTCGTGGAAGTGGGCCAGAGCGTCAAGGTCGGCGATGTGCTCTGCATCGTCGAGGCGATGAAAATGATGAACCAGATCGAAGCCGACAAAGCCGGCATCATTGGCGCCATCCTCGCCGAGGACGGCGCGCCGGTGGAATACGACCAGCCCCTGATCACCATTCTCTAGCCCGCGGAACCTACTCTTCATGCTGAGCAAAGTCCTGATCGCCAACCGGGGCGAGATCGCGCTGCGCATTCTGCGCGCCTGCAAGGAACTCGACATCAAGACCGTCGCGGTGCATTCCAAGGTGGACGCCGACCTGAAGCATGTCCGCCTCGCCGACGAATCCGTCTGTATCGGCCCGAATCCATCGGTCGACAGCTACCTCAACATCCCCTCCATCATCAGCGCCATGGAAGTGACCGGCGCGGTCGCGGTCCATCCCGGCTACGGCTTCCTGGCGGAGAACGCCAACTTCGCCGAGCAGGTGGAGCGCAGCGGATTCACCTTCATCGGACCCTCGCCCGCCGTGATCCGGTTGATGGGCGACAAAGTGTCGGCCATCGCCGCCATGAAGGCCGCCGGGGTGCCCACGGTACCGGGTTCGGACGGCTCCCTCAGCGAAGACCCGGCCGAGATCATTGCGGTGGCGCGCGACGTGGGCTATCCAGTCATCATCAAGGCCGCTGCCGGCGGCGGTGGTCGCGGCATGCGCGTGGTCCACGCCGAGCCTCACCTGCTGAACGCGGTGGCGCTGACGCGCAGCGAAGCCCAGTCCGCCTTCGGCGACAGCCGTGTCTACATCGAGAAATTCCTCGAAAAACCGCGCCATGTGGAAGTCCAGGTGCTCGCCGATGGCCAGGGCCATGCGGTCCATCTGGGCGACCGCGACTGCTCGCTGCAGCGCCGCCACCAGAAAGTTCTCGAGGAAGCACCGGCGCCGGACATCCCCGAGGCCGCCCGCCAGCGCGTCCTGGATGCCTGTGTCAAAGCCTGTATCGATATCGGCTACCGGGGCGCCGGCACCTTCGAATTTCTGTACGAAAACGGCAACTTTTATTTCATCGAAATGAACACCCGGGTCCAGGTCGAGCATCCCGTCACAGAGATGATCACCGGCATCGACATCGTCCGCGAACAACTGCTGATCGCCGGCGGCGAGTCCCTGAGCTTCACCCAGGAAGACGTGGTGTTTCGCGGTCACGCGTTCGAGTGTCGCATCAATGCCGAAGACGCGACCACGTTTCTGCCCAGCCCCGGCACCGTGACCGCCTATCACCCGCCGGGCGGCAACGGCGTGCGGGTGGACTCGCATCTCTACAACGGTTACCGGGTGCCGCCGTTCTACGACTCCCTGATCGCCAAGATCATCACCCATGGCCGCGACCGCGCCAGCGCGCTGGCGCGCATGCGCACCGCGCTCGACGAGCTGGTGATTGAAGGCATCAAGACCAACACCGACCTGCACCGTAATCTGGTGCGGGATGGCGATTTCCGGCGCGGCGGCGTGAACATTCACTACCTGGAGAAGAAGCTGGGCCTGTGAGCGACTCCCGACTAGGCTGGCAACAACTGAGCCTGATGGTGTCCGGCGCCGCCGCCGAACGTCACAGTGACGCCCTGCTCGCGGCCGGCGCCCTGGCCGTCACACTCAGCGATGCCGGCGACAACCCGGTGCTCGAGCCGCCGCCGGGGGAAACCCCGCTGTGGGAGCAGGTCTGCCTGACCGGGTTGTTTGCCGGCGATTGCGACCGCGCCCAAGTCTGGCTGCACCTCGCGGCCGCGCTGCTGCCGGGGCCGGTGCCCGCAGCCCGCTGGAGTGAACTGGGGGAGCGCCCCTGGAACGACCTCTGGCGCGAGCACTTCCGGCCCCGCCACTGCGGCGGGCGCCTGTGGATCTGCCCGAGCTGGTGCGCCCCGCCGGAGCCCGCCGCCGTCAACCTGCTGCTCGACCCGGGTCTGGCGTTCGGCAGCGGTGATCACCCCACCACGGCCCTCTGCCTGGAGTGGCTGGCCGCCGAACCGCCGGCCGGCGCGCGCGTACTCGATTTCGGCTGCGGCTCGGGGATTCTGGCCATCGCCGCCTGCCTGCTGGGTGCCGCCCAGGCCGTGGCGGTGGATATCGATCCCCAGGCGCTTACCGCCACCCGCGCCAACGCGCAGCGCAACGGCATCGCGCCGGAACAACTGATGGCCACCGAACCCGAGGCACTGGACGCCGGCACCTACGCGGTCGTCCTGGCCAACATCCTCGCCAATCCGCTCATCGAGCTCGCACCCCGGATCGCCGCGCTCACCGCGCCAGGAGGCCGTTTATGCTTGTCGGGCATTCTGGAATCCCAATGCGCGGCCGTTCGCGACGCCTACGCGCCCTGGTTCGATTTCGCGCCCCCCGCCATCCGCGAATCCTGGGCGCGCCTGACGGGCAGCAAAACCCGCTGAGCGGACGGATCGAACCCGCCACGACCTGCGGGCGCGGAACGCCATGCTCTGGAGCCCTGCCGTGACCGAATACGGCGCGCGCTGTCCCGGTTGCAACATCAGCTTTCGCATCACCGGCGCCCAACGGCGCGCGGCCGGCGGACTGGTGCGCTGCGGCTTCTGCCTGCTGCCCTTTGACGCCAATGCCCACGGCGTGGCGCTGACACCCGAGCCGGTGCCGGCTGCGCGGCCCTGGCTCCGCCCGGACCCGGACGGGCAACGCGAACACCGGATTGATACCGACCTCCAGGCGCGCTCGACGGAGGCTGCGGAATCCGGGGATGGCGCCATCGCACCGATGGGTGCGCCACCGGCGCAGTCCGTCGCGCCCGGCGCGCCTGAGCCGGAGATCGAAGCCAGCGAAATCACCGCACCAAGCGATGATGCCTCCTGTTCACCAGCACTCCCGCCCGACGTGGCTGCGCCCGAACACCGGGCCGACCTCCTGCCCGCTGCCGGCACGGATGCCGCGCCGGCAGCGGTGGTTGGTGCGCCATCTCCCGCGACTCTCCCTTGGCTGGAACCCAGGGCCGCGCCCGCCCGCACAGGTGCCGCGGCGGCCATTGTGATCGCCGCGCTCGTCACCCTGCTGTTACAGGGGCTGTATTTTCACGCCGATCGGCTGGATCAGCGCGCCGAGCTGCGCGGCTTCTACGGAACCCTTTGCCAGGTCGTGCCGTGCCGGCATCCCGCCTATCGCGATCTCGCCGCCATTGCGGTCGACCAGCTCGTGGTGCGCAATCAGGCGCCCGGCGCCTTGCGTCTCGACGCCATGCTCACCAATCGCGGCCGCGCAGCCCAGCCCCTGCCGAGGGTGCGGCTACGGTTCGAAAATCTTCAGGGCAGGGTGGTCGCGGAACGGCGCTTTGCGCCCGCCGAGTATCTGGACCAGTCCGCGGCGGGTGTGCTTGCCGTCGGCCAATCCCTGCATCTGGTATTGGAACTCGTCGATCCCGGTCCAGAGGCCGTTTCCTACGCGCTCGCGCCGGTCGATTGATCCGCCGGCAATGCAGTCGCACGAAACCGGCATACCCGTCTTCCGGAGCGGCAAGCGGCCAGCTATCATGCTTCGCCTTGCGCCACTGTCGCCCAGCCTCGAGGCACTACCTTGGCCGACGACCGCCATTCCGATAACGAGTTGGCCTTAGCGACACGAGCCCTGGTGGACATCGAATCCGGCGGTGCCTCGCTCGCCGCATGCGTGTCTGGCGCCCTGGCACGTTACTTTGCCCTGCTCGACGGCCAGCACACCACCGACCTCTACGCGCTGGTATTGCGGGAAGTGGAAGCGCCGCTGTTCCGCGCCGTATTGACACACACCGGCGGCAATCAGTGCCGGGCGGCCGAAATGCTTGGCCTCAATCGTGGCACTCTGCGCAAGAAACTGAAACAGTACGACCTGCTGTAACCCGCGGCTCGCCGCCCCATCACGGAGTATCCATGACCGATCGGCCCGTCACCATCGCGCGCGCACTGCTGAGCGTCTCCGACAAGACCGGCATCCTCGATTTCGCCCGCGCCCTCGCCCAGGCCGGCGTGGAGTTGCTGTCCACCGGCGGCACCTGGCGCCTGCTGGCGGACCACGGCGTACCGGTGCGGGAAGTCGCGGATTACACGGGATTTCCCGAAATGATGGACGGCCGGGTCAAGACGCTGCATCCCAAGATTCACGGCGGTATCCTCGCCCGCCGGGGCATCGACGACGCGGTGATGGCCGCGCACGGCATTCCGCCCATCGACCTGGTGGTGGTGAATCTGTATCCGTTCGAGGCCACGGTGGCGGCGCCGGATTGCGATCTGGCCACCGCGATCGAGAACATCGACATCGGCGGCCCCACCCTGTTGCGCGCCGCGGCCAAGAATCATCGTGATGTCGCGGTGGTGGTGAACAGCGCCGACTACCCGGGATTGCTGGCGGAATTGCAAGCCAGCGGCGGCGCACTCAGACAGGCCACGCGCTTCGACCTTGCCGTCAAGGCCTTTGAACACACCGCCGCCTACGACGGCGCCATCGCCAACTATCTGGGTGCGCGTCTGGGGACACCGACCGCGGCTTTCCCGCGCACCTGGAATCGACAGTTCCACAAGGCCCAGGAGCTGCGCTACGGCGAGAACCCGCACCAGCAGGCGGCGTTCTATCGCGAATCGACGCCGGCGCCCGGCAGTATCGCCGGCGCACGGCAGTTGCAGGGCCGGGAGCTGTCCTACAACAACATCGCCGACGGCGACGCCGCGCTCGAATGCGTGCGCCAGTTCGACCAGCCGGCCTGCGTCATCGTCAAGCACGCCAATCCCTGCGGCGTGGCCCTGGCCGAGGATCTGGCGACGGCCTACGACACCGCCTTCGCCACGGATTCCGAATCGGCCTTTGGCGGCATCATCGCGTTTAACCGGAGTCTCGACGGCGCTACGCTCCAGACCATTCTGGATCGTCAGTTTGTCGAGGTGGTGATCGCTCCCGAGTTCACCGCCGATGCGGTCGCGGCGGCGGCCACAAAACAGAATGTCCGGCTGCTTGCGTGCGGGGCCTGGCAGGGTCGACAGGCGGGCGGCTGGGATTGCAAGCGGGTCACCGGCGGGCTGCTGGTTCAGGACCGCGACACGGGTTGGGTCGAGGCCGCCGATCTGCAGGTGGTCTCCCGCCGGCAACCCACGCCGGCGGAACTGGCGGATCTGCTGTTCGCCTGGCGGGTGGCGAAGTTCGTGAAGTCCAATGCCATCGTCTACGCCCGGGATGGGCGCACCATCGGCATCGGCGCGGGGCAGATGAGCCGGGTCAATTCCGCCCGCATCGCCCTCATCAAGGCCGAGCAGGCGGGGCTCGCGGTAGCCGGATCGGTGATGGCGTCCGACGCCTTTTTCCCGTTTCGCGACGGTATCGACAATGCCGCCCAGGCGGGCGTGGCCGCCGTGATCCAGCCCGGCGGCTCGATCCGCGACGCCGAGGTGATCGCCGCCGCGGACGCGCACGGCCTGGCCATGGTGTTTACCGGCGTCCGGCATTTTCGCCACTGAGTTTGCCACTGAGTTCGCGATTGGGGCCCAGCCACCCCGGTCACCACACCGAGCTGCCAACCAGTGCAGCTTCCTCACGCCAAAGCTGCGGAGCGATCATGAAAACTTTCACCATCCATCTGGACGCCGCCGTGGTTCTGGCGCTGCTCGCGATCGGCCTGATCGCCTTCGTGGTGTACCAGCATCGCGAGCAGGGCCAACTGTTTCAGCAATCCATGGATCTTTCCTGGAAACTCCAGGACGCAGAGACCCGGATCGCGCAACTGAAACACAAGCTCACCAACTGTACGGCGGTGCCAGCAGGCCCCGACTAGTGCGCCGGGCGCCCCGTCCTTCGCGGTGTCATGATCGCTGCAAACGCATCGCCCCGGATTTTTGTCCACAATTTTTTGCCCTTTAAGGAGTGTCCATGCAAAGCAGTAACAACAACGTATTGTTCGAACCCTTCCGCATAAACGGCCTCGAACTGCCCAACCGGGTGGTGATGGCGCCCATGACACGCAATTTTTCTCCCGGTAACGTGCCCGGGGAGCAGGTCGCGGCCTATTACCGGCGCCGGGCCGAGGGCGGCACCGGGCTCATCATCACCGAGGGCACCTGTGTCAACCATCCGGCGGCGAGCGCCTATGAGAACGTCCCGTTCTTCTACGGCGATGCGGCGCTGGCCGGCTGGCGGCGGGTCGCGGAAGCCGTGCATGCGGCGGGCGGCAAGATCGCCCCGCAGCTCTGGCATGTGGGCGCAATGCGCGGCATCGGCGCGCCCGGGGTGGCGATCGATCCGTTCCCGGACGTGCCGGCGTTCACTCCGTCCGGACTGCTGATGCCCGGCCGCGAACACGGCCACACGATGACCCAGGCGGATATCGATGCCGTGGTCGAGGCCTTCGCCCAGGGTGCCGCCGACGCCCAGCGGCTGGGCTTCGATGCGGTGGAGATCCACGGCGCCCATGGGTACCTGATCGACCAGTTTTTCTGGGAAGGCACCAACCGCCGCAGCGACGGCTACGGCGGTTCCATCGCCAACCGCACCCGCTTTGCCGCCGAGATTGTCGCCGCCAGCCGCGCCCGCGTGGGCCCGGACTTCCCCATCATCCTGCGGTTTTCCCAGTGGAAGCTGCAAAATTATCAGGCCCGCCTGGTCACCTCGCCCGCGGAGCTGGAAACTTTCCTGACGCCGCTGGCAAAGGCCGGCGTCGATGTCTTCCATTGCAGCACAAGGCGCTTCTGGGAGCCGGAATTTCCGGGCTCGGACCTGAATCTCGCCGGCTGGACCAAAAAGATTACCGGCAAACCCTGTATCGCGGTCGGCAGCATCAGTCTGGATCAGGATTTCATCGATGAGGAAAAGCGCAACATTAGCACCCATGCCAAACCCGCCAGTCTGCGCAATCTCGAGGATCTGCTGGCGCGCGGCGACTTCGACCTGGTGGCGGTGGGCCGTTCCCTGATCCCGAACCCCGACTGGCCCAAGCTGATCGCCGCCGGCCGCGAGAGCGAACTGCGCGCCTACGACAAAAGCTGCCTGGATACACTGGTGTGAACCTAGGCACGGGAACCCGGCAACCATGAATCTTCTGGTCATCGGCAGCGGCGGGCGCGAACACGCCCTCGCCTGGAAGCTGGCGCAAAGCCCGGCGGTGCAGACCGTCTACGTCGCGCCCGGCAATGCCGGCACCGCGCTGGAGCCCAAGGTGGAGAACGTCGCCATCGCGGCGGAGGATATCGAGGCGCTGGCACGCTTCGCGGCGGAGCGGACGGTGGCGTTCACCCTGGTCGGCCCGGAAGGCCCGCTGGTCGCCGGGCTGGTGGACCGCTTCGAAGTATTGGGCCTGCCCGTCTTCGGTCCGCGCCGGGGCGCGGCGCAACTGGAAGGCTCCAAGCACTTCGCCAAGGCGTTCATGGCGCGCCATGGCATTCCCACCGCCGCCTACGCGGCCTTCACCGAGCTGGAACCCGCGCTCGCCTACCTGCGCGAGCGCGGCGCGCCCATCGTGGTCAAGGCCGATGGCCTGGCCGCCGGCAAGGGGGTGATCGTCGCCACCACGCTCGCCGCAGCCGAATCCGCGGTGCGCGACATGCTCGCGGGCAATGCCTTCGGCAGCGCCGGCCACCGGGTGGTGATCGAGGAGTTTCTTGACGGCGAAGAGGCGAGCTTCATTGTCATGGTGGATGGCGAGCAGGTGCTGCCGATGGCCACCAGCCAGGACCACAAGCGGGTCGGAGACGGCGACACCGGTCCCAACACCGGCGGCATGGGCGCCTATTCGCCAGCCCCCGTGGTGACGGACGCTGTGCACCGCCGTGTCATGGCCGAGGTGATCCTGCCGACGGTGCGCGGCATGGCGGCCGAGGGCAACCGCTATCGCGGTTTCCTTTACGCCGGGCTGATGATCACCGCCGACGGCGCGCCCCGGGTGATCGAGTACAACTGCCGCTTCGGCGACCCCGAAACCCAGCCGATCCTGCTGCGGCTGCGCTCCGATCTGGTGGGTCTGGTGCAAGCCGCGCTCAGCGGCGGGCTCGATGGTGTCGCGGCCGACTGGGACCCGCGCCCGGCGCTGGGCGTGGTGATGGCCGCGGGCGGCTATCCCGGGAATTACCGCACCGGCGACCCGATCCTGGGTCTGCCGGAAACCCCCGATCCGACCCTCAAGGTATTCCACGCCGGTACGCGACTGCAGGCCGGCACGGTGGTCACCAGCGGCGGGCGGGTGCTGTGCGTCACTGCGCTCGGCGCCACTGTGCGCGCGGCCCAGACCCGCGCCTACGACTGCATTCGGGGGATCCATTGGGAAGGCGGTTTTTACCGCAGCGATATCGGCTACCGGGCCATCGCCCGCGAGGATTCGCCCGGTGGCTGACCGATTTTGCCCCCGCATCCTTCCAGCCCCGACAAAACGGCCGCAAGCCGTCTAGAATCGCAATCCATCGGGTAGCATCGGCATCGGAGTCGTCCATGTCACTGGGTACACAGTCAGCCAGCACACAGTCAGCCCGCGCGCTCTCGACCATCGATCTTGTGCTCGCCGAAATCGACCACGCGCTGCGCACGCTCAGTGCCGGAAGCTCCGGCGGGAGCGCGCCATCGCCAGCCGAGGCCGCACCGGAAGCCGAGCTAAATGCGGCTGAACAACGCCACGCGGCAGGGCTGATGCGGGTCAATCACAGCGGCGAAGTTTGCGCACAGGCGCTCTATCGCGGCCAGGCGCTGACCGCCAAAGGCACCGCGACACGCGCCGACATGAAGGCCGCGGCGCGCGAAGAGGAAGATCATCTGGACTGGTGCCAGCAGCGGCTCGACGAACTGGACACTCACCCCAGCCGGCTCAATCCGCTCTGGTACGCCGCCTCTTTTGCGCTGGGAGCGGGCGCGGGACTGGTGGGTGACCGCCTGGGACTCGGCTTCGTCGCCGCCACCGAGGATCAGGTGTGCGAGCACCTGCGCGACCATCTCGACCGCCTGCCCGCTCAGGATGAACGCAGCCGCGCGCTGGTGACGCGGATGCTCGCCGACGAGGCAGCGCACGCCCATCGCGCCAGACGCGCCGGCGCCCTGACCTTTCCGGGACCGGTGAAGGCCGCCATGACGCTGACATCCCGGCTGATGACGGCCCTCAGCTATCGCGGTTGAGCGCGCGCGGTCACCCGCGTCAGGCCACGAACCTGATCGCGCTCCATGCGAATACCACTGACGATATCCAGGATCTTGCTCTTCACCCAGTTGTGCATCGGCGAATTGGCGGTGCGGTCGTGCTGCAACAGCGCTGCCGGGATAAAGGGCTCGTGCTCCAGGGATTTGGGATAGGGTTTGC
Source organism: uncultured Gammaproteobacteria bacterium (assembly GCA_963708735.1). Lineage (GTDB taxonomy): Bacteria > Pseudomonadota > Gammaproteobacteria > Pseudomonadales > Porticoccaceae > JAGPUQ01. The sequence continues at coordinate 80,579 of CAVPTW010000036.1, forward strand.
GGACGATCTGGTAAAACTCGCTCTCCTGCTTGAGATCGTCCATGGTGGCGAGCAGGAGGCAGTCGCTGGAGTGCAGGGTATCCAGGGCGGTCATCAATTGGTTGGTCACAATCGCCTTGCGGCGTCGATAACCCATACGCCCGATCAATTTGTCGAAGCGGCTCTCCGTCTCCGCATCCACGCGCCCGGCAATCAGCAGGTAATACTGCACAAAAGGGTATTCAAGCATTTCTTCAAGATCGAAATCCCGGTCCGCGAGGGGATGGCCGCTCCGCATCCAGACCGCCGGCGTGAAATGACCCAGTGAAGTCACCAGACAGCCACGCGGCACCGGTTTCTCGACTTCCAGCACAAAATCGGTGGCGCCGGACTCCAGCTCGCTGATATAGGATTCGTCGGCATTGGCCACCGCCACGCACAGGCCCGGCGCCTCTTCTTCCAGGATACCGACCAACCGCGGGATTACCTGCACTGCCATGAATTCGGGTGCCGCGATACGCACGTGCCCCACAAAGGTGGCGGGATCGAATTCCGTGCGCACCAGCAGGCCGCCAATGCCTTCCAGCAGTTGCGGCAACGTCTGCTTGAGCTCCAGCGCCCGGGGCGTGGGCACCAGGCCGCGGCCACTGCGGGTAAACAGGGCGTCCTCGAAGACCGTGCGCAGACGCAGGAGAGTTTTGCTCATTGCCGGTTGGGAGACGTGCAGACGCTCCGCCGACCGGGTCACGTTCAGCTCCTCCAGCAGCACCTGCAGCGCCACCAGCAGATTGAGGTCCACTCGGGCAAGTGTGTTGATGGTCATATCAGATAATCACCGTGCATGGTTTTGTCCATTATAAGCCGGACTGATTATACAAATTGACCGCCTGTGGCCCGGCCAGAAAAATTCCCTAAAGTTATTGTTTTTATAAAAACAAACGATTTGAACTATATCGCAGCATCGTTAATATGGGCGCTGTGATCGGCAGCGATGGGTCCTAGGAGCCCGCCGAACACTCTCCTTCCTAACCCCCCTGTAAGTTATTTGCCGGGGAGCCTCGCGCTCCCCGGCTTTTTTTTGCCCTTGTGGATGCTCTGCTGGCACGCCACGACCATGCAGCCAGTGTCCTCAGACTTGCTCGACGGCATAACTGTGGGTCACCGTGACGCCGGCCCGGGCAAACATGATGGAGGCGGAACAGTACTTCTGGGCCGACAACTCTACGGCGCGCTTGACCTGGGCGTCCTTGAGGTCCACCCCTTCCACCACGAAATGAATATTGATCCGGGTGAATACCGCCGGCACGGCGTCGGCGCGCTCGGCCTCCAGCTCGGCGCGGCAATGATGCACCTGCTGGCGGGCCTTCTGCAGGATGCTCATGACATCGAAGCTGGCACAACCGCCCATGCCGATCAGCAGCAGCTCCATGGGCCGGATACCCAGGTTGCGGCCGCCATGATCTTCCGGCCCATCCATGACCACCGCATGGCCACTGCCTGACTCGCCCAGGAACATGGCGTTGTCGACCCACTTGACTACTGCCTTCATGGTTTCCTCCTCCCCATACGGTGGGGCAGACTAGCACAGCCCGAAAGCCGGGTTGTCCGCTGGACCCCAGCTTGCAATTTCCTGCCCAAAGTGCCACTTTCCACACACTCGTCGCGTGAACCCTTGGCACTCGCATATGCGTCGCGCGACAGATCCCTCAAAATAACCCCCAGGGAGAAACCTTTGGCACTCCAACCCATCACCTCCCACATCCCGAAATTCGAGGAGTTTCTCAGCCACTGCAACCGCCGCCGCTACCCCGCCAAAAGCACGCTGATTCACGCAGGGGACGCCTGTGACTCTCTTTATTACATCATCAAGGGTTCGGTGAGCGTACTGATCGAGGACGACGATGGCCGCGAAATCATCGTTGCCTACCTAAACACCGGTGATTTCTTCGGCGAGCTGGGCCTGTTCGATCAGCAGGATCGCAGCGCCGCGATCCGTGCCCGCACCGAATGCGAAGTAGCTGAAATCAGCTATGCGGCGTTTCGTCAGCTCGTGCAACGTCAACCGGACTTTCTGTTCTCCCTCAGCAAACAGATGGCCAAGCGCTTGCGCGATACCACCCGCAAGGTGGGCGACCTGGCGTTTCTCGATGTCACCGGCCGCGTTGCCCGCACCCTGCTTGAGCTGTGCAAGGAACCGGACGCCATGACCCACCCGGACGGCATGCAGATCAGGATCACCCGCCAGGAAATCGGCCGCATCGTCGGCTGTTCGCGGGAAATGGTCGGACGGGTGCTGAAAACCCTGGAAGATCAGGAGCTCATTGCGGCGCACGGCAAAACCATGGTGGTGTTCGGCGCGCGCTAATCAAAGAGCTCGCGCAGCCGGCTCCCCGGATCCGGCGCCCGCATAAAGGCTTCACCGACCAGAAACGCGTGCACGCCGTGGCCGCGCATGGCGAGGACATCATCGACGCGGTTGATACCGCTCTCGGTCACCACCAGACGGTCAGTGCCTACGCGCGACAGTAGACTGTAGGTAGTCTCCAGGCTGGTATGAAAACTGTGGAGATCGCGGTTGTTGATCCCCACCATGGGATTATCAAGCGTCAGCGCGACCTCAAGCTCGCGGGCGTTGTGGACTTCCACCAGCACGTCCAGGCCGATTTCGCGCGCGGTGCCGTGAAGATCGGCGAGCTGCGCCGGTGCCAGCGCCGCCACGATCAGCAACACGCAGTCCGCGCCCAGCGCCCGCGCCTCATGGATCTGGTAAGGATCGATGGTGAAATCCTTGCGCAATACCGGCAACGCGGTCGCCGCCCGTGCAGCGACCAAATAAGCATCCGCACCCTGGAAAAAATCCACGTCGGTCAGCACCGAAAGACAGGCCGCGCCGCCGCGCTCGTAACTCCGGGCAATGGCCATCGGGTCGAAGTCCGGCCGGATCACACCCTTGCTGGGGGAGGCTTTCTTGATCTCGGCGATCACGGCGGATTCGCCACGCGCGACCCGCGTCTGGAGCGCCCGATAGAACCCCCGCGCCGGTGCGGCATCCGCCGCGCGGCGTCGGAGTTCATCCAGATCACAACGCAGCCGCCGTTCGGCGATCTCCTCAACCTTGCGGGCCAGGATTTTCTTCAGGATGGTCGGCGTGTCCGCTGCCAAATCCGCCATCAGTTATCTCCCAGACAATCGGTAAAGGCGGCAAGCTCCTCCAGGCGCACGCCGGCCAGCTCGCTGGCGATGGCATCCGCCGCCAGCGCCACGCCCTGGGCAATGTCGGTGGCGAGGCCCGCCGCATACACCGCCGCCCCCGCATTCAGCGCGATCAGGTCCGCCGCCTTGACGCCGGCAACCGTGCGACGCTTGCCGAGGGCATCGCGGATCAACGCCAGCGATGCGGCGACATCCGCCACGCGCAGATCGTCGAGGGCTTGCCGGGCGAGTCCAAAATCTTCCGGCGCGATGCGGTACTCACGCACTCTTCCCTCATTCAGTTCGGCCACCACGGTCGGTGCCGCGAGACTTATTTCATCGAGACCATCTTCACTGTGGACCACCAGCACCCGTTCGCTGCCCAGCCGCCCCAACACCTCGGCGACGGGCAGGCACAGCGCCGGGTCGTAGACGCCGATCAGTTGTCGTCGCACGCCGGCTGGATTGGTCATGGGACCGAGAATGTTGAACAGGGTGCGAATCCCCAGCTCGCGGCGCGGCTCCACCGCATGTTTCATCGCGCTGTGATGGGCCGGTGCGAACAGGAAGCCGACGCCGATCTGCGCCACGCAACGCACCACCTGCGCGGGGGTCAGGTCTAGCCGCACGCCGGCGGCCTCCAGCAGATCGGCGCTGCCGCTTCGGCTGCTCACGCCCCGGTTGCCGTGCTTGACCACTCGGCCGCCGCACACTGCCACCACGAAGGCGCTCGCGGTGGAGACATTGAACAGCCCCGCGCCATCGCCGCCGGTGCCGACGATATCCACCAGATGATCGCCGCCAACCTGCACCGGGATGCAGAGTTCGCGCATCACTTCCACCGCGCCGGTGATTTCGTCGAGGGTCTCGCCCTTCATCCGCAGCGCCACCAGAAAGCCCGCGATCTGGGCCGGCGTCGCTGCTCCCGTCATGATCTTGCGCATCACCGCCTGCATCTCGGCGCGGCTCAGGCTGGCACGCTCCACCAGACGCGCAATCGCCTGCTGGACCGTCATCAGGGCGCGCGCTCCACGAAATTGCGCAGCAGGTCGTGGCCGTGGCGGGTGAGGATGGACTCGGGATGAAACTGCACGCCCTCGACGTCGAATTCGCGGTGGCGCACGCCCATGATCTCGTCGATCTCGCCGCTCTCGGTCGCGGTCCAGGCGGTGATCTCCAGACAGTCGGGGAGGCTGGCGCGCTCGATGATCAGCGAGTGGTAGCGGGTCGCCTCGAAGGGACTCGGCAGGCCGTGAAACACGCCCGCGCTCCCGTGGTGGATGAGCGAGGTCTTGCCGTGCATCACCTGCCGCGCCCGCACGATGCGACCACCGAACGCCTGGCCGATGCTCTGGTGGCCCAGACAGACGCCGAGCAGCGGAATGCGGCCGGCGAAGGCTTGGATCAGGGGCACCGAGATGCCGGCCTCATTGGGTGTGCAGGGGCCGGGGGAGATGACGATCTTCGCGGGCGCCAGCGCCTCGATGTCGGCGAGCGTGAGCGCATCGTTGCGCTCGACCCGCACCTCGGCACCCAGTTCGCCCAGGTACTGCACCAGGTTGTAGGTGAAGGAATCGTAGTTATCGATCATCAACAATTTAACCATGACAACCTCTTGTTTTTTCTGTATTTTTTTTAATCATTCTTGGGTCTATATACACAGATATATACACACATGCACCGGATTTCGGCAGCACAAGCGCCGGATAATGCCCTTGTGGGGTGGCAGCGAGCATGGAGGCTGGCCTCACGGTGCGTCTCTGCAAGACGCCTTGATGAGACTCCTTGCAAGACTGCCGGCCTGAATGCCGGTGAGCGACGCGCACAACCGCGCACCACGAGGACGTGGTGCGCGAGGCGCTACCTATGGCTGGGGGATTTAATGGCATCGGGCAATCTCCTGAGTCTTGGAGCCGCCGTGCCGGAGAGCCATCTATTGAACCTTGCCCGCCGGTGGGGCGGCAAGGTGCGGATCAAAGCCGCAACGACGTGCCGCTTCTACCGGAAGCGCCACCACTGAGCAATGTTGATCGATGCAGTACGGGTCATGGCAGACCGAGTTAAACCGGGGAAGATGCGTAGGAAGCGAATCACCCCACAGCAGCTTCATATCCGAAGCATTGTAACATGCACCTCTCTTTGCCGTCTAACAGTTGAGCTGCAAGGAGTCGCTCTCCTAGCAAGGCTTCGAGCATCCGATCAAGGTGGGCGTTGACCCTATTGGCCGTCGAAATTGATTGCGAACTTGGCTCATTCCTTGGTAGCCTGCTGCAATGATGCGTATTTTGTTCAGACATAGGCTGGCAGTGATGGCGTTGCTTCTTGCAACGTTCGTTGTCATCCCTATGGCTGATGCGGTCTTGTGCGCATCTGAGGGTGGGGATACGTATTCATACGTTGAAACCCATAGTGACGATAGTAGGGACAAGGGTTCCGACTTCGATCATGGCGCCTGCAGCCACGGGCATTGTCACCATACACACGCTCACGTTCCCCCACACTCAGCGGCCCACGCCGCTTCCCTGCCCCTGGCGCACCAACGGCCAGACAGTGATGCTATCGCATCACACACGCCTGATGGATTGAGGCGCCCCCCCAAAGCCTGACGAATCCGGACCGTGCTGCTTGCACGGTCGTTTCGTCAACTCGTTTAGCTTTGGGAGTCTTCTCATGTTTATATCGTTCGACCGACCGCTATGCGCGGTTGGCTTTGCTGTGGTCGCTACAACGATCACGCTGGCATCACCAGCAAGTGCCGAGCCCGCTCCGCCCTATGAAACACTGATCGAGCATCTCGATCGAACCCCGGCGACACTAGAAGCCGAAGCGTTGCTCGACGCCGCCAATGCGCGCGCGCAACAGGCCCGTGCATTACCTAATCCTTCCGTCACCCTGGAGGCCGAGAACGCTTACGGCCGCGCGCCGTTCACTGGCTATGACGCCGCAGAGACCACGTTTTCCGTCAGCCAACCCCTGGAACTGTGGGGACAGCGGGGTGCACGTATTGGTGCCGCCCGGGCGGCAGCTGACGCGGCTGCTCTGCGCCGCGACCAATCGCGATGGGCAGTGGCCGGCCGCCTGGCGCTGATCTATGCCGAGGCGGAAGCCGCTTCCTTGCAGTATGAGCTGGCCGTCGAGGCACTGTCGCTGACGCAGGCGGATGCAAGCGCGGTGATGGCCCTTATAGAAGAAGGTCGTGAGCCTACGCTTCGTGGCATCCAGGCCGAAAGCGAGGTGGAGGCTGCTCGTGCCGTCGTGGACGAAACACAGGCAAACCGAGATGCGGCTTTCGCGCGTCTCGCCGCAGCAGCGATGCTGACCGAACCTGTCACATCCATCGGAACCAGCCTGCTAGATCGCGCACCCAGCCCCTTTGCACAGGATGTACGCAATCCCTTGGCTGTTCAGATTGCCGAAGCCGAACTGGATGCGGCTGGTCAATCCGTAACCGTGGAGCGACTGCGTGCTCGTCCCGACGTGACCGCGTCGCTCGGTGTCCGACGATTCCAAGAATACGACTCCCAAGCACTTATGTTCGGCATCAGCGTATCCGTTCCGCTGTTCGATAGGAATAAGGGCGCTATCAGTGCAGCGCGTGCCGAGCAGCGAGCTGCCGAGGCGCGGCTGACCGGTTTGAAGTTGGAGGTCCAGGCAGATCGCAGTGCTGCACAAGCCCGCCTCACTGCATCGATCACCCGGACACGTGCTGCCGATAACGGCGTCGCTTCTGCCGAAGAAGCCTACCGCCTTGCACGCGCTGGCTTCGATGCCGGGCGCATCTCGCAGTTGGAGCTGCGCAGCATACGGTCTGCCTTGATTGCCGCACGCAATACCGCTGTGGACGCACGCATAGCGCGCGTCCGTGCAGAAGTCGAACTCGCGCGCCTTGACGGCCGCACCCCATTTTGAGGAAGCATAGATGACAACCACAAATATCCGGCTCCTCTGTGGAGCAGTCCTACTTGTTGCCCTTGGTACTGGCTTCGGCCTTGCCCAGCTCATCCCGCACTCGGAGCACGCCGCTCACGTCGAGGATGATGAGCACGCCGCTCACAATGATCCTGACCAGCAGGACGAGCACGAGGATGCGCCATCCGAGGAAGGTGTCGTCGCATTAACCGCGAGGCAAATCGAAGCCTCGGGTATCAGCATCGTAGACGTGGGCCGCGGCGGCGGTAACGAGTATCGGCTGTCAGGCCGGGTCGAGTCTGCAGTGGGCGCTCGGGCAGTCGTAGCGGCGATCACGGGCGGAAGGGTCGAGCAGATACACGTCGCTCCGGGCTCATCGGTTGAAGCCGGTCAGCTCCTGGCTGTCATAGTCAGTGGCGATGCAGCTACTTTGCGTGCAAACGCCGATGCTGCAGTTGCCGAGGCCGAAGCTGCGCGCCTCGCTTATCAGCGCGACTTGAACCTCGTCGAACAGGGGATTGTCGCTCGTCAGGACATGGAAGCGTCTCGCGCCCGCTCACTCGCCGCTGATGCGGCGGCAAGGGCGGCACAAGCTCAGGTCGCGGCAAGCGGTTCACCGAATACCTCGGGACGCTTCAGCGTCGTCAGCCCAATCGCGGGTGTAGTCGGCGCGGTCAGTACCACTGTGGGTGGCTTCGTCGCATCTGGTGGAGCCGTCGTGGAAATCTCCGATCCGGCGCAAGTGGAACTCGTCTTCAACGCTCCTCCCGCATTGGCATCCGAGGTGACCTCTGGAGCTCGTCTCCAAGTCACAGGTCCGTCTGGCAGCTTCGAAGCTGTGGTCGTTGGCGTAGCCGCCAATGCGCGCGAGCAAAGCGGTGCAGCCGTTATTCGCGCGCGATCTACTTCAAGTGCCTTACCGCCTGCTGGGTCCCCCGTGACAGGGACCGTCGTCACAAACAGCCAGGAAGGTGGTCTGACCGTCCCCGCCGATGCCGTTCAAACCGTGGAGGGACGATCAGTGGTGTTCGTGGCTGATGACAATGGCTTCCGCGTCACCCCGGTGCTCGCGGGTCGGCGCGCAGGCGAGTCCATCGAGATTCTCAATGGACTGTCTGGCGATGAACGCATTGCCGGAATGAATGCCTTCCTGTTGAAGGCCGAACTCGCCAAGGGCGAAGCCGAACACGGCCACTAAGGACTACTCATATGTTCAAGTTCATTATTGAAACAGCGGTCCGCTTCCGTTGGGCCGTGGTCTTCGTCGCGACGCTCCTCGTGGTTTATGGCCTGTTCCAGCTCAGCAAGCTCCCCATTGATGCCGTGCCAGACATCACCAACCGCCAGGTGCAGATCAACACCATAGCGCCCGCGCTCGCGCCCGGTCAGATCGAGCGCCAGGTAACCTATCCACTTGAAACAGCCTTGGCCGGCATCCCGGGACTGACTAGCACCCGCTCGATCTCACGTAACGGATTCTCCCAGGTCACCGCCATTTTCACCGACCAGACCGACATCTACTTCGCACGCCAGCAAGTGGCCGAACGCATGCGCGAAGTGGAGGAGGAGTTGCCCGAAGGGGTGACGCCGATGATGTCGCCGGTGACCACGGGTCTGGGCGAAGTACTGATGTGGACGGTGGATTTCACGCCGTTCGATCCGGCGAACGTCGGTCAACCGAACGAACCGGGTTGGCAGGCCAACGAGGTCTATCTGACGCCGGAAGGCGACCGCCTCACGACGCCAGAGGAGCGTGCCACCTACCTGCGCACTGTGCAGGACTGGATCATTGCGCCGCAGATGCGCTCGGCTCCGGGGCTTGCGGGCGTCGACACGATCGGTGGCTATGTCAAGGAATATGCCATCCGCCCGAATGCCGAACAGCTGGCAGCCTACGGCCTCGGCCTGGGTGATCTCGTGCAGGCGCTTGAACGTTCCAATGTCCAAGCAGGTGCCGGATTCATCCAGCGTGCTGGCGAGGGTCTTATCGTTCGGACAGATGCCCTTGCGCAGACCGTCGACGATCTGGCGCAGGCGCCTGTCGCCAATCGCAACGGCTTCGTCATCCGCGTCTCGGACGTGGCGAGCGTCGGTCTGGGGCAGGCGCCGCGTCTGGGCGCCGCCACGCGCGATGGGCACGAAGCCGTGCTCGGCACTGCATTGATGATCGCCGACGGCAACAGCCGCACCGTGGCGCAGGCCGCGGCCGAACGCCTTGCCGAAGTCAATCGCTCCCTGCCACCGAACATCGTGGCCGAACCCGTACTTGATCGCAGCGAACTGGTGAATTCCACGATCAAGACGGTCGCCAAGAACCTGACCGAAGGTGCGCTACTGGTCATCGCCGTGTTGTTTCTGTTGCTGGGCAACTTCCGCGCGGCAGCTATCACTGCACTGGTGATCCCGTTGTCATTCCTATTCGCAGTGATCGGCATGAATCGCTTCGGGATCAGCGGCAACCTGATGAGCCTGGGCGCGCTCGATTTCGGCATCCTCGTCGATGGTGCGGTGATCGTAATCGAGGCGACGCTGCTCATGCTTGGCCAGAAGCGGGCCGAGTTGGGTCGTGCATTATCCGCAGGCGAGCGGCTGGGCGTGGCGATCCAGGCGGCGCGCAAGATGGTGCGGCCCGCTGCTTTCGGCCAGACCATCATCCTGCTGGTATTCGCACCGATCCTCACGCTGGAAGGCGTCGAGGGTAAGACCTTCCAGCCCATGGCGGCGACCCTCATGCTTGCCTTGGTCGGTGCATTCATCTTGTCGTTCACCTTTGTGCCGGCGATGGCGGCGCTGTTCGTGCGCGAACCCAAGACCAAGTCCCAGCATATCCCAGAGCAAGAACATGAGCATGAACATGAACATGTTCATGAACACGGACATGATGGCGAGCACGAAACTCGCCTCATCCGATACGTGCGAGGCAAGGTCGAACCGGTCATCCGCATCGCGGTAACGCGGCCACGTGCCGTACTTGCAGGCGCTGTTCTCATGCTCGCGATCGGCTCGGTAGCTTTCATCTCGCTGGGTCGCGAGTTCATGCCCACGCTCGACGAAGGCAACCTCGCGATGCAGGCCCTGCGGGTTCCTTCTGCTTCGCTTGAGCAATCGCTGTCGATGCAGCTTGCCCTGGAGAGGGCACTGACGAGTGAGCCGGAAGTGAGGACCATCTTCTCACGCACGGGTACGGCGGAAGCGGCCATCGATCCGATGCCGATCAACATCTCCGACAGCGTGATCGTGCTCAAGCCTCGCTCGGAATGGCCCGACCGATCATTGGACAAGGAAGAGCTGATCAGCCGGCTTGAGTCCATCGTCGGCAACCAGATCGGCAATGCGTTCGAGTTCAGCCAACCCATCCAACTGCGTTTCAACGAGCTGATTTCCGGCGTGCGTACCGACTTGGCCGTAATGGTCTTCGGCGACGACTTCGACATCTTGCAGAGAACCGCGGATCAGGTCGCGCTCAAGCTGCGTGGCGTAGAGGGTGCCGCCGACGTCCGTGTGGAACAGGTTTCGGGACTGCCGACGCTCACGGTGCGGGTCGATCACGCCGCCGCCGCGCAGTACGGCTTGACGGCTGCCGATGTCAGCGAAGCGGTCGCGACCGGCATCGGTGGCACCTCGGCTGGCAAAATCTTTGAGGGCGACCGCCGCTTCGATGTGGTGATCCGGTTTGACGAAGACGCGCGCAATGGCCCGGCACAGCTAGCTGCCCTGCCCATCGTCGCGCCGGACGGTACGGTGGTGCCGCTCTCCTCGGTCGCGCAAATCGGAGTCAGCGAAGGCCCTAACCAGATCAGCCGAAACAATGGTAGCCGGAGGATCGTGGTACAGGCAAACGTACGTGGCCGCGATCTGGGCGGGTTCGTCGGGGAGGCACAGACTGCGGTGGCAGATGTATTGCTTCCGGCGGGCGTGTACCTGACGTGGGGCGGGCAGTTCGAGAACCTGCAGCGCGCCGAGGCACGGTTGGCGTTGGTGATCCCGGTCGTGTTCCTGCTGATCGGAAGCCTGCTGTACATGGCACTGGGCACGATCCGTGAAGCAGCGCTGGTGTTCGTCTGCGTGCCATTGGCGTTGGTGGGAGGTGCATTGGCGCTGATGCTGCGCGGCATGCCCTTCTCGGTATCGGCAGCCGTGGGTTTCATTGCCGTGTCGGGCGTGGCGACGCTCAACGGCCTGGTGCTGATGCAGGCGATCCGCGAACGCTTGACCGCAGGCGATTCGCCGCTGGAGGCCGCCGCTGGCGGCGCGGCCAGTCGCCTGCGTGCGGTGCTGACCACGGCGCTGGTGGCCATCGTCGGTTTCATTCCGATGGCGATCGCGACCGGCTCCGGGGCCGAAGTGCAGAAGCCGCTGGCCACCGTCGTCATCGGCGGCCTGATCACGGCCACTGTATTGACCCTGCTGGTGCTGCCTACCTTCGCCGCACGAGCTGCGAAGCCAAAGACCCGTAAAGGGGGAGCACGCACATGACGAGCAAGCTGCGTCTCGATCTCCCCATCCTGCTGCCGAACATTTTGCACGACGCCGATGCCTGCGTGGGGCGCCTCTTGGCCGAGCTGCGGGGCCAGACTGGAGTAGAGGACGTCCATGTCCAAAGCGATAGCGCCCAAGCAACGCATCAACTCTGTATCCACTATGACCCTGACACGTTACCGCTCGTGCGTATCCGCGAATTGGTCGAGGTTGCAGGTGCGCGCATCACCGAACAGTTCGGCCATCTCGTCTGGGACGTCGAGGGCATTACCCACCAGCGGCGGGCGCGAACGGTAACCGAACAGCTACTGGCGCTAACCGGTGTGCTCGAAGCCGAGATCAGTGTCGGCGGCGTGGTACGGCTGGAATTTGACCGCAAGCAGACGTCAGAGGATGACATTCGTGCAGCGCTGGCAGAAGCCGGGGTGGACCGCAAGCCCGAAACACATCGGCACGAGGCGGACGGCGACCGACGCAAGAGCGGCGAGGATACCGACCACCGCCATGGCGGCATCTTCGGCGCCAATAGCGAGCTGATCTTCTCCCTGATCTGCGGTGCACTCCTCGCCACGGGGTTCGCAATCGAAAAACTGACGCCTGTGCCAGGTTGGCTGCCGCTCGCCTGCTATTTCGGCGCGTACTTCTTCGGCGGCTTCTACACCGTCGGAGAAGCGTTACAGAACCTGAAGCTCAAACGTTTCGAGATCGACACGCTGATGCTGGTCGCCGCGGCCGGCGCGGCGGCGCTCGGGGCATGGGCCGAAGGTGCGCTGCTGCTGTTCCTGTTCAGCCTCGGTCATTCACTCGAACACTACGCCATGGGTCGCGCCAAGCGCGCGATCGAAGCGCTCGCCGAACTTGCTCCGGCGACCGCAAAGGTTCGTCGTGGCGACACGATCATGGATGTTGCAGTGGAGACACTGGCGCTGGGCGATATCGTGATCGTCCTCCCCAATGAGCGCCTGCCGGCAGACGGGTTCGTGGTGTCAGGTGAAAGCAGCGTCGATCAGGCTCCCGTCACCGGAGAGAGTGTGCCAGTCGATAAACGTCCAGTCCCCGACCGCGCGGAAGCCACTGCACGGCCCGATCTGCTGGATACGGCGCATCGCGTGTTCGCAGGCACCATCAATGGCTCTGGCGCGATCGAGATCGTGGTGACCAAACGTTCCTCGGAGAGCGCACTGGCGCGCATCGTGAAAATGGTCAGCGAAGCTGAGACGCGAAAATCGCCGACCCAGCGTTTCACCGATCGATTCGAGCGTATTTTCGTTCCGGCAGTGCTGGCGCTGGCCGTGTTGCTGCTGTTCGCGTGGGTCGTCGTGGACGAGCCATTCCGGGATAGCTTCTATCGCGCGATGGCCGTTCTGGTCGCAGCCAGCCCTTGCGCACTCGCCATCGCCACGCCGAGCGCCGTGCTTTCCGGTATCGCCCGCGCTGCACGGGGCGGTGTTCTGATCAAAGGTGGCGCTCCACTCGAAAAGCTCGGATCGCTTAATGCGCTCGCGTTTGACAAGACCGGCACGCTCACAGAAGGACGACCACGCATCACTGACGTCTCACCGGCACCCGACATTGACGAGGCCGAGTTACTGGCAACGGCGGTTGCGGTCGAGGCACTAAGCGATCATCCCCTGGCCCGGCGATTGTGCGCGACGGCACGCAACGTCTTGGCGGTGCGCCTCTGCCTACTGCGTCCGGGCTTCGCAGCCTGACCGGACAGGGCGTGGTCGCTCGGATCGAAGACGATACGGTGCAGATCGGCAAGGCCGAGATGTTCGGCGCTGATGGCCTGCCACCCTTGTCGGAGTCTGTTGCCGCCGCTGTCGAACAGCTCCGCAACGAGGGGCGGACCACCATGGTGGTCCGCCGGAATGGGCGCGACCTTGGCGTGATCGGCCTCATGGATACACCACGCGCGTCCGCACGGTCTGCGCTTGAGCGACTACGGAAGATCGGCATCACCCGCATGATCATGCTCTCCGGCGACAACCAGCGAGTCGCTGATGCTGTCGCCAAGCAAGTCGGCCTGGATGAGGCGTGGGGCGACCTGATGCCGGAAGACAAGGTGGAGGCGATCGAGAAGCTTCGAGAAGCCGGTGAGGTCGCGATGGTTGGCGATGGCGTCAACGATGCTCCAGCCATGGCCAATGCAACCGTGGGGATCGCCATGGGCGCGGCAGGATCGGACGTAGCGCTGGAAACGGCCGACGTTGCCCTGATGGCCGACGACCTCTCCCATCTGCCGTTCGCCGTCGGACTCAGCCGACAAGCGCGCATGATCATTCGGCAGAACCTGTTCATCAGTCTTGGCGTCGTGGCATTACTGGTGCCTGCGACGATCCTGGGGCTCGGCATCGGTCCAGCGGTTGCGGCCCATGAAGGCTCGACGCTGGTAGTTGTGTTCAACGCGCTCAGGCTGCTTGCCTATCGGGAGAGATAAATCGGCGATGCGTGCTGCACGAGTCACGCACAAATAGGAGGCGCTCCATGGAACTACGCCATCTTCGATGCTTCATTGCCGTGGCTGAAGAACGCAGCTTCAGTCGGGCCGCTGAGCGCCTGCACATCGAGCAATCTCCTCTTTCACGCACTATCAAGAAGCTCGAATCCGATCTAGGCGTTGTTCTGTTCCAACGCACGTCTCGCGGCACACGCCTGACGTGGGCCGGCGAGGTCTTTCTGGAAGATGCCCGCCGCGTCCTTGTTACCCTAGAACAGGCGAAGACCAACGCAAAGGCCGCTGCAACCGGCTATCGCGGCACTTTGCGTGTAGCCCTATCTGACGGCATCGCCCGAACCCGTCTAAGCGCATTGCTCGCCCTGTGCAGAGAAGAGGAGCCGGAAGTCGAGATACGGCTATTTGAAATGCCGTTTTCCCAACAGCTACAGGGCTTACGCCATGATCTGTACGATGTCGGTTTCACCCTGGCCGATGCAGTCGCGCCTGGCATCATTGCTCAGGCAGTTTGGCGTGATCCATTGGTGGTGGCTGTTCCAGCCAGACATCCATTGCTGGCGCACAAGCACTTGCCACTGAATGAAGTGGTGAACTACCCCTTGGTGCTGTGCCATCCCGAAGTCTGCGAGGGCTGCAACCAACAGTTGGAACGTCTGCTTCGCTCGGTCGATGCGGAGCCCACCGTTGTTGAGCGAGTAGCCTCGCATGACCTGATGTTGGCACTGGTAGCGGCCGGCTATGGAGTCGGATTTTCCAGTGCGGCGCACATCGAAGCTTGCAGGAGCACGGATGTGATCGCGCGTCCTCTGGCCGAACGCGCCTTTACGTTCACGACCTACCTGCTAAGACCCGACAACGAGCCGTCCGAACAGTTGAGCAGCTTTATTCGTCGGGTCAGCAAGGTCGCCACGTAAATTCGGCGATGCAAAGTCGTTGCCTTTTAGGTCTCCATCAAGACCTGCGTGGTATGTGTCGTCGCGTTCTTCGCTGCCAGACTGCAATCAGCGCGGTATGCGTATGCACTCGGGCTTTATAGACGTGGACCGGCATCACACGCACACCCAGCGACGCCCATTCAAGAATCCGCTGTAGGCTGTCGCCCAGGTCAGCCTTGAGACCTTTCAGGTCTGGACCCCGCCTGTGGAGCACGATGAATCTCATCAAGACCTTTCTGGTCTTTACGGTGCCGTGACAAGCAAGAAAACTCCAAGGTCCGCAACTAACCAACACCAACCGGGAGGCGGAAGCACTTGGCTACGATGAAATCAGGACTGTCAGCGAAATGGCAGGAATCGAAGAAGTTGAGGATACAGCGCCCTGACATATCCTCATAGCGACTAGCCACCCTACCAGTCCTACCCTTGCCGGATCGCGCTCAAGCAGCGATAGCGGCATGACGACATCCGTCCAAGTGAAACCTGGAAGCACTGTCGGAGGAGACGGATGGCTGGCACAGAAACGCGCAAGACAGGCGCCCTTCACCATTCCAAGGTGTTTTATCGTCCCATCGAGGCCGCCATCCGCTGGAGCAGGCTGACCCGGTTTGAACCCCGCATTCTCGACACATTGGGCGCCAGGCCAATACCCGATCCAGACGACTTTCCGAGATGGCCGATGCTTCGCCTCAACACCGAGCGCATATTCGACGCGATCAGGAATGACGATCTCCCGTATGGCAAAGCCGGCATTACCTGCGACGATCCTTCACTGATCGATGATCCAGATCTCACCGTTCGGCACGTCGATCTCAAGACATGGATGTCGCGCTTCTATCCCGACCAGAGACCTGCCTTTCTTTTCGATGCGATAGAGCGCCGGCTCCACCCGGCGGTCAGCATCGAAACCGTCCAGGCGCTGCTTGCCGAACAGGAAGCGCTCAGGATTCGCCTCGCGGACCGCGAACAATCCTTCAGCACGCTGCATGAGCAACATGAGCTGCTGTGCCGGCAGGCCGAGAGCTGGGACTCGGCAGGTCGCGAGGTCACGCCCCGGAGCGAAACAACTTATCTCAATATCGTTGGCGGGCTACTGACTTTGCTGCTCGGCAAGTCACCGGGCGGCAGCCCCTACTCGTCGTTCGAGACCATGGATTCCGTCATCAGCGCATTGCTTGCCCACTACGAAGGCCGGCCCGGAATCAGCGAGCGCACTCTATGGGCAAAATTCTCTGCGGCAAGGCGGCATCTGGACGCCAGCGATCGTCGACGGTAGTTGCAGTCGAACCGCCCTCGGATGGCAGCTCGTCAAGGAACAAACGCGAAATGCTGTGGTATCACAGAGCCTGTGCCTGCGAGGCTCTACTCTTGGCCCCCTTCTGGGGTTAACTGGCGTGTCGACCACCTGTGCGCGTCGGGCGCACGTCGTTTAGCACATCCCCTGCAGCAACCAACAGTTCGGCCTGCGGATTGGGATTCCGAAGGTCGGCGTCGTGGCAATCGCCATCTGACAACCCCTGCAAGATGCCGCACGCTTCCACCGGCCGAGCACCCGAGCACGTCTCGCGCAGTGCGAGCAAGTGCCGTTTCAACTGCAACAGCGCCTCCATGCGGACTTCCACCTGCTGGATATGAGCGTCCAGCAGCGCATTGACCTCGCCACAATCCCGAGTCGGGCTATCTCGCAGGCCCAATAGCGTCCGGATCTCGCTCAGCGACATGTCGAGAGAACGGCAGTGGCGGATGAAACGCAAGCGCTCGACATGTGCGGCGCCGTACAACCGGAAGTTGCCGTCGCTGCGTGCGGGCTCTGGCAACAACCCTTCCTTCTCGTAGTAGCGGATGGTCACGACCTCGCATCCTGTCCGCTTCGCAAGCTCTCCAATCTTGATTTCCATAACTCATCTACCCATCTATCGCTTGACTCTATAGTAACTATAGGGATTCTAATGAGCAACATAGATGACCCATTTGACGGAACTTATCCATGAGCGAACCCAGCCCAAAAGGGTGTGACTGTGCGGCCACACCGATCCTTCCAGCCGCAACGCAAGCCCGACCTATCGCCGAGTCGGCCGAGGCTGTCTACCGCATCGAGAACATGGATTGCCCGACTGAAGAGGCATTGATCCGAAGCAAACTAAGCGGCCTATCGGGTGTGATCGGACTCGACTTCAATCTGATGCAGCGCACCTTGGCTGTGCGACATGAACTGCCTTCGCTGCTGCCGGTTGAGCAAGCTCTGATGACGATCGGCATGCAAGCTGTACGCATGGATGCAGCCGTGGCCGGGCAGACCACCAGATTATCCATTGCCAAGATGGATTGCCCGACCGAAGAAACGCTGATCCGTAACAAGCTGGCAACCGTGGCCGGCGTCTCCGATCTCGACTTCAATCTGGTGCAACGCACCCTGTCCGTGCGTCATGCCGACCACGCACTGCCGGACGTGCTCGCCGCACTGCACGCGCTTGGATTCGAGGCACTGGTGCTTGAGGCAGCGGACACCGCCACATCGACTGCCCCGGCGACAACACCTACCAAGTGGTGGCCGCTTGTCGTCTCCCTAGTGGCGGCATCGGCAGCGGAGGTCGTCTACTGGCTTCATGACGGCAACCACTGGTCAGTCGTCGCTCTGGCGCTCGTCGCCATTTTCACGGGAGGTCTCTCCACCTACAAGAAGGGCTGGATTGCGCTCAAGAACCTCAATCTCAACATGAACGCCCTGATGTCGATTGCCGTCACAGGCGCAATGCTGATCGGTCACTGGCCGGAAGCGGCGATGGTGATGGCGCTTTTCACGCTGGCCGAGGTGATCGAAGCCAGATCGCTGGATCGCGCCCGCAACGCCATTCGCGGGCTGCTCGACCTGGCCCCGGAAAAAGCCACCGTGCAACAACCCGACGACACATGGCGCGATGTGGACGCCAAGCAGGTCGCCATTGGCTCCCGTGTTCGAGTCAAACCGGGAGAGCGAATCGCCCTTGGATGGCGAAATACTGGTAGGACATTCCACGGTCAATCAGGCACCGATCACCGGCGAAAGCCTCCCGGTTGAGAAGACGCTTGGCGATCCGGTGTTCGCCGGCACGATCAACGAATCCGGTTCGTTCGAGTACCGCGTCACAGCCGTAGCCACCAACTCTACGCTAGCCCGCATCATCCATGCCGTAGAGGCCGCCCAAGGCAGCCGTGCGCCGACCCAGCGCTTTGTGGATCAGTTTGCCCGCTGGTACACACCCATCGTATTCGTCGTAGCCATCGTCGTCGCATTGGTGCCACCATTGTTCATGGGCGCCGCGTGGCTGGACTGGATTTACCGCGCGCTGGTTCTGCTGGTCGTTGCCTGTCCGTGCGCTCTTGTGATTTCCACGCCTGTCACCATCGTCAGCGGCCTGGCCGCCGCCGCACGCCGCGGCATTCTCATCAAGGGTGGCGTCTATCTGGAAGAGGGCCGCAAGCTGCGCTGGCTGGCGCTGGACAAGACCGGCACGATCACGCATGGCAAGCCCGCGCAATCCGATTTCGTGGCATGGCGCAGTACGCAGCCTGCCGGCAGCCGCAGCATTGCCGCGAGTCTGGCGGCCCGCTCAGACCATCCCGTATCCAAGGCTGTGGCGCAAGCCGCCAAGGCCGATGGGGTTGCCTTGCTCGAAGTTGCCGATTTCACCGCGTTGCCCGGCAGGGGGGTAAGTGGCCGCATCGACGGTGAGACCTATCACCTCGGCAACCATCGGATGCTCGAAGAGCTGGGGCACTGCACGCCAGAACTGGAACAGCGCATCTCCGCGATGGAAATCGAAGGCAAAACCGTGGTGATGCTGGTATGTACAAGTGGCGCGCAAGCTCTTATCGCGGTAGCGGACACCATCAAGGACAGCAGCACGAGCGCCATCGGGGATCTGCATGCCCTGGGCATCAAAACCATGATGCTGACCGGCGACAACCCACATACGGCACAGGCCATTGCCAGGCAAGCCGGTATCGACCGCGCGCAGGGCAACCTATTGCCAGACGACAAACTGCGCGAGATCGAACAACTGGCGCGGACCGGGAAGGTCGGCATGGTGGGCGACGGCATCAACGATGCGCCCGCCTTGGCTCGCGCTGACATCGGCTTCGCGATGGGTGCCGCCGGTACCGACACGGCCATCGAAACGGCTGACGTAGCGCTGATGGACGACGACCTGCGCAAGATTCCGACGTTCATTCGCCTGTCACGTGCAACCGCGCACGTGCTGACGCAGAACATCGTGCTGGCTCTCGGCATCAAAGCGGTCTTTCTTGCGCTCACTTTCTCGGGACACGCCACGATGTGGATGGCAGTGTTCGCCGACATGGGCGCAAGCCTGATTGTGGTGCTCAACGGATTGCGTTTGCTGCGCCACTGATTCGCCAGGAGATAAAAGAATGTCAGATCAACACTATTGGGAAAGCAAAGCGCGCATCTACGATCGAATCACCGCCCCGTTGGCGCGTCCTATGAAAAGCGCCGCTCTCCTTGCGGCGGATGCCGTCCGCGGCGAGAACCGGGTTCTTGAGGTTGCCGCCGGCACCGGCTTGTTCACCACTGCTATCGCAGGTGCGGCACGCGAGGTCGTTGCGACGGATTACGCCACCGCAATGGTGGCCATACTGGCGAAACGAGTACAGGAGGCAGGGTTCCAGAACGTCCGTTGCGAGCAAGCCGACATCAAAGCACTGCACTTTGATCGTGCCTCATTCGACTGTGTTGTCGCTGCGAACGTGCTGCACCTCATGCCTGACCTTGCCGCAACGCTTGCGGCGCTGAGACGGGTGCTACGACCAGATGGAAAACTCGTTGTGCCAACGTTCTGTCACGACGAAACCAGATTGGCTGCCGTCCTGTCGAGATTACTTTCGCTTACGGGCTTTCCCATCAAGCATCGCTTCTCCACCCGCTCGCTGTGCGAGGCCCTAGAAGCTGCCGGCGTGCGTGTCACACGCTTCACGACCTTACCGGGCCTTATTCCGGTTGGCTACGTCGAGGGCGTATTCGACTGAGATTCAACCCCTGGCTATAAAGCAACCACAACTCGCCACGGAAGGCGTCGGTTGCCAGGGAGGTCGCGAGAGACAGACCACACTCGTCATTCGAGACAACGGAACCCGTCATCAACGTGCTGCTCGTGCATTGCGAGGGTCACCCAAGAATCAGCGAGCGCACTCTATGGGCAAAATTCTCTGCGGCAAGGCGGCATCTGGACGCCAGCGATCGCCGACTGTAATTGCAGTCGAACCGTCTGCAGTTGCAGTGCAATCCGTTCCGATGCGCTATTGAATACGAGGCACTTTCCGAACAGCGCCGATGAGCGTCAAGGAGTGCCCACCATGTCTTCGCAGACCACCGCCCCGGCGACGCCGGTTGAACGTCGCATCCTGCGCCGCGCCGAAGTCGAAGCCAAGACCGGCTTCAAGCGCGCACACATCTACAGCCTGATGAAAGAAGGCAGGTTCCCGAAGGCACTGCGTTTGGGCGTGCGCGCAGTGGGCTGGGACTCGACCGAGATCGACCAGTGGATCGCTGATCGCCTCAAAGAACGCGCCTGACGCTTCTCCTTTTCCGGTTCATCCCATTCCGTGAGGAGAAGCCCATGCAGGTGGTATCCATCATTTCGACCAAGGGCGGCGTGGGCAAGACGACCACGGCGGCCAACCTGGGCGGCTTCGCGGCCGACGCAGGGCTGCGCGTGCTGCTGCTGGACCTGGACGTGCAACCCACTTTGTCGAGCTATTTCGAGCTGCAAACGCGCGCCCCCGCCGGCATCTACGAGTTGCTGGCCTTCAACGAGCAGGACATCGGCCGGCTGGTGTCGCGTACCGCGATCGCTGGCCTGGACCTGGTGCTCTCCAACGACGACAAAGGGCAGTTGAACACCCTGTTGCTGCACGCGCCGGACGGGCGGCTCCGGCTGCGCAATCTGTTGCCCGCATTCCACGAACACTACGACCTGCTGCTGATCGACACGCAGGGCGCGCGCAGTGTCCTGCTGGAGATGGCCGTGCTTGCCTCCGATCTGGCGGTGTCGCCGGTCACGCCGGAGATCCTCGCCGCTCGCGAGTTCCGGCGCGGCACCTTGCAACTGATGCGGGACATCGCGCCATACCGGCGCCTCGGCATCGAGCCGCCGCCGCTGCGCCTGCTCATCAACCGCGTGCATCCGGTTTCCAGCAACGCGCGGCTCATACAGCAGGCACTGCGCGACCTGTTCCGATCCGAGCCCGGCATCGCCGTACTCGATACCAGCATCCCCGCCATCGAAGCCTATCCGCGCGCATCGACCCAGGCCTTGCCGGTGCATCGCGTGGAACACCGACGCCCTACGGGGCGGACGACGCCGGCCGCTTTCGACACGATGCGCGCACTCGCCTGCGAACTGTTGCCGCGCTGGGAACCCTCGTTCACTCGGCTGAAAGCGGGAGACGCACCGGAGGGGCAACACATGACCACCACGCGCTCCCTCCATCGTCTAAACAAGCGGTTGAAGCCGCTCATCGACTTCGCACTGAAGGAAGGCTGGGAGGTCGTTCGCACACCGGGCGGACACCTGAAGTTCACCAAGCCGGGCCTGCCTCCGATCTACACCGGCTCGACGCCCGGCGATCGCCGCGCCGGCCTCAACGCGCGCGCTCGACTGCGCCGCACCGACCGCGCCATCGACCTGAAAGCGACGACAAGGGAGGCCGACGCCGATGGCTGAACCGACCCCCCAGGACATGGCGGCCAAGTTGCTGGCCGAGCGCTTCGAGCGCAGCGGCCCGGTCGCCGATGCACTGAGCGATCCCATCGCCGATACCCCCATGACGGTGACGCTGGACCAGCTCCAGCCGTATGACCTCAATCCGCGCGTCACGCGCAATCCGCGTTACGACGAAATCAAGGCATCGATCCGGGAGCGTGGCCTCGACGCGCCGCCGGCCATCACCCGCCGGCCCGGCGGGACGCACTACATCATTCGCAATGGCGGCAACACGCGACTCGCCATCCTGCGCGAGTTGTGGAGCGAAACGAAGGACGAGCGCTTCTTCCGCATCCCCTGCCTGTTCCGGCCCTGGCCCGAACGCGGCGAGATCATCGCGCTCACCGGCCACCTGGCCGAGAATGAACTGCACGGCGGCCTGTCGTTCATCGAGCGCGCCCTGGGCGTGGAGAAGGCCCGCGAACTCTACGAACAGGAGTCCGGCCAGACGCTGACGCAGAGCGAGCTGGCGCGTCGCCTCAGTGCCGACGGCTACCCGATCGCCCAGCCACACATCAGCCGTATGCAGGACGCCGTGCGCTACCTGCTGCCGGCGATCCCGGCCGTGCTCTACGGCGGTCTCGGCCGGCCCCAGGTGGAACGGCTGACGGCCCTGCGCAGGGCGAGCGCACGGATATGGGAAGCGCGCGGCGCGAACAAACGGCTGGCCGTCGATTTCCCGTCGCTGTTCAACGACGTGCTCGCCCTGTTCGACGGCGACACCGACGGCTTCTCGATCAAGCGGGTGCAGGATGAACTCATCGGGCAGATGGCCGAGTTGCTGGAGGCCGACTACGACAGCCTGACGCTGGAGATCGGCGAGACCGAGAACCGGCAGCGTGCGCTGACCAGCGATCCGGCGCCCCCCGCACCGCAGTCCGGCAATGCCGCGGCCGCGCCGGTGACGCCACAGCCACCGCGTTCGCCCGACCCGGCGCCGCCAGTTCCCATGGCGCAGCCCCCAGCCACATCGCCGAAGCCACCACGGATGCCGGAACCGCCGGCATCGCCCCCGCCCTCGGAAACGCCCGGCAGTGCGCAGCCTTCGGACGACGATCACGACGAACGCCTGCGAGGCCATATCGTGTCGCCGGCGCCGACCACCGAACGCTTGCAGGCAATCCAGCGCCTGGTGGCCGACCAGACCGGCGAGGCGCTGCCGGACTTCGAGGCGAACGTCTTGCAGGCAATCCCGGTGCAGGCCGGCGGTCTCTATCCGATTTCCGATGTCTGGTACATCGAACCGGGCCTGGACGCGCCGGACCGGCTGCGCGTGCATATCGCGCAGTTCGCGCGCGAGATCGCCGAGGAAGCCGGACAGGCCGAGCGCATCGAGGCGATCGACGACGGCATCGGCTTCCTTTGCGACATAGGCGCCCTATCGACGGACCCGCAGGCGATGCCGCTCATCGCCCGCGCGACGCTCACCCTGCTGCACGCCCTCAGCGCGGGATACCGGCCGGCGGCCGCAGCACCTACCGCACTCGACAACCTGCGCCTGACCGATGCCCTGGGACCGCTGCTGCAGGGTTGGAAGAATGGCGACAAGGCGCAGGCCTCGCGTCTCAGTGACAACGGCCTGGTCAAACTCTTTCGCCTGCTGCGGCTTGCACGCCGGCTGCTGGAGCTGGAATCCGGCACGGCATCGGGCGCGCACGCCTCCACCGAACCGTAAGGCCGGGGGAGACGCGATGTCGGCACCGCATCCACTCAACCAAGCCGTGATCGCCCAGGCGCTACACGATCTGCGCAACGGCCAGTTGCGCCGCTGCAAGGCCATGGGCTTCGGCGACCGGGAGCTGGACGCGCTCAAACACCCGGAGCTGGTCAGCATGCTGGTCAACGCCACGGTGTCCTGGTGCTCGGTGAAGGTGAACCGCGAGGTGCTGCAACGCCTGTTGAATCAGGTGGAGGACGTCGAGAAGGAAATTGCCACCGTCGATCGCATGCTCCGCCTGGGCGCAAGCACAGAGATGGTCAGCAAGTTCTACGGCCTGACCCATCAGGAAGTAGCGTTGCGCCGGGACGTTCTCGGCCTGCCCAAACGCAAGGGCCGCCATCCGGTGTTGAGCGAGGAACAGGACACCGGCTTGTGGGGGCGCTGGAAGCCCGCCGTCGAGCAACGCGGCATCGCGCTGGACGACGACATGGCGATGCTCGATCTCACCCTCGATCTTGCCGAAGAACTCGCCCTGCCGGCCTCCGTCATCTGGGCGACGATTCGGAGCTGGATCGATCAGGGATTGGTGTAGGCCATGGAGATCGACAAGCCTCATCGGGGAGGCAGTCCGGTCTCGCTCTCCGCCCTGCTGGACGAGGCCGCGCAACGCCTGCCGCCCCGACAGGCCGGGCCGACGGCCAGCGATGGATTCCTGTTCAGCGGCAACCGCCATGAGAGCGTGCCGCGCGCGCTGTTCTTCGATCATCGTCTCACGCCGCTGGAACGCAACGCCTGGCAGGTATTCCGGCTGCTGCTCGACGACGACGGTATCACCGCCTTTCCCACCTACGAACAACTCCGCCCCTACCTAGCCTCGACACCGTGCGCGCCGAAGGCCTCCCACGAGACGGTGGCACGTGCGCTCACGCTGCTGCGCCTGACGCGCTGGCTCAGTCTGGTGCGGCGTCGGCGCGATCCGCGCACCGGGCGCATCCAGGGCAACCTGTACGTGCTGCACGATGAGCCGCTGACGCCCTTCGAGGCCATGCAGCTCGATCCCGATTACCTGGACCTGGTAAGCCAAGCGCTGACGCATGCGAGCAAGGCGGTGCAGCACGTCGGCGTCCATACACTCCAGGAAGTCGCCGAAGACCCACTGCTCAACGGCCGCGCCCTGCCCACGCGCCTCCAGGTGCTGGCACACCGCCTGGCAAGCCAGGGGTGGAACGCTCTCGAAAGTTATCCACAGGACGAGACGATTCACGAAACCGAAGAAGGCCCGGAAGCCCTTCTTCGGCACGGAGAACAGCAGTCTTCGGAATCCGAAGCAGGTCGCAAAGCCCCGTCAGACGGCATTCTTCGGAATCCGAAGCAGGACCGTACAGTACGTAAAGAAAGTATTAAAAATAATAAAATACGTACAGTACCGCGCGCGCGAGAAAACCTTCGTCTGCCTCATCGCTTTCTCGCCTTGAAGGAGGAACAGCAGTCCGGCGCACTGGTCGCACTTCAGCGGGTGGACGACACGCTGCAACAGGCGGTGCTCGACGAATGGGCGGCCCGCTGCCAGGCCGGCGGCATCCGCAATCCCGCCGGTTATCTCTTCGGGGTCATCCAGAAAGCGATCAAGGGCGAGTTCCATGCCTGGGCCGGTCAGCCGGAGCATGCACCGGCCGCTATTTCACCGTCGTCTCTGGAATCGCTGCGCGCGCCCGAGCGCGACTGGTCTCCGCCAGCGATCGATCACGAAGCCGCACAGCAGCATCTGACCCGCCTGCACGATCTGTTCAAGGAGTCTTGAAGCCAGCGGGCTATACCAGTGGTATAGCGCAACAGCCTGCCTTCCCGCCCCTGCAAACAGGTGGCGGCGAGATGCGGCTCGTTGTCCGATAGCCTTCCAGCTTCTCAGGTCTTCATCCGCACAACCCAGCAACGGACATCAAGCGCGAACGCGCCACAAGTTCAGATGCGCGCCGAAGGTCGCTCCATGGGCCGCCATCAACACCGTAGGCGCTCTCACTTGCGCAGGCGGGACTTTCTCTTTCATAATATCTCAATATCTATTGAGATATTGAACAATGATGGACGAGAAGCTCGCTCTATCCGCATTCGCGGCGATCTCACAGGAAACCCGGCTCAGGATCATCCGTAGGCTCGTGGTCGCCGGCGCCGATGGGATGGCCGCTGGCGCAATCGCCGAGGCTCTTGGCGGGGCTGCGTCTTCCCGTATGTCGTTCCATCTCGGCCAGCTCGAACGTGCGGGCCTCGTTGAAAGCCGCCGCGAGGGACGTTCAATCATCTACAGCGCCGTTTTTCCGGCCCTGTCGGACTTGGTGGCGCTCCTGATGCACGACTGCTGTCAAGGGCATTGCGCCTATTGCGATCAAGCCATTGCCCTTTTCGCTAAGTGCGAGGGGCGTCCAACACGTTCCAAACCTACAGATGACATGAGAAACCGATGAAGAGAGAAACGCTGGAACGCCAACAAGTATGGGTTTATCTCGCCGCCATCATCCTTGGTCTGATATTGGGTAGCGCAGCCCCCATTCTTGCGCCTACGTTGGAGCTGCTGCTTTGGCCGGCTCTGGCGATACTCCTGTATGTGACGTTCACGCAGGTACGCTTCGATCAGCTTCCGGCTGCGTTCAAGGATGCCCGCTTCGTATCGGCGGCGCTGATCGGGAATTTCGTCGTGCTGCCGGTTGTCGTTTGGGGCGTGCTCATGCTTGTGCCCGATGATCCCGCGATCCGCTTGGGACTTCTGCTCGTTCTGCTCGTTCCTTGCACCGACTGGTTCCTGACCTTCGCCCATCAAGCCGGTGGTGACTTGCGCCGTGCCATTGCGATCACGCCAGCCTTGCTCGTCGCGCAAATGCTGCTTCTGCCGCTCTATCTCTGGCTGTTCATGGGCTCGGAGTTCATGGAAATCGTTTCGGCCGGTCGCATGGTGACGGTGTTTGCCGTAATCATCGTCCTGCCGCTCGTCCTCGCCTGGCTGACGGAACGATGGGTGGACGAAAGCGCCCCGCGTGTGGCCTTGATCGAAAGGCTCGGCTGGTTTCCCGTTCCGCTGCTGGCGTTCGTCCTGTTCCTCATTGCGGCGTCGCAGGTCGAGGCGGTGCTGGATTCCCTGCCCCTGATGGGCGACATCCTGATCGCCTGCATCGCTTTCCTGATCGGTGCCGTCCTGTGCGGCCTCATGATCGGCAGAGCCTTCAAATTGCCGGTGCCGCAGGCACGGACGCTGCTCTTTACGCTGTCAACCCGCAACTCGTTCGTCGTGCTGCCTTTCGCGCTGGCGCTTCCTGTCGCGTGGGAGTTGGCAGCAATCGTCATCGTCTTCCAGTCGCTGATCGAACTGTTCGGCATGCTGGCACTCTTGTGGCTGGTCCCGAGGAAGCTTCTGCCGCATGTCTAGCCGTCAGGCGCGAATCGCTTTCATATCGAAAGTCTACCGCTGCCCATCAGGGACGGACACTTGCATTCGTCTCGGTACCCGTAACGCCTTTCGGCCCCTTCGATTGTCGGCATAAGCAACATCGCCAATCAGGCGGCGAGCGGATACGGTTTGTTGACTGACAGCCTTCCGCCGCTTGTCGATGCTGGCGACTCGTCCATTCACAGCGAGTCGCCCTTATGGCAAACGAACCCCTGCAACTGAATCTCGGGTCGCTGCGCAGCGCGATGGCGCTGACGCTGCACACGCATCACGCCTCACGCATCTGGCACGGTCGCGCGCCCGCCGAAGGCCGGCCCGGCATCATCGGCCTGAACGGCTTCATCTCCATCATGAACAAGCTCAAGCGCGGCGCCGAGCAGGACGACCCCTACTCGGACTGGTGGATGCTGCGCATCGAGGAAAAGATCGCCGACACCAAGACGC
This sequence comes from uncultured Gammaproteobacteria bacterium, assembly GCA_963708735.1. Taxonomy (GTDB): domain Bacteria; phylum Pseudomonadota; class Gammaproteobacteria; order Pseudomonadales; family Porticoccaceae; genus JAGPUQ01. Next base: position 107,835 of record CAVPTW010000036.1, read on the forward strand.
GCCTGCAAACGCTGCGCGAACAGGTTGACCAGGCCCTGGCCGACGTACCGCCAGCTCTCAGCCTGGGCGAGAACCTCAACGTGCAGCCGGTCAAGCTGCCCCTGTTCGTCAATTCGCAGTTGGGGTTCATGGCGGTCTACCTGCTGGCCGACTACGACGACCTGGCGCGGCGCCTGATCCTGGCGCATCACACGGCGTTGATCGATCGCAGCACCCTGGAACGCTGGCTCAACGACGGTGCGCATGCGCTGCGCAGCCTGTTCTCCCTGGCCCAGCAGTACCGCTATTCCGGCACCACGCGCGATGACTTCGCGGCGAAGAACGCAGCGGCGCGCGCGGCATTGGAGAAGTTCGGCGAGCTGCCGACCGACGTGCTCGAAGGCACACGCCGCTCGCGCTTCGCGCCGCCGATCAACCGCCGGTCATCGCAGGATGGCAGGCAGGAAAGGACGGATACCCCGAGCGCTGCGCCAGCCGACGAAGCCACGGAAGACGACGCGAACGACGACGGCGCCGCATCCGATGAGGATGAGCCAGCATGACGGAATCCACTCTCACCGACACACCGACACGCTTCACGCCGCTGGAACAGGCGGACTTCCAGCGCCTGGAACACGCAGCCTACCTAAAGGGCCTTTTACAGCCTTTTAAGGGTAAGGGACGTTTGGAGTCCTGGGCCAACCAGTGTGCGGCGCTGCGCGACGACCTGATCGTGCTGGCGCAGCGACGGGTGCTGCCCCAGGCACGCGGCTATCCCTTCAGCCTGCTCGGTGTGCAACTGGCCCAGCAGACCACTGGCGCAGGCACGACCTTTCTGCGCTGGCGCAATCTCGACCGTTCCAGCATGGGCGTCGCCTTGTGGGAGGCGCTGCTGGCCGATCCCGCGACACCGGCATCGCTGATCGACGACCTCTACGCGATGGAGCTGCAACGCATCGCGCTGAACATGCAGATCAGCCTCACGCACAGCATTGCCCGCCAAACCCTGGACTGCGCCGGAAAGATGGCCCAGGCCGAAGCGGCTTACCTGCGGCGTATCCAGGGGCACGCCGCCTCGATCAACCCCACCACTTCCAAGGAGTCACCATGAGCACGCATTTCTTCGGCGAGGGCAACATCGGCTCTGCGCCAGACTATCGCGAGTTTGCCAACGGCAACGACGAGCCGCGCCGGCTGCTGCGCCTGAACGTCTACTTCGACAACCCGGTGCCGATGAAGGATGGCACTTTCGAGGACCGTGGAGGTTTCTGGGCGCCGGTGGAACTGTGGCACCGCGACGCCGAACACTGGAGCACGCTGTACCAGAAGGGCATGCGCGTGCTGGTCGAAGGCCGCACCGTGCGCGACGAGTGGGAAGACGCCGACGAGAACGAGCGCGTGACCTTCAAGATCGAAGCGCGCCGGGTTGGCATCCTGCCGTATCGCGTCGAGGGTGTAACGCTGGGTGCCAAGGGACAGGCCATGGAGCAACCCCACGACGAGTAGCCGCTGCGCAGGATCGTGTGAGCGGCTGGACCAGCCGTCAGCCGCTCACCGTGCGCCAGCTCATGCACCCGTTATACCAGTGGTATAGCGCCATCCTGTTCCGCCGACATCCACTCACCCGGCCTTCGAGCACCGACCGAAAGCCGGTCTCATGTCGATCCGGCTTGTTTGCTGTCGCGCCGCCCTTGGACCGCCATGCTGGAGTCTGACTCAGAAAGCGCCATGCCATGACGAAGGAGGCCAAGCGTGCGGGTGTATCTGTGCGAGAAACCCTCGCAAGGCAAGGACATCGCCAGAGTGTTGGGCGCCCGGCAGCGCGGCAACGGCTGCTACAGCGGTTCGGGTATCACGGTGACCTGGTGCATCGGCCATCTTGTCGAGGCGGCACCGCCGGAAACCTACGGCGAGCAGTACAAGCACTGGTCCATCGAGCAGTTGCCTATTCTTCCCGAGCGCTGGCGCATCGAGGTCAAGGCCAAGACCGCCGCGCAGTTCAAGATCGTGAAGCAGCTCGTCGCCCAGGCCGGCGAGCTGGTGATCGCCACCGACGCCGACCGCGAAGGCGAAATGATCGCGCGCGAGATCATCGATCTGTGCGGCTACCGTGGCCCGATCCAGAGGCTGTGGCTGTCGGCGCTCAACGATGCGTCGATCCGCAAGGCGCTGACTCAACTCAAGCCGGGTGGCGAAACGCTGCCACTGTATTTTTCCGCACTGGCCCGTTCGCGCGCGGACTGGCTGATCGGCATGAACCTGAGCCGCCTGTTCACGCTGCTGGGTCGGCGGTCCGGGTATCAGGGCGTGCTGTCGGTCGGTCGCGTACAGACACCGACACTGAAACTGGTGGTGGACCGCGACCGCGAGATCGCACGCTTCGTCTCCGTGCCCTATTGGACCATCGACATCACGCTGTCCCACGCGGGTCAGTCCTTCGCGGCAAGCTGGATGCCGCCCGACGGCACCACGGATGCAGCCGGTCGCTGCCTGCAGCAGCCAGTGGCGCAGCAGGCCGCCGACCGCATCCATGCGGGTCGTGAATCGAAGGTGCTGTCGGTGGAAACCGAGCGTGTGCGCGAAGCCGCGCCGCTGCCGTTCGACCTCGGTACCTTGCAGGAAGTGTGTTCGCGACGGCTCGGACTGGATGTGCAGGAGACGCTGGACATCGCGCAGTCCTTGTACGAAACACACAAGGCGACGACTTATCCTCGCAGTGACTCCGGCTACCTGCCCGAAAGCATGCTGGCCGAAGTGCCGACCGTGCTCGACGCACTGCTCGCCACCGATCCCAGCCTGCGCCCGTTGATCGACCGGCTCGACAGGACACAGCGCTCGCGCGTCTGGAACGACAGCAAGGTAACGGCGCACCACGGCATCATTCCCACGCTGGAGCCTGCGAACCTCTCGGCCATGTCGGAGAAGGAGCTGGCGGTATACGCGCTGATCCGTGCGCACTACCTGGCGCAGTTCCTGCCGCATCACGAATTCGACCGCACGCTGGTAGTGCTCGACTGCGCAGGGCAATCGTTACAGGCCGTCGGCAAACGGGTGATCGTGCCTGGCTGGCACCTGGCGCTCCCCGGCAAGGGGCAGGATGCGGCGGACGACGAGTCGGCCCAGCGCAGCCAGATCCTGCCGCCGCTGGACATCGGAGCGCGCTGCGGTGTCGAGCAGGTCGAACTGAAGGCACTGAAGACGCTGCCCCCCAAGCCTTACACCCAGGGCGAGCTGATCAGGGCGATGAAGGGTGTCGCCAAGCTGGTCACCGATCCACGGCTGAAGCAGAAGCTGAAGGAGACGACGGGTATCGGCACCGAGGCCACGCGCGCCGGCATCATCAACGGCCTGTTGGCTCGCGGCTATCTGGTGAAGAAGGGGCGCGCCATCCGCGCATCGGATGCAGCCTTCACACTCATCGACGCGGTGCCGGCGGCGATCACCGACCCCGGCACGACGGCGATCTGGGAACAGGCCCTGGACATGATCGAGGCCGGCCAGATGACGCTGGACACCTTCATCGACAAGCAATCGGCCTGGGTCGCGCAGTTGGTTCAGCAGTATCGCGGCACCGTCCTGTCGATCAAGCTGCCCGAAGGACCGGCCTGTCCGGTGTGCGGTGCGGCGACGCGCCAGCGCAACGGCAAGAACGGTGCCTTCTGGTCATGCAGCCGCTATCCCGACTGCAAGGGCACGCTGCCGGCCGAATCCTCGACGGGCAAGCGCAGGGCTTCGCGCCAGCGGCGCGTTGCGCCCAAGACATCCTGATGCCAATGAACACCTCTGCCGCGCCGGGATTTCACTGACGGCGAGGCAAACCGTCCCGCGCCCCGTGGGACTCCCCAGCGCGCGTCTCCTTCTGCAACGGTGTGCGCGTTCCGCCTGGCCGATACAGGCCACGGGACGAGAAGGTCGTTTCTCCACGAATGGCGCTCGCCGCCATTCCATTGATCGGTGTTCCTTCCGTTGATCGCGAGGGGTCTCCTGACGACTTGCCGGCCCTCCGGCGCTGCGCGAATCGTCAGGAGACCCCTCGGGTCCACGGTACTCGGTGCCGGTGCCCGCCGGCGAAACAACGGGTTCCCTTTGTGCGCGGATGTGTGCCAGAGGTTTCCGGCCCCAGCCACGAAACGGGTCGGGTGAGATTGCTGGACCAGCGGCAGGCTTTGACGACGGCCACGCCCTGCAACAGCCCACGGGTGGTGATTCCTCCCCGCCGAAGGCTCGCGCCTTCGGCTGCTTTTCCCTTCACGCCATCCTTCGCTGCGCCGCCGCACCACACTCGGCAAGCAATCGGGCGATCACCGCGAGCGGATTTCGGCTCGCCAATGCACGCCAAGCCTCCGAACCTACACCCCATGCGCGCTGACCTCCGTCAGCACCATGCCCAGGCAGCTTCGGTCTTCAAAGCTGCGGCGCGGTTCTTCCGCGTTGACCGATCCAGTCCGCTTCGCATCGCTCCTGCGGACGATCGCCATGTCCTGGCGACGATGCTTCGTTCCACCCCACGGGAATCCGCTTCATCCCGTCGGGATGTGGCGCTTCCCATCCCTTCATAGGAGAGCACCATGTCCTTCGATCCTGTCGCACTCAAGCCCACAGGCCCCTCGGGTCTGCTGGCGCTGGCGTATGTGGGCAAAAGCCTGCCCTTGCAGGTGCTGCGCAGTGCCACCGGGCACTACATCGGCACCTTCGACGACGACGGCCCCGTCTCCCGCGAGTCCGTCGAGTACTTCCCGAGCCACGAGGTCGCTCGCCATGCCCTGGAAACCGGCGCATGGACACAGCGCCAGTACCCGTGATCCCCATCCATCTGTCATCAGGAGAACCTCGTCATGAATCCGATGAACGAGCAGGCGATCTTTGACGAGATCGCACGCAACGATCTGCACTTCTCGAAAGCCCCCGACGCCTTTTTCCACGCCTGGAAGCGCGGCGTCGAACTGGTCGGCCCCGGCCTGTTCGGCAACGGCACGCAGGAAGGTCTGGACCTGGCAGAGGACAAGTGGGACTTGTGCCCGAACGTCGCTGTCATCAAGAAGACCATCGGCGCCATGAGTTCCGGCGAAAGGGTCTTTCTCGCCGCGATGGTGAGCTTCTACAACGCCAAGGACGGTGGTGCGCTGCTCAAGCGCGTTGGCGTCCACGGCCTGGCCGACCTGGGCGGCCTGGACCTGGAGCGACGCAAGATCATCGCCGCGCTGATCCTCAACTACACCGGCTGGTAACAGCACCGGCGGACCGTCATCCGTGACGGGCACCGTTTCTTTCATCCCTCTGGGGTCGATCCCCGGCAGGGGATCGGCTCCGCCTTTCCTCTACTGGAGAACCATCATGAACCCCAATGCCAATCCCGTTTCCAATCCCTTCGTCCGTGGCTACAACGGCCTTTCCATTCAGCGAATGATCGCCATCGCCTACGATGACGACTGCCCGCTGACCTATCTTCCGCTGCACGCCTCGCAGTCCCATCTGCGGGACGACCAGATCCAGCGTTTTGAATGCGTCTTCTGCGACGACTTCACCTTGATCACTCAAGGCCAAGCCGTGCCGGATGAACTGGACGCTCAATGCCGGAACTATGGCATCGCGCGCACGGTGATCTATGCCGTCATGGCGGACGACTTCGGGACGCCGGTGCATGTCGGCGATACCTATTCCGAGGAAGCCGCCCGCGACGTGGTGCGGCGTCTGACCTTCGACACCGGCCACTACAGCCGGTGCTGGGAGATCAGTTCCGGGCACCTTCCCGAGGAAACGATGCAGTACCTCGAAGACCTCGCGGACACGTCCACGCTCACCGGCCTGTTGTTTGAAGCCTTCAGGATTCCCGACAGCGATGCCGTGGGCGTGAAGTTGATCGCTACGCCCTGGACCGACGCCAATCTCGAAATCGTCGATGGCCGCAATGCCCAGGCGCTGCACAACGATCAGACGGATGCGTGCGTCCCCACGCCGCTGCTGAACGTGATGCACCTGGCCGCCATGGCGGACGTGCGCATACTGGTCTTCGATCCGAACGCCGCGATACTGGACGACCTGCCTGTCTACGAAGACTGACCCTCTCCACCTTGAGCCCCTTCACGGGGCTCTTTCTCTTTGTGCCCCACAGAAATAGGGATGGCTGCGGAAGCCGATTGACGGTCGCCGGTTCGCCGCCGCCATGCCACGCTGCGGCCATGTTCCGCTGATCCGTCAGCAACATGCCCAGGTAGTCACGGTCTTCGAGGCTACGACGCGGTTCCGACCGCGTGACCGATCCAGTTCGCACCAGCATCCCATGCGCGAACGTTCGCCCCTCCCAGGGCGAAGGATGCACAAGCAGTACCTGGATCGTTCGATCCATCAACCCGCGCGGGGGTTATGCCTCCCCGCCGGGGTGGGTGTGTCTCCGCCTTCTTGTCCCTCAAGTCTGGAGATTCACCATGACCACTTCATCCGAAAAGTCCTTCTTCGACCTGCACATCACCGGCCTCGGGTATCTCAATCGCATCCGCGAAGTGAAGCCCAAGAAAGGCGATGCCTTCCTGGCCTGCGACATCGCAGCGCTCAATGGTCCCAGCGATAAGCCGGAGTACCGCCGTTTCGACGTGCGCGTATCCGGCAGCGAAGCGCAGCACCTGATCCGCCGTTGCGTCCCCGCCGTCGAGGCCGAACGCAAAGTGCTGATCGGCTTTCGTCTGGGCGATCTGTGGACCGACATCTTCACCTACAGCAAGGGGAAGCGTGTCGGCGAACAGAGCGTCAGCCTGAAGGCCCGCCTGCTCTTCGTGAGCTGGATCAAGGTCGATGGCCAGCTCGTCTACAAGGCCGAACCCAAGGCCTCCGAGGAAACGGCTCGCGACGAAGCGCCCAGCGTTTCGAGCGAACCCGCTGTCCAGGATGCACCCGCATCCGAGACGGTTTCCGACGACGAAGCAGCCGAAGTACCGGCGTTGGCCGAGTCGTTCTGAACCCACAAGGCCCCCTCGCCGGGGCCTTGCTTCCTTTCCATCCAACGGGCCGCCGGTCTTTCCGATCGGCGTCTCGTAACCTCATCGTAAGGAGCTGACCCATGATCACGCTTCCCGGCCAATTGGCCATCAAGACCATCCACGGCAGGAACGGCGACTTCAACGTCGGCCGCCTCGCCACCTCCATCGGCGAGTTCGTCATCAAGAACGCCGAGCTGGACCAGTACCGCGAAGGCAAGTACGAGGGCGATTTCGTCATCACCGAGATTCGTCCTTCGACGTACAACACCAGCGGCCGCATGGTCATCGAGATCCGCGCGCACCTGGGCGGAATGACCTTATCGAACATCGACCACCTGAGCCGCGATGAAGCCAACCGGCTGAGTCCGCAGGAAGTCGATCCGATCGACGAGGAAGCGCAGGCACCTGTCCCTTCCACTTCGGCACCTGCCGAAGCGAAGGCGGCAACGTCCAGCAATCCCCTGGTCGATACCACGCCGTTCGGCGCCGACGTTCCCGCCAAGCCGGCTTCCAAGCCGGTGACACAGGACGACGACGCCACGCTGTTCGGCGCTCTCTGGCCGCTGGGCGAGATCGTCAAGCTCGATGCCACCGTCGATCGCCGCCTGTTGCGTCAGCAACGGGACCGTCTCGGTGCCTTGGGCTACGAGTTCGCGCCGCTGTCCCAGGACTGGCATATCGCCTCCGCCTGATCCCTCCGTCGCTTCCCGCGACGTTCCAACCACCCGCCGGGGTATTTCCCCCGTCGGGGGAGTGCTCCGGCTTTTTTCACAGGAGAACTCCCATGGGCTGGTATTTCTCGCGGCAAACCCGCGACCAACTGATCCGCGAACTGATCGAACCGCAGGAGGGCGAAAAGGCTCGCTCGGAGGTCATCGCCCACGCCCTGCGCGGCAACGTGCTGTGGTCCGTGGTGCGCATCACCGCCAAGCAGGCGGGATTCATGAAGCTCGCTGCCGGCGATTCCATCAACGTCATCCGTTGCGACCTGCTGCAAGGCTCGGGTGGCGAATGGGGCCACAAGCCCCTGGATGAATCCATGCACCCCTACTACTACTCGTGCCCGTTGCGCTATCTCGACATGGCGCCGGTGCAATCCCCCGAGTGGCGGGAAGGCGTACTCGCTCATCACGCACGTCGTCGCACGCCAGCGGCGGTGGCCTGAGCACGGGAGGTACACGTCATGGACTCGATCCTGGCCGCCCTCCCGGCATCGTTGCTGCGCCTCGTCGAAGATCAGTTGTCCAACAACGAAGTTTCCTCCGACGAGGAACTGCTCGATCACTTCATCAGCGACGGTCTCACCGAGGAACAGGCACGGCAGGCGTTGACCTACCGCGACCAGTACCTCGCCAACCTCTACCTGGACGGTTTCACACCGATCCTCAAGGGGAGCGAAGCGCTTCGCTTCAACCCCTACAGCCGGCAATTCGAGCCGGACTGAACCGCAGGCCCGTGCTTCACGGGGCTGCATTCCTCTTTACCTGACCCACCCAGGCCCTGCCCCGCAGGGCCTTTCTTTGTCCCATGCAATCGCACGCATCCGGCTTTTGGCCTCTCGATGCCGATTGCTCCAATCCTCAAAAGGAGATAGTCATGAAACTCGCATCCCGCTTTTCTTATCGTTCTCCGGTGCTGCGCTCGGATCACCCGTTGTCGGATGATCAGATCCGCACCGTCGCCCCATCCATCTTCGCGGAGACCCCGCACGAAAGCCGTTCCCAGCGCTACAGCTACATCCCGACCGCGGCCGTGTTGACGGAGCTGCGCAGGGAGGGGTTCCAACCGTTCATGGTGTGCCAGACACGTGTGCGCCACGAGGATCGTCGTGACTACACCAAGCACATGCTGCGGCTTCGTCATGCGAGCCAGATCAATGGCACCGAGGCGAGCGAGATAATTCTGCTCAACTCGCACGACGGCACCAGCAGCTATCAGATGCTGGCGGGCATGTTCCGCTTCGTCTGCCAGAACGGCCTGGTGTGCGGCGACACCTTCGCCGACGTTCGTGTTCCTCACAAGGGCAACGTCACCGATCACGTCATCGAGGGCGCCTACGAGGTCTTGCAGGGTTTCGAGCAAGTGCAACACTCGCGCGATGCCATGGGTGCCATCACACTCGACGACGGTGAGGCCGAGGTCTTCGCCAGATCGGCGTTGACCCTCAAGTACGATGATCCCGGCAAGACCTTGCCGATCACGGAGAGTCAGGTTCTGCGGCCACGTCGTTTCGACGACAACCGTTCGGACCTGTGGTCCACCTTCAATCGAGTGCAGGAGAACCTCGTCAAAGGCGGCCTGACCGGCCGTACCGCGAACGGGCGCCAGCAACGCACGCGGCCCGTTCAAGGCATCGACCAGAACGTCCGGCTGAACCGGGCGCTCTGGCTGCTGGCGGAAGGTCTGCGTCAGTTGAAAGCCTGACCTTCAAGCGGATCATGCCTCATGCGGCATGGTCCGCTTTTTTTGTTTTTTACTAACCTGCGAGGGTGATAGTCTCAAAACGATCTGATGCTGTCCGTCACATCTATGCGACGCCGTCATTTTTGAATGCGGATGCCCAAAAGCCAGGGCGGCCGTTGTACGCCCGCAGATGAACAGTTAGACGATTGGGATCATCTGAAACGGAGAACCGCGTATGGGTACTTATACAACGCTATACCTGGACAATTTTGATCTCGCTAGCTCCAAGAGCGCGGTCATTCCAGAGGTCATGACGGTCTTCGCTGAATCTGACCGGCGCTGTCTATGGCGCCGCTCCAGCGACGGAGAAGTGGTTGAAGGCCCGACACAGGATGACGATTTCGAGCGGGAAGTCGAATACGTGACGACCGTGGACAAGGCTATTCAACGCTTGGATGTTATGGGATTCACACTAGAGCGCTGTAGGCGTGAGTACGAGGAGATTCGCCTCCAGGAACTTGAAGGACTTCGCGATGCCGTAGAGGAAGATGGCGGCGCGAGTGACATGACGGACAACTTCTATGCCAAGGAGATTGAGAAGTACGAGCAACTAACATTCGACCAGTACGTCGTAGTCTTTCAGCGCGTCTTCGAGCACAAACTTCAATGGTATACCCTCACAGAGAAACAGCGAGCGGACCTAGATGCGACAGCATCGTACATCCTCGCAGATCAGCACGATGAGTGGCTTCACTTCGGCTTTCTGTGCCGGGACATAAGGAGCTTTATCAGGATGGCACTCTCCGTAGCCACACCTGAAATGCTCTTCCGGCAAGATGTAGCTGATCTGGTGTCTGCGGGATGGGTCCACGAAGAGGACCGTATTCGAGACGATGCCGTGCGATTGCTGATCGAGCGATACCCGCAGAACACTCCCCTGATCGTCCTCACCGAGGGTTCAAGCGATGCGGAGATTCTGAGCAAGTCGCTCACTGTCCTTTTCCCTCACTTGGTCGGGTACTACACATTCTTCGATTTCCACGGCAGTAAGGCAGCCGGCGGAGCAACACAGCTCATCTCAGTGGTAAAGGCTTTTGCCGCAGCGGGTGTCGCCAACAGAGTCATCGCAGTCCTGGACAACGACACAGCCGCACATGAGGCGCGACGAGCTTTGAGAGATGTGCCGATTCCCGAGAACATCGCCGTTATTCACTACCCAGAGCGGGACTGGCTACGCGAGTACCCTACTCTTGGCCCGTCAGGCGACGTGTCCTTGGATGTTAATGGCAAAGCGGCCAGCATCGAACTGTACCTTGGTCACGACGTCCTTTCGGTAGATGGCAACCTGCTCCCGGTCCAATGGGCCGGCTATTCTCAAGCCATGCGTGCGTATCAAGGAGAAGTTATCGGCAAACCTGGAGTGACCGAAAGATGGAGAGCAAAGGCTGATCGCTGTATCGCAGACCGCAATTCAATCATGCCAGCCGACTGGACTGACCTTCGCATCGTATGGGAGCAGATCATGTCCGCCTTCCCGGCGTAGCTGCAATGGTCAGAACAACCGATCCATAAGCGGTTGTCGTCCGCTCAAGGTCGGCAAGTGCTGAAAGCATGGAGTCAGGATTTGCCGACGGGCGCCTCTTCATCGTAGGAGCCTCGGGCTAAACGGGGGTAGTAACAAAACGGTTTTTCGCTCCCGCTCATCGGCCTCTTGAAGCAGGCTAACCCTATGTCCGTCGGCGTTGCCGACAACATGCCCAGGTAGCCGAGACCTTCAAGGCTACGGTGCGTTGCGACGCACTGGTCGTTCTCTTTGCCAAGACGCTCACGGGCGTTCCCTTCCATCCCCTTGGGGCAGTGATTGCCCTCTCGGGTGGTGCTGCCTCTGTTTTCTTCGAGGACATCACCATGCCTGCATCCACATCATCCAGTGTGCTCTATCGCATCGACGAATGCCCCGACCTCATGGCCGACGGCTGCATCGGCGACGAGCACGGCAACCTGGTCTTCCTGTCCGTCTGGGCGCGCGATACCGCCGTCCAGGAGTTCCTGGCCCGCCTCACCCTCGGTCGATCCGAGCAAGGGCTGGACCAGTTCCATCTCGTCACCGATCAGGCGTCGATTCCGGTCTTCGTCGGCAATCCCGACAACCTGGAGAAGCGCACCACGCGCGCCTTCCGGCGCACGCTGTTCGGTTCCATGTCTCATCTGTGGCTGTTCGACAAGCGCTGCGTGAAGCCCGACAAGGCCAACGCCAGCGCATTGGCGCTACTGCCCAGGACAGTGACCGACCACACCGAACGCCTATGGGCGCTGGTGCGGGAGACCTGCCCCCTGCCGCTGCTCGATCACTGGCGCGATGCCGTGCTGGAGCTGCTGCAATCACGGGACATGCTGACGCGCCTTCCGTTCGCTCTCGGGCCGCTGGAAGGCCATCGGCTGGCCCTGGACGTTCCGGCGCTGACCACGGCGCTGGGCGAACTGATCCGCAACGGCACCCTTGGTGTTTCGCAGGTCGAGCTGGCCTCGGGCAAACCGCTGCGGCGGGTGGCCTGACGCTCACCACACGGGCATGTGCGTCGCGCGTGCCCCGCTTCATCCCACTTCTTCACAGGAGATTCCCATGGCTCTCATGTTTCCGCGCCTTGCGCGCAACTTCATCAAGAACGGCTACTTCCCGACGGACGAACCCACGTTGGAAAGAGCCCTGACCGCACTGGCGCCGTCCTCTGGCCCCACGTGCATCCTCGATCCCTGCGCCGGCGAAGGCGTCGCGATCGCCGAAGCCGCTCACGCCCTCGGGCGCGAACAGGTGAAGGCATTTGCCGTCGAGTACGACGCGGAACGCGCCACCCATGCGCGTGGACTCGTCGATCGTTGTCTGCATGGCGATCTGATGGACTCGCTGATTTCCCGCCAGTCCTTCGGACTGCTGTGGCTCAACCCGCCCTATGGCGACCTGACGCGGGGCGTCGATGGCAACGTCGGCTACCAGGGTCAGGGGCGCGCACGGTTGGAGAAGCTGTTCTATCAGCGCAGTCTGCCGCTGTTGCAATACGACGGTGTGCTGGTGCTCATCATCCCGGCCTATGTACTCGATGCCGAGTTCGTCGGCTGGCTGACCCGCCACTTCGCCGATCTGCGCATCTACCGTGTGGTGGACGTGCAGTTCAAGCAGGTGGTGATCTTCGGCCGGCGCGTGCGTCAGCGCGAGCAGGTGCCGGAGGACGCCAAGACGGCGCGCAGCCTTTTGCTGCAAGTCGGGCAAGGCGACATCGAAGCCGAGGAATTGCCCTGCGAATGGCCGTTCCAGCCTTACACGGTTCCGGCGTCTCCCGTCGAACCGGAGCACTTCTATCGCGTCACGCTCGAACCCGAGCAGTTCGCCGACGAGGTACAGCGCCTGCAAGGGCTGTGGCCGTCAATCGACACGCACCTGGGCGCCGCGCAGCAACTGCCACGGCCCCCGGCGCGCGCCCTGTCGCACTGGCATCTCGCCCTGGCTCTGGCCGCAGGCGCGGTTTCAGGCGTCGTGCAATCGAAGAACGGCCGCACGCTCGTCGTCAAAGGTGATACCCACAAGGAGAAGTCTCACCAGACGGAATACACCGAGCGTGACGATGGCTCCGTGGCCGAGACGCGCATCCTCACCGACAGGTTCGTGCCTGTTATCAGGGCGTGGGACATGACCCTTGGCTCTCCCACATGGGGCCAGGTACTGACCATTCGCTGATCTTTGTTCCTTGACGGTTCGCCGTCGTTTTTATCCACCCACCGGGGTCATGTCGCCCCTGTGGGGTGCCGTGGCCCCTTTTCTTGAGAGGTAGTCACCATGGCACTCGCAGTTCTGTCTCAACCACGCTTTCGGGCCGGAAAATTGCTCATGACCGCAGGCGTGAATGACCTTGTTCAACGGGGTGTGTTCAACCCCGGACCCTATCTCCAGCGCCATCTCAACGGCGATTGGGGCGATCTCTGCGACGACGACAGGCGGCAGAACGATGTCGCTTTGAAGTCCGGCGAGGATCGATTGCTCTCGTCCTACCAAGTCACTTCCGACCTGAAGCTCTGGATCATCACCGAACGGGATCGCAGCGTGACCACGCTGCTGTTGCCTGAAGAGTATTGATCCGCTTTTCCCGCGACGTTCGACCGTCGCGTTTCTTCCCAACCCTGGGGCATGTCACCGCCCCAAGGGGGAGGTGCATGCCCCATTTTTCTTGGAGCATCACCATGTCCCTCGATCTCGAAACCATTCCCGATGCCGCGCAGGGCGACCTGCTGGAAGCGGCCAATTCCCCACTCACGATCAGCTTGCAGGATTTCGTCACCGAGTTCGGCGACGAGCTGCTCGATTCTCTCAACCGCGCCAACCCGCCCGTCTATGCCGGACAGGCACGGGCGCATCGCCAGACCATCCTGGCCGGCCTGAAGCGGAAGTTGTTTCCCGCCCAGGCCGAAGTCGTCCATGCCGTCACCGAGCTGCTGGTCGATCGTGGCGAACGTGCCGCGATCGTCAACGGCGAAATGGGCTGCGGCAAGACGACCGTCGGCATCGCCACGGCCGCCGTGCTCAACGCCGAAGGCTACCGCCGCACACTGGTGCTCTCGCCACCCCACCTGGTCTACAAGTGGCGGCGCGAAATTCAGGAGACGGTGGCCGGTGCCAAGGTCTGGGTGCTCAACGGCCCGGACACGCTGGTCAAGCTGCTGAAACTGCGCGAGCAGTTGGGCGTACCACCCCAGGGGCAGGAGTTCTTCGTCCTCGGCCGTGTGCGCATGCGCATGGGTTTTCACTGGAAGCCGGTGTTCGTGCGTTGGCGTACCCGTCACGGCGACGTGGGGGCGTGCCCGCATTGCGGTCATGTCATCACCGACCTGGACGGCGAGCCGATCAACCCGGTGGAACTCGAAGCGGAGGAAACCCGCCGCAAGTGCGGACACTGCGCCTCGACGCTGTGGACGCTGATCCGTCCCCGGCGCCTGTCGGTCAACGACCAGTCCCACGCCGTGCTCAAGGCGCTCAAGCGTATTCCCACCATCGGCGAAGTCACGGCGCAGAAGCTGATGAAGAAGTTCGGCGAGTCGTTCCTGGCTTCGATGCTGGGCGACAACCTGTACGAGTTCATCAATCTCATGGACGACAACGGCGAGCTGGTGTTTTCCGACCGGCAGGCCCAGCGCATGGAACGTGCGATGGCCTCGATGGAGTTCGGCTTCGGCGAAGGTGGGTATCAGCCTTCGGAATACGTCAAACGCTACCTGCCGCAAGGCACGTTCGACCTGCTCATCGCCGACGAGGCGCACGAGTACAAGAACGCGGGTTCCGCCCAGGGGCAGGCGATGGGGGTCTTGGCCTCCAAGGCGCGCAAGACGCTGCTGCTGACCGGCACCTTGATGGGCGGTTACGGCGACGACCTGTTCTACCTGCTGTTCCGCGCCCTGCCGGGGCGAATGATCGAAGACGGCTACCGGCCGAGCAAGCAAGGCAGTCTGACGCCGGCCGCGATGGCGTTCATGCGCGATCACGGCGTGCTCAAGGACATCTACTCCGAGAGCAACGGCTCGGCCCACAAGACCGCCAAGGGCAGCAAGATCACGGTGCGAACCGTGAAGGCCCCCGGCTTCGGTCCCAAGGGCGTGCTGCGCTGCGTATTGCCGTTCACGGTCTTCCTCAAGTTGAAGGACATCGGTGGCAATGTGCTGCCGCCCTACGACGAGGAGTTCCGCGAAGTGGCGATGGACGCGGAGCAGGCGCAGGCCTATGGACGCCTGGCGGGGCAACTGACCGCCGAGTTGAAGCAGGCGCTGGCGCGCCGCGACACGACGCTGCTGGGTGTGGTCCTCAACGTGCTGCTGGCCTGGCCGGACACGTGCTTTCGATCCGAGACGGTCAAGCATCCGCGCACCCGCAATCTGCTGGCGTTCACGCCGTCGCTGTTCACCGATCTGGAGGTCATGCCGAAGGAGCGGGAACTGATCGACATCTGCCGCGAGGAAAAAGCGGCGGGACGCAAGGTGCTGGTCTACAGCGTCTATACCGGCACGCGCGACACCACATCGCGCTTGAAGGTGCTGCTGGAGCAGGAAGGCTTCAAGGTGGCGGTACTGCGCGCGAGCGTGGATGCCTCCCGCCGGGAAGACTGGATCGCCGAGCAGTTGGATCGCGGCATCGACGTGCTCATCACCAACCCCGAACTGGTGAAAACCGGCCTGGACCTGTTGGAGTTTCCGACCATCGTGTTCATGCAGTCGGGCTACAACGTGTACTCGCTGCAGCAGGCTGCGCGCCGTTCCTGGCGTATCGGGCAGAAGCAGCCGGTCCGGGTGATCTACCTCGGCTACGCGGCCACCTCGCAGATGACTTGCCTGGGGCTGATGGCCAAGAAGATCACGGTGTCGCAGAGCACGTCGGGAGACGTGCCGGAATCCGGGTTGGACGTTCTCAATCAGGACGGCGACTCGGTGGAAGTGGCACTGGCACGGCAGTTGGTACATTGAGCATCGCTCGATTTTTGGCGGCCCCTTCGGGGGCCGTTTTCTTTTCTGTCGGGCCGGTGCGTGATCGGCCCCGCGATACCTGGCAGTCGAAAAATCGGGCGGCCCGCAGTTCCCTTTGTTCGCTGATGCGACGGCCTTCCCCTGCGAAGGTGGCATCACGAAGCCCCTGGGAGCCGCCGCATGCTATCCATTCGCCGCCCATACCCGGCCGGAAACGCCGCGCTTGCCGCCGGCCTGATCGCCGCCGCCCTGACCGCCGGATGCGCCACATCATCCGTCGCGCCACCCGTCATCGAGCCGGAGCCTGAAGCACGCGCGCAACCCGTGCCGGACGGCTGGATTCCCATCGTTCGGTATGGGCGCTACACGCTGGTGGAGCTGGTCCCGGAGGCCGCCCAGCAAGACCTGCTGTTGCAGGTCATCGACGTGTCGATGCCGGCGACCCTGCCCGCGACGGTCGGCGAGGCTCTGCGCTACGTGCTGCTGCGCTCCGGCTACACCCTTTGCGAAGCCGATCCCGACGCCGCAGTGCTCCATGACCTTCCGTTGCCGGCAGCGCACCTGCGGCTTGGGCCGCTGTTTCTGCGCGATGCCCTGCTGACGCTGGCAGGACCGGCCTGGGAGCTTCACGTCGATGACGTGGCGCGGCGCGTGTGCTTCACCCAGGAACAGGAGCCGTTGCCATGACCCTGCCTCCCGATTTCCATCCGACTTCCCGCACCCGCCTGCTGCAAGTCGCCGCAGCGACCTGGCTGCTGCTGGTCAGCGCGGCCGTCGTCGTCAATCACGTGTCCCTGTCCCGCCTGGCCGAGGATGTGCGAGCCAGCGCGCCGGCCATCGAGGTCGCGCTGCTCGATAGCCGCCTCACCGAACTGGAACTGCTGACGGACAGCACCGGGCACGAGCTGGAACCGCTGACCCAGGCCAGCCTCGACACGGTTCGCCAGGCGCTGGAGGAACGGCTCGCCCGGCTCGAACAGACGGACACCGAACCGCCTGCCACGACCGACATCGCGCACCTGCAAAGCCGCCTCGATCAGCTCGAAGCACGCTTGAAGGAAGTCCGCCAGCCACCGCCACCCGCTGCCGCGCCGGCACGTCGCCCGCCTCCGGCCGAGGCCGCACGGCCCGCGACCGTCGAACCGCCATTCCGCCTGCTGGACATCGAATTGCGCGCCGGCGAGCGCTTCCTGTCCATCGCGCCCGCCGATTCCCGCTCGCTCGCGGCGGTCCGCGTGCTGCGTCTCGGCGAGACCGAGAGCGGTTGGCGGCTCGAATCCCTCGAAGGGCGGACCGCGACCTTTCTGTTCAACGGGCAGGCGCGGCGTTTGAGCGTGCCGTAGGAGGTCTTCGTGAAGCCGTGGTTCGTTCGTTTCGTTCTGGCGTTCGCCGTCACTTCGATGACTTCGGCGGTCGCCGTCGCGCAGAACGCGCCTGCCGCCGACTCCCGCATCGTCCAGAGCCGGGACAGGGCCGCCATCGACGCCGATCTCGACGAACGCCTGGCGCGGGATTGGGGACTGCAAACCGAAGAGTGGGCGCGCTACCGGCAGTTGATGCAGGGGCCGCTGGGCGTGTACTCGCCCGGCCTCGATCCCTTCACGGCCCTGGGCATCGAAGCGCGCACGGACGAGGAACGCCGCCGCTACGCGGAGCTTCAGGTGCAGGCCGAGGCCCGCCGCGTCGAGAAATTGTTGGCGTACCAGCGCGCCTACGACGACGCCTGGAAGCGGCTCCATCCCACGCTTCAGCCCGTCGTCCTGACCGATGCCGGCACCCCTCCCGCCACGTCCGGCGCCCTGGGCCGGCTGGCGGTCTTCGTCAAGGACGACTGCCCGCCCTGCGAACAGCGCGTGCGGCAATTGCAGACCGCAGGCACGGCCTTCGATCTCTACATGGTCGGCAGCCGCCAGGACGATGCGCGCATCCGGCAATGGGCGGCCAAGGCGGGCATCGAGCCGGCCAAGGTGCGCGCACGGACCATCACCCTGAATCACGACGCCGGCCGTTGGCTGTCGATCGGTGTACCGGGCGAGCTGCCGGCCGTCGTGCGCGAGGTCAACGGGCAATGGCTGCGTCAGTGAGCCTTTGCCGGGCAGGCGTCCTGTGCCTGCTCTGTCTCACCGCCTGGACCGCGCCCGCCCAGGCGCGGGAGATTCCGCCGCCGGCCTATCAACTGGCCGCGCACGACGCCGGCATTCCCTCGGCGGTGTTGTACGCCGTGGCCTTGCAGGAAAGCGGCATCGCGCTGCGTGGACGGCGAACTCCGTGGCCCTGGACCTTGAATGTCGCCGGCCAGGCACGCCGGTTCCAGACCCGCGAGGCCGCCTGCGCGAACCTGCGGCGCGCGCTGCGGGAGGTGCCGGCGACGCGCATCGACGTTGGTCTGGGGCAGATCAACGTCGGCTACCAGGCACACCGTTTCGATCACCCCTGCGAACTGCTGGACCCGTACCGGAATCTCGCGGTCGCCGCCGCGATCCTGCGCGAACACCACAGGCCCGGCGATGACTGGCTGCTCGCCATCGGCCGCTATCACCGCCCCGCCGGTGGCGCACCGGCAGCCCGCTACCGCCACAGCGTTCAAAAACATCTGGCGCGCGTGCAGGGCAGCCCGGTTCCGTCCATCGCATCGAGGAGTCATCGACCATGAACATCCGCCTGTGCGTACTGCCGCTGCTGGGTCTGCTGGCCCTCACCGCCCATGCCGCCGACCAGACCCTTGTCGTCGTCGAGGATCGGGGCGGCGCGTCCGCCTTGCCCTACTACCAGGCGCTGAACCTCCAGCCCCGAAACCCTCGCCAGGCACTACCGCCACCACACATCGAGGTGCCGCCGCTGCCGGGGGAACGCCACGGCGAGGCCGACATGCTGCCAGTGCGCTCGACGCTGTTGACGCCGGGCACGGTGGAGCGTCGGGTGATCGAGGCGCCGGGGCTGCGCCCGCTGTTCCTCGTCGGTGATGACGAACGCTCACGCGCCTGGCTGCGTCAGCGCGTGGAAGTCTTGCACGAACTCGGCGCGGTCGGCCTCGTGGTCAACGTCGAGTCCCAGGTCGCGCTGGATGCCCTGCGACGCCTGGCGCCGGAACTGATCCTGTCCCCGATCTCCGCCGACGACCTGGCCCGACGGCTCGGCATCCGCCACTACCCCGTGCTCATCACCGCCACGGGGATCGAGCAGTGACATGGCCCAGCCGCATTCGGTGGAAGTCCTGCTGCGTCCGGCGGTCGAGCTTTACACCGTCGCGGTCTGCCTCGGCGCCGCCGTTCTCTGCCTCGCCGCGCCCTGGTCGCTGGCACTGAGCCCGCTGGTGGGCCTGGCCGGTGCGCTGGCCTTTCTGACCTTCGGCACCATCCGCTTCTACGAAGCCTGGGCGATCCTGCGCTATCGCCGCAACATCCGCCGCATGCCGCGCTATGTGATGGCCAGCCGCGACGTGCCGGTGAGCCAGCATCGCCTGTTCGTGGGCCGGGGTTTTCGCTGGGATCAGCGCCACACCCACAGGCTGATGCAGACCTACCGGCCGGAGTTTCGCCGCTACGTCGAGCTGACACCGCTCTACCGATCCGTGCGCCGGCTGGAGGAGCGATTGGAGTTCGCGCCTTTCCCGCTGCCTCTGCTGACCCGCGTGACGGCGTGGGACAACCCGTTGAACCCGGCGCGGCCACTACCGCCGGTCGGCGGCCTGCCACGGTTACACGGCATTGAACCGCACGAGGTCGATGTGTCGCTGCCGCTGGGCGAGCGTGTCGGCCACACGCTGGTGCTCGGCACCACGCGCGTCGGCAAGACGAGGCTCGCGGAGTTGTTCATCACCCAGGACATCCGCCGTAGGGTCAATGGCGAACACGAGGTCGTGATCGTCTTCGATCCCAAGGGCGACGCGGACCTGTTGAAAAGAATGTACGTGGAGGCCCAGCGCGCCGGACGCGCAGGGGAGTTCTATTGCTTTCATCTCGGCTGGCCGGACATCTCCGCGCGCTACAACGCGGTGGGCCGCTTCGGACGAATTTCGGAGGTCGCCACGCGCATCGCCGGCCAGCTCTCCGGCGAAGGCAACAGCGCAGCGTTTCGCGAATTTGCCTGGCGTTTCGTGAACATCATCGCGCGTGCCCTGGTGGAATTGGGACGACGCCCGGACTACCTGCTGATCCAGCGCCACGTCGTCAACATCGATGCGTTGTTCATCGAATACGCGCAGCACTTTTTCGCCAAGGCCGAACCGAAAGCCTGGGAGACCATCGTCCAGCTCGAAGGCAGGCTGAACGACAAGAACATTCCCCGCCACATGATCGGGCGGGAGAAGCGCGTGGTGGCCATCGAGCAGTATCTGTCGCAGGTGCGCGTCTACGACCCGGTGCTCGACGGCCTGCGCTCGGCGGTGCGTTACGACAGGACATACTTCGACAAGATCGTCGCCTCGCTGCTGCCGCTGCTGGAGAAGTTGACCACCGGCAAGATCGCGCAACTGCTGGCGCCGAACTATGCCGATCTCGATGATCCGCGACCGATCTTCGATTGGTTGCAGATCATCCGCAAACGCGCGGTGGTCTACGTCGGCCTGGATGCGCTGTCGGACGCCGAGGTCGCGGCGGCCGTGGGCAACTCGATGTTCTCCGACCTGGTATCGGTCGCCGGACACATCTACAAGTTCGGCATCGACGACGGCCTGCCCGGCGCCTCGACCGGCGCCAAGGTGCCGATCAACGTGCATGCCGACGAGTTCAACGAATTGATGGGCGATGAATTCATCCCCATGGTGAACAAGGGCGGCGGCGCCGGTATGCAGGTCACGGCGTACACGCAAACACTCAGCGACATCGAGGCGCGCATCGGCAACCGCGCCAAGGCCGGCCAGGTCATCGGCAACTTCAACAACCTGTTCATGTTGCGCGTGCGGGAGACGATCACCGCCGAGCTGCTGACCCGGCAGTTGCCCAAGGTCGAGGTGTACACCACCTCGATCGTCAGCGGCGCCACGGATACCTCCGATCCCGAGGGGCACACCGCGTTCACGTCCAACACGCAGGACCGCATCACCTCCACCAGCGTGCCGCTGATCGAACCGGCGCACGTGGTCAATCTGCCGAAGGGGCAGGCCTTCGCGCTGCTCGAAGGCGGCAACCTGTGGAAGATCCGCATGCCGCTGCCCGCGCCCGACGCCGACGAGGCCATGCCCAAGGACTTGCAGGAGCTGGCCGGCTACATGCGGCAGCACTACGTCGATGCCGGCGACTGGTGGGAAAGCCAGGGCCTGCCGGCGTTGCAGCACGAGGCGCTGCCGGCAGACCTGCTCGACGACTTCAAGCAAATGGCCTTCGCCGATCCTGCCGAGGATGGAAGGGCATGAGCGATCCGGCCGTCGCGGCGCAACGCCAACAGGTACGCCAGAGAGGTTTTCTCGCCAGCCTTGTCACCTTGCCGTTTCGCTTCTTCGGCGTGCTGTGCGGGTCGCTGCTGCTGTGCATCCTGATCGAGTGGATCGGCATGCACCTGTTCTGGCCGGAACAGGGATGGCGTCATGCGCAAGACATGGTGGCCTACGAGCTGGACCAGCTATCGACCTACTTCACGCGCAGCGTGGTGGTGCAGGAACCGGGGCGCACCGCCCATCGGATTGTCGAGTGGGCGTATGAATGGGTCTTCCTCAAGACCGGGCTGCTGGAGTGGGTGCAGAACGCCTCCGCGCAGGCCAGCGCCGGCAGCCACGGTCAGACCAGGGATTTCCGGCACTACCTGAGCCAAGTTTACGTCCACCTGGAAAGCTATCTGATCGCGGCGGCGTACACGGTGCTGGTGTTCCTCGTGCGCCTGCTGGTGCTGTGCCTGATGCTCCCGCTGTTCCTCATGGCGGCTTTCACTGGCCTCGTGGACGGCCTGGTACGCCGTGACATCCGCCGCTTCGGCGCTGGGCGCGAATCCGGCTTCGTCTATCACCGCGCCAAGGCGGCCTTGATGCCTCTGGTGGTACTGCCGTGGGCGGTCTACCTCGCGTTGCCGATCAGCGTGAGTCCAATCCTGATCCTGCTGCCCAGCGCCGTCCTGCTGGGCGTGGCCGTGGACGTGGCCGCCGGGAGCTTCAAGAAGTACCTCTAGCGTTCGCCCAAGGAATGCGGTGGATCGGCCGTTCTTATTGATTGCGGAAACGCATCCCTTCTCGCCGCAGCATCACGCCATCCATACAACTTTCGGATCGCGCGATGGGCACGACGGCCAACACAGCATTCGTCCGGTGGCGCGCACTGGCTCCAGCCCTAGCCTGCCTGCTGCTGGTCACGCCAAGCGCGTTCGCCGCTGATACCGCTTCCGAGCATGCGCAGCTCGCCGCGCTCGTGCGTCAGCTCGACATGCTCGACCGGCTGGCCGAGCACAGCGAGCGCCTGCCGAAGCAGGACGCCTCCCGCTACCACTTTGACTACGCGCGGCTGCGCGAGGACATCGAGCGTGTCCGTAGCGGCATCCGTGACTACCTGACGCCGCAGCGCGCACAGCCGCGCGACCCCACAACGCTGATCGGCGATTACCGCCAAGAGGAGGAGGACGCGCCATGACGAGCGATCAGGTCGCCGCCTTTCAGGCCAACAGCGGCTTCGGCCCTGCGGATGTTTCCGTCGTCCTGGTCGGCAGCGTGTTCGTGGTGCTGTTGCTGTGGGGCGTGTGGGCACTGCGCACGGCCTATGTCGGCTGGGCCGAACACAGCATCTCCCAGCGCCAGTTCCTCGGCGTCGCGCTGCGATTCGTCGCGATGTACGTCGTGCTGACGTTTTTCCTTCTCTCTTGACGCAAAGAGGATTCCGCCATGACTTTCCGTTCCATCTCCACTCGCTTCGCCCACCTGGCCGGCCTGCCCGCCGTCGCCGTGATCTCCGCGAGCCTGTCGCCGATCGTGCAGGCCCAGGGCCTGCCGACCATCGAAGACCCGTCGCGGGGTACCGGTAGCGGCATCATGGAGACGCTGCGCAATTACGGTTACGACATCGTGATGCTGGTCGCGCTGCTCGTGGTCGCCTCGATGTTCGTCGGCGTCTGCTACCACGCCTACAGCACCTATTCGGAGATTCACACCGGGCGCAAGACCTGGGGTCAGTTCGGTTTGACGGTCGCGATCGGCGCGATCCTGCTGGTCGTGGGCATCTGGCTGCTCACCGAAGCCACCGGCGTCCTGTAAGGAGGTCGGGGCGATGTCGGGGAGCCAGGACAGCCTGCACGACGGCACGGTGACGTTCCTGCCGCACCGTCTGAACCGTCAGCCCGTGGTGGTGCGCGGGCTGACGGCCGACGAACTGTGGGTCTGCGTGGGGCTCTCCGCCACGGTCGGCCTGATGCTGGGCATTCCGCTGGCGTGGCTGGCGTCCACGCTCGCGATGGTGCCGACCCTGATCGTGGCGGCCATCGGCATGGGCGTGTTCGTTGGCGGCGGCGCGTTGCGACGCCACAAGCGGGGGCGTCCCGACACCTGGCTGTACCGGCACCTTCAGTGGTGGATCGCGCTGCGCCATCCCGCCTTCGCGCCCTACACGGGCGGCAGGTCGCTGGTCACGCGGTCGGGCTGCTGGACGGCGCGCAGGAGTGCGCCATGAGCCGCTTCAAGAACGAGATCACGCACCTCCAGGCGCACATCAAGACCTTGCGCATGGGAGCCGCCGCGCTGTTCGTCGTCGCTCTGGTGCTGGGCTTCGGCTGGTGGAGTGCGCCCCGCGATCTGACCATCCACGTGCCGCCGGACCTGCGTTCGGGCAGCGTGCGCAAGTGGTGGGAAGTGCCGCCGGAGTCGGTCTACGCCTTTACCTTCTATGTCTTCCAGCAACTCAACCGCTGGCCGACGAACGGCGAGGACGACTACGCGCGCAACATCCACGCACTGTCGGCCTACCTGACACCCGGCTGTCAGATCTTCCTGCGGCGCGACTACGAGCAGCGCCGCAGCACGGGCGAACTGCGTCAGCGCGTGCGGGGCATCTACGAGATTCCGGGTCGCGGCTTCGGCGACGACCCGACGGCGCGCGTCCGCGTGGTGTCCGACCGCGACTGGATCGTCACGCTGGACGTGACGGCCGACGAGTACCACGGCGCCGAACAGGTCAAGCGCGCGCTGGTGCGCTACCCGCTGAAGGTGGTGCGTCTGGATATCGACCCGGAGCGCAATCCCTTCGGCCTGGCGCTGGACTGTTACAGCAGCACCCCGCAACGCATCGCGCCGCAGGGGCAGCCGCCTCCGCCGTCGATGGTCCCGGAGGTCCGTAGGGAGTCCCGCGATGAAACGTCTTGTTCTTAACATCCTGGCAACCGCCACCTTGACCTTGGGCCTGATCCCGAGCGCTCTGGCGCTGGAAATTCTGCGCTGGGAGCGGTTGCCGCTGGCCGTGCCTCTCGTGGTCGGCCACGAGCGTGTGATCTTCATCGACCGCAATGTGCGTGTCGGCGTGCCCGCCTCGCTGGGCGACCGCCTGCGCGTGCAAAGCGCCGGCGGCGCCCTCTACCTGCTTGCCAGCGAACCGATTGAGCCGACCCGCCTGCAATTGCAGGATGCCGACACGGGCATCCTGATCCTGCTCGACATTGCCGCCGAACCTGGCGAGGCGCCGCTGGAACCCGTGCGCATCGTCGAAGGCGAATCGCACGCCAAGCGCTACGGCGACACCGGCAAGCCACCAGCCGCCGACACGGCGCGGCTCCCCGCGCGGGAGACGCCGGTTCCCGTGGTGCTGACGCGCTACGCCGCGCAGAGCCTGTACGCGCCCCTGCGCACGGTGGAGCCGGTGAACGGCGTGGTGCGCGTGAACCTGCGCCGCGACCTGGCGCTCGACACACTGCTGCCGACGCTGCCGGTGCGCGCCAGGGCGCTGGCCGCGTGGCGGCTGGAAGATCAATGGGTGACGGCGATCCGGCTGACCAACACGTCCGCCCGGTGGATCGACCTGGACCCGCGCGCCTTGCAGGGCGATTTCGTCACCGCGACGTTCCAGCACCCCGACCTGGGACCGGCGGGCGATTCGCGCGACACCAGCGTGGTGTACCTGGTGACGCGCGGCCGCGGCCTGGCGCAATCGCTGCTGCCGGCCATCAGTCCCATCGACGCTGCGCACAACTTGCCGGCCTCCGCAGCGGCCGGCAGCGCGGAAGGAGCCGGCGATGCGCAGTAACGGTCTGCTCAAGTGGTTGATGCTGCCGATGGCGGTGTTGCTGGTGTTCATCGGCATCAAGCTGTTTTCCGGCGACCGTGGCGCATCGCCGCTCCCCGGCGATGCCGGCGGCCAACTGACGGCAGACGAGATGCGGGCGCTCGGCATCGAAGGCGACACGCCGCACGATACGGTCGCCACGCTGGTGGCCCAGGTGCGGCAGTTGCGCACCGAATTGCAGACCGCGCTGTCCGACAACCGCAACCAGCGGGCGGAGAACGACCGCCTGCGTCAGCGCGAGCGGTCGATCGAGCAACGTATCCAGAATGTCCTGGACACCGAACGCGCCCAACTGCGTCAGGATCGCGAACAGGCGGTCAGCGAACGGCAACAGGCCCAGGGGTTGTTGCAGGACTTGCAACGCCAGTTTGAAGGCCTGGGGGGCAGGGCCGGCCACACCGACCTGCCGATCGGTCTCGGGCTGGAGGACGGCGACGGCCAGCACTTCGGCCGCGACGGCGTGCGCTGGATCGAGCCGGACGACGCCAGGCCCGCCGAAGGCAGGAGCGGCAGTCGCGGCGGCTTCAGCTTCCCCAACGATTTCAGCCCGGTCGGGGAAACCCTGGACGCCGCATCCGAGACCCTCGGCCGCGCCACCGGCGGCGCCGTCGGCACGTCGTCGCTTGAGGCGGTCTACACCGTGCCCTCGAACTCGACCCTGATGGGATCGATCGCGATGACGGCGCTTATCGGGCGCGTACCCATCGACGGCACGGTGAACGATCCCTATCCGTTCAAGGTCGTGATCGGCCCCGACAACCTGACGGCCAACGGCATCGACATCCCGGATGTGGCCGGCGCGGTTGTCAGCGGCACGGCCTCGGGGGACTGGACGCTTTCCTGCGTGCGCGGGCAAATCCGCTCCATCACCTTTGTGTTCGAGGACGGCACCATCCGCACGCTGCCGGAAGAGTCCGGTCGCAACAGCAGCAACCGGAGCGACACCGGCACCCAGGGAGGCCTCGGCTGGATCAGCGATCCCCACGGCATCCCTTGTGTCAGCGGTGAACGGCGCAGCAACGCCCAGCAGTATCTCGGCACCCAGGCCCTGATCACGGCCGCCGGCGCGGGCGCAGCCTCGCTGATCGACTCGGACAGCGGCCGGGTGTCCTACGTCGGCAGCGACGGCTCGATCGGGACGGTCGGGATCACCGCCAACGAGGCGATGGGCCGCATCCTGGCCGGCGGGGTGCAGGAGATGTCGCAGTGGGTGAACAAGCTCTACGGCCAGGCCTTCGCCGCCGTCTACGTCGAGCCGGGCGCCAAGGTCGCCGTGCATATCGAGCAGCCACTCACCATCGACTACGACGCCAAGGGGCGCCGGGTCGATCACCGTCTCGGAGGTTCCCATGTCCCGGATCTGGATTGAACGGCTCGCCGTCGTGCTCATGGTCATCGCACTGGCCGGCTGCGCGACCAGCAAGGAGAAGCTGCTGACCCACGGCGACCAGACCATGCTCGACATCTGGAATCAGGAAACGGGCGGACCGGCGGGCGGCGGCCGCGCATCGCGCGAGCTGCTGGACGCCCGGCAAACCCTGCGGCGGCCGCTCACCGACACGGACATGCAGGCCGCGCCCGGCGTGCAGACCCGTTACACCCGCACGGCGCAGAACGAGATTTACCGGCAGTTCCACCGCCTCCCCAACCCGGACCTGGTGATGTACGTGTTCCCGCACCTGGCCGGCACCGATCCGGTGCCGGTGCCCGGCTACAGCACGGTGTTCCCGCTTTATCAGCGCGTGCAGTACGCCCTGCCGGGCGAGCGCGTGGAGGACTATTGAATGGCGTGGTCGCTGCCGTGGCCGCGCAAACCTGTGCCGGCATCCGAGGAATCCGAAGCACAGCAGGCCGACGCCTGGGAACGCCATGTGGCCGACCTGAAAGCGCATGGCATTCCCGAGCCCGGCACCCGCCTCGATCCGAAACACCGGCCCGCCACTCAGGCGGACGAACAGGCTCTCTACGACGTGGCGCCGTCCTTCGTGGACCTGTTGCCGTGGGTGGAATATCTGGCCGATACCAAGAGCCTGTTGCTGGAGGACGGTGAATCGGTGGCGGCGTTCTTCGAGCTGACACCGATCGGCACCGAAGGACGCGAAAGCGATTGGCTGTGGCAGGCCCGAGACGCGCTGGAGAATGCCCTGCAGGACAGCTTCGACGAACTCGACGAGCAACCCTGGGTGGTACAGCTCTATGCCCAGGACGAAGCCGACTGGACGGGCTATCTGAACGTCTTACGGGACTACATCCAGCCGCGCGCGCAGGGCAGCGCGTTCAGCGACTTCTACCTGCGGTTCTTCGCGCATCACCTACGGGCCATCACCAAGCCGGGCGGCCTGTTCGACGACACCACCGTGACCCGCCTGCCGTGGCGCGGCCAGACGCGGCGCGTGCGCATGGTGGTCTATCGTCGCGCGCCGGGCGCTTCACACCGTCGCGGCCAATCGCCCGAACAGGCCCTGGCAACGGTATGCGACCGGCTGGCCGGCGGTCTCGCCAATGCCGGCGTCAAGGCGCGTCGCCTGGGCGCGGCGGACATCCACGCCTGGTTGCTGCGCTGGTTCAACCCGAACCCGACCTTGCTGGGCGCGACGGCTGCCGATCGTGAGCGCTTCTACCAGTTGGCCGCCTACCCCGAAGAAGCGAACGAAGGCGACGTCGAACTCGCCAGCGGCACGGACTTCTCGCAACGGCTGTTCTTCGGCCAGCCACGCTCCGACGTGACGAACGGCATCTGGTTTTTCGACGATATGCCGCATCGGGTCATGGTGCTCGACCGGCTGCGCACGCCGCCGGCAACCGGACATTTGACCGGGGAAACGCGCAAAGGCGGCGATGCCTGCAACGCGCTGTTCGACCAGATGCCCGAGGACACTGTGATGTGTCTCACCCTCGTCGCCACGCCGCAGGACGCACTGGAAGCGCACCTGAACTACCTGGGCAAGAAAGCGGTCGGCGAAACGCTGGCGTCCGAGCAGGCCCGCCAGGACGTGCAGCAGGCACGTTCGCTGATCGGCAGTTCGCACAAGCTCTATCGCGGCGCGCTGGCCTTCTACCTGCGCGGGCGCGACATGGCCGAACTCGATGCGCGCGGCCTGCAACTCGCCAATGTCATGCTCAACGCCGGCCTCCTGCCCGTGCGCGAGGAGGATGAGGTCGCACCGCTCAACAGTTACCTGCGCTGGCTTCCCTGCCTCTATGACCCGGCCAGGGATCGACGCCAGTGGTACACCCAGCTCATGTTCGCGCAGCACGCGGCGAATCTCGCGCCCGTGTGGGGGCGCAATCAGGGCACCGGGAACCCCGGCATCACCTTCTTCAATCGCGGTGGCGGCACCGTCGCCTTCGACCCGCTCAACCGGCGCGACCGGCAGATGAACGCGCACCTGTTCCTGTTCGGTCCGACCGGCTCGGGCAAATCGGCCACGCTCAACAACATCCTCAACCAGCTCGTCGCGATCTACCGGCCCCGGCTGTTCATCGTCGAGGCGGGGAACAGTTTCGGTCTGTTTGGCGAATTCGCCCAGCGCCTTGGCCTGACGGTGCATCGGGTGAAGCTCGCGCCCGGCGCCGGGGTGAGCCTCGCGCCCTTCGCCGATGCGTGGCGTCTGGTCGATACGCCCAGCCAGGTGCGGACGCTGGACGCCGATGCCCTGGACGAGGAACAGGAACCCGAAGACGCATCGAGCGAAAGCGACGAACAGCGCGACGTGCTCGGCGAGCTGGAGATCACCGCCCGCCTGATGATTACCGGCGGCGAGGACAAGGAAGAGGCGCGCATGACCCGCGCCGACCGCAGCCTGATCCGCCAGTGCATTCTCGACGCGGCGCATCGCTGTGCGCCGGAGAAGCGCACGGTGCTGACCGAGGACGTGCGCGACGCCCTGCGCGAACGCGCCAGCGATTCCGCGCTGCCGGAAGCCCGGCGCGCTCGCCTGCTGGAAATGGCGGACGCGATGGATATGTTCTGCCAAGGACTGGATGGCGAAATGTTCAACCGACCCGGCACGCCATGGCCGGAAGCGGACATCACCATCGTCGATCTGGCGACCTTCGCGCGCGAGGGCTACAACGCGCAGCTTTCCATCGCCTACATCTCGCTCATCAACACCGTCAACAACATCGCCGAGCGGGATCAATTCCTGGGGCGCCCCATCGTCAACGTCACCGACGAGGGTCACATCATCACGCGCAATCCATTGCTCGCCCCTTACGTCGTCAAGATCACCAAGATGTGGCGCAAGCTCGGCGCCTGGTTCTGGCTGGCGACGCAGAACCTGGACGATCTGCCCAAGGCCGCCGAACCGATGCTGTCGATGATCGAGTGGTGGATCTGCCTGTCGATGCCACCCGACGAAGTGGAGAAGGTCGCGCGCTTCCGCGAACTCAATCCGGCGCAGAAGGCGCTGATGCTGTCGGCGCGCAAGGAGTCCGGCAAGTTCAGCGAAGGCGTGATCCTGTCGAAGTCGATGGAAGTCCTGTTCCGCGCCGTGCCGCCGAGCCTCTACCTGGCCATGGCGATGACCGAGCCCGAGGAGAAGGCCGAGCGCTATCAGTTGATGCGGCAATACGGCATCGGCGAGCTGGAGGCTGCTTTCAAGGTCGCCGAGAAAATCGACCGGGCTCGCGGCATCGAGCCATTGCCGCTCGACGCCCTCGGTTGAGGCGGAAAGATCATGCACACGCCAGGCCTGCCTACGCACACGCTACGACGCTACCTGGGGCCGATGCTGGCCGGGATCGCGGTGCTACTCGTGCTCGTGCTGCTGGCCTGGTCGCTTGGACGCAGCCCGCACACTGGCGATCCGGCGTCCGCCGAGGCTGCCGCGTCGGCGAGTCCGCCGTGGCGCTACGGACGCATCGATGCGCGGTTCACGCTGATCGAGTACGCCGATCTGGAATGCCCGTACTGCCAAGCCTACTTCCCTGTGCTGAAGCGCTGGATCGACGCCAATCCCGATGTGAACTGGCAATGGCACCATCTGCCGCTGCCGATGCACGAACCGGCCGCCACGCAATCGGCACGCCTGGCGGAATGCGCGGGGGAAACCGGCGGGCGGGAAGCGTTTTGGAACACCGTCGCCTGGATTTACCAGCATACCCACGGCGGCGGTCGGGGCCTGCCGCCCGGCATCCAGCCGTCCGGCGCGACGCCCGAGCTGCACGAGTGCCTGGCCAGCGCACGGCCCGACGCCGTGATCCGGGCACAGGCCGAGGAAGCCGCGCTGGCCGGCATCACCGCGACCCCGATGCTGCGCGTAATCGACAACCGCACCGGCCAGGCATTGCTGCTGCCGGGTGCCGTCGAAGGCGATGCCTTGCTGTCGGCCATTGATCTGCTGACGTCATCGGGCGATGAGCCGGCGATGACCGAAACCTTGCCCGAGATACCCGAGATGCCTGCTGACAACGTCAGCGACATGCCCAGGTAGCCGCGATCTTCAAGGCTGCGGCGCGGTTCCGACCGCGTTGATCGTTCCAGTTCGCACCGCATCCCACGCGCGAATGTCCGTCGTCTTCGATGGAGGATGCCAATCATCCAGGCCCAATTCCGGGCTTTCATCATCACGTCCCACGGGGGTCTCACCCCCACACGGGGACGGGAACCCCCGTTTCATCTATCAAGGAGGTTCCCATGAATCCGTCCGATACCGTCGCCGACGGTGCATCATCAGCGCTCGTCCGGTACGCGAGCATCCACGAAGATCCGTTGATCCGGCAAGCCATCGGTGTGCTGGAGGAACGTCTCTTCAAACACGGTGCCGAGCTAACCAGCCCGGCCAGCGTGCGAGAATATCTATGGCTGAAACTCGCCAGCGAAGCACTGGAAGTCTTTGCCGTCGTGTTTCTCGACTCGCAACACCGCGTGATCGCTTTCGAGCCGATGTTCCACGGCACCATCGATGGCGCCAGTGTGTATCCCCGCGCGGTCCTCAAGCGGGCGATCGAGCACAATTGCAGCGCGGTCATCTTTGCCCACAATCACCCTTCGGGCGTGACCGAGCCGAGCCATGCCGACAAGGCAATCACGACCCGATTGAAATCGGTTCTCGAATTGGTGGACGTTCGTGTTCTGGACCATTTCATCGTCGGTGAAGGAACGCCTTTTTCCTTCGCGGAAGCCGGCTTGCTGTAGTCCTTGAGGCGCCCCACCAGGCGCCTTTTTTTCGTGTTCGGGTCGGATGAAAGCGGTCGCGGGACAGTTCCCTTTCTTGATGGTGTCCATCTGCCCGATGGGATCGACTAGCGCGAGTATCGACCCAATGGGAGCCACCCCATGTACCCACACTCTGAACACGTCGAGACACAACGACACCGGCTGCGCTGCCGCCCAACGCTGGCTTCGTGCATGCTGGCAATGGCCGCAGCCGCGATGGCCCACGCCGCAGCGGCGGACGTCCGGGTATTCACCGACCGGCATCACGCCGTAGAGGCTCCCTCCGGCGTCTACGTTGTCGAGTTGGACGCGCCTGCCCGCATCGAAGCGGAGCTGGCCGCTAACCTTCCCGCCGATCCGGCACAGGCGGCCGCCATCGTCCGGCAACGATTGCAGGATGGCGGCACGCCGCTCCAACGCCGCCTGGCCAACGCCTACCAGGGCTTAACCGACGCCTGGAGCCTGGGCGTCACCAAGATTCCCGCCGTGGTCGTCGATCGGCGCTACGTCGTCTACGGCGAAACCGACGTGCCCCGCGCGCTGGCGCGCATCGAGGAATACCGGAGGATGCAGCCATGAAGCTATCCCGCCGCGCATGGCGCACCGGCATGGCGTCCGTCCTGCTGGGTACCGCCGCTTCCGCCTTCGCACTCAACACCGCCACCATCACCGGCTCGGTGCTGTCGCCCGATTGCTTGTCGTATCGCGTGCAGGGCATTTGCTATTGGCTGTACTGCACGCTCACCGGCTGTACGGTGCGCACCTCGGTCAAGGTACAGCACTACGTTCCCGATGCCGTCGTGTCGAGCTACTCGAACACCGGGGAGAACCCCTGGCTGGAAGTGCGCGCGATGAGCATGCCGAATCCCACCGCTCAAGGTGGGGGTGACGGCACGACGAACGAAGAACACGAGAACAACCTGGCGAAGTTCAAGAACGCCGACGTGATCGGGCATCCAGGCGCTACCATCTTCAGCGAGTTCGTCAGCCAGTTGGGTTACTCCTGCGCCGGTGCGGGCACGGCGTTCATGCCGTACCTGCTGAGCACGCTCGATACCGTGGCCTGGCGCTACAACATCCCCGAATCCGTCTATCCCGAGGCGCTGATCCCTGGGATGCGCGAGATCGGCACGCGCACCGGCCTGAACCTGTGGGGCAACGTCTATCCACGCGGTGGGCTCCTGCATCATGTGGACGACTACAAGGCGGCTGCCGTCGTCGCGCAGCGTGCCGGCGACATCGTGACCCGGCGTGGGCAGGTCCATGTCTATCAGCCGCTGCTTGCCAATGCGAGCGCGGGCTACTGGCCCGCAGGTGCCTTGGTGGAAAGCGATGCCTCCACGGGAAAGTGGCAGGAATTGACGCCTCGGCTGTCATCCTCCTGCGCGGTCTTCCCGCACAACAACGTCCGCATCCAGGCGCAGCAAGGCGACTATGCCTGGGCGCTGTGGCGCCCGTACTCCTGCTGTCAGCGGCGCGGTCAGGTGTTCCTCGGCAGCACGGATTTCAACTGAGGGCCGGCCGATGAAAATGTTCCCACGCCCACGACGCTTCACCATGACGCTGCCGGCGCGCAGCATTCTGTTCGCTGGCGTGCTGGCCGCGATGAGCCACACGCTGTGGGCGCAGACCAGCGTCAACGACTATGGCGTGCATCATCGCGGCAGCGTCATCGGCGATGACGTGCTGTACAGCATCGGTGGCGGCCGGGCGGTGTCGATGGGGCCGGTCGGCCAGATGCAGCACCTCGGTGTCGGCATCGGCTGGAACAGCAACCTGATCTGCGGCGACATGAGCATCACCACCACGCTGCAGAACCAGCTCAACGGCATCACCAACGGCTTCCAGACCATCATGAGCCAGGTGATCCAGAACGCCACGGCGGCCGTGGCGTCGTTGCCGGCGCTCATCATCCAGCGCGCCGATCCCGGTCTGTACAACCTGCTGACCAACGGCATCTTGCAGGCACGGCTCGATTTCGACCGCAGCAAGCTCACTTGCCGCGCGATCGCCAATCGCATGGCCGACGCGGCGGGTGGCCAACTCGGCTGGGACCAGTTGGCCGAGGGCATGGCGCTCAAGCAGGCCGTGGCCAGCACCGACGCCGTATCGGCGATCGAACAGGCCGAGACCAGTCGCGGCAACGACGGTGTGCCCTGGGTCGGCGGCGGCAATGCCGGCGGCGCCGGACAGAATCCCATCCGCGTGGTCAGCGACGTGACCCGCGCCGGCTACAACCTGCTCAACGGCCGCGGCGCGACCGATACCTCGCCGATCGACAGCATCACCTGCGGTAATCGCCTGAGCTGCCAGACCTGGCCTTCTCCCGAAGCCGCCACCGATTGGGCAACCCGCGTGCTGGGTGAGCAAGAGCATCGGACCTGCGATGGCTGCCTCAAGACCCAGGCCACCGCCGGCGTCGGCCTGACGCCCCTGATTCAGGAAGAGTACGAGACCAGGCTGGAGGCGCTGCGGGATCTGGTGACGGGTGCCAGCGCGACCACGTTCGAGAACCTGGAAGCGGCCGGCAGCACTTCACTGCCGATTACGCGCGGCGTCATCGAGGCGCTGCGCGACGAACCGGACCAGGATGTGCTCGCGCGGCGTCTGGCTTCCGAAGTCGCGTTGGCCAGCGTGCTGGAGAAGGCCCTGCTGTTGCAGCGGACGCTGCTCGCCGGCCGCAAGGAGCCCAACGTCGCGGCCAACCAGCTCGCGCAGGATGCCATCGCCCACGAAAGCGGTCTGCTGGAACAGGAGATCAACAACCTCAAGACCGAACTGGACCTGCGGCGCGAACTGGCAGCGAATTCGCCAATGGCGATCATCCAGCGGCACGGTACGCGCAGCGCCGGCTCGCGCGGCATCTACCAGGGCGACACCGAGCGCGATCGCCTCGACGCCATCCAGCGGCCGCAGAACCCCGGCAATCCGCCATGAGGATCGGGCTGCGGAAGTGGCTGTTCAACCGGCAACTCGGACGCACGCTGGGATGGATTGCGCTGATCGTGTTCGTCGCCGTGGCCGTCAACCTCGTCGGCATTCGCCTCGTCGGTGATGCGGACACATGGAGTCGGTGGCTGGACGAGCATGCCGGCTACTTCCTCGTTTGGCGGCTGTGCCTGTATGGCGCGACGGCCTACGGGTGGATATGGATGCGTCGCCGCCTCCGGGAACGCGACACATCCCGCGAAGCGCATCAGCGCCTGCTGCGCGCGGAGGTCGGCGCCGTCGCCGCCATCGTGCTGCTCGAAATCAGCGTGCTGCTGCGACAACCGTAGCGATGCGGGACGACGACCATGACCCTCTACACCACGGACTATCTTGAGTATTACCTGACACTGGTTGCCTGGATCATCAACAACGGCATCTGGAATGTGCTGGTGGCCAGCGGCATCTTCGCGCTGCCGTTTCTCGCCATCGTCGTGCAGGAATGGCTCAAGGCCCGTGCGGAAGGCGCGGACGAAGGCAACAAGGGCGTGCTCTCGTCCATGCGCATCGAGAACCGCGTGTGGGTGGCGATCGTGGTCATCATGTTCGCCGGCATTCCCTTCATTCCCCTTGACCTGAGCACCATCCAGTTCGATCGCACGCGCTCGACCCAATGCCAGGTCAATGTGCCGCTGCCCTCGGAAACGAACTGGTCCGCTTCGTTCACGACGATCAACAACCAGAGTGCCCATGTGCCAGTCTGGTGGTTCTTCATGCACTCGCTGTCCAAGGCCGTCACCGGCGCCGCCGTGGCGGCGATCCCCTGCGGCACGGACCTGCGGCAGATGCGCATGGAGATCGACAGCACGCGCATCGCCGACCCGGTGCTGGCCCAGGAAGTCGCCGACTTCACGCACGACTGCTACGGGCCGGCCCGCGCCAGGCTGTTCATGAGCCGGCCGACACTCAGCGAGGAGCAGATGAACGACGTGACCTGGATCGGTTCGCGCTTCTTCCTGGACACGGCCGGCTTCTACGATACGTATCGCTCGCGCGGACCACGCGACGCCTGGCCCTATGACGACACGCGCGACGCCGGCCTCGCCGAAGTCTCCACTGGCGGCGGCTATCCGACCTGTCGGCAGTGGTGGGCGGACAGCGGCGACGGGCTGCGCGATCGTCTGTTAGCCCAGGTTGATCCGGGCCTGCTGTCCCGGCTCGGCCAATGGGCCGGTTTCCTGAGCCAGACCCAGGCCGACGATGCCGTGATCCGTGCCATCGCTTCACCACGGCAACAAGTCATGAACCAGGGACACGTCTACACCGACTACGGTGGTCAGATCGGTATGACGCTCCCCAACGTCGCCACCCGCGTCGTATCGGATGTGGGGCTGACGGTAGGATCACTCGGAATGTTTCCGGCCATGGATGTGGTGCGTCAGGCGTTGCCCATGATCCTGTCGTTCCTGAAGATGGCGATGGTCATCTGCATTCCGCTGGTGCTGATCTTCGGCACCTACGACTTGCGAACGGTGGTCACGGTGACTGCCGTGCAGTTCTCGCTGTTCTTCGTCGATTTCTGGTTCCAGCTCGCACGCTGGATCGATTCCACGATCTTGAACGCGCTCTACGGCTGGCACTCGCCGCACAGCAACTTCAATCCGCTGATGGGTTTGAACAACGCCTTCGGAGACATGCTGCTGAATTTCGTGATGGCGACGATGTTCATCATCCTGCCAGGCTTCTGGGTCGTTGCATTGACGTGGGCCGGGGTCAGGACGGGGAACATTCTCGGCGGGTTCATCACTGGCACGACGGATGCGAAGTCGGCGGGCGGTAGCGGCTCGCGCCTCGCCATGGCGGCGGCGACGAAAGGCGCTGCGAAGTAAGGAGTCGTTCCCGGTCTGCTGGAACAGCTACGGGTCGTCGGGATCGCCCAGGTCGATGCGCCAGTCGTCCTTGTCGTAGACGCCGGCACCCGAATGACCGTCCCTGAGTTCAGGCTGCTTCTCTTCATCCAGGTCGGCGTTGCGCACAAGCCAGGCTGCGATCAGCGCGAACGCGAGCAGCAGGGCCAGCCAGAACGCCGCGTACAGCAGCACGCCGAACACCACGAGCTTCACGATCCAGAACAGCAGCCGCGCTACGCCGGCCGGCAGTCCCTTTCCCGCCAGCCACTGGATGGCACGGGCCTCTTGCCGTGCAAGGCCGCGCCACGCACGGCCGAGCCATCTGCCGGCGCGTTCTGCTTTTGTGGTATGGGGCGTCGCGTTCATCACTGTTACCTCATGCAGAGGATTTATCGCTTCTCCTGTGTGGACCAATCAGACCGGCTCGCGGCAACCAGGCTGTCCCAATCGTCCGGCGGATTCCCTCGTTCGAGCATCTTCTCGAACATGGCGTAGGGGTCGGACTTGCTGCCCGCCGAGCGCAGCGTCTGCTCATCGTTGACCCAGGCGAACACGATGGTCTTCGCCTTGGAGTCGTAGCGAAAGAACAGGCGAAACCGCCGTCCGACCTTCGCGCGCCGCCAGTGCCGATGGGCTGGCCCAAGGGTATTGCCCTGGCGGTATTCGTCCCGTGCCGGATCGCTCGGCACCGTCTCCAGCATCAACTGGCTCAACGCACGAAACAGCTTGACGTTGGCGTTGCGCTCGAAGCCCTTCGGGTCGTTGCGCTCCGCGCGTCCGGCCGCCACGTGCAGCTTCTGAAGCTGCTCCACGATGCACCCGTGGAACAGCAGCACCCATCCGTGGCGCTGCATCAAAGTGCCACTTCTCCCTCGATGTCTTCATCGAGGTCCGAGGCGTGGCCGACGTTGGCGAGCATGGCTTGGGCGAGTTCCACCGGCAGTGCTCCGACGTTCCTGCCGCTGCGGATGTCCGCTTCCAGCAGGCCCAGGAAGGCGCTAATCGCCGGGTCTTCGTGCTCGGTCTCTGCGCGGGTGACGACGACTTCGCCGCCGCGCAGCTCGAAGGCCACCTTGCCGCCGGTGGTCACACCCAGCGCCTGCCGGATGGACTTGGGCAACGTGATCTGTCCTTTGGACGTGAGTGTGGCGAGTTCGTGGATGCCGGGCATGGTTGGGCTCCTGTCTTTGATCCTCATGCCTCGATGGTAAGGAAATTTCCTTACCTTGTCAATCCAGGAATCCTTTGGGGCGTCGTGCTGCATAAGCTGTGCTCCATCCCACTGCAAAAAGGCCCATCGTAAGCAGGACACAGGCTGCCTTCCGCTTATTTAAAGCGGCATGGGCCAGAACCCGTTTGTCTGTGGCTGGATACCCACGGTTGCCCTATACACGGCTGGGAAGGGCAAGCAGTAGCTCATCGCTTTGATTAGATATTGCTACAGAAATAAAACATGATGGTATTTTCAATGCGTTTTTCATGCGGTGTGCTTCTGATTGATTGGATTCTGTGCTATTTTTCGTACATGAACGGAAATCCTAGACATCAGTTAATCAAGCGTCTGCAGGCGGAGCTACCGCGTGGAGCGCCGTTCGACCTTGCCACCCTGAACCAGTTCGGGGTGTCGCCCCAACTCGCCGCCCACTACGCCGATGGGGGCTGGCTCGTGCGCCTGGCTCAGGGCGTCTATGCCTTTCCGAACGATGACTTCGGGGTCTACAGTGCCCTGAAGTTCCTGCAACAGCGCGTGCCCGGCCTGCATGTCGGCGGCAAGAGCGCCCTGGCCCTGCAAGGCGTGCAGCACAACCTGGGCAGCCGGGACACCCTGGTGCTGTGGGGCGATAGCCGCTTCACGTTGCCGCGATGGTTCACCTCACGATTTCCGGCCCGCTATGTCCATGCTCGTCTGTTCGATTGGCCGGACACGCCACTGCCCAACAAGACCCTGATCACGCCGCCGGGCCTGCCCGACCTCCTGCGGGTGGCGGTTCCCGAGCGCGCCGTGCTGGAGCTGCTGTACGAGGTCGGCGTCAAGCAAAGCCTCGAAGAAGCACGCAATCTCTTCGATGGGCTGCGCTCACCCCGCAAGGAGTTGCTCGGGCAACTGCTGTCCTGCTGCACCAGTGTGAAAGCCGTGCGCCTGTTTCTCACCTGGGCGCGCGAGACGGGGCTGGTGGAGGTCGATGCCCTGCTGGAACAGTACCCGGTCCGCACCGGCAGCGCCGCGCGCTGGATGGGCCGACTCGATGACGGTAGCCTGTTGAGTCTGAGACCTCATGGATAAGACCTACGCGGACACTGTTCGCCTGCTGCTGGCCATCGTGCCCGACGTGTTCGCCAACGACATCTTTGCGATGAAAGGCGGCACGGCGATCAATCTCGTCGTGCAGGACATGCCGCGCCTGTCCGTGGACATCGACGTGGTGTATCTCCCGTGGCAGGTGCCGCGCGACACCGCGCTACAGGCGATCAACCAAGAGTTAGCCGCCATCGCCACGCGCGTTGAGTCGCTCAGCGTACAGACACGCCTGGTCCGCAGCAAGGATCTGGGGGATACCAAGCTGATCGTCGAGAACGAGAGCAGCCAGGTGAAGATCGAGGTCAACGTGGTGTTTCGCGGCACCGTGCTGCCCGCCGAACGACGCTCGTTGAGCGCCAAGACCAGCGACCTGTTCGGCGTCGAACTGGAGGTGCCGATCCTGGCGCCGGACGAGTTGTACGCCGGCAAGCTGGTGGCCGCGCTGGACCGGCAGCATCCGCGTGACCTGTTCGACGTGTGGCAGCTCTACGAATCGGGCGGCATCAGCGACGGCATGGTCGAATGCTTCGTGGTCTACCTGGCGGGGCACAACCGACCGACCCATGAGGTGCTGTTCGGCAACGACAAGAACATCGCTGGCGAGTACGAGCGGGCCTTTGTTGGCATGACCGAAGTGGACTGCTCCCTGGAGACGCTGCTGGAAGCCCGCGCCCGGTTGCGGCACGAATTGCCTGGGCGGTTGAGCGCGCAGCACAAGCGATTCCTGAGCGGGTTGACGCGCGCGCAGCCCGATTGGTCCCTGCTGCAATGCCAGCACGCCGCGCAATTGCCG
The DNA here is from genome assembly GCA_963708735.1 of uncultured Gammaproteobacteria bacterium. Lineage (GTDB taxonomy): Bacteria > Pseudomonadota > Gammaproteobacteria > Pseudomonadales > Porticoccaceae > JAGPUQ01. The sequence continues at coordinate 146,967 of CAVPTW010000036.1, forward strand.
GCGCTGCGCTGGAAACTCAGCAACCTGGAAACTTTCCGCAAGCGTCGCCCGGAAGACTTCACAGCCCAAGCCGATGCACTCGACGCCGGCCTGGGCCAAGCCTGACAACGCTTCAGCAGCGTTCCCCGCTTGCCGGGATTGCCCCATACCGCATTGATCGTGGCGCCCACGAGGTAACGGCCATATACCCAAAGGTTTCCATAAAGGCCAAAGGGCTGGGAAGGGGCAAGGGAATGGGGTCAAGGGGAAAGGCCCTACCTTGGAAAGGCCAAAAAGGCTCTCCCGCCAGTCCGTCACTCGGGTGTCGTCATGTTCTCGCTGTTCCAACGCAAAAGGGTGCCAACCGCCGGCACACCGTCCACCGCCTCCATAGCGATGCCCCAAGGGCTGACCCGGCCGGAGTCGGCCGCCTCGCTGCTGGCGACGCCACGCCGGCGGAAGCTGCTGGAACACATCTGGCAACGGACCTCGCTGTCGCGCAAGCAATTCGCCACGCTGTACCTGACGCCCCTGGAGCGCTACGCCGAGCTGGTGCAGCAGTTCCCCGCCTCCGAGAGTCACCATCACGCCTATCCGGGCGGCATGCTGGATCACGGCCTGGAGATCGTGGCCTACGCATTGAAGCTGCGACAGTCGCATCTGCTGCCCGCCGGTGTCACGCCGGAAGCGCAGGCGGCCCAGGCCGAAGCCTGGACCGCTGGCACCGCCTATGCGGCGCTGCTGCACGACATCGGCAAGATCGCTGTCGATCTGCATGTCGAATATGCCGATGGCACTCTCTGGCATCCCTGGCACGGTCCGTTGCAGCGGCCATATCGCTTCCGCTACCGCAAGGACCGCGAGTATCGGCTGCACGGTGCAGCCACCGGACTGCTGTACACCCGGCTGCTGGACCGCGAGATTCTCGACTGGCTCAACGGCTTCTCCGATCTGTGGGCTTCCCTGCTGTACGTCCTGGCCGGCCAGTACGAGCACGCCGGCATCCTTGGCGAGTTGGTCGTGCAGGCCGACCAGGCCTCCGTCGCCCAGGAACTCGGCGGCGACCCGAACAAGGCGCTGGCCGCACCCAAGCACGCACTGCAACGCAAGCTGCTCGACGGCCTGCGCTATCTGCTCAAGGAGGAATTCAAGCTGAACCAGCCCCAGGCTTCGGACGGCTGGCTGACCCAGGACGCGCTCTGGCTGGTGAGCAAGACCGTCTCCGACAAGCTGCGGGCGCATCTGCTATCGCAGGGCATTGATGGCATCCCGGCCAGCAACACGGCGGTGTTCAATGTGCTTCAGGACCATGGCATCGCCCTGGCCACGCCGGACGGCAAGGCGATCTGGAAAGCCACGGTCGCGAGCGATGCCGGCTGGTCGCACAGCTTCACCTTTCTGAAACTGTCCCCGGCGATGATTTGGGAAGCGTCCGACCGGCCGGCAGCCTTCGCGGGCACCGTGCAGGTGGAGCCGGAAGGGTCGGCGGCACAGACACCCGCACCCGAGGCCATCGACGTGGGAACAGGGGAATCCGCCCCGGCGACTACCGAGTCCGCCACACCAACGACTGCCGACAGCAGCGTCGAGGAACTGCTGGAACTGCTCGATTCGTCTCCCGCGTCCACTGCTACGGCCATGCCGCATCAGCCCCTCGCTGAACCGGAGCCCGCGCCGTTGCCGGACCACAAGCCCGCCGACACCACGCCGGTCCAGGCAGTACACCAAGACGACGCCGATCCATCCGGTGCTCATTTTCTCGCGTGGCTGCGTCAGAGCATCCAGATGCGCAGGCTCATCATCAACGACGCCAAGGCGCTGGTACATACGGTGGCCGACACGGCGTATCTCGTCAGTCCCGGCGTGTTCCAGCGCTATGCGCAGGAGCACCCGCAGGTCACCGCCCTGGCCAAACAGGACAAGCTGCCGGAATGGCAGTGGATACAGAAGCGGTTCGAGAAGCTGGGCCTGCACCGCAAGCAGGCCAGTGGGCTGAACATCTGGACTTGCGAAGTGACGGGGCCTCGCAAGTCCAGGCGGCTGCACGGATACCTGCTGACCAGCGCCGAGACGCTGTTCCATGAGATACCCCCGAACAATCCCTACCTGCGCCTCGCCAACACCGAGGCGAAGCGCGACGACTCGGCGTTTCATGCCAAGAACGATGACGAGCAGGAATAGGATGCGACGCCGGCGCCCTCAGTTGCCCCGCTTGGGCGTGTCCGGTTCGGCCAGCTTGGCCTCCATCGCAGCCATCAGGTGGGCAGAGCTGCATTTCAGAGCACGGGCGATCTTGAGGATCAGAGGAAGCGTGGGAATGTGCTCGCCCCGCTCGATCTTGCCCATGTGCGACCGCTCGATTCCGGCCAGATGGGCCAGCGTTTCCTGTGCGATCCCCTGGTCCGTTCTTTCCTCCCGCACCACTGCCCCAAACGCGATCGCTGGTTCCGCTTCGTATGTTGTTGTCCCGGCTGGTCGGCCGCGTTGGATCGATCGCTTTTGCATTGCCAAAAGCGTCGATCAGGGCCACGATATAAACCACGTTAAACTTAACTCATTCGATTAAGTTTCCATGCTTTAGGCCTTCGGAAGTTGCACGTGAGATCGATCGACGTCTCCACTGAAATCCGTCTGGCAGTCCTCGGCGATTGGGTTCCTCCCCAACTCGCCGACGTGCTCGCCATACAGCGCGCCGAAGACCCGGACACCCTGGCCGTTCTGATCGACACAGCGGCCACCGGACAACAACAGGAACGACCTGGTGACGGTTTCGACTTCGCGTTGTCCGCCGCCCACCGGGAGTGGCCGGGCTGGGTCTGCGAACCGCTGTGGCACGACACCTTGGCCGTCGCTGTGGCAAAGCGATCCCACTTGCTGGCCTACCGGGAAGTACCCTGCCAGGAAGCGCTCAAACAGCCGCTGATCTACGCGCGATCAACGGCCGAAGAGTCGTGGCGCACGCTCGCACAGAGCGCATTCGAGAACGAATTGTGGGACCGCGAAGCAGCCGTCAGTACGTTCGAGGTCGCCATGACGCTGGTCGCAGCGGGGTACGGAATCACCGTGGCCCCATCCACGAGACTTGCCGGGTATAGATAC
>CAVPTW010000037.1:0-22843 GCA_963708735.1 uncultured Gammaproteobacteria bacterium
TCCAGGGCGTCTTGGTCAGCGCCCACACCGGGCTGTTGATCGCCATGTCCATGTCGCGGGCGAAGATGGCAAAGCCGTCATAGCCGTGATACGGACCCGAGTAATCCCAGGAGTGCATCTGCCGGAACGGATAGCCCATCTTCTGGAACACGTACTTTTCCTTGATGCCGGAAGCCACCAGGTCGGGCTGCAGCGCCTCGACGAATTTCTCGAACTCGTAGCCGGTGACGTCGTCGTAGATCAGCGTGCCGTCTTTCACATAGTGGGTGGTGCGCTGATAGTCGTCGTTGTGGCCGAATTCGTAGCCGGTGCCGATCACCTCCATGCCCAGATCCTCGTAGGCGCCGATCACATGGCGCGGGCGCAGGCCGCCGACGAACAGCATCACCTTCTTGCCTTCCAGGCGCGGGCGGTACTTGTCGATCACCGCCTGCATCAGCGGCTGGTACTTGGCGATGACCCGCTCGGCGCCTTCCTTGATCTTGTCGTCGAAATGGCCGGCGATTTCGCGCAGCGATTCGGCGATCTTGGTCGGCCCGAAGAAGTTGTATTCCACCCACGGAATCCCGTACTTCTCTTCCATGTGCCGGCTGATGTAGTTCATCGAGCGGTAGCAGTGCAGCACGTTGAGCTTGGCCTTGGGCGTGTTTTCGAGCTCGGCAATGGAGCCGTCGCCGGACCACTGCGCCACCACGCGCAGGCCCATTTCTTCCAGCAGGATGCGCGAGGACCAGGCATCGCCGCCGATGTTGTAGTCGCCGATGATGGCGACGTCGTAGGGCGTGCTTTCGAACGGCGCCGGACGGTCCGGGTCGAGCTTGTCGAACACCCAGTCGCGGATCGAGTCGTTGGCGATGTGATGGCCCAGCGACTGCGACACGCCGCGAAAACCCTCGCAGCGCACCGGCACGATGGTCTTGCCGCCGTATTCCTTCGACTTGGCCTTGGACACCGCCTCGATGTCGTCGCCGATCAGGCCGATCGGGCATTCGGACTGCACCGTGATGCCGTGATTGAGCGGAAACAGCACCTCGATCTCGTCCATGATCTTGGCGAGCTTCTTGTCGCCGCCGAAGACGATGTCCTTTTCCTGGAAATCGGAGGTGAACTGCATGGTGACGAAGGTATCCACCCCCGTGGTGCCGATGTAGTAGTTGCGCCGCGCCGCCCAGGAGTACTGGCCGCAGCCCACCGGACCGTGGGAAATGTGGATCATGTCCTTGATCGGACCCCACACCACGCCCTTGGAACCGGCGTAGGCGCAACCACGAATGGTCATCACGCCAGGCACGGACTTGACGTTGGATTTGACGCCGCAGTCGGACTTGCCTTCTTCAAAGGTGCCCAGGTGCTTGCCGCGCCGCTTGGCGGTCTTGTCGGGATAGACCTCCAGCACTTCGTCGATGAGCGCCTTGTTGCGCTCCTTGGTTTGCTCGACTGTCAGGCTCATGTGCGATCTCCTAACCGGATGTTGAACTCAAAATTCTGTTTAAGCCGCAAATGCATTGCGGTGTTACATGCGCCAGCGCGGATGGTTCGCGGAGGTTCTGCCCAGGGCTCGCGCCCTGGACAGTTTTCCTTCGCCCGGCCTTACGCGACCGCCGCGGCTTCGGCGGCGAGTTCCGCCGCGGTCTTGCCGACAATGGATTCGTCCACCCGTTGCATGATGCCGTGCTCCATCAGCAGGTCTTCGAGTTCATCCATGGTGATGGGTGTCGGGATGGTGCCGTTGCCCTTGTTTGCGTGAATTTTCTTCGCCAGGGTGCGGTACTCCTCGGCCTGCTTGGAATCGGGCGCGTATTCGAGCACCGTCATGCGCCGCAGCTCGGCGTGCTGCACGATGTTGTCGCGCGGAACGAAGTGGATCAGCGTGGTGCCGAGCTTCTTGGCCAGCGACTCGGCCAGCTCCAGTTCCTTGTCGGTCTGGCGCTCGTTGCACACCAGCCCGCCCAGGCGCACGCCGCCGGAGTTGGCGTACTTCAGAATGCCCTTGGAAATGTTGTTGGCCGCGTACATGGCCATCATCTCGCCGGACATGACGATGTAGATTTCCTGCGCTTTGTTCTCGCGGATGGGCATGGCGAAGCCGCCGCACACCACGTCCCCGAGCACGTCGTAGGACACATAGTCGAGATTGTCGTAGGCGCCTTCCTCTTCCAGGAAGTTGATGGAGGTGATCACCCCGCGGCCGGCGCAGCCGACACCCGGCTCTGGACCACCCGACTCCACGCAACGGATGTCGCGGTAGCCGACCTTCATCACATCTTCGAGTTCGAGATCTTCAACGCTGCCCTGCTCGGCAGCCAGCGACAGGATGGTGTCCTGGGCCTTGGCGTGCAGAATCAGGCGGGTGGAGTCGGCCTTGGGGTCGCAGCCGACGATCAGGATCTTCTGACCCATCTCGGCGAGCGCCGCCAGGGTGTTTTGGGAGGTGGTGGATTTACCGATGCCACCTTTGCCGTAAAACGCGATTTGTCGTAAGCCGTCCATTAAGATCTCCTTGCTATGGGTAAGGATTTGCAATGGGTAAAAATTCCGCACCTTCGGTGCGATCTGCCAACCACGAAGAGCGGTTGTCACCACAGATGCCCGGCAACCCGAGCGTCCATGGACTTTCCAAACCCCGAGGGGCGCGGCGTCCGCCTTCGCTTCCGCTATTGCAACCCCTGCGCCAACGCCAGAAAAAGTAACTCAACAACTTGTTTTAAAAGAAATAAAAACCATTGATGGCCGCCTTTCGACACCCTTTTTGCTGTGTGGGAAATACGACATCCCGGAGCCGGATGTCAGAAACAAAACATCACACCCGCAATGCGCGACTCCATGCGCATGCCGTTTTTGTCTTTTGCCTGTTTTCTTGCCGCCACGCCCGGCCACCCGCTACAGGTTCCCGCCAATCAAGTGGTGGCGGTATGCAAGTGGGGCGGTATGGATGTTGCGTGAGCCTGCCTGAGACTCCCGTAGCTGGCGGCAGCGCGGAGTCATTTCCCATCCTGTTGATCGAGGGTTCACGTCATGCAAATCGGAGTGGAAAGCGCGCGCGCGGTGGAGAACCGGCGGATTTTTGTGGTGGATCAGGACGAAATCGTTCGGGCCGCCCTGCAGTTCATGCTGCACGACGAGAACGAAACCCATGAACTGGCATCGCTCACGGCGGCGATCGAGAAAGCCGTGGACTGGCCGCCCGATGTGATCGTACTGGGGAATGCCGTGCTGGCAGATGAAGGTCTGCCCGTTCTGGAACAACTCGCGGACGCGCTTCCCCGCACCCGCCTGCTGGTGGTCGGGACCGATCAGGACCCCTTGGCGACCAAGGCCCTGGCGGCCGGGGCCCATGGCCGCATTCCTCTGCCACTCAAGCTGGAAACGGTCCGCGCGGTCGTGGATACGGTCCTTGGCCGCGACGCGTGAAGGGTCTGCAAGGCGGCAGGAGAGAGCATCACTGTGGCCGATGTCCGCCATGGTTTGTCGGGTTCGCGACACCCGTTGCCGCACAAACCGAGGTCTCCGGGCCGCCGGACATGACCGCGATCATTGCCGCTTCAAGCAGTTGAGTGCACTTCGCCGCGATTGGCATGGAGGTTGCTGAATCCCTGGTGAAGCACCCGGGGTTGGCATCGCCCGCCACAGGTTTCACCGGCAAGTGTTTCACCGGCAAGGTTTCACCGCCACGAGGTACCCGGCATGACCAGCATTGCGCAATCGCCCATTTACCTGGACTACGCCGCCACGACGCCGGTGGATCCCCGGGTCGCCGAGAAGATGATTCCCCATCTCACCAGCAGCTTCGGCAATCCGGCCAGCCGCTCCCATGCCTACGGCTGGCAGGCCGAAGCGGCGGTGGAAACGGCGCGCGCCCAGGTGGCCGAGCTGGTGGGCGCCGATCCCCGGGAAATCATCTGGACTTCGGGGGCGACGGAGTCCGACAACCTGGCGATCAAGGGTGCGGCCCATTTTTATCGCGCCAAGGGCAATCATCTGATCACCCTGGCCACCGAGCACAAGGCGGTCCTCGACACCATGCGCGAACTGGAGCGGGAAGGCTTCCAGGTCACCTACCTCAAGCCCCAGCCCAACGGCCTGCTCGACCTGGAGACCTTCAAGGCCGCGCTCGGGCCGGAAACCATCCTGGCGTCGATCATGTTGGTCAACAACGAGATCGGCGTGATCCAGGACATCGCCGCCCTCGGTGCGGTTTGCCGCGAGCGGGGCATCCTGTTCCACGTCGACGCCGCCCAGGCCCCCGGCAAGGTCGCCATCGATCTCGAGACCCTGCCGGTGGACCTGATGTCCTTTTCCGCCCACAAGACCTACGGTCCCCAGGGCATCGGCGCGCTCTATGTGCGGCGCCGGCCCCGGGTACATCTGGCGCCGCTGATCCACGGCGGCGGCCACGAGCGCGGGCTGCGCTCCGGTACCCTGCCGACCCACCAGATCGTCGGCATGGGCGAAGCCTATCGTCTGGCCGGGGAGCTGATGGTGGAAGAAAACGCGCGGGTGCGGGCGCTGCGCGACCGTTTCCTGGCCGGCATCGCCGACATGGAAGAGGTCTACCTCAACGGCGATCTGGAGCAGCGCGTGCCCCACAACCTGAATGTCAGTTTCAACTTCGTCGAAGGCGAGTCCCTGATGATGGCGGTCAAGGAATTGGCGGTTTCCAGCGGCTCGGCCTGCACCTCGGCGAGCCTGGAGCCGTCCCATGTGCTGCGGGCGCTGGGGCGCAGCGATGAATTGGCGCACAGCTCGCTGCGCATCACCCTGGGCCGCTACACCACCGCCCAGGACATCGATTTTGCGGTCGCGCTGCTCAAGGACAAGGTCGCCAGGCTGCGCGCGCTTTCACCGCTCTGGGACATGCATCTGCAGGGTATCGACTTGAACACGGTGCAATGGGCCGCGGCGGCCCATTGACCCCATCCGCCAGGAGGAAATGCAACCATGGCATACAGCGACAAGGTTATGGACCACTACGAAAATCCCCGCAACGTGGGCAGTTTCGACACTGACGAGAGCGATGTGGGCACCGGCATGGTGGGGGCGCCCGCGTGCGGCGATGTGATGCGGCTGCAGATCAAGGTCGGCCCGGAAGGTGTGATCGAGGACGCCTGCTTCAAGACCTACGGCTGCGGGTCGGCCATCGCCTCCAGTTCGCTGGTCACCGAGTGGATCAAGGGCAGGACCCTGGAGGATGCCCTGACCCTCAAGAATGCGGAGATCGCCGAGGAACTGGCGCTGCCGCCGGTAAAAATCCACTGCTCCGTGCTGGCGGAAGACGCCATCAGGGCCGCGGTCGAGGATTACCGCGCCAAGCAGGGGATACCCGCCGCCGCTTCCGCGGCCTGACCCTTCGTTGCTTGGGAGAATCGCCATGTCTGCCGTCGTATCTGTCGTACCTGCCGCCACGCCGGTCCTGCTGACCGCCAATGCCATCGGCAAGATCCGGGAACTGCTCAGCGAGGAAAACAGCGCCGCTCTCAAGTTGCGCATCTATGTCACCGGCGGGGGCTGCTCCGGCTTCAGCTACGGCTTCGCCTTCGAGGAAGGGGTGGCCGAAGACGACAACCTGTTCCACCAGGAGGACGTGGGTGTGGTGGTCGATCCCATGAGCCTGGGCTATCTGGCGGGCGCCGAGGTGGATTTCGAGGACGGTCTGGAAGGCGCCCGCTTCATCATCCGCAACCCCAACGCCAAAACCACCTGCGGTTGCGGCAGTTCCTTCTCGGTGTGAGGCCTTGCGATGAGCGTGACACTGACCGAACGGGCGGCGCTGAAGATGCAGCGTTCCATCGCCAGCCGCGGCAAGGGGCTGGGCATCCGGCTGGGGGTCAAGACCAGCGGCTGCTCCGGTATGAGCTACGTGATGGAATTCGTGGATGAGATTCTGGACGGGGATCAGTGCTTCGAAAGCCATGGCGTGAACGTCGTCATCGACGCCCGCAGCCTGCCCTACATGATGGGGACGGAGCTCGATTTCGTGCGCGAGGGCCTGAACGAGGGCTTCAAGTTCGAAAATCCCAATGCCCAGGCCACTTGCGGCTGCGGCGAAAGCTTCACCGTGAGCGCCTGAATATGCTCCAGGAGGCCAGGCGTGCGGCGGGAAGAAACACCATGATGGCGGCCGTGGCGGATTATTTTGCGGTGTTCGGCGTGCCGGCCACCTTCGCCCTGGACGCGCAGGAACTGGAACGGCGCTATCTGGAATGGCAGACCCGCGTCCATCCCGATCGCCATGCCGGGGGCGACGCGGACCAACGCCGCGCGGCCGTCGCCGAGGCGGCCCGGATCAATGAAGCCTACCGCAATCTCAAGGACCCCATCGCCCGCTCCACGCATCTGCTGGCGTTGCGGGGCGTGGATGTCCTGTCCGCCGGCGCTGCCGTGCCGGCCGACTTTCTGATGCAACAGATGGGGTGGCACGAGGAGCTCGATGCGGCGCGCCGAACGCGCGATCAGCACCGGCTCGCCCGGCTCGCCGACGGGTTCCGCGACGAACGCGAGCGCCTGGTCGAGGCGCTGGCCCGACGCCTCGACCAGGACCGCGACGATGCCGCGGGCGTGCAACTGGTCCGCCAACTCATGTTCCTGCGCCGCCTCATCGAACAGGCGCAGGCCGCGGCCGAGGAATGGGACTGACCATGAGCCTGCTGCAAATCCAGGAACCCGGCGCGGCGAGCGCAGAACCCGTGCTCCGCCGTTTGGCGGTGGGGATCGATCTGGGCACCACCCACTCGCTGGTCGCCACGATCGACGACGGCCGCGCGCGGGTGCTCCTGGACGAGGCTGGCGAGGCCCTGCTGCCTTCGGTGGTGGGCATCCAGCCCGACGGCCGCGCCCGGGTGGGCCGGGACGCGCGGGACGCGACGGACAGCCCCGCCGCCACGTTTCGCTCCATCAAGCGTTTCATGGGACGGGGCACGGCGGATCTGGCCCAGGCCGGCCCCATGCCGTACCAGGTGGTGGAGGGGGAGGGCGGGATGATCCGTTTCGACACCCCCCGCGGGCCGCTGTCGCCGGTGGAAATCTCCGCCGAGATTCTGAGTGTCCTGCGGGCGCGGGCGGAAGCTGCCCTGGGTGGCCCGCTCCACGGTGCCGTGATCACGGTCCCGGCCTATTTCGATGATGGGCAGCGTCAGGCCACCCGCGATGCCGCCCGGCTGGCGGGCATCGAGGTCCTGCGCCTGCTCAACGAGCCCACCGCCGCCGCCGTGGCCTATGGCCTGGACAAGGGCAGTGAGGGCGTCTTTGCGATCTACGACCTGGGCGGCGGGACCTTTGATCTCTCCATCCTGCGCCTGCGCCAGGGGGTGTTCGAGGTGCTGGCCACCGCCGGCAACACCGCCCTCGGCGGGGATGACTTCGATCGCCGGCTGGCCGACTGGTTTCTCGCCGAGACCGACCTGGCGCTGACCCCCGCCGCCTACAGCGAACTCCTCGCCCAGGCGCGTCGGGCCAAGGAGGCATTGACTCGGGTCGAGGCGGTCGAGCTCGCCTTTGACGCAGGTGATGGTCAGTGCCATGAACGCTGTATCAGCCGCGCCCGCTTCGCCGAACTCACCGCCGATCTGGTGCAAAAAACCCTGACGCCCACCCGCCGCGCGCTGCGCGATGCCGGCCTTGCCACAGACCAGGTGGACGGGGTGGTGTTGGTGGGCGGGGCGAGCCGCATGCCCCAGGTGCGCGCCGCGGTGGCGGAATTTTTCGGCAAACCGCCGCTCACCGATCTCGATCCCGATCAGGTGGTGGCGCTCGGCGCCGCCATTCAGGCCAATGTGCTGGCCGGCAACCGCGACGGGGACGACTGGCTGCTGCTGGACGTGATTCCGCTGTCGCTCGGCATCGAGACCATGGGCGGACTGGTGGAGAAGATCATCCCTCGCAACAGCACCCTGCCCATCGCCCGCGCCCAGGATTTCACCACCTTCAAGGATGGCCAGACCGCCATGAGCCTGCATGTGGTTCAGGGCGAGCGCGATCTGGCGGCGGACTGTCGCTCGCTGGCCCGTTTCGAGCTGCGCGGCATTCCGCCGCTGGCGGCCGGGACGGCGCGCATCCAGGTGCTGTTTCAGGTCGATGCCGACGGGCTGGTGAGCGTGTCCGCCGCCGAGCAGACTACCGGGACGTGCGCCGAGGTGGTGGTCAAACCCTCCTATGGCCTGACCGACGGGGACATCACCCGCATGCTGGCCGAATCCCTCGCCCATGCTCAGGATGACGCCAGGGCGCGCATCCTGGCCGAACAGAAAGTCGAGGCCCGGCGCCTCATCGAGGCCACCCGCGCGGCACTGAATGCCGACGGCGCCGCGCTCCTGGACGATGCCGAGATCGCCGCCATGCTGCTGGCGGTCCAGCGTCTCGAGGACAGCCTGGCGGGCTCTGACGGCGAGGCCATCAGCCGCGCCAAATCGGCGCTCGACGCCCTCACCGATCCCTTCGCCGCCCGCCGCATGGATCACGGCATTCGCGCCGCGCTGAGCGGCCGGCGCGTGCAGGAAATCGGGGCCTGAGATGCCGCGCCTCACGATCCTGCCTCATCCCGACCTGTGTCCCGAGGGAGTCGCCCTGGAGGCCGCGCCCGGGACCCGGCTGTCCGATGCCCTGCTGGCGGCCGGGGTGGCGATCGAGCACGCCTGTGAAAAGGCCTGCGTCTGTACTACCTGTCACGTGGTGATCCGCCAGGGCTTCGAGGCGCTGCGGCAGGCCAGCGACGACGAGGAAGACCAGCTCGGCAAGGCCTGGGGTCTGGAACCCAACTCACGCCTGTCCTGCCAGGTGCGGCTGCCGCAGAGCGCCGAGGTGGTGGTGGAGATTCCCCGTTACAGCCGCAATTTCGTGCGGGAACACCCCTGAGACGCCGGAGGACTGCCGCCGTGAAATGGACCGAAGTACTCCCGATCGCGCTGGCCCTGATCGACCGTCATCCGGACGTCGACCCGCGCGGCCTGCGTTTTACCGACCTGCACCACTGGGTCACCGAATTGCCCGACTTCGACGACGATCCCCAGCGTTCCAACGAACGGGTCCTGGAGGCGATTCAGACCACCTGGATTGCCGAACTGAGCTGATTCACCCCCTGACTGGAGTCATTGCCATGTCCCTGTTGACCATCCTGCCCTCCGGAAAAACCATCGCGGCCGCCGAAGGCCAGACCCTGCTGGAACTGATCAGGGCCGCGGGCGAAAACATCCTGCACAAGTGCGGTGGCGTCGCGAAATGCGGCAGTTGCCATATTTTTGTTCAGTCCGGCCGCAAGAGTCTGTCGAAGATCACTCCGGCGGAGAACGAAAAACTCGACAGCATCGTCGGTATCGGCGCCAAATCCCGCCTTGCCTGCCAGTGCCGCGTCAGCGGAACCGAGGACATCACGGTCGAATTGCTCGGCTTCGCCTCGGGTCTCTGAAGTGGCAATGGGCACGGAGCCGGACTTCCCCATTCCCCATCCGCCCCAGACGGAGCGCGAGGAGGACGACCGGATGACGAGCGAACGGACACTGATCAAGACCACTCGGGACGGGCGACGCGTCGAGGTGGTCGGCCGCGCGGTCTGCCTTGCCGGCAAACACGAGGCAGATGCCCTGGTGGAGGTGCACCGGCATCCCAATCGTGCCGCCATCCTGGTGGCCGTACCTGAGGCCACCCACATGGCGGGGCGGGTGCCGCTCACCGCCGATGAAGCGGCGCGGGCACAGGCTGCCCTGGATGCCGCCCGGGACGCCTTCGAGGCGAGCTCGTTCGGGATCGCCGAGCGGATGCGCCGTGCCGCCGACGGGATTCTCAGGCTCCGTATCGATGACTGAACACCGTTGCTCACCGCTGGGATGCCATGATTCATGTGCTTGAGGTACCTTGGGAGGGACCGGCCCGAGCCTGGTTTGCGTTCGACGAGGCCGATCTGATCCGCAAGATCCGCGCGGCGCGGGAGCAGCCGGACTGGCAGGTATGCCGCATCGCCAGCGCCCGCGACCTGCTCGCGGCGGAGGGCACGGCGCCGGAGACGGCACCGTCCTGGATCGCGGCGTTGTCCGAACGGTACGGCTGGGACCGGCTGCTCTACCGCGCCGATGCCCTGCTCGGACAGGGTGTGTATCAGGCCGAGGCGGTCAGCGAACTGCGGGCCAGCGTCGCGGCGCTGGTTTATCCGCTGCGAACCTGCCGGCTGTACCCGGACGACGAAACGGCGCTGGATGCGCTGTACCTGGACCCCTTGTGCCAGGGCCGGGAGGGATTCCACGCGCATATGGCCCTGCGCAACCAGTTGATCGCGGTGGAAGTGCTGGCGGACGATCTGTAACCGGTTCCGCGGTCGATACCCATGATCCGGTCGATCGACCGCGTCCAGCTTCACTCCTGCATTCCCGACACGCGCCAATCCCGGCCTCCGCTCCCCGCGGTTGCGTGTCATGACTACACCCAGTCTGTAGGGTTGCCGACAGCCGGAGTGCATGTCCCGCCGCGGGTATATCAGGCGATACTTTCAATACATTGATTTTATTATTGATTTAATTTCTAAAGAGGTGCCGCCCAGTTTGGCTAGCCTCTTGCTTGTTGTCGGGTAAGTCCTATTCGGCTAGCGTTATGCACCGTAATGCCTAACGCAGAGGGAGGTAATGGATGGCTCAGCAAACGCGCTGGCAGGTGAAGGGCGACCTCGCACTCGGCCCCGACGGCCAGGGTCCGCTGGAGGATCGGCGCATCCGGCTGCTGGAGCGGATCGGCGCCACCGGCTCCATCAGTCAAGCGGCCAAGGCCATGGGCATGAGCTATCGCGCCGCCTGGAACGCGGTCGATGCCCTGCGCAACCTGGCCGGCGAAGCCCTGCTGGTGACGCAAAGCGGCGGCAGTGCCGGCGGCGGCACCCGCTTGACCCCGGCCGGTGAACGGCTGGTGCATACCCATCGGGTGGTTCACGAACACCAGCGCCGCTTCCTGATCGGCCTGCAGGCGCAGCTCGAACAGACAGACACCTATCAACTCATCAGGAGATTGGCCGTGAAAACCAGCGCCCGCAACCAGTTCTTCGGCACCGTGACCGGCATCCGCGTCGGCGCGGTGAACGCCGAGGTGACGATCACCCTCAACGACCACGACCGTCTGGTCGCCATGATCACCATGGAGAGCCTGTCGGAACTCCAGCTCGCGCCCGGCAGTGAGGTCTGGGCGCTGGTGAAGGCGCCCTCGGTGCTGCTGACCACGCTCGATCCGGGCATCAAGCTGTCGGCCCGCAACCGGCTGTGCGGCACGGTGTCGCGCATCACGCGCGGCAGCGTCAATGCCGACGTGGTGATCGACCTCCCGGGCGGCACCGCGGTCAGCGCCATCATCACCAACGACAGCCTGGACAACCTGGAGTTCGAGGTAGGCGGACCGGCCTGCGCGGTGTTCAAGGCCGGCAGCGTGATCCTGGGCATCAACGCCTGAGCGGTCACCACCATCTGATCCGCATCTCTACACCAACAGGAGAAGCTCATGGTTCGCAGAACACTCCCACTCGCCATCACCGCCACCCTGGCATTGGGTGCGGCACATGCCGCCGACACGCCGCCGGCGGATCTGGAATCCATGCAGCGGCGTCTGGAACAGTTGGAAACCCTGGTCGGCACCCTGCGCTCGGAGCTGGATGCCGAGCGCAGCGCCCGTCAGAAGGTGGAGTCCGCTACGGTGATTCGCCCGGTCAGCGATGGCAAGAGCCTGAAGATGCAGTCGCCCAGTGGCGATTTCAGTTTTCAGGTCGGCGGGCGCATCGACGTTGACGCTGCCCATTACCAGGAAGACAAGCAGGCACTCGGCGATGGTACCGACTTCCGTCGCGCGCGGATGTACATGCGCGGCACGCTGGCGCGCGATTTCGATTACCTGTTCGAGTACGAATTTGCCGACAGCACTGTCCGCAACAAGGGCATTACCGACGCCTGGCTGCGCTACAAGGGCTTCGCTCCGGCACTGATCACGATGGGGAACTTCAAGGAGCCGTTCGGCATGGAACAGCTCACCAGCGACAACACCACCCTTTTTCTGGAGCGCGGCGTCAATGACGTGTTGACGCCCGGTCGTGCCATTGGCATTGAAGCGCGCACGGCTGGCAGCCAGTGGAGTGCAGCTGCCGGCCTGTTCGGCGAGAAGCCCGATAGCGACGTCGACAAGGAGGGAGACGAAGGCTGGGATATGGCAGCCCGCGCCACCTATGCGCCGCTGCTGACACCGGATGCTATCGTTCACCTCGGCGCCGGCGTGCGCCGTCACCAACCCGAGGACTCCACCAATGCGCTGCGCTTTCGCAGTCGCCCAGAGTCGAATATCACCGGCGTGTATCTGGTCGACACCGGCGTGCTGGCCGATACCGACGACTTTGTTTCCACCAATGCCGAGTTGGCTGGATTGTGGGGGCCGGTCACTTTCCAGTCCGAGTACATGCACACAGCGCTCGACCGCAATGGCCCAGCCAAGGACGCCGATTTTTCCGGCTGGTATGCGCAAACAGCCTGGCTGCTGACCGGCGAGCGCCGCCCCTACAAGGTGGCCGAAGGTGTGTTCGACCGCGTGCAGCCACTGGGCAGCGTCGGGCTGGGCGGTATCGGCGCCTGGGAACTGGCTGCGCGCTTGAGCGACCTCGACCTCAACGATACCGGCGTGACCGGCGGTCACGAGCGCAACCTGACGCTGGCACTCAACTGGTATCTGGCCTCCAACATCCGATTGATGTTGAACCATATCCGCGTGCTCGAGCTGGATCGCCCGGGCAATGCCGCCGACGGCGATGAACCCTCCATCTGGGGAGCGCGGATGCATGTGGATTTCTGAAGCCTGCTCAACCACCCTGCCGCAAGGAGAATCGTCATGATGTGTCGCCGTGTTAACCCCATGCTTGCGCTTGCAGCCGCCTTGCTGCTCATTGCACCTGCGGCCCGCGCGCAGGAGGTGGTGGCCGCCGTCGCCGCCAACTTCGCCGCCGCCATGGCGCGCATCGAGCCGGCCTTCGAGCGGGCCAGTGGCCATCAGTTGACGGTGGTGTTGGGCTCCTCGGGCAAGCTGGTGCAGCAGATTCAGCAGGGTGCGCCCTTCGACGTGCTGCTGTCGGCCGATGTCGAGCGCCCGGACGTGCTGGCGAAAAGCGGCCTGGGCGTACCCGCCTCGCGCTTCACCTACGCCATCGGCCGGCTGGCGCTGTGGAGCCCGGACCCGCAGGCCATCGGTGCCGATGGCGTGGCCTACTTGCGCGCCGGCAGCTTCCGCCATCTGGCCATCGGCAATCCGGCGGTCGCGCCCTACGGTGTCGCGGCGCAGCAGGTGCTGGAAAAACTCGGTCTGTGGCAGACCCTGCAGGACAGGATCGTACGCGGTGAGGACATCGGACAGGTCTATTCGATGGTCGCCAGCGGCGCCGCCGAGGCCGGTTTTGTCGCACTGTCGTCCGTTATCAGTGGCCCCACGCCGGGCAGCCACTGGGCGGTGCCGCAGGAGCTGTACCCGCCACTGAAACAGGACGCCATCCTGATCACCCGCGCCCGCGCCAATCCGGCGGCACAGGTGTTTCTGGATTACCTCAAGAGCCCGCCGGCCCGCGCCGTGATCGCGGAACTCGGCTACGGCGTGCCCTGAGGCCATGAACTATCTCGATCTCGGCCCGGTCTGGTTGACGCTGCGTCTGGCCAGCATCACGGTGGCACTGCTGCTGCTGGTCGGCACGCCGCTGGCCTGGTGGCTGGCGCATACCCGCACACGTGTGAAACCGCTCGTCGAGGCGCTGACTGCGCTGCCACTGGTGCTGCCGCCGACAGTGATCGGCTTCTACCTGCTGGTGCTGTTCGCGCCGGCCGGTGTGCTGGGCGAACCTTGGCTGCGCCTGACCGGGCAGACGCTGACGTTTTCCTTCAGCGGGCTGGTGCTGGCCTCGATGATCTACTCGCTGCCGTTCGTGGTGCAGCCATTGCAGGGCGCCTTCGAGGCGGTCGGCCGCGCGCCACTGGAAGCCGCCGCGGTGCTCGGCGCCCGGCCGCTGGATGCGTTCTTCACCGTGGCCAGTCCGCTCGCGCTGCGCGGCTATGTCACCGCCAGTGTGCTCGGTTTCGCGCACACACTCGGCGAGTTCGGCGTGGTGCTGATGGTGGGCGGCAACATCCCTGGCCGCACACGGGTGATCTCGATCGCGATCTACGAGCAGGTGGAAACGCTGAACTTTGCCCAGGCGCATCTGCTTTCCGCCGGGCTGTTGCTGTTCTCGTTCGCGGTGCTGGTGCTGGTCTACGCGCTGAACCGCCGCTTTCCGGTGCACGCCGCATGAAACTGGAATGTGCACTGGAAGTGCGCTACGCGGGCTTTGCGTTGCAGGTCAATGAAACCCTCCATCTGAAGGGCATTACCGCAGTGATGGGTGCCTCTGGCAGCGGCAAGAGCACGCTGCTCCGGGTACTGGCGGGGCTGGAGCCGGCGGCGCGCGGACGCGTGCAGTTCGGCGGCACGCTGTTGCAGGACACCGCTGCCGGCGTATGCCTGCCGCCGCATCGGCGCGGCATCGGCTACGTGTTCCAGGACGCGCGGCTGTTCGCCCATCGCGGCGTGGCCGGCAACCTGCGCTACGCCCTGGCACGGGCGCGGCCGCGCGCCGCTGCGCCGAATTTCGATGACGTCGTGGCGGCGCTCGATCTGGCGCCGCTGCTCGGTCGCCGCGTCGGCGGACTGTCCGGCGGTGAGCGCCAGCGCGTCGCCATCGCCCGCGCGCTGCTGGCCAATCCGCGCCTGCTGCTGCTGGACGAGCCACTGGCGGCGCTGGATTTGAAGCGCAAGGCCGAGCTGCTGCCCTACATCCGCCAGCTGCCCGAGCGCTTCGGCATCCCGCTGATCTATGTCTCCCATGCAGTCGAAGAGGTCGCGCAGCTCGCCAACGAGGTGCTGATCCTCAGTGCCGGGCAAGTGGTGGCCCGCGGCGCAGTGCACGCCGTGCTCCAACAGCCGGAAGCCGAGGCCGTGTCCGGCCATTTCGATGCCGGCGTGGTACTCGATGGGCGCGTGGCGGGGCAGGTGCCCGAGTACGCGCTGACGGAAATCGCTGTCGCGGGGCAGCGCATGTCGGTGCCTCGCATCGAGGCCGCCGTGGGGTCTCCGGTGCGTCTGCGGGTGCGCGCCCGCGATGTGGCGATTGCCTTGCAGCGCGTCGAGGGTGTCAGTATCCGCAACCAGCTTGCCGTCAGCGTGCTGCGCATTACCCTGGATTCCACCACCGCCAACGCCGAGGTGCTGCTCGATCTTGGCCAGGATCAGGGCGGCGCGCATCTGCGCGCCCGCGTCACCCGCGAAGCGGTCGCGACGCTCGGGCTGGCGGTGGGCCAGCGGGTGTGGGCGTTGGTGAAAAGCGTCAGCTTTGAGCCGCCGCAGTGAGGGATTGCAGCGGGGGATTCCAAGCGCATTGTTGCCCGGTACCCGGTCAGGTGCCGGTCCCTGCGCCCGGCTTCGATCGTCGCGCGAGGGGTTATGGCTCGACCTGGAAGCGCATCGAGTGACCCGAGCCGAGTGACCCGAGCGCGGCGCGGCCACACCGGCCGCACCGGCTAACGGATGTGCAGCACTTCCTTCATGAAATGCGTTGACAGCCGGCTGGCGCGCTGGCGGAGCACTGCCCAGGGACTCGCATCCAGATAATTCAGCTGCACCATGCGCCGCTCGCCGACATACCGGCTGTGGCCGTGCCAGGAGTGATCGGTGCGGCGGAACGCGATCAATGTGCCGGCGACCGGCGCCACTTCCGCGGCGTAATCCTCCAGATCGTCGGGCGAGCGCAGAAAGCGCAGCCGGCCTTCGGGTGAAGTCCACTGCGGGTTGAAATAGAGCAGCACGGTGAGCCGCTTGCTCTTGTGGTCGGTGTGAATGTTGCCATCGGTGCGCTCGCAGTATTTGCGCACCGTGATGGTGGTGGGCATGTCTGTCAGCGGCATGTCGAAGTGCTCGCCCAGGGCACGGGCAAGCTCTTCGCCCTGCAATTCCGCCATTAACTGGCTGAAGGCGGGACCGTAGGTCAGGTCTTCGAGCTTGTGATTGGCAGCGGATTCGATGGCCGGATAATCGCGGTAGACCGCGGACTGCGCCGCCGCGCCCAGAGCGTCCGGCACCACGAGAAAATCAAAGGGATCGCGCACCAGGGGCGCGCGGCGCACAGCGTCAAGATCGAGCAACGACAAGCGGGACACCTCGGTTTTGGCTCTGGGGCGGAGCCTACACCGATCCACTGCCATCCCGCCAGAGCCGGGGCTTGAGCCAGGTCATGGAGACCTCGACCCCGACGGATGCTCGCCTGCGGCTGCCCTTGGTATAGTGGAGCCCCCGTCAGCCACCGGTGTGATTCTTCCCGATGGAACACTGCGTTTTTATCCAGACCAACCACAAGCAGATCGTCGGCGCCAAGGTTGCCGCCTACGCCCTGCGTCGTTTTTCGCAACACAACGATAAATTCGATGTGCGCATCATCGATACCCGCGACTATCCCTGGTTCGCGGCGCGCGAGGGGCAGAGCTATCTGCGCGACGGCGTCAAGCGAGTCTGGCTCAACGACGATCTGCAATCCTTCACGCCCACCCGGTTCATGCCGCCGGCGCTGATGGGCTTCACCGGGCGCGCCCTGGTGATCGACCCCGACGTGTTCGCCGCCACCGATGTCTGGGCGCTGCTGAGCCGGGACATGGGGGGCAAGGCGATCCTGTGCCGCATGCGTTCGGGGCCCAAGGGCCTGATCGACAAATGTTTTGCCAGCAGCGTGATGTTGCTCGACTGCGCACAACTGAAGCACTGGGATGTCGAGCGGCGCTTCAACGCCATGTTCGACTTCACGCAGGATTACCAGCCCTGGGTGTGCCTCAAGGACGAACCGCGCGACAGCATCGGGTTTTTCGAGCCGGAGTGGAACGATTTCGACCACTTCACGGCCGAGACCCGGATGCTCCACACCACCCGCCGCAAGACCCAGCCCTGGAAGACCGGCCTGCCGGTGGACTGGCGGCCCGCCGAGCGTTTCCGGCTGTTCCCGCCCGCCGCCTGGTTGCTGCGCCTGCGTCGGCACCTGTTTGGGGAATATGGCCTGATGGGCAATTACCGCGCCCATCCCGATCGCAATCAGGAATGGTTTTTCTTCGGGCTGGTCAAGGAGTGCCTGGCCAAGGGCCTGCTGGACGAGCCCTTCCTGCGTGCCGAGATGGCTCGCAATCATGTGCGCCACGATCTGTTCGAGGTGCTCGCCCGCACGCCGGATCTACCCCCGGCGCCATTACATCCCTTGTCGGGCCAGATGGCGGCCGCGGCCTGAATACAGCGGCCTGAATACAGCGGCCCGAATACAGCGGCCTGAGCACAGCGGGTTGCGGCTCCGGGCGAGCTCCGGGATATGCCGAATGACCGCGCCGTCGTCAGGCTCGCGCCAGCGCGAACCTCGGGGCTATCACCGCCTTGTGGATGCCTGCTCCCCGACTACAGCATTCGAGGACAGGCTGTCCGGGCATGACGATTATTCAGAGCGCCCCCGGTTTTTGAACAGCGCGCGGACCCGCGCCGCGGCGCGCATCACATCCGCGCCGGGATCGACGTCCGCGCCGAGTGGTTCCCGGTTCAGGGGTGCGTCGAGCCAGCTGGCCAGCCCCCGCGTGACCAGATCCTGTTGAATCCGCGCGACATCGCGGCGCATCCGTCGCGGACCGACGGCCATCGCGAGCCGATGACTCAGGGGCTTGAAGCGCCAGTTGTGGGTTCCGCGCCACCAGTGCCCCGGGTCGTCCATCGCGAACAGATGCACCGGCTTGCCCATGGCCACGGCTTCGGCCAGCATCGACATGCTCTCGCCGGTCAACACAAAGCGATCTGCCAGCCCCAGGTAGGCCAGATAGGGATTGGGTCGAGTGCTGTCCCGCCAGTCGTGGCGCCAGGCCGGCGCGCGTAGCGCCGACCAGAACGCGGCGGCGGCATCGGGTGGGGTGCGGCGGCTGTCCGTCACCAGCACCGAGCCGCCCACGGCCGCGATCAGGGCATTGACCTGGAGCGCCAGCCTGCGGCCCTTGGCAGGCGTGAAAACGAAGGGACCGCTGTCGCCGCCCAGCAGGACCGCGGTATAGGGTGGTTTCAGTTCGCCGAGTTGCGGTGCGAGCGCCGCGGCTTCCACGCGCACCTGATCCTGAGCGATGCGATGCATCGGCAAGCGGTTGTGAAGGATGTTGGCCGCCGCCGGCAAAAAGTACTGCGGCGTGGTCACGATGAGGTCGAAGGCGGCCAGCGGCGCCCAAGGCCGACCGATATGCACCAGCCGGGCGCGACCGCCGCTGCGTTTTTTCAGCCAGCGGGCCACGGGTTCGTTGCGGCGCCCGGCGCTGATGACCAGCTCCGGCCAGGGTGGCAGCAGCGCGCTCGAACGACGCCGGTCGATGCCGGCCAAGGTGGTGCCGGCGCTGCGGTTGGTGAGAAGTTCCCAGGGACGATTGACGATCTGTTTGCTGGTGAAAGGCCAGCCCAGTGCCTCCGCCAATGCCAGTACCTGATTGTTGTCGCCCGCCTTCTGGCCCAGCAACACCCAGACCCTGGGGGGATCGGCTTGCGATGCGGTCATGGGCGCCCAACTTGCTTCACGAATGATGAATTCCTGCAGTGCGGACCGGCGGTGAACCGAGGGACGGCCACGCCCGTGCGCCGCCGGGGTTTACCCCGCATAGTGGCGCGCGAGCGAGGCGCTGCCGCGCTGGGCGTCCGCGATGCGATGCACCACGCGCTCCAGGTGTTCGCCGCGCACATTGAGATCCCACAGCGCCGGGGTGCCGTTGGCAATCTCGTGGTAGCTGCTGAACAGGCCGTCGGCAAAGCCGAACATGGCGACGCCCAGGGCGACGATGCGATTGCCAGCGCTGAACCGGTTGATCGAGCGGAAGCTGGCGGTATAGCGGACGTAGCCGCGACGGTCGTCGGCCACCGGGTCGTGCATGTCCCAGAGCCAGCGGTCGCCGTCCCTGTACCAGTCGTCGACCAGCATGCGCGCGATGGCATCGCGGCCGCGAACGGCGCCGTAGATGGCATCGTGATAGACCGCGTCCGGCGTGAACAGGCCGCCGAAGGTTGCGCCATCGCGCGCTTCGACGGCGCGGGCAAAGCGTTCGACGCGAGCGGCAAAGTCTTTCATGGCGGTGGCCTCGGCCCAGGTGGTGGGGTCATTTCCCGGTAAAGCGCGGCGCACGTTTCTCCAAAAACGCGGCCTGACCTTCCTTAAGATCGCTGCTGGCGAAGGATTCCGCCACCAGGCGCGCGGCCTCGGCGCGAAGCTCGGCGGAGAATGCGGGCGCCTCGACCAGGTTCATGATGCGTTTGATGCCGCGCAGCGCCAGCGGGGCATTGCGACTGATTTCCTCGGCCATGGCCAGGGTCTGCGCGTGGAGCTGATCCGCCGCCACCCAGTGGTCGACGACGCCGAGCGCCCGCAGCGGCTGGCCGCGATAGGTGCGGCCGGTAAAAAACATTTCGCGGGCGCGCGCGCTGCCCAGTACCTGAATGAACTGCAACAGACCCTCGGCGCCGTAGACCACGCCCAGCTTGGCCGGTGGCATTCCCATGGAAACATGGTCGGCGGCGATGCGCAGATCGCAACACAGCGCCAGGTGCAGGGCGCCGCCGAAGCAGTGGCCGTTGATCATCGCGATGGTGGGGTAGGGGAAGTGCTTGATGGCCGCCAGGGCACGGTCGAAGGGTGTGCCGGGGCGCCGCTCCTGCGCGGGTGATTCGCCCGCCGGCCCCACGGTTTCGATGGCGCGAATGTCGTAGCCGGCGGAGAACGCCTTGTCGCCGGCGCCCGTCACGATCACCACGCGCACGTCCCCGCGCGCCGCCCAGGTCGCAAGCGTGTCGCAAAAACGTTCGAGCAATTGCGGCGACAGGGCGTTGCGCTGTTCGGGACGATTGAAGGTGAGGATGCCGATCGCGCCCCGGCATTCGGACAGCAGAACATCGGGCATTGGGGACGAGCTCATCGACATACCTCCGTTCCGGCGGACATTCTCAGGGTAGCCTTTGCCGTGGTGCGATCATCAGTTCGCGGTCCCGAGCGCGAATTGCGACAGGTCCACCTGCTCGCCGACCATCAAATCGTCGCGACTGAGGAATTTCGGCTTCACAAACCACACTACCAAGGGCAGCACCACCAACGCCAGTACCATGTTGATCAACATGATGGCCACCAGCAGCATGCCCATATCGGCCATGAACTTCAGATCGGAGAGGAAGTACCAGGGCAGGATACCCATCAGCATGATGCTGGCGGTAAACAGGATCGCCTTCCCGGTGGTGGTGAGCGCGGCATGAATCGCGGCCTTCAAATCGTGATTGCGCGCGGTATATTCCTCGCAAATGCGGCTCAGCAGATAGATGCCGTAGTCGATACCGACGCCGACTCCCATCACCGCGACGATGGTGGCATTGATGTCCATGCCGATCCCGAGTGCATACATGGATGCGCCCAGCATGAAGTTCGACAGGTTTACCGGCACCAGCAAGATGAGCGCCGCTACGATGGAGCGGTAGGCATAGGCGGCAATCACCATCACCGCGAGGTTCACCAGTCCCAGGATAAACCAGTGATAGCGTTCGACGACGCTGTTCATCGCCTGTTGCAACGCGATCACGCCGGTGCCCAGGCGCACGCGAAATTCGCGATGGTCTTCACCGACCGTCGCGACCGCGCGCCTGGCGCTGGCGAGCGCCGCGTCCACTGTCTCCTGTTTGTTGTCCTTGAACCAGACCGAAACGGTGGAATTCTGGAACTGGAAATCGGCGATGGTGGCGAAGTTCAGCGGGTCGGAACCGAAGGTGGCGGCAAACCCGGCAGCGGCTACGGCTTCGTCAGTGGGATCGAGGTCCAGCCACTTGGGATTTCCCCCCGAATAGAGGCGAAACACTTCCCGCATATAGTCGGAAAACGACAGGGTCGCGCGCGGCGGCGCCTCCGTATCTGCTTCCATGATGCTCTGGATCTTCGTCGACACCGCCACTACATCCGGCGTGCGGGCGACGCGCCGGTTGTGTTCGTGCGCCTTGGCCTCAAGCACGATCTCCAGGGTATTCATGCCGGGAAAATGCGCGTTGATGGCGCGTACGGCGGTGTTGTACTCCGACTCGTACCACAGCAGGTTGCTGCCTTCGACGGGATTGCCGATCTTGATCAGCGAGTTCAAGTGGACGGCAACCGCGCCGACGATTACCGTGATCACCAGGGTTGCGATTGCCGGCTTTCCCACCGTGATGCCGGCAATGCCTGACAGCAGTTTTTCTTCCAGCAAATGAATGCCGGATTCCTTTTGCTTGCCGCCGACAATTTTTTCGAGATTTTTCGGCACCGGCAGATACGACAGCAGAATGGAGATCAGAAACACCCCGGTAGGGATGATCCAGAGGGCCCAGAAACCGCAGAACAGGGCATGATTGACCATGGTCTTGATGGGCGCCACGGCGATGAAAATGATGCCGAACACGTCGGTCATGATGCCCAGGATGGAGGGCGCCATCATGATTGCCATGGTGATTTCGGCGGCCTTGCGCCGGTCCTTCACGTGCATCAGGATTTCGTAATAGCGTTCGGTGTATTGCACGCAGTGGGAAAATGAACGCGCCACCAGCAGCAGCGGCACGATCATCAGCAGCGGTTCAATCGGCCGGCCCAGCCAGCCGATGAAGCCAAAGCCCCACAATCCCGCCACCGCCGCGCACAGGATGGGCGTCGTGACGCCGGCGACATTGCGCATGTAGAACAGCAGCGCAATCATCAAGGCGATGATGGTGACCGCAAAAATGCTGTAGGTCTGCTTCTGGAGCTTGTAGACCCAGCCGGTCAGGGTCGGCTGGCCGGCGACATGGACATCGTGGTCGGCGTCCCGCGCCTTTTCGACCAGATCCTGCACGAAGGCGAAAGATTCGCCGTAGTCCAGGGAATCCAGGAACGCGACGTTGATCAGGGTCGCGGTTTCGTCCGGTGAGATGTAAAACAGCCGCGCATTGGGCGACATGGCCACGCGATTGCGAAACTCGGCTACCTGCGCCGGCGTGCTCGGCGCCTTGTTGTCCATCAGCGGCTGGAGTTCGACGCCATCCGATGTGGCTTCGGCGTAACGGAGTTTCTCGGTGGAAATCGAAATCAGGGTGTCGTGATTGACCTTGGGCGCGAGGTCCAGATCCCGGGTCAGTTTCCAGACCTTGTTCAGGGTCTCGGGATTGTAGATATCGCCCTGTTTGCGCTTGACCATGACCGAAATCAGCAGTGGATTGCCGAAGTTGGGATGGTCCAAGTGAACCTGGACAAAAGGATCGTCGGTGGGCAAGAGGTCCTTGAAGACGGTGCGGATCTGCACCTGGGGAATGCCGATGCAAAACGCCAGCGTCACCAGGACAAACCCGATCGCGACAGTGCCGCGGTGATCCATGATCCATTTCGCAAGACGGAATCTCATTGACTGCCGATCTCCGATGTAAGGTTGTGACATCAATGAAAAATCCAGGCTTCGGAGTGAAGCCTGCGGTTGCGTCGAGCCGGAGCTGCGCCCGCGCTGGCCGCGTCGGGGCACGCAGCATAACGTGACCGACTGCCCCGGGGCGGTCGGCCGTAGCGCCGAAAGTGGTGGGTCGGCGTCCGTGGATCACGCTTTCGCCTGGGCGTCCGGGGTTGTCGCGACGAAGCTCGCTCTGTCGGCGAGGTGTTCGCAATTGGCGCTGCGCGGCCCGGACGACCGGTTGGTCGCAGTGCGCGGGGATCGTACCCGACATGGTTGTACGGTGCTACCGCTGCGGAGTACCTTGGAGGAAGTACCGGGGATACGGATGATTTTCGTCCAGGGTACGACACAGGCTA
>CAVPTW010000038.1:0-22676 GCA_963708735.1 uncultured Gammaproteobacteria bacterium
GAAGCCGGGAATGTCCTGGTAGGTCTCTGGATTCCCGCTTTCGCGGGAATGACGATCGAGGGTTTCACCCCGCCAGAGGTGGTAAGTGTCGGCAATCTTCTGGATGTCGGCGTCAGAGAGTTCGCGCCGGGTGCGATCCACCAGCGTGCCCATGTTGCGGGCGTCGATGAACAGCACCTCGCCGCGCCGGTCGCGCAGGTGGGCTTTGCCAGCTTGGCCGTTGGACTTGTCGCGGGCGAGGAACCACAGGCAGGCGGGGATCTGGGTGGAATAGAACAACTGGCCCGGCAGCGCCACCATGCAGTCCACGGCATCACGCTCGACCATGGCCTTGCGGATCTCGCCTTCGCCGCTCTGGTTGGAGCTCATGGAGCCGTTGGCCAGCACCACGCCGGCGGTGCCGAAGGGCGCCAAGTGCCAGTGGATGTGTTGCAGCCAGGCGTAGTTGGCATTGCCCACGGGCGGCACGCCGAAGGTCCAGCGCGGGTCTTCGCGCAGGCGATCGCCGCCCCAGTCGGAGATGTTGAACGGCGGGTTGGCGAGGATGTGGTCGAAGCGCAGGTCGCGCAGCTCGTCCTTGTGGAAGCTGCCTTCGTTGTTCCAGCGGATGTCGGCGTCGATGCCGCGCACGGCCAGGTTCATCTTGGCCAGGCGCCAGGTGGTGTAGTTGCTCTCCTGGCCGTAGATGGCGATGTCGCCGATGCGCCCGCCGTGCTCCAGCACGAACTTTTCGGACTGCACGAACATGCCGCCGCTGCCGCAGCAGGGGTCGTAGACGCGGCCCCCAGCGCCCTGCGAGGTCGGCAGCGGTTCGAGCATCTGCACCAGCACCTGCACCACCGAGCGCGGGGTGTAGAACTCGCCGCCGCGCTTGCCTTCGGCGCCCGCGAACTGGCTCAAGAAATACTCGTAGACGCGGCCTAGAACATCGGTCGAGCGGGCTCGACCGATGTTCCCCTCACCCCCCGCCCCTCTCCCAAAGGGAGAGGGGAGTTCAGGAAGGCCCGTGGCCTCCTCCCCAAAGGGAAAGGGGAGTTCAGTGCTGGTGTCTGCGCCTGCTTGGGAGGAGGGATGTACCGTGTCTTTGCTCCCTCTCCCTGTGGGAGAGGGCTGGGGTGAGGGTTGGGACGATTGAATAAGGTCAATCGTCCCAATAAGGTCGATCAGCTCGCCCAGCATCAGCTTGTTCAGCGCCGGGCGGGCGTAGTCCTTAGGTAAAACGCCCTTCAAGGATTCGTTGTCCTTCTCGATGGCGCGCATGGCGTCGTCGATGAGGGTGCCGATCTCGGGGCGCTTGGCGTTGGCCTTCAGGTGAGACCAGCGCGCGTCCTTGGGAACCCAGAACACATTGTCGGCCAGGTATTCGTCCCTGTCCTCGGCGGCCTGCGGGTCCTCACGCAGCAGTTCGGCATGGCGGGCCTCGAAGGCGTCGGAGATGTACTTCAGGAAGATCAGGCCCAGGGCGACGTGCTTGTAGTCGCTGGGCTCCATGTTGCCGCGCAGCTTGTCGGCGGCCTTGAACAGCTCGGCCTCGAAGCCGAGATTGCCGCCATTGCTGTTCTTCTGTTGCCTTGCCATCCGGTCATCCTTGCGGTGTTGTCGGGTCTTGATGTGTAGCGGAACAGCCTGACAGCTTGTTGAAAAACTGCTGCGGCAGCCATCTGCTTCTTTGCGCGGTGTTTGTTCCCACGCCTATCGATCGGATAGGTCTCGGTCGCTGCGCGCCGTGCGCCCCGGGGCCGCCTCGCGACGTTTTTTAGCAAGCTGCCAAGGGCCGACTATTGTGCTTCAGGCCATGGGGTTCATGTCAGCGCTGTTTTGGTTCAGCCGTGCTGCGCATCGCCCGGCAGCAGGGCGGGATGACGTGCCACGATGCAACCAAGCTTGCCAACCAAGCGTGCCATCCGGTGCATGACCTTGCCCGTCTTGTCGCATAGTTTTCAATGAAAATCAATCTGTTGTGCGCGATAAGTGAGATTGTTAATCATTGCCATGCCTGCTGGATCAGGCTGCTGGAATGGCCTTCTGGCCGGCTGCAGCGGTGCTGCCTGCCGGCACGGAGGATGGGCGTCAATATCCCACTGCGTCGACCTGATGTGACACCGACGGCCCCGCACAAAAAACGGCCGCAGGGGACTTGCCCGGCGGCCGCCATTTTGTGTTCTTTTCGCTTCGGCGTGAGAAGTGACCCGCTCAGGAAATTTCCAGACCCTTCATATTGCCCTCATTGCGCCAGTCTTCGAGGATATTGAAGAATTCGACCGGGCCGCCGCCATACTGGCCGGTCAGGAAGCCGTTCTCCGCACCGCCCTTGGGCTGGCCTTCATTGTTGTAGTAGCCCGGCGTGCATTCGGCATAGAACCGTTCCCCGCGCTTGGCCAGCCGGTGAATGATGGCAACCCATTCATCCTCGGCCTCCTGTGAAATGTCGAACGCCCCGATATTCCTGTCCCGGCAGCACTTCAGCACATAGGTGAGGTGTTTGGCCTGTTCGTCCAGCGCATGGGGGATGCTGGCGGTAAAGCCGGTCTGCGTCATGCCCATCACAAACAGATTCGGGAATCCGTGGGTAAACAAACCATGGCAGGTGCGCAGTCCTTGTTCCCACTTTGCACTTAACGTCTGCCCGCCGCGCCCGATGAGATCATAGCCGGACCGCTTGGTATAGCTGGTACCGGTTTCGAAACCGGTGGCGAAAATCAGACAGTCCACTTCATATTCCCGGCCGTTGACCACCACTCCGCTCTCGGTAATGCGCTCAACGCCCTGACCCAGGGTGTCGACCAGGGTGACATTGGGCCGGTTGTAGGTCTGGAGATATTCGTCATGGAAGCACGGGCGTTTGCAGAACTGCCGGTACCAGGGCTTCAGCGCCTCGGCAACGGTTTTGTCTTCGACGATCGCTTCCGCGCGCGCACGCACCTGTTCCATTTTCTTGAAGTCCGCCAGTTCGACAATATAGGCCCGCTCGGCTTTCGACATGTTTTCCATGCCTTCGCGCTCGACCATCCCGGTCACACTGCGGAAAATATCGGTCCAGCCGTCGGCAACCAGATCCTCTTCCTGATAACCGCCACTGGTCAGAATGTTGAAGTTGTCCATCCGCTTGCGGTGCCAGCCTCGCTCGAGCGACGCCGCCCATTCGGGATCGGTCGGCGCATTGTTGCGAACGTCGATCGACGACGGGGTGCGCTGGAATACGTAGAGATGCTGCGCCGACGCGCCGAGATCGGGAATGCACTGGATCGCGGTGGCGCCGGTGCCGATGATGCCGACCCGCTTGTCCTTCAGTTTCCACAGATTGCCGTTCGAATCGCCGCCGGTATAGTCATAGTCCCAGCGGCTGGTGTGAAAGGAATGCCCCTTGTATCTTGCAATGCCGGGAATGCCGGGCAGCTTCGGCCGATTCAGCGGGCCGTTGGACATGGCGACAAAACGGGCTTTCATCCGGTCGCCGCGATTGGTCGAAATGATCCAGCGCTTCGCGTCCTCGTCCCACTTCATTTCGGTGACTTCGGTGCGCAGGCAGGCATTTTCATACAGGTTGTAATGCCGGGCGATCGCCTTGCTGTGCTCCAGAATTTCCGGCGCGTGGGAGTATTTTTCCTTGGGAATGTAATTCAGTTCTTCGAGCAGCGGCAGATAGACATAGGATTCGATGTCGCACATGGCGCCCGGATAACGGTTCCAGTACCAGGTGCCACCGAAATCGCTGCCCTTTTCGATCACCCGGATGTCTTTTACGCCGGCATCGCGCAGATGCTTGCCCGCCAGCAGGCCGCCAAATCCGCCGCCGATGATGACCACTTCGACCTCATCGAACAGCGGTTCCCGGGAAAATTCGCCCTCGGCATAGGGATCATCGATATAGCGGGAGAACTCGCCCACCATGTCGGTATATTGCTGGTTGCCTTCCTGGCGGATGCGCTTGTCGCGTTCTTCGAGATATTTGGCCTTCAGCGCCACCGGATCGAAATCCAGCTCGCTGATGATTCGTTCGACCGACTTGTCGATCACTTTTGTATTAGCCCGCTCACTGCCCATTTTGTGTCAATCTCCTGCCAGGTTGCTGTTTTCATCATCATAGGATCATTGTTCCGCAGTGTAACCCCTTATCTCCGCGACCTCTCGATGCCTGCCGGGATCCCGTCGGAGCCGGTCCGTGACCGTCTTTTGGGTATACTGAAGCCTGATTTTTTCGGGTGACAGCGGGTGAAGAATCTCGCCGACAAGCTGGTGATCGCCATTTCCTCGCGGGTGCTGTTCGATCTGAGCGAGAGCCATGCCATTTTTCAAAATCAGGGGCTTGACGCTTATGCCCGATACCAGATCGAGCATGAGGAAGAGGTGCTTGAGCCCGGAGAGGCCTTTCCGCTGGTCGAGAAACTGCTGCGCATCAACGCCCAGTTGCCGCCTGACCGGGGTGTCGAGGTGATCCTGCTGTCGCGCAATTCCGCCGATACGGGGCTGCGGATTTTCAATTCCATCGAACACTACGGCCTCAGCATTTCGCGCGCTGCCTTCTGTGGTGGCAGCAGTCCCTACCGTTATGTGCGCGCCTTTGGCTGCGACCTGTTTCTCTCCACCCACGCGGACGATGTACGCAACGCCCTTGACCAGGGTTTTGCCGCCGCCACGCTGTTGCCCTCCAGCCACACGCCCACGGAAAGCGATGAAGTGCGCTTCGCCTTCGACGGCGACGCGGTGCTGTTTTCCGACGAGGCCGAGCGCGTGTATCAGGAGCAGGGGCTGGAGGCGTTTGCCGCGAGCGAAAAGGCCGCCGCGCACCGGCCGTTGAGCGGCGGGCCGTTCAAGAATTTCCTCCAGGCCCTGCATCGGTTACAGGCGGAGTTTCCGCCCGATAGCAGCCCCATTCGCACGGCCCTGGTGACGGCACGCTCCGCGCCCGCGCATCAGCGTGTGGTACTGACCCTGCGGGAGTGGAATATCCGTATCGATGAATCGCTGTTTCTGGGCGGGCTCGATAAAGGCGAATTCTTGCGCGCCTACGGTGCCGACGTATTCTTCGACGATCAGCAGCGCCATTGCGAATCCGCAAGCAGTCATGTCGCCACCGGTCATGTCCCCCACGGGATCGTCAATCAGCGCTGAGCCCTGCCGGCGGCTTCTCGGAGGAGGGGGCAGGAGCGATGGCCCGCGCCAGGAAGCCCGTCTATTCTTGAACGGAATAGCTGCGTATGCTTTTATGCCGATTCGGGGATATGGCCGTGATTCGAGCGAGGACGAATGAAGCTGCAACAGCTGCGCTATATATGGGAAGTCGCCCGCCATGAGCTCAATGTGTCGGTAACGGCGCAGAGTCTCTACACCTCACAGCCCGGCATCAGCAAACAGATCAGACTGCTTGAAGACGAACTGGGTCTCCAGATTTTTACCCGCAGCGGCAAGCATCTGACCCGGGTCACCCCGGCGGGGCAGGAGGTACTCAAGGTCGCGGGGGAAATACTCGCCAAGGTCGATGTCATCAAGCAGTTGGCCCAGGAGCACAGTGCGCCGGAGCGCGGCAGCCTGTCCATCGCCACCACCCACACCCAAGCCCGCTATGCGCTGCCGCCGGTGATCGAAAAGTTCATCGCCAAATATCCCTCGGTGGCCTTGCACATGCACCAGGGCACGCCGTTGCAGATTTCCGAGATGGCATCCGAGGGGAGCGTCGATTTCGCGATCGCCACCGAGGCCATGGAGCTGTTCGGGAACCTGCTGATGATGCCCTGCTATCGCTGGAACCGCTGTATCCTGGTGCCGCGCAACCATCCGCTGTGTCAGGTTTCCAGCTTGCGTCTGGAGGATGTCGCCGCCCACCCCATCGTGACCTATGTGTTCGGTTTTACCGGGCGCTCCCGCCTGGACGAGGCGTTTCGCGCCCAGCACCTTGAGCCCAGGGTGGTTTTCACCGCCACCGATGCGGACGTGATCAAAACCTATGTGCGTCTGGGTCTGGGCATCGGCATCGTGGCCCACATGGCCTATGAACCCAAACTGGATGCGGATCTGGTCGCCCTGGACGCCAGTCACCTGTTTGATTCCAGTGTCACCAGCATCGGTTTTCGGCGCGGGAGTTTCCTGCGCGGCTTCATGTACGACTTCATTCAGGGCTTCGCGCCCCACCTGACGCGGGATGTGGTCGACAAGGCCTGCGGCCTGAGCGACCGCGCGGAACTGGATCAATTCTTCGCCGGATTCGAATTGCCCGTCTATTGACCGTCTATTGACCGTCTATTGACCGTCTATTGATAACCGGGCGGGCGGGCGGGCGCTGCGGTCGGCGTCCGCTGCCGCTGCCCTGATGCCGCCGAAACCAATGTCACCGAAACCAATGTCACCGAAACCAATGTCACCGAAACCAATGTCACCGAAACCAATGTCACCGAAACCAATGTCACCGAAACCAATGTCACCATGAAAAAAGCCCCGATGAACAGGGCTTTTGCGTGTTGGTTCCCGAGATCGCGGCGCTCAGGATTCGATATTGACCGCGTGCAGGCCGCACTCTTTCTTGGTGGCGTCTTCCCACCACCAGCGGCCTTCGCGCTCATGCTGGCCGGGTCCGACGGGGCGCGTGCAGGGTTCGCACCCGATGCTGATGAAGCCGCGGTCGTGCAGCTCGTTGTAGGGGACGTTGTTGCCGCGGATGTAGTCCCACACCTGCGCGGAAGTCCAGTTGGACAGGGGGTTGAACTTGGTCAAAGTGCCGCCGGCGCGGGCAAACGCCTTGTCGTCCTGGATCACCGGAATCTCGGCGCGGGTGTTCGGGCTCTGGTCCTTGCGCTGACCGGTGATCCAGGCATCCAGGGTGGCCAGCTTGCGGCGCAGCGGATTGATCTTGCGAACCCCGCAGCACTCCTTGTGATCGTCGCGGTAGAAGCTGAACAGGCCTTTTTCACGCACCAGGGCTTCGACCGCCGCGGCTTCCGGCATCATCAATTCGATGGTGATCCCGTAATGCTCGCGCACGCGATCGATGAAGCGATAGGTTTCCGGATGCAGGCGGCCGGTGTCGAGGGAGAACACCTGGATGTCCTTGCGAATCCGCCAGGCCATGTCGATCAGGACGACGTCTTCGGCACCGCTGAAGGAAATGGCGATATTGTCGAATTCGCGCAGCGCGTAGCCGATGATTTCCAGCGGTGACTTGGCGGCGAGGCTGGAGTCCACATCGACGAGATTGAGGGCCTGGCTACCCATGATCCGGACCTGTGTTTGGCAGTGGGCGCTAGCATAACAAAGGAAAATTTCCGGTAATAAAGAACAAAGCAGCATATTTTTAGAAGGGAAACTTCGTTTTTCCCTGAGTGTACGCATTTCCACGCAGGGCTCAGGGAATATCCACCACCACGACGCCGCGTGCGTTGCCGGCTTCGATCAACGCGTGAGCCGCCGCTGTCTCTGCCAGCGGCAGGCGCGCGGCGATACGGTGCAGCAGTTGCCCGCGCGCGAGCGCGGCGGATATATCGGCGATCGCCTGCTGCTGGGCGGTCGCGGGCATCTCGTACATGAACACCCAGCGCAGGCTGAGATCCCTGTACATCATCCGGTAGAACGGCAGGGTCGGGGTCGGTGCCGCCATGGAAGCGTAGGTGGCGATGGTGCCGCCGGTACGAATCCCGTCCAGCACCGCTGCCAGGTTGCCGCCGAACTCGCCTTCCACCACCAGATCGACGCCGCTGCCCTGGGTGATGTCGAGCATTTCCGTCGCGGTGCCGGCGCCCGGATGGTCGATCACCCAGTCGGCGCCCGCGGCGTGGCAGTCGGCCCGGCTGGCGTCGGAGCCGGCGGTGGCGATCACGGTGGCGCCGAACAGCTTGGCGAACTGGATCGCGTAGTAGCCCACCCGCCCGGCGCCGCCGGTGACCAGCACCCTTTGGTCCGCCACCGGCCCGGCCAGGGTGACGGCGCGATGCGCGGTCATGGCGGGGATGCCGAGACCGGCTCCGGTGGTGAAATCCACGGCTTCCGGCAGCGGCACCGCGCACAACCCGGGCAGCGCGACATACTGGGCCGCGGTTCCGCAGCGGCGGCGATGCTGGGCGTTAAAGACCCAGACGCGCTCGTCGATGCGCGCGGCGCTCACACCCGGACCCACCGCTTCGATCACCCCGGCGCCGTCGCTGTGGGGAATCACCGGGCCGTCGTCGAGCAGATTCGGCAGGGTGATGCCCGCGCGTTTTTTCACATCGGACGGATTCACGCCGGAGGTGTGCAACCGCACCAGCACCTCGCCGTGGCCGGGGGAGGGCGTGTCCCACGCGCCGCGCTGAAGACATTCCCCGGCGGGACCGAAATGCTCGTACCAGACGGCCTGCATGATGAATTCCTGTTCAGTCGCGGTGGAGTGGAATGTCGCCCAGCCGCGGCAGCACGGCGTCGATCAGGCGGCGACTGTGGTCGAGCAGTTCCGCATCGGTCCCGGCCAGCGGGCGCAGGATGAACTTGGCGATACCCTCGCGCGCATAGGCGGCGATGGTGGCGAGAATGGCGTCTTCGCCCACCGCCAGCAGGTGGCTCAGATCGGCATCCGGCGCCGCGCGGCGAAAGCGGCGCAGTTCGCGCTGACAGACCGGATCGTCGGCGGAACCGAAATGCACGAAGAAGCCGGTGCCGTAGTGTTCCGGGTCGATGGTGCGGTCGCTGTCCTTCAATGCTGCCTGAATGCGCCGGCGCGCGCGGCCGGCACTGGCCGGGGATTCCAGACCCGCCTGCCAGCCGGTGCCGAAGCGCACGGTGCGGCGGATCGCGGCCTCGCTGCTGCCGCCGATCCACAGGGGCAGCGGTTGCTGGATCGGCAGCGGGGCGATCACGGCACCGCGATAGCGATAGTGCTCGCCCTCGGTGCTCACGGATTCGCCGCGCCACAGTCTTGAGATGATGTCGAGGCCCTCGTCGGTGCGCCGGCCGCGCCCCCGGGTACCGCGTCCGGTGGCGGCCCATTCCGGCGCGGTGTCGGCGCCGATGCCGAAGGCGGGCAGCAGGCGTCCGCCGCTCAGAAAGTCGATGGTCGCGCACTGCTTGGCCAGCACCAGCGGATCGCGCAGGGCAACCGACGCCACGTTCATGCCGAACTTCAGGTTTTTCGACGCCCCCGCGATGGCCGCCAGCGCGGTCATGCACTCGAGAAAGGGTTCGTCCGATACGAGTCGGTCGGTCTGCCACAGGGAATCGATGCCGCCCTGATCGCACAGTTCGACCCAGCGCCAGAAGTTGTCGGTTTCCGCGAAGGGAAACCGCGCCATGCCCAGTCCGACGCCGATACCCATAGGGGTGCTCCTCGGCTAGAACCGGAACCGGTCGGCGGCAAAGGCCGCCAGGGTGGCCTCGACCGCCGCGGGCGCGGCGCCGGCCAGGGGCGCGACGATCTGGGTGTGGATGCCGGCTGCGGCATCGGCGGCGATGCGCGCGCGGCATTCGTCGGCGCTGCCGATCACCGCGATCTCATCCACCAGGGCATCGTCCAGCGCGCCCGATGTGCGGGCACGGTCGCGCGCCGCCCAGCCGGCGGCGATCTCGCCTGCCGCGCCCGCGAAGCCGGCCCAGGCAAGGAAGTGGTTGTACACCGGGTTGGCGTAATAGGGCGCGAAGGTGGCGCGGAACAGATTGCGCGCGGCCGGCTTGTCGTTGGTCACCAGCACCATGGCGCGGTTGACGATCTCAACGGTGCGCCAGTCCTTGCCGGCGCGCTCGGCGCCGATCCGCACATGTTCCAGCATGTTGGGCAGCGCCGAGCGTGGCCACAGATTGATGATCACGCCGTCGCCCACTTCGGCCGCGGTCTCGATCATCTTCGGGCGCAGCGCGGCGAGGTAGATCGGCGGCGGATTTTCGAGCGCTTCCTGGCGGTAGTTGCGGCTGCGCAGGCCGTCCCGGTCGAAATCGGATTTCTCGCCGCGCAACATGGAGCGCACCAGCAGCGCGGTGTTCCTGACCCGGGTCAGGGGCTTGTCGAAAGCGACCCCGTGCCAGTCGATCATCATGGTCTGGCTGGAGGTGCCGAGACCCAGCACGAAGCGCCCGGGCAGCAGCTGGCCGAGGGTGTTGGCGGTCGCGGCCAGCACCGCCGGGGTACGGGTGAAGACGGGCGTCACCGCGACGCCGATGCGGATGTGCCGGGTAATGCCCGCGAGCGCCGCCGCCGTGGTCAGCGCGTCGGGGGCGCCGGCATCGGCGAACCAGGCGTCGTCATAGCCGTGCTGCTCGGCCCAGCGCACCCGCTCCAAGGTGTCGGCGACGCGGGGGCCGGCGGGCAGGGTGACGGCGATGCGTTTGCGGTGTGTCATGGCACGGTTCCCGGGAAAGCCGCAGTCTGGCATTTTGCCGGGCCTCGACTCAACCGGTAAGCTTCGCGCCCTTGCAGAGGATAAAAATCATGGCGGAACTGACAGCGGTCCGGCAGGGCCACGAATTCGACGAGGCGGCGCTCGCCCGCTTCATGGCGGCGCAGGTGAAAGGCTTCGTCGGGCCACTGCGCGTGCGCCAGTTCGACGGTGGCCAGAGCAACCCCACCTTCATGCTCGAAGCCGCCTCTGGGCGCTATGTGCTGCGCAAGCAGCCGCCCGGGCAGCTACTGCCCTCCGCGCATCAGGTCGATCGCGAATACCGCGTGATGAAAGCGCTGCAGGACACCGCCGTGCCGGTCCCGAAAATGCACGCCCTGTGCGAGGACACCGGCGTCATCGGCACCAAGTTCTACATCATGGAAGCGGTGGAAGGGCGCATCTTCGCGCGGCCGCTGATGGAAGAGGCGCCGCCGGAACAGCGCCGCGAACTGTGGCGCGATCTCGTGCGGGTGCTGGCCGCGTTGCATGCGGTGGACTACAAGGCCGTCGGGCTCGAGGACTACGGTCGCCCGGGCAACTATTACGAGCGCCAGGTGGCGCGCTGGACCAAGCAGTACAACGCCGCCAAGACCGCGCATATCGAGAGCATGGAGCAGCTGCTCGAATGGGTGCCGGCCCATGTGCCGCCGTCCGATGAGGTCTGCATCGCCCACGGCGACTACCGGGTGCAGAACATCATGTTCCATCCCACCGAGCCGCGCGTGGTCGCGGTGCTCGACTGGGAGCTCTCGACCCTGGGTCATCCCTTCGCCGATCTGGGCTACCTGTGCATGGAGCACAACGCCGACTTCTACGGCGAAGTGAGCCTGCGCCGCCCGGCCGCCGAACTGGCCGAGCTCGGTATTCCCTCCCAGGAGGAAGTGGTGCGCTGGTACTGCGAGTTCTCCGGCCGCGAGCGTATCGACGACTGGGAGTTCTACGTCGTCTACAACCTGTTTCGCTCCGCCGCCATCGTGCAGGGCGTCTACAAGCGCGGCCTCGACGGCAACGCCAGTTCCACCAACGCGCTCGAATACAAGGACGAATGCCGCAACCGGGTGGATCGCGCCTGGGAGATTGCGCAGCGTCTGGATCGGGGGTGATTCCCCGCACTTGCCGTACCCGGCACCGCCGGGTACGGGGGGGATTTCATGATCGATCTCGAACGCACCCGGGCGCCCGATTCCGGAGATCGCCTGGCATCCGCCTTGTTTCGGATGCGGCGTTGAAAATCACGGAAGGGAAAATGAAAATCACGGAAGGGGAAAAAGCCGCGTGATTTTCTTGTTCTTGTTGGTGCCCAGGGGCGGAATCGAACCACCGACACGAGGATTTTCAATCCTCTGCTCTACCGACTGAGCTACCTGGGCAGGCGTGCGAAGGCGCGTATTAAAGCCGTTCCCGCCAGGGTCGTCAACGCTGGCGGGACCACGCTGGCCACGACCGCAGCGCGCTGGCGCCGGATCGCGCATCCGACGCGAGCATGGCGGATCGTGACGGAGCCCTCTGCCGGACCAAAGGCGCCAAGGCGTGCCTCGACGCCTCTCGCCGCAGGCTCTATGCTGGCCACCAAGACTGCGCTGCGATGTACCCCCATGCCGGTTTCCCTCGACGACAAATACACCCTGACCCAGGGCCGCGCGTACCTCAGCGGCATCGATGCCCTGGTGCGACTGCTGCTGCTGCAACGCTGGCGCGATCAGGCGGCGGGGGTGAATACGGCGGGTTTCGTCTCGGGCTATCGCGGCTCGCCGCTCGGTGGACTCGACAGCGCACTCTGGGAAGCGGCGGGGCATCTCAAGGAAAACCACATCCACTTCCAGCCCGCGGTGAACGAGGAACTGGCGGCGACCTCCATCTGGGGCTCGCAGCAGCTCAACCTGTTTCCGGGTGCGCGCTACGACGGCGTGTTTGGGCTCTGGTACGGCAAGGGTCCCGGCCTCGACCGCGCCATGGACCCCCTGAAGCACGCCAACAACTCCGGCACTTCCCGCCACGGTGGGGTGCTCGCGGTAGTGGGCGACGACCATCTGTGCAAGTCCTCGACGCTCGCGTTTCAAAGTGAGGCCATGTTCATTGCCGCCACGGTGCCGGTGCTGAATCCCGGCAGCGTCCAGGATGTGCTCGATCTGGGCCTGCACGGCTGGGCCATGTCGCGCTTCGCCGGCTGCTGGGTGGGCATGAAGACCACGGCCGACAACATGGACGCCAGTGCGTCGGCGGATATGGCGCTCGATCGGGTGCGGATCGTCCTGCCGGAGGACTTCATTGCGCCCGACGGCGGTCTGCACACGCGCTGGCCGGATCAGCCGCTGGCGCAGGAGGCGCGCCTCCAGGGCGCCAAGCTCCAGGCCGTGCTGGCCTATGCGCGCGCCAATCGGCTGGATCGCGTGGTGCTGGACGGCCCCAGGCCGCGCTTCGGTATCGCCGCTGCCGGCAAGGCGTATCTCGACACCCGGCAGGCGCTCGCCGATCTCGGCATCGACGCGGCGCTTGCCGAAGCGCTCGGGCTGCGGCTCTACAAGGTCGCCATGCCCTGGCCGCTCGAACCCACGGGCGCGCGCGCCTTTGCCGAGGGGCTCGACGAAATCCTGGTGGTGGAAGAAAAGCGCGGACTGATCGAGGAACAGCTCAAGACCCAGCTCTATGCGCTGCCCGACGGACGCCGCCCGCGGATTCTCGGCAAGCACGATGCCGAGGGCCGGCCCCTGTTCAGCCCGGCGGGCGAGCTCAATCCGACGCTGATCGCGCGCGCGATTCTGGCGCGTCTGCAGCAGTGGCCGGAACTGGCAGCCCTGGTGAGCGCGTTGCGCGCGCCGCCGCCCGACCCGGCCGCGACGCTCGGCGGACCGCTGCTGCGCCAGCCCTGGTTCTGCTCGGGTTGTCCCCACAACACGTCCACCAAGGTGCCGGAAGGCAGTCGCGCCATGGCGGGCATCGGTTGTCACTACATGGTCACCTGGATGGACCGCGACACCGAGACCTTCACCCAGATGGGCGGGGAGGGCGCGGCCTGGATCGGTCAGGCGCCCTTCACCGACACCCCCCATGTGTTCCAGAACATCGGCGACGGCACCTATTTCCACTCCGGCATTCTCGCGGTGCGCGCCGCGGTCTCCGCCGGGGTCAACATGACCTACAAGATTCTCTACAACGATGCCGTGGCCATGACGGGCGGCCAGCACGTCGATGGCAGCCTCACCGTGGAGCAACTGATCCAGCAACTGGTGGGCGAGGGCGTGCAGCGCATCGCCCTGGTGAGCGACGATCCGGAAAAATACGCGAACGATCTCGCCGCGCGCCATCCCGGCCTGAGCATCCACCACCGCGACCGTCTCGACGCCGTGCAGAAGGAGTTGCGCGAACTATCGGGCACCACCGTCATCATCTACGACCAGGTGTGTGCCACCGAACTGCGCCGGCGCCGCAAACGCGGCCTGCTGCCACAGCCGCAGCGGCGCGTGTTCATCAACGAGCGTGTGTGCGAAGGTTGCGGCGACTGCGGTGTGCAGTCGAACTGCCTTTCGGTGGTGCCGGTGGAAACGCCGCTCGGCCGCAAGCGCGCCATCGACCAGAGCTCCTGCAACAAGGATTATTCCTGTCTGAAAGGATTCTGCCCGAGTTTTGTCAGCGTTCACGGCGGCAGTTTGCGCCGTCTCCACGGCGGGAACGCGGATGCCGATTTCCCCGCGCTGCCGGAACCGCAAGTTCCCACGCTGACTGCGCCTTTCAGCATCTTGCTGCCCGGGGTGGGCGGCATGGGTGTGCTCACCATCGGCGCGGTGATGGGCATGGCGGCCCATCTCGAAGGTCGCGGCGCCCTGGTGATGACCCAGACCGGCCTGGCGCAGAAGTTCGGCGCGGTGACCGCGCATGTGCGTATCGCGCCGCACCAGGACGACATTCACGCGCACTGCATTCCCCAGGGCGGCGCTGATCTGCTGCTCGGCGCCGATCTGGTGGTCGCTTCGGGCCGCGAGGCGCTGGCACGGTTGGCGCCGGGTGCGGTCGCCGTGGTCAACAGCCATGAATCCCCCACGGCGGATTTCACTCACGATCCGGACGCTGCCTTCCCCGGCAGCGCAATGGAAGCGGCGCTGCGCGGTGCCACCACGGCGTGTCATTTTGTCGACGCCTCCGCGCTGGCAGCGGCGCTGATGGGCGATGCCATCGCGGCGAATTTCTTCCTGCTCGGCTACGCCTGGCAGCGCGGGCTGGTGCCGCTTGGCGCCACCGCGCTCACCGACGCGATCCGTCTCAACGCGGTGGCGGTGGAACCGAATCTCAAGGCGTTTCTGTGGGGTCGCCGCTACGCCGCCGATCCGGCGCGGGTGCGCCGCAGCGCGGGCATCGAGGAGATCGACTACGAACCGTCGCGCCAGACCCTGGACGAACTGATCGCCGAGCGCGAGCGCATGCTGACCGACTATCAGAATGCGGGCTACGGTGCGCGCTATCGCGCACTGGTGGTACGGGTGCGGGACGCGGAAGCGCGCCTCGGGACGCGCGATTTTCCCCTCACCACGGCGGTGGCGCGCGGTTACCACAAGCTGCTGGCCTACAAGGACGAATACGAAGTCGCGCGCTTCTACACCGACGGCGAA
Source organism: uncultured Gammaproteobacteria bacterium (assembly GCA_963708735.1). GTDB lineage: Bacteria > Pseudomonadota > Gammaproteobacteria > Pseudomonadales > Porticoccaceae > JAGPUQ01. Next base: position 14,936 of record CAVPTW010000038.1, read on the forward strand.
TTTGAGGCCGAACTGGAACGCCAGTTCGAGGGCGACTACCGGCTGAGCTTCCACCTCGCGCCGCCGCTGCTCGCGCGCCGCGATCCCGACACCGGGCGCCTGCAGAAACGCGAGTTCGGCGCCTGGATGCTGTCGGCATTTCGGGTGCTGGCGAAATTCCGCTTTCTGCGCGGCACGCCGTTCGATCCCTTCGGCTACACCGCCGAGCGGCGCATGGAACGGCAAGTGATCGCCGACTACGAGGCGCGCATCGCCGAGCTCATCGCCGACCTCGACGCCGACAACCATGCGCTTGCCGTGGAAATCGCCGGCCTGCCCGAGTTCATCCGCGGCTTCGGCCACGTCAAGGAGGCCAATCTCGCCACCGTGCGGCGGCGTGAAGTGGAACTGGTGCGCCGCTTCCATGCGCGTGATCGGGCGGTGGTGCGGATCCAGCCCGCGCCGGTTGCGGTCGATGCGTAACCGACCACAGCGCACTGCTGTTTCGCACCGGCCGGGTCCGCCGCGCCCTGGCTCGACCGCGCATCCGTGAACAGGCCCGGGGGAGTTTGTCGCCGTTCGCAGGCCCCTGCTACACTCGAAGCGCCGCGCATCGGCGCGATCACTTCACCATCACAACAACAACCAAAGAGAGCCCCCTGATGCAAAACTTCCTTCTGATCGGCAAGCTGGCCATGCTGGGATTCTGGATCCTGCCGGTACTGGCAGTGCTGGGTATCTTTGCCCCGCCCTGGGACTACCGGCTGCTCGCCATAGCCTTTGTGATATTTGTCGCCCATCTCGGTGAACTGGTGTTTGTATTCGGCAAGCTCAAGGCCGCCGGTCGCGCGGAAGCGCTCGATGTCGTGATGGTGATTCTGGTAGGGCTGTTCCACTGGGTGCCGATCCTCCGCAAGTTCTGAGCGAACGACTGTCCGGGGGTTCTCGCGATGTTCGCTATCGAAACGGCGATCCAGGAAATCCGCACCCGCGGCTACACGCTGGTGCCGGATTTTCTGGGTGGCGGGCGTCTCGACCGGGTGCGTGCGGCGCTGGACCGCGAGCTGGGCGCGTACCTGGGTCGCAACAACTTCGAGGGCCACGCCACCGAACGTATCTACACGCTGGTGGCGCGGGATCCGGTGTTTCGGGAGATTATCGAGGACGACAGGGTCATGGCCCTGTGCGACGCCTTTCTCGAACCCAATTACCTGCTCACCGGCAGTCTCGCCATCTGCATCCATCCGGGCGAGACGCCGCAGCCCTGGCACAACGACGATGCCTTCTACCCGATCCCGCGCCCGCGCCCCATGGTGAGTTTGTCCACCATCGTGGCGGTGGACGATTTCACCGCTGAAAATGGCTGCACAGAGGTTATTCCCGGCAGTCATCTGTGGAGCGATGCCGAGATCGGCGGCGATTATCGGGATGGCGAGTGTGAATCCGACCCCGACTTCGCCGCCCGCATGGCGGGTAAATCGATTCCGGTGGAAATGCCCGCCGGTACCTGTGTCGTGTTCGCCGGCAACCTGCTGCATCGCGGCGGCGCCAACCACAGCCCGGCGCCACGCCGCGCGTTCTCGATCCAGTACTGCCAGCCCTGGGCACGCACGCAGGAAAACTACTTCCTTGCGGTGCCGCCGGAGCAGGCGCGCGCCATGAGCCCGCGCATCCAGTCCCTGCTGGGCTACTCCATCCACCGGCCGTTCATGGGGCATGTGGCGGGGCGACATCCCCTCAAGACGCTGGCGCCGGGCGTTTCCATGCCGGATTCCTGCTGACCCCGGATTTGTTCAGCACGGTGAATTTCCTGACCGCGCCGCGGTCCACGCACCGGCGCAGCCCGCTCACCGGGGGCCAAGTGCTTTGCTCATGGTTCCGCGGGAGTGATTCCGCGGGAGTGATTCCGCGGGGGTGATTCCGCGGAGGTGATTCCGCGGAGGTGGTTGCGCGGAAGTGGTTCCGCGGGAGTGATTGCGCAGGAGCTGCGGCCACGGAGCCCCCGCTCGGTGTTTCCGGTTCCGCACCCTGCCATACCGTGATCTGGAGAGCAGTGAATGAAGTTGCGTAACCGGAGCCTTTGGCTTGCCGCGGTCATTCCGGTGATTCTCCTCGCCGCCTGGGGTTACCGGGCGCTGCATGGCGCCGGCGCTCCGGAACTGTCCAGGGCGCGGGTGGAACGCGCCGACCTCGAAGAGACCATCACCGCACAGGGCAAGCTCGAACCCAAGGAATACGTCGACGTGGGCGCCCAGGTCTCGGGCCAGCTCAGCCACCTGCGTGTGGAGATCGGCGACACGGTCACCCGCGGCCAGCTCATCGCCGAGATCGATCCGCGCATCTACGCTTCCCGCGTCGAAGCGGATCGTGCCCGTCTCGCTTCGCTCACCGCCCAACTGGCTGAACAGGAAGCCCAGATGGTCTTTGCCCGCCAGGTGCTGGAGCGCAATCACCGGCTGATCGGGGAGCACGCCGTCAGCCGGGAAGTCCTTGAACAAAGCGAATCGGCGCTGCATGAGGTACAGGCACGCGCCAACTCACTGCGAGCCCAGATCGATGAAGCCCGCTCCACCCTGTCCGGCGACGAGACCAACCTCAGTTACACCCGCATCTATGCGCCCATGGATGGCACGGTGGCGAGCCAGACTGCGCGCGAAGGGCAGACCCTCAACGCAAACCAGATCGCGCCGGTCATCCTGCAGATCGCCGATCTGCGCACCATGACGGTACGCGCCCAGGTGGCCGAAGCCGATGTGCCGCGGGTAAAGCCGGGTATGGCGGTGTCGTTCACCATCCTGGGGTCGCTGGAGCGGCGCTGGGAGGCGGTGGTACGCCAGATCCTGCCCTCTCCGGAAGTCATCAACGACGTGGTGCTCTACAACGTGCTGGCCGACGTGGACAACAGCGACGGCGAACTGATGAACGGCATGAGCACCCAGATGTATTTTCTGGTGGCGCGCGCCGAGCAGGCGCTGGTGATTCCCATCGCCGCGCTGGGCCGGCGTCGGCCCGAGCAGGACGGGGCGCAGGGTCAGGCCTACGAAGTGCGCCGTTACCTCGAGGGCCGTGCGGTACCCACCGTGGTGCAGGTGGGAATTGTGACGCGCTCCCTGGCCGAGATTCGCGCCGGCCTGGCGCAGGGCGACGAGGTGGTCCTGCCCGCCGCGAAAGCCAAACCCGCCGCGCCGCGGTGGGGTCTATGAACGCAGCGGATATCCCGCTCCTGGAGCTGCGCGGCGTGACCCGGCGCTTCCTGGCCGGGGATACCGAAGTGCGGGCCCTCGAGGACGTCTCCCTGACGATCCGGTCCGGGGAGTTCGTCGCCATCATGGGCCCGTCCGGCTCCGGCAAGAGCACATTGATGAATGTGATCGGCTGTCTCGATCGGCCCGACGCCGGCGACTATCTGATCCTCGGCCGTTCGGTGCGTGACCTTTCCCCTGATGCGCTCGCCGCCCTGCGCCGTGAGACTTTCGGTTTCATATTCCAGCGCTACAACCTGCTGGCCGGGTCGAGCGCCGTGGAAAACGTGGCGATGCCGGCCATCTACGCGGGTGTGCCGCGGACTCAGCGCAACGCCCGCGCGGCCGAACTGCTGGCCCGACTCGGCCTGGCCGACCGCGCCGACCACCTGCCGAGCCAGCTTTCCGGCGGCCAGCAGCAGCGGGTCGCCATTGCCCGCGCGCTGATCAACGATCCACGGGTGGTGCTGGCCGACGAACCCACCGGCGCCCTGGACAGTCGCACCAGCGCCGAGCTGATGACTCTGCTCCGCCAGTTGCACGCCGAGGGCCGCACCATCGTGCTGATCACCCACGACGCCGAGGTGGCTGCCCATGCCGAGCGCATCGTGCGGATCGCCGACGGCCGCATCGTCGCCGACCCGCCACCGCAGCGGGCGGCTGCCACCGTTGCGACCGAACACCATCTTGCCGAGGGCAGTGGGATCATTTCGGAGCTGGTGGAAGCCGCCAAGGTGGCGCTGCGCGCGCTGCGCACCAACGCCCTGCGCACGGCGCTGACACTGCTGGGCATCGTCATCGGCGTGGTGTCGGTGGTGGTCATGCTGGCGGTCGGGGAGGGCAGCAAACAGCGTGTGATGGAGCAGATCAGTGCGATGGGCACCAATCTGCTGATGGTCCGGCCCGGCGCGCCGGGCATCCGCGGCGGCGGCGACATCGTCACCCTCACTCCGCAGGACGCCGCCGCCATCGCCGCATTGCCCGGTGTAGAGCTGGTGGTGCCGGAGCGCAATGGCCGGCTCACCGTGCGGATCGGCGCGATGGACTATGCCACCACAATCAACGGAGTCGGCACCGATTTGCCTGTGCTGCGCGACTGGCCCCTGGCGCAGGGTTCTTTTTTCACGGCCAGCGACGCCCGCAGCTATGCGCCGGTAGCCGTGCTCGGCGCGACCGTGGCGCGACTGCTGTTTCCGGCCGGCGACGATCCGGTGGGCCGCTACCTGCTGATCAAGAACGTGCCCTTCCAGATTGTCGGCGTGATGGGCGAGAAGGGAGCCGCGGCCTGGGGCGGCGATCAGGACGATGTGGTTTTCGTGCCGCTCACCACCGCCCAGGTGCGGCTGTTTGGACGCAACTACGTCAACGCCATCACGGCCAAGGTCGCCGATGTCAGTGGGGTCGATGCGGTGCAGGAAAGCATCCGCCAGCTGTTGCTGGCCCGCCACCGCACCGAGGATTTCAGCATCCGCAACATGGCCTCGATCCTGGACATGGCGAACACCGCCCAGACCACGCTCACCATCCTGCTGGGCTCGGTGGCGGCGATCTCGCTGCTGGTGGGCGGCATCGGCGTGATGAACATCATGCTGGTGAGCGTCACCGAGCGTACCCGCGAAATCGGCATCCGCATGGCGACCGGCGCGCGCATGCGCGACATCCTGCTGCAATTCAACGCCGAGGCCGCGGTCGTGTGCACGGTGGGCGGCGTCAGCGGGCTGTTGCTGGGCTACCTGATCGGTTTCGGCCTGCGGTTCGGCGGTGTGGACGTGGTGTTCACCCTGGCGCCGGGAGTCCTGGCGTTCCTGAGCGCGGTGGGCACCGGGCTGTTGTTCGGCTACCTGCCCGCGCGCAAGGCGGCCCGGCTCGATCCGGTGGTCGCGCTGGCCGCGGAGTAGGGCCGTGCGGCGTTCATCAGCGGTACTCATTTGCATCCTGACCCTGGCAGGGGGCTGCAATCTGACGCCCGCCTATCAACGTCCCGAGGTGCCGCAGCCGGCGTCTTGGCCGCAGACGGATAGCGGCCCCGTATCGGTATCCGATACCTGGTGGCGCGACTTCGGCAGCCCGGCGCTCGACACGCTGGAAGAGGCCGCGCTTGCCGCCAACCAGGATCTCGCCGCCGGCGTGCAGCGCATCGCCCAGGCGCGCGCTGTCGCGGCCGGCGCCGGCGCCGCGGCCTGGCCGCAGGTGGACGCCACGCTTGCCGCTACCCAAACCCACGGCAAGAGCGCGACCGCTGCGGACGGAACCCGTCGCACGGCCCAGCTCTCGGTGGCCTATGAGCTGGATCTGTTCGGCCGGGTGGCGGCCACCCGCCAGGCGGCAGAGCAGCGGCTCAGTGCCAGTGAATTCGATTATCAGGCGCTGCGCCTTGTCACCGTCGCCGACGTGGCGCAGGCGGCCTTCAACTTCGCCGCCACCGGCCAGCGCCTGGCCCTGGCGCAGGCAAATCTGGACAACGCGCGGGCCGTGCTCGCGCTGCTGGAAGCACGGTTTGCCGCCGGTCGGGTAGCGGCGCTGGAACGCGACCAGCAGCGCGCGGCAGTGGCCACCATCGAAGCCTCGGTGGCGGCGCTGGCTCAGACCCAAGCCGGCTACCGCAATCAGCTCGCCGTGCTCAGCGGCGCGGCCAGCCCCGAATTTGCGCCGCCCGATCTGGCCTGGGATGGGTTGATCCTGCCCGAGGTGCTGCCTTCGGTACCGGCCGCGTTGTTGACACAACGGCCGGACCTGCGCCGGACGGAGGCGGAGCTACAGGCAGCGGGCGCCGATATCGGTGTCGCGCGCGCCGCGCTCTACCCGGGTCTGCAAGTCAGCTGGGATCGCTCCTGGATGCGCGATCCGACCGCCACACTGACCACCCTCAGCGGCAGCGCGCTGGCACCGATATTCCACGGTGGCGCTTTGCGCAGCGAGGTCATGCGCAGCCAGGCGCGGCAGGCCGAGCTGGTGGCCCAGTATCGCGGGGCGGTGCTGACCGCTTATGGCGAGGTCAGCGACGCGCTCGAGGCCCAGCGCCAGAGCGCCTTGCGCGGCGCCGCGCTGGAACGCGCTGTGACCGCGGCGCGCGATGCCTACGCGAGCGCCCGTGCCCGCTTTGATGCGGGCGCGGTGGACTACCAGATTTTGCTCGACGTGCAGCGCAGCCAGATTCTGGCCGAGGATGCGGCCGCCAGCGGCCGGCTGGACCGCTTCACTGCCGCGATCTCGCTGTACCGGGCGTTGGGCGGGGGCAGTCTGCCCTGAGCTGTGGATACCACCGGTGCGCGGATGCGGCATCCGGTACAGTAATTGCTGTCGACTCGGAAGAACTCCCCTGTTGGAACCTCTGTCGCCCGTGAACGCCGTCTTCGACCTGTCCCGCGCCGATCCGCCCCGCGCCGCCGCGCAGGGCTGGCGCGCGCGCCTCGAACTGGGCTTCGCGCGGCGCGGCGACCGCACGGCCCTGGTGCGCAATCGCAATCTGGGTCCCTTGCGCGTGCAGCGTCCGTTCTATCCCGCGCCCGATGAATGTCAGGTTTACGTCCTGCATCCCCCCGGTGGACTGGTGGCGGGCGACCGGCTCGAACTCCACATCGACTGCGACGCGGACGCGCGGGTGCTGCTGACCACGCCGGGCGCCGGGCGTGTGTACCGGGGCGGGCACGCGCAGCGCCCGCAAACCTTCGCGGTTCACATCCGGATCGCTACCGGCGCGCACTGCGAATGGCTGCCCCAGGAAAACATCCTGTTCGACGGCGCCTGGGCGGAGAACAGCGTGCGCGTCGATCTCGAACCCGGCGCCCACTACACCGGCTGGGAGATCACCTGCCTGGGTCGCCCCGCCGCCGGCGAGACCTTCACCCGCGGGCTGCTCGACCAGCGCCTCTGGCTGTGGCGCGAAGGTCGTCCTCTGCTGGGCGAGCGCCTGCGTATCGAGGGCGGCGACGCCCAGCTCGATGCACCCTGGGGCCTCGCCGGCCGGCCGGTGTTCGGCAGTCTGGTGACGACCCTGCGCCATCCCGGTGCCATCGAGCGTCTGCGCGAAGTACTGATCACCGCGGCTTCCGCCGATCTGCTCGCGGCAGTGACCGAGCTGCCGGAACTATTGATCGTGCGCGCCCGCGCCGGCTGCGCGACCCGGCTGCGCGGGCTGTTCGTCGCCTTGTGGCAGGAATTGCGCCGGCGCCAGTACGACACCGAACCCGCGACCCCGCGCATCTGGGCCACCTGATTTTTTAGCGCTGGATAAGGAGACCCCATGGAACTCACCCCCCGCGAGAAGGACAAGCTGCTGCTGTTCACCGCCGCCCTGCTCGCCGAACGGCGCAAGGCGCGCGGCGTGAAGCTCAACTACCCGGAAGCCGTGGCCTATATCAGCGCCGCCATCCTTGAGGGCGCCCGCGACGGCCGCACGGTGGCGGAGATGATGGATTACGGGCGCACCCTGCTGACGCGCGCGGACGTCATGGAAGGCGTACCGGAGATGATCCCCGACGTGCAGGTGGAGGCCACCTTTCCCGACGGCACCAAGCTGG
>CAVPTW010000039.1:0-125449 GCA_963708735.1 uncultured Gammaproteobacteria bacterium
CGGTCGATGCGTAACCGACCACAGCGCACCTCTGTTTCGCACCGGCCGGGTCCGCCCGCGCCCTGGCTCGACCGCGCATCCGTGAACAGGCCCGGGGGAGTTTGTCGCCGTTCGCAGGCCCCTGCTACACTCGAAGCGCCGCGCATCGGCGCGATCACTTCACCATCACAACAACAACCAAAGAGAGCCCCCTGATGCAAAACTTCCTTCTGATCGGCAAGCTGGCCATGCTGGGATTCTGGATCCTGCCGGTACTGGCAGTGCTGGGTATCTTTGCCCCGCCCTGGGCATCTACCGGCTGCTCGCCATAGCCTTTGTGATATTTGTCGCCCATCTCGGTGAACTGGTGTTTGTATTCGGCAAGCTCAAGGCCGCCGGTCGCGCGGAAGCGCTCGATGTCGTGATGGTGATTCTGGTAGGGCTGTTCCACTGGGTGCCGATCCTCCGCAAGTTCTGAGCGAACGACTGTCCGGGGGTTCTCGCGATGTTCGCTATCGAAACGGCGATCCAGGAAATCCGCACCCGCGGCTACACGCTGGTGCCGGATTTTCTGGGTGGCGGGCGTCTCGACCGGGTGCGTGCGGCGCTGGACCGCGAGCTGGGCGCGTACCTGGGTCGCAACAACTTCGAGGGCCACGCCACCGAACGTATCTACACGCTGGTGGCGCGGGATCCGGTGTTTCGGGAGATTATCGAGGACGACAGGGTCATGGCCCTGTGCGACGCCTTTCGACCCAATTACCTGCTCACCGGCAGTCTCGCCATCTGCATCCATCCGGGCGAGACGCCGCAGCCCTGGCACAACGACGATGCCTTCTACCCGATCCCGCGCCCGCGCCCCATGGTGAGTTTGTCCACCATCGTGGCGGTGGACGATTTCACCGCTGAAAATGGCTGCACAGAGGTTATTCCCGGCAGTCATCTGTGGAGCGATGCCGAGATCGGCGGCGATTATCGGGATGGCGAGTGTGAATCCGACCCCGACTTCGCCGCCCGCATGGCGGGTAAATCGATTCCGGTGGAAATGCCCGCCGGTACCTGTGTCGTGTTCGCCGGCAACCTGCTGCATCGCGGCGGCGCCAACCACAGCCCGGCGCCACGCCGCGCGTTCTCGATCCAGTACTGCCAGCCCTGGGCACGCACGCAGGAAAACTACTTCCTTGCGGTGCCGCCGGAGCAGGCGCGCGCCATGAGCCCGCGCATCCAGTCCCTGCTGGGCTACTCCATCCACCGGCCGTTCATGGGGCATGTGGCGGGGCGACATCCCCTCAAGACGCTGGCGCCGGGCGTTTCCATGCCGGATTCCTGCTGACCCCGGATTTGTTCAGCACGGTGAATTTCCTGACCGCGCCGCGGTCCACGCACCGGCGCAGCCCGCTCACCGGGGGCCAAGTGCTTTGCTCATGGTTCCGCGGGAGTGATTCCGCGGGAGTGATTCCGCGGGGGTGATTCCGCGGAGGTGATTCCGCGGAGGTGGTTGCGCGGAAGTGGTTCCGCGGGAGTGATTGCGCAGGAGCTGCGGCCACGGAGCCCCCGCTCGGTGTTTCCGGTTCCGCACCCTGCCATACCGTGATCTGGAGAGCAGTGAATGAAGTTGCGTAACCGGAGCCTTTGGCTTGCCGCGGTCATTCCGGTGATTCTCCTCGCCGCCTGGGGTTACCGGGCGCTGCATGGCGCCGGCGCTCCGGAACTGTCCAGGGCGCGGGTGGAACGCGCCGACCTCGAAGAGACCATCACCGCACAGGGCAAGCTCGAACCCAAGGAATACGTCGACGTGGGCGCCCAGGTCTCGGGCCAGCTCAGCCACCTGCGTGTGGAGATCGGCGACACGGTCACCCGCGGCCAGCTCATCGCCGAGATCGATCCGCGCATCTACGCTTCCCGCGTCGAAGCGGATCGTGCCCGTCTCGCTTCGCTCACCGCCCAACTGGCTGAACAGGAAGCCCAGATGGTCTTTGCCCGCCAGGTGCTGGAGCGCAATCACCGGCTGATCGGGGAGCACGCCGTCAGCCGGGAAGTCCTGGAACAAAGCGAATCGGCGCTGCATGAGGTACAGGCACGCGCCAACTCACTGCGAGCCCAGATCGATGAAGCCCGCTCGACCCTGTCCGGCGACGAGACCAACCTCAGTTACACCCGCATCTATGCGCCTATGGATGGCACGGTGGCGAGCCAGACTGCGCGCGAAGGGCAGACCCTCAACGCAAACCAGATCGCGCCGGTCATCCTGCAGATCGCCGATCTGCGCACCATGACGGTACGCGCCCAGGTGGCCGAAGCCGATGTGCCGCGGGTAAAGCCGGGTATGGCGGTGTCGTTCACCATCCTGGGGTCGCTGGAGCGGCGCTGGGAGGCGGTGGTACGCCAGATCCTGCCCTCTCCGGAAGTCATCAACGACGTGGTGCTCTACAACGTGCTGGCCGACGTGGACAACAGCGACGGCGAACTGATGAACGGCATGAGCACCCAGATGTATTTTCTGGTGGCGCGCGCCGAGCAGGCGCTGGTGATTCCCATCGCCGCGCTGGGCCGGCGTCGGCCCGAGCAGGACGGGGCGCAGGGTCAGGCCTACGAAGTGCGCCGTTACCTCGAGGGCCGTGCGGTACCCACCGTGGTGCAGGTGGGAATTGTGACGCGCTCCCTGGCCGAGATTCGCGCCGGCCTGGCGCAGGGCGACGAGGTGGTCCTGCCCGCCGCGAAAGCCAAACCCGCCGCGCCGCGGTGGGGTCTATGAACGCAGCGGATATCCCGCTCCTGGAGCTGCGCGGCGTGACCCGGCGCTTCCTGGCCGGGGATACCGAAGTGCGGGCCCTCGAGGACGTCTCCCTGACGATCCGGTCCGGGGAGTTCGTCGCCATCATGGGCCCGTCCGGCTCCGGCAAGAGCACATTGATGAATGTGATCGGCTGTCTCGATCGGCCCGACGCCGGCGACTATCTGATCCTCGGCCGTTCGGTGCGTGACCTTTCCCCTGATGCGCTCGCCGCCCTGCGCCGTGAGACTTTCGGTTTCATATTCCAGCGCTACAACCTGCTGGCCGGGTCGAGCGCCGTGGAAAACGTGGCGATGCCGGCCATCTACGCGGGTGTGCCGCGGACTCAGCGCAACGCCCGCGCGGCCGAACTGCTGGCCCGACTCGGCCTGGCCGACCGCGCCGACCACCTGCCGAGCCAGCTTTCCGGCGGCCAGCAGCAGCGGGTCGCCATTGCCCGCGCGCTGATCAACGATCCACGGGTGGTGCTGGCCGACGAACCCACCGGCGCCCTGGACAGTCGCACCAGCGCCGAGCTGATGACTCTGCTCCGCCAGTTGCACGCCGAGGGCCGCACCATCGTGCTGATCACCCACGACGCCGAGGTGGCTGCCCATGCCGAGCGCATCGTGCGGATCGCCGACGGCCGCATCGTCGCCGACCCGCCACCGCAGCGGGCGGCTGCCACCGTTGCGACCGAACACCATCTTGCCGAGGGCAGTGGGATCATTTCGGAGCTGGTGGAAGCCGCCAAGGTGGCGCTGCGCGCGCTGCGCACCAACGCCCTGCGCACGGCGCTGACACTGCTGGGCATCGTCATCGGCGTGGTGTCGGTGGTGGTCATGCTGGCGGTCGGGGAGGGCAGCAAACAGCGTGTGATGGAGCAGATCAGTGCGATGGGCACCAATCTGCTGATGGTCCGGCCCGGCGCGCCGGGCATCCGCGGCGGCGGCGACATCGTCACCCTCACTCCGCAGGACGCCGCCGCCATCGCCGCATTGCCCGGTGTAGAGCTGGTGGTGCCGGAGCGCAATGGCCGGCTCACCGTGCGGATCGGCGCGATGGACTATGCCACCACAATCAACGGAGTCGGCACCGATTTGCCTGTGCTGCGCGACTGGCCCCTGGCGCAGGGTTCTTTTTTCACGGCCAGCGACGCCCGCAGCTATGCGCCGGTAGCCGTGCTCGGCGCGACCGTGGCGCGACTGCTGTTTCCGGCCGGCGACGATCCGGTGGGCCGCTACCTGCTGATCAAGAACGTGCCCTTCCAGATTGTCGGCGTGATGGGCGAGAAGGGAGCCGCGGCCTGGGGCGGCGATCAGGACGATGTGGTTTTCGTGCCGCTCACCACCGCCCAGGTGCGGCTGTTTGGACGCAACTACGTCAACGCCATCACGGCCAAGGTCGCCGATGTCAGTGGGGTCGATGCGGTGCAGGAAAGCATCCGCCAGCTGTTGCTGGCCCGCCACCGCACCGAGGATTTCAGCATCCGCAACATGGCCTCGATCCTGGACATGGCGAACACCGCCCAGACCACGCTCACCATCCTGCTGGGCTCGGTGGCGGCGATCTCGCTGCTGGTGGGCGGCATCGGCGTGATGAACATCATGCTGGTGAGCGTCACCGAGCGTACCCGCGAAATCGGCATCCGCATGGCGACCGGCGCGCGCATGCGCGACATCCTGCTGCAATTCAACGCCGAGGCCGCGGTCGTGTGCACGGTGGGCGGCGTCAGCGGGCTGTTGCTGGGCTACCTGATCGGTTTCGGCCTGCGGTTCGGCGGTGTGGACGTGGTGTTCACCCTGGCGCCGGGAGTCCTGGCGTTCCTGAGCGCGGTGGGCACCGGGCTGTTGTTCGGCTACCTGCCTGCACGCAAGGCGGCCCGGCTCGATCCGGTGGTCGCGCTGGCCGCGGAGTAGGGCCGTGCGGCGTTCATCAGCGGTACTCATTTGCATCCTGACCCTGGCAGGGGGCTGCAATCTGACGCCCGCCTATCAACGCCCCGAGGTGCCGCAGCCGGCGTCTTGGCCGCAGACGGATAGCGGCCCCGTATCGGTATCCGATACCTGGTGGCGCGACTTCGGCAGCCCGGCGCTCGACACGCTGGAAGAGGCCGCGCTTGCCGCCAACCAGGATCTCGCCGCCGGCGTGCAGCGCATCGCCCAGGCGCGCGCTGTCGCGGCCGGCGCCGGCGCCGCGGCCTGGCCGCAGGTGGACGCCACGCTTGCCGCTACCCAAACCCACGGCAAGAGCGCGACCGCTGCGGACGGAACCCGTCGCACGGCCCAGCTCTCGGTGGCCTATGAGCTGGATCTGTTCGGCCGGGTGGCGGCCACCCGCCAGGCGGCAGAGCAGCGGCTCAGTGCCAGTGAATTCGATTATCAGGCGCTGCGCCTTGTCACCGTCGCCGACGTGGCGCAGGCGGCCTTCAACTTCGCCGCCACCGGCCAGCGCCTGGCCCTGGCGCAGGCAAATCTGGACAACGCGCGGGCCGTGCTCGCGCTGCTGGAAGCACGGTTTGCCGCCGGTCGGGTAGCGGCGCTGGAACGCGACCAGCAGCGCGCGGCAGTGGCCACCATCGAAGCCTCGGTGGCGGCGCTGGCTCAGACCCAAGCCGGCTACCGCAATCAGCTCGCCGTGCTCAGCGGCGCGGCCAGCCCCGAATTTGCGCCGCCCGATCTGGCCTGGGATGGGTTGATCCTGCCCGAGGTGCTGCCTTCGGTACCGGCCGCATTGTTGACACAACGGCCGGACCTGCGCCGGACGGAGGCGGAGCTACAGGCAGCGGGCGCCGATATCGGTGTCGCGCGCGCCGCGCTCTACCCGGGTCTGCAAGTCAGCTGGGATCGCTCCTGGATGCGCGATCCGACCGCCACACTGACCACCCTCAGCGGCAGCGCGCTGGCACCGATATTCCACGGTGGCGCTTTGCGCAGCGAGGTCATGCGCAGCCAGGCGCGGCAGGCCGAGCTGGTGGCCCAGTATCGCGGGGCGGTGCTGACCGCTTATGGCGAGGTCAGCGACGCGCTCGAGGCCCAGCGCCAGAGCGCCTTGCGCGGCGCCGCGCTGGAACGCGCTGTGACCGCGGCGCGCGATGCCTACGCGAGCGCCCGTGCCCGCTTTGATGCGGGCGCGGTGGACTACCAGATTTTGCTCGACGTGCAGCGCAGCCAGATTCTGGCCGAGGATGCGGCCGCCAGCGGCCGGCTGGACCGCTTCACTGCCGCGATCTCGCTGTACCGGGCGTTGGGCGGGGGCAGTCTGCCCTGAGCTGTGGATACCACCGGTGCGCGGATGCGGCATCCGGTACAGTAATTGCTGTCGACTCGGAAGAACTCCCCTGTTGGAACCTCTGTCGCCCGTGAACGCCGTCTTCGACCTGTCCCGCGCCGATCCGCCCCGCGCCGCCGCGCAGGGCTGGCGCGCGCGCCTCGAACTGGGCTTCGCGCGGCGCGGCGACCGCACGGCCCTGGTGCGCAATCGCAATCTGGGTCCCTTGCGCGTGCAGCGTCCGTTCTATCCCGCGCCCGATGAATGTCAGGTTTACGTCCTGCATCCCCCCGGTGGACTGGTGGCGGGCGACCGGCTCGAACTCCACATCGACTGCGACGCGGACGCGCGGGTGCTGCTGACCACGCCGGGCGCCGGGCGTGTGTACCGGGGCGGGCACGCGCAGCGCCCGCAAACCTTCGCGGTTCACATCCGGATCGCTACCGGCGCGCACTGCGAATGGCTGCCCCAGGAAAACATCCTGTTCGACGGCGCCTGGGCGGAGAACAGCGTGCGCGTCGATCTCGAACCCGGCGCCCACTACACCGGCTGGGAGATCACCTGCCTGGGTCGCCCCGCCGCCGGCGAGACCTTCACCCGCGGGCTGCTCGACCAGCGCCTCTGGCTGTGGCGCGAAGGTCGTCCCCTGCTGGGCGAGCGCCTGCGTATCGAGGGCGGCGACGCCCAGCTCGATGCACCCTGGGGCCTCGCCGGCCGGCCGGTGTTCGGCAGTCTGGTGACGACCCTGCGCCATCCCGGTGCCATCGAGCGTCTGCGCGAAGTACTGATCACCGCGGCTTCCGCCGATCTGCTCGCGGCAGTGACCGAGCTGCCGGAACTATTGATCGTGCGCGCCCGCGCCGGCTGCGCGACCCGGCTGCGCGGGCTGTTCGTCGCCTTGTGGCAGGAATTGCGCCGGCGCCAGTACAACACCGAACCCGCGACCCCACGCATCTGGGCCACCTGATTTTTAGCGCTGGATAAGGAGACCCCATGGAACTCACCCCCCGCGAGAAGGACAAGCTGCTGCTGTTCACCGCCGCCCTGCTCGCCGAACGGCGCAAGGCGCGCGGCGTGAAGCTCAACTACCCGGAAGCCGTGGCCTATATCAGCGCCGCCATCCTGGAGGGCGCCCGCGACGGTCGCACGGTGGCCGAGATGATGGATTACGGCCGCACCCTGCTGACCCGCGCGGACGTCATGGAAGGCGTGGCGGAGATGATTCCCGACGTGCAGGTGGAGGCCACCTTTCCCGACGGCACCAAGCTGGTGACCGTGCACGAGCCCATCGTGTGAAAGTGCCAACCGTGCGCGGCCGAGCCGGCCTCAGCAGATGCTCCGCCACGCAGGTATTGACGGCCTCAAGCACGCCACAACGACCGGCAGACCTGCGCCAATAGGCGAGCGACGGCTTTCTTGGGCACTGCCTTTGGCCCCCGCCAGAACGCCATGTCAGCGAGCGCTGTTTCACCCATCACGCAAGCATCAGCCCATGGACCTGAATTCAACGATCACGGCCGTGTCGCTCGGCCTGGCGCTCGCGAAGTGCTGGCGCGGCGCAGTCCGCGGCAGCTACTGATGGGCCGCCAGCATGGCGGCGAGATCGGCCGTAAGCGCGGCGTCGCGGATGGTCGGCAGCAGCGCCTGCAGCTTGCGCACTACCCAGGCCTGGCCGCGGTTGAGGAAGGCGAGCCGTGCCGGGATTCCGGTGATCGCCATCGCCTTGTCGTAGAACACGCCGGTGTTCGGTGACGGGATGCCCTGCAGGCGGCGAATGGTCCGGGTGAGTACGCCGACCGGCTCGCGCACCATGCCCAGGAAACCGAAGCCGCCCGCTTGCGTAACGGCACCGACCAGCTCGGCGCGCGCCACGCCGCCCATGCCGGCCAGCACCAGCGGATAGCGGCAGCCGAGCAGATCGCAGACGGGGCTATGCAGCGGGGTCGTCATCGGAGGCCTCCAGGTAATCGCGCAGCGCGTCCGCCACGACGAGGGCATGGTTGTGGACGCGGTCGCGCGCGCCATAGAGCAGGGTCACGCGACCGGCCCTGGCCAGCTCGCCCAGACGGGCCAGCGAATCTGGATTGGCGGCTAGCTGCGCACGGTAGCGGCGCACGAACTCCGGCCAGCGCGCCGGATCGTGGCCGAACCATTGCCGCAGCGCCGGGCTCGGGGCGATGTCCCTGAGCCATAGCGTCAGCACGGCGGCCTCCTTGCGCATACCACGCGGCCAGAGCCGGTCCACCAGCACGCGCACTCCGTCCGCGGCATCCGGCGGGTCATAGATGCGCTTGGTTCGAATATCGATCGGCGTCGCCATCGCATGCCTCGATCTGTGTCGGGCCAAGGGTGCAGAAGCTGGCCGCGACACCGGCCTTCCCGACCCGCCGCTCTTGCAAGCCCCGCCAAACGCACGCCGGCCGGCCCGCTCAACCCGGCCCGCCGTCCACCCGCGCCCGCCACAGCATCGGACCGTAGCAGTACACGAACAAGCCGAAACCCAGGCACCACAACGCGGCCGACAAGGCCACCGCCAGGCGCGGCGCCACGCCGCTCAGTCCGGCGCGCACGGCCGCGGCCAGGCCGATGGCACCGAACGCCAACGGCATGACCGCTGGCGGATCGAGCGGCCGACCGGTGTGGCCCAGGCTGACGCGCGCCATCATGGCCAGGATCAGACCGCCGATGGCGCCGATGGTGAACAGGTGCAGCGCCGCACTGCCGAGGATCGGCAGACCCAGGTGCCAGGCCGCCAGCCCCAGCAGCGCCACCACCAGCCAGGCGTAGGCCAGGTGCAGCGACCACAGCAGCGGCACGCGCAAAACGCCGGGGCGAAACCAGCGTGCCAGGCGCAGGGCATGGGCGATCCCCAACAGCAACAACAGCGGCGCCAGACGCATGTCCGGCGCCAGCCCCACCCCGGCGAGCGCCAGCCCCGCGAGCAGCGGCAGGCCGCCGTGGGCCAGTGCCTCCAGCCAGCGGCGCGGGGCAAGCGGCGCCGGCAGCTGCAGGCCGCTCGCGGTGAACAACGGAATCACCCGCCCGCCGACGATAGCGACGACCGTGCCGATCAGCCACAGCGCGGCCCACAGGGCGCGGCGCAACCATTCGAAATCGCCCGCCGCCAGCGCCCCCAGCGCCAGCGCGTCCAGCAACGTCAGCAGCACCAGCAGCGCGACCAGCGGATAGTTGCGCCGCTGTCCGACGCGCCCGAGCTGCCAGCCCACACGCGCCGCCACCGCCGGCAGGAATGCAAGTTCCAGCGCCACCAGCACCGGCCACGGCAAACCCGGCCACAGCCAGCCGATGCGCGCCGCCAGCCACAGCGCGAACACTGCGGCGAGCCACCGGCCGCGCAGGCCGGGGGAGCCGGTCCAAGTCTGCACCGCGGTGAGCAGAAACCCGGCGATCACCGCCACGGCGAAGCCGAACGGCATCTCGTGCATATGCCAGGTCAGCCAGCCGCCGCGCGGCGCGAGTCCGCCCAGCCAGCCGACGTAGGCCGCCGCCCACAGCCCCGCCGCCAGCACGGCGAACAGCGCGCCGCCCAGAAAGAACGGCCGAAAGCCGAGTCGCAGCAGCGGCACTCCGGCCGCCGGCTTGGCGATCATCGGCTCGCCCGCGGATCGCACGGTCGTTCCGGCTCGCCGGCGAGCGCCTACTGCGCCTGCCCCAGCAGGGCGGCCATCTCGTCCGCAAAGGCCACGAAGCGGTCGTGATCCTGGCCGAGGTCGATTTCCGCCTGTTCGAAGCGCGCGCCCAGGGCTTCCAGCTCGGCCTCGGTGAACAGGCGGCGCGCCATCGGAAACACCATTTCGTCTTCCTTCCAGATGTGGTTCGGATACAGCTGCTGGATGCCGGCGATGGCGCTGCGTGCGGCGTCGCTGGCGGATGCGTCGCCGCCAGCCAGCGCCGCGGTCGCGGTTGCCAGCGCGCCGACCAGTTCGCGCCCCCTGGCGTGTTCACGCAGCAGTCCTTCCAGCGGACAGCCGCCGTGCGACACGCCCTTGTCCTCCATGGCAGGGAACAGGATGGCCTCCTCCTTGGCGTGGTGGCACTGGTCGGCGAACTCGCGCATGAAGGCGACGATGTTGCGCAGGCGGGCGAGGTCCGGCACACGGCCTGCCGCCAGCTCCTGATCGATGGCGCTCAGGCCGTGCACCACCTTAAGGATGTAGCGGTGTTCGTGGCTGAGTTGGTGAATGGGATCGTCGTGAGACATGGCGAATACCTCCAGATGCTGTCCGAATCTGCCGCGGCTGACCGCCCGCCAAGGGTAACCCATGCCAAGGCGGGCGGTGATGACGGGCCCGCGTCAGTCCTCCAGCGCCGCCGCCGGGCCGAAGAACTCCCAGTGCATCTGCCCGGCGGGCACGCCAAGCTCGCCCAGCATGCGCTTGATGGCACCCATGAACGGCGGTGGACCGACGAAATAGGCATCCACGTCGCGCGGGGCGGGCATCCAGCGATCGAGCAGTTCGGCGCTCGGACGGCCGTACGCGTCGGCCTGGGCGGCACCATCTTCCTCGTAACAATAAAACTGCCGCGCCTGCGCATGCCGGGCCACCAGGTCGTCCACCCAGTCGCGAAACGCATGCGCCCGGCCGCTGCGCGCGAAGTGCAGGAAGGTCACTGGCCGGTTTTGCTCATGCGCCGCGTGCAGCATCGGCAGCGTGGGGGTGATGCCGACGCCACCGCTGATCAGCACCAGCGGCCGGTTGCCCGGCTGCAGCACAAAATCGCCGGCCGGCGGGAACAGTTCCAGCGTGGCGCCCGTAGCCACCGCGTCGTGCAGGAAATTCGAAACCACCCCGCCCGGCTCGCGCTTGACGCTGATGCGGTAGGTGGCGCCGTTGGATGGCGCCGACAGCGAGTAGTTGCGCCGCACCTCCTGGCTGTCGACAGTGAGTTTCAGGCCGATGTACTGGCCCGGCCGGAAGGCCATCACCGGACCACCGTCGGCCGGTTGCAGGTACAGCGAGACGATCTCGTCACTCTCGATCACCTTGCGCGCCACCTGAAACGGCCTGGCGCCGCGCCAGCCGCCGGGCGCTGCCGCAGCGGCCGCGTACACATCCGCCTCGGCACCGATCAACAGGTCCGCGAGCTGCTGATAGGCCGCCGCCCAGGCCGCGATGACCGCATCGGTCGCCACCTCCGCGCCCAGCACCTCGCGAATCGCCCGCAGCAGGCAGGTGCCGACGATCGGGTACTGCTCCGGCAGCACCTGCAGCGAGACATGTTTTTGCACCACCTGCCCGACCAGCGGACCGAGCGCTTCCAGGTGGTCGATGTGGCGGGCGTATTGCAGGATGCCGTTGGCGAGTGCCCGTGGCTGCGCGCCGCTGGCCTGGTGGGCCTGGTTGAACAGCGGGCGCACCTGCGGGTACTCGCTGAGCATGATCCCGTAGAAGTGGCGGGTGAGCGCCTCGCCGCCGGCTTCGAGCAGCGGCACGGTGGCTTTGACCAGATCGCGGTGTTGTTCGGAAAGCATTGTCTTACTCCATGGCGGTGTGTCGATCGGACCTGGCCGGTCGCGCGCCCAGCCTGCCGGATGGTTGCGTGCAACAGGGTTCGTCCGCCCCGCATTGCACCTCTCACGTTTCGTGCCAGCCCGAAAAGGCCCGCTGTTATGCGCTTCCAGTGCCGTTCGTGTCAGAATGACATCCATTGATGCTTGTCTTTTTTACAACGAATGATGTCTTTATGACGCCTTCATCGATAGTTGCAGCGCTGCTGCCCGCGCTCGAAACCCTGATCCGCAGCACGCCCGACGAGCAGCGCTTGCAGCCTTTGCTGGAAACTACGCGGATGCTTTTCCGTTGCGATGCCGCCGCCGTGCTGCGCCTGGAAGGCGACACGCTGCAACCGCTGGCGGTGACGGGCCTGAGCCACGACACGCTGGGCCGGCGCTTTCGCCTGGCGGACCACCCGCGCCTGCTGATGCTGCTGCAACGGCGCGGGCCGACGCGCCTGGCGGCCGACTGCCAGTTGCCCGACCCCTACGACGGTCTGATCGAGGGGCAAACCGGGCAACTCGAAGTGCACGACTGCATGGGTTGCCCGCTGTACGTCGACGAACATCCCTGGGGCCTGCTCACGCTGGATGCGCTGGACCCGCAGGCCTTCGGCGCGGTCGATCTGGATCTGCTGGAGGCTTACGGCCGGTTGGCCAGCGCCGTCGTGGCGCTCGGCGAGCACATCGACAGCCTCAGGCAACAGGCACTGCGCGAGCAGCAGCTGGCGCGGGCCCTGGCGCAAGATCCGATGCCGCTGCGCGCCCGCGAGCTGAGCGGCCACAGCGCCCCCATGCGCCGCCTGCAGGCCGAGGTCGACACGGTTGCCGCCACGGACCTGACGGTACTGATCAGCGGCGAGACCGGCGTCGGCAAGGAACTGGTGGCGCAGGCCATCCACGCCCGCTCGCGCCGTGCGCAGCAGCCGCTGATCACCCTCAACTGCGCCGCCCTGCCGGACAACCTGGTCGAAAGCGAGCTGTTCGGCCATGTGCGCGGCGCGTTCACCGGTGCCCTGCGCGAGCGCTGCGGCAAGTTCGAACTGGCCGACGGCGGCACCCTGCTGCTGGACGAAATCGGCGAGCTGCCGCTGGCGGCGCAGGCCAAATTGCTGCGTGTGCTGCAAAGCGGCCAGTTGCAGCGCCTGGGCTCGGATCGCGAACACCAGGTCGATGTGCGCGTGCTGGCCGCCACCAACCGCGATCTGGCGGCGGAAGTCCGCGCCGGACGTTTTCGCGCCGACCTGTACCACCGGCTGAGCGCCTATCCGCTCACCGTGCCGCCGCTGCGCGAGCGTGGCCGCGACGTGCTGCTGCTGGCCGGCGGCTTCCTGGAAGAAAACCGCGTGCGCCTGGGCCTGCGCGGCCTGCGCCTGGCCGCCGACGCGCAGCAGGCCCTGCTGCACCAGCCCTGGCCCGGCAACGTGCGCGAGCTCGAACACCTGATCGGCCGGGCCGCCCTGCGCGCGCTGGCGCAGCAGCCCCAGCGCCCGCGTATCCTGACCGTGCATGCGCAGCATCTGGATCTGCTGCCCGCCATCGGCACGGCTCCGGCCACAGCCGTGCCGGCAGACCGCGCCGCCGATGCCCCGACCGGCACCGGCCTGCGCCAGGCGGTGGACGAACTGCAAACCCGCCTGATCCGCGCGGCGCTGACCCGCCATGCCGGCAACTGGGCCAACGCAGCGCGCGAACTGCGCGTGGACCGCGCCAACCTGCACCGCCTGGCTGGCCGGCTCGGACTGAAATAGACTCGCCGCGCAGCCCCGGGAGCGGCTGCGTCTGGCACAAAGTTTGCTCATCCCGGTTGAGCGCCGGGCCGTCATTTTCGTCCCACAAAGGAGCCACCTCGCATGATCCCCGGAGAACTCGACACCGCCCCCGGCGAGATTGAACTGAATGCCGGCCGGCCCACCATCACGCTCGAGGTCGCCAATACCGGCGATCGGCCGATCCAGGTCGGCTCGCATTACCACTTCGCCGAGACCAACCCGGCGCTGCGCTTCGACCGCGCCGCCGCGCGCGGCATGCGGCTCGACATCCCGGCCGGCACCGCGGTGCGCTTCGAGCCCGGCCAGACGCGCGAAGTGACGCTGGTGGCCTACGCCGGCACGCGCGCGGTGTGGGGCTTTCGCGGCGAAGTGATGGGCCCACTGGAGGCACAGCCATGAGCCGCATCAGCCGCCGCGCCTATGCCGAGATGTTCGGCCCCACCACCGGCGACCGGGTGCGCCTGGGCGACACCGAGCTGTGGATCGAGGTCGAGCGCGACTTCACCGTCTACGGCGAGGAGGTGAAGTTCGGCGGCGGCAAGGTGATCCGCGACGGCATGGGCCAGAGCCAGGCCAGCCGCGCCGCGGGCGCGCTCGACACCGTCATCACCAACGCCCTGATCCTGGACCACTGGGGCATCGTCAAGGCCGACATCGGCATCACGGACGGGCGCATCGCCGGCATCGGCAAGGCCGGCAACCCGGACGTGCAGCCGGGCGTGACGCTGATCATCGGCCCCGGCACCGAAGTCATCGCCGGCGAAGGACTGATCGCCACCGCCGGCGGCATCGACGCGCACATCCACTTCATCTGCCCGCAGCAGGTGGAGGACGCGCTGATGTCCGGCATCACCACCATGCTCGGCGGCGGCACCGGGCCGGCCACCGGCACCAACGCCACCACCTGCACGCCCGGCGCCTGGCATCTGGCGCGCATGCTGGAAGCCGCCGAGGCGCTGCCGATGAACCTCGGCTTTCTGGGCAAGGGCAACGCCAGCCGGCCGGAGGCGCTCGTCGAGCAGATCGAGGCCGGCGCCATGGGCCTGAAGCTGCACGAGGACTGGGGCACCACCCCGGCGGCGATCGACTGCTGCCTCACCGTCGCCGATCAGTACGACGTGCAGGTCGCCATCCACACCGACACGCTGAACGAATCCGGCTTCGTGGAGGACACGCTCGCCGCCTTCAAGGGCCGCACCATCCACACCTACCACACCGAGGGCGCCGGCGGCGGCCACGCGCCGGACATCATCAAGGCCTGCGGCGCGGCCAACGTGCTGCCGTCCTCCACCAACCCGACGCGGCCCTACACGGTCAACACCGTGGACGAGCACCTGGACATGCTGATGGTCTGCCACCACCTGGACCCCGGCATCGCCGAGGACGTGGCCTTCGCCGAATCGCGCATCCGCCGCGAGACCATCGCCGCCGAGGACATCCTGCACGATCTCGGCGCGTTCTCGATGATCAGCTCGGACTCCCAGGCCATGGGCCGGGTGGGCGAGGTCATCACCCGCACCTGGCAGACCGCGCACAAGATGAAGGTGCAGCGCGGCGCGCTGGCGCCGGACTCAGGCCGCGCCGACAACTTTCGCGCCCGCCGCTACGTCGCCAAGTACACCATCAACCCCGCCATCAGCCACGGCATCGCCCACGAAGTCGGCTCGCTGGAAGCCGGCAAGCTGGCCGACATCGTGCTGTGGAAGCCGGCCTTCTTCGGCGCCAAACCGGCGCTCATCCTCAAGGGCGGCGCCATCGCCGCCGCGCCCATGGGCGACCCCAACGCCTCCATCCCCACCCCGCAGCCGGTGCACTACCGGCCGATGTTCGGCGCGCTCGGCCCGGCCATCGCCTCGACGTGCCTGACCTTCGTTTCCCAGGCCGCGCTGAATGCCGGCGTGCCCGAAAAGCTCGGTCTGAAACGCCGCGCCGTGGCGGTCAAAAACACCCGCGCCATCACCAAGCGCGACATGGTGCACAACGACTACCTGCCGGTGATGGAGGTGGATTCGCAAACCTACGAGGTGCGCGCGGATGGCATGCTGCTGACCTGCGAGCCGGCGAAAGTGCTGCCGCTCGCGCAGCGCTATTTTTTGTTTTAACGTGGCTGACATCGCACGAAACTTCGGGTTACGTACCCGGTTGGAGAGACCCGCCATGAGCGCGAGCAGGGACGTCAAGGAACTTGGAGCCCAGGCACTTTCGCTTCCCATCGACGCACGCGCCTCGTTGGCGCGTCGTCTGCTGAAAAGCCTGGAAGAGGTGTCCGAAGCCGATCGCACGAAACTTCGGGTTACGTACCCGGTTGGAGAGACCCGCCATGAGCGCGAGCAGGGACGTCAAGGAACTTGGAGCCCAGGCACTTTCGCTTCCCATCGACGCACGCGCCTCGTTGGCGCGTCGTCTGCTGAAAAGCCTGGAAGAGGTGTCCGAAGCCGAGTACGAGCGGCTTTGGGGCGAAGAATCCGTCCGCCGCGCGGCCGAAGCCGATTCCGGGCGAACTCGGACTGCGTCTGGAGCGGAGGTCGCCCGCAAGGCCAGGTCCTTGCTCCGGTGAATTACAGCTTCCTCCTTGAAGCCGAGACCGAGAGCGGCGATGGAGTTTTCAAGTGATTGTTGAACGAAGATTTTTTGGTCGAAGGGTTGCCCGATCCAGCATACACTCACCGAGCAAGGGTCGTGCGGGATATGCGGAAATCTTCCGTGTTTAAATGCGGAAGATTCCAGATGCTCAATGTTGGGAGAAAAGCATGAGCTTCTTTAAGAAAGTGTTTGGCGGGAAGAAAAGCATCACCTCAGTCATGCTCAGCACGCAGAATAATAATAATAGGGGACAGACCACGGTTTCTTGCTAAACTGGGCCAAGCTTTCTGTTCGGACACCGGCCATGCCTCGGCGTGCCCGCCTCGTTTTAGCCAATGTCCCCCTGCACATCATCCAGCGCGGCAACAATCGCCAGGCTTGCTTTTTCGCCGACGAGGACTATCGCTTCTATCTCGACTGGTTGACTGAATATGCCGGCAAGACCGGCTGCCAAGTGCATGCCTATGTGCTGATGACCAACCATGTGCATCTCCTGATGTCGGCCGGTCGAATAATAGGGGACAGACCACGGTTTCTTGCTAAACTGGGCCAAGCTTTCTGTTCGGACACCGGCCATGCCTCGGCGTGCCCGCCTCGTTTTAGCCAATGTCCCCCTGCACATCATCCAGCGCGGCAACAATCGCCAGGCTTGCTTTTTCGCCGACGAGGACTATCGCTTCTATCTCGACTGGTTGACTGAATATGCCGGCAAGACCGGCTGCCAAGTGCATGCCTATGTGCTGATGACCAACCATGTGCATCTCCTGATGTCGGCCGGTCGGGGCGAGGCGGTGGGAGCGCTGATGAAGGCGCTGGGACAGCGCTATGTGCAATATGTCAATCGTACCTACCGGCGCAGCGGGACGCTTTGGGAAGGACGTTTTCGCTCCTGCCCGACCCAGGAGGAAACCTATCTGCTCGCCTGTCAGCGCTACATCGAGCTCAATCCGGTACGGGCGGGCATGGTGGAGCACCCGGCGCAATATCGCTGGTCGAGCTATCGGGCCAACGCGCAGGGCGAGACCCATGCCTTGGTGAAGCCGCATCCGCTCTACGAGGAGCTTGGTGCCGATCCCGCCAGCCGGGAGGCGGCCTACCGCGAGCTATTCCGCTACGAGTTGGAGCCCGGTTTGGTCGATGAGATCCGGCAGGCGACGAACGGCAATTTCGCATTGGGCAGTGAACGCTTCGCGGCGCAGGTATCCTCGGCATTGGGACGGCGCGCGCAGCCGGGGAAATCGGGGCGTCCACGCAAGACGCTGGAACCTGGGCCAGGGGGACTTTTTGAAAAAGGATAGGAAACCGTGGTCTGTCCCCGATTTCCCTCGCGATTTCCCTTCCGATTTCCCTCTGCCCGATTTCCCTCGGTGCTCTACGGACCCTGCCTGCGGACCCCTGACCCCTACGGACCCCTTTGCTGGGGATGCGGCCGCCCTTCCGGCCGATGTTATTCACTCGGTTACCAATCCACTGCCGCGCTTCACCGGCGGGATTCACATCTACGGTGGCGATTTCTTCGCGACGACGCGGAGCCAGTGGGATCCGGAGACCCTGGAACGGGAGCCCTCCGACGGCGCAAGCATTCACCGCATGTTCGAACTCGAAAACCAGCGCGTGCGCGCGCAACAAGTCTTAACTACACGGGCCGACGCCACTTTCTCGGCTTGGCGTAAGGCATTGCTTCGAGATGTACGGTAACCAGGTTGCTGCATATTTCCACCACGGTTGGCCAGCGGACGCCCAACCTTCGCTTCCAGCCGAAGTCCCGGCCTCCGCGGCTTCGCCGCTCCAGCCGGGCCGCGGCTGAAGCGGGGCTGGGCGGGGCAACAAAAGGAGCATGCAGGAGTTGACGCCTGAGCCTCGATGGTATGATATTGTCATATCCCGGTTCGTGGAGCTGAAGACATCATGAGCATGCACCGCAAGACAATTACACTGACGGAACAACAAGATCGCTGGGTCAAGGGCCAGATACGGAGTGGACATTTTGGCAACGATAGCGAATATATCCGAGATCTGATTCGTCGGGATCAGCAAGCGCAGGAGCGTATTTCTACGCTACGAAAAGCGCTCTTGGAGGGGGAAGCCAGCGGCCCCTCAAAGCCACTTGATATGGCGTCAGTTAAGGCAACGGCTCATGCACGATCAAAGACCAACGGGTAATGCTTACCCTATGCCTCACGCCCAAGGCTGAATCAGATCTCGTCGGCATATGGTTGTACACCTGTGAAACGTGGGGCGCAGAACAGGCTGACGAATACCTTGATCAAATAGAACGCGGTGTGAAGCATCTTCTGGACCACCCAGCACTCGGGATCGACTACAACCATGTTCTGCTTGGCTACCGTCGATTACATATCGAGCACCATGACGTGTTTTATAAAGTGCTTGAAGGCGAAATTCTGGTTGTTCGTGTACTCCACGAGGATATGGATGCTCCTCGTAGGCTAGCAGAATGAGCACAGGCAAGAGGGTCAGCAGGCAAGAGGGTCTACCATCGAATTTGCAGGGTGACGGGCTCCCTTGAAGCCGGTTAGGATTGACCCTGGCGGGAGTGTGGCTCCTGGGGTCGGTGGCCGGGTTTTCCCGGCTCGCTCGAACCTGAAATGCCGCCCCCGCCACCTTGCATCATCCGATGGGTCGAACGGGATGGTGCCAATCAGTCTTCTGATGTGGCTCTGCCAGTAGACGAGACCGGCGGATGATTTTTCTCAGCCGGTTTTGACGTGCGGAGACTTCGATCATGCCCACCGCCTCTGAAATTCGTGTCAGCATTGACGTTGGCTGCCAGCGCCACAGCGTGGCCATTGGCCTGCCCACGGGCGAAGTGCTGGAGGAGTTCGACCTGCTGCACCGGGCGGAAGGCTTCGACCTGCTCTTTGCGCATGTGGAACGCTACCAGCGCTGCTACGGAGGTAGCGGTGGCCATGGAAGGGTACAACGGCTGGGCGCGTCCACTGGATACCCTGGTCCGCCGCCAAGGCTATCGCCTGTTCAACATCAACCATCTGAAACTGGCGCGCTTCAAGGAGATCTTCCCGGCTGCGGCCAAGAACGGTCGCATCGATGCGCGCAAAGGACTCGAACTGTTTCAGCTGTGCGACCACCTGCCGATGGCGCGGGGCGTGCTCCCGGAGGTCGCGGCAACGGCCCTGGAAAACGACCAGCTCAAGCGCCTGACGCGCCGACGGCGCGCCTTGGTCGAGGAGCGAAGCCGGCTGCTCTGCCGCATGCAGACAGACTTGCAGGCCGCTTGCCCGGGTTTGCCGGCGATCACCCAAACCGCCGACAACGTCTGATTTCTGAACCTCCTCACGCACAGCGATGACATGGGCAAACTGGCGCGCCTGCGTGAAACCACCCTGCTGGGCATCAAAGGGATCGGCCGCACGTACGCTGCGCGCATCACCGCCTGGCAGAAGTCCGCCCACTTCAGCCATGACGTGGCGTGGGTGGGGCCCATGATTATCGAGGATGCCCGGCGTATTCTGGAACTGCGGGCATCGATCAAAGCCCTTGAAGCGCGCTGTGCGGAGCTGGTGGCGCAGTCCGAGATTGCCCAGTGCATCGACTCCATTCCTGGCTTCGGGCTGGTGTGCGCAGCGGAGATCGCCGGGGAGTTGGGGACGGTCGCGCGGTTCGCCAACGAGGGCAGCCTGGCGGTGTACATGGGCATGGCGACGCTGGATAACAGCTCGGGCAAGCACCGCGGATCGAAAAATCCGAAACACGTCAACACGCGGGCGAAGGCGGCGATGATGGTCGGCATCGACAGGCATCGCAAACAGGTCCCGGAATCCCAGCGGTACTACGAGAAAAAACGTGCGCAGGGAAAGACACACAATCAGGCGATTCGTGCGCTCGGCCGCTATCTCTGTCGTGTTATTTTTTCGATGCTGAAACAGGGACGCTGCTATGAACTCAGAGAGGCGAAAATAGCGGCTGAATGAAAAAAAACAGTTGAAAATTCGAGCGGGATGTTCAGGTCTAGAATTTATGTGAATCAATGGCAATGAAGACCACAAACTATTTCCGAGCCACCAGGGTCCGGCCGGATCGGGAGGCTATCAAAAATGAGTGGATTGCCCATGTCATCCGGTACCCTGAAAGAGCGCACACGCAGGCCGATGGTCGAATACGGCGCTGGGCTAGAATCGAGAAACTAGAACCGAGGAAATGAAGGGTCGCTACCTCCGGGTAATCTTGTTGCCAGACGGAGAAGCCGCACATAATGCTTTCTCGGATAGGGCATTCAGGCCATGAAAATCAGCTACTTTGACGATACAGACACGCTGTACATTGAGTTCCGCGACACCGACATAACCGAATCCAGAGATCTGGATGAAAACACCGTTCTTGATGCCGATGCAAAGGGCAATGTCTGTGCAATTACCTTCGAGCATGCGAGCCAGAGAACTGACGTGAGCCATCTAATTGTTGAAGGCATTGCGGCATAGCAATGGGTGCCAGGCGGCGTCGCCGGTAGCGTGCTGCCGCGCCTTGACCCGAGCGTCATACTGCATGGGCGAAGGAGCGGGACGAGAGCCCCGCCGCAGAATGGATGAAGGCAGTCAGGCCGTAACCCATCATCTGGTGCCCGGCAAGCGGGGCGCCTGTGCCGATTTGGGATTGATGGGGTAAGCTGTGCTGCACTCTCCGTCATTCGTTCGTTTTGCGTCGGAGAAGGGATGGGCCTGAGGGTTGCCCAATCCGGCGTACACTCACCCGGAAAAGGGCGTGCAGGATATGCGGAAATCTTCCGCGTTTAAACGCGGAAGATTTCCAGATGCTCAATGTCAGAAAACCAGGATAACTTCCATGAATGATCTGAAATCTTATGCGGTATGGGATTCCTGCACTCGATGGTTTCACTGGATTAACGTGCTTTGCGTTTTCGGTCTTATAGCCGTGGGCCTGGTGATTCTCAATTCAAGTTCACTCGGGTTATCTAATGACGGAAAGATTTTGACAAAAGAAGTTCATACCCTAATTGGCTATGTCTTTGTCTTGAATCTTGTTTGGCGTTTTATTTGGGCTTTTTGGGGAAATCGTTATGCAAGATGGCATTCCATCCTGCCCGGAGGAAAAGGATTTAAGCAGGCGGTGCATAGCTACGTTGTCGCCTTTATTTCCGGTCGGCCCGAACAATATCTTGGCCACAACCCACTGGGGCGCTTAAGTGTTTTTGTTCTGTTTATGGTTCTTGCTATCCAAGCGGTCACCGGGCTAATTTTAGCCGGCACCGATTTATTTTACCCTCCATTCGGAGGTGGGATTGCACAGTGGGTGGCAGCGCCTGGCGTTAACCCGGAAGCATTATTACCCTATGCGCCAAAAATGTATGACGCTGCCGCCTACGAAAGTATGCGTTCTTTCCGTAAGCCATTTATTACAACTCATGAATACAATTTCTTCCTGTTGAGTTTTGTAATTGTGTTGCATATTGCAGCGGTAATACTTACTGAAATAAGAGAGGGTGGGGGTATAATTTCTGCGATGTTCACTGGTAAAAAAATATTGAGCCAAAAGCCTATAGATGCGGCTGATTTTGATCACGGTGATAGTTAGGGAAGCTCTGAATAACTCCCCGATTTTGTGATGATTGCGGGGTCCAGACCAACTGGTGTTATCCATGACTCAGTTGACCCTTGCCGAAGCCGAATACGCCACCAAGAAGCGCAAGACACGTCGCGAAGTGTTTCTGGAGAAGATGGATGCGTTGATCCCGTGGAAGCAGCTGGAAAAGAAGCTCAGCAAACATTGCCACAAGGGAGGTACCGGTCGGCCGCCATACCCGCTGTCGACGATGCTTCGCGTTCACTGCCTGCAGCTGTTCTGCAATCTGAGCGATCCGCCATGGAAGAGGCGCTGTATGAAATTGAATCGATGCACCGGTTTGCCGGGCCGAAACATGGGTCAGGTCTAGAATGTATGTGAATCAATGACAATGAAGACCACAAAATATTTCCGAGCCAACAGGATCCGGCCGGATCGGGAGGGCATCAAAAATGAGTGGATTGCCCGTGTCATCCGGTAGCCTGAAAGAGCGCACACGCAGGCCGATGGTCGAATAGGGCGCTGGGTTAGAATCGAGGAAATGGACGGTCGCTACCTCCGGGTAATCTTGTTGCCAGACGGAGAAGCCGCACATGGTGCCGGACTGTGCCCCGACCGGGCCGCCGGCGAGGCAGCCGGCGACCAGCATGGCGAACCTCCAGTGCGTTCCAGTGGTGTCCGGCAGTGTCGGGAGCAATTGTGCGTGGGGTTTGACGGCGCAGTGACAGCACGGTGACCGCGCAATGGCTCCGTCGCGTCGCCCGCGGCAGGTGCGTGGATGCGAGCCGCAGTGTCACGCGCCAGGGTGACCGGGTGCGGTCCTCGGTTGCGGAACGAAGGCTTGCCTTTCAGGATCAGGCTGGTAACCATGACGATATGTAGAGGCCGCGATCCAGGCGGGCCACCGTGCCGGACCGCCGCGATCCGCGCAGCGCGAGCCAAACAAACAGCCGCGAGCGACCCAAAAATATAAGCTTTTCTTTTGCTTCGGACGATTTTTCAGCCACCGCTATCCAACCACCACTGTCTAACCACCACTGTCTAACCACCACTATGGGGATACTTCGATGACCACTGCCAAACCCTACACCACCGACCCGGCCGAGCTGGGTTTCGACCCCGAGGCATTACGCCGCAAGTACATCCACGAGCGCGACAAGCGGCTGCGCCCGGAGGGCTTCGGCCAGTACCGCGACGCCAAGGGCGAGCTTGCGGAATTCATGATCGACCACTATGCCAAGCCCTTCGTCCGCGCGCCGCTGACCGATGAAGTCGAGTTCGCCATCATCGGCGGCGGCTACGGCGGCCTGCTGGCGGGCGCCCGGCTGCGGGAGATCGGCGTGGAAAGTATCCGCTTCATCGACCGGGCCGGTGATTTCGGCGGCACCTGGTACTGGAACCGCTATCCCGGCGCCCAGTGCGACATCGAGGCCTACGTCTACATGCCGCTGCTCGACGAGCTCAACTATGTGCCCACCGAGCGCTACGCCCATGCGCCCGAGCTGCTCCAGCACAGTATCAACATCGCCAAACACTACGATCTGTATCGCGATACCTGCTTCCAGACCGAAGTCACCGGGATGGAGTGGGACGACACCACGAAGCACTGGATCATCCGCACCAATCGCGGCGATGCGATGAAAGCCCGCTTTGTCGCCATGGCCAACGGCCCCCTCACGCGGCCCAAGCTGCCCGGCATTCCCGGCGTCGAAAAATTCAAGGGCCACACCTTCCACACCAGCCGCTGGGACTACGGCTACACTGGCGGCAGCTGCGAAGGCGGCATGAACAAGCTCAACGACAAGCGCGTCGCCATCATCGGCACCGGCGCCACCGCCATCCAGTGCATCCCGCATCTGGGTGAGGACGCCAAGCACCTCTATGTATTCCAGCGCACGCCCTCATCGGTGGACGCCCGCCACAACGCACCCACCGATCCGGCGTGGAAAGCCAAACTGACCCCCGGGTGGCACAAGCGGCGGGTCGAGAATTTCAATCAGACCCTGGGCGGCAGCTACACCGACGACGACATGGTCGGCGATGGCTGGACCGACATCTTCCGCAACGTCGGCGGCATCGTCACCGGCAATGTCGACGACCTGACCCAGGAGGAAAAGGACGAAGTCTTCGAACTCGCCGATTTCAAGAAAATGCAGGAAATCCGCGACCGCGCGGCAGCCATCGTCGAAAATCCGGAAACGGCTGAAAAGCTGAAAGCCTACTACCGACAGTTCTGCAAGCGGCCCTGTTTCCACGACGAATATCTACAGACCTACAACCGCCCCAACGTGACGCTGGTCGACACCAACGGCCGTGGCATCGACGCGGTCACCGAAAAAGGCGTGGTCTTCGACGGTGTCGAATACGAGGTGGACTGCCTGATTTTCTCCACCGGTTTCGAGGTCGGCACCGGCTACACCAGTCAGTCCGGCTATGACCTGATCGGCAAGAACGGCACCAGGCTCAGCAAAAAATGGGCGAATGGCATGCGTACCCACCACGGCCTGACCACCCACGACTTCCCCAACTGCTTCGTGCTCGGCTTCACCCAGACCGGCGTCACGCCGAATGCGACCCACATGCTCGACGAGCAGGCGAGCCAGATGGCCTATATCGTCAAGCAGGTGAGAGCGCGCGGCGCGAAGACGGTGGAAGCCACCGCGGAAGGCGAGGCCGAATGGTGCGCGATCTGCGACAGCTACGGCAACAAGACCGAGCAGTTGCTCGCGCAGTGTACCCCCGGCTACTACAACAACGAGGGCGGCAAGGCGAACAAGAACGGCTTTATCTCCGGCCAGTACGGCGGCGGCGCGGTCAAGTTCTTCAAGATCCTCGAGGAGTGGCGCAACGAGGGCAACCTCAAGGGGCTGGAGGTTCGCTGAAGGAGCGGCCTTCGGCTCAATCCATCGACAGCGGCCCGCGGGCCGCTGTCTTGTTCATGGCCAGCGCTGCGCTCGGAGATAACGCCATGCCTGCAACGCCCCTGAAGAAACTCAGCACTATCCTGCGCAATCCGCATCAGCACTGGGTAGGCGATGGCTTTCCGGTGCGAACACTCTTTTCCTATCCCGATCTGGGGCCGGCGCTCAGCCCCTTCCTGCTCCTCGACTATGCCGGCCCGAGGGAATTTGCACCGACCGAGCGGCGTCTCGGCGTCGGTGAACATCCGCACCGGGGATTCGAGACGGTGACGATCGTTTATTCCGGAGAAGTCGAGCACCGCGATTCGTCCGGCGGCGGTGGGTGTATCGGTCCTGGCGACGTGCAGTGGATGACCGCGGGTTCCGGTCTCGTGCATGAGGAATTTCACGGGCGCGATTTCGCGCGGCGCGGCGGCTGGTTCGAAATGATTCAGCTCTGGGTCAACCTGCCCGCCAGCGCCAAAATGACCGCGCCGACCTACCAGGGCCTGTTGAACAGTGCAATTCCGGTGGTGGCGCTACCGGACGGCCAGGGCAGCGTGCGGGTCATCGCGGGAGAATTTGCGGGCGCAAAGGGGCCAGCCCATGTCCATACTCCGATTCAGGTGTGGGATCTGCGTCTGGCCATCAACCAGCCGTTGGATCTGGCGGTGCCGGAGGGCCACACAACGGCGCTGGTGGTGCTGAGGGGTACGGTGCGCGTCCATGGCGCAGCAGCCATCGGCGCGGCGGAAGTCGGGGCGGCGGAAGTCGGGTTGTTCGACAGGGACGGAACGGTCCTGCGTATCGACAGCGCGGACGCCGCGACGGCGGTGCTCCTGTGCGGGGCGCCGATCGACGAGCCGATTGTCGGCAGTGGACCCTTTGTCATGAATACCCAGGCGGAAATTCGCCAGGCAATGGTCGATTACCAAAGTGGGCGGATGGGACGTCTGCCGTAAAAGCGCGACATCAGTCACCAGGTTTCATCGCTCACCAGGTTTCACCGTGCATCAGATTTCACCGCGGCTGTCTCAAGTCACTCTGACACGGAAGGGGCTCGGTAGAACTCGACATAAAATTTCACGCTGCCCTGTGGTGCCACCTCATGTTTTATCGTGGGTTCCACTACGCCCTGTAATTCGGGAGAGAGCAGCAGCTCTTCCACCGCCGGCTCCAGAATACGGTAAGTCAGCGTGCCCTCCACCACGACGATTTTTCCCCACACACCGGCTTTTGTACTGTGGCTGTGGAGCAATCCGGCGGGCACGGATTGCTCCGTAAACTCGGGCGTACGCTGGTAGGCAACGACGTCGTTTGGCAGTGCTTTCATGGGCAGGCAGGCCTTGTGATGGGAAAGTCGCCCGGATTCCGCGGTGGTTGTCGTGTTATGGCATCGCTCGAAATGATCCTGGCCATAAACATTACCGGACCCCTGCGCATGGCTGGTTGCGGTGGGCTCCATCATGTCACGCTGAGCATGCTGCCACATCAAGTGCATTTCCGGTTTCAATAAAGTTCGGTATCCGGCGGTGGCGCGACCTGCCCATCCGCTGCTGGTACCGGCCACTGCCAACCGGACGCCACCCAATGCCCGCCTGTGGTGACCGGGCTGGTGTGTCTGAAATTCGCCGCTGGGCGAGCTGCGCACCGGATACCCCCACGCAACGCCCTGTTTGGCGCCGTGTTATTTTGGCGTCTTTTTCCGCGCCTGCGTCACTGTGCGCGCGACACTGGAAACCAATCGTGAGCGGTGCCCTCATGCCCGAGTCGTCGTTTGCCGCCCTGATGCGGCACCGGTCGTTCGTCTTTTTCTGGCTGGCGCGGGTCTGCACCGCGAGTGGTTTTCAGATGCAGGCTGTGGTCCTGGGCTGGCAGGTCTACCGTTTGACCGGCAGTGCTCTCGATCTGGGTCTGGTCGGCCTGTGCCAGTTTCTGCCGCGCGTGGTGCTGACTCCCTGGGCCGGTCATGTGGCCGACCGGTACAACCGTCGCCGTATCGTGCTGCTGGCGCAGTTGCTGCAAGGGGTACTGCTGCTGGTGCTGGGTCTGGCCAGTGCCCAGGGCGTGGTGACCCGCGAGGTGATACTCCTGGTGGTCGCGCTCGGTGGCGTGGCGCGGACCTTCGAGATGCCCGCCACCCAGGCACTGCTGTCGGCAGTGGTGCCGCTGTCGCTGTTGCCTCGCGCGGTGGCGACCAGCTCGGCGGCGGTCCAGCTTGCCACGCTGGTTGCGCCGGTCGTGGCCGGTTTGCTCTATCTGCTCGGGCCGTCCCTGGCTTACGGTTTGACGGGGCTGCTGTATGCCGCCGCCGCGGCCATGATGGGCGCTGTGTTGCTGGCGCCGCAGCCGGATCGGAGTGCTGAGCACGCCAGTTTTCTGGTTTCATTTCTGGAAGGTATCCGGTTCCTGCGCCGCCAGCCGATACTGCTGGGCGCCATTTCCCTCGACATGTTCGCGGTGCTGCTTGGCGGCGCCACGGCGCTGCTGCCCATCATTGCCGATGTGCTGTTGCATACCGGTCCGGTCGGTCTTGGCCTGTTGCGCTCGGCGCCGGCGGTTGGCGCACTGGCCATGTCGATCTGGCTGGCGGGCCACCCGCTGCGGTCGGCCGGTCGCTCGATGTTCATCGCGGTGGGGCTGTTTGGCGTCACTACCATTTGGCTCGGGCTGTCGCGTTCATTGCCGCTCTCGCTGATCATTTTGCTGCTGCTGGGCGCGGCCGACATGGTGAGCGTGGTCATCCGCCAGACACTGGTGCAGCTGCACACGCCGGATGGGATGCGCGGACGGGTGAGCGCGGTGAACGCCATTTTCATCGGCGCTTCGAATCAGTTGGGTGAATTCGAATCCGGTCTCACCGCCCAGTGGTTCGGATTGGTGCCGTCGATTCTCCTTGGCGGCATGGGTACGCTGCTGGTGGCCGTGCTGTGGATGCGCTGGTTCCCGCAGTTGGCACGGGTAAAGGCACTGTATGTGGAGTCCCCGACCGAACCGACTTCCGGCACAACCGGCAGCCCAGGGCAGCCTCGAAGGAGCGATGAAATACCCGATCCCGATCATGATTCGACGGGCGGAGCGAAGGCACCAACGGAAGGCAGCCGCTCGTCCTGATCCGGTAACACAAGGGAGCATTCCTGACCGGTACGTGGGTGAGCGGCGGGGCAATTGCCGTTTGTGCCCGTTAGCCTTAGCATGCCCCGGACCTGATTTCCCACCATTCCAATAGATCGTATCCGTGGCGGCACCTGTCGCCGGCGGCATTCACGGGGGCAATAATGAGCAGAAAGCATGTTCTTGAAGGGGTTCGCGTCCTGGATTTCACCCATGTGCTGGCGGGGCCGACCTGTACCCGGCTGATGGCGGAGACGGGGGCCGATGTGATCAAGGTGGAGGCGGCCCCGGCGGGCGACATGGTGCGCTTCATGCCAGCGCTCAAGGATGGCCGCAGCGGCTATTACATCCAGCAGAACCGCGGCAAGAAGTCGATCTGCCTGAATCTGCGCGACCCGCGTGCCCAGGAGGTGATCCACAAGCTGGTGAAGGACGTGGATGTGGTGGTGGAGAATTTCACGCCGGGCGTCATGAAACGCCTCAACATCGACTACGCGACCCTGAGCGCGATCAATCCGAAACTCATCATGTGCTCGATTTCGGCGTTCGGTCAGACCGGGCCGTTGTCGAACCGGCCCGGTTTCGACTACATCGCCCAGGCCTACGCCGGGGTGATCGACATGATCGGCGAGGAAAACGGTTCGCCCTATTTCCCGGGCCTCGGCATGGGCGACGTGTCCACCGGTGCCCATGCCTACGGTGCCATCACGGCGGCGCTGTTCCATCGCGAGAAGGGCGGTGGCGGCCAGCACCTGGATATCGCGCTGCTCGACTGCCTGTTCCACTGCCATGAGATCAATGTCCAGGGCTATGACGGCAGCAACGGCCAGCTCGTCCCGCACCGCTCGGGCGCGCACCACTTCGCGGTGGCGCCGCTGGGCATGTTCAAGGGCAAGGAGAAATGGCTGGTGATCATCGCCATCGGCGCGCAGTGGGAGAACCTGCTGAAGGTGATCGGCTGCGAGAGCTTCAAGACCGATCCGCGCTTCGCCGACAACGCCGGGCGCGTCAAGCACAAGCAGGTGCTGATCGATGCCATCGAAGCCTGGCTGCGTTCCACCCCGAGCGATGAGGAGGCGGTGCGCATCCTGGAGGAGAACCATGTGCCGGTGGCGCCGGTGCTGAGCGTGCCGGAGGCGATGGCGCACCCGCACCACAATCAGCGGCAGACCGTTCGTACGATCACCGACCGCGCCTTCGGCAAACTGAAGATTCCCGGCATGCCATTGCGGTTCTCGGCGTACCCGGAATTCCTCGAGCTGCAAGCGTCGTTCCTGGGTGAGCACAATGCCGAGGTGTTGAAGACGCTCGGTTATTCGGACAGCGATATCGCCGCGCTCGCTGCGGGCGGTGTGCTGGCCAGCGAACCGGTGCCCGCCGCGTCCGCCTGAGGGCGGCATCGGAACCCGAGCCACACTTACAACCGATCGCAACGAGGGCAGGGGCATGGCGTCCAAACCGATTCTGGCCGGATACCGCATCATCGATTTTACCCAGTATCTGGCGGGCCCCAGCGCTACCCGTCTGATGGCGGAGATGGGCGCCGAGATCATCAAGGTGGAAATGGCGCCCTTTGGGGATCCCAGCCGCGCGTTTCCGTACCGCAAGAACAAGCGCAGTGCCTATTACGTGCAGCAGAATCGCGGCAAGAAAAGCCTCTGCGTCGATCTCAAGGACGCGCGCAGCAAACAGGTGATCCGCGACCTCATCCAGCAGTGCGATGTGCTGATCGAGAACTACGCGCCTGGCGTCATCGAGCGGCTGGGCTTTGGCTGGGAGGTGGTGCGCGAGCTGAATCCCAGGCTGGTGATGTGTTCGATCTCAGCCTTCGGCCAGACCGGGCCGCTCAGCCATCTGTCCGGCTTCGACTACATCGCCCAGGCCTATGCCGGCGTGACCTCGGTGATCGGCGAGCCGGACCGGCCACCCAGTCTGCCGATGCTGGCCATCGGTGATGTCACCACCGGCGTCCATGCTGCCTGTGCGCTCGGCTTTGCGCTGCTGGATGTGCATCGCACCGGCGTGGGTCAGCACCTGGATATCTCGCTGCTGGACTGCTATTTCCATCATCACGAGGTGAATGTACAGGCCTGGTCGGCGAGTGGTGGCGCGATCGTTCCACGCCGCGCCGGGTCGCACCATTACGCGGTGGCTCCGACCGGTATTTTCCGCGGTCCCGAAGGCTACATCATGATCCTGGCGCTGCTGCACCAGTGGCCGGTACTGTGCAAGGCCATGGGTCGCGAAGACCTCGTCAAGGACGAGCGTTTCAAGACCAACGAACTGCGGGTGGCGAACCAGAAGGAACTGATCGCGCTCATCGAAGGCTGGTTGCAGGGTTTCCCCACCGATGCCGCTGCCATTGCGGCCTTGCAGGCGGTGCGGGTGCCGGTGGCGCCCATCCTCACCGTGGCCCAGGCGGTTGCGCATCCCCATCACCGTGCGCGCGGCACGGTGCGCACGGTGTCCGACCGGATGCTGGG
Organism: uncultured Gammaproteobacteria bacterium; assembly: GCA_963708735.1. Taxonomy (GTDB): domain Bacteria; phylum Pseudomonadota; class Gammaproteobacteria; order Pseudomonadales; family Porticoccaceae; genus JAGPUQ01. The sequence goes on from CAVPTW010000039.1 coordinate 29,946, forward strand.
GGAGTTCGATATCCCCGGGATGCCGTTGCGCTTTTCCAACCATCCCGAGCTGCCGCCGCTACAGGCGCCGCTGCTCGGCGAGCACAACGCCGAAATTCTCACCGATCTGCTCGGTTATGGGGCCGCGCAGGTGGCGGAGCTTGAGCAGGGCGGGGTGCTGGTCAGCGCGGCGCACTGACAGCGTCCGGGCCGCGTCGGGACACGAAAACGAAAAGACGCAATAACCAAAAACACGAGAATCCGATGATGCAGCCGAAACATGTACTCGACGGTTACCGGGTGCTGGATATCACCCAGTACCTGGCCGGCCCCGCCGCCACCAACCTGATGGTGCAGATGGGCGCCGAGGTCATCAAGCTGGAGATCGGGCCGCACGGCGAGCCGGTGCGCAATTTCCCGTTCTGCCGCGATGGCCGCAGCGGCTATTTCATTCAGCAGAATCGCGGCAAGAAAAGTCTGTGCCTGGATCCGAAGACCCCCGAGGGACTGGACATCATCAAGCAGCTGCTCAAGCACTGCGATGTGTTCATCGAGAATTTTGCGCCCGGCGTGGTCGGCCGCCTCGGTCTCGGCTGGGACGTGGTGCGGGAGATCAATCCCGAGATCATCATGTGTTCGATCTCGGCGTTCGGGCAGGAGGGGCCGCTCGCCGCGTACCCGGGCTTCGACTACATCGCCCAGGCCTATGCGGCGGTGAGCGATCTGATCGGCGAGCCCGATCGGGCGCCTTCGATGCCGATGCTCGCATTTGGCGATGTCGGCACCGGCGTCCACGCGCTGACCGCGATCGGCTATGCGCTGCTCGAACGCGCGCGCGACGGTGGCGGGCAGTGGCTCGACATCTCGCTGCTCGACAGCTACTTCCATTACCACGAAGTGAGTGTGCAGGCGTATTCCGCCAGCGGCGGAAAAGTGACACCCCACCGCAGCGGCTCGCACCACTACGCGGTGGGGCCGAGCGGTATTTTCAAGGCGAAGGAAGGCCACCTGATGATCCTCGCGCTGCTGCACCAGTGGTCGCCGCTGTGCCGTGCCATGGGTCGGGAAGATCTGATCGCGGATCCGAAATTCGTCGACAACGATGCGCGCATGGTCAATCGCGAAGAGATGATTGCGATCATCGAGGCCTGGTTGCAGACGCTGCCGTCGGATGCCGCGGCGCTGGCAATACTCGAAGGCGCCCGCATACCCTGCGCGCCCATTCTCTCGGTGCCCCAGGCCATGGCGCATCCCCACATGATCGAACGCCGCACCGTCCGCGAGATCGACGACCGCCTGCTGGGGAAATTCAAGATTCCCGGCATGCCGCTGCGGTTTTCCAAATACGAAGTGGACGAAAATATTCAGGCGCCGCTGTTGGGCGAACACAATGCGGAAATTCTCCAGCGCTTTCTGAAGTATCCGCCCGAACTGGTGCGGGATCTCGAAAATCGCAAGGTGCTGTTTTCAAAACCGGTGTGAGTCCGGTAACCCAGGTTTCGCAAGCTGCCAGAGGTGAATGACGATGCAACCCAAGCACATGATGGAGGGTTACCGGATACTGGATTTCACCCAGTTTCTGGCCGGCCCCACCACCACCCGCCTGCTGGCGGAAATGGGCGCCGAGGTGATCAAGGTGGAGCTCGCGCCCGCCGGTGATCCCACCCACCAGCTGCCGCACCGTCGCGCCGGCCGCAGCGGTTACTACATCCAGCAGAATCGCGGCAAGAAAAGCGTCTGCGTGGATATTCGCAATCCCAAGGGACTTGCGCTCATCAAGGAACTGGTCAAGTCCTGCGATGTGCTGCTCGAAAATTTCTCGCCGGGAGCGATTGCGCGGCTGGGGCTGGGTTGGGAGGTGGCGCGTCAGATCAATCCCGAGTTGATCATGTGCTCGATCTCGGCGTTCGGCCAGACCGGTCCGCTGTCCGAGTTGCCGGGCTTCGATTACATCGCCATGGCGGTGTCGGGCGTCATGGACATGATCGGCGATCCCGATCAGCCGCCGTATTTTCCGATGCTGGGCATCGGCGATGTGAGCGCGGGAGTGCATGCGCTCGCCGCCATCAACGCCGCGCTGCTGTATCGCTACAAGACCGGGCGCGGACAGTACATCGACATCTCGCTGCTGGATGCCTATTTCCACAGCCACGAGATCAATGTGCAGGCCTACTCGGGCAGCAAGGGCAAGATCGTGCCCAGGCGCTCCGGCCACCATCATTACGCGGCCGCGCCGCTCGGGCTGTTCAAATGTCGCGATGGCTACCTGTTCATGGTGGTGATGGCCCGGCAGTGGGTGCCGCTGTGCAAGGCCATGGGCCGCGACGATCTGGTGGACAACCCCAATTACGACACCAACGCCAAGCGTGTCCAGAATCGCCTCGAGATCGTCGCCATCATCGAGGACTGGCTCAGGAACTACGATCGCGACGATGCCCTGCGTTTGCTGGAGGACATGCATGTCCCGGTGGCGCCGGTACTGAGTGTGCCCGAAGCCATGGAACATCCCCACCTGATCGAACGCGAGGTGGTGCGCACCATCCACGACCGCGGTTACGGCGACCTGCAGATTCCGGGGATTCCCCTGCGCTTCTCCGACTTTCCCGAGCCGCTGGATCTGCAGGCGCCCTATCTGGGCGAGCACAACCGCGAAATATTTTCGCAGTTCGCCGGTTTGACGATCGCCGAGGTGGCCGCCCTGGAAGCCGAGGGCGTGCTGGTATCCGAGCCGCTGCCCGCGGGAGTCGCGACCGTGGCGAGCGCCTGAGGCGGCGACCGGCGCAGGACAGGACGTCCCGCGTCGGTCAGGACTCCCGATCCAGCAGCAGGGCACCCAGTGCGCCCTTGCCGGCGCGGATTTCCGCCGTGCTGAGTCCCACCAGTTCGTGGGGGAACACCAGCCAGTCCGCCGTCTCGTGCAGGTAATAGTCCGGGACGATGCGGGTGCGATTGCGCGCCGGTTTGTACCAGGGGCAGGCGATGCGGATGTCCCGTGTTCCCGGCACCGAGCCCAGCGTGTCCAGCAGCGCTTCCAGGCTGCGTCCCGTATCCAGCACATCGTCGACCACCAGCAGGCGCTGCATGTCGGCCAGTTGCGGCAGCAGCCAGGGCAGGCCGTGGATGGCGATCCGGTCAGCCTGTGTGCCGATCCCGGTGTACGAACTGACCCGTACCGGGAAGTGCTCGCAAGCGTGGCCGCGAAAGGCGAAGTACTCGTGTACCGCAATCGCAATCGGGCTGCCGCCGCGCCAGATGCCGAGGATGAGATCGGGAACATAGCCGCTGGCATGGACCTGGATTGCCAGACGGAAGCTGGCGGCGAGCAGCGCCTCGGCGCTGATGAACACTTTGGGCATGGATGCGGCAACCCGATCAATACAGGAGTGACATGCGAGTGTAGCCCGTCGGCGCGGTTGCCGGGCTACGGGGTTTTCCCGACAATGGCCGGCCCGCAGCGAGCGCGCAATCGGCGAACCTTCTGCGGATTGGCGTCGGCGGCGTATAAACGGGACCGCACAATTTTTCCAACCGAACGTTACCCGGGTAACGTTACTCAAGTAGCGAGGAGACAGCCGTGGATTTGCAAGACAAGGTAGCTGTGGTGACCGGCGGTGCGTCGGGTTTGGGCCGCGCGACGGTGGATGAACTGGCGCGCCGGGGCGCGCGGATAGCCATCTTCGATCTCAATGCCGCGGCGGGCGCCGAGGCGGTGGCGCAACTGGGCGGGGAGCGGGCGGTGTTCCATGCGGTCGATGTGGCTTCCGCAGCCGCGGTGGAAGCGGCCATCGCACAGGTGGTTGCCAAATTCGGTGCGATCCATGTGCTGATCAACTGCGCCGGGATCGGTCCCGCCAAGAAAATTCTCGACCGCGACAACGCGCCCATGCCGCTCGAGGATTTCACCAAAGTCATCGGCATCAACCTCACCGGCAGCTTCAACGTGGCGCGCTGCGCGGCGGCCGCGATGGCGAAGAACGAGCTGGAAAACGGCGAGCGCGGCGTGATCATCCATACCGCGTCGGTCGCTGCCTATGAGGGGCAGGTCGGTCAGTGCGCCTATTCCGCCAGCAAGGGCGGGGTGGTGGGCATGACCCTGCCGATGGCACGGGATCTGGCGTCGCTCGGCATTCGCGTGAACACCATCGCCCCCGGCATCATGGCGACTCCGCTGTTGATGTCGATGCCGGACAATGTGCGGGCGTCGCTCGCCGCCAGCGTTCCCAACCCGGCGCGGTTGGGCCAGCCGAGCGAATACGGCCGACTGGCCGTGCATATCGTTGAAAACGGCTACATCAATGGCGAGACCATCCGCATCGATGGCGCCATTCGCATGCAGCCGCGCTGAGTGAAGACGATAGTCCCGGGACAGGACGAGACGGCGGGCCGCCAATGACCGAGATTCTGCTGGTCAATGTGTCCGGTCCCGATCGTCCCGGCGTCACCAGCGCGGTGTCGGCGGTGCTCGCCCAGCACGGCGCCACGGTGCTGGATATCGGGCAGGCGGTGATTCACGACACCCTGAATCTCGGCCTGCTGGCCTGGGTGCCGCAGCAGCGCGAAGTGGGTGCGGCCATGGAGGAGTTGCGCGCCACCCTGCGCGCGCTGGGGCTCGAAGTTCGCTTCGAGCCCGTTTCCGACGCCGCCTATCGCCACTGGGTTGGCCAACAGGGCAAGCCGCGCCATATCGTCACGCTGCTCGCGCGCGCCATTCTCGCCGAGCACATCGCGCGGGTGACGGCGGTAATCTCGGCGCACGGACTCAATATCGACAAGATCGTGCGACTTTCCGGGCGGGTGACGCTGGAGTCCGCCGCGCGCGACAGCAAGGCCTGCGTCGAGTTTTCGGTGCGCGGCGAGACGCCGGATCTGGTGCAATTCCGCTCATCGCTGCTGGAGCTGTCGACGGCCCTCGATATCGACATCGCGTATCAGGAGGACAGCATTTTCCGCCGCCATCGCCGGCTGGTGGCGTTCGACATGGATTCGACGCTGATCGAAAACGAGGTGATCGACGAACTGGCATTGCGCGCCGGCGTTGGGCCTCAGGTGGCGGCAATTACCGAACGCGCGATGCGCGGGGAGCTCGATTTTCGCGCGAGTTTTCGGGAGCGGCTTGCGCTGTTGAAGGGCTTGCCGGAAACGGTGCTGGACACTGTCTATGCCGGTCTGACGCTCACCGAGGGAGCCGAGCACCTGATCACCACCCTGAAAAAACTCGGGTACAAGACCGCCATTCTGTCCGGCGGCTTCAGCTGCATCGGCGAGCGCATCCAGGCAAGGCTCGGCATCGATTATCTGTTCGCCAACGAGCTGGAAATTCGCGATGGCGTGGTCACCGGCGAGGTTCGTGGTGAAATCGTCGATGCAGCGCGCAAGGCTGAACTGCTGCGGCAACTGGCGGCGCGTGAGGGAATCAGCCTGGAACAGACGATCGCGGTCGGCGATGGCGCCAATGATTTACTGATGCTGGGGGTCGCGGGGCTGGGCATTGCGTTCCGGGCCAAGCCCATCGTGCGGGCCAGTGCCAAGCAGTCGATCTCCCAGCTCGGGCTCGACAGCATTCTTTATCTGATGGGAATCAGCGATCAGGATGCACGCACACCTCATTCCTGACCGCTGAAATCGTAATCCATGGTCGGGCCGGGACTCTGGATGTAGTAGCCCTGAATATGGTCGACCCCGAGCTTCCACAGTAGCGGGATGATCGAGGCGTCCTCGACGAAGGGCACGATGACGCTGACTCCTGCCGCCTTGGCGGCGGTGATGCAGGCGCTCAACTGTTCGACACCCTCAGTGCTGGTGCCGGCGCGGAGCACCAGGGACTGGTCGGGTTTGGCGAAGTCGAACTGCAGGTCGGCAAAAATCCGGCCGGGTGAACTGGACAGTCCGTAGTGGGTCAGTCCCAGCGGAATATCCAGGCTGCGGAGTTGTGCCGACAGGTTGCGGGTGCTGGCGACAGCCAGGCTGACATCCTTTTCCTCGATCTGGAACGCCAGATGTTTCGATGTCAGTCCTGCGGCCTGAAAGGAAATTCTGAGCCAGGGAATGAAGCTCGTGTCGCGCAGCGACACGGCACTGATTTTCAGGAACAACCGCGTGTTGGGGTGGCTGGCGAGCCTGTTTTTCAGCGCCTTGAAGGACTCGAGGATGGCCCAGCGATCCAGATCTCCGGCAACATTGGTACGAAACGCACGCCGGAACAGGTCCTGGGGAATGCCGGGCGGGAGTTCGGCGATGGTCTGCCGGGTGAAGACCTCGAAATCCTCGTGTGCCTGATGCTGTAGGGCGACGATGGGCTGATACACCAGTCCGAGCATTTTTTGCTCCAGCATCTGGCGCACAAACTGTTTGAGGTTGTGCTCTTCATTCAGGCTGCCGAGGCTGGTGGGATAAAGATCCTCGAATAGCCGCACTCGGGTGCTGGTGCCGGCGCTTCCCTCGGTATCCAGCGCGCGCACCGCCTTCAGGCAGCGATCCATCCAGTTGGTCGGTTGTTCCACATCATCGTCGATCGCGGTAATACCCAGACTGAAGTGCAGATTCACACTGAGTTCGCCGAGATCAAAGACTTCGCGATCCAGATTCTGGCACAGGGTCTCAGCGCCCTGGCGCGCATCCGCGGGGGTACGATCCGAGGTCAGAAACAGGAACGCATTGTCCCTCACCCGTCCCAGCGGGACGGACGGGTCCAGCTGGGTGCGCAGAAATTGCCACGCGGCGAACATTGCCGCTTCCGCCGTGTGGACGCCGGAGTCTCCCTGCAGGCTATCGAATTCGTCAATCCGTACATAGTGAAGGAGCCAGGGGCGCTGAGTGTCCGCGACTTCGCGCATTGCCCGGTGGATATAGTCCGTCATGCGCTCGAGGTTGACCTGCCGGCACTCGATCAGCGCCGGCTCCCCTTCGGTGCCGTCCGGTGCAGGTCCCGCGCCGGAAAATCCGGGCTGTACCGCGAGATCATTCTGGTAGGCGATCAACTGTACCACTGGCTCGCCCTGGTAGTGGATCTGGCCTATCTGCATTTCGATGGGGAAATCCGTGCCATTGCTGCCGAGCATGCGGAAGGTCTTGCGCTCGGACGGGATCGGCTCGGCGGCCGACAACGGCTTCATCAGGGGTTTCAATTCCCGGTGGTGGTCCGGGTGGACGCTGTCGATTACCGGCGACAGGATCAGATCCTCGGTGGCGTGATGACCGAGCATGCGGGCGTAAGCATCGTTGACATAGGTATATACACCATCACTGATCAGGGCGATGGCGTCGCGGGAGCTGTCCATCAGGCGCTCGCAGCGTCGCTCGGATGCCGCGAACTGATGTTGCCAGAAGTTGCGTTTCTGGCGCTCGGCACGCGCCGAACGGGCGCGCTTGATGACCCGCAGAAGATGCTGATCGTCGTCGAGCAGGATGACATCCTCGGCGCCGATACGAAGTCCCTCGACAATGCGCTCACGGTCGGGAAGGGCAACCAGCAAAATGACGGGAATGTCCAGCGCGAGATTTTTGAAACGGCCGAGCAGGGCGCGTGCCAGCGCACGGTCGGCGTCGCTGGTATAGGCGGCCAGCAGTAGTTCGGCGTCGTGGGTGGTTGCATCCAGGTCCGCGGTTTCGATTACCCGGAGATCGATTTCCTCGGTGTTGCTCCGGAGCAGGCTCGCGAGCTTGTCGACCTGGTCTGCAAGGGTAGTCAGTACCTTCAATGCACCATTACCGGGTTGAATTGCCACTTGTGGCTGGATGTTATCGGACCGCCGCATGGCCGCGCACGTATTTTGTGGTGCTGTGCACTGGCCGGGCTTCGCGCTCGCTGGTTCGCCGCAGCCGGAGTCCTGCCCGGGCGCATTGTAAGGGTTAATCCAGGCTACACGAAATACAGGAGCGAAGTGTTTGTTCCCGGATCAGAAATTGGCGATAAAGGCGATTAGGAATGCGGCGCTGTCAGGCCGGCCTCGATTTTCTGAAGCGGGGAGGCCGTCGCGGGTAGGCCACCCGGACCCGGCGTCACCGGACCTCGGTACGGAAGCGGGAGACATGAAAAGTCATGTCGGCGACCTCGGTGACCGACAGATCCATTTCGCCTTCGTGGGTGACGAGATGGAGGTGATTGCCGGTTTTCAGAATGCCGGTGGGCGCGAGCAGTTCCCAGGTACCATGGGGCGGCGCGGCCGGGATCAGAAAGCTCCTGAAGTAGGGCGTCGAGGTGCGCTTTCCCGCCATTGCCGCGGTACCGCAGGGACGGCTTGCATCGGGTAGCCACTGGATTCCCGCAACCGAGTCCAGCTTGGGCGTGAGCTGCGTCCAGCGAACAATGCCGAGCCGGCACTGGGGTGCGCCGGGCAGTAACAGTGCGATCAGTTCCCCCGGGCGCAGTGCCTCCGGGGCCCCCGCCATCTGGAGTCGCGCACCGGAAAGACTGCGATCGATGCAGGTGGCCGAATGCAGTTCTATGGGCGATTGTGGGATCGCTCTCTGTCCGGTGTCCTGGGCGCCCAGATGGCCGAGAAAGTCGTCATCGTCGACGCAGCCGGTCAATAATTGATGCGCCGCTTCGAGACCAAATGCGATCTCTACACGCTCGTCGGTGCGCTGATGATATTCGGAGCGTAGTTGTTCGCTGCTCCAGTAGCGGCGCAGATCCTCCCTGAGGGATGGACTCAGGTTGATTTTGGGATTGTCGAGAATGCTGACCAGTCCGCGCGTGCACAGGGATACGCTGCGGTCTTTGGCTTTATCCCGCACCGCGTAGGTCGGAGGTCGAGCGCACTCGGGGTCGATACTGAACAGGCCGTCGGGTGCGCCGAGTCGGGCCAGCGACACATGCTCTTCGACAAAGCCGACCAGTTGCCTGATTTCTCCAACGTTGAAGCGGGCGGGACCCAGGCTGCCCAGTAACAACGGCTTCAGATAGGCATTGCGGATTTCCTTGAGCGTCGCCACGGTCATCGTCTGCCCCCGGCTGTCCGAGCCAACATGACCGGCCAGTTGGTAGAGCGCGTGCAGTTCGCCCCAAAATCGCTCCGGCGGCGGCAAGCGCTGGATCCAGTAACACACCAGGAGATTGAATAGTGCAGTGAAGGTTGCGAGCACCGAGTCCGCCACCAGTGAAGCGTCCGCGCGCGGTTGGCGCACGCTCTGTACCACGGCTTGCCGTTTGATGTCGTAGCGACATTTCAGCAGGGCAATGGGCATGGAGATCGCCATGCGCCGGTCTGACGTCGTCACGGGCCGTACCATCAGCGCACTGACGGTTTCCACTATCAGGGGGCTGAGATCGACCACGCGCTCCAGCCGGAGCCGCGGTCCCACACCTGTGGCGCGGATTTCGCGGAGGTGGCGATACAGCGCGGCCGCGCGCATTTCCGGGGACAGCCTCTCGATGCCTTCAATACCGCCGGGCAAGTCCACGGGAGCGAGCTGTTCGTCCAGCACCGTAACGGCATCGTCAGCACGGGCGAGACGGGCGAGAATATCGTCCAGCTGACGATCTTGTACTGGGAGTTGTTCCATCACTTCACTGACTTTCCTGGGGAGTTCAGCAGTACAGAGCATCTGACTGTCAGCTTACGGGGCTTTTGTAAGGCATGTTGGGTATCTCCTCGACCAGTCGCGGCACCAGATACCCCGGCAGCCGCGCTCGCATTGCGCGATGGAGACTCAGCGCCCGCGCCTGATCGACGGCGAAGTGGGCGGCGCCCTGAACCCGGTCGAGCGAATGAAGATAATACGGAAGTATTCCCGCTGCAAACAGCCTTTCGCTGAGTTGGGTCAGGCGGTCCGCACAATCGTTGACGCCGGCCAGCAGCACGGACTGGTTCAGCACCGTCACGCCGGACCCGCGCAACAGGCCGACTGCGGTGGCGACCTCCGAGTCCAGCTCGTTGGCGTGGTTGACATGCAATACCAGGCTGGTCTGAAGGCGGGTGCCGGTCAGCCAGGCCAGGCATTGGGCATCGATGCGGGCGGGAATGACCACGGGCAGGCGGGTATGCACGCGCAAGCGCATCAGATGGGGGATCGCAGCGAGTTGTTCGGTCAACCAGGCGAGCAGGGGATCGCCGGCGGCGAGGGGATCGCCCCCACTGTAAATGACTTCGGTGATCGATGCGTCGCGACGGATGTAGTCGAGCGCTTCCTGCCAGCCGGCGCGCCCCGGCGTGTTCGCGGCGTAGTCGAAATGACGGCGGAAACAGTAGCGGCAGTGGATGGCGCACGCCGGGCTCAGGATCAACAGCACACGGCCAAAATACTTGTGGACGAGCCCCGGGACCGGGTTGGCGGCGCGCTCCTCCAGTGGATCCTCGCCGTAGCCGGGCGCCGCGATCATCTCGGCGTGTGCCGGGAGCACTTGCAGCAGCAGTGGATCGCGGGGATCGCCGCGCGCCATGCGGGCGATGTAAGGACGCGGTACACGCAGCGGAAATTGGGCATTGGCGGAGTCCGAAATGCCCAGATCCGAGAGCGACAGATCGAGCAAGGCGGCCAGTTCGTGCGGGTCCCTTACGGCAGCTGCGAGTTCCTCGTGCCAGTCGAGCGACTGCCACGCCGCGACGCGCTGCTGTATCATGGCGGCCCTCGAATTGGCCCGGCTCGCATTGATCCGGAAAGAAATAAGGAAACCTGAATGGCGGTCTATTCTACCAGTGAATTCCGCTCCGGCCTGAAAGTGATGCTGGACGGTGATCCCTGCTCCATCCTCGAAAACGAATTCGTCAAGCCGGGCAAGGGGCAGGCTTTCAACCGCGTGCGCCTGCGCAATCTCAGGACCGGACGGGTCTGGGAGCGCACCTTCAAGTCGGGCGACAGCCTCGAAGGCGCAGACGTGATCGATGTGACGATGCAGTACCTCTACAACGATGGCGAGTACTGGCACTTCATGACGCCCGAGACGTTTGAGCAGTGTCAGGCTGACGCAATGACTGTCGGTGATGCGGCGCGCTGGCTGCGGGAGCAGGACAACTGCGTGGTGACGCTCTACAACGGGATGCCGCTGGCCGTGACGCCGCCCAACCACGTCGAACTGGAAATCGCCGAGACCGATCCCGGCATGCGGGGTGACACCGCGACCGGCGGCACCAAGCCCGCCAAGCTGGTGACCGGCGCGGTGGTCAAAGTACCGCTGTTTCTCAATGTCGGGGACGTGGTGCGAGTCGATACGCGCACCGGCGAATACCTGAGCCGGGCCCGGGAGTGAGGGTGGCAGATTTGGATGATTCGGAAAAAGGGCGGCTGCAGCCGCCCTTTTTCATGGGGCGCGTGCGATGACGGACTGGCGACCTTCGGCGCCATTCGGTGCCCTGCGACGACGGGCACGGTTGCTGGCCGGGATTCGCGCGTTCTTTGCGGCCCGCGACGTGCTGGAAATCGAGGCGCCGGTGCTCGGTCTCGCCGGTGTCACGGATGTGCATATCGACAACCTGGTGGTGGCCGGCGAGCCGCTCGGGTACCTTCAGAGTTCGCCCGAGTATTTTCTGAAACGGTTGCTTGCCGTCCATTCAGCGCCGATCTATTACCTCGGCAAGGCGTTTCGCGCCGGCGAGCAGGGTCGTTTTCATAATCCGGAATTCACCCTGCTGGAATGGTATCGGCCCGACTGGGACGACCGCGGCCTGATGGACGAAGTGGAAGCCCTGCTGCGCGATCTGGGCGCGGCGGGCGCGGCGCCCTGTCCGCGGCTGGAGTATAGAACATGCTTTCGCGATGCCCTGGGAGTCGATCCTCACAGTGCGGACGATATCCGCCTCCGCAGGCTGGCCGCGGAAGCGGCGGGGCAGCCCGAACTCAGCTGGCGGCACGAGCCCCGCGCCATCTGCCTGGATCTGCTGTTCAGCCTGCGGGTGGAGCCCCGGTTGCCGGCGGGCGTCGTGTTCGTCACCGATTACCCGGTCTGCCAGGCGGCACTCGCGCGGGTGGTGGATACTCCGGATGGGGTGCCCGTGGCGCGGCGTTTCGAGGTGTTCCTCGACAGGGTCGAACTGGCCAACGGTTACTGGGAGCTTACCGATGCCGCAGAGCAGCGCCGCCGCTTCGCGGTGGACGCTGAACTGCGCAGGGTGTTGGACAAGCCGGTTCGGCCGGCCGATGAACGGCTTTTGGCAGCGCTGGAGGCGGGCTTGCCGGCCTGCGCCGGCGTCGCCCTGGGTGTTGACCGCTTGCTCATGCAGCTACTGGGTGCGTCGCATATCCGCGAGGTGCTGGCGTTCCCGGAGGGGTAGCGCCGCCGGTCTGGCAGTTCGCTACAGTCCGCTACAACCCTCAAGGCCGTGATCCATCTTGCGCGCGGGTTCATCGGTGATCGTTCCGATTACCCGGGCAGGTACTCCGGCGGCGATGGCGTGTGCCGGCACCGATTGCAGCACCACGCTGGCGGCGATGATCTTGGCGCCTTCACCGACTTCGATATTGCCGAGGATTTTCGCGCCCGGTCCGACCAGCACGCCACGGCGGATCTTGGGATGACGGTCGCCGGTCTCCTTGCCGGTGCCGCCCAGGGTGACCGACTGCATGAGGGAGACGCCGTCCTCGACCACGGCGGTTTCGCCGATCACGAGGCCGGTGGCGTGATCCAGCAAAATGCCCTTGCCGATGCGGGCCGCCGGGTGGATATCGACGCCGAAGGTTACGGAGATGCGGTTTTGCAGCACCAGCGCCAGGTTGCGGTGCCGGTTTTGCCACAGCCAGTGCGATACCCGATGCGCGGCCAGCGCATGAAAACCCTTGAAATAAAGCAGCGGAGTCGAGAAATCCCGGCAGGCGGAATCGCGCTCGTAGGTGGCGATGATGTCACAGCGCGCGCTGTCGATGATGTCGGGCTGGCCGGCAAAGGCGTCGTCAAAAATCTCCCGCAGCATGAGCGCGGGGGTGATGTCGCTGTGCAGCTTGTTGGCGAGGTGGAAGCTGAGTGCGGCGGACAGATCCCGGTGGTTGAGTATGGTGCTGTGCAGAAAGCTGGCCAGCAGCGGTTCCGCCTTGACTTGCTCACGGACTTCGGCGACCACCGTCTGCCACAGGGATTCGTTGCAGGGAGTTTTCTGCGGACTGGCGGAGCTGCATTGCCGATGGGTGCGCGTCATCGCCGCATTATCCGGCCCGCCGCGCTAATTTGCCAACAGGGCGCGGCTGATGGCCCAGACCTCGATCCGCGCCGCACCAGCCTGTCCCAGGCAGCGGGCGAGAGCTTCCACGGTACTGCCGGTGGTGACGACATCGTCGATCAGCGCGATGTGCTCGGGCATCGGCACCGCGCCGGCGACGAAGGCGCGCGCCAGGTTGCGGCGGCGCTCGGTCCGCGCCATGCCGACCTGAGGCGGCGTCGCGCGGGCGCGGCGGACCAGATCGGTGCGCACGGGAATGGCCAGGGTTTTACTGAGTTGGTGTGCCAGCTCCAGCGCCTGATTGAATCCCCGCGTGGCCTGGCGCCGCCAGTGCAGCGGCACCGGTACCAAAGCTTGCGGCAGGGGTTCCGGCCGCTGCCGCAGCGCCTTGGCCAGCAGGCCCGCCAGGGGCGCGACCTGCGCCAGTTCGCCGCCGTATTTGAGGCGCTGGATCATGTGAGCGACCGGAAAGGCGTGGCGGCAGGGCACCACGCTGATCGCAAACGGGGGCGGGTGCTGCTGGCACTGGGCGCAGGTTCCCGGCACGGGCAGCGGCAGGGCGCATTGCCCACAGGCACTGTCGAGATACGGCAGCTCGGTTTCGCAGGGCGCGCACAGATCGAGCGCGCGGCGGCTCGGGTTGCCGCACAGCAGGCAGCGGCCGGGGAACAGGGTGAACGAGAGCGAGCGCATCCATGCGGTCCTGAGCGTTGTTAACCTCGATCCTTGGTTGCGGTTGACAGCGGGGTGTCGGTGGATATGATTCCCCGATCCTGCCCGCCGCGCAACCGAGACTCCCGATGACCGCGATCCGCCACGACTGGACCCGAGCCGAAGCCCTGGCGCTGTTCGCGCTGCCCTTCAACGAGCTGCTGTTTCGCGCGCAAACCGTTCACCGTCAGTACTTTGATCCCAATACCGTCCAGGTGAGCACGCTGTTGTCGATCAAGACCGGCGCCTGTCCGGAAGATTGCAAATACTGTCCCCAGAGCGCCCGTTACGATACCGGCCTCGAGCGGGAGAAACTGCTCGAACTGGAAGCCGTGGTCGAGCGCGCCCGGGCCGCGCGCGCCCAGGGCGCCACCCGTTTCTGCATGGGCGCCGCCTGGCGCTCTCCCCACGACCGCGATCTGCCCGCCGTCCTGGACATGGTCCGCGCGGTGAAAGCCCTGGGTCTGGAAACCTGCATGACGCTGGGCATGTTGTCCGAAACCCAGTCGCAAGCGCTGGCTGACGCGGGCCTCGACTACTACAACCACAATCTGGATACCTCGCCGGAGTATTACGGCGAGATCATCACCACCCGCACGTACCAGGATCGGCTGGAGACGCTCGAGCGGGTGCGCCGCGCCGGCATGAAGGTATGTGCCGGCGGTATTCTCGGCATGGGCGAGGCCCTCGCGGATCGCGCCGGGCTGCTGGTGCAACTCGCCAACCTGCCGACCCATCCCGAATCCGTGCCCATCAATCAGTTGGTGCCGGTCGTCGGGACGCCGCTGGCGGATGCACAGGCGTTGGATCCGTTCGACTTCGTCCGCACCATCGCGGTCGCGCGCATCCTGATGCCGGCGTCCCATGTGCGGCTGTCCGCCGGTCGCGAGGCCATGAACGAGCAGACCCAGGCGCTGGCGTTTTTCGCCGGGGCCAACTCGATTTTCTACGGCGAGAAGCTGCTCACCACGCCCAATCCGGATGCCGACGCGGACCGCACGCTGTTTGCCCGTCTCGGCATCCAGCCCGAAGCCGGCCCGGTCGCGCAACAGGCAGAGGCTCCCCTGTATCAAAGCCAGGCCCCGGTCGGGCTCTGGTACGACGCGGCGGCCCGCACCGGGTGACCTCGCCCGACCGGGAATTGCGCGTTGCCCTGGAGGCACGCCAGATCGAGAAACTGTATCGGCGCCGCCTGACCCTGGAGACTCCGCAAGGTGCGCACGTGCGGGTCGGCGGTCGCGCCTGTGTGAATTTCGCGAGCAACGACTACCTGGGACTTGCCAATCATCCCGACGTCATTGCCGCCTTTGTCCGTGCCGCCGAAACGTTCGGGGTGGGCAGCGGCGCTTCCCACCTTATCAGCGGCCACAGCCGCGAGCACCAGGCTCTGGAAGAAGAACTTGCGGCCTTTACCGGGCGGCCGCGGGCGCTGCTGTTCTCGACCGGTTATATGGCCAATATGGGCGCCATCAACGCCCTCATGGGGCCGGGCGATCTGCTGCTGCAGGACCGCCTCAACCACGCCTCGCTGCTGGACGGTGGCTTTCTCTGTCGCGCGCGCTTCGAGCGCTATCCCCACGGCGATCTGGATGCTCTGGATCGCCTGCTCGCGCCGGCCGGGCTGCGCCGCACCCTGATCGCCACCGACGGTGTGTTCAGCATGGATGGTGACCTGGCGCCGCTGCGCGCGCTGGCGGCCCGCGCCGATGCGCGCGGTGCCTGGCTGATGGTCGACGACGCCCACGGCTTCGGCGTGCTGGGTCGCAGCGGTGGCGGCATCGTCGAGGAGCTGGGTCTCAGTCTCGATGAGGTGCCAATCCTGATCGGCACGCTCGGCAAAGCCTTCGGCACGTTCGGCGCCTTTGTCGCCGGCAGCGAGACACTGATCGAAACGCTGATCCAGTTTGGCCGCACTTATATCTACACTACGGCGTTGCCACCCGCGGTGGCCGCCGCCACCCGGGCCAGCCTGCGTCTGCTACGGGACGAAGGTTGGCGCCGCGAGCATCTGCGCGCGTTGATCGCGCGGTTTCGCGCCCGGGCGGCAGCGCTGGGAATTCCGCTGTTGCCATCGATGACGCCCATCCAGCCGGTGCCGGTCGGCGATGACGGACGCGTACTGGCCATGGCCGAACGGCTGCGCGAGGCGGGTCACTGGGTAGGGGCGATCCGCCCGCCGACGGTGCCACGGGGTACGGCCCGATTGCGCATCGCGCTGAGCGCGGCGCATAGCGCGGCGCAGGTGGACGCCTTGGTGGACGCGCTCGCCGTTGCCTGGCGTGCCTTGCCCGCTGATCGCACTAAACCCTAGTCCGCGGAGTCGCCGGAAACTGCCGGCGAGTGCTGTTCCCTGCCGCCAAGCTTGCCTAAACTGGGCGCGCCAACGAACCTGGAGATTGATGATGTCGGATTACAAGGTACCGGTTCGGGACATGCAGTTCGTCCGCGAGGAGGTGCTGGATTTTCCCGCGCTGTGGCAGCGTCTGCCCGGCTGCGAAGAGATGACTGCCGAGCTGGTGACGGCCATATACGAGGCGGTTGCCAAGCTTTGTGAAGAGGAAATCGCCCCGCTGTGGCGCAGTGGCGACGAAGAGGGCTGTGCCTGGAGTCCGGAGGGTGTGCGCACCCCGGCGGGCTTCAGGGAGGCCTATGCCAAGTACATGGCAGGCGGCTGGCCCGCGCTCACCGGCCCGGTGGAATACGGCGGTCAGGGTTTGCCGCCCTCCCTGGAGAGCGTGCTCAACGAGTTCGTCGGTGCCGCCAACTGGGGTTGGAGCATGTACCCGTTTCTGGCCAAGGGCGGACGGCTCACCATCACCGCCCACGCCAGTGACGAACTGAAAAAAATCTACCTTCCCAAAACCATTTCGGGCGAGTGGACGGCGACCATGTGCCTGACCGAGTCCCACGCCGGCACCGACCTGGGTTTGCTGCGCACCCGCGCCGACCCCCAGGCCGATGGCAGCTACCGCATCAACGGCACCAAGATTTTCATCTCCTCCGGCGAGCACGATATGGCGGAGAACATCGTGCATATCGTACTGGCGCGGCTCCCCGATGCGCCGCCCGGCACCAAGGGTATTTCGCTGTTCGCGGTGCCCAAGCGGCTGCCGGACGCGGCCGGCAATGCGGGCGCCGCCAACGGCGTTTCCTGCGGTTCGCTCGAACACAAGATGGGCATTCACGGCAACGCGACCGCGGTCATCAACTTCGATAATGCGCGCGGTTTTCTGCTGGGCGAGCCCAACCGCGGCCTGAACGCCATGTTCACCTTCATGAATATCGCGCGCATCGGCACTGCCGTGCAGGGCGTGGCCCACGCCGAACGCGCCTTGCAGGGCGCGGTGCGCTACGCCCGCGAGCGCTTGCAGATGCGCTCACTGAGCGGGCCGAAGAATCCCGCGGGCCCCGCCGACCCCATCATCGTGCATCCCGATGTGCGGCGCATGCTGCTTACCATCAAGGCCTTCGCGGAAGGCACCCGGCTCCTGATTCAGTACCTGGCCCGGGAAGTGGATATTGCCTATCTGGCCGAAGATCCCGCCGAACGCCAGCGCGGCGAAGAGATGTTGGCGCTGCTGACACCCATCGCCAAGGCGTTTTGCACCGAAGTCGGATTCGAAGCCGCGAGCCTCGGCGTCCAGGTGTTGGGCGGCCACGGCTATATCCGCGAGTGGGGTATGGAGCAGAATCTGCGCGACTCCCGCATCGCCATGATCTACGAGGGCACCAACGGGATTCAGGCGATCGATTTACTCGGGCGCAAGGTCCTGGCCACGCAGGGTGCCGTGCTTGTACCCCATCTTCAGCGCATCAGTGCCTTTTGCCGCGACTGCGCGGAAGATCCGGCGCTGCGGCCGTTTGTGCAACCACTGGCGGAGCTGGTGGCGGAGTGGGAACAGATCACCCGGGACATCGGCGCTCGCACCCTCAAAGATCCGGAAGAGATGGGCGCCGCGGCGTTCGACTATCTGATGTACGCTGGCTACGTCACGCTTGCGTATCTGTGGGCGCGTGCCGTGCGGGTCGCCAGCGCTGCGCTCGCCGCAGGCACCGCGGAGACCGATTTTTACCAGGCGAAACTGCAAACCGCGGCGTTTTATTACCAGAAAATCTTGCCGCGTACCCGTACCTTGGTGGCGACCATGGCGAGTGGTGCCGGATCACTGATGGCGATGAGCGAGCAAGCCTTTTTGCTCGAATGATATTCCCGGCTCCCGGGAGTCCAGCGGCGGAGTTGTACGATGATCGAGAAGTCCAAGTTATCGGAAGAGGATCTCGCGCGGGTGCGGGAATATCTCAATTCCCCGATTCATCAGGTCGAGCGTCAGCCATTTCGTCCGCTGCGATTGCTGCTGGTATTGTGGATCGTCGTCAGCTTGATCAGCGGTTTTGCCCTGCTGTTTGCCTGGAGGATGGGGGCGCTCTGAACAGGATTAACCCGGTCGCGAGGCCGGGTGTGCGTCCGATGAATCCTGGCCACTGAAAAGGGATGCCGCGGCAGGAAATAGATAAAACGCGACAACAATAAACAGCGGAGGAATAACCGTGGAACCACTCAAGGGCGTTCGCATCGTTGAAGTGACCACCAATGCTTCAGGGCCTTTCGCGACCGGGATTCTGGCGGACCAGGGTGCCGATGTGATCCGGCTTGAAACCGTCGGCGGCGGCGACCCCTCGCGTTATGTGGGTGGCGTGCGCGGCGGCGTGACCGGCTACAACGCCGCCATGAACCGCAACAAGCGCTCGTTGGCGGTCGATCTCAAGAGTCCGGAGTTGCGGCCGCGGCTGTATGAGCTTATCAAGACCGCCGACGTGTTCGTGCAGAACTCGCGCCCGGGCGCCCTAGACCGCAGTGGCTACGGGTACGAAGATCTGCACGACATCAATCCCGATCTCATCTATGTGTCGATTTCCGGTTTTGGTCCGGACGGGCCGGCGGCGCACCAGCGTGTCTACGATCCGGTGATCCAGGTGACGGCGGGTTTTGCCGCCGTCCAGGGCCATGGGGGAAAACCCCAGCTCGTGAAGACGATTGCGAGCGACAAGATCGCGGCGCTGACCACGGCCCAGGCCATTTCTTCCGCGCTGTTCGCGCGCGCTTCGGGTCGCATTCGCGGCCACCATATCGAAGTGTCGATGCTGGAAGCGAGCCTGCAATTCCTGTGGCCGGATGTCTTCTGGAACCACGGTTTCGTGGGTGCGGAGGGGTTTCAGCCGAAACCGCTGCTGGCGGAGTTCTATCGGGTGCTGGAGACCGCCGACGGTTTCGTCACTACCATCGTGGTGGGTGACGAGGAGTTCAAGGGCGCCTGTCGGGCGCTGGAATTGCCGCACCTGGTCCACGAAAACCGGTTTGCATCGATTTTCGAGCGCTTCAGCAACTACACCGATCTATTGGTGGCCTTTGAGGGCAAGACGCGCACTCTGACCACTGCCGAGGTGGTGGCCCGCATGGATCGCGAGGGTGTTCCCTGCGGCAAGGTGAATACCCTCGATGAGGTGATCGAGGATCCGCGTGTCCGCCATGCCGGCGCATTGATCGAGTACGACGATCCGCGTGGCGGACGCCTGCGCCAGACGCGGCCGGCGGCCATTTTCGCGGGCGAGCCCTGCACCGTGCGCCGACCGGCGCCGGCGCTGGGTGAACATACCGACGAAGTGCTGAAATCTGTGGGTTGTTCCGAAGCCGATATCGCGGCGCTGCGGGCGGCAGGTGCGATCGGCTGAGCTGGGCGCCTGTCTGTCGGCGACCAACGGCCGCTGACCGGGTACTCGATCAGTTGCCCTCGTCGACCAAGGCGGTGGTTTCTTCGTCGGGAGTCTTGGTGCGGTAGATCCAGCGTCCGCACACTATGCCCAGTTCGAACAGCAACCACATGGGTACCGCCAGCATGGTCTGCGAGAACACATCGGGCGGCGTCAGCAGCATCCCCACCGTAAAGCAGCCCACGATAACGTAGGGCCGTTTATCCGCCAGGGTTTGCGGATTGACCAGTCCGGTCCAGCTCAGGATCACCACCGCGACGGGAATCTCGAAGGTGAATCCGAAGGCGAAAAACAGCTTCAGCACGAAATCCAGGTAGCGGGTGATATCCGTCATCACCGCGACATGTTCCGGCCCGACGTGGGTGAAGAACCCGAAAATCAGCGGAAACACCAGGTAGTAGGCGAAGGCCATGCCGCCGTAGAACAACAGGACGCTGGAGGCGAACAGCGGCA
This sequence comes from uncultured Gammaproteobacteria bacterium, assembly GCA_963708735.1. Taxonomy (GTDB): domain Bacteria; phylum Pseudomonadota; class Gammaproteobacteria; order Pseudomonadales; family Porticoccaceae; genus JAGPUQ01. The sequence goes on from CAVPTW010000039.1 coordinate 49,946, forward strand.
GCACGATGTGGCGTTCCCGCTTGTAGAGACCGGGCGCGATGAAGGCCCAGGTCTGGTAGAGAATCACCGGCATGGCGGCCAGGACGGCGGTGACAAAAGCCAGTTTGACGGGTGCGAAGAACGGCCCGGCCACATCCGTGGCGATCATGGATGAGCCTTGCGGAAGATAGACGCGCAGCGGTGCCGACACGTAATCGTAGATCCGGTTGGCAAAGGGGAAGGTGCCGGCGAACATCAGGCCGATTCCCAGCACACAGCGCAGCAGCCGGTTGCGCAATTCGATCAGGTGTTCGACCAGGGGGGTTTCCCGATCGGTGTCCGGGGCTTCACTCATGGTTGCGGGGACTTGCCGCCGCTGGCGATGGCTTCTGATGTGGAGCCTGTCGTGGCTCCCGTGTTGGGTTCCGGAAGTTCTTCGTCGATGAAATCCATGGTGTCCGGGTCGACCGGTGGCGCGGGTGGCAGCGGTGTGGGCGGCTGGTTCTGGCTGCGCCGGAAGGTTTCCTCGACCTGCTTGCGCTCCGCATCCAGCTCCTCCAGCCGCAGCTGGTTGTGAACTTCGCGCTTGATGTCGTCGATGCCCAGTTCCCGCTCCATGTCGGCGCGGGCGTTTTGCAGCATGCGCCGGAGTTTGCCGGTCCAGTAGCCGAGAAACCGCGCTGCTTCAGGCAGGCGCTTGGGGCCGATCACCACCAGGGCGATCACGATCACCAGCAGGAGCTCGGAAAATCCAATGTCGGGCAACGCCTTTACTCCGGCTGAGGATACCGACTCGTGCCCGGGTCAGGAATTCTTGTGGGTGTCGGTTTCCGCGGTTTCCCGCGCATGGGCATCGCCCTTGAGGTCATTGGCCACTTTTTCGGGCTCTTTGCCTTTGTCCTTTTCGTCGCTCATGGCGCCGCGGAATCCCTTTATCGCGTTGCCGAGGTCGCTGCCCAGGCTGCCCAGCCGCTTGGTGCCGAACACCAACATTACGATCACCAGCAGGATGAGCAAGTGCCAGATGTGGATACCACCCAGTCCCATGTTTGACTCCGGTTATTGGTTGCGGCTGGCTTTTTCGTCCAGCCCGGAAACGCCGAAACGGCGCGCCAACTCCGCCAGTACAGCCTCGGCATTCTCGCCGAGGTGGGCCAGCATTACCAGCGAGTGAAACCACAGATCAGCGGTTTCCGCGACCAGGGCGCGGGTGTCACCGCTGCGCTCGGCGTCCTTGGCGGCGAGCAGGGTCTCCGTGCATTCCTCGCCGAGCTTCTCCAGAATTTTATTGAGTCCATCGCGATGCAGGCGCGCCACATAGGACACCTCCGGATCGGCCTGGCGGCGCGCCGCAAGCACGGTGGTCAGCTGAGTCAGGACATCGCTCATGATGTGGCGCCTCCACCTGTGGGGTCCGGGCTGTCCGGCTGCCATTGTCCGGCGCGGAATTCGTTGTAAAAACAGGACGGGCGGCCGGTGTGGCAGGCGATTCCGCCCACCTGCTCCACCTTCAGCAGCAGGGTATCGCCGTCGCAGTCGAGGCGGATGTCGATCAGTCGCTGCACATGGCCGGACTCTTCGCCCTTGCGCCACAGCCGCCCACGAGAGCGCGACCAGTACACAGCGCGCCGTTCCCGCAGTGTCAGGGCGAGCGACTCCCGGTTCATCCAGGCGAGCATCAACACCGCGCCCGTGGTGGCGTCCTGGGCGATCGCCGGCACCAGACCATCGGCATTCCAGGCGATGCCATCGAGAAACCGGGTAGGGGAGGCGTCGCTGGTCATGGCATCACCGGGGCGGGCGGCGATTATCCCAGCTTCGCCGGGTCAGCAACAGGAGGACGCCGAGCCCGGCCAGCACCAGGCTGGCGGCCTTCAGGGTGTCTTCGGCCACCGGGCTGGTCGCAAACAGCATGCCCACGGCCGCTCCGACGCAGAGTGCGCCCAGGGTGGCGTTGCGCAGGCCCGCGGGCGGCGCGGCCTGCGCGCGTTCGCGGAGTGCGTGCTCGATTCCATCCACACGCTTGAGGGTGTCGAACATCAGTTGCGGCACCTGCGGGAACTGTTCCAGCCATTCCGGACCGTGGCGTTTCAGCCGTTCGAGCAGCCGCGTCGGTTTGAAACGTTCGCGCAGCCAGCGCTCCAGAAACGGATGCGCGGTCTGCCACAGGTCGAGATCCGGATAGAGTTGGCGCCCCAGGCCTTCGATGTTGAGCAGGGTCTTTTGCAGCAGTACCAGCGAGGGCTGGATTTCGGCGTCGAAGCGCCGCGCGACGCGAAACAGATCGATCAGCAGATAGGCGAGGGAGATGTCCTTCAGCGGCCGCTGGAAGCGGGGCTCGCACACGGTCCGCACCGCGCTTTCGAGTTCGACCACCGGAGTGCCTTCGGGTACCCAGCCGGACTGTAAATGCAGTTCCGCCACCTGGCGGTAGTCGCGGCGGAAGATGGCCAGCATATTGCGCGCCAGGTAGTACTGATCGCTGTCGGACAGGATGCCGATGACGGCGCAGTCCACCGCGACATAGCTCGGTCGGCGCGGCTCCCGGACATCCACGAAGATATTGCCGGGATGCATGTCGGCGTGAAAAAAATTGTGGGTGAATACCTGGGTGAAGAAAATCTCGACGCCGCGTTCCGCCAGTACGCGGAAGTCGGTACCCGCGGCCCGCAGCGCGGCGACATCGGTAACCGGGATGGCACGGATGCGCTCCATGACCATTACTTGCTGGTTGGACAGCGGCCAGTGGACCGCGGGCACATACAGCAGCGGCGAGTCGGTGAAGTTGCGGCGCAGGATGGCGGCGTTGGCGGCCTCCCGTTGCAGATCGAGTTCGTCGAGGATGGTGGCGCGGTAGTCGCGGGCAACCTCGACCGGGCGCAGCCGGCGCGCCTCGGCGCTGAAGCGTTCGAGCCCGCGCGCGAGCGCCAGCAGCAGGGCGCAGTCGAGTTCGATGACGGCCTGCACTCCGGGGCGAATGGCCTTTACCACCACCTCCCGGCCATCGGGCAACCGCGCCGCGTGAACCTGCGCCACCGAGGCGGACGCCAGTGGTGCGCGCTCGAACTGCGCGAACAACTGGTCGACAGGCGCACCCAGCGCGGCTTCGACCAGCGTGGTGAACTCTTCTCCGGGGAACGGGGGGACCGTGTCCTGAAGTTTTTCCAGTTCGGCGCAGATATCCGTGGGGATCAGATCCGGGCGCGTCGAGAGCACCTGGCCAAATTTCACGAACACCGGCCCCAGCGCTTCCAGTGCCAGACGCAGGCGTTCGCCCCGCGTCCGTCGCGGCGCCGGCAGCAGCGCCAGCAGGCGCAGCGGCCAGCGCAGGGCGAGGGGTAGGCTCAGTTCGGTGGCAAGCGTGTCCAGGCGGTGGCGGAGCACCACCCGGGCAATGGTCAGGGCACGCAGGGCAGGGTTCATTTCAGCGCGAGTCGTCGGCTGATGGTGTGGCGGCGGGTGGTGTGGCAGATGTTGGCGCGGCGGATGTTGGAGCGGCGGATGTTGCGCTCGCGCCGAGCCAATCGGCGAAAGCGAGTGCGGCTTCGGCCCCGGCGCGCGCCATGCCGTGCAGCGGGCCGGGTGGCATCGCAGGGGATTCTTCCGCGAGGTAGTTGACGAGCAGCTCCCGGCTCCGGGTCAGCACCTCATTGCCCCCGCGCAGCACACTGCGCACGCCGCTGCCCAGCAGGTGCGCGGACGTGTCGCCGACATGGGCGGCGAGTTTGCCCTCCCAGTCCAGTTCCAGTTCGGTCTGGATGGCCCGCAGGCGCGCGCACAAAGCCGGGTCGCCGGTGACGGTTATTGTGCCGGGAAAGGGCGCGCCGGGAATGGGCGTGTCCGGATTGGCGGCGAGATGCAGCAACGCCGGCACGCTGCCGGCGAGCTCGAGATCGGCGGGTTCGTCGGCGGCGGGCTCGATGGCAACCACCCCCGCGTGAATCCGCAGCGCCAGCGTCGCGCGGGGCTGGGTGACGTGGATGTTTATGTGGAGATCCCCGAGGCCGGTCAATCGTTCCCGCGCAGCCGGATTTTGCTCGAGCGCGAGATTGACCAGCCGTGCGGCCTGTTGCCGGGCGAGTGCCGCGATCATCGCGGGTGGGGTTTGAGCCCGGTATGCAGTGCCACGATGCCGCCGGTCATATTGTAGTAGCGGGTGTCCGCGAAGCCCGCCTCCTCCATCATCGCGCGCAGCCCTTCCTGGTTCGGGTGCATGCGGATGGATTCGGCGAGGTAGCGGTAGCTGTCGGCGTCGCCCGCGACCAGACTGCCCATGCGCGGCAGGATCCGGAACGAATACTGGTCATAGAGTTTGGCGACCAGCGGATTGGCGGGGTGGGAGAACTCCAGCACCAGCAGGCGTCCCCCCGGTTTCAGCGCCGCGAGCATGGCGCGCAGCGCGCGCTCCTTGTCGGTGACATTGCGCAGGCCGAAGGCGATGGTGATGCAGTCGAAGCTGTCGGCGGGAAATGGCAATTGTTCCGCATCGGCCTGGACGTAAACGACATTGCCCGCGATGCCCTTGTCCAGCAGCCGATCGCGGCCGACCCCGAGCATGGCGGCATTGATGTCGGCCAGTACCACCTGCCCGGTAGGGCCGACCTGGGTGGCGAGTTCAGCGGCGAGATCACCGGTGCCGCCCGCGAGGTCGAGCACGCTCTGGCCCGGCCGGAGCGCGGCCATGGTCAGCGTCGCGCGCTTCCAGAGTCGGTGCAGACCGCCCGACATCAGATCGTTCATCAGATCGTAACGAGAGGCGACCGAGTCGAACACACGCGCCACGCGCGCGGCCTTTTCGGGACGGGCGACGCGTTCAAATCCGAAGTGGGTGGTGTCCTGATCGTTCATCGTGGGCCGCCAGCTTGCGGCCACTATTGTACACGGCCCCGCGTCGCGGGCGTCCGCCAGCGGGACGCCGCGGCGCTCAGCTGAGGTAGCGTTCCCGGCGTGAAGCCTTGAGGCGCGCGAGATCGACGATCACCAGGCCATCGACGCAGTTGCCGAAACCGGGATCGACATTGAATCCCGCGAATTGCACGCCGCCGGGTTCGCACAGTTCCGCGTACTGTTTGTAGAGGGTGGGAATGCTGAGATTCATCTCCCCCAGTTCACGCTTGAGTTGCTGGAATTCTTCGCGGTAGCAGGTGCCCGGATACCGGGTGTTCAGCTCGGCGCGCCGATCCGGCGGGATGACAAAGGGGTGCCGGGCCACCGCCAGGGTTTGCAGTGCCGGGAAATGACTTTGGTAAAAATGCACCAGCAACTCCAGCGCGGGGCGCGGGTAGGCGCCGCTCAGACTCACCGGCCCGAACAGATAGCGGTGCTGCGGATGCCTGCGCAGAAAGGCCCCGATGCCGTACCAGAGATAATCCAGGCTGCGTTTGCCCCAGTATCCCGGCTGCACGAAGCTGCGCCCGAGTTCGAGGCCCTGCGCCAGGTAGGGAGTCATCCCGGAAGTGAAGTCGAACAGCGTACGGGTGTAGAGCGGCAGCCCCGTATTGGCCGGACAAAACCGGTAGGCGCCGGCAATCTCCCACTCCCGCTCATCCCACAGCACCAGATGCTGATAATGTGGATCGAAGCGGTCGATGTCCCGCCGCAGGCCGGAACCTTCCTCCACCGCACGAAAGGCCAGTTCCCGCAGGCGGCCGATTTCGCGCATCACCGTGGAGTCGCCCCGGTGGCAGTACAGATAGATCTGCTTGTCGTCGGCGGTCGTGCCGAGCTGCTCGCAGGCCGCCACTTCGGTGCGCAACTGCTGGCGGTTCTCGGGCTGTGCGATGGCGACTTCAGTGGAGAACAGCCCGGGACGGTCACTGCCGACGCGGTACAGGTGGCGCCGGAACAGCTTGGCTTTTTGCCGGGGCGGAATATCAAGGCGCTGGTAATTGCGAAAACTGATCGGCTGGCCGATGCGCACATCGATGCAGCGTTTGGCCTGTTTGAACATTTCCCGCACCAGCCACAGCGTCGACAGCGGTCGCGCCAGGAAGGAGAGGGCGTAGAAAAACGCCGAATTGCGGCCATCCACATACACGGGCAGTATCGGTGCCCGGGTGGTGCTGGCGATGCGCAGGAAGCCGGTGTGCCACTTGCCGTCGCGCACGCCCTTGGCGCCGAAGCGGGACACCTCCCCGGCCGGAAAGATGATCAGGGCGCCTTCCCGTTCGATAAACTCCCGGATCGCGCGCAGATTCTGGCGCGGCGTGTTGCCGCCCATGTTGTCCACCGGGAGCAACAGATCGCCCAACGGCTTGATCGTGGTCAGCACGTCATTGGCGACCACCTTGACGTCCGGGCGAATCTCGCGCACCAGTTTGAGCAGAGCCAGGCCGTCGAGCGAGCCGATGGGATGATTGGCCGCGATCACCACACGGCCGCGTGTGGGAATGTACTGGCGTTCGCGATCGCGCAGGCGGTAGGAAAAATCGAAGTAGTCGAGCGCCTGCTCGACGAAATCAAAGCCCTTCAGATGCGGATAGTTGGTCTCGAACTGCCGGATTTCCTTTTCGTGAAACAGCAGCCGCAGCGCGGTGACCAGGGGTTTGGCCAGCAGCGGGCGGTCGATAAAAAAGCGCGGATAGCGCTCCTGAACAAAGCTTTCCACGTCGAGCATGGCGGTCTCCGGTCGGTCCCTGGATGCAGGATAACGAAGAAACCATATAACAGTGCTTTGACGGAACCGTGACAGGGGCGAATGGCTGCCCCGTCGCCCTGTGTTAGCTGACGTGCCCCAGATGGCGGCTCACAATCTGCAGCATGGGCTTGAAGATGCGTGGCGTGGTAGCGACCACATGGCCGGAGTCGAGATAGGTGTCGCCGCCCTGAAAGTCGCTCACCATCCCGCCCGCTTCGCGCGCCAATAGTACGCCGGCGGCGATGTCCCAGGGCTTGAGGAACATCTCCCAGTAGGCATCGCAGCGCCCGGCGGCGACGTAGGCGAGATCCAGCGAGGCGACTCCCATTCGGCGGATGCCCGAGGAGTCGGCGGCGAGTTCCCGAAGGCACTCCAGATAGGCGTCCATCTCGGCGAAGGGGGCGCCGCTGAAGGGGATACCGGTGGCGAACAGCGCACCGGCGGCGTTGATCCGCCCCGATACCCGGATGCGCTTGCCGTTGAGGAAGGCGCCATGCCCACGGCTGGCGGTGAATTCCTCGCCTTTGGCCGGATCGTAGACGACGCCGTGCTGCAGGCGACCGCCGTGGCGAAACGCGATCGAAACCGCGTAGTGGGGAATGCCGTGGATGAAGTTGGTGGTGCCATCGAGGGGATCGATGATCCACTCGCTGTCCGTATCGCGCCCCGTCTGAGTTCCGCATTCTTCGCCGATGAACGTGTGGTCCGGGTAGGCGCGGCGCAGCTGTTCGATGATGAGTTTTTCCGAGGCGCGGTCTATTTCGGTGACGAAATCGTGCTGGCCCTTGGAGTCGATGCGCACCCGGTCGATGCGGCTGCTGGCGCGCAGGATCAGATCGCCGGCAGCGCGGGCCGCGCGCAGCGCAATGGTCAGCATCGGTTGCATTGCTGTTCCGGACGGGTGGAAGCGGGCGCGCAGTTTAGCAGAGCCGCATCCTGCCGGGTCGGCCCGTCCCGACGCTCTGCTAAACTGCGGTTCTGCCATCGGGGTTCCACAATGAGGGGTTCGTTCGCCAGCGTACGCGTGGTGCTGGTCAATACCAGCCATCCCGGCAATATCGGCGCCGCCGCGCGAGCCATGAAAAACATGGGGTTGGAGCGACTTTATCTGGTGGCTCCGCAGGAGTTTCCGGCGCCGCGCGCGCTCTGGCGAGCGGCCGGGGCCGTGGATGTGCTGGAGCGCGCCGTGGTCGTCGAGAGTCTGGCGGAAGCGGTGGCCGACTGCGGCCTTGTGGTCGGCACCAGCGCCCGCGAGCGGCGGATTCCCTGGCCGCTGCTCGATCCGCGCGAATGCGGGCAGCGGGTATGGCAGGAATCGGCGCACCACGAGGTGGCGCTGGTGTTCGGTCGCGAGGATCGCGGACTGACGAACGATGAGCTGGCCCAGTGCAGCTACCATGTCCATATCCCGGCCAATCCCGACTACAGCTCGCTCAATCTGGCCGCCGCCGTGCAGGTGCTGAGCTACGAGCTGCGGATGGCCGCGTTGGCGGCGACTGGTGAGGCGCGGTCCCCGGACTGGGATGTACCGCCGGCGCCGGCGGCGGACCTCGACCTGTACTTCGAACATCTCGAACGCGTTCTGGTGGAGATCGGGTTTCACGATCCCGCCAATCCACGCCAGACCATGGTTCGCTTGCGGCGGCTGTTGGCGCGCATCCGGCCCGATCGCATGGAGCTGTCGATCCTTCGGGGGGTGCTCACCGGAGTGCAGAATCTCGCCTGGCGGTTGCGCACCGCGGTTGCTGCTCAGGGCAGCAATCCTTCCGCGCAAGTCAAGGATGCGCCGGCAGTGCCGCCGATCGAGGATCGGCAAGCCAGGTGATGGCAGGCGCCGGGAAGCGCGATGGGACTTACGGCCTGGCACCGCCGCTTCGGACTTGGCGCCATGCCGCCTTGCGAGCAAGATTTGCGAAGCCGCAATGACACTGAGTGAGCCGGTCCGGTGTTCTTCCCCACCTTTCCTCAATGAAGCAAACCTCAATGAAGCAAATCCCCCATGAAATTTCCCATTTACTTTGACTACGCCGCCACCACTCCGGTGGATCCCCGTGTCGCAGCCCACATGGCCGGATTTCTCACTGCTGACGGGGTATTCGGCAACCCGGCGTCGCGCTCCCACAGCTATGGCTGGCAGGCCGAGGCTGCGGTCGAGGAAGCGCGCGCGCAGGTGGCGGAGCTGGTGGGCGCGGATCCCCGTGAAATCGTCTGGACTTCGGGGGCCACCGAAGCGGACAACCTGGCGCTCAAGGGTTGTGCCCAGGCGCATCGCGACCGGGGCCGGCACCTGATCACCTCCAAGATCGAACACAAGGCGATCCTCGACACCTGTGCGCATCTGGAGACCGAGGGTTTCGAAGTCACTTATTTGGATCCCGATGCGGAGGGCCTGATTCAGCCCCAGGCGGTGGCTGCGGCGCTGCGCGACGACACCATTCTGGTGTCGGTGATGCACGTCAACAACGAGATCGGCACCATCAACGACATCGCGGCCATCGGCGAAGCCTGTCGTGCGCGCGGTGTTCTCTACCATGTGGACGCGGCCCAGAGCGCCGGCAAGATCGTCATCGATTTGTCCCGCCTCGCGGTGGATCTGATGTCGTTTTCGGCCCACAAGATCTATGGCCCCAAGGGTGTGGGTGCGCTCTACGTCCGGCGCAAACCCCGGGTGCAGTTGCGGGCGCAGATGCACGGCGGCGGGCACGAGCGGGGCCTGCGGTCCGGAACCCTGGCCACCCATCAGGTCGCCGGCATGGGGGAGGCGTTCCGGATTGCCGGCGCGGAAATGGCCGCCGACAACAGGCGTATCGGCGTCTTGCGCGAGCGGTTCTGGAACGCCGTCTGTGATCTTGGGGGTCTGTACCTGAACGGTTGTCCGACGCAATGTGTGCCCGGCATTCTCAACCTGAGTTTCGCTGGTGTGGACGGCGAGACCCTGCTGCTGGCGCTCAAGGATCTTGCGGTGTCGACGGGGTCGGCCTGCACCTCGGCCAGCCTCGAACCCTCCCATGTCCTGCGCGCGCTGGGTATCGGGGACGAGCTCGCCTACAGTGCACTGCGCTTCAGTATGGGCCGGTTCACCACTGCGCAGGAAATCGATCATGCCGCGGCGACCATTCGCGCCACTCTGGCGCGATTGCGCGCGCCCGGTACTTTGCCCCTGGGGCGCTGAGCCGGCATGGCGCTATCCGAGCGTTTTCCTCGCTACCGCCGCGGGCCTGCCCCAGGCGCGTTTGCAGACGTTGGTGGCGATGGCTCATGCCGGGGTGTAAGGCAGAGCGCGCGTTGTTTTCAGCCGCCGCCATAAAAGGCTTGCCCGGTAAGGAGCGGCCAGAGTTGGTCGAGGCAGCGGTAATTGCGCGTATGACGTTATACTCCGCGGCACCGGCCGAGGAATTTCCCCCAGAGCAATACTGTGGGGCGACGCACTCGCCATGGACCTTGTCATGGACCTTGTGAAGGAGTGAACATGAGGACCGCCGCCATTCTCGCCTGGCAGCGGGGCTGTGGTGACGGGTTTCCAGAGCGCTGCGTTGTGGTGTCAGTTCCGCTCCGTTCGAAACCGCACCCGTGAGCGACATGGGAGCCGATGCATACCGACGGGTTGTCGACAGCGCCCCATTCGGGGTGTTGTTCTTCGTCCACGGTGTATGTGTCGATGCCAATCCCATGGCGCACAGGCTGCTGGGCTGCGAGCAGTGGCGACTGGTCGGGACGGCCCTCGATGGCAGTGAGCCGGCCGAGCCCGTCGCTCTGGCAGCGTTCAAGGAGCGACTCGTCACCGCCACGGCCGGTGGACTGAACTGCATCCCCTGGGTACTGCGCGCCGAGGGCGAGATACAGCATTTGCGGATCGATCTGGGTGCGCCTCTACCGGATTGCCCGCATGAGCTGGTGGTGACCCTGTCGGTCCAAACCCCGATCCGGGTTGCTGCTCCCGCCTGTGCTGAATCCCTGTGCGCGGGGGCTGGCGTGGCGGTGTTACCTCGGCAGTCGCCATCCCGCGACGCAGTGCTGCGCAAGCTCGGTGGCGCCGACTTGTTACGCAGTGCGGCCTATCGTGACGGCTTGACAAGTCTGCCCACCCGGCTCGCGATGGTCGAGCATCTGCGCGCGCAGCGATCCGGGCCCACGGGCTGTGCCGCCCTGATGCTGATCGATCTGGACCATTTCAAGGACATCAATGATTCCTGGGGCCACGATGTGGGCGATCGGATTCTGGTCAAGGTGGCACGTCTGCTCGCGCATTTCGCGGAATCGCTGACGGCTACACCGGGAGTGTTTCTGGCGCGCCAGGCGGGCGACGAGTTCGTTCTTTTCATACCCAATATCGGGGAAAGCGTTACCGAGGCTGCGACCCGTGCCCGACTGCTGGCAGACGCCCTGCGGGAGCGCATTTCGATACCGAATTTTCATGAAGGCAATGAATTTGTCCTCACCGCCAGCATCGGAATTTCGCTCATCGCCGACGCTACACTGGATCCCGAGCGGGCGCTGCAATACGCCGATACCGCTATGTACGAGGCCAAACGCAAGGGACGCAATAGCTGCGCGTTCTTTGATCGGGGTATTGCCGCCAAGGCACAGCGTCAGGTGTCGCTCAACACGCGCCTGCGCAAGGCCGTCGATAATCAGGAGTTCGCGCTCTTCGTGCAGCCGCTGGTCGATGTCAACGACGGCCGCATGGTCGGTGGCGAAGTACTGCTGCGGTGGGTCAACAGCGACCGGGTCACCAGCATGCCCGCCGAATTCATCCCGCTGCTCGAAGCGTCGGGGTTGATCGTGGACGTGGGGCACTGGGTGATTCGCACCGCCTGCGAAAGTCTGCGCGGCTTTATCGAAGCGGGCCTCTGGACCGATGACATGCATCTCGGCATCAATATCAGCCGGCGCCAGTTTCGCGATCCCCGGCTGCTGGAAGTCATTGAGCACAGCCTGCGCAGTTACGACATCAGCCCATCTCTGATCAACTTCGAGATTACCGAAACCCTGGCCATGGAGGATGTGGACGGTGCCATCGCCAAGATGATGGCGATCAAGTCCCTCGGCGCCCATTTCGCCGTGGATGATTTCGGTGTCGGTTATTCGTCCATGATTGCCCTGCGCCGCCTGCCCTTCGATTGGCTGAAGATTGACCGCGAATTCATCCGCAACCTGCACCGCGATCCCGACGCGCGCGGCATAGTCGAGGCGATGCTCGCGGTGTCCCGGCAGTACGGCCTGCGGGTCATTGCCGAGGGTGTCGGGGATTCGGCGGCGCTGGATCTGTTGCGTCAGATCGGCTGCGACTCCTACCAGGGCGCGCTCTACAGCATGCCGGTGCCCGTGGACCGGTTTCGACAACTGCTGGGTGCGGCCGCCTGAGCCGGTAATTCCTTGTGTCGGCCGGTAGGGGAAGAGTAAAATTCCGGCCCCTTATCCCCGGGGTGGCGCCACGGGCGCGATCCCGACCTACCGGAGTCCATGTTAATGTCGATCGAGCGCACTCTGTCCATCATCAAGCCCGACGCCGTGGCCAAGAACGTAATCGGTGAGATTGTGGGGCGTTTTGAGCGTGCCGGGCTGCGCGTGGTCGCCGCCAAGATGCTGCGGCTGTCCCGGGAGCAGGCCGAAGGGTTTTATGCGGAACATCGCGAGCGCCCTTTTTTTGGCGACCTGGTCGCTTTCATGACTTCGGGTCCGGTGGTGGTGCAGGTGCTGGAAGGACGCGACGCCATTGCGCAGAATCGTGAGCTGATGGGCGCCACCAATCCACGCGAGGCCGCTGCGGGCACCATTCGTGCCGATTTCGCCGAATCCATCGATGCCAACGCTGTGCATGGTTCGGACTCGCCGACCTCCGCCGAGCGCGAAATCGCGTATTTTTTCACGGGCGGGGAGATCTGCGCGCGCTGAGCGCGGAGTGACTCCGGGAGGCGGGGTGAGTCGGACCAATTTGCTCGGGTTGACCGCCAGTGCGCTGGGGGATTTTTTCGAAGCGGTCGGCGAACGTCGCTTTCGCAGCGTTCAGGTTCTGAAATGGATCCACCAGCGCGGCGCGACCGATTTCGCGGCGATGACGGACCTCGCGCGGCCCTTGCGGGGAAAGCTCGCCCAGATCGCCGAAGTACGCCCCCCCGAGGTGGTGCGGCAGGAAGATGCCGCCGACGGCACCTGCAAGTGGCTGGTGCGCACCGATGGCGGCGATTGCATCGAGACCGTCTATATCCCCGAGCGCGGTCGCGGCACGCTCTGTATTTCCTCCCAGATCGGTTGCGCGCTGGACTGTAGTTTCTGCGCCACCGGCAAGCAGGGCTTCAACCGCGATCTTACCGCTGCCGAAATCATCGGCCAGCTGTGGATTGCCAACCAGACGTTCGGCAATTTTGCCGGGCACTCCGAACGTCGCGTCACCAACACCGTGATGATGGGCATGGGCGAGCCCCTGCTCAACTTCGACAATGTCGTCGCCGCCATGAACCTCATGATGGACGACAACGCCTACGGACTGTCCAAGCGCCGCGTGACCCTGAGCACCGCCGGCGTGGTGCCGATGCTCGACCGGCTGGGCGATGTCACCGATGTCTCCCTGGCCATCTCCCTGCACGCGCCCAACGACGCTTTGCGCAACGAGCTGGTGCCGATCAATCGCAAATATCCCATCGCCAGCCTGCTCGAGTCCGCGCGGGGTTATCTGCGCAAGTTGCCGGACACCCGGCGCCGCATCACGGTGGAATACACCCTGATGGATGGCGTCAACGACAGCGTCGAGCTGGCGCGCGAGTTGGGTGACCTGCTGCGCGATACGCCCTGCAAGATCAATTTGATTCCGTTCAACCCGTTTCCCGGTACTCCGTATCGGCGCGTCACGCCCGCTGCCGTCGCCCGGTTTCAGGAAATCCTTGCCGCCCAGGGTTACACTGTGACCGTGCGGGCCACGCGTGGCGATGACATCGCTGCCGCCTGCGGCCAGCTTGCCGGTGACGTCAATGACCGCACCCGGCGCAGCGAACGTCACCGCCGGCGCGACATGGGAGACGAGCAGGTCGTGAGGATCGTCAATGGGTAATGCTGGGCGCGCGGGTCTGGTCGCCGCAATCGCCACTGTGCTGCTGGTGTGCGGATGTTCCACCACTACCACGAAGAGCAGCGAGACCCTGACATCTTCTTCCGACGAAAAAACCGAGGCGGAGAAGCGTCAGGACGCGCTCGGTAGTTATATCGAGCTGGGCCTGGGCTATATCGGCCAGAACAATCGTGACCAGGCGCGCCTCAACCTGCTGCGCGCCCTCGAAATAGACAGCCGATCACCGGGCGCCAATAACGGCATGGCGTTGCTCTATCAACTTGAACGCGATAGCGCGCACGCCGAAGAGTATTTCAAGAAAGCACTTTCCTACGACCGCGACTTTACCCAGGCGCGCAACAATTACGCCGTGTTTCTCGCTACCCAGAATCGTTTTGACGAAGCCTACGAGCAGTTCAGTCTGGCCTCCCGCGACGTGAATTATCAGCTCCGACCGCAGGTGTTCCTCAGCCTGGGAGCGGTTGCCTCGAAACTCGGCAAGACCAGTGAAGCCAAGGACGCCTGGGAGCGCGCCCTGGCACTGGATAGAGAACTGCCCGGACCCTATCTGGAGCTGGCCAACATGTATTTTGAGCGGGGCGACCTTCCCGAAGCGAAACGGTATCTGGATCGCCATGAGCAGCTGGCGCAACCTTCCGCCCGCAGTCTTTGGCTGGCGGTGCGAGTGGAGGATGCCTTCGGCAATGCCGATGGTGTCGCCAGCAAGGGCATGGCGTTGCGCAAGCTGTTCCCCTATTCCCGCGAAACCGTCGCCTACCAAAAATGGGTTCAGGACCGTGGCCAGTCCCAGTGACACCAATGCCGCATTGTCGCTGCCCGGGTTCCGGCTGCGGATGGCTCGTACCGAGCGCGGCATGACCCTGGAGGAGATCGCGGAAGGAAGCTGCATATCCCTGCGCACCCTTGCGGCGCTCGAAGCCGACGACTATGGCAAGCTGCCGGAAGCGGTTTATGTGCGCGGCTATGTACGGCGCTATGCGCGGTTGTTGGGCATTGCCGCACAACCGCTGATCGATGATTTCGATGCCCAGTACGGCACGCATCGCGATGAAACCACCAGCTTTCCTGGTCGCCAGGGGCGGGTGTCGGGGCGGTTGCCGCGCGCCTGGCTGCTGGGCGGCGTAGCCGCGGGGCTGGTCCTGATTCTGGGCGCGGTACTCCTGCTGGTGTTCAGGTGAGCGCGATGGATCGTGAAAGCCCGATAAAGCGTCGGCACACCCGACGGATTCTGGTCGGCAAAGTCCCGGTCGGGGGCGATGCCCCAATCTCCGTACAGAGCATGACCAACACCGAAACCACGGACGTGTTTGCCACGGTGGCGCAGATCAACGCCATTCAGCGGGCCGGGGCCGATATCGTGCGGGTGTCGGTGCCGTCGCTGGAGGCTGCCGAAGCCTTCGGCGCCATTCGCCGCCAGGTGGATGTTCCGCTGGTGGCGGATATCCACTTCGATTACCGGATCGCCCTGCGCGTACTGGATCTGGGGGTCGACTGCCTGCGCATCAATCCCGGCAATATCGGTCGCGAGGAGCGGGTGCGCGAGCTGGTGCGCAAGGCGCGCGATCTGGGCGTTCCGATTCGTATCGGCGTCAATGCGGGTTCGCTCGAAAAGGATCTGCAAGTCAAATACGGCGAGCCGACGCCGGCGGCGTTGGTGGAGTCCGCGCTGCGCCATATCGATATTCTGGATCGTCTCGATTTCCACAACTTCAAGGTGAGTCTCAAGGCGTCCGACCTGTTCATGGCGGTGGCGGCCTACCGCGAGATTGCCCGCCAGATCGACAATCCCCTGCACCTGGGCATCACCGAGGCCGGCGGTCTGCGCTCGGGGACTGTGAAGTCGGCGATCGGGCTCGGCGCGCTGTTGCTCGACGGCATCGGCGATACTCTGCGGATTTCGCTCGCCGCCGATCCGGTCGAAGAGGTGAAAGTCGGCTGGGATCTGCTGAAAAGCCTGCGTCTGCGCACCAAGGGCATCAACCTGATCGCGTGTCCGAGCTGCTCGCGGCAGAATTTCGATGTCATCGGTACTGTGAATGCACTGGAGCAGCGACTGGAAGACATCACCGAACCCCTGGATGTCGCTGTCATCGGTTGCATCGTCAATGGTCCGGGGGAGGCGCGCGTGGCCGATATCGGCCTGACCGGCGGCACGCCCCGGCATCTGCTGTACGCCCACGGCAAGGTCCTGCAAAAACTCGACAAGATCGACCTCGTCGATCAGCTCGAGCAGCACATTCGCGCTACAATCCGCGCGCGCGCCGAGCGGGACGCGTCCATCATCGCCCGCGGTTGAACCCAGGTACCCTTTTGAACGCGATGCAGTCCCTGCGCGGGATGAACGACATTTTGCCGGGCGAGACGCCCGTCTGGCAGCATCTCGAAGCGACCCTGGCCGAGCTTCTGGCGGGTTATGGCTATCAGGAAATCCGCTTTCCGCTGCTGGAGAGTACCGAGCTGTTCCAGCGCTCCATCGGCGAAGTCACCGACATCGTCGAAAAAGAAATGTACAGCTTCATCGACCGCAACGGCGACAGTGTGACACTGCGGCCGGAGGGCACCGCCGGTTGCGTGCGCGCCTGCGCCCAGCACGGATTGCTGCGCAACCAGGTGCAGCGACTCTGGTACCGCGGTCCCATGTTTCGCCACGAGCGGCCCCAGAAAGGCCGGTTGCGCCAGTTTCACCAGGTCGGTGCCGAAGTGTTCGGACTCCCGGGTCCGGATATCGACGCGGAAATGCTGGCGATGACCGAGCGTTTGTGGCGGCGCCTGGGTATTCGCGAGCATCTGGAACTCCAGATCAACTCCCTGGGCAGCGGTGCTTCCCGCGCGGCTTATCGCGCGGCGCTGGTAGCCTATCTGGAGCACTATCGGAGCGAACTCGACGCCGACAGTCAGCGCCGGCTGGACACCAATCCGCTGCGCATTCTCGACAGCAAGGTAGCGCGCACCCGGGAAATTCTGGGCGACGCTCCGGTGCTGGCGGATTACCTTGATGCCGAGTCCCGCGACCATTTTGCCGGTTTGTGTCAACTGCTGGAGGCCGCGGGCATCCGCTACAGCGTCAATGATCGCCTGGTGCGGGGCCTCGATTACTACGGCAAGACCGTGTTCGAGTGGGTCAGCGATCGACTCGGCGCCCAGGCCACGGCCTGTGCCGGCGGCCGCTACGATGGCCTGGTCGAGCAGCTCGGCGGAGACCCCACGCCCGCCATCGGTTTCGGCATCGGCCTCGAGCGTCTGGTGCTGCTGCTGGAAGCCGCCGGCGTTGCCGAAGGTGCCGGTGAGCAGCCGCTGGATGCGTATTTCGTGGTCGCGGGCGCCGTCGGTATGGCGGCGCTCCAGATCGCCGAGCAGCTGCGGGACGCCGTGCCGCAACTGCGCCTCCAGAGCCACTGCGGCGGTGGCAGTCTGAAAAGCCAGATGAAACGGGCCGATCGCAGTGGCGCGGCGTTTGCGCTGATCCTGGGCGAAGATGAAGTCGCGAGCGAGCGCATCACCCTCAAGTATCTGCGCCGGGACCAGCCCCAGGAAGCGCTGGCCCTGGATGCGTTGATCGCGCTGTTGCGGCGGGAATGCCAGCGCATGCCCGCCTGATTTTCCACCTGAACATTGACCGAACCAAGAGCAGACCATGGCCGATTATCACGCCGATCAGGAACAACTGGATGCGCTGCGGCGCTGGTGGAAACGGTACGGAGCCGCGGCGGCGCTCGCGGTGACGCTGGCGGTCGGCGGTTGGTTTGGCTGGCAGCAGTGGCAGGGGGCGCGGGCGCGCACGGCGGAAGCCGCATCCCTGGTTTACGAGGAGATGATGGCCGGGGTTACCAGTGCGCCTCTTCAGGATATGGATCCGAAACGCCTCGACGCCCTGGTGGCAACGGCGCAGAAGCTCAAGACCGATTACGGTCGTACCCAGTACGCCACGCTCGCGGGGTTGCTGCTCGCGCGACTCGCGGTCGCGCGGAACGATCTGGATACCGCCGCGCTCGAATTGCGGGCGGTCATGCAGAACAGCCATGACAGGGAGCTTGCCCAGATCGCGCAACTGCGCTTGGTGCGGGTGCTGACCGCGCAGGAGAAATACGACGAAGCCCTGCCCCTGGCGGATGCCAAGGTGGCCGATGCCATGGTGGGGATTTTTGCGGAAGCGCGGGGTGATATCCGCTTTCTGCGCGGTGAAACCGACGCCGCCCGCGCTGATTATCAGACGGCGCTGGCGCACCTCGGTGCCCGCGACGAGTTGTGGAAATCTCTGCTCGAGATCAAGCTCAATCAGGTGCAACCCGTGCAGGTTGCGGCCCAGGGGGCGACGCCGTGAAACCGATACTCGTAGCCTTGGCGCTCGCACTGCTGCTGTCGGGATGCAGCAGCCTGAAATTCTGGGGCAAACCTGAGGCCGAGCCAGTTGCCGCTGACGCGACTGCGGCGGCCGCCGCTGGTGACTCCCAGGAACTCACTGACGCACAGAAGAAAGAGCAGAAAAAAAAGGACAAGAAGGCCGGTGAGCCGAACGACCTCAAAAAAATTGAGGCCAGCGTCGATCTCAAACGCGTATGGAGCCTTAGCGTCGGCAAGGAACAGGAACCCCAGGACGCTACCCTGGTGCCAGTGGTTGTCGATGGCGTGGTCTATGCCGCAAGCCGCGATGGTCGAGTGGTGGCGGTAGATGCCGCCAAGGGCGAGCGCCGCTGGCGTACCGACCTCGACATGACGCTGACCGGCGGTGTCGGGGTGGGCGGCGACCTGGTGCTGGTGGGCGGCGTTGAAGGCGATCTGATTGCCCTGCATGCGGATAGCGGTGAAGAAGCGTGGCGCGTGGCGTTGTCCAGCGAGATGCTCGCACCGGCGGCGGCCAATGCCGACGTGGTGGTAGTGGCGACGCAAGATGCCAAGGTGTTCGGATTTTCGGCACAGACCGGCAAGCAGCTCTGGTCGTTCGAAGGTGATCGCCCGCTGCTCACCCTGCACACCATGGCGGCACCGGTGATGACGGAGAGTCTGGCGGTCGTCGGCTTCGCCAGTGGCAAGTTGGTGGCATTTGACGCCGCCAACGGTACCGTCGTGTGGGAGGCACGAGTCGCCATGCCCAGCGGACGCACGGAGCTCGAGCGCATGGTGGATGTGAATACCCCGGTGCTCGGTGGCGACATCCTGTACGCCGTCAGCTACCAGGGCCGTGTCGCGGCCTACAGCCGCGGTACCGGACGCGAACTCTGGGCACGGGATGCGTCCAGTCATCGCGCTCCGTCGCTCGGTACCAACCAGCTCTACATCGTGGGCACCGAAGATCAGGTGATCGCATTGCGCGCTACCGGAGGCCAGGAGCTGTGGGTCAACCGCGACCTTCGGCTGCGCAATCTGAGCGCCCCGCAAGCGATAGGTGACGTGGTGGCGGTGGCGGATGTCGAGGGTTACCTGCATCTGCTGTCACAGGTTGACGGTCGCATCGTCGGTCGCGTCAAGGTCGATCGTCACGGCGTGAGCACGTCGCTGGCGAGCGATGGCGAGCGGCTCTATGTGCTCGACAACAACGGTGACCTGACTGCCTACGAGTTGCGCTCGCACTGAGCGACCGGCCAGCGGGCGCGGCGGCTTGCCAGGGAGTAGAATGCGGCGTCCGCGCCCTGGGCGCCGTATCCTGTCCTGAATCATGCTCCCCGTCGTCGCTCTGGTCGGCCGTCCCAACGTCGGCAAATCCACCCTCTTCAATCGTCTGACGCGTTCGCGTGAGGCGCTGGTCGCCGATTTTCCGGGGCTGACTCGGGATCGCCAGTACGGTGAGGCACATTTTGCCGGTCGCCGCTTCGTGGTGATCGATACCGGTGGTATCACCGGCCGCGAAGAAGGCATCGACAGCGCCATGGCGGAGCAGTCGTTTCGCGCCGTGGACGAAGCCGATGTCATCATTTTCATGGTGGACAGCCACGACGGACTCACCGGCATCGATGAAGATGTCGCGCGCCGCCTGCGGCAGCGGTCCGCCACGGTGTTTCTCGCCGCCAACAAAATCGACGGCACCAATCCCGATGTGGTGCTGGCCGAGTTTCACCGCCTCGGCTTTGCGCAGGTGTTTCCGGTGACCGCCACCCAGGGGCGGGGCGTCAATGCATTGTTGACGGCGGTAATGGCCGCGTTGCCGGAGAAGCCGCCGGAAGTGGTTCCGGCGGCGGTCGCCTCCAGCATCCGGGTGGCGGTGGTGGGGCGACCGAATGTCGGCAAGTCCACCCTGGTGAATCGCCTGCTCGGCGAAGAGCGGGTCGTGGTGTTCGACCAGCCCGGCACCACGCGCGACAGCATCTATATCGACTACGAGCGCGGCGGTCGGGCCTATACCCTGATCGATACCGCCGGTGTCCGGCGGCGCAAGAGTATCGATGAGGCGGTGGAAAAATTTTCCATCGTGAAAACCCTGAAAGCCATCGACGATGCCCATGTCACCGTGTTGATGGTCGACGCCAGCGAGGGACTGGTCGATCAGGACCTGCATCTGCTGGGCTATTGCATCGAGGCGGGCCGCGCCCTGGTTATCGCGATCAACAAGTGGGACGGGCTGGAGCCGGATCAGCGCGACTGGGTGAAGCGCGAGCTGGAGCGCCGCCTGCGCTTCGCCGATTTTGTCGACATCCACTTCATTTCCGCGCTGCACGGCAGCGCCGTGGGCAATCTGTACCCCTCGATCCAGAAAGCCCATGCGGCCGCCACCGACAAGTACAGCACCAATCGCCTGACGCGCATTCTCAAGGATGCAGTGGCGACCCATCCGCCGCCGATGGTGCGCGGGCGTCGCGTCAAGCCGCGCTTTGCCCATCCCGGGGGACGCAATCCACCGCTGATCGTGATTCACGGCAATCAGGTCGAAGCCCTGCCGGATCACTATGTCCGCTATCTCGAAAAAACCTACCGGCGCGAACTGGATCTGCACGGCACACCGGTACGGATCGAACTCAAATCCACGGTGAACCCCTTCGCCGGCCGCAAGAACGAATTGACCCCGCGCCAGATCGCCAAGAAGCGGCGCGCGTTCAGTTTTCACAAAGGCAAATAACCTGGCCTCATCGGGCTGTTCTGCGCGATTTTTAGTCAGTCGGCTCACATCATTTCCTGGGGATCCACATCGATGCTCCAGCGCACCCCCCGCGCTTCGGGCAGGGTTTCCAGCAACTGCGCCAGAGGCGTCAGCAGCCGCTGGAGCGCGGCCCGGTTGCCGGCATTGAGACTGAGCTGAAAGCGGTAGCGACCGCCGCGTTTTTCCAGGGGCGCCGGCAGTGGACCCAGAAAACATACCGGCTGACCCAGCGCTTCGCCCGCGCGTCGCGCTGCCGTCAACAAGGCTTCGGCACGGCGCGGATCGCGTGCTTCGGCGCGCAGCAGGGCGAGCGCACGCCAGGGCGGCATGCCCGTGGCGGCGCGTTCCTCCAACAGTTGTTCGGCCAGTGCGGGGTAGCCCTCGCGCATGAGGGTCGTGATCAGCGGATGGTCGCAGTAGTGGCTCTGCACGAGCACCGTGCCGGGATGCTCGCCGCGTCCGGCGCGCCCCGCCACCTGGGTCAGCAACTGCCCCATGCGCTCGCCGCCGCGAAAATCCGTGCTCATCAGGCCGTCGTCGGCGCTGAGGATCACTGCGAGCGTCACGCGGGGGAAATGGTGCCCCTTGGCCAGCATCTGGGTGCCCACGAGGATGCAGGGAGCGCCCTCGTGGAGCCGGTCGAACAGTTCATTCAAGGCGTTTTTGCGCCGGGTTGAATCCCGGTCGACGCGCATGACCGGTACGCCGGGAAACAGGCTTTCCAGGATCAGCTCGGTTTTTTCCGTGCCCTGGCCGAGCGGCAGGAGATTGGCGCTGGCGCACCCCGGGCACACCGCCGGCAGCGACTGGCGGAATTCGCAGTGGTGGCAAATCAGCCGCCGCGATGCCATATGGACCGTGAGTCGGGTTTCGCAGTGGGGACAGCGGGCGATCCAGGCGCAGTCGTGGCACAGCAGCGCGGCGGCGTAGCCGCGGCGGTTGAGGAATACCAGCACCTGATGGCCGTCCGCGAGGGCCGTGCCGATCGCCTGGACGGCGGGCGCGGATATGCCTTCGTTCAGTCGCCCGCGACGCAAATCCAGCAATTGCCACTCCGGTGCCGCCCGTTCGCCCGGCCGTCCGGTCAGACGCAGCAGGCGGTAGCGGCCGGAGCGGGCGTTGTGGAAGCTTTCCAGCGAAGGCGTGGCCGATCCAAGTACGAGGGGAATGCCGGCGCTGCGCGCGCGCATCACCGCAACATCCCGCGCGGAATAGCGAAAACCCTCCTGCTGTTTGAACGAGAGATCGTGTTCCTCATCGACGATGAGGATGCCTGGCGCGCGCAGGGGTACGAACACCGCGGAGCGGGTGCCGATCACAATACCCGCGCTGCCGTCGCGCGCCTGGGCCCAGGCGCGGACCCGCTCGCCGCCGCTGAGCCCGGAATGCAGCACCGCAATCGTGCAATGGAAGCGCTGCTCGAAGCGCGCCAGCGTCTGGGGTGTCAGGCCGATCTCGGGCACCAGCACCAGCGCCTGGCGTCCCTGGCGCAGTACCTGCGCTATGGCGCGCAGATAAACCTCGGTCTTGCCGGTCCCGGTATCGCCGTGCAGCAGATAGGCGTGATAACCATGCAGTTCGATGGCCGCGAGCGCGTCCGCTTGATCGGGGTGCAAGGGTGGCGGCGTTTCGGCGAGCAGTGTATCCGCCACCGCGCCAGTCGCCGGGTGGATGCGCCGGCGCTCGATCAGGCCGTCATCGGCCAGGGCGCGGATCGCCGTGGCCGGAATGCCCGCGCTTTTGATGTGCGCCGCCGAACGTGGTCCGTCCCGCAACAGGGACAAGAGTTGCTGCCGGCGCGGCGCGCGCGCCAGCGCGGTGTCCGGCAGTCCCAGCGCGCGGTTGCTGAGCTGCCAGTGCCAGGTGCCGGTCTCCGGGAGCGGTTCGCCGTGGCGCAGCGGTCCCGGCAGAATCGCGGCGAGCGCCTCCCCGATGGGGTACTGGTAATAGTCGGCGGCCCAGAGCGCGAGGGTCAGCAGTTCGTCGGGAAGCAGGGGTTCGGAATCCAGCACCGCGGTGACGGGCCGTAACTGCGCCGCCGCGAGCTTGCTGGCGTCTGCCGCGGCGATCACCAGCCCGGTCAGTTCGCGTTTGCCGAACGGCACCTTTACCCGGGTGCCCGGCTTGAGGGCCACATCGCCAGCAACTGCCGGAGGCAGGTAGTCAAACAGTCGCCGCAACGGCGAGGGAACCGCGATCCGGTAGCAAAAGGGTGGAGCCATGCGCAGCCTGTGCCTGGTGTGTGACTGCCTCGCGCCTTGAACGCCAGCGTGCGCCTTGAACGCAAGTCGCTTTCTGGTAGTATGCGCGCTCCCACAGGCACGGAGCGCGCGGTACCCGGTGCGGCAAGGTAATTGACCGGGTGGCGGCACGCAAGACACGTCCGAGAGACAATCCCATGAAAGCAGAAATTCATCCCCCTTACGGCAAGCTCACCGCGACCTGCAGTTGCGGCAATGTGATCGTGGTCGGTTCCACGTCCACCGAGAATATCCACCTCGATGTATGTTCGGCCTGCCACCCGTTCTATACCGGCAAGCAGAAAAGCGCCGATGTCGGCGGCCGTATCGACCGCTTCAACAAGCGTTTCGGTGCCACGGCGACAAAATAGCCCCACTGAACCTGATGAGCGTTCGCAACGCGCCCGGGAGTTTTTCCCGAGGCGCGTTTTTCGTTGCGGTGGCGCTGGCGTTTACTGCCGGTTGCGACCGTACCAGCGCAGCGGACTGCGAGCTGCCCGGTGCTGGCGAGACCGCGCGGGTGGTGCAGGTGATCGACGGCGACACCCTGGCGCTCGCCGACGGACGCCATGTGCGGATGCTGGGTATCAACGCGCCGGAACTTGGCCATCAGGGAGCCGCCGATGAACCTCTCGCGAGTGCCGCCAAGGCCGCGCTCGAACAGTTGCTCGGCGCCGATCATCGCACCGGAAAAACGGTTGCCGCCGTTACCCTGCACGTCGATCGCGAGCGACTCGACCACTACGGCCGCCTGCTCGCCCATGTCAGCAGCGGCGGGCGCAATCTCGAGCGGGAGTTGCTGAGTCGGGGCCTCGCTTACCAGGTGGTCATACCGCCCAACATGGCGCTGGCGGACTGCCTGCGTGCTGCCGAGTACGTTGCGCGCACGGCACGCATCGGCTTGTGGAGTCCGTCCGCCGCAGGTCCGACCGCGAGCACAGCGATCGTGCACGGTGGTTTTCAGCGGGTCCGCGGGCGGGTCGAGCGGGTTCTGTTCGGTGATACCTGGTGGATCGAGTTCGCTGGTGGCTTTCGCGCCGTGATCTACCCCGAGCATCAGCCGTACTGGGAGCGATCGACGCTTGCCGCCTGGCGCGGGCAGTCGGTTGAAGTGCGCGGCTGGGTCTATCGGAGCCGGCGCGGCGACTGGCGTGTGAGGCTGCCGACCCCGGATGCCGCGCTCGCCGCGGGGCCTTAGTGCGCTGCGCTGGCCACGCTCAGCCGGTCGTCCGACCGCAGTTCCACGGGCGCGCTGGCGATACGCTCCAGATTGCGCCGCTGGCGCCGCAGCGGACGCCACGCGTACAGAAAGAGATCCACCGGCCGCCACAGCGCCACCCAGCCGATGATCAGGGTGCCTTCGCTCAGGAAGTTGGCCAACAATCCTGTCAGGTGGGCGCCGACAAAGGCACTGATCGCCACGCAGAGCGCGAGAAAAAGCGCACCCATCACCAGTGCGTCCCGGGCCTCGCGCAAGCGGCCGCGCAGACGCCGATGGGCTTCGCTCGTCTGCCAGGCGAAATAGTTGTGGATGGCTTCGGGGAGCAGTCGGGCCTGCGCGGTGGCCAGTTCCGCGGCCGGCAGGTAAACCACCACTTTGAAAGCCGCATCTGCAGGCAATTCCTCCACCGCACTCACCAGATAGTGCTCGGCGGCGCTATCCAGATCCTTTTCGTGGAACGGGGATGGATCGAGTGTATTGAACAGCTGCCGCACCGCGTTCAGGCGCACCTCGATCAGCAGGTCATTGCCTTCGCGACGGTACGGTAAGGAATGCATCCCGGTCTCTCCGCAGCAGCGTTCTAGCAGCTTATTGAAAAACTGCTGCGGCAGCCATCTGCTTCGTTGCGCGGTGCTCGCTTCCTCGCCTATCTATCGGATATGTCTCGGTCGCTGCGCGCCGTGCGCCTCGCATCTGGCCGCCTCGCGACATTTTTTAACAGGCTGCCAGGCGCCATCCCGGCGTGCCGCGCCGCAAGTGCGGCGGTTCGCGGGCGGGTGCAGTACCAGATCTTCCGCGCTGCCGCTGGGTGTTCCGCTATTGCGAAAGAAATTGCCTGCCGTGGGGCAGAGCACATCGTGTTCAGGTGGCTTTCACCTTTTCCGCGCCACAACGGGAACATTGAAATGCAGTCACCAGCTTCCCGGCTTTGACATCGAATCGTTTCTCCTTGCGGAGCTCCCAGGCGTGGAAGCCGTGCTGGCAGAGGCCGAGCCTGTGCGGTTTGCGCGGTTTGAATTCGACGATATCGCCCATGTCGATTGCCTTGTTGTTGGCGTTTCTTTATCCGGCGCCGCAATACGACGCCGAGATCCCGATCCGTCCCGGATTTTGGCACAGTGTGGGCCTTCGACGGGAAGGACGCCAGTGCGACGCGGTTCGGTGCGGCAGTTGATCCTGCGCAGGACCAATGGAATGGAGTGATTGAAATTGTCGCCATAGCGCCCAACATAGGCGTCATTCGAAGCCAGTGGAGACACCATGAGACAGGATCGTCTTACCAATGCCTTGCAGGAAGCGTTGGCCGACGCCCAGTCGTTGGCCATCGGTCGCGATCATACCGCGGTCGAGCCAGTTCATCTGCTGATCGCTCTGCTGCGGCAGCCCGGCGGTTCGGTGCGGCCCATGCTGTCCCAGGCGGGATTCGATCTTGCCGGTCTGGAAGGCGAACTGGAAGCGCAGCTGGAACGTCTGCCGGTGATCAAGAGCCCGACGGGCGACGTCAATATCTCGCCCGAGCTGATGCGGCTGCTGAACCTGGCGGACAAACAGGCGCAGCAGCAGGGCGACCAGTTCATCGCGGCGGAAACCGTATTGCTTGCCGCTTTCGAGCAAAGTGGCGCGGTGGGTGCCGCACTCAACAAATTCGGCGGCAAACAGCAGTTCAAAGCCGTCGTCGACCGGATCCGTGGAGGAGAAACCGTGCAAAGTGCCGATGCCGAAAGCCAGCGCCAGGCGCTGGAGAAGTACACTATTGATCTCACCGAGCGCGCCCGCGCCGGCAAACTCGATCCGGTGATCGGTCGCGACGACGAAATTCGCCGCACCATCCAGGTGTTGCAGCGCCGCACCAAGAACAACCCGGTGCTGATCGGCGAACCCGGGGTGGGCAAGACTGCGATCGTGGAAGGGCTGGCGCAGCGGATCGTCAATGGCGAGGTGCCTGAAGGGCTGAAGAACAAGCGGGTATTGTCGCTCGACATGGGCGCGTTGATCGCCGGTGCCAAGTTTCGCGGTGAGTTCGAGGAGCGCCTGAAAGCGGTGCTGAACGAGCTCGGCAAGGCCGAAGGCCAGGTGATTCTGTTCATCGATGAACTGCACACCATGGTCGGCGCCGGCAAGGCCGAGGGTTCCATGGATGCCGGCAACATGCTGAAGCCGGCGCTCGCGCGCGGCGAACTGCATTGCGTCGGCGCCACCACGCTCGACGAGTACCGTCAGTACATCGAGAAGGATGCGGCCCTGGAGCGAAGGTTTCAGAAAGTGCTGGTGGACGAGCCCTCGGAAGAGGACACCATCGCGATCCTGCGGGGACTCAAGGAGCGTTACGAAAAACATCACAACGTCACTATCACGGATTCCGCCATCGTCGCCGCCGCCAAGCTTTCGCAACGTTACATTACCGATCGCCAGTTGCCGGACAAGGCCATCGACCTGATCGACGAGGCGGCCAGCCGGATTCGGATGGAGATGGACTCCAAGCCCGAGGAGATGGATCGTCTTTCCGGCCGCCTGACCCAGCTCCAGATGGAGCGCGAGGTGGTGAAGAAGGAAAAAGACCGGGAATCGCAGCAGCGCCTGGCGGATCTGGAGACCGAGATCGCCGCGATCGAGCGCGAGTATGCCAATCTCGAAGAAATCTGGAAGGCGGAAAAGGCCTCGTTGCAGGAAGCCGGTCAAATTCGCGACGAGCTCGATCAGCGCCGGGTTGAATTTGACAGCGCCCGTCGCGCCGGCGATCTGTCGCGGATGTCCGAGTTGCAGTACGGCGTCATTCCCGAGCTCGAACGCAAGCTGGTGGTGGCTACGGAGGCTGAGACCCGGGAAAGGCAGCTCTTCCGCAACAAGGTCACCGAGGAGGAAATCGCGGAAGTGGTATCGCGCTGGACCGGCATCCCGGTCGCCAAGATGCTCGAAGGCGAGCGCGAGAAACTGCTGCGCATGGAGGAAGCCCTGCACCGCCGGGTACTCGGACAGGAAGAAGCCGTGGTTGCGGTCGCCAACGCCGTGCGGCGTTCGCGGGCCGGTCTGTCGGATCCCAACCGGCCCAACGGATCGTTTCTGTTTCTGGGGCCTACCGGTGTCGGCAAGACCGAACTGTGCAAGGCGCTGGCCGAGTTCCTGTTCGATACCGAGGGCGCCATGGTGCGCATCGACATGTCGGAATTCATGGAGAAGCACTCGGTGGCGCGCCTCATCGGTGCGCCCCCCGGCTACGTGGGCTATGAGGAAGGTGGCTATCTGACCGAAGCCGTGCGGCGCCGGCCCTATTCGGTGCTGCTGCTCGACGAGATCGAGAAAGCCCATCCCGATGTGTTCAATGTCCTGCTGCAGGTTCTGGACGACGGCCGCCTCACCGATGGCCAGGGCCGCACCGTGGATTTCCGCAACACGGTGATCGTGATGACCTCGAACCTGGGCTCCGACATCATTCAGCGCCTGGCAGGAGAAGCCAACTACGAGCGGATGAAGGCGGCGGTGATGGCGGAAGTCGGCGCGCACTTTCGCCCCGAATTCATCAACCGCATCGACGAGGTGGTGGTGTTTCATCCCCTCGCGCGGGAGCAGATTCGCGGCATCGCCGAGATCCAGCTCGGCTATCTGCGCCGCCGGCTGGCGGATCGCGAATTCGGCCTTGAAGTCAGCGACGAGGTAATGGATCTGCTGTGCGAGGCGGGCTTCGATCCGGTCTATGGCGCGCGACCCCTGAAGCGGCAGATTCAGCAATTACTCGAGAATCCGCTGGCGCAGGCCGTGCTCGCCGGGAAGTTCGCTCCCGGCGAAACGATCCGTGCCCGGCTGCAGAACGGGGTGGTCGACTTCACTGCGGACTGATATCTCCGCACGGACAGTCCAGCTTGTCCGTGCGGAGATATGTGGGAGATCGGTCAGGGGCGCGCCGGTTTGCAGTATTCGTCAATGCGTAGCGCCGAATCTTTCTTCCACTGCGCGTGTTCGTCGGGAGTCAGGTAGCGGTCCTCGCCGGTTTTCTCGTCCTTGATGCGGACGTGAGCCCGGGTATTGAGGGATTCCAGATTGCGTTTGGCGGTGGCGCAATTTTCGGCACGTTTGGCCTCCTCCCGGGCGAGATCCGCCGCGCTCGGATTCGCGACGCCCTTGGTGATGTCCTTGGGACGCCCGTCGTCACCGGCGGCGGATGGGGTTTCCGCAGTGGCGCCGGTGGCGATTTCCGGGGCTTCGACCTTGAGTTTTTCCGAGGTCCGGTCGGCTGGAGGGAACGCCGAGAACTGGGTGACACCGTGTTGATCCACCCATTTGTAAACGGTTTCCGCGCCCACCAGTGGCGTGACGAACGCCAGCAGCAATGCGACGCCCAGCCGAACTTTGACCGGTAGTGCCATGACACAGGCTCCCTCATTCGTGCCTTCTGAAGTATAGCCGCTCCCACCCACGAAAACTGTGGCGCGAACGGCAAATGAGCCATATGGTCGGGGTCGCGGGCTGGCGGTCAGGCCATGGATCGGCCGGTGCGGCGCAGGCAGCTGGTCGACGACCGCTGGCTGTGGGGCTGCGGTTTTTTGCGAACGCCGGTCACTTTGGCACTGCCGCTTTGCGCTGCCTTGGTAGATATGACATCGGGCGCAGGTCTCGGTTAGAATGGCGCCCGCTCCGGGCTGGATGGCAGAGTGGTCATGTAGCGGACTGCAACTCCGCGTACGCCGGTTCGATTCCGACTCCAGCCTCCATTTTTTGCTTTTTCCCTGAAAAATCGTTGTTCTAAAGAACAGCTCCCCGGGAAATTGATTGTTTCGAAAAACCCGCGTTACGACGCCGGTTGGGCCGCGCATGGCGCGGTTCGGGCCGGCCGCCGGGGCGGCGTGCGGCGCCTCTGGTATAGTGCCGGCGCAGCGTTGCCGGTAGAGCTTTGCGGGTGCGCCCAGACGCCGCCGCACAGCGTCCAACCCCACGGCTAACGGCCTCAGCCATGACCAAAATCGATCCGACGATCCTCAGCATCGCGCCGGTGTCCAGGCGTGCCGACCAGCGCGATTTTCTCGGGCTGGCTGCGGCGCTGTACCGGGACGATCCGCACTGGATCGCGCCATTGCGCCTTGAAGAGCGGAGGCGGGTATTTGGCAAAAACCCCCTGTTCGAACACGCCGAAGCGAGGGCCTGGGTGGCGCGCCGGGGTGACCGCCCGGTGGGGCGCATCACCGCGCAGATCGATCGTCTGCAGCAGGAAATCCAGGACAATCGGGCGGGCTCCTTTGGGATGCTCGAAGCCGAGGACGATCCCGAGGTGTTCGCTGCACTGTTTGCCGCTGCGGAAGGCTGGCTGCGCGAGCGGGGTTGCGCGGAAGTCCGGGGTCCGTTCAGCCTGTCGGTCAACGAGGAAGCCGGTCTGCTCGTCGAAGGCTTCGCAACGCCGCCCTCTGTGATGATGGGCCACGGCCGGCCCTATTACCCCGCGCGGGTGGCAGAACAGGGTTATGAGCAGGTCCAGGATTTGTTCGCCTACACCGTGAAATCCGCTTTCGTGCCGCCCCCCGTAATGCTGAAACTGGCCGAGCGCGCGCAGCGGGAGGTGCAACTGCGCGCGCTGCGCCGCCGTGATCTGGCGGCCGAGCTGGAAATCCTGCGCGATATTTTCAACGACGCCTGGGCGGAGAACTGGGGTTTCGTACCCTTCACCCGGGCCGAATTCATGGAACTCGGCAAGGTCATGGCGGCGCTGCTTCCCGAGGACCATGTGCAGATCGCCGAAATCGACGGGCGCCCGGTCGCCTTTATCGTCGCGCTGCCCAATGTCAACGAGGCAGCGCGGGATCTGCGCGGGCGCCTGTTGCCCTTTGGCTGGGCGAAGCTGCTGTGGCGTCTCAAGGTGAGTGGCGTACGCAGCGGTCGCGTACCCCTGATGGGTGTCCGGCGCGAATATCATCACACCCGTCTGGGGCCGACACTGGCGTTCATGGTGATCGATGCGGTGCGCGGCGGACTGGTGCGTCGGGGCATCGGCGACGTCGAACTGGGCTGGATCCTCGAGGGCAATTCCGGCATGCGCAATATCATCGAAGCCATCGGCGGAACCGCCTATAAACGCTACCGGATCTACCGCAAATGGCTGTAGTTGTCCCATGCTGAAAGACGTGTCCGGCGCGGTCTTTGCCGCCATCGTGCTCGCCGGTGACCGCAGCGCGCGGGACGCCCTGCGCGATCATTCCGGCGTCAACTGCAAGGCGCTGATCGAGATTGACGGCGTGCCCATGGTCAGGCGGGTGCTGGCGGCATTGGCGAGTGCCCGGCGGGTGTCCGGGGTCACGCTGGCGGGTCCGTCCGCGGCCGATCTGCGTACTAGCAAGCCGCTCGCCGATGCGGTCGATCAGGGAAGCCTCGGCTGGTGTCCGCCCGCAGCGACACCCAGCACCAGCGCCTGCACCGCGCTGGCGATGCTGCCGGAGGATTGTCCGGTGCTGCTGACCACCGCCGATCACCCGCTGCTCACCGGTGAGATCGTCGATACCTTCTGCAGCGCCAGTCTGGAGCGGGACGCCGACGTTACCCTGGGGCTGGCGCGCTACGAGTTGGTGCGCGAAGCGTTTCCCGACATGAAAAAAACCGTGCTGCGGTTTCGCGATGGCGATTTCTGCGGCTGTAATCTGTTCGCCTTTTTGACACCCCGGGGCCGCGAGATCGCGGCGTTCTGGCGCCAGATCGAAAACCAGCGCAAAAAACCCCTGCGCCTGATCGGCCTGTTGGGCTGGCGCGCGGTGATCCGCTACCGGCTGGGATGGCTGCCCCTGGACGAGGCGCTGGCGCGGTTGTCGCGCCGTCTCGATATCCGCATCCGCGCGGTGATTCTGCCCTACGCACATGCTGCCGTGGACGTCGATACCCTGTCGGATTATGAGTTGGTACAGGCAGGTATTGTGGCGGCGCGGCAGAACTCCTGAACGCTCACGGGTGCCGCCAAAAGCCCGTTATGCCCGCAGCAGCGGGCAGCCAGTGCGTTTTGTTTTTGCCGGGTTCCCGCAACGACGCAAAGAGAATTTGTGAAGGTATTCCTTGGTTACGGACGGTGATGGCCAATAGGTTCGATAGTTACAGCCGGCGCTGATCCGCGGCGACAAAGTTGCCGCCGCTGCGATCATAGCGCCGCCGCTCCAGTTCGAGTTGCCATTCCCCGTGTTCCCGCCCTATCCGGTAGAGGCAGTAGCCGCCAGCTTCGCCGTGCGCGCCCACCGCCGAGGCTGAGGCCGCTCCGAACACGGGAATCGGGCGTCCGCCCCCATCCAGCCAGTGCTCCCGGGTACGGTGGTTGTGGCCATGGAGCAGCAGTTCCGCACCGCGGCGCCTGACCACGGCGGCGAGCGCGGGCGCATCGGTGAGGCGTTTGCGCCATTTGTCCTGACCCGGTGCGGGTGCGTGGTGGAGATAGATCACCCGGAAAAATCCCCGCCGGCCCGTCTCGTCCAGCAGGTCGTCCAGGCGCGCCAGCTGCTCGGGTCCCAGTCGCCCGATGGCCAGCAGGGGCGGCGAGGGTACGGCAGTGGAAAGCCCGATCAGGGCGACGCCATGGCGGATCCGCAGGCTGGGGAACGGCGCCCTGTGGTCTCCGGTGCAGCGCTCGGCCGTCAGATAGTCCTCCCACTGTGCATAGGTTTCGCTCCAGGGCGCGGCGACCGTGCTGTCGTGGTTGCCGGGTACCAGGCTCACCCGCTCCGGCGGTCCCAGGGTTACCAGCCAGCGGCGTGCCTGGGCGAACTCCTCCGGCTGGCCGATGTGGGTGAGGTCACCGGTGATCACCAGGTGATCGGGGCGCGTCCGGGCAAGATCCCGCGCCAATGCCGCCAGCACTTCGGCGCGGTGTTCGAAGCGCCGTTTACGGTACCAGGACAGGTAGCCGAGCGCGCGCTTGCTGAACCATGCGCGGGGCGACAGTGGCGTCGGCGTGCTGAGATGCGGGTCGGACAGATGCGCGAAGGTGAAGGACGCCGCGTCCGCCGCCGGACTTTCGGTCAGTGGCTGCGGCGCGGGATTCGCCATCAGCCGGCGGCGTCCGTGCGCAGCGCGGCGAAGGCCGCGAGCATCTGCTCGATCTGCGTGCGGCTGTGGGCGGCACTGATGCTGCACCGCAGCAGGCTGTCGCCGCTGGGCGACGCCGGCGGCACCACCATGTTCACATAGACGCCGGCCTCCAGCAGCCGGCTCCACCAGGCGAAGGCCTGATTGCGATCGGCAAGGGTCACGGCGACCACCGGACTCGGGTTGGGGCCGACCCGGAAACCCAGGGCCTTGAGCCCGTCGTAGAGCTGCCGGGCGTTGTCCCAGAGGCGGGTGCGCAACTCGGGTTCGGCACGCATGATGGCCAGCGCCGCGCGCGTCGAGGCCACCACCGAGGGCGAAGCGGAAGCGGTGAAAATATAGGCGCGCGTCGAAAAACGGATGGCTTCCAGTTCGGCGTGCGGGCTGGCGCAAAAGCCGCCGGTGGCGCCCAGGCTCTTGCTGAAGGTGCCGACGAAGAAGTCCACGGCGGCGCCCACGCCTGCCGCCACGGCGGCGCCTTCGCCCTGGTCGCCCAGTACGCCCAGGGAATGGGCTTCGTCCACCAGCAGCAGGCCGCCGTACTCCTGTTTGAGGGCCGCGATCTCGCGCATCGGCGCGGTGTCGCCCAGCATGCTGTAGATGCCCTCGACCACGATCAGGGTGTTGGCGACGCGCTCGCCCAGGCGGCGCAGACGTTTTTCCAGATCGGCGGGGTCGCTGTGCTTGAAACGGATCACTTCGGCGCCGCTCAACTGGGCGCCGCCGTAGATGCTGGCGTGGCTGTCGGCATCCAGCAGAATCACGTCGCCGGGGCCGGCGAGGGTGGCGCACATGCCTTGGGTGGCGGCGTAGCCGGTGGTGAACACCATGGCGTGGGGCACCCGGTAGAGATCCGCCAGTTCGGCTTCCAGGGCGAGGTGCTCGGCGAAGGTTCCGTTCGCCATCCGCGAACCCGTGGTGCCGGTGCCCCAGCGCGCGGCGGCGGCCTGCGCCGCCGCAATGCAGCGGGGATCGAAGGACAGGCCGAGATAGTTGTTGGTGCCGGCCAGGATCACCCGGCGGCCCTCGACGACGCCCTCGGTGGCGGACAGCAGCTGCTCGGTGACGGCTCCGAAAGGTTTGATGCCGAGGGCGGCCAGTTCGGCCTGCACCCGGGACATGGATTCGAATTTATCCAGCAGCATCAGGACTCCTCGAAAAACCTGCGGTGTGATTCAAAGACGGGGCAGAGCCTGTCCGACGGCGCCAGCGGCGCGGCATTTTGCGGGCGGAGCATCCTGGCCGGTATTGTAGTCCGGAACCCGAATGATCGGGCTGCCCGGGCCGTGCCGCGCGGCGGCGTCAGTACATCAGGTCAGTGCTTCAGGTCATGGAGCGACGTGGCCAGATCGCCGATGGTGGTGATGTTGGGGAGGATGTTGAGCGGAATGGAGAGATCGAAGTGATCTTCCAGCTTTTCGATCAGCTCCATTACCTGAAGGGAGCTGAGCCCGACGTCGGCGATCAGGTCGGTCGCCGCGCTCAAGGGCTTGGGAGTGCCTTTTTGCTGCGCCTGAAGCAGGCTGCAGATGAACTGGACGTAGCTGTTGTAATCGGGCATGGACTCGCGTGTCAGGCTGGAAGCACCTTGTTAGGGGCGGGGCGGTGGGCTACATTGCGCCGCGCCAATATACCCGCAGGCCCGTGCCATTACCACTTCACCGCCCCCGACCAGCATGCCCAGGAAACCTGCGGCAACCCCTCGGGTGTGGCTGCTGGAACCCTACCGCACCGGCGAGCAGCAACAGGTGCTGGCGCTGGCGGAGGCGCTCGGCTGGCCCTTCGCGACCAAGCGCCTGCATTACCGGACCCTGGCGTTTGGCACCAATCTCCTGCGCGGCAGCTCGCTGCGGGGTATCGACCGGCGCCGCTCCGATGCGCTCGCGGCGCCCTGGCCGGATCTGGTGATCTCCGCGGGCATGCGCAACGAACCCGTGGAGCGGTGGATCCGCCGGCAGTCCGGTGGACGCTGCCGGATCGTCCATATCGGCCGTCCCTGGGCCGATCCGGAGCGCTTCGATCTGGTCATCACCACGCCGCAGTATCGGCTGCCCCGGCGCGCCAATGTGCTGCACAACGACTTGCCGCTGCACCGGGTTCAGGCCGCGCGCCTGCGCGAAGCGGCGGCGCGCTGGCAGGACAGGCTGGCGCAACTGCCGGCGCCGCGCATCGCGGTGATTCTGGGCGGCAACAGCGGTCCTTTCACGCTCGGCGTGAAAGCCGCGCGCCGGCTTGCCACCGCGGCGACCGCGCTGGCCCGCGAGCGCGGCGGATCCCTGCTGATCACCACCAGCCCGCGCACCGCCGACGCGGTGACCCGGGTGTTTGCCGGGGATTCGGCGTACCCACCCATTTTTACGCCTGGCAACCCGGCACCGCCGACAATCCCTATTTCGGCTATCTGGCGCTGGCAGATGCGTTCATTGTCACCGCCGACAGCGTTTCCATGCTGTCGGAAGCCTGTGCCACCGGCAAACCTCTGTATCTGTTCGATCTGGGCACGGGGAGCCAGGGCATGCGGGCAGGCAGCGGTGATGCGGGCGGCGCTATGGGTCGGGCCACTGCGGACGCCGATGTTGATGGGAATGATTTTCGCCTGACCGGCATGCTGTACCGCGCGCTGATGCGCTGGGGCTGGCAGCGCCTGTCCCGTGACATCACCCTGGTTCATCGCCAGTTGGTGGCCAGTGGTCGCGCGGTCTGGCTGGGCGATCCGGAGCCGCGCCGGCAGGGCGATGCCCAGGGAGATGTGGAGCGTGCGGTGGCCCGGGTGCGCGCGCTATTTGGACTCGGCGACTGAGGGTCGCCGATCCAGCAACCGGGCGTTCCCGCGCGCCAGCTCGTAGACACGGTCGGCGATATCCACCAGGGCGCTGTCGTGGGAGATCGCCAGAATGGTCAGATCATTCTTGAGGCTGGTCAGGGTCTGGCAGATTTCCCGCTCGCTGACGGGGTCGAGCGCACTGGTCGCCTCGTCCAGGATCAGCAGGCGCGGCTTGTTGACCAGCGCGCGCGCGATGGCGACCCGCTGGCGTTGACCGCCGGACAGTTTGCCGCCGCGCTCTCCGACCAGTGTGTTCATGCCCTCCGGCAGCGCGGCGACGAAATCCCAGATACCGGCGGCGCGCAGGGCATTTTCCGCGTCGACGGGCGTCAGCGCGGTATCGCCCAGGGTGACGTTGTGGAACACGCTGTCGTGCAAGAGCACCGTGTCCTGGGGCACATAGCCGATCAGGCTGCGCCAGGCGCGCAGATCCAGTTCGCCCATCGCGACGCCATCGACAAAGATCTCGCCCGCCGAGGGCCGCACCAGGCCGATGACGAGGTCGATCACCGTGGTCTTGCCGGCACCCGAGGGACCGATCAGCGCGGTCAGGGTGCGCGCCGGAAATTCCAGCGACAGATCCTCGAATACCGGCCGCTGGTCATAACTGAAGGACAGATGTTCGACGCGGATGTCTTTTTCCAGGCTGGGCACGCGGCCCGCGCCCAGATGCTCCGCCGCGGCGGTCGCGGCATCGATGGATCCTTGCAGGGACCAGTACGCACTCTCGCCCTGGGCCAGCTTCTGGTACTGCTTCTGCACCTTGCCGAGGGATCCAAAGCCCCGTCCCAGGGTGATTGCCAGCACCAGTACGGTCTTCAGTTCGACGTTGAAAGTGACCAGCGCGATGTACATGCCCAGGGCGATGAACAGGGCAAACAGCAGGTCCTGCACCGAGTTGAGCAACGCACTGCTGAACACCTGGCGTTCCAGCGCACGGTTCAGGCGATAGGTCTCGCCGGCGAGGACCCGGTCGGCCAGGTGTTCGCGCGCCATCGCCTTCAGGGGCTTGACCGATTGCAGGGTATCGGTGAGGCGCGCCATCAGCGAGGAGAGCAGCAGGGTCTGGCGCCGGCCCGCACGACGCGTCATGCGCACCAGGAAATGCGACGCACCGATCACCAGTACCCCGGCGATCAGGCTCAGCAATGTCGCCTGCCAGGAAATCGCCACGGCGATGGCACCGTAGATGAGCGCGTTGATCATGAAGGTGGCCGCGGTCGCTCCGTACACATAGGAATCGGACGAACGCTGCGCCTCGGTGGCGAGGGCATTGGTGAGCTTGCCGACCGGCTGGTGGAGGAAATACTCCCAGCGGCTGCGCAGGATGGCGCGCAGCAGATCGAGGCGCAGCTCGGTGCCGAGCTGGGCGGCGGTGTAGCCCACCTGACGCAGGACTATCAGCAGCAGCAGGCTCTTGAGGGCGACGCCGGCGACGATGATGAGCAGCAGCGAGCCGATGGTCGGGGCGATGCCCAGATCTGCCAGCAGATCAATGACGATCTGTTCGAACTGGCCAGGCGGGGTCACTGCGGCACCGGCACCGCGGTCCGCGGCGATGGCGACATTGAGCAGCGGCAGCAGCGCCGAGATGCCGGCGCCCTCGGCGAGCCCCGATGCCAGCAGGGCCAACAGCATCAGGATCGTGCGCCAGCGATGCTTGCGAAACAGGGCCAGCATTAACCGCATGGTGTCGGGTTTCCTCGATTCTCGGGAAAAAAGGCGGTGTCGGGGACGCCGGGAATGGAACATGCACCAGCGGCCGACCCGACGCGAAACTCGTGGGGTTGGATGCCCGGCATCGGGCGGCAGTTTACCATCCACGCGCCGGGAGTTTGGGTGGAACGATCCGGAGTTTGGGCGCCGCCGCACGCTGGCGCTGTCGGGGTCACTACCGCATACTGACGCCCCTTTTTTGTCAGCTGATACAGCGAGGTGCGTGGCCGTGCAACTCAGTGATGGGGTTAAAAAAGCGCTCATCATCGGGCCCACCGAACTGCTGCCGGCGGCGGCGCGGGTCGCGTTGCGCCGCAAGTATCTGGCACGGCTCGAACTCGCCAAGGCGGAGCGGGCGAGCCTGCTCATCATCGGCCATCCGAAGAGCGGCAACACCTGGCTCAAGGTGATGCTGTCGCGGCTCTACCAGGTGCGCCACGGCCTGCCGGCCTCGCAACTCATCAACACCGACGAGTTCGCCCGCCGCAATCCGGCGATTCCGCGCCTCGCTGCCACCAATGGCTGCTACAGCTACGAAACGGCAGTGGGCGAGCGCCTCGCCGTCGGCGCTGCCGACAATCCCTTGCGCCACAAGCCGGTGCTGATTCTGGTGCGCAATCCGATCGATATCGCGGTGTCCTGGTATTACCAGTTCACCCGCCGCCAGTCGCGCGCCAAGCAGGAACTGATCAACCACGCCATCGCCCATCCCATCGATCGCAAGACCATCGATATGTGGAACTTCGTCCGCCACAGCGATATCGGGCTGCCGTTTCTGATCGATTATTTGAACCAGTGGTATCGCAACAGCCGGACGCTCGAAAACGCGCTGGTGGTGCGCTACGAAGATCTCCGTGCCCGTCCCGCCGAGACGCTGATGGAGATCA
Source organism: uncultured Gammaproteobacteria bacterium (assembly GCA_963708735.1). Classification (GTDB taxonomy): domain Bacteria; phylum Pseudomonadota; class Gammaproteobacteria; order Pseudomonadales; family Porticoccaceae; genus JAGPUQ01. Next base: position 87,629 of record CAVPTW010000039.1, read on the forward strand.
CCCGTTTCATGGGTGAAAACTTCAGCGCCGAGGAAATTGCCGAGGCAGTCGAGTTCGGCGCCTTCGACAATCTGCGCAAGATGGAAGCCAGCGGCTTCTTCCGCCAGGGCGGCATGCGTCTGCGTCGGTCCGGCGATCCCACCGCGCTCAAGACCCGGCGCGGCAAGGTCGGCGGCTATCGGGACGAATTCACCCCGGAGCAGGTCGCCGAACTCGAGGCCCTGGTCGTGGCCAATCTGGAGCCGGCGCTCGGCTATCACGCCACGAGCTGACCCGGGATGCTGGCGTTGACTCCCGTCACCTGGCTGCTGCTGGGCGACAAACGCGGCGATAACGGCCAGGTCGAAGCGGTCGCCGCCGCCCTGGGTTGGCCCTGCGATCGCAAAGTCCTGGTGATGCGCTCGAAGTACGTGGTCGCCAAGCCACGCTTTAGGCCCACGCTTGACCACCTGGATCTGGAGCGTTCCGCTCCCCTCACGCCACCCTGGCCGGAGCTGATCATCACCGTGGGTCGCCGGCCCGCGATGGCGGCACTCTGGGTGCGGCAGCAATCCGGCAATCGCACCCGCGTCGTTCATATCGGCAAGCCCTCGGGCGCCATGCACGAATTCGATCTGGTGGTGGCGAGCGGCGAGAATCATCTGCCGCCGCTGCCCAACTACCTGCCGGTGACCTTGCCCCTGATGCGCGTCGGCGCGGACGCGATTCAGGCCGAGGCGGCGCGCTGGCGCAGCCGCCTGGCGCCCCTGAAGCGGCCATTGATCGCGGTATTCGTGGGCGGCCCCACCGGGCCCTTTGTCATGAACGCCAGAGTTACCGGGGCGCTGCTTGCTGAAACGCGGCGTATTTGCGAACTGGGCGGCACCCCCTATGTGGTGACCAGTCGGCGCACTCCGGCGGCGGTGGTGGCGATGTTGCGCAAGCAGCTACCCTCCGAAGTGCCTTTTTTTGCCTGGCCGGCCGCGGCCGAACCGGGCGCTGCCAAGGACAGTCTGGTCGACAATCCGTATCGGGCGCTGTTGGGCACGGCGAATGGTTTCGTGGTCACCGGCGATAGTATTTCCATGCTGGTGGAGGTGGCCGCGCTGGGCAAGCCACTGGCGATCTTTCCGCTGCCGACGGGTCTGCTGGGCGGTGTGGATCAGGCGCGCCGGGTGCTGCTGCGCAAACTGTTCGACCCGCGCGGGGAGACGCGCGCCGACCGCGTCCGGCAGTGGCTGGCGCGGCTGGTCTACCGCCTCGATTATTTCGGGTTGCTGAATGGCACCCGGGATTTTCGTTATTTTCACCAGTTGCTGGTGGAGCGCCATCTGGCGGTCTGGGCCGGGGAGCCGTTCCGGATCGGCGGCACGCTCCCCCCGGCCGATCTCGAGGTGGTGGTGCGGCGGATTCGAGAGCTGGTGGCGGGACGCAGCACCTGAAGCCTGTTGGCGCGATCCGTCTTGCTGATGGGGGAAGCACGGTGGTAGGTCAGGGGCAACGCCGATCCGCTTGGGCGCTCAGGATACCGCCGGCGGCGCGCTGTCCAGATCCTGCGGCCAACAGCCCACCGGTGGCCCCAACACCCCGTCCTCGCGCTCGAAGCGCACCAGGTACAGAACCTGCTTCGGATCCTGTTCCAGGTGGCCGATGTTCACGATGACCCCGCGGCCGCCGGCGGCGACCAACAGGGCCTCCGCGTCATGGTCCGGCAGACTGCCGTCGTTGTGGATCGCCCGGGCGGCGTAGACCAGGTCGCCCATTTGCCCTTCATTCAGTCTCATCTGTCCTCTCCCTTTGTGCTGCTGCATTTTTCACCCTGGGCACGACCCGTCCGGGAGCGGCGATCAGGCACTCAGCGGCACCGGCAGCACGGTTGCACCCTGATCCTGCAACCAGCCGGCAAACTCGGCGAGCGTCAGGTCCAGGCGCGCGATCCCGTGTTGCGCCAGGAAGCGCGCTTCGTTGCGGCTGGGTTCCTCCGCCAGCACGGCGTAGTGGGTGGCCGAGGAGCGCTTCATGATCTGGTGGGCGAAGATGCGCTCGGTCTGACTGGTGAAGCGGCAGCCGAGGAATAGAAAGGAGCGCTCGCGGCGCCGCTCCTGGACTAGGCCGGGAATGGGTGTCTGGATGTCGATCTCGGTAATGACTTCCACGAAATCGGCATCGGAGACCAGGAAGTTGCGGTTGGGCGCCACCGCGCCCCAGGGCTGATAGAGGACGAGCGACCAATCCGCCGCCGCGTTCGCTTCCACCGGTGCGCCCGCGAGGGTCAGGTAGTTCACCCAGGTGCCGAACTGCTCGGCCTGGCTGGCGCCCTGAATCAGTCCCGCATCGGTCCGGCCCGCGAGCGCGGCGCGCATGACGTCGTCGTACCAGAGCTGGACGATGAGCGGGAGCCGGGGCAGACCGGCCAGCGCGCGGTGCAGGGTCGACGGCGTCAGCCGGGGCGCGAACGCCTGCGCCATCAACTCGGCCAGGGTCTTGCGGTGCTTGAAGTTCTCGATGTACTGGGCGCTGGCGCTGAGATTGCCCCGGGCGCGGCCGGGCACGGTCACCTTGCTGCCGAGAAAATCCGCGAGCGCCCTGGGGGAAGCCGGAACGGCGCCGGCTTCGGGACAGAGATCGAGCAGGCCGGATCCCAGGTAGGGAATCACGCTACCCCGGTCGAGGCCGGCCAGTATTGCAGCGCAGAGTCCGGTGTCGTTCATGTGCTGGCTCCCGGGGTCAGGGCCTGCTCCCGCAGCGCGGCGATGGCCTCGGGCGCCCCGCGAAACAGGGCGCGACCGCCGGACAGGGTCAGGTAGGAGAGTCCGCTCTGCTGGCTCAGCAAGTTGAACCACTGCTGGCCGGTGCAGCCGGACGGCCGTTCGCCGATTTCGGTCACGGTACCATCGGGGGCGAAGCGGACGTGGATCATCATTTCCGAAGTGCTCATACGGGTTCTCCTGGGCGGCAGTCGCTGCCTACAGATAGATGGCGGAACCGGCCCCCACATTGATGGAGGCATCTTTGGCGGTCTGGACGATGAACTCGACTTCCTCCGCGTCGAGGTGGGCATGAAAGGGCAGTGCCAGGGCGCGATCGGCGAGCTTGTCGGTCACCCACAGGTCCTGGGCGGGGCGCTGCCGGTCGAAGTAGCGCGCCTGGCGGTGCAGGGGCAGGCAATAGGCCGCCGCCTCCACTCCCGCGGTGTGCAGGTCCTCGACGATGTCGTCCCGGCTGCCGCGGCTGAAGCGGGTGCCCAGGTGCACCAGGGACAGGAACCAGTGCACCTCGTCCACATCCGGCGCCACATAGGGCGGCTTGATGCCTTCGAAGGACTGGATGAACTTGAGGTAGTACGCCTCCACCGCCTTGCGGCGCGCGAGGATGTCGTCGAGCCGGGTCCATTGCGCCAGTCCCAGCGCGGCGTTCAGTTCGCCGATGCCCGCGTGCGCCACCGGCAATCCCCCGGCCACCACCGACCCGCGATCGGATAATTTGCGATCCCGCAGCAGGCGCAACTTGCTGGCCAGATCGATATCGTCGGTCAGCACCAGGGCGCCCTGACTGCAGGACAAGGGTCCCGGCTGGGTGAAGTCCAGGATTGCGCAGTCGCCGAAGCTGCCCACCACCCGGCCGCGATAGGTGGACCCGATGGCTTCGCTGGAGTCTTCGATCAGCAACAGTCCGTGCCGGCTGGCGAGACTGCGCAGCTCGTTCCAGGCGGCCGGGTGGCCGTTGGCGTTCGCCGCCACCAGCGCCTGGGTTGCGGAAGTGATGCGGGTGGCCGCCTTGTCCGGGGCCAGGCAGCCGGACCAGTAATCCACATCGGCCAACACCACGCTGGCGCCGGCCAGGGCGATGGCATCGGCGTTCTGGCGCCAGCCGTAGGATGGCGCCACCACCTCGGCACCGGGCCCGATCCCGGCCGCCCGCAATACCAGCCACAGACCCATGGTGGAACTGCTCACCGCAATGGCGTAGCGCCGTGCCATGCGCAGCGCCACCGCGGTCTCCAGGCGTTCGGTCAGGGGGCCGGTCGTTATACAGGGCGAGCGGAGCACGGCAGAGACCATGTCCAGCTCCAGGTCGCTGACGTCCGGGTCGCTGAGCAGGATGTCGAAATCCACGGGCTTCATGACGCGCGCGCCTCCCGCCGTCGGGCCACCACCAGACCAGTGGCCGCTGCCACATCGAGCGTCAGCTGCCAGCAATGGGAGGTGCCGTCCACCAGATAGAGATCGAAGCGGGGATATTCCCGGTAGGGCCGGCCCTCGGTCATGTCTGCGGCGTCGCAGAGGGTGATCACCCGGCCGGGCAGGTCGCGGCGCAACCGGGACAGCCAGTCGCCCGCCGCCTCGGCGCCCAGGATGGCTTCGATGCGTTCCAGTTCGGCGGTCTGCATGGTTATTCCCCCACCCGGCGTGCATTCACCGTCAGCGGCAGCGGCGTATCCGCCGCCAGGTCCGGCAGTTCCAGACGCCAGCCGTTGGCCAGGGTCACGATGCCGCCCCACATCCGGGCGTTTTCCATCCCGACAATAGGTTCCTCGAGGTCCTTTTTGGGTACATAGGCCGACAGGGTTCCGGCTGCATCCCGACGAATCATGACTTTCATGGCGCACTCCCGTGCTGGGTGATTTCAGCCGCCGCCGATCGCGCCGGAGGCGACTTCGGGCACCAGGACGGACAGGATTTCCGGCAGCACGGCGAGCACCCGCTCGACCTCCGTCGGCGTGTTGTAGCGGGACAGGGAAAACCGCACCGCGCTCCGGGCGCGCGCGGCATCCCGGTACATTGCCATCAGTACATGGGACGGCTGGCTGCCGCCGACGGTACAGGCGGCGCCGTTGGCGGCGGCAATCCCGGCGCGATCCAGGCGGTTCACCAGCGCCTCGCCGTCGTGGCCCGGAAAACTGATGTTGCTGGTGCCCGCCAACCGCTCGGCATTGCCGCCGTTGACCAGGGCATCCGGAAAGAGCGCCTGGATGCCGGCTTCCAGCCGGTCGCGCAAGGCGGCGACCGGAGTGCTTGCGGTCGCCAGCGCCGCCGCGGCCAGGCGACAGGCTTCGCCCAGGCCGACGATGCCGGGCACATTCAGGCTGCCGCCGCGCCGGCCGCGCTCCTGGGTGCCGAAAAACAGCGGTGGCAGGTTGAGTCCGTTGCGGATATACAGGGCGCCGACGCCTTTGGGACCGTGCAGTTTGTGTCCCGACAGGGACAGCAGGTCGATCGGCGTCCGCGCCAGGTCGAGCGGCCACTTGCCCGCACTCTGGGCGGCATCGACGTGCAGCAGCACGCCCCGGGCGCGGGTCAGGGCGGCGATCTCCTCGACCGGAAACAGCACGCCGGTTTCATTGTTCGCCGCCATCAGGGATACCAGGGCGGTCTGCGGCGTCAGGGCGGCTTCCAGGTAACGTAGCCGCAACCGACCCTCGCGATCGACCGGCAGATAAATGACCCTGATGCCCTGCTGTTCCAGGTGTCGGCACAGTTTCAGTACGGCGGGGTGCTCGACCGCCGTGGTGATGAGCTGGCGCTGCATCGGCCGCATGGCCAGCGCCCCCTGAATCGCCCAATGGATGCTTTCGGTCGCCCCGCTGGTGAAATGGATTTCCCGGGGTTGGGCACCCAACAGGGCGGCCACCCGGGCGCGCGCCTCGCGCACCGCCGTGGCCGGCCGTTCGGCGAACCCGTGGGGACTCGAAGGATTGCCGAACGCATCGCGCAGGTAGGGCAGCATGGCGTCGAGCACCTCGGGCGCGAGGGGCGTGGTGGCGTTGTGATCCAGGTAAATGGCGGTCATCGCGGCACCTCAGGGCCAAAACAGCCGGTCGACATCCTGGTTCAGCAACGCCAGCGCGGCGGTGAGCGAAGGGTGGCGACTGTCGATGATCCAGGTGTCCTCGGGATGCACCTTGCGGTACAACACCCAGGGATCCTGGACCCGGGGATCCTGGTCGGAGCAGTGTTCGATCAGTGCGATATCGATGACGCCGCCGGCCGGATCGACGTTGCGGGAACAGCAGGGACTCTCGATCCGGTAGCCGTTCGGGATCGGCACGACACGGGGTTCGACGTAGCGGTAGCGGCGCCGGCTTTCCAGCAGACGGGCGATGCGGCGGCAGTCGAATTCATTGGGATGGCCGCGGTCGGGCCGATCCGCACAGGCGACACCGGCGGCGGGCTGCCTAGGCATGAGGTTCTCCCCGGCCGCGGCGCGCTCCGGGTGGGCGTCGCGCCGCGTAAACCCCGGGCCCAGCACGCGCCACAGTCGTGCCAGCACCCCCCAGGATTGCGGCACCCGCGGTCGCAGCCCCGAGCCGGGCCATTGCGGCAGCGCCGCCGGCACGAACCGCAGCGGACTCACGCTGCGCCGCCACTGCCCGTGGGCGCGGCCTGGGCCTGGGGACCCCGGTCCAGCGAAATGAGCTCCCTGGCTTTCATGCCGACGCGGTGACCGCTGTCCAGAAAATCCACGCCGTAGATATAGAACTGTTGCAGGAAGGTCCCGATGTGGCTGACATAGCCCACCTCCCCCTTGCGCACCAGGACGGCGCCGATGTCCTTGCCGACATAGGTGCCGTCGTTGCGGATGGTCTTGCGGGACTGGACCTTTTCACCGAACTCAAACACGGGGTCGGAGCCCAGTTCAACGATATCGCCGTCGGCCATGATGGCTGCCTCCTCTGGCGGACAGTGGGTCCGCATAGGCTGATGGTTCATCCAGGTTTGCGGATGGTTCATCCATGCTTGTGGACCGTTCACCCACGGCCGGAAGCCGGATCCAGGTGGTCGGGAGATGCCTCCCAGCGCGCCCGCGCCAGCTCCCGGACTTCGGTGTCTTCATCCCTGAGCAGCGGCCAGAGCTGCATCCTGGGCAGGCGCGCGGCCAACTCATAGCGCACCCGCCAGTCCGCATCGGTGCGCAGGGAAAGCAACTGATCGGCGGGCAGGTGTTCGATGGCCACCAGCCGGACGGCGGGATCGGGATCGCGGGCCAGGCACACCCGCAGTGCCCCGCTGGCCCGCGTCGCCACCACCTTGCGGACCTCGCTGTCGGGATCGGACGTCATTAGATGCAACAGGTGTTCCGGCAGGCGTCGCGCGACGATCTGGCGCACGTAGTAATCCGGGTCGTGGATCATCTGGAGCAGATGCGCAGCATCGATGCGGGCCGCGACGCGAATGCGCACCTCGCGGTCCGGGTCCCGGCTCAGCTTGTGCAGCTGGCGGGTGGGCAGGCGCATCGCCACACTCCAGCGCACCGTTTCGTCGGGATCGGTGAGCAGCGCCGACAGACGGAACAGGTCGGCGTACTTGGCCGCCACCGCCCGCACCTCGAAGTAGGGGTGGGACAGATAGGCGTTGGCCAGTTGCGGATGCATGCTGAAGAACCGGTCGATACGCCGGGCATAGCGGTCCTGGACGCACGACCAGCGCGGGGCGCACCCGGTCTGCTCCAGCAGCGCCCGATGCGGGCACTGGCTGCAATCGACCGGGCGTCCCGTCCAGTCGATGGCGGCGTCGATCTCGCTGCGGGGGAGGGGGCGCTCAGTCATCCTCCTCCCTCCCTTGCCGTTCCAGTACTTGCAACAGCACCCGGCCCCCCAGGCGGTCGGCGGGGTCGAGTTCGGCGAGCTTTTCCAGCATGGCCCGCCCGGCCGCAAGCTCCCCCAGCCGCAAATTCAGGTAACCACAGCCCTTGAGGCAAAAGAGATAGAAGCGGGACAGCGCAGCGGCGAAATCCCCGAACGGCGCGTCCCCCGGGCGCACCGCCCGCCAGTCCGGCGCGAGACCGGCCGCCGTGGCCGCCCAAGTCAGGCACCGCAGACCCACGGCCAGGGTCTCCCGCAGCCGTCCTCCGTAAAAATGAAAGCGGTACCAGCCGATCAGTACCGCGGGGTGATCGGGAGCCTGGGTCTGGGCGCGGGTCAGGTGCGCCCGGCACAGCGCCTCGTCGGGATACGCGCGTCCCGCCGCCTCCAGGGCAGCCCGGGCCGCGTCGGGCAAACCCGCCGCGCAGCAGATGACCGCCGTGGCATCGCGCGGCCAGTCCCAAGTCCCGGTCTGGTCCGGGAACCACGGGGTGGCGGGCGCAGGGTGGGAGAGGGCGGACATGGCCGGGTCTCGCACTCAGGATTCGGCTGCCGGGGCGACCCGGCGCTCGATGGCACCCAAGGCTACCGCGGCGACACCGGACGCGGTGGCGCCCGCGCTGCTGCTACAGGCGCAGGGATTTCCTTCCCGGGTCTGGAAGACCAGACCGCTTTGGGTGGCGGTATCGGTAAAATCGATGCTACCACCCGCCAGCAGGGTGGCACTGGCGGGTGGCAGAAACAGGCGCAGTCCCGGCTGTTCCACAATCACGTCGCCGTCCTGGGGGGCAGGCTCCACGCTGAACTCGCTGTTCAATCCAGAACAGCCTCCGGGAGTCACCACCAGGCGGAAGCCACAGCCGTCGCCGCCGCCAAACCGCACCATGCGCTGAATGAATCTCTCGGCAGCCGGCAAAATCGTCAGTTCCATGGCGTGCATCCCCTTCAGGCGCTGGCTTGATAGCGCGGCTGGGCGGGGTCGATGATGCAGGTGTTGTCCACCGGGCATACCGCCACGCACTGGGGATCATCGAAATAGCCGATGCATTCGGTACACTTTTTCGGATTGATGGCGAACACGCCATCCTTTTCGTAAATCGCGACGTTGGGGCACTCGGGCTCGCAGGCCGAGCAGCCGGTGCACTGGGAAGCGACGATTTTGTAAGCCATGACGGGTACTCCTCTGGGGCAAAAAATCAGGGCGACAGGTCATCAGGCGGCGATAAAGGCACCCTGACGGATGTCGGCATCGCCGCGGGTCTGGTGGGTGATCTCACCGGTTGCCACCTTGGCGAGATAGTCCTTGAACCAGGCGATGGCCGACTGCTCGATGAACTCGTGGGCGTACTGGTCCACCGGCTCGATGCCGGCCTGGCGCAGTTCGTCCCTGGGGCAGCCGCCGATCTTGGCCACGAATACGGCATGGCAGTCGTTGATCGCGCGGATCACCGTCGGCAGCGCATCCTCATCGCCGTAGCCGCCCTGGCAGTACAGATCGACCCGGCGATGGCCGACGAACTTGGCGCCGGCAGTCGAGAGTTCGTAGATCTGAAACTCCTTGGCGTGGCCGAAGTGCTCGTTGACCTTGCCGCTGCCCTTGGTCGCCACCGCCACCAACAGATTGATATCGCTGTCGGCATTGGCGAGTGTCGCGAGTTCCTCCTGCTTGGCAGCCACCTTGGCCTGGCGCTCCTGCTCCACCAGCTCCTGATAGGCGTGGCGGGTGGTGGCGTCGTAGACGACCTCCATGGCATCGATCTTTTCGGTGGTGAACTCGGCGCTGCGATCCTCGCCCAAGAGACCTACCGCGTCGGCACGGCACTGGCGGCAGTGGCGCATCATGTTCATCTCGCCCTCGCAGGAATCCTGCAGCGCCTTCAGCTCTTGCGCGCTCGGGCCGCGCTGGCCGTTGAGGCCGAACACGGTGCCGTGCTCGGGCGCCGAGATCAGCGGCATGATGTTGTGCAGGAAGGCGCCGCGGGATTTGACCGCCCGGTTCACCTCGACCAGATGCCGGTCGTTGATGCCCGGGATCATCACCGAGTTGACCTTGCACAGGATGCCGCGCGCGGTGAGCATCTCCAGGCCCTGCATCTGCCGCTCGGTCAGAATCCGGGCGGCGTCGATGCCGGTCCAGCGTTTCTTCTGGTAGTAGATCCACGGATAGATGTGCTGGCCGACCTCCGGATCCACCATGTTGATGGTGATGGTGACGTGGTCGACGTTGAACGACTGGATGGTGTCGACATGGTCCGGCAACATCAGGCCATTGGTCGACAGGCACAGCTTGATGTCCGGTGCGGTCTTCGCGATCAGCTCGAAGGTCTTGAAGGTCTTGTCGGGATTGGCCAGCGGATCGCCGGGGCCGGCGATGCCGAGCACCGTCATCTGCGGAATGGTCGAGGCCACCGCCAGCACCTTCTTGGCGGCCTGCTCGGGGGTCAGTTTTTCGCTGACCACGCCGGGGCGGGACTCGTTGGCGCAGTCGTACTTGCGGTTGCAGTAGTTGCACTGGATGTTGCAGGCCGGCGCCACCGCGACGTGCATGCGGGCGTAGTGGTGATGGGCTTCCTCGGAATAACAGGGATGGTTCTTGACCTTCTCCCACACCTCCGGCGCCATGTCCTCCGGACCGCCCGACGAGCCGCAACTCGACTTGCCGCTGCCGCCGGACGTACCGCAGCCTTTGTGGTCCTCGGCAATTTTTGCCGCCGCGTCGGTTGCCGATGCGGCTACCGCGACCCCGATTTGTTTGAGCCTGTCGTTCAATGCCACCCGCTCTTGCTGCATGATGTCCTCCGCTCCTGTCCTGCCTGCGCGCCCGCACGTCAATTGTGTCGAGCGCTGACGCCTGTGTGTTCAGCAACTGCCTGAGCAACTGCCGTGCCATCGACCAAGACGCTGAATTCATGGGGTTTTGTCGAATGTCCGAACGATGGATGTCGTGCACACGACACATCCGGGGAGGCGGGAACAGACGAATGTCCGGAATGCGACACGCCGATCGGCGGGGGTGGCTGCGCAGCGGGACCATTGAATTCGCCGCGAGCGGGCGCGTTCAGGCGCACATCGCGGAAAGAAACGGGGACAGATTCACCGGATCCGGCAGGTCGCCGCAGGCGTTTTACACCGCTTTCAGAAACGTTTGACGGTGATGCCGTGTTTGCGGATGGCGTAGCCGATCTGGCGGGGGGTGAGATCCAGCAGGCGGGCGGCCTTGGCCTGCACCCAGCCGGATTGCTCGAGGGCACTGATCAGGCGATCACGGTCGGGGAGGCTCCCGTGGGGTGGTTCATGCTCGTGTTCGTGCGCAAAATCTCCGGCGCCTGTCGATCGCTCCGCGGGCCGCTCTGCCGGCAACGGAGCCGGCACCACCTCGATCGGAAAGGGGCGCTGCCCGGAACCGTAGGATTGCAGCACCAGGGAAAAGCAGCGATTGTTCTGGCAGGCCAGATTGGCTCCGCGCACCACGTCCTCGCGGGTCATGGTCGCGGCCCGTTCCACGCAGTTCTCCAGTTCCCGCACGTTGCCCGGCCAGTTGCACGCCAGCATGATCTTGAGCGCCTCGGGACTCAACATCAGGTGACGGTTGTTCTCGCGATTGAATTTCTCCAGGAAAAACTGGGCCAGCAGCGGGATGTCCTCGCGCCGCTCGCGCAACGGCGGCAGAAAGATCGTGACCACGTTGATGCGGTAGTACAGGTCGGCGCGGAATTCGCCCCTGGCCACTGCCTCCTCGAGATTCTTGTTGGTGGCGCAGATCAGCCGCACATCCACCTGGATGGATTTGTTGCCACCCACCCGCTCGAACTCCCGTTCCTGCAGCACGCGCAGGAGCTTGGTCTGGAAAGTCGACGAGATTTCGCCGATCTCGTCAAGAAACAAGGTGCCGCGATGGGCCAGCTCGAAACGCCCCTTGCGTTCGGCGGTGGCGCCGGTGAAGGAGCCTTTTTCGTGCCCGAACAGTTCGGACTCCAGCAGGGTTTCGGACAGCGCGGCACAATTGAGCGAGACGAAAGGCCCTTCGCGGCGAGGACTCAGGTAGTGGAGGGCGCGGGCGACGACTTCCTTGCCGGTACCGCTCTCCCCGCGCAGCAGGACAGTGGAACGGCTGGCCGCCACCTGGTGGACCTCGGCAAAAACCTCCTGCATCCGCTTCGACGCGCCGATGACGTTTTCCAGGCGGTATTTGCCTTGCAACTGCTTTTGGAGCCGGTGCTTCTCCTCCATGAGGGCGGCGCGCTCGGCGCCGATATGCTGATGCAGATGGGCCGTCTGGCCGATCAGGTTGGCCGCCATCTTGAGCAGCCGGACGATGTGCTCGTAACGGACGGAGACGCCGCGCGGGGCACCGCGGGCGACACTGAGCACCCCCACCGTACTGCGACCCACCTGGATCGGCACCCCGATGAATGCCACCACTTCGTCCGCAAGGCCGCGATGGGCGCCCGTGCGGTGCAGGAACAAGGGCTCGACCGAAATATCGGGGACCACCATGGGCATGCCGCTCTTCATGATCTTGCCCGTGATACCTTCGCCCGCCTTGAACCGTCCCCGCGTCTTTTCCTCGGCCGACAGGCCGGACGCTTCGAAGATCTGGAGTTCACCGGCCTCCTGTACCAGGCTGACCGCGGCGCGACCGTTGAGGTGGCCGGCGAGGATGGTCACCACCTCGCGCATGGTCCGCTGCAGGTCCAGGGACGAACTGAGCACCTTGCTGATCTCATAAATGGCCAGCAAATCGGCTTCTTCGGCGCGGGGAGCGAGGGCGACCATGGGCAGATCCTTACCGCATCTACAGCGCCGGCCATTGCCGGCGCCACGGATATTGGCGACCTTTCGGCGCCGTTTGTCAACGCCCTTTGCGGTGCCCTTTGCGGCGCCGGTGCGGCCTGGCACCGGCGTGTCGCAAACCCGACACGCATCGGACATGTCGGCTTTCCACCCTGTCCCGATCCCGTTCCGGGTTTCTGCAACAGACCCCAAAAAAGCAATAACACCTGATTTTTCATGGTGTTGAGAAAACCTTCCGGGACTGGCATCAAAGTTGCCGATGTCATGGCAGAGAGTGCAATCGGGGCTGCCCGCCGGAGTTCGAGTCATGGCATTCGTCACCATCCAGGACACCACGCTGCGCGACGGCGAACAGACCGCCGGCGTGGCCTTTACGCTCGAAGAAAAGCTCGCCATTGCCGTGTCCCTAGTGGATCTGGGCGTGTCGGAGCTGGAAATCGGCATCCCGATCATGGGCGCCGAGGAGCAGGAGGGCATTCGTGCCGTGCTGGCCGCGAAGCTGCCGGCCCGGCTGGTGGTGTGGGGCCGGATGCGGGCCGAGGACATCGAAGCCGCCCGCCGTTGCGGTGCCCCCTGTCTGCATCTGGCTGTGCCGGTATCCGACGTGCAGATCCTGCGCAAGCTGGGTCGCGACCGGGCGTTTGTGCTCGCGGCCATCGACCGCCATGTCCGCCAGGCACTGGACGGGGGATTCGAGGTGAGCGTGGGGGCGGAAGATGCTTCCCGCGCCGATCCCGGGTTTTTACTGCAAGTCGCCGAGGCCGCCCAGCGCGCCGGCGCCCGCCGCTTTCGCTACGCCGATACCCTGGGCGTGCTCGACCCCTTCACGACCCGCGAGGTGATCGCCGGCCTGCGTCGCAGGGTGGATCTGGAACTGGAAATGCACGCCCACAACGATCTGGGGTTAGCCACGGCCAATACCCTGGCAGCGGTGCTGGCGGGCGCCCGACATGTGAACACCGCGGTCAATGGTCTCGGCGAACGGGCCGGCAATGCGCCGCTGGAAGAGGCGGTGATGGCGCTGGGGCTGCTCTACGGTTACGAAACCGGCATCGATACCCGGCGGCTGCCGGAAATCTCCCGGCTGGTGGCCGCCGCCGCCGGCCGGCCGGTACCGGCCAACAAGAGCGTGGTGGGCGAAGGCGTATTCACCCACGAGTCCGGCATCCACGTCGATGGCCTGCTGAAAAACCCGCTCAATTACCAGGGTTTCGACCCGGCGGAAGTGGGGCGCGAGCATCGCCTGGTACTGGGCAAGCACTCCGGTACCCATGCGGTGCAGGCTGCCTATCGACGCGACCTGGGGATCGTGTTGACGCCCAGCGAGGCGGAAGGAATCCTCGCCCTGGTGCGCCGCCACGCCCTGGCTGAAAAACGCGCGCCCAATGGGGATGAGCTGAAGCGGTTCCGTGCGGAGGTGGGCGGATGGCCAGTCGCGTGTTGACGGGGCCGGCCCATTCCGCAGGCAAACCTTCCGCAGGAAAACCTGGCCTGCTGCGCCAGATGTGGGAAGACGTGAACTGCGTGTTTCGGCGCGACCCCGCGGCGCGTACCCGGTTCGAGGTGTTCACCACCTATCCGGGCGTCCACGCCCTGATCGGCCATCGCCTCGCCCACGTCCTGTGGCGACACCGCTGGCACTATCCGGCGCGCCTGCTGAGCTGGCTGAGCCGAATGTTCACCCAGATCGACATTCACCCGGGTGCCCGCATCGGCCGACGCTTTTTCATCGATCACGGCTGCGGGGTGGTGATCGGTGAGACCGCCGAGATCGGCGACGACGTCACCCTCTACCACGGCGTCACCCTGGGTGGAACCTCCTGGCATCCCGGCAAGCGCCATCCCACCCTGGGCAGCGGCGTGGTGGTGGGTGCCGGCGCCAAGATTCTCGGTCCCATCAGCGTGGGCGCCAACGCCCGCATCGGCGCCAATTCGGTGGTGATTCAGGATGTGGCGCCGGGCATGACGGTGGTGGGGATCCCCGGCCGCGAGGTATTGCCGCTCCACCAGCGCCGCATCACCGTCCAGGGCATCGATCTCGACCACCACCTGATGCCGGACCCGGTGGGCAAGGCGCTCGCCTGCCTGCTGGAGCGGGTCAACACACTGGAGACATTACTCGGCACCGGCGGCGCTGCGCCCCCGGCGCGGGATCCGGCGTGTTCCTCCTGCATCGACGACTGCATTCCCACCCCCGGGATTCCGACACCCGGCGCGGCCCAGCGCGGCGACGGGTACTGGAATCCGCGGCCCCTCACCGATAAGGAAGCCGTGCTGCCATGAGCCAACTGCGCAACCAACTGGAGCGTTTTTCCGCCGCCGAGGAGTTCCTGGATTTCTTCCAGGTGCCCTACGCACAGGCGGTCGTGAACGTGAATCGACTGCACATTCTCAAGCGTTTCAATCAATACCTGGCGCGCGGCCCGGAGTTGCAAGACCTGGACGAACCTACCCAGTGGCAGACCTGCAAGGAGCTGCTCGCGCGCGCGTACGGCGACTTTGTCCGCTCCACGCCGGCGGAAGAAAAGGTATTCAAGGTGTTTCAGGATGCCGACGGCCAGCGTGTGGGCCTCGACAGCCTGCGCGCCAGCCTGCCCTCACGACGTCAGAGAGGATAGTGATCATGCACATTGTCGTCTGTATCAAACAGGTACCGGACAGCTCGCAGATCCGCGTGCACCCGGTGACCAACACCATCATGCGTCAGGGTGTGCCGGCCATCGTCAACCCCTATGACCTGTTTGCTCTGGAAGAGGCGCTGCGGGTGAAGGATGCCTACGGCGGCCATGTCACGGTGTTGTGCATGGGACCGCCCCAGGCGGAAGCGGCCTTGCGCAAGGCGATTTCCTTCGGCGCCGACGATGCCATTCTGGTGACCGACCGGGCGTTTGCCGGCTCCGACACCCTCGCCACCAGCTTTGCGCTGGCGGCAGCCATCGGACAGATAAACCGCAACATGGCGGTCGATCTGGTGTTTTGCGGCAAGCAGACCATCGACGGCGACACCGCCCAGGTCGGCCCCGGCATCGCCAAGCGGCTTGGCATGGAGCTGCTCACCTATGTGAGCAAGGTCGAAACCGTGGACGCGGACCAGCGCGAGCTGGTGGTTCAGCGCCGGGCCGAGGGCGGCGTGCAGGTACTCAAAACCCGGCTGCCCGCCCTGATCACCGTCCTGGAAGGGACCAACGAGATGCGGTTTGCCACCCAGGCCGGCATCTTCCGCGCCGCCCGCCATCCCCTGAAGGTCTGGGACAAGACCGCCGCGGGCATCGAGGATCCCGCCAAAATCGGCCTCAAGGGATCGCCCACGGTGGTGAGCAAGGTCTTCGTGCCCCAGCCCCGCGCCAGCAAGGCGGAGCTGGTCACCTGCGAGAGCAACGCGCCCGGCGATCTGGCCGTGACGCTTATCGCCAAGCTGTTCACCCAACACCCGAGCCTCGAGCATGCCGTCGCCCGCTAGGAGAACCCGACCATGAGTGAAGACAACGTACCCGCCAAACGTCCCGCCGGCCGCAAGGTTCAACTGGATCCGCGTCTGCTGGCCTACCAGGGAGTCTGGGTGTTCGTGGAGCACGAGCGCGGCCAGGCCCATTCGGTGTCCTGGGAACTGATGGGCGAAGGTCGCAAGCTCGCCGACAAGCTGGGTGTCCCGCTGGCCGGGGTGGTGATGGGCGCCCCCGGACCCGCGACCCGCCAGTTCTGTCAGGAGGCCTTCCACTACGGCGCCGACCTCTGTTACCTGATGGAGGATCCGGTCCTCGCGGATTACCGCAACCAGCCCTTCACCCAGGCGCTGACCGAGTTGGTGAATGCGCATCAGCCGGAAATCCTGCTGCTGGGTGCCACCACGCTGGGACGGGATCTGGCCGGTTCGGTCGCCACCACCCTGCAGACCGGGCTCACCGCCGACTGCACCGAGCTCAACATCGATCTGGAAAACCGCAGCCTGGCGGCCTCCCGCCCCACTTTCGGCGGCAGCCTGCTGTGCACCATCCTCACCCTCAACTACCGCCCGCAGATGGCGACCGTGCGGCCGCGGGTGATGCCGATGCCGCCCTGCGATACCACTCGCAGCGGCCGGATCATCGAGCAGGACCTCGATCTCCTGGAGACCGCCATCGTCACCAAGGTGCTCGAATACATCCCCGATACCCGCCAGGACACCCCGCAACTGCCGTTCGCGGACATCATTGTGTCCGGTGGCCGCGGCCTCAAGACCCCGGACAACTTCCAGCTCGTGTGGAATCTGGCCCGGGTGCTGGGCGCCGAGGTCGGTGCCTCGCGGCCGGTGGTGCAGGCCGGCTGGGTGGAGCTGGACCGACAGGTGGGCCAGTCCGGCAAGACGGTGCGGCCCAAGCTCTACATCGCCGCCGGCATCTCCGGGGCGGTCCAGCACCGGGTGGGCATGGAAGGGGCTGACGTGATCATCGCGATCAACAACGATCCCGCCGCCCCCATTTTCGAGTTCGCCACCTACGGCATCGTGGGCAATGCCATGCAGATTCTGCCGGCATTGACCGATGCCTTCCGCCAGCATCTGGCCGTGGCCCAAAAGGCCGGCTGAGGAGCAGCACACCATGAACGAAACCTTCGATGTGATCGTGGTCGGCGCCGGTCCTGCCGGCAATGCCGCCGCCTATACCCTGGCCAAGGCTGGGCTGTCCGTGCTGCAAATTGAACGCGGCGAAACGCCCGGCTCCAAAAATGTCCAGGGTGCGATCCTCTATGCCGATGCCCTGGAACGCATCATCCCGGAGTTCCGCGACGAGGCCCCCCTCGAACGCCACCTCATCGAGCAGCGCTTCTGGCTCCTCGGCGACGATTCCTATGTCGGCGGCAGCTACCGCTCCGAGTCCTTCAACAACCCGCCGTACAACCGCTACACCATCGTGCGGGCGCAGTTCGACAAGTGGTTCTCGAAGAAAGTGCAGGAGGCCGGCGGGCTGGTCATCTGCGAGACCACGGTGCGGGAACTGATCATGGACGGCAACCGGGTGCGGGGTGTGCGCACCGACCGGGACGGCGGCTCCATCTACGCCGATCTGGTGATCCTGGCCGATGGTGTCAACTCGACCCTGGCGACCAAGGCGGGCTTTCACCCGGAACTCAAGCCCAAGGAGGTCGCCCTGGCGGTGAAGGAAACCCTGTTCCTGGCCCCCGAGGTGATCGAACAGCGCTTCAATCTCAAGGGTGAGGAGGGCGTCGCCATCGAGATGGCGGGTACCATCACCCAGGGCATGGTGGGCACCGCCTTTCTCTATACCAACCAGGAATCCCTGACTCTCGGCATCGGCTGCCTGCTGTCGGACTTTGCCCGCCAGAAAATCCCGCCCTACACCCTGCTCGAACAACTGAAGACCCATCCCGCGATCCGGCCTCTGCTGGAAGGTGCCGAACTCAAGGAGTATGTGGCCCACCTCATCCCCGAGGGTGGCTACGATGCCATCCCGCGCCTCTTCGGCGACGGCTGGATGATCGTCGGCGACTCGGCGGGACTGGTCAATGCCGTGCACCGGGAAGGCTCCAACCTGGCCATGACCAGCGGCCGTCTGGCCGGCGAGACCGCGGTGGAGTTGCGTGCCCAGGGAAAACCCATGAGCGCCGCCAACCTCGCGGGGTACAAGCGCAAGCTGGACCAGAGCTTCGTGATCAAGGATCTCAAGAAATACCGCCGCCTGCCCGAGGTGCTGACCAAGAATTCGCAGTTCCTGACCGCTTATCCGGAGCTGCTCAATCAGGCGGTACACCACCTCGTGAAGGTGGATGACGTGGACAAGAAAACCAAGGAGCGCGAGATCCGGCATGCGTTCCGCAG
The DNA here is from genome assembly GCA_963708735.1 of uncultured Gammaproteobacteria bacterium. Taxonomy (GTDB): domain Bacteria; phylum Pseudomonadota; class Gammaproteobacteria; order Pseudomonadales; family Porticoccaceae; genus JAGPUQ01. Next base: position 105,799 of record CAVPTW010000039.1, read on the forward strand.
CCGGCGCAGTCTCTTCGGTCTGCTGGGCGACTCCTTCAAGCTGTGGAGGGCTTTCGAATGATCAAGGTCAATGTAGAAGAGAAGCTGTTCCAGAACCGCTACAAGGTGGATACCGGGCATCCCCATATCCAGATCAAGGACGAAACCGTCTGCCAGACCCAATGCAAGAACCGCCAGTGCACCATCTGTTGTCCCGCCGGCTGCTACACCGCCGAGGGTAACGGCACGGTGACCCTGATTACCGACGGCTGCCTGGAATGCGGTACCTGCCGGGTCATCTGCACGGAGTTTCGCAACGTGGAATGGGAATACCCTCGGGGTGGTTTCGGCATCCTGTTCAAATTCGGGTGAACCATGGCCAGACCACAAAAACATGTCTTCGTGTGTGTCCAGTCGCGTCCGCCGGCCCATCCCAAGGGCTCGTGCGGCGCGGGCCACAACTCGGGCGCCCTGCTCCAGTCCTTCATCGGCGAACTGGACCGGCGGTCGCTCTGGGGCCGCATCGCCATCACCTCGGCAGGCTGCCTGGGGCCCTGCGACCTGGGTCCCAATGTCCTGGTCTATCCGGACGGCATTCTCTACAGCGGGGTGACAGCGGAGGATATCCCCGCCCTCATCGATGAACATCTGCTGGGCGACAAGCCGGTGGAACGCCTGCTGGCCCCCGCCGAGGCATGGTGAGGGCAAAGCCCATGAGCGCCACGAACGCATTGATGCGCGATGAACGGCCGGCCTTCGGCGGCGCCGTCAGCGGCGCGGTACGCGAATCGCTGGAGAGCGCCGCGGACTGCTACCGCGAGGATGCGGACGCTGCGGGCCGCTGGCTGGAGCAGGCGGCTGCCGCAGACCCGGACGCCCTGGCGGTCTACTTTGCCCGCTACAAGTTCCACTTCTATCAGAACCATTTGGCAGAGGCGGAAACGGCGGCGCGGGAGGGCCTCGCAGCGGCTGCAGCCCAGGGTGGCTTCCCCGCCGACTGGCGCAGTCTAACGCGGGAAAGCGCGTCCTGGTCGCCGGCCAACGGCCCACAACGCTTCTACCTGTTCAGCCTCAAGGCGCTGGCCTTCATCCGCTTGCGCCGGGGCGACGCCGATGAAAGCCTCGCCCTGCTTGCCAAGCTGACGGATATCGATCCCGCCGACCAAGTCGGCGCCGAGGTCATCCGCGCCCTGCACCGTGGAGCCACTACCGATGCCGCCTGAAACCCACCCTGTCCTGGCTGCCCCCGCGGTCTCAGCCAATCCCGGCACGCTTGATGCCGCCATCCTCGCGGCCGCCCCAGCCGGCGAGCGCCTGCTGGCCAGCGCTGGCGAGCGCCTGACGCAACTGGGCCTGGCGGGTCGATTGCGGGTTCCGCTTTGGACGCAAGGCCGCTTTTCCCAGCATACCGACCCCGCCAGCGGCCGCCCCACCCTGCGCGTGGATTTTTTCTCGGCCGGCGGGCAACGCAAGGGACACCTGTTGTTCCATGGAGACGGCAGCCATTACGGCGAGATCGAGGTCGGCTTGACGCACCCCACGCTTCCCGGCTGGTGGATCGAAGTCATCGAGATCTGGGGCCGGGATGGGGCCGTCAAAAACGATTTGCGGCTGTTGGCGCTGCCTGCCGAGGAAGCATGAGCGATCCCTGGGCGATCTACGAGCTGCTGCTGGACCGGGTGGCGGACCACGCTGATCCAGCGCTGGAGATCACGCTCGGCCTGGTGTGGACCCTGTGCCGTGGCGCGCGCAGCTGCGGACTGGCCATGACGCCCGCCGGGGCGCCCCGCACCCTGCCATGGGCCGGCTCGCTGGCCGGACAGCCGTTGCGGGAACTTGCGCCCTGGTTGCGCGACTGGAATCCGCACGCCGCGAGCATTGGTCTGGCCGCCGTCAATGCCGCCCTCAATACCGAGGGCAACCCCGTGCTGGCGCGCGCCGCGCCCCTTGTAGGCAGCGGCCCCGGCAATCTCGCCGTATTCGAGCATTTTGCCCCGCAGCTCGCGGGCCAGCGGGTGGTGGTGATCGGCCGCTATCCGGGTCTCGATGCTTATGCCCGACAGCTGGACCTGACGGTGCTGGAACGCCAGCCGGGCATCGGCGATCTGCCCGATCCGGCCTGCGAGTACCTATTGCCACAGGCCGACTGGGTGTTCCTGACTGCCAGCAGCCTGGCCAACAAAACCTTTCCACGGCTTGCCGAACTGTCGCGCGCCGCCACCACCGTGCTGATGGGGCCGGGTACGCCCTGGGTCGGAGAGTTTGCCGCCTTCGGCATCGACTACCTGGCCGGTGTCGAGGTACGGGATCACGATGCCCTGCGGCAGACCGTGGCCGAGGGCGGCGGCGTGCGCCTGTTCGAGGGACCGGTGCGCTATCGCCTGGCGGAGCTGCGCCTCGCCAATCACACGATGTTGCCCCATGCAGGCCACCAAAGCCTGTCTTCCCTTTCCCCCGTCCTTTAAGGAGCAAACGACCATGGCCCTTGGATATGACGTGCTCAAAGCTGACCTCGCGCTCTGCACCGGCACCCGCACGGGCAACCAGCGCTGCAACGGAACGATTTACGTGTGTGGCCAGTGCGGTGCGCGCGGCTGCAAACAGACCCGCGTGGGCCAGTGCAGCGACCAGGCATTCAGCGTGCTCGATCAGTGTCTGAAATGCGGCACGCACGCCATGCAAGCGGCGAGCTGATCGCAGTGCACCGTGGCCGGTCGTCTACAAGCCCGGCACCTGCTGAATTGCAAGAGAGGCAAACATCATGGCTGAAATGATCGTGGTGGAAGATCGCAATCAGGACGACCTGTCACGCAAGGCCGGCTGTTACCTCTATGTCGATACCGAGCTCTGGCTCGAAGAGGACCAGGTGCACCGGGGCGATGGCCCCGCCGTCATTGCCCCGGACGGCGCCGAGCGCTGGTACATCCATGGAAAAGAAGTCTCGCGCGATGTCAATGCATTCTTTTTCCAAAACAAATGGTCGATGCAACGCGGCCTCGACACGCCGCAGAAGATCACCGTTTTTCAGGCCCATTTTCTGAAGTGACCGCCGATTGACCGGAGCACAAGGGCTGGCTTGCCTTCGCAGATCGGCATTGGGAATCCGGATTCGCATCGTCATTTGCCGAGATAACGAGAGATCGCGCCCTCACACCCCGGAAGGAGCCCATCATGTTTACCAAAGCCTGTGATTTGAGCGAATTGAAGGAAGGAAAAACCGATGTGGCGGCGGTCAACCGCACCTTGGTGCTGCTGGTCTGGCCGCTTGGTGGAAAACCCATTGCCTACCAGGGCATGTGCCCGCACTCGAATGAACCGCTGGCCGATGCCCGATTCGACGGCAAGATCATCTCCTGCCGCCATCATGACTGGGAATTCGACGGAACCACCGGTGCGTGCATTCGGGGCAAGCCCTGCACACTCGCGGAATATCCGATCGAGATCAAGGACGGCGAAATTCACGTCGATGTGAGCGGCGTGGTGCCCAATCGCGCCGCATAGGCACCGGATTTCAACCGCCGGGCACACGGCTTGCGATCTGTTTGCCGCCGTCTGCCTTGGCAAGCCAGGCGCCACTCGCCCAGTCGGTGTTATTTTTCAACCCATTACATTCCGTCAGACCGCTTTTCAGGAGCACTTCACATGTCCGTTGCAGAGGGATTCTTTGTCGATTGGGACGGCAATGCGCGCAGCACCCTCGCGCCCGGTGGCGGCTATCTCTGCGAAACCGATGTCAGCGCCCGTTATGTGGCAATCACCACGCCCAACGGCGCCCTGGTGCATGAAGCCAGCTACTATAAAAACCTGGCTGACCTCGAAAAGGCGGGTATCAGGGCAGCGCTCGTTCCGGATTCACATCCTTGGGGAACCCGGAAAGACGGATTTTGAGCGTGGGCCAGACCTGAGGAGATCGGGTGATGCTGCCGACCACCATTCTCGTCGATGAGTCGCCGCGGTGTGTGGTGCGACCGACGGACGCCAAGGCGCTCAGTCGTTTCATTCGCAATGGCAAGAATTACCTGCTTGGCGAAAACCCCAACGGCGCCATTTCCCATCGCCCGGCCGATACCGAAGAATCGGCAAAATGGCATGAGGCCCTTGCGCTTCATCAGGCCTGGGGAGGCGCCGAGGAAGACTATTTCGGGATTCCGTTGTAAGCCGACCGCAAGGCGAATGTCGCTTCAGGGACGCTGCATGCCGACATCGTGGGGATTGCCCGCCTGATTGCGCATCCAGTCGGCGAGTCGGCTCAGCAGGTCATAGATTTCCTGTCGGGCTTCGGCATCGCCAACCGTTTCGTCGAGGGCGCCGCGCATGCACAGCAGCCAGGCATCGCGCTCGGCAGCGCCGATGGGAAAGCCCTGATGGCGCTGGCGCAGCCGCGGATGCCCCCGTTCGGCGGAATAGTGCTTCGGGCCGCCCATCCATTCACCCAGGTAACGTTTGAGCACTTCCTTGGTCGGCTCCAGATCGGGCGCATGCATGGCGCGGATCGTCTCCGCTTCCGGCAACGCGTCCATCCGCGCGTAGAAGGATTCCACCAGACGGTCGATGGTCGGCGCGCCGCCGACCCGCGCGAACATGGAAACCTTTAGCTCACCGACATCCGCCATTCGTCACCCCGGATTCCGTAGGGTTGACGCGCGCAGCGCCGGAGCAGGCGCCAGCTCCTCGCCACCCCCGAAGCAGGCGGCATAGTCGCTGCACACACCGCAACTGGGTGCCTTGCACAGGCGGACTTCGGCGCGTTCGCAAAGCTGGCGGTAGAAGAACCGCTTCCAGCGCAGGTTGTGGGTGTTTTGCATGACCAGGGCGGGGAAGTACGCGCCCAGCAGCGCGGACAGGCTCGCGCGATCGGGCAGTGCCAGATCCTCCCACAGATGGTTGTCTCCGAGACAGGCCGCCGCTACCGCGCGGGCAATCCACTCGGTCTGGGCGGAGTCATCCTGGCGGTGCGCCAGCAGCAGTTCCAGCAGGTCCGCGAATTCATCCGACCGGGGATCCTCCACCGCGGGCGCGCTCAGGGAGTGCGTCGCCGCCAACAGCCCGCTCGCGCCGGGGAAATATCGCTCCAACAGCGCGCTGCTGGCCGCCGCCGTCAACCCCAGGACTCCGCCGCGCACCGGCCCGAGGCGCCAGCCCCAGGTAATACCGATGCCTGCGGCGAGCGCCAGGGTTTCCGGCGCCAGCGGATCCCGCGCCACCGCCAGCAGGAGCGCGCGGGGTTCGGCCGGCACCGGCGCGGTGTACGCGGCGGCGGCTGTCATGCGGGTAACTCCATGGGCTGGTGGGTGTAGCATTTTTTCGGGCAGATCTTGGAGCAGGCCTCGCAGCCCACGCAATTCATCTGGTTGGCGATGGTCATGACCTTGCGCTCGTATTCCTCGTCGTCATCCTCATCGCCGACCGCTCCCACGGGAACCTGTTCGCCGTCCTCGGTGAGTCCCACCATCTGCAGCACCTCGCGGCCGCAGACCCGGAAACAGCGGCCGCAGCCGATACAGCGTTCGGCGTTGATGGCGGCGACGAATTTCGGCGTCCAGCTGCGCCCGTCGGGCAGGGTGACGGTGACGACCTGCGCCGGGACCTGATCTGCCATCAGCCAGCCTGCTCCAGCCGGGCCCGCGCGGCCGCCAGGCGTTCATAGGTTTCGTGGGTCTTGCGGGCGATCTCCGGGATCCGCTCCCAGCCCGTGGGCAGGTCCTCGGCCAGGTCGTGGAGGTCCATCTTGAGTGCCGTGGCCTGCGAATTGAGCCGCTTGATTTCCGCTTTGAGATCGTCTGCCGTGTTCATGTCCGCCGCCTTCGTGCAATCGTGCCGCGCATCGGCATCAGCCGTACTTCGCCACCTCGGGGAAGCGCTCGATCAGCTCGACCCCGGCCTCCACCAGCTTCTGCCCTTCCTCCTCCAGCTTTTCCAGACTGGGGAAGCCGAAGCGATGCACGTCGCGCAACTGCTTGTTGACGGCGATCAGGCGGCCGGCGGTGAGCGCCATGCGGCCGAAACCCTCGTGGGACATCTTCATCATGGGGGACACCATGACCCCGGTGCGGCGCTCGATGGCGAGGCCCACGGCGTTGTAGAACAGCTCCAGGCGCCACAGGGTCTCCGGATCCGGATCGCCGATGATGGGAAGCTGCGCGCGTTTTTCCTTGGTCAGGATGTAGGGTTCGAGCAGTTGTTCGTCGCTCTTGTTGTCCCAGGTTCCGAAGGAATCGTGGGCGCGCAATTGCTTGATCAACTCCCCGACAAAGGGCGCCGCCGTCGCAGCAACCGCTGTCGCCGCGATGGCGGTTTGTGTCTCAGCCATGTTCCATCTCCTCGTCTTCGTCCTCAAAATTGAGAGCTCGTGCCTCGCCCTTGCGCATTACCTTGCGCAGCCAGGGCGGCGGATTGCCGGCCAGCACGTCCTTGAGCTTCTCCAGAATCTCCGCGATGGGCTCGGGCTGGTTCACCTTGATGGGGTGGATGTTGTTGGCTACCACCCGTGCGGCGCCGGAGCCGCCGATGGCGGCCACGTAGAGGATGGCGCAGTCCTTGATCGCCTCGATCTTGGGCGCCAGCTTGTCCTCGTTGCCGTCCTCCTGCAGATCGCCATCGAACTGGATGGCTTCCACGAACCGGTGGCTGTCGGGGCCGACCTCGTAGATGGCAATGTTTTTCGCCCAACCGAAGTGGGCATCCACCTGTTTCAGGTCCTGGGTACAAAAGGCTATTTTCATCACGCCTCCTTCGGCGCTCGCCCGTTCATGATTCGGGGTCTCAAGCAATCGCAACCGCCGCACTGGCCGCTGGCGCATGCGTCTGTCTCCATTCATCGGGTTCCGGCTCGTGGCCATTGGCGATGAGCAGGTTGGCCACCTCGAAAATGAGATCCCGGCTGCCCCGATAGCCCACCGCGAGGCGGTGCGCCGCGCCCAGGCGATCGAAAATCGGCAGGCCCATGCGCAGGAAAGGCAAATGCAGTCGCGCCGCCATCTGTCGGCCGTGGGCATGGGTGATCAGCAGATCACAGCCCTTGGCCTGCGCTTCCAGATCCTCCAGATCGCCGATCAGGACCTCTGCGCACGGCAGATCGGCCAACAGTGGCGAATCGGTGGTGGTGACGGCGGCGGTGATCTCAAAACCGAGCTCGCTCAGAAAATGGGCCACGCTGTGCAACAGATCGGGTTCGGCGCCGATCGCGAGCCGGCTGCCGCCGGTGTAGAAGTGCCCATCGAGCATGGCGTCGACCAACTGGCTGCGCTGGCGGCGGTACTTGAGCGGGACCGGCCGGCCGCTGTATTCGGCAACAAAGGCCATGAAGGCGTCGTTGACCCCGAGCCCCAGCAGCCGGTCGAACACCCGCACCGGCGCATCGATATATTTGCCGAGCCATTCGGCCGCCGGACGCATCTGCTCGCCCAGCGCCAGCACCACTCCGGCCGAGCCGAGCGCGCGGATATCGGCGCGGGTAGTGCCGCCGATGGTGGTGGGGCTGAAATCCTCGGGCACATGGCCGTCCAGCGAACCGGAGAGATCCGGCACGAACACCGGATCGAGGCCGAAATCCTCCAGCGTCTCGCGCAGCTCCTCGATGTCCGCCACGGTGAGATGGCAGCCGGGCAGCACCGCCACCTTGCGGGGCTCTTTTACCGGAGCAGCGGGCTCCACCAGCACCTCCAGGATGCGCTTGACGGTCGCCGCCCAGCCGTCCTGGAAGGCGCCCTTGAAATCGGGGGTGGAGACATAGATCAGGCTGGTGTCGGCGAGCTCCGGATGGCGCTTGCGGGTGAGGGTAAGGTAGCCCTCCACATCGTCGCCCTTGGTCTCGGTCAGTCCGGTCGAGCACATGCCGATGATCTCGGGCCGCGACTTGGTGTAGATATTCATCACCGCCTGCTCGACGTTGTCGAACCCGCCGAGCACGGTGGCGACTTCGCTCATGGCGGTGGTCTGCAGCGGAATCGATTCCTTGAAGTGGCGCACGAACAGGACCATGCCGAAGGCGGTACAGCCCTGCGAGCCATGCAGGATCGGCATGGTGCTGGCCAGCCCCAGAAAGGCGAGCGCGCCGCCGACCGGCTGGCTCATCTTCAGCGGGTTGACCGTGCAGGCCTTCTTGCCATGGCGCACCGTGGCCATCAGGCAGCCTCCACCCGTCCGCCGGTGGGTGCCGGCGTCACCGCGGCGGGAGTGCCGGCGATCGGACGATCCAGATCCAGCGAATCCAGCGTCAGGGCCTGACTTTCCCAGGGCGCCGCCATGCGCACCTGCGCCCAGATCGGACTGAACAGCGCCTTGTGCATCTCTTTCACCATGGCGACCATGCCGACGTAGCCGGCGTAGGCGTGGTGCTTTTCCTGGTTCACGTCCATCCAGGGCATCTTGGCCTTGAGCGCCACGAACTGGGAGCGGCCGCCGGAGAGCATGATGTCGGCGCGGGCTTCCTTCAGGATCCTGTACATCTCGCGCGGGGCGAGCTCGTCGAACATGTGAGCATCCTCGCCCATGATCTCCTTGAGGCGCTGTTTGTCCTCGGCGGTGGATTTCTTGGTGGAGGTGCCCACCACCTCCATGCCGATCTCCTGCAGCGCCGCCACCACCGACCAGGATTTGACGCCGCCGGTGATCAAGAGCACCCGCTTGCCATCCAGCGCCGCCTTGTAGGGCATGATGGCCTCCCAGGCGGCCGCCTCCTCGCGGGCAATCAGCGCCTCGGTGCGGGTCATCAACTCGGCGTCCGCGCCGCGCTCGATCAGCAGCCGCGCAATCTCGCGCAGCGACTCGCTCATGTCGCCGATGCCATAGAACGAGCCCTCGAAGAACGGAATGCCGTAGCGCTCCTCCATCTTGCGGGCGACGTTGATCATCGCCTTGGAGCAGACCATCATCGCCGCCCGCGCCCGATGCGCGTGGGCAATCTCGCTGTAGCGGGCATCGCCGGAGATGCAGGCCAGGATGCGAATCCCCAGCTCATCCAGCAGCGGCTTGATCTGCCACAGCTCGCCGGAGAGGTTGTATTCGCCGATGATATTGATGTCGTAGGGCGTGGTGTATTCGGGTTCCTCGGTGCCGATCACGTGCTCCAGCAGCGCCTCGCCGGCCAGCTTGTTGCCGAGGTTCTTGCTGCCGACGAAGCCCGGCGCGTTGATCGGGATCACCGGCTTGCCGAACTTCTCGCGCGCCGCCTTGCACACGGCGTCGATGTCGTCGCCGGTGAGCGCCGGAATGCAGGTCTGGTAGACGAACACCGCCGGCGGATCGTATTTCTCGATTACCTCGCGGATCGCCTTGAACAGCCGCTTCTCGCCGCCGAAGATGACATCGGTCTCGTTGATGTCGGTGGTGAAGCCGGTGCGGTAGAGCATCGAACCGGACGACTTGGCGCCGCGGTTATCCCAGCCATTGCCCTCGCAGGCGATCGGTCCGTGCACCAGATGGGCGACATCGGTCACCGGCTGCAAGGCAATCTTGGCGCCGTCGAAGGCGCAACCGCCCGCCGCCGCGCCGGGCTGGAGCTGCTTGGTGCAGCCCTTCTTGCGCTCCTTCTCCGACTTGCCCTGGTTCTTGCCGCAGCCGGGTTCGTTGAAAACATCCTGGACAGTGCTCGACAGGCTGCTCATGGCAGGGCCACCTCCGCGCGCCGGGCAGGGACTGCCGCGGCTCTTCGTTTCATCCTCACTCAGCAGAAATCGGGCCAGCCCGGGGAATCCTTTGGCTGTCCATTGAAAACAAGGAGTTGGGATTGAAGAGGGATAGAGTGCCCATCGCCGCCGCGACAATTGGCCGGTTTGCGACACAGCCTTGTGGGCTTTGTCGGGAAACCTCTCGGACATGGCGCCAGCCGCCGGGCGGACCTTGACCGGCGTCAGGCGGATGTCGGCCGAGGCTTGTCAACGATCGTTCGGCGGGCCGATGGTGGCGTGCCATTTGCGGCAGGACGCTACAGGGGATACGGGTATGGACACCACGCTTTCCAACGTGCAGGAGCGGAAGTTTTCACTGTCCAGTTTCGGCCCGCTGTTCGAGTGGGGCATCGCCTTGCTGCCGGTGCCGTCGTACCAGCTCGGCGGTGGCCTGTGGTACTGGCTCGGCCCGGGGCTGTTCTTCTGGTGCTGCTTTCCGCCCCCAGCGCCACGACGGCGGAATGGTCGAAGCCTCGCCCAGCAGGTCTTCCCGCTCGGTGCCCATCTTCAGGAACAGCAGGTAGGTGATCTGCTCCACGTAGTCGCCACAGGAAACGCCCTGGTCGCGCAACACATGGGCGTAGTTCCAGACTTTGGAAACGAGTTGTGCGTTGGTCATCCGGGGGGCCTGGTCTCGAACAGATCCTGCGCGTCGGCCAGCGCCGACAGCGGGATCACCTCTACGGCATCGGACAGCGCGTAGCGGCGCTGTCCGGGGGTAAAGCACCGCGGTTCGCTGCATGAAAATCGAAAGGTAAGCTTTCGATTTTCATGCGAGCCCGCCTCGCATGCATCTGCGAGACCCTTCATCAGCCGCCGCGTCCCTGGTCGTTCAGCAAAGCAGGGCGGTGACGCTTCAGCCAGGCGCGCACTTCATCACGCAGCTCCCGCGCGCTGGCGATGCACTGCTCCACCGCGCTTTCCGGCACCGCGTCGCCCGAGTAATCGGCGACGTTGCGCTGCTTGCGCAAGGCATCGAGGGTGATGATGTCTCGCCGGTCCAGGCCGATGGTGTGGCCCAAGGTCTGGATCATTGTCATGTGGTGGCCGGGGCGGCTGGTCAGGGTGCGGTAGCCATTGGCCTGCAAGGCCGGCTTGGCCAGTTGCATGATCGCCTTGCAGGCGGCATCGAAGCGGTTTTCGGCACTGATCTGGGTGACCTCGGCGTCGGCCAGATTGCGGTCGGCGGCGCGCAACAGCCGGCCGATTGCCGCCGCGCGCTCCAGCGCCTCCTACACGGGATAGAGCGCGCCCGCCAACTCGGCAAGCGGGACATCGCCGATCACCGTGCGGGTCAGCAGGCAGAATGAAACGAGCAGCGGGATTGACAGATTGGCGGCACGCCTGATTCCGTGCTGGCCTCGCCCTCGCCGGAACGCGTCGCGAAGCGGACAAAAGCGACAGCCCCGTTCCCCACACCCTCATGTTTTTCCACGCCAAATCAACCCATTAACCATCGGCCCCGATCTTGCTAGGCTGCTGGGCCGGCGCCGTGCCGGCGTTGCGAGCGGCGAGACCCATGCCCATCTTCGACTTTCACTGCAATAGCTGCGGCCAGACCTTCGAGCTGTTGGTGCGCGGCGACCCGCCGGCGTGCCCACACTGCGGCAGCGCGCTCGTTGCCAAGCAGATGTCGGCGCCGAATGCGCCGGGCAGGTCGAAGGAGATCCTCGCCAGCGCGCGCCGCCAGGCAGCGCGCGAGGGGCATTTCAGCCATTACTCGCGCTCGGAAAAACCGCGCGTGTAGCGCGGCCGCGGATACCCCACGCCGCCAGGGGTGCTATGTCCACCGAAGCTCATGAGTTGCCCGCCGTCTTCCGACACCACGTGTTCTGCTGTTACCAGCAGCGGACGCCGGGCCATCCGCGCGGCGGCCGCGGGAAGAACGGCGCGGCGCCGTTGTGGTACCGCCTCGGCAAACAGTTACAGGCGAACAGTCTCGCCGAGGTCGGCATGGCGGCGACCGGCTGCCTGGGCTTTTGCAGCGCGGGGCCGCTGACGGTGGTCTACCCGGCCGGCGTCTGGTGCCAGCCGAGGTCCACCGAGGATATCGACCAGATTGTGCAAACCCATCTGGCCGGTGAGGGCATCGTCGAACGGCTGGCGGTGATCCCGAAGCGCTGAGCGGATTTCACCGCGCTGCGCGACATCACGCCGTTGCCGGAACTGGGCGTGCCGAAGCAGGCCCCCGGCGGCGGAGGGCAGCACGGGCTGCGAATTGGCGGGCTGATTCGCGGGCGCCCAACGAGAAAGGCCGCGGGGACTTGTCCCCGCGGCCGGCTTCCATACGATCGTCGCGCCTAGCGAATGATGTCGTAGCTGTAGTCGGTCTTGGCCGGGATGATGGTGTTCCTGTCGATCTCGTCGAAGATCTTGTCGAGGATCCACACCAGCACGTTCATCGCGCCCTGGTAGCCCCACACCGGGTAGCGGTGGTGGTGATGGCGGTCGAACACCGGGAAGCCGATGCGGATCAGCGGCGTACCGGTGTCGCGCTCCAGATACTTGCCGTAGGTGTTGCCGATCAGGAAATCGACCGGCTCGGTGAACAGCAGCGAGCGCATGTGCCACAGGTCCTTGCCGGCGTAGGCATGGCAACCCTTGCCGAAAGGCGAGCTGTCGAACAGCGCCTGCATTTTGGCTTCCCAATCCTTGCCGCCGTTGGTGGCCAGCACGTGGGTGGGTTCGGCGCCCAGTTCCAGCAGGAAGGACGCCAATCCGAAGCACAAATCGGGATCGCCGTAGAGGGCGAACTTCTTGCCGTGGATGTGGGCGCTGGAATCGGCGATGGCGTCCACCAGCCGGCCGCGTTCCCTGGCCAGCGCCTCGGGAATCTCCTTGCCGGTGAGCCTGGAGATGCCCATCAGGAACTGGTCGGTGCCGGCCACGCCGACCGGGTGGTTGAAGGCGAGCGTTTCCTGGCCCTTGCCGGCGCAGAAATCCAGCGTCTTGAGGGTGCAGTATTCCTGCATGGAAACCGTTGCCTTGGCGTTGAGCGCCGCCGCCGCATCTTCCAGCGTGGTGCCGCCGTCGTACATGCGGAATTCGCCGTCGGTGGGCGTGTCCCATACGTCCGAGGCATCGCACAGCATGGTGTAGTCGACGCCCATCAGGTCGAAGATGCGCTTGATTTCGCGCTGGTTGCCGACGGTGTAGCCGTCGAAACCGCCCACGAAATTGATCTTCTCGTTCGGCACGCGCTCGGGTACCGGCACGGTGCCGGCCTTGCCGTCCCAGAAGTGCTTGAGCACGCCCAGGAGCGCATTGTCGTAGCCGGTGATGTGGCTGCCGACGAAGGCCGGGGTGTGGGCGAAGGGCACGTCGAATTCTTCCGGCACCGAGCCCTTTTCCTTGGCGTTCTTGATGAAGGCGTTCAGGTCATCGCCGATCACCTCGGCCATGCAGGTGGTGGACACGGCGATCATCTTGGGCTTGTACATGCTGTAGGCATTGGCCAGGCCGTCGATCATGTTGTTGAGGCCGCCGAATACCGCCGCGTCCTCGGTCATGCTGGATGACACGCAGGAGCTCGGCTCCTTGAAGTGGCGCGAGAAGTGCGAGCGGTAATAGGCGACGCAGCCCTGCGAGCCGTGCACGAACGGCAGCGTGCCCTCGAAGCCCACCGCCACGAACACCGCGCCCAGCGGCTGGCAGGCCTTGGCCGGGTTGACGGTGAGCGAGTCGCGGGCGAAGTTCTTTTCCCGGTAGTCCCAGGTCTTGGTCCACTCGCGGATTTCTTCCAGCTTGTCGGCGGGCTGGGGATTTTCAAACTGTTTCTTGTTCTCGAACATCTCGATGTATTCCGGGCCGCGGAACAGATTGAAATGGTCGAGGACGTTGTCGGCATTCTGGCTCATGGTGCAACTCCTGAGGATCGGTAGGGTGGGTCAGGAAGGCCGACCCACCATCACTGCTGTCATTCGGGCAACCTGCCCACCCTACTTCCGCTTTTGCTTTCGGTTACTCTCGATGCTCCCGGTGCTCTCGGGTTAGTGCGTCCTCGTTTACGACGCCGCTTTCCAGGGCGTCTTGGTCAGCGTCCACACCGGACTGTTGATCGCCATGTCCATGTCGCGGGCGAAGATGGCAAAGCCGTCATAGCCGTGATACGGACCCGAGTAATCCCAGGAGTGCATCTGCCGGAACGGATAGCCCATCTTCTGGAACACGTACTTTTCCTTGATGCCGGAAGCCACCAGGTCGGGCTGCAGCGCCTCGACGAACTTCTCGAACTCGTAGCCGGTGACGTCGTCGTAGATCAGCGTGCCGTCCTTCACATAGTGGGTGGTGCGCTGATAGTCGTCGTTGTGGCCGAACTCGTAACCGGTGCCGATGACCTCCATGCCCAGATCCTCGTAGGCACCGATCACATGGCGCGGGCGCAGGCCGCCGACGAACAGCATCACCTTCTTGCCTTCCAGGCGCGGGCGGTACTTGTCGATCACCGCCTGCATCAGCGGCTGGTACTTGGCGATGACCCGCTCGGCGCCTTCCTTGATCTTGTCATCGAAATGGCCCGCGATTTCGCGCAGGGATTCGGCGATCTTGGTCGGCCCGAAGAAGTTGTATTCCACCCACGGAATCCCGTACTTCTCTTCCATGTGCCGGCTGATGTAGTTCATCGACCGGTAGCAGTGCAGCACGTTCAGTTTCGCCTTGGGCGTGTTCTCCAGCTCGGCGATGGAGCCATCGCCGGACCATTGCGCCACCACGCGCAGGCCCATTTCCTCCAGCAGGATGCGCGAGGACCAGGCATCGCCGCCGATGTTGTAGTCGCCGATGATGGCGACGTCGTAGGGCGTGGTCTCGAATTTGGGCGGTGCGTTGGGGTCGATCTTGTCGAACACCCAGTCGCGGATCGAGTCGTTGGCGATGTGGTGGCCCAGCGACTGCGACACGCCGCGAAAACCCTCGCAGCGCACCGGCACGATGGTCTTGCCGCCGTATTCCTTCGACTTGGCCTTGGACACCGCTTCGATGTCGTCGCCGATCAGACCGATCGGGCATTCGGACTGCACCGTGATGCCGTGGTTGAGCGGAAACAGCACCTCGATTTCGTCCATGATCTTGGCGAGCTTCTTGTCGCCGCCAAAGACGATGTCCTTTTCCTGGAAATCGGAGGTGAACTGCATGGTCACGAAGGTATCTACCCCCGTGGTGCCGATGTAGTAATTGCGCCGCGCCGCCCAGGAATACTGGCCGCAGCCCACCGGACCGTGGGAGATGTGGATCATGTCCTTGATCGGACCCCACACCACGCCCTTGGAACCGGCGTAGGCGCAACCACGAATGGTCATCACGCCAGGCACGGACTTGACATTGGATTTGACGCCGCAGTCGGACTTGCCTTCTTCAAAGGTGCCCAGGTGCTTGCCGCGCCGCTTGGCGGTCTTGTCGGGATAGACCTCCAGCACTTCGTCGATGAGCGCCTTGTTGCGCTCCTTGGTTTGCTCGACTGTCAGGCTCATGTGCGATCTCCTAACCGGATGTTGAACTCAAAATTCTGTTTAAACTGCAAACGCATTGCGGTGTTCCGTGCGCGAGCGCCGATGGTTCGCGGAGGTTCTGCCCAGGGCTCGCACCCTGGACAGTTTTCCTTCGCCGGCCTTACGCGACCGCCGCGGCTTCGGCGGCTTCGGCGGCGAGTTCCGCCGCGGTCTTGCCGACAATGGATTCGTCTACCCGCTTCATGATGCCGTGCTCCATCAGCAAGTCTTCGAGTTCATCCATGGTGATTGGCGTCGGGATGATGCCCTTGCCCTTGTTGGCGTGGATTTTCCTCGCCAGCGTGCGGTATTCCTCGGCCTGCTTGGAATCGGGCGCGTATTCGAGCACCGTCATGCGCCGCAGCTCGGCGTGCTGCACGATGTTGTCGCGGGGCACGAAATGGATCAGCGTGGTGCCGAGCTTCTTGGCCAACGATTCGGCCAGTTCCAGTTCCTTGTCGGTCTGGCGCTCGTTGCAGACCAGCCCGCCCAGGCGCACGCCGCCGGAGTTGGCGTATTTCAGAATGCCCTTGGAAATGTTGTTGGCCGCATACATGGCCATCATCTCGCCGGACATGACGATGTAGATTTCCTGCGCCTTGTTCTCGCGGATGGGCATGGCGAAGCCGCCACACACCACGTCGCCGAGCACGTCGTAGGACACATAGTCCAGGTTCTCGTAGGCGCCTTCCTCTTCCAGGAAGTTGATGGAGGTGATCACCCCGCGACCGGCGCAGCCGACACCGGGCTCCGGACCACCCGACTCCACGCAACGGATGTCGCGGTAGCCGACCTTCATCACATCGTCGAGTTCGAGATCTTCAACGCTGCCCTGCTCGGCAGCCAGCGACAGGATGGTGTCCTGGGCCTTGGCGTGCAGAATCAGGCGGGTGGAGTCGGCCTTGGGGTCGCAGCCGACGATCAGGATCTTCTGACCCATCTCGGCGAGCGCCGCCAGGGTGTTTTGGGAGGTGGTGGATTTACCGATGCCACCTTTGCCGTAAAACGCGATTTGTCGTAAGCCGTCCATTAAGATCTCCTTGCTATGGGTAAGGATTTGCAATGGGTAAAAATTCCGCACCTTCGGTGCGATCTGCCAACCACGAAGAGCGGTTGTCACCACGGATGCCCGGCAACCCGAGCGTCCATGGACTTTCCAAACCCCGAGGGGCGCGGCGTCCGCCTTCGCTTCCGCTATTGCAACCCCTGCGCCAACGCCAGAAAAAGTAACTCAACAACTTGTTTTAAAAGAAATAAAAAACATTGATGGCGGCTTTTCCATGCCCTTTTTGCTGTGTGGGAAATACGACATCCCGGAGCCGGATGTCAGAAACAAAACATCACATCCGCAATGCGCGACCCATGCGCATGCCGTTTTTGTCTTTTGCCTGTTTTCTTGCCGCCACGCCCGGCCACCCGCTACAGGTTCCCGCCAATCAAGTGGTGGCGGTATGCAAGTGGTGGCGGTATGGATGTTGCGTGAGCCTGCCTGAGACTCCCGTAGCTGGCGGCAGCACGGAGTCATTTCCCATCCTGTTGATCGAGGGTTCACGTCATGCAAATCGGAGTGGAAAGCGCGCGCGCGGTGGAGAACCGGCGGATTTTTGTGGTGGATCAGGACGAAATCGTTCGGGCCGCCCTGCAGTTCATGCTGCACGACGAGAACGAAACCCATGAACTGGCATCGCTGACGGCGGCGATCGAGAAAGCCGTGCACTGGCCGCCCGATGTGATCGTACTGGGGAATGCCGTGCTGGCAGATGAAGGTCTTCCCGTTCTGGAACAACTCGCGGACGCGCTTCCCCGCACCCGCCTGCTGGTGGTCGGGTCCGATCAGGACCCCTTGGCGACCAAGGCCCTGGCGGCCGGGGCCCATGGCCGCATTCCTCTGCCGCTCAAGCTGGAAGCGGTCCGCGCGGTCGTGGATAGGGTCCTTGGCCGCGACGCGTGAAGGGTCTGCACGGGGCAGGAAAGAGAATCACTGTGGCCGATGTCCGCCATGGTTTGTCGGATTCACGACACCCGTTGCCGCACAAACCGGGGTCTCCGGGCCGCCGGACATGCCCGCGGCCATTGCCGCTTCAAGTAGTTGAGCGCACTTGGCCGCGATTGGCATGGAGGTTGCTGAATCCCTGGTGAACCGCCCGGGGTTGGCATAGCCCGCCACAGGCTTCACCGGCAAGTGTTTCACCGCCACGAGGTACCCGGCATGACCAGCGTCGCGCAATCGCCCATTTACCTGGACTACGCCGCCACCACGCCGGTGGACCCCCGCGTCGCCGAGAAGATGATTCCCCATCTCACCAGCAGTTTCGGCAATCCGGCCAGCCGCTCCCATGCCTACGGCTGGCAGGCCGAAGCGGCGGTGGAGACGGCACGCGCCCAGGTGGCCGAGCTGGTGGGCGCCGACCCCAGGGAAATCATCTGGACCTCGGGGGCGACGGAATCCGACAACCTGGCGATCAAGGGTGCGGCCCATTTTCATCGCGCCAAGGGCAATCATCTGATCACCCTGGCCACCGAGCACAAGGCGGTCCTCGACACGATGCGCGAACTGGAGCGGGAAGGCTTCCAGGTCACCTACCTCAAGCCCCAGCCCAATGGCCTGCTGGACCTGGAGACCTTCAAGGCCGCGCTCCGGCCGGAAACCATCCTGGCGTCGATCATGTTGGTCAACAACGAGATCGGCGTGATTCAGGACATCGCCGCCCTCGGCGCGGTTTGCCGCGAGCGGGGCATCCTGTTCCACGTCGACGCCGCCCAGGCCCCCGGCAAGGTCGCCATCGATCTCAATACCCTGCCGGTCGACCTGATGTCCTTTTCCGCCCACAAGACCTACGGTCCCCAGGGCATCGGCGCGCTCTATGTGCGGCGCCGGCCCCGGGTCCATCTGGCGCCGCTGATCCACGGCGGCGGCCACGAGCGCGGGCTGCGCTCCGGTACCCTGCCGACCCACCAGATCGTCGGCATGGGCGAAGCCTACCGTCTGGCCGGGGAGCTGATGGTGGAAGAAAACGCGCGGGTACGGGCGCTGCGCGACCGTTTCCTGGCGGGCATCGCCGACATGGAAGAGGTCTACCTCAACGGCGATCTGGAGCAGCGCGTGCCCCACAACCTGAATGTCAGTTTCAACTTCGTCGAAGGCGAGTCGCTGATGATGGCGGTCAAGGAATTGGCTGTTTCCAGCGGCTCGGCCTGCACCTCGGCGAGCCTGGAGCCGTCCCATGTGCTGCGGGCGTTGGGGCGCAGCGATGAATTGGCGCACAGCTCGCTGCGCATCACCCTGGGCCGCTACACCACCGCCCAGGACATCGATTTTGCGGTCGCGCTGCTCAAGGACAAGGTCGCCAGGCTGCGCGCGCTCTCACCGCTCTGGGACATGCATCTGCAGGGTATCGACTTGAACACGGTGCAATGGGCCGCGGCGGCCCATTGACCCCATCCGCCAGGAGGAAATGCAACCATGGCATACAGCGATAAGGTTATGGACCACTACGAAAATCCCCGCAACGTGGGCAGTTTCGACACGGACGAGAGCGATGTGGGCACCGGCATGGTGGGGGCGCCCGCGTGCGGCGATGTGATGCGGCTGCAGATCAAGGTCGGCCCCGAAGGGGTGATCGAGGACGCCTGCTTCAAGACCTACGGCTGCGGGTCGGCCATCGCCTCCAGTTCGCTGGTCACCGAGTGGATCAAGGGCAGGACCCTGGAGGATGCCCTGACCCTCAAGAATGCGGAGATCGCCGAGGAACTGGCGCTGCCGCCGGTAAAAATCCACTGCTCCGTGCTGGCGGAAGACGCCATCAGGGCGGCGGTCGAGGATTACCGCGCCAAGCAGGGGATACCCGCCGCCGCTTCCGCGGCCTGACCCTTCGTTGCTTGGGAGAATCGCCATGTCTGCCGTCGTATCTGTCGTACCTGCCGCCACGCCGGTCCTGCTGACCGCCAATGCCATCGGCAAGATCCGGGAACTGCTCAGCGAGGAAAACAGCGCCGCTCTCAAGTTGCGCATCTATGTCACCGGCGGGGGCTGCTCCGGCTTCAGCTACGGCTTCGCCTTCGAGGAAGGGGTGGCCGAAGACGACAACCTGTTCCACCAGGAGGACGTGGGTGTGGTGGTCGATCCCATGAGCCTGGGCTATCTGGCGGGCGCCGAGGTGGATTTCGAGGACGGTCTGGAAGGCGCCCGCTTCATCATCCGCAACCCCAACGCCAAAACCACCTGCGGTTGCGGCAGTTCCTTCTCGGTGTGAGGCCTTGCGATGAGCGTGACACTGACCGAACGGGCGGCGCTGAAGATGCAGCGTTCCATCGCCAGCCGCGGCAAGGGGCTGGGCATCCGGCTGGGGGTCAAGACCAGCGGCTGCTCCGGTATGAGCTACGTGATGGAATTCGTGGATGAGATTCTGGACGGGGATCAGTGCTTCGAAAGCCATGGCGTGAACGTCGTCATCGACGCCCGCAGCCTGCCCTACATGATGGGGACGGAGCTCGATTTCGTGCGCGAGGGCCTGAACG
>CAVPTW010000040.1:0-19934 GCA_963708735.1 uncultured Gammaproteobacteria bacterium
CAACGCCAGCAACATGGTGAACATGAACAGCTGATACATGCTGTGATAAAGGCGCAGCCGGGGCGGCGTGAGGCGGCCACGGTCAGTCTCGATACGCATGTAGGGGCGCGAGAACAGCGCCGTGGTGAAGCCCACGAAGCTGGTCAGGGCAACCAGAAACACGTTGAAGGCGTCGATGAAAAATTGTTCACCACCGATCAACAGCGGCCCGCCCAGGATCACCCGCACGGTGAGCGCACAGCTGGCCATGAAAGTGACAAAACTGAACAAAGCGTTGAGTTCCGCCGCGCGGGCACTCGCGCCCCACAGCGCCAGCGCAGCTCCGCCCAGCAGCGGCAGGCCGAGCAGCGCGATCAGTTCCACGACCCCTCCGTCACCGGCTCAATCCTCCTTCAGCATTTCGAGGTGGCGCAGCTCCAGGCTGTCGAACTGCTCCCGGATCTGAAAAAAGAACACGCCCAGAATCACCGCACCGACCAGCACGTCGAGGGCGATCCCGAACTCGACCACCATCGGCATGCCCTGCGTCGCCGTGGTCGCGGCAAATACGAGACCGTTTTCGAGTGCCAGAAAGCCCATCACCTGCGATACCGCCTTGCGCCGGCCGATCATCATCAGCAGCGACAGCAGCACCATGGCGATGGCGATACCGAGCGTCTCGCGGGTTATCTCGTGTCCGAACTGAGAGATCGGCTGGGCGAGCCCGAAGGCGAAGATCACGAGCCCCAGACCGGCCAGCATCTGCAGCGGGATGGCGACCACCGATTCGGTGTCCCACTGCAGGCCAAGGCGCACGATCAGGCGGCGCAGGAAATAGGGCAGCAGGAACACCTTGAGTACCAGCGTGAGGGCGGCCGAGTAGTAGAGGTGATGGAGGCCACTGGCCGCCACCGCCACCGTCGAAGCGGCGAGCACCGCCCCCTGCAAGGCGAACAGATTGACCAGCGAGGCGATGCGCCGCTGCGCCAGCATGGCGAAGGACAGCAGCAGCAGCAGCGAGGCGAGCAGTTCGACCAACTGCATGGCGAGCGCGCTATTCACGCCACACCCCCGGAGAACAGCAGCCGGGTCAGCAAACCCAGTACCGCCAGCATGAAGGCCATGGCGAGGAACTCCGGCGCCCGGAACACCCGCAGCTTGGCACTCAGGGTCTCGAACAGCGCCAGTGCCGCGCCGGCCAGTATCAGCTTGAGTACCAGCGCGACCGTTGCCAGCAGCAGGTCCAGCGCACCCGCGTCCCGCCCGGCCAGACCCACCGGCAGAAAAAAGGCAAAGCCCAGGCAGGCGTAGTTGAACAGCTTGAGCGCCGACGCCCATTCGATCAGCGCCAGGTGGCGGGCCGAATATTCGAGCACCATCGCTTCGTGAATCATGGTCAGCTCGAGGTGTGTGGTCGGGTTGTCGACCGGCAGACGAGCGTTTTCCGCCAGCAGCACCAGGACGAAGGCCAGCGCCGCGAAGGCGAGGCTGGGGTTGATCGCCATCCCCTGCGCGAGCAAGCGGTCGGCGATCACCGGCACTGCCGTGCTGCCGCCAATCAGCGCCAGATTGAACAGCACCATCAGCAGCGCGGGTTCGGCCAGAAAGCCGATCAGCATCTCGCGCCGCGCGCCAAGCGTGCCAAAGGCGGTGCCGACATCCATGGCACCCAGCGCGATGAACATGCGCGCGGCGGCGAACAGGCCGACCAGGGCGATGGTATCGGCGGCGCGGCCCGCCGGCAGGTCGGTGCTCAGCGAGGGGATGATGCCGGCGGCGACCAGCATGCAGCCGAATACCACGTAGGGCACGGCACGAAACAGGGACGAGGCCGACTCCGCCAGCACAGCATCCTTGTGCAGCAGCTTGCGCAGCGTGCGGTACGGCAGCAGCAACGGCGGGGCAGTGCGGTTCTGCAGCCAGGCGCGGCACTGATTGACCCAGCCCAGCAGCAGGGGGGCGAGTCCGGCGGCGGCGGCCACAGCGGCGGCTTGCGTCAGCAGCGTCGACAGCGTCACAGCACCACCACCAGCAGCGCCACCAGGGTGGCGAATCCGTACAGCAGGTAGATGGCAATGCGCCCCCGCTGGAGCTTGCCGACCATTCGCGCCCCCGCATCCACCCAGCGCACCACCGGCTGGTAGAACAGGTACCAGAAGCGGTCTTCCACCGTCACCTGGTAGCGCGGTGCATCATCGAATGGCGAGGGTAGGTGCCGCTCCATGCGAAAAAACGGCTCGAATATCTGCCGGATCGGCTGCCCGAAGCCTTCGGCGGTGTCCTGCATGCGTGCATCCTGCCAGGGGTACCCGCAGTCCCACACCGGGCCGCGCGTAACCCGGCCATGGTAGACGCGCCGAATTGCCAGAAAACTTCCCAGCATCACCGCCGCGATGCCGACCGCAAACAGCAACGGGCTGAAACTGGCTTGACTGACCGTGCCGGCGCGCAGCCAGCCAGGCTCGCCCCAAGCCGTGGCCGTGGGCCCGACCAGCAGGCCGATGGTCGCGTTGAGATGTACCAGCAGCAGACTTGGCAGCAAACCCAGTCCGGCGCAGGTGAGCGCCAGCGCCACCAGGGCGGCGCGCTCGAACCATCCGGCGTCGTGCGCGTGTTCGAGCTGCGGCTCGCGCATGCGGCCCAGAAAGATCACTCCGTAAAACTTCACCATCACGTAGCCCGCCAGCGCCGAGGCGAGCACCAGCAGCGCGGCGCCGACCGGCACCAGCATGTTGACGAACGGCAGCGGCAATTGCGGCGACTCCAGGAATGCCTGCAACAGCAGCCACTCGGAGACGAAGCCGTTCAGCGGCGGCAGACCGGCGATGGCGAGCGACGCGACCAGCGTCGTCCAGGCTACCCAGGGCATGCGTCGAATCAACCCACCGAGCTTGCCGAGACTGCGCTGCCGGGTGGCGTGCAGCACCGAGCCGGTCGCGAGGAACAGCAGCGACTTGAACAGCGCGTGGTTGAGGCAGTGAAACAGCGCCGCCGCCAGCGCCAGTGCGGCGAACGCGTGCAGCCCAGTGCCCTGGAACAGCATGGCCAGGCCGATACCAGCGAAGATCACACCGATGTTTTCGATCGACGAGTAGGCCAGCAGGCGTTTCATGTCGGTCTGCACGGCGGCGAACATCACCCCGAACAGCGCGCTGAACAGCCCCACTCCCAGCAGTGTCGCGCCCCAACCCCACTGCGGCGTACCGAGCAGGTCGAAACTGACCCGCAGCAGGCCGTAGACCGCCGTCTTGAGCATCACGCCACTCATCAGCGCCGACACCGGCGAGGGCGCCGCCGGATGAGCTTCGGGGAGCCAGGCGTGCAGCGGTACCAGACCTGCCTTGGCACCGAAACCGAACAGCGCCAGGCCGAAGGCGACACTCGCCCAGCCAGGTGAGAGGTGCGCCGCGCGCATCGCATCGAAGGTGAACTGCCAGCTGCCACCCTGCAGGACGCCGAAACACAACAGCAGGCCGATCGCGCCCAGATGGGCGATCAACAGATACAGAAACCCGGCCCGGCGCACCTCCGGCACCCGATGCTGTGAGGTGACCAGGAAAAACGACGCCAGCGCCATCACTTCCCAGGCCACCATGAACGCGTAGGCATCGTCGGCCAGCAGCACCCAGGCCATGGCCGCGAGAAACAGGTGGTATTGCAGCGCCAGCAGACCCGGTGCGGTGCCCTCGCCGGAGCGAAAGTAACCGGCGGAGAAGATCGACACCGCCGCCGCCACGCCGCCCAGCAACAGCAGAAAGAACGCCGACAGCGCATCCAGCCGCAGGTGCATGGGCAGGTCGGGCAGACCCAGCGGCAGCACCGTGGCGCAGCTTCCCGCGCCGAGCGCCTGCCAGGCGCAC
The DNA here is from genome assembly GCA_963708735.1 of uncultured Gammaproteobacteria bacterium. GTDB lineage: Bacteria > Pseudomonadota > Gammaproteobacteria > Pseudomonadales > Porticoccaceae > JAGPUQ01. The sequence continues at coordinate 3,840 of CAVPTW010000040.1, forward strand.
ACCGCCAGCATCGCGCCGACCAGGGCGCCCGCCGGAAACAGTCCATGGGCCACAAAACGCAGGCTGTTCACCCGCAGCAGCCCGAGCAGGCCGAGCAGCAGCCACGCCACTGGGGCTGCCTGCACTCCGACCCATGCCCAGTCAGAACACATCACTCGAAATGTCGCCTGCGTCAGCCAGCGCCCAGAGTAGGCATCACGGCGGCCATGTTATCATTTGCTGCGAGTATGATGTGCATCGGATTATCACGACATGGCAACTGAATCCCGCACCGCGCGCCTCACGGTGCTGATCGATCCCGACAAGAAGGCGGTGTTCGAGCACCTGTGCGCGCAGGAGGATCAGACCCCCTCGCAGGTAGTACGGCGGCTGATCCGCGACTACATGGAACAGCGTTTGGGACAGCCCTGGCAGCCCGGTCAGAACCTGGAAGACGCGCGGCGGAAATCCTGACGCGGGGGCGGATTTGCCAGGAGTCTGCCGCATCGCTCAAGCGCGGTGGCGGTTGTGCCAGGTTACGGAATTCGCCGATGCCGATAGCTTGCATCCGCCCAGAAAAAAAACCTACCAAGGGACTCCGCTGATCCGTGACGCAATTATCACCGCGCCTTTGACGCAAATCCGTGGCAATCTTTGCACGCTCGGATATTTGCTCTATGGTTGAACGAGGGACTGCGTAGATTGCAACCGCACCTCAGGGTGCGGCACAGGGAGGTCAAGCGTGCCCAATCACAAAGAAGGACCGGAACGCGACAGCCTTGCACTGAATGACCCGCTCGGCTGGGACGAGGTTCTCGCGCGCGAGCGCGCAGCCATCCGGGAACCCGATGGCCAGTCCGACGGCCCCGCACGTCCGCTGACCGGACTGGCGTTCTCCGGCGGCGGCATCCGCAGCGCCACCTTCAATCTCGGCGTCGTTCAGGCGCTGGCAGAGCTTCGGTTACTGCGGCAATTCGACTACCTCTCCTGCGTGTCCGGCGGCGGTTATACGGGCGGCTGGCTGTCAGCCTTGATCCATCGCGAGTGCGCCGGGCGCGTCGAGGACGCCGAGGACAAATTGCGCACCGGGGGCACGGAAAACCCGGCCATACGCTTTCTGCGCAGCTACAGCAATTACCTCACCCCACGCTCAAGTCTTTTGTCCGCCGATACGCTCGCCGCGGTGGCCACCTATCTCCGCAACCTGTATCTGAACCTGAGCCTGCTGCTGCTGGCGCTGAGCGCCCTGTTGTTGTTGCCGCGACTGCTGATGTGGGGTATCCGCTGGCTGGCCGACTGGAAGGGAGTGCACGCCGACCTGACGCCGTTGTTCGGCGGCGGAGTCGCCGCGCTCGCCCTGGGCATACTGTTCATCGGACTCAACATCAGCGGTACCACCCACCGGACACGGCCGTTCTACGCGCGCCAGGCCGGCGTGCTGACGCTGGTGGTACTGCCGGTGGTGGTGTCGGCCTGGTTCATCGCCTACGGCCTCTATGCCGGATCTACCCGCCTCAAGGACGTTGCGCTCGGCACTTGGGTAGCCGGCGGCACGCTCATTTACAGCCTGCCCTGGCTACTCGGATGGCTGGGCGGTCGCCTGCTCTGCTACCGCGATGGCAGTGCATCACATCAGCCCCCGCACCGCGCGCTGCTGATCGCGCTCTACACGATGCTTGCCGGCGCCCTCGGCGGCATGTTGCTGGCGGGAACAGCGGAGTTCATGCAGTACATCCGCGGCATTAGTCACGCCGGCCGCAGCTACCGGGGTTCCTGGCCGGTGTCGGCGCTGGGCACCGCCCTGGTGTTGAACACCTATTCGCTTGTGGTGGTGGCCCACATCGGCCTGATGGGTCGCCATTTCTCTCACGAATCGCGGGAATGGTGGTCGCGGCTGGGCGGTTGGCTGCTGCTGTTTGCGGTGACTTGGGCGACCCTGTTCAGCATCGTTTTCGTGGCGCCGGCGTTTTTTCGTTGGGCCCACGACGCCTTCATCGCCGCAGGCGGCATCACCTGGGCGCTGTCGACGCTCGCGGGCGTGGTGCTGGGACGCGTCAGGACCGCGGGCGACAATCAAACAACCTGGCGCGACCGCGTCGCGCAACTCATGCCCCATGTGTTCATCCTGGGCCTGCTGGGACTGCTGTCGCTGGGTTTGCACGAGTTGCTGACACTGCCGGCGCTGTGCCCTGCCTGCACGCAGTCGGAACTCGGCGCGCAAATGCATTTTCTACCGGCGCTGTTGGGCGAGGCCCCGAATTTCAAACACATCGACATCCGCTGGACAAGCCTGGTGTTCGCGATCTGCGTCGCCGGTACCGTCGTGCTGGCCCGGCGCCTCGACGTCAACCTGTTCTCGATCTACGACTTTTATCGTCAGCGGTTGACGCGCTGCTATCTGGGCGCCTCACGGGGCGGGGAGCGCGCGCCCCACCCGTTCACCGGATTCGATCCCGCCGACGACCTCGCACTGGCCGCGCTGACCACGACCGCCGCGGAACCAGGCCGCTGCCAGCGCCCCTACCCCATCCACAACACCGCCATGAATCTGGTGGCCGGCCAAGAGCTCGCCTGGCAGGAACGGCGGGCAGCGGCCTTTGCCTTCACGCCGTTGACATCCGGATACAGCTTCGCGCTGCCGGACGAAGCGGGCGCGGCGGTCGATCACTACCGGCCCACCGCGCACTACATGGGCGGCGTGTGGCTGGGCACGGCAATGGCCATTTCAGGCGCCGCTGCCTCCCCCAATATGGGCTATCACAGCTCGCCCGCGCTGACCTTCCTAATGACGGTATTCAACGTCCGTCTCGGCCACTGGAGCCCCAATCCCGCCGCGGCGCGGGATTGGACCCGCCACGACCCGCGTTTCGGCGGCGGCTATCTGCTCAGGGAACTGTTCGGCCAGACCGACTACACCTCGCCGTTCGTTTACCTGTCCGACGGCGGTCATTTTGAAAATCTCGGCGTCTACGAATTGGTGAGAAGGCGCTGCGCCTGTATCGTCGCCATCGATGCGGGCCAGGATGGTGCCGGCCAATTCGACGACCTCGGCAACGCCGTGCGCAAGTGCTACGCGGATTTCGGCGTCGTCATCGATATCCGCGGCGAGGATTTGCGCGATGGCTATGTGGCGGTTGGCCATATCCGTTATCCCGACGCGCCCACGGCCGATCTGCTCTACATCAAGCCACGCCTGGTGGGCGGCGAACCCGCCGACCTGCTCAATTACAAACTCACGCATCCCGGCTTTCCTCACCAATCGACCACCGATCAGTGGTTCGACGAATCGCAGTTCGAAAGTTACCGCAAGCTCGGCCACCACATAGGCTTGGCGGTGTTCGGCGGAGCCCTCGAGACCGCGTCGCAACGGCGACAACAGGCGGGCGATGAGCAGATCGGTTCGATACTGACCTGGCTGTGCTCGGTGTTGCGGGAACGACAGGACGGGGCGCCGGCTTGAACGATTCCACAACCCGGCCGCGAGCGGCCGCGGCCGGTCTGTAGCTCTCGGCGCGCGCCGGGCGGGAAATCTGGGTCAAGGCCACCGCCGGCGACGCGCGCTTTCATACCCATACCTTTCAGCAGCGCGTCACGGCATCGATCGACTCGTTCGCGGTATTGAACTTGAACGTGCGGACGTAGCGTGGCACATGACCGCAGACCCGCGTCGCGTCCATCAACACCCTGCCGCCGGTGGTCTGCCGGTGGATGAACTCCTCGAACGGGGTGAGGATGCGGTCGAAGGCGCGTTCCCAGGGTGCCAGAATCAGGCCGCTGGCCCGGACACCCCGCTCCGCCGACGGGCCATCCAACTCCGGTGTCTCGCTGTCCTGACGTTCGACCATGGTCGGGCTCCTGGTTGTCGATCGCACTGCATCTCACGGGACGGTGTGGACGATGGCCGCTCCGGGGAAGTCTTTGCAACATGAACCGCGCATCGGACCGCCTGCGCTCCAGCGGCGGATGCCGAGATCCTGCGCGCCCTCGCCCGACCAGGGGCGCTGCGACAATTTGCCGCATTTCCCCCGCCCAGCCAGCCCCCTAGTATTCCGGGCGCGCAGCAGCGGTCGGCGCTCGCGGGGCCCGCCCCGGAGTGTTCCCCGCCGCTTCGGCGCAACGGCATGGTCGAGCAGCGAGGCAACGGCAAAAATGAGGCGATATTCCACACTTCCAGGATTCCGGTCCCTGCTCTGCGTGCTGCCGGCGCTGCTGGTGGGCGTTCCCGGCAGTGCCGAAGAGGCACCTCACGAACTCTCGGAAATCCGGGTCACCGAAGCGGCCACCCCGGGCGCCTTCGAGGGCACCGCGGTCGACCGCCGTTCCCTGGAACGCAAGCGTACGACCGCCAGCGATACCGCGAGCCTGTTGACCGACGTGCCCGGGGTCACCCTCAACGCCGCCGGCGGCATCTCCAGCTTTCCCGTCATTCACGGCCTGGCCGACGATCGCGTGCGCATCCTGCTCGACGGCATGAGCCCGGTCTCGTCCTGTCCGAACCACATGAATCCGCCGCTCTCCTACCTGGACCCCGCGCAGGTGGGCAGCATCCGGGTGTGGGCCGGCCTCACCCCGGTCAGCGTCGGCGGAGACTCGATCGGCGGCACCATCGCCGTCGAATCCGCGCCGCCGAAATTCGCCGCACCCGGCCAGGAGTCCCTGCTCGAGGGCCGGGTCGGCAGCAGCTATCGCAGCAATGGCGACGGCTTTCGCACCGACGCCGGGATGACGCTGGCGACGTCGAACCTCAGCCTGAGCTACAGCGGCGCCTTCAGCACCGCCAACAACTACGATGCCGGCGGCAATTTCAAGGACTTTCGCGAGACCGGCCGCCCCGGCCGGCGCCTGTCCCGCGACGAGGTGGGCTCCACCGACTACGAAGTGCAGAACCACCTGCTCGGGCTGGCGGTGCGGCGCGGCAGTCATCTGGTCGAAGCCAAGTTCGGTTACCAGGAAATCCCCCACCAGGGATATCCCAATCAGCGCATGGACATGGTCGACGATACCGAGCGCCGCCTGTTGCTGCGCTACCTGGGTGATTTCCACTGGGGCTCGCTGGAAGCGACCGGCTACCGCGAAACCGTCGATCACTACATGGACTTCGGTCCGGACAAGCAATTCGTCTACGGCGCCGCGCCCGGCGTGGTCGCACCGGGCATGCCGATGCAAACCGACAGCACCAACACCGGCGCCCGCCTGCTGGCCAGCCTGAACCTCGACGGCGCCGACCTCCTGCGCCTCGGCGGCGAGTACCAGCGCTACCGGCTGGACGATCTCTGGCCGCCATCGCCGGCGCAACTGCCTCCCGGGGTGGCCTTCGGCGGTATGGCGCCCGATACCTTCTTCAACATCAACGACGGCGAGCGCGACCGCGCCGCGCTGTTCGCCGAATGGGAAGCACACCTCAACCCGGAATGGATGGCGCTGGTCGGCGCGCGCTACGAACGGGTGCACAGCGACGCCGGTCCGGTCCGGGGTTACAACGGAGTGTTCGCCAGCTATGCGCAGTCCGCCGCCGCCTTCAACGCCCAGGACCGCGAGCGCAACGACGACAACGTCGACTTCACCGCCTTGCTGCGCGACGAGCTCGACGCCACCCGGACGCTCGAATTCGGCTATGCGATGAAGACCCGGTCGCCCAACCTCTACGAGCGCTACTCCTGGTCGCAGAACGGCATGGCGCTGATCATGAACAACTTTGTCGGTGACGGTAACGGCTACCTGGGCAACCTCGAGCTGGATCCCGAAATCGCCCACACCCTGTCCATAACCTTCGACTGGCACAGCACCGATCGATCCCGTGGTCTGAAGGTCACGCCCTACTTGACCCATGTCGACGACTACATCGACGCCGAGCGCTGCGCAGGCAGCGGAGCGGGCATGATGAGCCTCTGCGGCGGCCCCGGCAACGCCACCGCCGGGGAGCAGTTCGTTTACCTCCAGTACACCAATGTATCCGCCCGCCTCTATGGTGTCGATATCTCCGGCCACCTGCCGCTGGGGGCGACCGCCCTGGGCAGCTTCGGCCTGAAGGGTCTGCTGAACTACACGCGGGGGGAAAACCGCGACACGGGCGATGATCTCTACAACATCATGCCACTGAACGCCAGGCTGGCGCTGACGCAGACGCACGGTCGGTGGGACAACGCGCTGGAGCTGGTGCTCACCGCTGCCAAGGACGAAGTCTCCGACGTGCGCAACGAGATCGAAACCTCGGGCTACAGCCTGGTGAACCTGCGCGGCAGCTATTCCTGGAACCAGGCACGGGTCGACTTCGGCGCCGAGAACCTGCTCGACAGAAACTACGACCTGCCTACCGGCGGTGCCTACCTCGGCCAGGGCGCCACCATGGGGACCAACAGTGTGCCCTGGGGGATTGCAGTCCCGGGCATGGGCCGCTCGCTGTACGCCGGCATCAGCTATGCGTTTTGAAGCGCCCTGGGCTTTCCGGAGGTGCCGCTGTGGCGGCGCGTCGACTGCAAGAATTGCCAAGCCTGAAGCGCGAGGCGCTGGACTTTCTGTCGGACAGCCCGTTCTACACCAAACGCTTTGCGTACTACCTGGGCCGGCGCTGCCGCAACGAGACGCTATCGTCGGTGGCCAAGGAGCTGCACCTGGACCGGGACAGCGGCAAGGCGCTGGACAAGCAGTACATGAAGGCGCAGCTGGCCAAGGCCGGCACGCCGGGGCCCAAGCGCATCGGCATCGACGAGATCTCGATCAAGATGCGTCACACCTATCGCATCGTGGTCAGCGACCTGGATCGGGGCCGGCCGATCTGGTTCGGCGGCGACGATCGCTCCGAGGCCAGCATGGCGCAGTTCTACGAATGGCTGAGCGAGAAGAAGAGCCGGCGTATCAAGCTCGCGCCGATGGACCTGTGGAAACCGTTTCGCAACGCGACTCAGAAGCATGCGCCGCAGGCGGCCATCCTGTTCGACAAGTTCCACGTCATGAGCCATCTGGGCGACGCCTTGGACAAGGTACGCAAGGCCGGGTACGCGCGGCTGTCCAATCGCGAGAACCTCACGCTCGAAGGACGCCAGTCGCTCAAGACGCTGCTGGCCGCCAACAAGCGACTCAACACGGCCTATCTGCTCTAGGAGTCCTTCGGCCACCTCTGGAGCTACCGCAGCGAGGCCTGGGCGCGGCGCTTCTTCGAGAACTGGCGTGCGTCGCTCAAGTGGCAGCGCCTCAAGCCCTTCGAGAAGTTCGCCGAGATGATCGAGCGACATTGGGACGGGATCGCCGCCTACTGCATCCCCGAGAACAAGGTCTCGCTCGGCTTCGTCGAGGGCCTCAACAACAAGATCCGCGTCATCCAGCGACGGGCGTACGGCCTGCGCGACGAGAAGTACCTGCGGCTCAAGATCCTCACGTGCATGCTGCCACGCCTGTGAAATCGTCCGAAATTCACCCACACGACTTCCGGAAGAGCCCTTTTTCTGAAAACTGGAAATTCTCACCATGTCCCCCGTCGTCGAGTCGTTTGTCGCGCACTTCGGAGAAATGGGCAGCCGTTGGGGTATCAACCGAACGGTTGGCCAGGTCTACGCGCTGCTGCTGGTTTCCGAAAGTCTGCTCAATACCGAGGACATCGGCGAAGCCTTGGGCATTTCGCGCTCGAACGTCAGCATCAGCCTCAAGGAGCTGGAGGCGTGGCAACGGGTCAAGCTGACGCGCAAACCGGGGGATCGACGCGAGTACTACCCCACACTGGGCAGCGTGTGGGGCATCTTCAAGGCGGTCGCTGCCGAAAGGCGGCGGCGCGAGGTGGAACCGACCTTGACCATGCTGCATCAAGCCTTGCTTGATCCATCAGCCGCCGAAGCGGAGCGCTATGCCTTGGCCCGCATGCGCGAGATGTACGAGCTGGCTGAGCTGGCCAACAACTGGTTCGGCGAACTACAGCGCCTGTCGCCCGAGTCCATGCTGCAACTGATGAGCCTGGGCAGCAAGGTTCAGAAACTGCTGGTCTTGAAAGATCGCACCGTGGCGGCTCTGACCGGAACGGACGGCCGACCGATGCGCTCGGGCGGATGGCTTCATCGACGATTGGCCTGGCTTGCGCTGTGCGCGGTGGTCTTTGGTGCCTTCGCTCCCTCGGTATCGAAACTTTTGCCGGCTTCGCAAGGCATCGCCTGGATCGAAGTGTGCGGCGCACAGGGCACCAAGCGGATAGCCGTTGAGCTGGGTGGCAAGCAAAGCCCAGAGGCACCGGCAATGGCCGACAACCACTGCGGCTACTGCCTGTTGCAGCAGCATTTACCGTTTGTTCCAACGGCATCCCTCACCTGGGATGTCGAGCCCACAATGTCTGATCGCTTAAGCCTAGGCGCAGGCGGCACGACCATCTTCAGGCGCTTCGTCCGAGGCGCGCACCACACACGGGCACCGCCCGCCCTCTCCTGATCCTGGTTTGACTTGAACGCTGGGCTGACGGCAGTCAGTCGGTGTTCGCTCATGCCTGTTCGCCGCTGTCACGCGGTCAATCGGGCCACTTCAAATCGGTCTCGGAGAAGAACATGAACTCAACCCTCAAGGTGTTGCGTCTGATGACGGACATCAACATCGGCGCAACCCTCGCCCTGCTGGCCTGGCTGGCCACACACGTCACCTCTCGGGGAGGTGTCTGATGCGCCGCTGGTATTCCCCTCGTGGTGCACGGCGCGGCTTGATCCTGGCCGGTGTTACCGCCGCGCTCTGGATCGTGTGGGCCGTGGGCTACACGCAAGGAGCCGCCAAGGCTCCAAGGCCTTCCGCCACCCGAACCACAACTTCTGTGCCCGTCAATGTCGCATGCTGCTTGCGGCACCTCGACACCTGACCGGCTTCATCATTCAAGGAGAAACGTATGGACATGCTCGGCATGTATCCGACGTTCTATGTCCCAGGCATTGGTACGGCCTGGGTCATGGGGATCATCGGCGTGATTCATGTCGTGGCATCCCACACGTCGGTCGGCGCGTCATTTTTGTTCGCGCTGTTGGAAACCAAAGCCTATCGGGAGAACAGGCCGGAACTGATGGACTTCATCAAGAAGTACGGCATGTTCCTCCTGGTGTTCTCGTACATCATCGGCTCCATCACTGGTCCCGGCATCTGGTACGCCATTACGGTGGCCAGCCCGCGCGGCGTCGGCGGCCTGATCCACAACTTCGTGTGGGTCTGGGCCGCCGAATGGGTGTACTTCACCGTGGAGGTGGTCGGCGTCTATGCGCTGGTCTACCTGATCGGGAAGGTGGATGCCAAAAGCCACCTCAAACTCACCTGGTCGTTCGCGCTGGCTTCATGGGCCACGATGCTGCTGATCGTCGGCATCCTGTCGTTCATGATGTGGCCAGGACATGAGAACTGGTATCAGACGGGCTCGACCAACGACGCCTTCTACAACATCAACTTCTTTGCCCACCTTGGCACACGCACGGGCTCGATGCTGGTGATGGCCGTCATCGTTGGCTTGATGGTCGCCAGCCGCATGAAGGATTTGGAACTGCGGCGCAGTGTCGTCAGATTCCTTGCTCCCATCGGCCTGATCGGCGGGCTGTTCTCGGTGATGATGTTCCTGTACTACCTGCAAACGCTGCCGAACAACGCCACCGTCATGCTCAACACCCACCTGCTGCCGGTGTACGCGCAGGGCATGGTGGCGGTGTTCGTGGTGTCCACGCTGTGGTTGGTGTTTGCCTGGTGGAAGCCACACCGCGTCTACACCTCGCTGGCGGTGGCGCTGTTCGCTTTCATCGCCGTGGTCGGTGTGTGGCCCGAAGAGCGCATGCGCGAGTCGATGCGCAAGCCCTTTGTGGCGGGTCAGTACATCTATGGCAACCAGGTGATTGCGCGTGACGTGCCGGGCAAGGGCATCGTCGGTGAGGTCGACAAGATCGCCGAGAAGGGCCTGCTCAAGCTGCACCCCTTCGTGCCAGATCGCATGCGCGTGGTCAATGACAACAACCGCCTCGAAGTCGGTCGCCTACTGGCCAAGGTGGCTTGCGCGAACTGCCATTCGCTAGAGCCGGGCACTCCGCTGCGCAACATCCCCGACAAGTTTCATGGCGCAACGGATGAGGACTTGATCGCAGCCTTCATGCAAGGCCCGCTCAAGCACGGCACCCAGCCTTACATGCCACGCATCGACCTGCCGGAAGAGGAAGTGCGCGCCATTGCGCATTTCCTGGCCACGGTAAACAGCGGAAAAGACGTGGATCGCTTGATCGCGGAACGACAAAAACCGGCTACCAAAGTGGCCGCCAAATAGGAGTGACGCTATGGATATCGGAACCGTCATGAACACCATGCGCGACCCCGCTGGGGTGCCTGCGCATCCGGTGCTGTTCCAGGGCTTGATGATCGTCACCTGGGTTCTGCACATTGCCTTTGTGCATCTGACGCTGGGCGCAGCCAGCCTGGCCATCTATGGCTTTCATCGCCGTGGACAAGGGCCGTATTGGGAACGCCTGTCGATGGCGATGACCAAGGTGGCCAAGGTGGGCGTCTCGCTGCTCATCGTGCTGGGTGTGGCTCCGCTGCTGTTCACGCAGGTGATCTACGACCCGCAGTGGTACGCCTCGAATGTGCTGTCGGGACGTTGGGCGATTGCCTTCATCTTCACATTGATCGTGGGCTATTGCAGTTGGTTCGCCTTCTACTACGCCAACCATGAAGGCGCGAAGCGGCACATCGGCATCTTTGCCTGGATCGCGCTGGCTCTGTTCTGCCTCGATGGACTCATCATGCACGCGCTTTCCTACCAGGCGCTGCTGCCAGGGCAGTGGATGAACTGGTATGCGCCGGGCGGTGTGGTGGACACCAGCGGCGCGGCACTGCACGCCATCCAGTGGCCGCGCTACCTGTTCATCATAAGCTTGTCGGCGCCGGCGGTGGGTGTCTTCCTGATTGCCTATGCCCACTACTTCGCCACACGGGCGGATCGCGAGCCGGATTACCGACTGTTTGCCCGCACCTTGGGGCAGAGGCTGGCTGTCTGGGGTTTCGTGCTTTCGCTGGTCCCCTTGCTGGTCTGGCAATTCATCCATCCCAGTGACTCCGGGCTGGTGGCGCACCCCGTGGGTTGGCTGCTGGTGTTGGCACTGGTCGGCATGGCCGTCTGGATGAAGCGCCTGAAGGCCCACACGCACGGCTACCTGCCCGTCATCGGCGGCTTCGGCGTGCTGGCGGTACTCGCCCTTTGGCGCGAAATCGTGCGCATCGCCCACCTCAAGCCCTTCGGCTACGACATCACCACCTACACGGTGCATGTCGACTGGCCTTCGACCCTGCTGTTCTTCTCCACGTTCATCGGCGTGGGCGGACTGGTGGGGGGCTTCTATCTCACCCTGCTGTACCGCTCCGGCCGTGTGCAGGGCCTCTACACCGCTGAGCGCGGCGTCGCCCGCCTGGGTACGGGTGCCGTTGCCATTCTGGGCCTGTGGATCGCCGTGTTCCTTGCCTACGGCATCGTGATCTGGGTTCGCAACAACTTCCTCTGATTTGGAGATTTCACATGAACGCATTGATTCGCATCGGGCTGGCCGTGTGGCTGCTGGCCGCATCCCAGGTACACGCCCAGTCACAGGGTGCCCTCGCACCGGATGTGGGTGCGGGCAAGAGGCGGGCTGCCGCGTGCTTTGGCTGTCACAACGCCGACGGCATCTCGAAGATTCCCGGTACGCCGCACTTGGCTGGACAGGAACGCGGCTACCTTGAAAGTGCCTTGCACGCTTACCGGGATGGCCAGACCCGCCAGAACCCCACGATGAATGCGATGGCCAAGCCGCTGTCCGACCGCGACATCGTGAACATCGCGGCCTACTACAGCTTGCAGACCCGCATGAACAATGGCCAGACGGCAGCGCAAGCGATGGAAACCATCGAGCGGATTCGCCCGGTGGGCACAGCCGTGGCAGAAGCGCCCGCCGCCACCGCTTCGCCGACATCTGGCACAGCGCCAACAGCCGCAGTGCGCTCTGGCGAGGCGGTCTACGACACTGCCTGCATGGCGTGCCACACCACGGGTGCGGCGGGTTCGCCCAGGCTGGGCGACAAGGCAGCTTGGGCACCGCGAATTGGGCAGGGCTCCGCCACACTCGTTCAGCACGCCTTGCAGGGCTTCAAGGGCATGCCTGCGAAGGGCGGTTGCACGAGTTGCTCGGATGCTGAGATCAAGGCGGCAGTCGAGTATCTGACCGCGAAGGCCAAGTAGTCGAGACGGGTGGCTCGGCTCCATGCCGTAGTGGTGGCATCGCGCCTCGTAGCGCCGGGTGAGATCGTCATGCGCCACGGGGTCGAGGTTCTTGAACGCCGCCGACAGGCTGTCCGTGCGATGCCGGCGCGGTGCGCCCCCCGGGGCCCAGAGTGCATTCTGCAGGCCCTCCGCCAGCGCGACGAAGCGCTCACCGCCGAGCACGACATGGGCGTGCTCGAACCCGGAACACGCCAGGCGGAAGTGGTACAGCCGATGATCGAGCCACTCACCGGCCACGGTGACCCGCAGCTCGGCCATGTCGGTAAAGTCAGAGAGCCCCGTGGCGCCGGGCTGGTGTACCTGGCGGAAGATCACATCCTGATCGGGGCCGTGCATGGCCCGCCAGGCGCGAACCCGGCTCGATGCGATAGGCGGTTGCCGTACCGAAGCCCGCCTTCGCAGCTGCGATGGCAGGGCTATCGGTTCGTCGAAAACTCATGTAAAGCCTCATTGGGCGATCGGTAACGTGTCGGCCCGGCATCAGGCGTCCTTCTTTGGCGAGAAGAACACCCTAGCCGGACTGCCCCGCGATCACCCGGCGGGGCCCCGAGGGGGCCAGCCGCCGTGTGCCGGCCACTCCGGTCGGGCTACTACGCCCTCCCTGCATGGCCGGCACAACGGCCTGGCTTTCTCATCTTGATTGTCGTGCTGCAAACCTGCGTGTTCGCTCGCAGGTTCCCTGGCCATGCCCTATGGCAGACGCGGGGCAGCGGCGTCCGGCGCGCAATATCCGCAAAAACGTTGCCGGCGTTCAAGCTGAGAAACTAGAGGCAACGGCGGGTGCCGCACAGAGCAGGTGAAAGGCTCCGGAGCTTTCTTCGAGGGTGGGAAGGCTACTTCAAACTGGCACAAACGCCCCGCATCTGGCGATCACTGGATGAGTGGATACGTCGCCGCTTAAGGGCGCTACACCCCAAGTAATGGCGACGGGGCAAGACCATCAATCGGGAGCTGAAGCGGTTGGGGGCGAGCACACGAGTGGCTCAATCCGTGGCGGCGCCAAGCCGACGCTGGTGGCACAACAGTTGGTCCGCCATCCATCGTGTGCTGACGGTAACCTGCTTCGATCGGCTGGGCGTGCCGCGTCTCTCCCAACCTCAACTTCTCGAACCGCCCGGTGCGGACCCGCATGCCAGGTGGTGTGGCAGGGGAACGGTCAGCAATGCTGACCACCCCTATGCCGATTGCCCGCGCCGGCGGTTTCCTGCCGCCAGTGGGCGGTGGATGGGGTGCGGAATGTGCCGGATGCGCCGGATGCGCCGCTGCGCGGCTTATCCGGCCTGTGGGAGCGAGGCATATCCAACGGCCCCCAAAACGACGAGGCCCGGAATTTCCGGGCCTCGCGAATGACCGAAGGTCGCGGTCAGCCGGCGCGGCGACGCAGGCCGGCCACGGCCAGAATGCCGATCAGGCCCGCCAATACCGCCAGCGCCCAGGGGGACAGGGTGGGGATGACGGTGGGGCTGTCAACTGGTGGCGGCGTTCCGCCGCCACCTGAGATGGCGGAACCGCCCACGCCGAAGTAGCTGGCGTAACTGTTGTTGAACCCGTGCCCCAGCAACAGGAAGTCGGCACTCGCCTCGATGACGTGGGAGCCGTCGGTGACGCCGATGTTGCCGGCCACCAGCGTGGTTCCGGGCACAGGAGAGAAGCTGGCGGGGTTCACGGGAACGCCGTCGAGTTGCAGGCCGGCGAGTGCGGAACCCTCGATGGCGATACCCAGAAAGTCGTTGTAGTCGCCCACCGGCACGTTGAAGATGTAACGGTCGAGCCACTGGTTGCGGTCGGGCACCAGGGCGAATGCCGGGTCGCCTGCTCCGGCCAGCTCCGCGCCCAGCATGAATTGGCCGATCAAGATGGGATTGTTGCTGGTCACTCGGGTGTTTTCGGTCAATCCGGGCGGCAGGGTCAGGGATTGGCCCGCGTTGAGCGTCGGCTGCACCGTGGTGCCGCCGCTGTCTTCGAAGGTGACCACAGTACTGTTGTCGCGGGCGAGGAGCTTGACCACATCGCCGGGCCCGGGCTGCTCGGTGGGCACCAGCACGAAGTCGGTGCCGAAGTCGGCGCTGGCCGGCATTTGCTCGATGACGTGATCACAGGCGAAGGTGGTGTCCGGAACATTGGCACATTTGTGGCCGCCGAATACGGCGATGGGCTGGGTCGCGGTAATCAGGGTGCCGGTCAGATCGGCGGAAGTGGCGCGAAATTCCACCGCCTCCAGGCGGTTCAGCACGATGTCGAAAGGGACGCCCGCTGCCTGCCCGGTGCTGAGGTTGGCGGCGGGGGTGATGGTGACCGTGGTGCCGTCGGTGCCGGCGACGACGGCGATCTGGGAGCCGTCGGAGGCGAGCCCGCTGGTGGCCGCCATGACCAAGTAACTGGTGCCGAGCGAGGTATCCGGAAACAGGTTGGTGATGTCATTGGAGGCCACGGGGGTGTTGGCATCCATCAGATAGGCGGCGATCGGATCGGGCGCATCGATGCCGAAGCCGTTTACCGAAGCCACGCCCAAGGGGGGAGAGACCCGCAGGGCGTTGGGAATGGTGACGATGGCCGTGCCGTTGGCGGGGATGGGGACCGTGGTGTTGAAAGAACCATCCGCATTGGTGATGGTGGCGGTGGTAGCGACCCCACTGGTGAGGAAGATATCGACGTCGCTGGCGATCAGGTTTTCGGGAATGGTGAACAGTATTTCAGCCGCCGCCTGCCCGCTGGCCAGACCACTCAGCGCCAGCACCGTCAATGCCCAGTTGCGGATGGGGTCTCGTCGGCGCCCGCGAGCGCGGCGATCGTCGCGGGGGGATTGGACCAACGAAGTCGTCGAGCCGGGATGGGGTACGGCTATCACAGGAACCTCCCTGTACATGGTTTTCAGGTGGCCGAAATGTAGATCGCCTCACATGTCGCGTCAACGGAAATGTTCTGTTCTGGATGTTCGCAGCCTCGAGTTCAGTGCCGCCAGATAGCTGCCGTGTCCCGCCAGTCAGACGACCAGCGGCATCACCATGGGCAACAGCAGCGAGCCCAGTTGATAGCCGAGCGCCGCGGCCCGAACCCACGCCGGAGCCCCGACCGGAGCCGGCAGCGGCAGCGCCGCCCGCGGCCGAACCCGAAGCGCGGGACGATCTCACCGAGGCGCCGGCATCGCCGCTTCCCGCCGCGCCAACGGACACACCGGCGCCGGCGCCAGCGCCCGCGTCCCCCGCCGCGCCGGCCCTCGCGGCCGCACCGCTGGCGGTCCCGGATCTTGCCGTCCACTGTCCGCACCGCCCGCCGCCCCGGTATCCGCCCGCAGCGCGGCGCCTGGGGCAGGAAGGCGTGGTGGAATTGCTGGTGGAACTGTCCGCCAGCGGCGCGGTGACCGGCGTCGCCGTGGTCGAGTCCTCGGGTGCGGAGAGTCTCGACCGGGCGGCGGTGGCCGCGGTGCGCGGCTGGCGGTGCGCGCCCGCCCGGGCCGGCGGCGTCGCCGTGGCGGCCCGGGCGCGGCAGCGGATCCGCTTTTTTTACGGTGAGCCTGGCGAGGTGATGATGACCCAATTCGGCTTTGCACATTTCGGGCAGCAACTCGACCCCCTGGGCTGGATGCTGCTGATCGCCCTGGGGCTGCTGTCGCTGGCGAGCTGGACCTTCTTCCTCAGCTGAGCGCTGTCCGGATTCCTGGTCCGCGGCCAGGGCCGCCGGTTCGTGGCCGCAGTGCTCGCCGGGTCCGGCTTCGCGGTGCCCGGGTCGCCGCCTCCGGGCGCCCGCGTCGAGGCCGGACTGGTCGCGGTGGCGCGCGAGGCCCGCGCACTGGCCGACGCGGGGGAGCGCTTCGAGGCGGCCGGCGGGCTCGCCGCCCATCTCACCCGCGGGTTGCGGCAACGGCAACCAAGGCC
>CAVPTW010000041.1:0-24829 GCA_963708735.1 uncultured Gammaproteobacteria bacterium
TAGCCGCGCATGCCCACTTGCTCCCAGCCGGGGGACAGGCTTTGCTGCGCACTGGGGCGCTGATCCATGCGCTGAAACCAGGCGTTGATATTCTTCAGCTCGGGTGGAATCGGCTGGCCCACGCCCTTGGCGAAATCCAGGCAGCAGTAGAGCGTGATGTCGGCAAGCCCGATGCTCTTACCGCCGACAAAGTCGCGCCCGCTCATCAGGCCATCCAGCCACGCGAGCTGGTTTTTGCCTTTGGCTTTTAGTCCATCGGCCGCTTCCGGAATGCAGTACATGCGATCCTTGAACAGCCCGAGGCCCTCGGCATACCGGAACCCGTTGTAGATGTTCTCGGTGATGTTGAGCTCGACCCGCCGCTGCCACATACGGCCCATGGCGCGCTCCCTGGCATTGCTGCCGATCAAGGCCGGGCTCGGATGACACTCCTCCAGGTATTCGCAGATGGCCGCGGTCTCGGCGATCACCGTGCCGTCGTCCAGTTGCAGGGCCGGCATCTGGCCGCCGGGATTCTTATCGGTGTAGGGCGGCTTGCGGTTTTCCCCGGCCAGCAGGTCGAGCTCTTCGGTGGGTAGCTTGACGTCTTTCTCCGCCATGAACATGCGCACCAGGCGGGGATTGGGGCCAAAGGAATTGATCAGCTTCATGACGGTCACCGGTCTCGTTGTTGGATGGAGGATTAAAGCTGCCCAAGTGAGGAATGGGAAGGCCTTCAGGCGCCTTTCGTCCATGGTCCCCGGCAGCAGGGATGAGCACCGGCAGGTTAGCCCTGCGGTGACGCTGGAACCGACCGCCAGTCCGAACTGGAACTTGGCGAATATCTCGGGCACCATCTCTCCACGAATCCGTCCAGACGGTGGGCTCAACAAAGCCGATACACCCGCTGCCGACAGTTCGCACAATAAACGTCAAAAAAACAGGGGAGCTAGCATGAAGGTCAATTCAGTATTAGGCCCAATCGCGGTGGAAGATCTGGGAACCACGTTGATTCATGAACACTTGGGAATCGGCTGGCCGGGCTGGGAGCTTGACCATGAGGATTTCGACCGCAAAAAGGAAGGCAAAAAAATCGTAGACAAGCTCAAGGAGATCAGGGACCTCGGGATAAAAAGCTTCGTCGATCCCTGCCCGATGGAACTGGGCCGCGATCCCGAATTTTCCGCCGAAATGGCCGACAAATCCGGAATCCAGATCGTCATTGCCACGGGTTTATACAATGACGCACTGGGTATTCCGCAGCATTTCCGGCTGATGGATATCGACGGCATCGCCGACGTGTACACAAGGGAGATAAAAGAAGGAATCGGCAAAACCGGGATCAAGGCCGGCATCATCAAGACCGCCAGCGGCGGCATCCATGGCGTCACCCCGCCGGGCCAGGGCATCAAGGAGACCGAGATAAAATGTTTGCGGGCCGCGGCGCGCGCGAGCAAGGCGACGGGTGCGCCTATCCTCTGCCATAACGACGAGATGGATCCCTATGGCCGCGAAACGCTGGACATCTTCGAGGAGGAGAAGGTCGATTTCAACAAGGTGCTGATCGGTCACGCCTGTGGTGTCGGCGACATGCGTTATTACTTCGACATTCTCGAACGCGGTGCGTGGCTGGGGTTTGACCGTTTTGGTATCGAATCCATTGCGTCGGACAAGTTGCGGCTCGCGTCGCTGCTCGGACTGCTCAGCGTCGGGTTTGACCGCATCATGCTGTCCCATGACACGCTCCAATGCTGGCGCGGTCGCGACACCGGTGTGCTGAACGGCATGATTGCCGCGTCGCCGAACTGGAATGTGTCGCATATCTCGCGCAACATTTTGCCGACAATGCGCAAGGCTGGTGTCACGCAAGAAACGATCGATACTCTGATGGTCAAAAACCCGTGCAGCTATTTTGGCGCACCGCCAAAACGAAGAAGGCGCTGATCGAATAATAAATACCATCGCGGCGCCGGTGCCATCGGCGCCGCGAATCTCGATATTCCGGGTAATCCCCTCGCTCCCCACTGTCGCCAAAAGTGGAGGTTAGCGGTTTTTGCCGACTTCTGTTTTTGGAGGCGGTGAAAATGTTAAAGCGCGAAGACTGAACTGACCTCGGGGTTTTTTTCGTCAGGCGATATCATGTACACATTCGATGCAACCTATGATGCAGCGCGCGCAGAACGACTGGTGCGGCTTTCGTAGGCGTAGGCGGTGCGGCTGCCATCGGCAAACACTTTGGCGGTGACGCGACCCTGGATATCGCGCCCCCAGGTGGTGACGTTGCCATTGGGGTCGGTGAGGCTGATTAGGCGGCCGTCGCGGTCGTAGCCGTAACTCGTGCGCCGAGCTTCGGGGCCGATCACCACTGTATAGGAACGTCTGATCATTCACTGAAATTTCCGTCTGGCGATGTCGGTATTGAGCGATCAGAGGATGCGATGCCCGTTTTTACCCGTAAATAGCGCATGTCTGCGCATAGCGTCGCCTTTTTCGCCTCGTCCCGCACTTTTCAGGCGCAACTCGGCTACAGAGGCCTGAGGCACAATTGCAACAGCGGCTTCTTGGCCATCACCAGATTCGTCAACGCGCAGGCGACAAACAGGTGGTGGGCATTCTTGGCCAGTCCCTTGTAGCGGACGTTCGTGAATCCGAACCGCCGCTTCATTACACCGAAGGCGTGCTCCACCTTCGCTCGTACCCGCGACTTCGTGCGGTTCTTCGCCCGCTCTTCGTCCGTGAGCGGGTGGTAGCGGTTGCCCTTCTTGTTCGTAAAATCCTTGGCCAGCGGCGCGCACTCCAGAATGGCCGCCCGCTTGCCGGTATAGGCCGAGTCACCCCACACCCGCGTCTCTCCGCCGTGCAGCAGGTCACCGATCACCACCGAGTCATGCACGTTCGCCGCCGTCGCCACCACGCTGTGGATCAGCTTCGTCTGGCTGTCGACGCCGATGTGCGCCTTCATCCCGAAGTACCACTGGCTACCTTTCCGGGTCTGGTGCATCTCAGGATCCCGCTCCTTCTTTTGGTTCTTGGTCGACCTCGGCGCATTGATGATGGTCGCATCGACAATCGTGCCACGTGCAACCTGTAGACCGTTTTCCTTCAGATAGGCGTTGACCAGATGGAACAACTGGTCACCCAGATTATGTCGCTCCATCAGGTGGCGGAACTTGCACAGCGTCGTTTCATCGGGGACAGGTTCGCGGCCCAGGTCGATGCCGACGAAGGCGCGCAGCGCCCGGGAATCATAGAGCGCTTCTTCGGCGCCGGGATCGGACAGGTTGAACCAATGCTGGAGGAAGTAGATCCGCAACATCCGCTCGACGCCCACGGGCCGGCGGCCGGCACCCTGTGGGTTGGGATAGAACGGTTCAATGGCAGCGGTCAGTTCCTGCCACGGAATGATGCGTTCCATCTCGTCGAGAAATTGTTCCTTGCGGGTCTTCTTGCGGAATTTCTCGAAGCTTTCCTTGGCAAAGGTTTGCTGCCGCATGTGCCCCACTCTCCTGGCCGTTTCCGTTGCGTGTATTATCGCCTATCGTGCTAAATAATCAGAGTTTCCTTATGTCGCTCCATCAGGTGACGGAACTTGCACAGCGTCGTTTCATCGGGGACAGGTTCGCGGCCCAAGTCGATGCCGACGAAGGCGCGCAGCGCCCGGGAATCATAGAGCGCTTCTTCGGCGCCGGGATCGGACAGGTTGAACCAATGCTGGAGGAAGTAGATCCGCAACATCCGCTCGACGCCCACGGGCCGGCGGCCGGCACCCTGTGGGTTGGGATAGAACGGTTCAATGGCAGCGGTCAGTTCCTGCCACGGAATGATGCGTTCCATCTCGTCGAGAAATTGTTCCTTGCGGGTCTTCTTGCGGAATTTCTCGAAGCTTTCCTTGGCAAAGGTTTGCTGCCGCATGTGCCCCACTCTCCTGGCCGTTTCCGTTGCGTGTATTATCGCCTATCGTGCTAAATAATCAGAGTTTCCTATAGCAGCTTCAGTTTTGTAAATCAGTCGAGTCTGGCCCACTGCTGTCCCACAGAAATGGATAGAAGAACGGCTTAAATCTCACGGTGTTGTTACAATGGATGTGCAACCAAACACTGTAAAACAAGGGAGATTTAAGCCGTGGCACATCATAATACGACTTTCGCGCAATTGCTCAAATTCCTGCCGAGACATGAATTTGAAGCTCTGGCCAAACAGCACCATCAGGGCGGTGCATTGCGTACGACCAGCCACTGGTCGCAGTTCGTCGCATTGACGCTGGGGCAACTGGCTGGGCGCCATAGCCTGCGCGATATCGAGTCCAATTTGAAGGCGCAAGGTCAGCGTCTGTACCATCTTGGTACGCGCGGTATTGCGCGTTCCAGCTTGTCGCGCCTGAACGAACAACAGCCGTACCATTTATACGAAGCCCTGTTCTCCAAACTTTATACACGCTGCCAGTCGAAATCACCCAAGCACAAATTCCGGTTCAAAAATCCGCTGTATTCACTGGATGCCTCGCTGATCGATTTGTCGCTGAATATATTTCCGTGGGCCCACTATGCGCTCGGTAAGGCGGCGATGAAATTGCACATCGGCCTGAATAACGCCGGCAATCTTCCCGCCTTTGCCGCCCTTACCGATGGCAAGGTGGCGGACATCGAAATCGGCAGGACGCTGCAATTTCCCAAGGGCAGCATCGTTGCTTTCGATAACGGCTACATCGACTACCGTTGGTTTAACCAGCTGGATTCCAAGGGTATTTTCTTCGTGACGCGGATTCGGCGCAACGCGATATGGCGTGTCATCGAACGCCGTGACGTCGATAAGAGATCTGGCCTTACCTCCGATCAAACGATTGAGCTAACGGGCATCAAGCCCCGGAAACTCGGACTGCCACGACTGCGGCGTGTCGGCTTTCGCGATCCAGAAACAGGCAGGCATTATGAGTTCCTGACCAACAATTTCCGATTGAGCGCAAAAACTATTGCTGAAATTTACAAGCAGCGCTGGCAAATTGAATTGTTCTTCAAATGGATCAAACAGAATCTGAAGATAAAAAGTTTTGTCGGTTACAGCAAGAACGCGATACTGACGCAAATCTGGATCGCGCTCTGTACCTATTTACTGCTGGCCTATATCAAGTTCGCCGCCAAGCTCGGTTGGTCGATGCAAACGCTGCTGCGATTGTTGCAACTAAATTTGTTTATGCGGCGTGACTTGATGGCCTTGTTGCGCGGCGATCCGCCACCACTCGATCCCGAGCAGGAGCGGCAGTTATGGTTGATCTGAATTTCTGTGGGACAGCAGTGAGTCTGACCCCATCGATTCCGACCATTGATCCAAAACCGTGATTTACAAACCTGACCTGGGCTTGCGCGATGGCAGATGTCAAGGTTCAATGCGCGACCATTCCCGGGACGCGATAGGCTCCACGCACGCGCACGGGTCGAAACACGGGAAATATCCGGGAAAGTTTCCAGCGCCTCATGCTTCCCGCTGCTCGGGCACCACCGCAGCCGTTGGGCAACTTTTTGCGGAGTCGAGGGGTCGAAGCACCATTCGGTGTCCCGCTGCGGTGCTGTTCCCGGGCTGGCATCGGAACATCCAGGAGTGTTTGATGGCTCCTGCAGAATTGCTCACCGTTGAGGATTATCCATGTACAAAAACATTCTGGTTGCGGCACTGGTTGTAGGCACTGCGTTGACGCTCGGCGGTTGTGCCTCCAGCCTGAAAGGAGACGTGTATTCCCGTGAAGACGCGCGCACTCCGCAGATCGTGCGCAAAGGCACTATCGAGTCCTTGCGCCCGGTACAACTGGAAGGCACCAAAACCCCGATCGGTGTGGGTGCGGGTGCGGCCGTGGGCGGGATTGCCGGCAGCAGCATTGGCGGCGACAGGGGCAGTCTGGTTGCCGCGGTCATCGGCGCGGTGGCGGGCGGCTTGATCGGCGCGGCAACGGAAGAGGGTTTTACGCGGACGCAGGCGGTGGAGATCACCGTCAAGGAAGATGACGGTCCGACCCGCGCCTATGTCCAGGAGGTCAGCGAAGGTGAAGTGTTCCGGGTCGGGGACCGCGTGCGGATCAATATCCTGAACGGCAACAGCCGCGTCACCGTCGATCGGTGATTGAAACTGGGGATTGAAACGAGGATTGAAAGGGCCGGCATTTGCCGGCCTTTTTCGTAACCAAGACCCGGAAAGCACAGACCGGTGCCATGTGCCGTGATTCGCTTTGGTCCCGGCAGCCACCGCGGCCAACCCGGTGCTTCGGCCGCGTGTGCACCGCGCGGATATGCCGGGCGTGCAGCGCATGCCTGGTTTTGCCGGGGCAATGGGGTGCCTCTCCCGCAGAGTTGAAACGCTCGAACGCGGGTTTCAATACGGCCTCCTGTGCTAGATTGCCCGCCACACCTCAGCCCGCCGGAGCCCGTAATCGTGACCACCACTCACCCGCCGCAACTCACTCCCGCTGCCGTGCGCGACCATTTCCATTCCCGTGACACGGTCTTCGTTGCGGGCGGCTGCGGGCAGCCGGACGCGGTGCTCGACATCCTGGCGCAGGCACGACTCGACCTGCCGCTGACGGTGATGGACTGCTCGGTACCGGGCATGACGGAACTCGATCCCGACCGCATTTCCAGCGCCGCGATCCTCAACACCGGATTCTTTCTGGGCGGCTACCGGCGCCTGCACGCCGCTGGCCGGCTCGACTGGGTGCCGGCGTTTCATTCCGCACGCTACCGCGCCCTGGAGGATTTCTACGGCGTCGATGTCGCGCTCATCATGGTGGCGCCGCCGGGTGCCGACGGCGCGTGCAGTCTGGGCCTGCACACCGACTATTCGCTGGCGATGCTGGCGAAGGCGCGCCTGGTGATCGCCGAGATCAATGCCGCGGTGCCCGACATCGCCGATGCGCCGCGCGTTCCACTGGCCGACATCGACTTCGCGGTGACGACGGATCGCCCGCTGCTGGAATACCGCATCGGCGGCAAGGCGGCCGATGCCGACGCCATCGTGGCGGATCATATCGCCGATCTGGTCGAGGACGGCGACTGCCTGCAACTGGGCATCGGCGCGTTGCCGGTGTCGATCCTGCAACGACTCGGTGGCAAGCAGGATCTGGGTGTGCATACCGGGCTGTTGACCGAAGCCTTCATGCCCCTGGTGGAAGCCGGTGTGGTCAACGGCCGCCGCAAGAACATCGACACCGGCAAGCTGGTCACCGGCATCGCGGCGGGGAGCCAGAACTTCTACCGCTGGTGCGCGGGCCATGCCGGACTCGCGCTGCGTCCGGTCACCTATACCCACGACGCCGGAGTGCTGGCCTCGATCAACCAGCTGGTGGCGATCAACACCACGCTGGAAATCGATCTGTTCGGCCAGCTCAACAGCGAGACCCTCGACGGCCGCCAGGTGGGCGGCGGCGGCGGCCTGGTGGATTTCCTGCGCGGCGCGCGGGCCTCCCGCGGCGGGCGCAGCATCATCGCGCTGCACTCGACCGCCAAGGGCGGCAGCCTGTCGAAGATCAGGCCGCTGTTGAGCGGCCCGGTGACCGCGCTGCGCGCCGACGTCGATTATGTGGTCACCGAGCAGGGTGTCGCGCGGCTGTCCAATCAATCCCTCGAACGGCGCGCGGAGGCGCTGATCGGCATCGCCCACCCGAACTTCCGCGCCGAGTTGACCGCGCAGTGGCAGGAACTCCTGCGCCGGAGCTGAACGCACGGCGACGCGGCGCCAGCGTCCAGCGCGGGGGTGCTCTGGTGAATGTGCCGATCGTCCTGGTGCTGCTTGCCGCGGCGGCGGCTGTCGCCTGGTATTTCGTTGGGCCGGTGACGGTGACCGCCGCCGTGCCCAGCCGCGGCCCCGCGGTGGAAGCCGTGTACGGCTCCGGGATCGTGGAGCCGGAGGTGATGGTGGCCATCGGCCCCAAGGTGAGCGGGCGCCTGCAGGAACTCGCGGTCGACGAAGGCGATGCCGTGCGCAAGGGCGCCGTGCTCGCGCGGCTCGACAGTCGCGATCTCGCTGCCACGGTGGCGGAATGGGAATCGCGCGTGCGTTTCGGCGAGGCGGAATTTCGCCGTATCGAGGAGCTGTACCGGCGCCGGCTCGCGGCGGCGACCGACCTCGATCGCGCGCGCAACGAACTCGCGACCGCGACGGCGGCGCGGGATCGGGTACGCGAGCAGCTCGGGGACATGACGCTGCGGGCGCCGGACGACGGCGTCATCCTGCGCCGTGACGGCGAGATCGGCCAGTTGCAACGTCCCGGCGATACCCTGTTCTGGTTTTCCTGTTGCGGCGGCCTGCGCGTGAGCGCCGAGATCGACGAGGAGGACATCCCGTCAGTGACGCTGGGCCAGCGGGTGCTGATCGCGGCCGATGCCTTTCCGGGCCGCGTGTTCGAAGGCAAGGTCCACGAGATCACCCCCAAGGGCGATTCAGTGGCGCGCAGTTTCCGCGTGCGCATCGCACTGCCCGCGGACACGCCGCTGCGCGTGGGCATGACCGCCGACTGCAACATCATCGTGGCCGAACGCAACGACGCCCTGCTGGTGCCCGCCACCGCCATCGCCGGCGACAAGCTGTGGGTGGTACGCGATGGCCGCCTGGCCGAACGGCCCGTGACCCTGGGTGCCGGCCGCGACGGCCTGGTGGAAATCCGCGCCGGCCTCACCGCTGACGACATGGTGGTCAGCCCCCTCCGCGCCGGCGTGCGCCCAGGGCGTCGCGCAACGCTCCGGTCGGGAGGCAATCCCTGACCTTGCCGCTCGGCCTGCGCATCGCCCTGACCCAGCTCGCCAGCCGCAAGCGGCAGGCGCTGATGTCGATGCTCGGTATCGTGCTCGGGGTCGCGTTCTTCCTCGCCATCAGCGCGCTGATGCGCGGCTCGGAAGCGGATTTCATCCAGCGCATGATCGACAACGCGCCCCACATCACGGTGAGCGACGAGTACCGCGCGCCGCCGCCGCAACCGGCGCGGCTCGCGTACCCCGATGCCGCCCTGACCCTGATGGGCCTCAAGGCGCGCACCGAGACCCGCGGCATCCGCGGCTACAAACAGAAACTGGCGGCGATCGCCGAGCTGCCCGGCTTGCGGGTGGCGCCGGTGCTGACCGGCCAGGCCATCATCACCTCCGCCGGCAAGGAGCGCGGCGTCACCATGAACGGTGTGGTACCGCGCCTGATGGCGAATGTGAGTGATATCGAGGACAAGATGGTGGCGGGCTCGCTGGCGGCGCTCGGGGCGAATCCCAATAGCATCATCATCGGCCGCAAGCTGGCAGAGAAGCTGTTCCTCAAAATGGGCGACAACCTGACCCTGTCGTCCCCGGCGGGCCTGGTGCGCACCCTCAAGATCGTCGGCCTGTTCGACACGGGCACTACCTCCATCGACGAAGGCCAGGCCTATGTGCTGCTCAAGCGCGCTCAGGTCCTGCTGGGGCGTCCCGACCGCGCCAATCGCCTGATCCTGAAACTCGACGACCCCTATCAGGCGCGGGAGGTGGCGGCCGTCATCGAGGCCCGCATCGGCTACCGCGCGCAATCGTGGCAGGAGGCGTCGGAGAACATCCTGTCGGTGCTGTTCGTGCGCAACATCATCATGTACACCGTGGTCAGCGCCATTCTGGTGGTCGCCTCGTTCGGCATTTTCAACGTGATTTCCACCGTGGTGCTGGAAAAGCGCCGCGACATCGCCATCCTCAAATCCATGGGTTTTCAGGCCCGCGATGTGCGCCGCATCTTCCTCGCCCAGGGCCTGGTGATCGGCGCGCTCGGCAGTATGGTCGGCTCGCTCGCCGGACTCGGCCTGATGGCGGCGCTGGCGGCCATCGAAATCCGCCCGCCCGGCATGAGCCAGAGCGTGAATCTGCCGATCTACTGGGGGCTGGATCAGGTGCTGATCGCAGCCGGCTTTGCGCTGCTCTCCGCCACCGCCGCCGCGTACCTGCCGGCCCGCAAGGCGGGTGCTGTGTATCCCGTCGAGATCCTGCGGGGTGGCATGGCGTGAGCGAAGTGCTGCGCGCGGAAGGCGTGACCCGGGTGCTGCCGGGGCCGGTGCCGGTCACCCTGGTGCAGGACGTGAATCTGTCGATCCGCCGTGGCGAATTCGTGAGCATCCAGGGACCATCCGGCTCCGGAAAATCCTCGCTGCTGTATCTGCTCGGTCTGCTCGATGTGCCCAGCGCTGGGCGGATCTGGCTCGACGGCGTCGATACCTCCCGCTTCGAAGACGACCGGCTCGCCACTGTGCGGTTGGCCAAGCTCGGCTTTGTGTTCCAGTTCCATTTCCTGCTGGTGGAGTTTTCGGTACTGGATAACGTGATCCTGCCCATGGCGCGCCTCGCCCACCTCGCGCCCGCCGCACAGCGCGCGCGGGCCGAGCAGTTGCTGGTGGACCTGGGGCTCGGCGACCAGTTGCACAAGCGCCCGGACCAGCTCTCTGGCGGCCAGCGCCAGCGCGTTGCCATCGCCCGCGCGCTGGCCAACGAGCCTTTGGTGATCCTGGCCGACGAACCCACCGGCAATCTGGATTCGGAAGCCAGCGCCAGGGTGCGCGAGATTCTGAGCGGCATCGCCCACGGTGGGCAGCGCGCCGTGGTGGCGGTCACCCATGACCCCGAATTCGCCCGCGCCGGTGACCGCGTCATTCGCATCGTCGATGGCCGGGTCGAGAGCGACGGCTGAACTGTCCTGACCTCAGCTGTCCAGCGAGGAACTGAAGCGAACCGAACCGCCCGCGTCGCGCTACACTGGCGCCAATCCGATCCACTCCGTACCCATCAGGACAACTCCCCGCGATGACCCAGTTCGAATCCCGCAATGTCTTTGGCGAACCCCTGGAAAGTTGTAGCACCAAGCCCGTCACCGGTTTCTACCGCGACGGCTGCTGCAACACCGGCCACGAGGACACCGGTATCCATACCGTGTGCATCGAAGCCACCGCCGAGTTTCTCGAATTTTCCCGCGGTCGCGGCAACGACCTCTCCACCCCGATGCCTGACTTCGAGTTTCCGGGGCTCAAACCCGGCGACCGCTGGTGCCTGTGCGCGGCGCGCTGGATCGAAGCCTATCGCGCCGGCTGCGCGCCCCGGGTGCGGCTGCGCGCCACCCACGAGGAGACCCTCGCCATGGTGGACATGGCGACGCTCAAACAGTACGCGGTGGATTTGTCCTGAGGTGATCCGGCGGCGTTGCGCCCTGGTGCAACGAGCGGCAGGGTGGCAGTGCGGGTCGGACGCATTTACCCATTCAATAAAACCAGGGTATTTGACCTTGCCCCGGATTGCGCATCCCACAGCTCGGATCCCGGGTTGGCGCGCGGCTTGAGCAGCGCCCGGCGCCGCGTCGGGGATCAGAAGCCCCAGCGCGCACCGCCACCGGCAAGGGTAACAACCCCGAGGATCGCGAAGATCGCGGCGGCGATGGCGTGCACCAGTCGCACCGGCATCCGTTCGGCAATCCGGTCGCCCAGCAGCACGGCGGGGGCATTGGCGATCATCATGCCCAGCGTGGTGCCCGCCACCACCGCGAAGATGGTGTGGTACTGCGCTGCCAGCGCCACGGTGGCGATCTGCGTCTTGTCGCCCATTTCCGCGAGAAAAAATGCGATGACGGTAGTGCCGAACACGCCGAAGCGGGTGGTTTTGCTGTCGCTTTCGTCGAATTTGTCGGGGATCAGGGTCCAGATCGCCATGCCGAGGAACGAGATGCCCAGCACCCAGCGCAGGGTTTGCGGTGTCATGAGCGCGGTGATCCAGGCGCCGAGCGCGCCGGCGAAACTGTGATTGACCAGCGTTGCGATCAGAATTCCGGCGATGATGGGCAGGGGCTTGCGGAATCTCGCCGCCAGAATGAAGGCGAGCAGTTGGGTTTTATCGCCGATCTCGGCGAGGGCGACGATGCCCGTCGAAACGAGGAACGCTTCCACTTTTACTCCTTGCGTGGCCGGATCAAAGACGGACGACCGCATCCACACGGCTTGCTGGTGGCGAGGCTGTTGAAGAATGGATCGGGCGGTTGGGTGTTCGTTTCAGTCGAGCAGCGATTCCGGCTAGCGGGAGGGTGGTACGTAGCCTTCCGCGCTATCGTGTTCCGCACCCGCGAAGAATTTGTCGCGCTGTTCGTTGAGATAGGCGCGCGCGGTGAGATCCATCAGGTTCAGGCGCTTTTCGTTGATCAGCATGGTCTGGTGGGCGAGCCATGCGTCCCAGGCGCGCTGCGAGATCGCTTCGAAAATCTCCTGACCCTTGGGTCCGGGGAACGGCGGCTGGTCGAGGCCGGGCAATTCTTCACGATATTTGCGGCAAAAGACGGTACGGCTCATGGTGAAATTCCGACAAGGATTCCGGCAGGCAAACTCAACTCCATGGTGCCAGTATAACCTTCGGGCTGGCTAGGGTTCGCCGGAAATTGTGTCTGCCCTTGTGTCTTGCGCGCTGCCCAGTTCCGAAAGCAGGGCCTTTACCGGTGCCGGTAGGCCCAAGGCTCCGGGGGAAGAGGGCGCGATCCAGCGCTGCCGGTCGCCATCGGCGATCGCGAAGCGGGGCGCCACGGCGACCTCGACCGGGGTGTAGTCGAGCCGGTAGTGGCTGAATACATGGCGCCGCGGCAGCCTTGCCTGCCAGTCGAGGGCTCGATAGCCCAGTGCGTCGCAATGGATTTCGATGTCGGTTGCGGGCGCGCATTCGGGGAAGCTCCAGAGGCCGCCCCAGATGCCGGTCGGCGGGCGCTGTTCGAGCAGCACTTCGCCGGTCGGGTTGCGCAGGATCAGGAACAGGGTTTCCCGGATGGGCGTCGCGGCTTTCGGTTGGCGCCCGGGATACTGCTCCGGGGCGCCTTCGCCGCGTGCGCGGCAGTCGGTCCGCACCGGGCAGCGGTCGCACGCCGGGCGGGTGCGGGTGCAGAGGGTGGCGCCCAGATCCATGATCGCCTGGGTGTAGTCCGCGACCCGCTCGGTCGGGGTCAAGCGCTCGGCAATTTCCCACAGGGCACGGGCGACATCCGCTTGCCCGGGCCAGCCCGCGATGGCGCCGTGGCGGGCCAGCACGCGCTTGACGTTGCCGTCGAGGATCGCGGCGCGCTGCCCGAACGCGATGGCGACGATGGCGCCGGCGGTGGAGCGGCCAATGCCGGGCAGGGCGGTGAGTTCATCGAGGGCGACGGGAAATTGCCCGCCGTATCGCTCGGTAAGCATACGCGCCGTGCGATGCAGGTTGCGGGCGCGGGCGTAGTAACCGAGTCCGGTCCAGTGATGCAGCACGCTGTCGATGGGCGCGGCGGCGAGCGCGGTGACATCGGGAAAGGCCGCGACAAAGCGCTCGAAGTAGGGGATGACGGTGCCGACCTGGGTCTGCTGCAACATGATTTCCGACAGCCATACCCGATAGGGCGAGCGTTCACGCTGCCAGGGCAGGTCGTGGCGGCCATGCCGGTCGAACCAGGCGAGCAGGCGCGCGCTGAAATCCGCTGCCGCGACGGTCCGCTTCCGCCGGGTTCTTTCTGTCATGGGCGGGCGCTCAGTTGTGGTCCTTCTGCTTGCCGAGCAGACTTCGCAGCAGATCTTCGGCCTTTTTGGCCTTTTTCGAGTCGAGGCCGTGCCTGTCGTCCAGCTCCTGCCGCACCCGATCCTGCACCAGCTGCGCGACCAACTCGCCGTCCGGCGCGCATTGGGTCGCCGCATCCTTGCCGAAACTACCCTGGCAGCGCAGTGGAATGTCGCGCTCGCGCAGACGTTCGCTCTTGACCACACAGCCTTCCGGACTGGTGCGCTCGCCGCTGAGGCGGGCGGTGGTGAGGATGTCGTAATGCTGCGCGCCGCGATCGACCGTGCCTTCGCCGCGCAGATCGAGGTTGCCGACGCCGGTGGTCATCCGTTCCAGCCGCAGGCGCGGACCGGTGAGGCGGAATTCCCCGGCGATATCCCTGAACGCGGTGCCCCTGGGCCAGTCCTTGCGCTTGTCGGTCCTGTCCACCAGCGCCGCGAGGTCACAGAAGGCGCGCTCGATGTTGGCTCCCTCAAGATGCGGCGTGCTGATCCCGAAGGTGCCACTCGCATCCAGTGTCCGATCCAACTCCGCACTCGTCCTGCCGTGGGCGCTGCCCTGTAGCGACAGATCCAGCGTGCCGGTAAGGTCGAGCTTGGGCGCCAGGGTCTGGCGTACCTGGGCCAGGGAAATCCCGGTCAGTTGCTGTTTGAAGGTTGCCGCTGGGGCCTTGCCGGTGACGCCGTGCAATTGCGCGCTGGCGGTGGCGGTGCCCCCCAGGGTACGGGTGGAAAGATCGCGCACCTGAATATCGTCGCCCGCGAAAACAACCCGCAGACGAATCGCTGCGAGGTGCAGCTGATTGATCGTGAGCTCGTCCCAGTCGAGCTCGAGCGTGCCATTCCCGCCCTGGAGGAAGGCGACGGGTCCGGCCAGGGGCGCGAACAATGCCGCGTCAGCGGCTTGCGTGCTGTCTTTGGCGGTCGTCCGGTAGCGATCGAGATCCAGTCGATTGCCGTGCAGCGTTGCCTTGAGTTCGCGGGGTGTAGTGAGGCGGGCTTCGACAGCGCCCTGAATCTCGGTGGTGTCGATGGCCAGTTTCAGATCATCCAGTGCGAGATTTTCCGCGGTTGCGGCGAAGCGGGTTTCGACGCCGACCTTGGCCAGCGCATCCGGGGCGCTGAACTGTGGCAGCGGGATTCCCCACTCGGCGAGCAGTGGTCGCGGGTCGGCGGGCGGTACGCGAAGCTGGCCGCGCGCCGCGGGCGAGGTGCCCAGCTCCGTGACAACGAAATCGCTCTCGGCGATCAGCGCTCCACTCGACATTCGCAACGCGCTGATCGCCAGTCGATCCTGGGCCTGCTCAAAACGCAGCGCAAAATGCGCGTCGAGGGGCGTGCGTCCCACGGGCGTCACCAGCAGGTGGGCATTCTCGGTCGCGACTGCGCGAGCGGCCTGATCCACCTCGAGATCCGCATCGAGCGCTATGCCCAGGGGCATCGGGAACGCCGGGTCGGCGTAGTCGAAGGCGATCCGTACCGGAAAGGATTTGCCGTCGAGGACCATGTCGCGGCCGCTGAAACTGAGATTGTCGAGCACTCGCGGCGCACCCGCGCCGGTCAGGGTGACGCGGCTTTGGGTGATGTCCACCGCGCTTATGGTGATGGGTACTGTGCCGGTATCCGCCGCGCCAGTCGTGTCGGAGTGTGCGGAGGCAGGTGCTGCCGCAAGCGGCGCGGCCGCAGCGACGGCCGCCTGAGTGGCGGTGGCGATCCTGATGTTCGCGCCCTGGATACTCAGCGCGCTGATCCGGGGTGTGCCGTGCAGCAGGGAGCGCCAATCGAGACTGAGCGCGGCGCGCTCGAAATCCAGCTCCGGAATGCGGCTGTCGGCGGAGCGCACCCGGGTGTGGCCGATCTGGACTCCCGGACTCGGGAACAGTTGCCACGCCAGATCGCCCTGGATTTCCAGGCTGATGCCCCGCTTGCCTGCCAGCTCGACGATGCGCGGCTTGAGATCGTTGGGATCCAGCAGCAGCAACACATAGGCGGCACCGCCGGCGGCGAGCAGAGCTAGAACCAGCAGTAGCCCGACGGCAATACGGAGCGGTTTCCTCACGGTATTCTCTCCAGGCCCTGTACCCGGGCCGCGCTGGCCCGGGTTTGCAGCCGCCAGTATAATGGCGCGCCTTCCGCCCCCGGCCGCGGCCCTGGGCGACCGCCCACATCTGGAGAGCAGCATGGCACCGCGCCGCGCCACTGTCAGCCGCGACACCCTGGAGACCCGCATCACGGTGAGCGTCGATCTGGATGGCTCCGGCCGCGGCGAATTTGCCACCGGGGTGCCGTTTCTCGAGCACATGCTGGATCAGATCGCCCGCCACGGGTTGATCGATCTGTCGGTGAAGGCCGAGGGCGATCTCCATATCGACGACCACCACACCGTCGAAGACATCGGCATCACCTTCGGGCAGGCCATCAAGCAGGCGCTCGGCGACAAAAAGGGCATCGGCCGCTACGGCCACGCCTATGTGCCCCTCGACGAGGCGCTGTCCCGCGTGGTGATCGATTTTTCGGGCCGTCCGGGTCTGGTGCGCGACGTGACTTTCACGCGCGCGCGCGTCGGCAATTTCGATGTGGATCTGGTGTTCGAGTTTTTTCAGGGTTTCGTCAATCACGCGGGTGCAACATTGCACATCGACAATCTGCGCGGCGAGAACGCCCACCATCAGGTGGAGACTATTTTCAAGGCGTTTGGTCGCGCGCTGCGTGCTGCCGTGGCGCCCGATGCGCGCGCGGCGGATATCACGCCGTCCACCAAGGGCAGCCTGTAACCCGACCCTGAACGGATCCAGCCATGACGGAATTTCGTGATCGCATCGCCGTCATCGACTACGGCATGGGCAACCTGCACTCGGTCGCCAAGGCGCTGGAGCATGTCGCTCCCGGCGCGCGCGTGGTCATCACCACCGAGCCCCGGGAACTCGAACGTGCGGACCGCGTCGTGTTTCCCGGGGTCGGCGCCATCGGCGACTGCATGCGCGAATTTCGCGCGGCGGGCTTTGCGTCCGCGCTGGTCGCCGCCATCGCGCAGAAGCCCGTGCTCGCCATCTGCGTCGGCATGCAGGCGTTGATGGCCCACAGCGAGGAGAGCGGCGGCGTGGACTGTCTCGGCCTGTTGCCGGGCCGGGTGCGGTTTTTCGGCACGCCGCTGATCGATACCGACGGCGAACGCCTCAAGGTCCCGCACATGGGCTGGAATGTCGTGCATCAGACCGTGGATCACCCGCTCTGGCACGGTATCGCCCAGGACGCGCGCTTTTATTTCGTGCACAGCTACTGGGTGGAAACCGACGCCAAGCTGATCGCGGGCACCTGCGACTATGGCGTTACCTTCGCCGCCGCCCTGCACCGGGGCAATCTGTTCGCGGTGCAGTTCCATCCCGAGAAAAGCCACACCGACGGCCTGCGCCTGCTGGCCAACTTTGCCACCTGGAAAGGCGGCAACTGAGGATTTCCGTGCTCATCATTCCCGCCATCGATTTGAAGGACGGCCAGTGCGTGCGCCTGCGCCAGGGCCGCATGGATGATGCCACCGTATTTTCCGATGATCCGGTCGCCATGGCCGCGCACTGGGTTGCCCAGGGTGCGCGCCGGCTGCATCTGGTGGATCTCAACGGCGCCTTTGCCGGGGTGCCGGTCAACGGCGACGCCGTGCGCGCCATCGCCCGCGCCCATCCCGACCTGCCGATCCAGATCGGCGGCGGCATCCGCAGCGCGGACACCATCGAGGCCTATCTGAGCGCCGGCGTGCGTTACGTCATCATCGGCACCCAGGCGGTCAAGGAGCCGGATTTTGTCACAGGGGTGTGCCGGGAATTTCCCGGCCGCATCATCGTCGGCATCGACGCCAGCGCCGGTCGGGTGGCCACCGACGGCTGGGCCGAGGTGAGCGAAGTGAAGGCAGTGGATCTCGCGCGCCGGTTTGCGGCGGACGGGGTGAGCGCCATCGTCTACACCGACATCGAACGCGACGGCATGATGCAGGGCGTCAATGTCGCCGCAACGGTGGCGGTGGCGGAGGCGGGCGGGATTCCCGTGATTGCCTCCGGCGGCGTCACCGGACTGGATGACATCCGCAAGCTCAAGGCCGTCGCCGCGCGGGGAATCCTCGGCGCCATCACCGGGCGGGCGATCTACGAAGGCACGCTGGATCTGGCCGCCGCCCAGGCGCTCTGCGACGGGTGATTTTTGCGGTCACCCGCCGGATGCGCCGCTGCGCGGCTTATCCGGCCTACGCCAACCCGCGTGAAATTCCGGCGCAGGTCGGGTAAGCGCAGCGCGCCCGCCATCAAGAAGTCGGCCACCGCGCGACACCATCCCCGGCAGCACCGGCACCGCGATCAGCCCATCATTTGCGGAAGATCGAAGCCAGCAGGGAGAGCACCGCGCTGATCAGCACCATGGTGCCCAGCGGGATGTAGAGGCGGAAGCCAGGCCGGTCGATCCGGATGTCCCCGGGCAGCCGGCCCAGGGGCAGCTTGGTCAGCCAGGGCCACAGCAGACCGACTACCACCAGTACCAAACCCAGATAGATCAGCGTCTTTTGCATGGCGCGGGATTGTGGGGCTGTGCCGATCTTTCCTCAAGCCGCAGCTTTCTCCTCTCAGCCCACAAACAGCTCTTCGAGAAAGTCCTCCAGCGCCCGCCACGAGCGTCGGTCGGCGGCGGCGCTGTAGCGGATGCCGCGCTCGGGGTCGTTGGCGTCGGGTCGCGTGAAGGCGTGCAGGGTGCCGCCGTAGGCGTGGATCTGCCAGTCCGCCCCGGCGGCGGTCAGCTCGGCGGCCAGTTGCACCAAGGCTTCCGGCTTGGCCATGGGATCATCGTACCCGTGCAGGCACAGCACTTTCGCGGTGATGGGATTGCCCGCGGTGTTGCCGGGCGGGTCGAACAGGCCGTGGAAACTCGCGACGCCCCGCACCTCGGCATTACTTCGGGCAAGGTCCAGCACACAGAGTCCGCCGAAGCAGTAACCCATGGCGGCGATCCGCCGCGGATCGACTTCCGGCAGGGCCTGCAACGCCGTGATGGCGGCGCCGATGCGGCGCTGGAGCGCCGCGCGGTCGTTCATCAGGGGCTGCATCAGCGCCCCGTTGCCGGCCGGGCTGCCGCCCTGGCGCCCCTCGCCGTACATGTCCAGCGCGAAACCCATATAGCCCAGTGCCGCCAGGCGGCGCGCCTTGTCGCATTCGAACTCCGTGCGCCCGGCCCAGGTGTGGGCGATGGCGACCGCCGGGCGCGGGCCCGTAATGCTGTCGTCCCAGGCGAGATAGCCCTGGCAGCGCAGCGCGCCGTCGCGGTAGTCGAGAAGTCGGGTTTGCAGGGCCATGGAGTCACTCCTTACGGGGTCGCGCCGCTTGCGGCATTTTGCAGCGTGGCGAGCCACTGCTGGAACTGTCCACTGAGGCCACCGCGACAGCGGCTTATCGTCAGGCCGAATCGGCGGAGACATTCGCGCAGGGCGAACTCAAGCGCATGGAGGATCTGGCAGCCCAGCAACTGGCTACCCACTCCCAGGTTGCCGCGGCCCGCAAGGCTTTACAGGATGCGCAGTCTGCCTTGGCGGCCCAGCAGAAACTGGGTGCCGGACTCGCCAATCAGACCGTGAAAGCCCCCTTCGATGCGTTGGTGGCGGCAATCAGCGTACAGCAAGGAGATCGAATCCAGCCCGGGGCAACTGTAATGGAACTGGCGAGATCGGGCGCACTGCGTGCACTCCTGGGTGTCGAGCCCGAGGATGCGGGCCGGGTGCGGGTGGGGATGCCGATACGGATCGCCTCGGTATTCAGTGGTGGCGAAACGGTTAATGCCACGGTGTCACAGGTCTTCGGCGCCATCAATCCCCAGACGCGTCTGGTGGATGTGGCGGCGCGGCTGGCAGGCTCAACCAAGGGGCTGCTGGCGGGTATGCAGGTGCGCGGGTTTATAGACCTCGGCGGCCAGGAAAACTGGGTCGTGTCACGCTCTGCGGTATTGCAGGATGGGCGGGGCGCCTATCTGTACCAGGTAAGGGACGGACACGCCAAACGTGTCGAGGTAACGGTCGGCGTGGAAAGCGGCGGTGTTGTTGCGGTGTCGGGCAGCCTGGATAGCCACCTCAAAGTGGTGGTGCTCGGCAACTATGAGTTGAAGGATGGCATGGTCGTGCGGGAGCAGGCACGATGAATTTTTCTGCCTGGATGCAGGCGCATAGACGATCCATTCTTTTTTTCCTGTTCATGTTGGCGGCAGCGGGGCTGGTCGCCGCCTTCAAGCTGCCGGTGACACTCTTTCCCAACGTCGATTTCCCCCGCGTGCTGGTTTCTCTGGATGCCGGCGACCGTCCGGCTGAACAGATGGAGGTAGAGGTCACCATGCCGGCGGAAGAGGCGATCCGACAGGTGGAAACCATCATCCGCGCCAATCCCAATGTGGACACGTATTCCCGCCGTACTGGCACGCAACTGGGCGGTGGCCTGACCGAGGCCAATGAGGGCGATTTTTTCATTCGCCTCAAGCCCGAACCGCGCGCCCCGATCGACGAAGTCATGGATCAGATCCGTATCCAGGCCGAACATCAGGTGCCCGGCCTCAATATCGAGATGGCGCAGTTGATGGAAGACGTGATCGGCGACTTGACCGCCGTACCGCAGCCGATCCAGATCAAGATATTTTCCGACGATACCGCCTTGCTCCAATCCCTGGCCGAGAAAACCGCTGCTGCCATCGCCAGAATCAAGGGCGTGGTTGAAATACGCAACGGTATCAACCCTGCCGGCGACGCGCTCGACATCAAGGTCGACCGTGTCAAGGCATCGCTGGAAGGTGTCGATCCCGAATCCGTGACGCGTATGGTGCAGGATGCCCTCGCAGGGCAGGTGACGACCCAGATTCGCGAAGGTCTCTCCTTACCGGGTCGCGCCGCTTGCGGCATTTTGCGTCGGCATGATGGTATTCTCCGGCGCGCGATAAAACCAAGTGACAGCGGGGACCCAATGACGAATGCCGAACACCACGAGGAAGAACGTCCGGGGGTGGACGCGGAATTGCGCGCCCAGATAACGGCATTTGTGAGACGCAACTTCGGCGCGGCGGCCCGGGTGCGCGATCTGGAGCCCATGCTGGGCGGCCACGCCGGTCTCACCTTCGGCTTCGGCGTGGATGTGGATGGCATCGATCGCGGCGATTACATCATCAAGCTGGCGCCCAGGGGTGTACGGCGCGAGGGCAATACCGACGTCTACCGCACCGCGCCGCTGCTGCGCACCCTGCACGGTCAGGGTCTGCCGGTCCCGGACGTGCCCTTCGCCGCACCGGACGAGAGCGAATTCGGCGTACCCTATGTGGTCATGGAACGGCTGCCCGGCCGCGAGTTTTTCATCTGGGATCCCCATCCTTCGTTCGATCGCTCGCCCGCGGCCGCCGCGCCCCTGTGGCGGCAGACCGCGCAAGTGCTGCCGCGCATCCATCGCGTGGACTGGCGCGCGCACCTGCCGAACTGGGAGACGCCGCGCCCGCTGGATGTGGAAATTACCCGCTGGGAGCCGATCTACCGCAAGGCGCTGGAGCCCGAGTGGATCGAGCACGCGGACCGCCTGCGTCGGCAACTGCTGAAAACCCTGCCCGCTGCGCCGCTGCTGGGCATCGTCCACGGCGACTATCAGCCGGGCAACTGCCTGTTCGATGCCGGCCGCCTCACCGGCGTGATCGACTGGGAGCTGGTGCGCATCGGCGCGGTGCTGCTCGACATTGGCTGGCTGATGTTCTGCGCGGATGGGGATTTCTGGACCGACGAGATTCGCCCGGTGGCGCCGGTGCCGCCCGCGGAGCTGGCTGATATTTACCAGGCTGGCATGGGGCGTTCGTTCCCCGATCTGCGCTGGTACCAAGCGCTCGCCGCCTATCAACTGGGCAGCATCGCGTGCCTCAATGTGCGCCTGCACCGCAAGCGCCAGCGCATCGACCCCATGTGGGAGCGCTTCGCCTTTACGGTGTCGCGGTTTTATCAGGAGGGATTGCGGCTGGTGTCCTGAGTGCCGCGCCAGCCGTTGGCAATTCGTTTTCAGTTACCGACACTTTGTTTTCAGAACGGATACGCCCATGTCCTATATCGAAGATTCGTTATCCGAGGGCGAGCACATCGTCGGTCTGTTCAAGCTGCACTGGTTCGCTCGCCTTCCCATGATCCTCTGGATCGTGCTGGGCATACCCACACTTGGACTGACCTGGATTCTCGCACTCTACGAATTTCTGCGGCTCAGATGTATCGAGCAGGGCGTGACCAACAAGCGCGTCATCTTCAAGCGCGGCATCATCAGCCGGCAGACCGAAGAGATGAAGCTCGGCTCGATTGAAACGGTGGAAATGGAGCAGAGCGTCAGCGGTCGTCTGTTCGGTTTCGGTACGGTGAAGCTGACCGGACGCGGCAACAGCGATTTTTGGTTCAAAAATATCGACGATCCGCTGGCGGTGAAACGCCAGATCGAGAGTGTGAGTCACCCGGTGGATTAGCAGACTGTTAGCCAGCATCCAGCAATAATCTGACCGCCACAGCGGCTACACGGAGCAAACAACATGGTGGACTTTGCGCTTTCCGATGAACTGCGCGCGCTCAAGGAGCGCGTCGACGTTTTTATCCGCGACGAAATCATCCCTTGCGAAAAAGACCCGCGTCAGGAATTTCACGGCCCCACCGAGGAGCTGCGCCTGGAGCTGGTGGCGCGCGCCCGCCGCGCCGGGCTGCTCGCGCCCCAGGCGCCGCGGGAATACGGCGGGCTCGGCCTCGACCATCGCGCGATGGCGGTCATCTTCGAGGCGGCGGGCTATTCCACGCTGGGACCGCTCGCGCTCAATATCCAGGCGCCGGATGAAGGCAACTGCAATCTGTTGCTGCAAGTCGCCACCGACGCGCAAAAGGAACGCTGGCTGGCGCCGCTCTACCGGGGCGAGATTCGCTCGGTGTTCGCGATGACCGAGCCCGACGGCGGCGCGGGCTCCGACCCCAGCCTGCTGAAAACCACCGCTGTGCCAGATGGCGACGACTACGTCATCAACGGCCGCAAGTGGTTCATCACCGGGCTGCCGGGCTCGGCATTTCAGATCATCATGGCGCGCACACTCGACACGCGCGGCAACGACCAGGGCGCCACCATGTTCATGACGCCATCGGATGCGCCCGGCATCGAGATGGTGCGGATGCTGGATACCCTCGACAGCAACTCGCCCGGCGGCCACTGCGTGGTGGACTACCGCGACCTGCGCGTGCCGCGCGACCAGATTCTCGGCGAAGTGGGCAAGGGTTTTCGCTACGCCCAGGTGCGCCTCGGCCCGGCGCGCATGACCCACTGCATGCGCTGGCTGGGCGCCGCCCAGCGCTGTCACGAGATCGCCAGCGAATTCGCCAAAACCCGTATCGCGTTTGGCAAACCCATCCTCGAACACGAGGGCGTGGGCTTCATGCTCGCCGACAACCGCATCGACCTGCACACCTGCCGGCTCGCCACCTGGCACGCCTGCTGGCTGCTCGACCAGGGCGACAAGGCGCGCGCCGAGACCAGCATGTGCAAGGTGCTCTGTTCCGAAGCGCTGGGCCGGGTGGTGGATCGTTCGATGCAGATCATGGGCGCGATGGGAATATCCGCCGACACCGTGATCGAGCGCATCTATCGCGACATCCGCGCCTTTCGTCTTTACGATGGTCCGTCCGAAGTGCACCGCTGGGTACTGGCGCGGGAGTGACTCGGCCGGGAGACTTCGGTCGGGAGACAAGGAAATGACGCAAAGTCCCCTGGACACAAGCACGGCGGGTGCGCCGCGGGCCATCGCCGTTGGCAGTTCTCCGTTGTCTGCACCGCCCCCCCCCCCCCCCCCGGATCTCCTGCCTATGATCGCGGTCGTGCGGTTTCCGTGAACCCGGCTATTCGCAATTGCGCGTTCAAGATCGCTGACGACACATCCGGGGAGTGGGAGAGGGGGCCGCCAGCCTGGCGCCGGGCATCGCGAGAGCCGCGCAATGCTTGCACTACTGGTCAAGGGCGTTTCCAAAAATCCGTCATGCCCGTGGAAGCGACATTCCCAAACCACGGGAATGAGCGGGGATGGCGGTACATTGCACGGAAGTAAATTGCACGGAGGCGGATATGGACAGGTTCGAGCAGGTACATCTGGTGCACCGGCTGTTGCGCGATGCCCGCCGACCCGTCTCCGCCGCCCGCCTGATGGAGCAGCTTGAATGCAGTCGGCCGACGCTGACCCGCGTGCTCGCCTTCATGCGCGACCGCCTCGGTGCCCCCCTGGAGACCAATCACGCCGAAGGCGGCTACTGGTATGGCCCGATCGACCAACGGACCTACGAACTGCCGGGGCTGTGGTTCAACGCCTCCGAACTCCATGCGCTGCTCGCCACTCAGCAACTGCTGCGCGAGGTGCATCCCGGCCTGCTCGCCGGCGAGATCGCGCCGCTGCGCCAGCGCATCGAGCATCTTCTGGCGCGGGAACAATTGGGCGCCGGTGAAGCGCCGCGCCGCATACGCATTCTCGCCATGGCGACCAGAACCGCGTCGCCTGAGGTGTTCGGCGCTGTCGCGGCGGCGCTGCTCCAGCGTTACCGGCTGAGCATCGACTACCACAATCGCGGCGACGACCAACGCAGCCAGCGCATCGTTTCACCCCAGCGGCTCACCCACTACCGCGACAACTGGTATCTCAACGCCTGGTGTCATCGCTCCGAAGCATTGCGCAGTTTCACCCTCGACCGCATCCGCGACCCGAGGCGCGACCCGGCTCCCATCCACGATCTGACCGACGCCGAACTCGATGCCCATTTCGCCACCGCCTACGGGATCTTCGCCGGTTTGCCGGATAAAACCGCCGTGCTCGAATTCACCCCGTACCGCGCGCGCTGGGTGGCGGATGAGCGCTGGCACCCCCAACAGCATGGCCGTCTCCTGCCCGACGGCCGCTATCGACTCGAAATTCCCTATCACCGTGCTGACGAGCTGATTCTCGACATCCTCCGTTACGGGCCGGACGTGGAAGTGCTGGCGCCGGCTGAACTGCGGCAGGCCGTAGCGGAACGGTTGCAACGCGCCGCGGCCATTTATTTCTCGTCCCCTTGAAAACGCGCCGGGTTTGCTCGCATTTTGAACAAACCCCCGAGCTATAAAGGGCAGCCAGCGCGACGCCCGCCGGACCGGTGCCGCTGATTGTGCAAGAAACACCACGCTCCTATTATGACCACTTAAACTGGTCATGAGGTGATCGCAATGGAAATCAACGCCGCCGAATTCAAGGCCAAGTGCCTGAAGCTGCTCGACCAGGTTGCCGCCACGCACGAGCCGCTCG
>CAVPTW010000042.1:0-395936 GCA_963708735.1 uncultured Gammaproteobacteria bacterium
TGCCACCCCTCAACATGCATCTCGCCCGCGCCCTGATCGACCGCACCCGCGTCGCGCGCCTGCTGCACGGCTACCGCGACCGCGCACCGGCGGATCTGGATGCGCTCGCGCTCACCCTGATCAAGGTGGCGCAACTGATCACGGATCTCGCCGCCGTGGTGGAACTCGACATCAACCCGCTGCTCGCCGATGCCAAGGGCGTGCTGGCTCTGGATGCGCGGGTACGCATCGCGGCCACAGCGAATGGCGGCCCCGAGCGCCTCGCCATTCGCCCTTACCCGCAGGAACTGGAAGAAACCCTGGCTCTCGCCGACGGTCGCGAACTGCTGCTGCGCCCGATCCGCCCCGAGGACGAGCCGGCCCTGCGGCAGGCCTTCGCGACGCTCTCGCCCGCCCAGGTGCGCCGGCACTTTGCCGCCGCCACGGGCGCATTGGCACAGATCGATGCCGCGCGCTTTACCCAGATCGACTACGACCGGGAGATGACGCTGATCCTCACCGCGCCCGGCAGCGCCGGCCGCACGCCCGTTTACGGCCTGATCCGGATGTTTATCGATGCCAATCAGGAAGACGCGGAATTCGTGATTGCGCTGCATCCCGATGTCACCGGCCAGGGGCTCGGCCAGCGGCTGATGCAGCGCAGCATCGCCTACGCCCGCGGTCGCGGACTCCGCCAGCTTCAGGGCGACGTGATGCGCGACAACCAGGTGATGCGCCGCCTGGCCGCCAACCTGGGTTTCGTGGAGGAAGCTTCGCCGCAGATCCCCGGGGCGGTACGGGTGCGGCTTGCAATCGCCAATGATGACTGCTGATATGGAGCCGCACTGAACCACTCAGGCTGTATCGATATCGATAACAACAATAACAAGGGCAATCACCATGAAAACCCAGCATGTGATGGACGGGTACCGGATACTCGACTTTACCCAGGTGGTCGCCGGCCCCACCGCGACCCGCCTGATGGCGGAGATGGGCGCCGACGTCATCAAGGTGGAACTCGCGCCTCTCGGCGACATGACCCGCTATCTGCCGATCCAGAACAACGGGCGCAGTTCGTATTTTCTGCAACAGAATCGCGGCAAGAAAAGTCTTTGCGTCGATCCCAAGAAACCGGCGGGCATGAAAATTCTTGAGGATCTGGTGCGCCAGTGCGATGTGCTGATCGAAAACTTCGCCGCCGGCGTGATCGGTCGCATGGGACTTTCGTATGCGCAGGTCCAGGCCCTCAACCCCCGCATCGTGATGTGTTCGATCTCGGGTTTCGGCCAGACCGGTCCGCTCTCCACCAAGCCCGGCTATGACTTCATCGCTGCCGCCTACGCCGGGGTGCTGGACCTGATCGGCCATGCCGACGGTCCGCCGCTGTTTCCCCAGCTCGCCATCGGCGACGGCACCACCGGGGTGCATGCCCTCGCCGCCATCAGCACCGCGCTGCTCTACCGTGAGCGCACCGGTGAGGGCCAACACATCGACATCTCGCTGATCGACTCCTACTTTCACCAGCACGAGATCGCGGTCCAGGCCTACAGCGCTTCGAACGGCGCCTTCATACCCAGGCGCTCCGGCGCCCACCACTTCATGCTGCATCCGCTCGGCATCTACAAGGGCCGCGGCGACGACGAATACTACGCGCTGGTGATTCCGCCCATGCGTTGGCAGGAATTCTGCGATTTCATGGAGCGGCCCGAGTACGGCAGCGATGTCCGCTTCGCCACCAACGATGCGCGCATGGCCCATCATCAGGACGTGGTGGATTTCATCGAGGCATGGCTGCAACGCCAGCCCAGCCGCGAAGTGATTCTGGAGAAATTCGAAACCGCCCGCTTCGCCATCGGGCCGGTGCTCTCGGTGCCTGACGCCATGCGCCACCCCCATTTCGTGGAGCGCCGCGTCGTGCGCACCGTGCAGGACCGCTGCTTCGGCGAGATAGAAATTCCCGGCATGCCGCTGCGCTTCTCCGCGTTTCCGGACGAACTGACCCTCGAAGCGCCCTATCTCGGCGAGCACAACCGGGAATTGCTCACCGAACTGCTGGGCATGAGTCGGAACGAAATCGATGGACTGGAAGCCGCGCAAGTGCTCCAGTCGAAGGTACCGGAACTTGCGATGGATTAAGTCTTGGACACCCGTGCTGCCCGCGGAAGCGAACATCAAGGGGAACGGCAGTGGCGAGGCCATTCACGGCATCCTTGACGAGTTTTTCGAACAGCAATGAATGATCACCTCAGGCAACGCGAGGAAATACCATGTATCCAGGCATCTGGGCGCAACGCACACCCGACAAGGCTGCGGCCATCCATGCCGTCAGCGGCGAGACCCTCAGCTACCGCATGCTCGACGACCGCTCCAACCAGCTCGCGCAACTGTTCTGGAGCCAGGGCCTGCGTCCCGGCGACCATGTCGCGATCTTCATGGAAAACAATCTGCGCTATTTCGAAGTGATCTGGGCCGCGCTGCGCTCGGGACTTTACCTGACCACCATCAACCGCTACCTCACCGGCGAGGAGGCGGGCTACATTCTCGACAACTGCGACGCCCGCGTGCTCATCGCCTCCCACTATCTGGCCGAACCCGCTGCCGCGCTGCCCGGTCTCGCGCCGCGCTGCCATACCCGGCTGATGACCGACGGCGGCGCGCCCGGCTACGAATCCTACGAAGACGCCATCGCGCGCCATCCGGCGCAGCCTCTCGCCCAACAGCCGGCCGGGCAGTTCATGCTCTACAGTTCCGGTACCACCGGCCGCCCGAAGGGCATTCTGCGGCCGCTGTCGGGCGCCAAGATCGCGGACGATCTGAGTCCAGTGGCCAAGCTGCAAAAGGCTCTGTGGAAAGTCACCCAGGATTCGGTCTATCTCTCGCCCGCGCCGCTCTACCACTCGGCACCGCTGTCGTTCTGCACCGGCATCCAGTCCCACGGCGGCACCGTGGTGATGATGCCGCGC
This sequence comes from uncultured Gammaproteobacteria bacterium, assembly GCA_963708735.1. Taxonomy (GTDB): domain Bacteria; phylum Pseudomonadota; class Gammaproteobacteria; order Pseudomonadales; family Porticoccaceae; genus JAGPUQ01. The sequence goes on from CAVPTW010000042.1 coordinate 2,943, forward strand.
TTCGATGAGCGCGCCGCGCTCGAAGCCATCGCGCGCCATCGCGTCACCCACAGCCAGTGGGTGCCCACCATGTTCACCCGCATGCTGAAAATGCCGGAGCAGGACCGCGCCGGACCGGATCTGTCGTCGCATCAGGTCGCGGTGCATGCGGCGGCGCCCTGCCCCGAAGGCATCAAACGCCAGATGTTCGACTGGTGGGGACCGATCCTCTACGAATACTACGGCGGCACCGAGCTCAACGGGCTCACCCATTGCACTCCGGAGGAATGGCTCGCCCATCCCGGCACCGTGGGCAAGCCCATTCTCGGCAAACTGCACATCTGCGCCGAGGACGGTCGCGAACTGCCCCCGGGAGAAGACGGCATCGTCTATTTCGAACTGCCCAGAATGTCGTTCGAGTACTATCACGACGCCGCCAAGACACGCTCCGCCCAGCATCCCGAGCACGCCAACTGGAGCGCGCTGGGCGATGTCGGCCACGTCGACGCCGAGGGTTATCTGTACCTCACCGACCGCGCCACCTTCATGATCATTTCCGGCGGTGTGAACATCTACCCGCAGGAAATCGAGGACGTGCTGGTCCTCCACCCGAAGATCGCCGATGTCGCGGTAGTGGGCGTACCCGACGCCGAGATGGGCGAAGCCGTGAAAGCCGTGGTGCAACTGGCTGCGGGCAACACCCCGAGTGCGGATCTGGCGGACGACATCATCGCCTACGCACGCCAGCACGTCGCTCACTACAAGTGCCCCAAAAGCGTGGATTTTCTCGACGAATTGCCGCGCCTGCCCACCGGCAAGCTCTACAAACGGCTGCTCCAGGACCGCTACTGGGGCAAGACCGGGTCGCGGATTGTGTAGTCGACCTGCGGGCGCTCCCCGCGCGACCAGGCCTCGTCTTCCATCGGAAACGCGCAAGGCGCGAGCACCCGTGAAGCACCGATCCGGAAGCGCTCACGCGCATGTTCCGCTCCATCGACACACGGCATAATGCCGTGACCCGACTCAACACAGGGTGCCGGATGCAGGCACCACGGCACTTACGAATGCTGGTGCACCCTGCGCGGCTCACGCAAAAGGAAACGGCATGACGCCCGCAGCCAAGGCCCGCGAGGCCATCGACCAGAAACTCGAACAGGCGGGCTGAGTGATCCGGGACATGCATCAGCGCAACCCGTCCTTCCGCGACGCCGCCAGCGTCTGGTGGCGCATCGGCTGGCTCTCGTTCGGCGGCCCGGCGGGCCAGATCGCGCTGATGCATCGCATCCTGGTGGAGGAAAAACGCTGGATCGATGAGCGCCGTTTTTTGCAAGCGCTCAATTACTGCATGCTGCTGCCCGGCCCGGAAGCGCAACAACTCGCGACTTACATCGGCTGGCTGCTGCACGGGGTGCGCGGCGGCGTGGTGGCGGGCGTGTTGTTCATCCTGCCCGGCGCCGCGGTCATGCTGGGGCTGTCGTTCGCCTATGTCCTGCTGGGCGCGCTGCCGCTGGTGGATGGCCTGCTGCTCGGGGTGAAGGCTGCCGTTCTCGCCATCGTGGTGCAGGCGCTGCTGCGCCTCGGCCGCCGTGCCCTGAAGGGCGGGCGCGACGTACTGCTCGCGGTGGGCGGGTTCGTCGCGCTGTACGCGTTCGCGGTGCCGTTTCCGCTGCTCGTCATTGCGGCCGGCGTGATCGGCTTCATCAGCACCCGGGGCACGGTGGCGGCCGACACGCCGGTGCCGGATACCGTGCGGCGTCCCGGCACCTTGGTCGCCGCGCTGGTGTGCCTGTTGCTGTGGCTGGGCACGGTCGGGGGACTCCATGTCGCTCTGGGCGGCGACCATGTGTTGAGTCGGATCGCGGTTTTTTTCTCGACCGTGGCCATGGTCACCTTCGGTGGCGCCTATTCGGTACTGTCGTATATCGCGCAACAGGCAGTGGAAACCTACGGCTGGCTCGCGCCCGGGGAAATGCTCAACGGCCTCGGCCTGGCCGAGACCACCCCCGGGCCGCTGATTCTGGTGACCCAGTTCGTCGGCTTTCTCGCGGCGCAGCGCGCTGCGCACGGCGGCGAACACGCACTGCTGGCCGGTGTCGCCGGCGCGCTGCTGACCACCTGGGTACTGTTCCTGCCAAGCTTTTTGTGGATTTTCGCGGGCGCGCCCCACGTGGAGCGCCTGCTGCACCGGCCGCGTCTGGCGGGGGCGCTGACCGCCATCACCGCTGCGGTATTGGGGGTGATCGCCAATCTGGCGCTGTGGTTTGCGGTAAATCTGTTGTTTGCGCACAACGTCAGGATTGACAGCTTCGGCCTCGCACTGCTGGTACCTGAGCTGTCCAGCCTGCGTCCCCACATACTCGCGCTCTCGGTGCTGGCCCTGGTGCTGACATTCGGCCTGCGGCTCGCCGTGCTGCCCGCGCTGGGTCTGTGCGCAGCGGCGGGTGTGGCGCTGGTCTGGCTGGGCTACTAGCCGCGACCGCGCTGACGCGGTTCGCGCTCAGGCGTCGGCGTTTGGGTTTGACCGGTTTGCGAAGTTCTCGTCGCCGGGTAAACACTGAACTGCATCATGCGCAGGCGGACCACCGCGCCTGCGACAAAGTGGCTCGCATCGTAATGCAGATGCGGCAGTTCAATATTGAGCTCGGCGTTGTTGGCGACCACCACGGCGCTGGCGCGCACTATGGGTCCGGTACGCTGCACGCTGACCACCCGCGCGGCGATGCCCGGCGCACCGGCTTCCGCGAGCCGGAGATCACCGGGACGCACATACAGATCGACTGGACCGGCGGGATGAATGCTGTCGGTCACCACCGGGTGCGTCGCACCGGGCAAATAAATTTCCCGGCCGCGAACATCGGCGTCCAGTACGTTCTTGTCGCCGAGAAAATCAAACACGAAGGGCGTGCGCGGATTTTCGTACACGTCGTCCACGGTGCCGACCTGCTCGATGCGGCCCCGGTTCATGATTACCACCCGGTCGGCCAGCTCCAGCGCTTCTTCCTGATCGTGAGTGACGAACACCGTGGTGTAGCCGGTCTGCCGGTGCAATTCCCGCAGCCAACGCCGCAGATCCTTGCGCACCTTGGCGTCCAGCGCGCCGAAGGGTTCGTCGAGGAGCAGCACACGCGGATCGATGGCGAGCGCGCGCGCCAGCGCCACCCGCTGCTTCTGCCTCCGGAGAGCTGATGCGGATAGCGTTGTTCCAGACCACCGAGTTGCACCAGATCCAGCAGTTCCAGTGCCTTGGCGCGAATCGCTGCGGCAGGCGGGCGCTGCGACTTGCGTTGCACCCTCAGTCCGAACGCGATGTTGTCGAGCACGGTCATGTGCTTGAACAGCGCATAGTGCTGGAATACGAAACCGATCCGCCGCTCCCGTACCGCGCGCCGCGACATGTCCTCGCCGCCGAACAGAATCTGGCCGTGATCGGGAAATTCGAGACCGGCGATGGCGCGCAGCAACGTGGTTTTGCCGGAACCGGATGGCCCGAGCAGTGCGATCAATTCTCCCGAGCGCACGGCGAGGCTGAGGTCGACCAGCGCCGGAAATCCGGAAAAACTCTTGTGTATGTTGCGAACTTCGATATCCATTTTGGGACCTCAATGGCGGTGTGAGGTGGATAGCTCGGCGCCATGGCGCGCTTCGAGCAGTGATTTGAGGGTCAGGGTGACCAGAGCCAGCGCGGCCAATACCGACGCCACGGCAAAGGCCGCTGCGAAGTTGTATTCGTTGTAGAGAATCTCGACGTGCAGCGGCATGGTGTTGGTCTCGCCGCGGATGTGCCCGGACACCACCGATACCGCCCCGAACTCGCCCATGGCGCGCGCATTGCACAGCAGCACGCCGTAGAGCAGCCCCCATTTGATATTGGGAAGAGTGACATACCAGAAGCTCTGCCAGCCATTGGCCCCCAGGGACAACGCCGCCAGCTCGTCGTCGGTGCCTTGTTCCTGCATCAACGGAATGAGCTCGCGGGCGATGAACGGAAAGGTCACGAATACCGTCGCCAACACGATGCCGGGTACCGCGAAAATGATCTGGACGTCGTGCTCCGCCAGCCAGGGACCGAACCAGCCCTGGGCGCCGAACATCAGCACATAAATAAGCCCCGTCACCACCGGCGAGACCGAAAACGGCAGGTCAATCAAGGTCGTCAACACGGTCTTGCCGCGGAACTCGAACTTGGCGATGGCCCAGGCCGCGGAAACTCCGAACACCAGATTCAGCGGCACCGCGATCACCGCCACCAGCAGCGTAAGGCGGATGGCGGCGAGGGCGTCGGGATCCTGAAGTGCCTGCCAGTACACCCCTGCGCCGTTGCGCAGCGCCTCGGTAAAAATCGCAATCAGCGGCAACAGCAGGAACGCGAGCAGAAACAGCAGCGCCCCGCCAATCAGCAACCAACGCACCCAGGGTTGCTCGGTGATCACTACATTGCGTTGCAGCAGCGGCTCGAAGGGCAGTTGCGGCGGATCGAGCAGCGAATGATCGGTTCCCGTGGTCACGACGCCGCCCCCTGCAATACCGGATGCGGCAGCGCCGGCGACCCTCGGCTGCGCTGCTTGTGACGGTTCGACCAGGCCTGCAAGGCGTTGATCAGCAGCAGCAATGCGAACGAGATAACCAGCATGGCGACGGCCACCGCCGCCGCGCCGCCGTACTGGAATTCCTCCAGCTTGATGATGATCAGCAGCGGTGCGATCTCGGAGACATAGGGCAAATTGCCGGCGATAAAAATCACCGAGCCGTATTCACCCACGCCGCGGGCAAAGGCCAGCGCAAACCCCGTCACCAGCGCCGGCAGTACGGCGGGCAGAATCACCCGCGTCACCGTTTGCCAGCGCGTGGCGCCCAGCGATGCGGCGGCTTCTTCCAGTTCTTTTTCCGCGTCGCGCAACACCGGTTCAAGCGTGCGCACCACAAAGGGCAGGCCGATAAACGTCAGCGCGACCACGATGCCGATAGGTGTGTAGGCCACCTTGATACCGGCCGCTTCCAGCCACTGGCCGACCCAGCCGTTGCCGGCATACAGCGCCGTGAGCGCGATACCGGCCACGGCCGTGGGCAGGGCAAAGGGGAGATCGATGGTGGCATCGAACAGGCGCTTGCCGGGAAACTCGTACCGCACGAACACCCAGGCGACCAGCGTGCCGAACACGGCATTGACAGCGGCCGCCAGCAGCGCAGTGCCAAACGACAGCTTGAGTGCGCTCAGGACCCGGGGTGCACTCCATACCTGCCAGAGCTCGGTCCAACCCAGGCCAGCGGCCTTGGCGAACACGCCCGCCAGCGGTATCAACACGATCAGGCTGAGATAAGCCACGGTAAAGCCCAGGCTGAGATTGAAACCGGGGATGGCCGAGCGCTGGCGGCGGCCGCGTCCGGTATCGGGTAGCGCTTGCTCCGGGCTCATGGATCGCTGAACTCCATTCTGATTACGACATTCTGGTTACGAGATGGCCCCGCCGGCACACCAGCGGGGCGCGGTTGCGGTGGAACCCTATCTGCCCGCCGCAAGGATCTGATCGAATACCCCGCCCTCGGCAAAGTGCGTTTTCTGAGCCTGCTGCCAGCCGCCGAATTCCGCCACGGTCACCAACTCCAGCTGGGGAAAGCGCGCCAGATCGGCGGGGTCGGCCTGTTCGGGCGTCACCGGGCGGTAGTAGTGCCGGGCGGCGATACGCTGACCCACGGGCGAGTAGAGGTATTCGAGATAGGCCTTGGCCACCTCGGTGGTACCGTGTTTGGCGGCATTGGCATCCACCAGCGTCACCGGGGGTTCAGCCAGAATGGACAATGACGGCACCACGATCTCGAATTTGTCGCGCCCCAGCTCGTTCTGGACAAGAAACGCTTCGTTCTCCCAGGAGATGAACACATCGCCGATACCGCGCTGGGCGAAGGTGGTGGTCGAGCCGCGGGCGCCGCTATCGAGCACCGGCACATTCTTGTAGAGGCGAGTGACGAATTCCCGCGCTGCCTCATCGCTGCCCAGGCTTTTCTTCGCAGAAGCCCAGGCCGCCAGGTAGTTCCAGCGCGCACCACCCGAGCTCTTGGGGTTCGGCGTGATCACGCTGACGCCTTCACGCACCAGGTCATTCCAGTCCTTGATGCCTTTGGGATTGCCTTTGCGCACCAGGAATACGATGGTCGAGGTGTAGGGTGAGCTCGCATGGGGCAATCGCGACTGCCAGTCGTTCGGCAATTTTTTGGTGAGCGCCGCAATCTCGTCGATGTCGTAGGCCAGCGCCAAAGTCACCACATCGGCTTCCAGGCCGTCGATCACCGCCCGCGCCTGTTTGCCGCCACCGCCGTGGGATTGCTTGATGCGCACCTCGTCCCCGGTTTTTTCTTTCCAGAATTCGGCAAACGCCTTGTTGAAGTCCTGGTACAGCTCGCGGGTCGGGTCGTAGGAGACATTGAGCAACTCCACGGTCGCCGCCGGCGCGGCAAGCGGCAGTGCCAAGGTGGCCAATAACAGAATTTTCTTGATCATCGAAATTAACTCCAGCAAAAAATGAACGGTCAGAATGAAATCTGGGCGCGCGTGAACAGGGCTTTTTCGTCGTTGCGGTCACTACCGCCAGCGGCCCCGCCGTCAAAGGCCGTCTGGCTGTAGTTCAGCGCCAGCTTGGCATTGGCGGTCAGGTACCAGTTGACCCCCAGCGTCCAGGCCCGCGCTTCGCTGGCCTGACTGTTGATGCTGGCAAAGCCCCGGTCGAAGGCGGCATTGTCGACGTCGAGCACACCATAGCGCGCCGCGATCTCGAACGCGCCCCAGCCGGGACCACCCGGAACAAACGCATCTTTGGGCGCTGCGACGCCTCGGTAGGAGGTGTTCTCACCGGTCAGAACATAGCTCGTCGCCACCTGCCAGGCCGTGTTGCTGATAGCGTCCTCTACCGGACCCTTGGCGAGTTGCTGTTTGGACTCCACATATTCCGCGAGCAATCCGAAGCTGTTGCGGTAGAAATAGAGTTGCGGCGACCAACGGCTCTGATCGCCCGAAGCCAGTACGCTGTCGTCATATCTGAAGAAGCGATTCTGTCCCGGGGTCCGATACTGCGGCTTGGCGTTGGAGCCGGTGTCGGTGGTACCGTCCGACTCCTTGCGGCCGTCAGTACCCGCGATCCCAAAACCCAGGCCCTGGAAGAATCCGGGCGTGTTGCGGAAGGGCTCGAGAAAGATCCGGCCCTCGAGTTCCTTGTTGTTGTCGGCATCACTGGCAGGTGCGTCGCGGCCATCCGCGGCGCCGTTGAACCAACCCAGGGCATAGGTCAGCGTGTTGTCGAGCAGCGCGCCCTGCAGCTGGACGCCCAGATCCCGGTTTGGCACCAGTTCGGTAGGGAAACCCCGCTCGATAAAGGTGATGGCGCCCCCGCTTTGCAGACGTTCGAGGCCGACCGGACCTTTTACCTTGCCGACCCGGACGGTGGCCGCCGGATCGAAGCGGAAATCCGCGTAGGCATCCACCACGGACGCGGAATCACCGGCGAATTCCGGTGTGAGGCGGAAGCCGATCAGTTGCCCCAGCGAGCCTTCCAGCGTCGGGCGTATCCGTCGAAACTGGAAGCTGTCCTTGTTCGCTCCTTTATCATCGGGAAAGAAGCGACCGTCAAACTGCACCAGACCACGGAGCTTGAGCTCATAGGCGCCGTCCGGCGACTTCACGGCGAAGCCTTTTTCACCGGCGCTGACCACCGGTGTCTTTTTGGCGGCTTCGGCGGCCGCTTCCTGTTGAATTTCCAATTGTCGCTCCACAATGCGCAGCCGCTGCTCCAGCGTCTGCAAATCATCCGCGCCGTGCGCGAGGCCACCCGCCAGAAGAAAGGCGAGGGCGGTCGTCGTTGTCGTTGTACGTCCGGAAAGTCGCATGATTATGTTCCTGCATAAGTGTTGCGAACCTCCGGTCGTCCGGTCAGTGCACTGAAAATGGGTTCCAGGTTTTATCGGGTTTGCTTGCCATCATCCGGCAAACGAATTTTTTCCCGCCGCTCGATCTGTACGATGCGGCCGTCGTGGACGGTGAGTTCGATGGTCCCGTAGCGCAAGCCATCGAGTTGGCGCGCCAACTCAGCGGATAACTGTGTGGGCAATGATTGACACTTCAGTTGCGCGGAATTCATCAGACACCCTCCATTCCGCGAGCAAAGATAACGGAGACATTCTAGCAATAAAAAGAATAAATAATTTTGTTATTATTCAATATAAATCTATCAATCACCACATCGATGCCCAAGCGCCTGGCGCTCCGGCCTGGCGCCCGCTATCGATCGACTTGGCGCAGAGACGGCTAGCAGCCTGTCGGACTTAACCTCACGGCCATTGGATTCCGTGGGGGATATTGTGGATTTGCACCACTGAGGTGCATGTTTTGGCCGATTTCGCCGCCATTTTCGCTGAACCGAGCATGCTTGCCCCGCTTTCAGGCCATTCGGACGGATTTGGGCTGCAACACGGCCATGCGTTTCAAGTTCCACGCCAGGCAAACCAGCGTCCATTCGTGGCCAACATTGGCCAGGCCGCGTAGCAGAAACTGGCGGAAGGCCATCACCGACTTGATGATGCCGAATACCGGCTCCACTGTCTGCTTGCGCAGCGCATAGGCCGCCCGCCCGGCCTGGGTCTTGAGGGTGTGCTTCATCTGATCGACCGGGTTGTCGGCCGGTAGCGCCGCAGGCTCTTCAAAACGATCGCGCCAGGCCGGGTGGTGCGCATCGCGACCCACCGCCATCAGCGGTTCGATCCCGGCATCATGGCAGGCCTTGACGTTCTTCGCGCTGCAGTAGCCCGTGTCTGCCAACAGCTGATCCGGCTGGCGCAATCCATCGGGCAGGCGCTGCAGCGCCGCCAGCGTCGGCGCCACCTGCTCCTTGTCGTTGCCGGCCTGAGTGATGTGTGGGACCAGGATCAGCATCGATTCGGTGTCGACCGCAGCCTGCGCGTTGTAGCACTGATCGAATCCGCCGCTCGACACCTTCATGATGCGTGAGTCTTCGTCGGTCAGATTGACCTGATCGTCCGCGCGCGGGCCGGTTTGTGGCGGCGCCGGCGGCTTGCCGCCGGGCTTCTTGCCGGTCGCCTTTTGCTTCGCCTCGCGCTCGGCCAGCTTGGCCTGGTACTCGGCCTGCGCCCTTTCGTCACGCGCCTGGGCGCGCTCTTCGATGACCGCCTTGGCTCGCGCGATCGCGGCCAGGCGATCCTCGCGCCGCTGGATCTCGTCGGGCAGGCTGACGCCATCGGGAACCGTGCTCTGATCCGCCGCTTCGGCCAGTGCCAGCATCTCCTGCACTTCGGCCTTGAGCTGCGCTTCGATCTTCTCGGCGTACCCATACGACAAGGCGCTGTGCCGCGAGGCGTTGGCGTGGACCTTGGTGCCGTCCAGGCTCACCGTGCCAAATCGCGAGAGCTGGTTTTCCCGGGCCACCTGCAGCACTTGCACGAAAATCGCCGCAAACTGCTCGCCGAAGCGCCGGCGAAAGTGCGACAGCGTGTCGTGGTCCGGGTGCTGGTCGCAGGCGATGAAACGAAACGCCAGCGAATCGTAGGTCGCACGCTCGATCTTGCGGCTTGAGTGAGTGCCGGTGGCGTAGCCGTAAATCAACAGCGAGAGCAGCAGCGCCGGGTGGTAGGCCTCACTGCCGCGACCGGCGTAAGCGCGCTCAAACGCCGACAGGTCCAGCCCTTCGACCACATCCACCACGTACCGCGCCAAGTGTGACTCCGGCAACCAGTCCTGCACCGAAGGGGGAAGAAGGTAGTCGGTCTGACGATCAATGGGGCGAAATCGGCTCATGTCATCGGGTGTTTCGGAAGGTGTGCAATTTTAACCCGAAGGGTGGGAAAGTCCGACAGGCTGCTAGAGGGATCCCAGCCAGCGATCCGGCACCCGATCCCAGGCGCGGCGTTCGGCTTCCAGGGGCTTTGCGAGAATCCGCCGGCTCGCACCCAGCAGCGCCGTGGTGCGCTGCCCGGTCTCGTAGGCGGGCCAGCCGGGATCGCCGCCGTGGGCGAACCGGGTCCAGGCGTCCATGGTCATGGCCGCCAGGGCGGCCGCGCCCTCCCCTTCGCCGTAGAATTTTTTCGCGCCCGGTTTGCTGTAGGTGCCGAACACATAGGCCAGCTCCACCGCATGGGGCGAACCGAGGCGCCCGCCCACCGCCGGCGACGGCCAGTCGAACAGGTAGTTGAATACCCGCGCCTCGTGGGGGCGCTGGCGCTCCAGCAGACGCAACGCCGGGATGCGGAAGATACGGTCGGTCTGGATCGCCATGAAGACTTCGGGAACGCTGGGCTCGATCCCGCGCGCCGGCAGCGCGGCGCGGTAGGCGGCGACCAGACCGGGGGTGTGCTCGTCGCCCACCAGATAGCCCAGGCGCTTGGCGAGGCCGGCTTCGTCCAGTTGCTGGATCGCCTTGGCCGGAATGCCGAACAGCTTCCACTCATCCAGCGTGCTGCCCGCCAGCACCGGGATGCCGGCGGCAACGCCTGCCGCCACCGCATCGATGGGGTTGTGGGGCATGACCACGCCATCCACTACCGGCATGAACGGCAGGCCCCCGATCACGGCCAGGGGGTAGCCCTCGACGCGCCCGCCTTCCATCAGGCGCTGGGCGCGCAGCAGATCCGCGAGCGGGGCCTTGCGCAAGCCATCGGCGTCGAGCGCCAGGGCCTTGAGGATGGCCTCGCCGCGCCGCGCGGCAGTGGCCGCATCGGCGCAGGTGTGACAGGCGCCGGACTGGGGAATCGCCTTGTGAAACAGCCCTCGCGCCGCCGGCAACGCAAGCAGATTGCCAACGCTCATGCCACCGGCGGACTCGCCGAAGATGGTGACATTGCCGGGATCGCCGCCGAAATGACCGATGTTGTCGCGCACCCAGGCCAGCGCCTTGACCTGATCGAGCAGCCCCTCGTTGCCGGTGGCCGGGATGCGACCAGCGGTCACCGCAGCCAGCGGCGCGAAGCCCAGGATTCCCAGCCGATAGTTGATGGTTACCACCACCACGTCGCCGTGGCGGGCGAGAGTTCCGCCCTCGTAGATACCCTGGGCGCCCGAGCCGATGGTGAAACCGCCGCCGTGGATCCACACCATTACCGGGCGTTTGCCGGCGCGTCCGGGCGTCCAGACATTGAGGGTGAGGCAGGCCTCGGACTGGGTGCCCGCTTCGGCGCCCATGACGTCGTCCAGTGCACCCTTGTTCTGGGGCGCCCAGTCGCCGAAATCCCCCGCATCCCGAATCCCGGCCCAGGGCAGCGGGTCGGCCGGCGGCAGCCAGCGTCGCTCGCCGACTGGCGGCGCGGCATAGGGAATGCCCTTGAACACGAGCACGCCGCCCTTTTCGTTACCTTGCAACTTGCCGCTGCCGATCTCGATGACCGGTGTCGCTGTCATGCCACTCATGATGAGGCTCCGTGTTTGTCAGTATGAAAAAACGGTCGGGGCTATTCCGTGGGGCTCGCCGCGCGGCACCCGCCGGGCTCAACCGAGACGATGAAAAATACCGCCGCTGGCAACGCCATAACCGTCTCCGTCGGGGGCCGGCTCGGCGATCTCGACCAGTTGGTAGTACACCGGCCGGCTGAGCAGACCTTCGAGGTTGCGCCGTACCAGCAGATAGGGAGCTGTCCCGCGCGTCGCGGTCTCGACCACGCGCAGCGGATGATCCGGCCCGGCGATCACCTGATCGCCGACGTTGGTGGCAAACACCAGTTGTTGCGTCCCGGCAGCATCGACCTTGCGCTCCAGCGCCACGATCACAAAGGGCGCGTCTTCCACCTGGATGCGCCACTTTTCCTCCGGGGTTACCAGATAGTACTGATCGTCTTCGCGCTTGAGCAGGCCGGAAAAGAGTCGCACCAGTTCCAGACGGTTGATGGCGCCACCTTCGTGGTACCAGGTACCATCGCGCGCAATGCGGATATCGATGTCGCCCGAAAGTGGCGGATCCCAGCGCTCGACCGGCGGCAGTCCACCGCCCTGCCGCGCGCGCTCGGCGCCGGCCTGGATGTCGTCGAGCGAAAGCTGGGGCACGGTGCTCAGATGTCCCGCAACTGGCCCTTGTTGCCCATGGTCATGCCGATGCCGGTGATGAATCGCAGCAGATCGTCCTTGTCGCCGAATTGATCGGCAAACCCCTTGTTGAAGCACACGTCCACGGCGCCCTGGGCAAGCGCCCAGCAGGCAAGGTAATGGTAGTGGGGCGGGACATCCTCCAGCACTCCGCGTGCGATGAGCTGACTTACCATGACGCCGATCCGCTCAGTGGTCACGCGCCGCATCTCGTGCAGTTCGCTGACCTGCTTCTCCACCAGCGGATCATTCTGAATACGCTCTTCGAGTTGTTGCACCAGGCGATCCAGCCCGGGATTCGAAAGCCGCGAATGGAAATAGGCCTTCACCATGGCGCCGGGATTGCCAGCTTCGGCGGCCGCGATACCTTCATCCATATTGGCGCGGATGCGGCTTTCGTAATCGATCAGGATGCGCGCGAGAATCTCGGATTTGCTCTGAAAGTGCTTGTAGACCGTACCCTTGCCGATGCCGGCCTCTTCGGCGATGGCGGCCACCGTCACCTGATCGATGCCATCGCGCAGCAGGCAACGCAACGCGCACTCGACGATTCGCTGCTCGCGCGCGAGAAACTGCCGCTTCTTTTCGCGGATCTTGTCGGTGCTGGATGGATGTGTCGAACCCATGGTTGCGTAACCGCCCTGACTGTGCGCGATGTCTCGATCTTCTTGTCTGGCCGGATGCGAGTATCCGGACGCCGTGCTCGCAACGGCGAACCGCGCGACTCGGCCCTATCCTAAGAGCGCCGCACCCCGGATGCAAACGACCCGCTGCTCCGGCCCGGCCCCGCCGGGTTGCCATGACAATTTGCAGGGCCCGGCAATTTACAGCGAAAGGGCCGGTGCTATAATGCGCCGCCCCGCGCACGGGGCATGACGGAGAGTAGCTCAGACTGGTAGAGCACTGCCTTCGGGAGGCAGGGGTCGCAGGTTCAAATCCTGTCTCTCCGACCAATCCCGCACGACACCCGCACGACAGCAAATTCCCAACCGGGTCCGCGCTCGCGCCCAACACTTCTGCGCTGAACTCGTGTGCGAACTCGCGGCACCCTGTGTTTTGCCATTTTCCTGTTTGCCGAGCTCGCGGCGCGCTGCGCTTCAAAACGATCGCTTCGCAACACCCATTTGACAGTGGTCACGTCCCTGTCCGCCCGGTTCGGCAAGTGCCGCGATCATACCCGGGCGCGGCTAACCGCCGCGCCCGGGTATGGCGTCAGGCTGCTTTCACGCCGGCATCGCACACGGGATCGCGCTGGCCGCTGGGAGGCAGTTTGCGCGAACCGGGCTGGACTTCGTCCGGCCCTGGCAAATCCAGTTCCTGCGCCCACTCGCGCATCTTCGGCAGCACGTTCTCGGCCAGCAGCCGCATGCTGTTCATGGACTGCTCATGCGTGGTCGAACCACCCTCGATGTGCCAGATCGAGAACACCCCGGGACGCAATGTCTCCAGGATATGACGAACCTTGGGCAGCACCGAGTCCGGCGTACCCACGATGATCTGGCGGTTGCGGAGCAGATTTTCGTAGAGCACTTCGTGATTGTATTTGCGGGTCGCCGCCACATCGATGCCGCTCCCGGCGCTTTTGCCGGATACCACCGCTTCGTTGGTCTCCGGGTCCGACAGCGCATAGGCCAGGCGCTTGGTCGCCGCCTTCGAGTTGTAACCGGCCGGGAACATCCACTCGGGGCGCGCGAAGGCGGGCTGACCACCACCGTAGACGTAGTTCTTGCCCAACTCATAGGCCTCGGCTTCGGTGTCGGCGCAGACGATCTTCTGCAGATAGCCGAAACACTCGGGCCCGGCCTGGTAGCCTTCCGCGGCGGCGGTATCGGCGTAGAGATTCCACATTTCCATGGTCGGCGGCAAAAAAGTTGCGAGCGCGATGTAGGTATAGCGGTTCTTCGCGGCAAACACTGCGGTCTCGGGGCTCACCAGACTCGGAATCCAGGTCTGGGGAAAGGGCTTCTGGATCGGTTTCAGCCAGGGGTTCACATGGCGGTATTCGTAGTGCTTGCCCTCGTAGCGCCAGGGGCCATCCTTGGTCCACGCCTTGATGATGAAGTCGTGGGCCTCGTCGAAACGCTCGCGGTTGTAGGTCGGGTTGATGTTGTTGGCGATCTGCTCGCAACCCGCGCCCCGTACCCAGCCGGTGATGAGACGGCCGCCCGAGATCATGTCGATGGTGGCGAGTTCCTCGGCGAGCCGCAGCGGGTCCGCGACCGGCAACGGATTGCCCATCAGCGCGATCTTCACCCGCTTGGTGATACGGGCCAGAATGGCCGCCTCGACATCCATCACCGCGCCCATGGTGAAGGGGTTGGCGTGGTGTTCGTTGAGCATGACGCCGTCGAAACCGAGCTCCTCGGCGTAGAGCTTTTCGTCCAGATAGCGGTTGAACAGGGCGCCGCCCTTGACCGGGTCGAGAAACTTGTTGGAAACCCCGAAAAAGCTCGCGTTCTTGATTACCTCTTCCTCCGGAACATAGGCGTAGGGGCGTTCGGTGAAGGTCGTAATGTGCATGGTGAATCCTCCGGTATCTGGGCGCGGCGGGCTGCCGCGGGCGCGCTTCAGGACAAATGGGCTTTCAGTTTCTTCACGAATTTGTCGGTCTGCTCGATCTCGGGACGGTGACCGCAATTCTTGAGCAGCACCAGCTTCGAGCCCCGAATGGCCTCATGGAACAGTGCCGCCGCACTCACCGGAGCGATGCCGTCGTCTTCGCCCCAGATGATCAGGGTCGGGAGATTCCGCACCAGCCCCAGGCGGTTATAGAGCGCGGGATTGCTCATATAGGGTTGCCAGGCAAGGCGCGCCGACTCCGCGGTGGCATCCTGGAAGCGTTCGAACTGCTCCGGTGTCACGGCACCGCCGAACAGAGAGGAAAATTCCGGGGTGGCCGCAACATCCTTCACACTGGCGGCGATGTAGTGTTCGGTGGGCGCTTCGTAGATGTCGCGAATCATGCCGCGCGGCGGCTTGATGCCGAACGGCGCCACCAGCGTCAGGCTCGCGAACTGGGCCGGATTCTGCGCCGCCATTTCGGCCGCGATCCAGCCGCCCAGGGAAAAGCCGACGACATCGGCACCGACCCAACCCTCCTCGACCATGACCTGGGCATAGTAGTTGGCCAGATCGCCGATGGTGCGAATCCAGTCGATGCGCGGCGACACCCCGAACCCGGGGTGCAACGGCACGATCAGCTTGCGCCGGCCGGCCAGTTTCCGCTGCCATGCCAGCCAGCCGGGATTGCCCAGCTCCTCGTGCAGCACCAGCAGGGGCCTGCCTTTGCCACCCTTGATGTAGCTCAGCTCCGCACCCGCGGCGGTAATGGTCTTCTGTTGCCAATCAGATTTTGCCAACGCCTGTACTCCCCTGTGCTTTTGAAGTGCTTGTTGCCGGATGGGTGCCGGATGAATGCTGCGATGCGCGCCGCGCGTGCCGGACCCAACCTACTCAGTAGTAAACTGACAGTCAACTCCCATTCGCTACGTCCATCCGCCCCGCACCCACGGGCTGCTGACCCGGTTTGCAGCGAGCGTGTCTCGCGGTGTATAACCGGGGCCTCCACCGGCCACCGGGTTTGCGCTCACCATGCAGCAATCTCTCCAGATCGAGCTCGTCAAGCGCGCTTTTGCTCATATCGACGCCGGCACCACGGATCTCGCACCCGAGGTGACCCGCAATCCGGTCGCCACCTACATTGATCGCGACTGGCTGGAGCGGGAGAAAGCCACCCTGTTTCGGCACTATCCGCTGTTTGTGGGCCTCTCCGGACGCATCGCCAAGCCGGGCGACTATGTCGCCGAGGATCACGCCGGGCTGCCCGTCCTGCTGGTGCGCGGCGACGACGGCACTGCGCGCGCCTTCGTCAACCAGTGCCGGCACCGGGGCGCGCCGGTGGTCAAGGGATGCGGTCGCGCGAGCGGTTTCAGCTGTCCGTACCACGCCTGGCGCTACGACCGTCAGGGCGATCTGGTCGTCATCCCCGATGAGCGCTCGTTTCCCGGCGTCGCGCGCGCCAATCATGGCCTGGTGCCGCTGCCGCTTATCGAACGTGACGGCATGCTCTGGGTGTTGCCGGACCCGGACGGAACGCTCGATGTCGCAACACTCGACGCGCACCTCGGCGGAATGGAGCAGGATCTGGCGTCCTACCACCTGGCCGGCTACAGCCATTTCGAAAGCCGGGTGCTGGAACGGCCCGCCAACTGGAAGATGCCCATCGATACCTTTCTCGAACCCTACCATTTCGCACCCCTGCACCGGGACACGGTGGCGCCCATCTTCTTCGCCAACCTGTGCCTGTTCGATGCCTTCGGCCTCAACAACCGCGAAGCCGTGGTGCGCAAAAGTATTCAGACTCTGCGCGACCAGCCCGAAGCGGACTGGGATTTCGTCAAACACACGGCGATCTCCTACCAGTTGTTCCCCAACACCGTCTTCGTGATGCAGGCCGATCATGTGGAGACCTGGCGCCTGTTTCCTGCCGAGGACCGCCCGGATCGCTGTCTGGTCTATTTCGACTGCTATGTACCGGAGCCACCCGCCACCGACAAGGCACGCAAATACTGGGAAGCCAACGTGGATCTGGCGATCCGCACCGTGGACGGCGAAGACATCGCCATGCAGATCGACATGGAACGGGGCTATCAGGCGGGCGTGATGAAGGAAGTATTGATCGGCTGCAACGAACCTTCGCTCGCGCATTTCCAGCGCGCCATTCATCGCGCGGTGACCGGCACCAGCGCCTAGCAGCTTGTTGAAAAACTGCTAGCGACTCAATCCGCTTTGAGTACCCGTCAATCGCGCAGGCGCTGATCGCGAAATCCATACCAGGCGATCAGCGCCGCTACCACACAGGCCAGCGCGGCCACATCGAACACCAGCGTCGCCCCCAGATGCCAGAAGCGGCCGGCGAGCCAGGAACCCATGGCGCCGCCGAGGCCGAAACTCACTGCACCGTACAGCGCCTGACCGCCGCCCTGGGCACCCGGTCCGAACAGCCGGCGGATGGTTTCGACCCCGGCAGCGTGGAAGGTGCCGAAGCTGAACGCGTGCAGCGACTGGGCGGCGACCAGCAGCCACAGCGACTGGCTCCAGTTGCCGATCAGCCACCAACGCAGCGCCGCGAACAGCAGGCTCACCAGCAGCACGGCGCGCACGCCAAAGCGCAGCAGCACCCGGTGCATCACCATGAACACCAGAATTTCCGCCACCACCCCCACCGACCACAGCACACCGATGGCGGACCGGCTGTAGCCCAGGGCTTCCAGGTGAATGCTGATGAAACTGTAGTAGGCGCCGTGCGCCACCTGCAACAGCAAACCGGCGGCAAGAAAGGCGAGCACCGCCGGCTGCCGTGCCGCAACATGCAGCGGCTGCCAATGGCGCTCGCGGACACCCGTTGCCGGCCGGGGAATCATCAGGCTGCTCGCCAGAATGGTCGCCAGCAGCAAGGATCCGGCGACCGGAAACCAACCGATGCCCCAGGTCTCGAAACAGAAACCCACGCCCACCACGGCGGCGATGAAACCGATCGAGCCCCAGAGCCGGATGCGACTGTAGCGCTCGGGCCGGGATCCCAAAAAACCGAGCGTGATCACCTCGTGTTGGGGTAGCACCGCGTTCCAGAAAAAGCTGTAGCCGGCCAGCACCACGACCAGCCAGGGCAGGCTGTCGTCGGCGAAGATGCCCAGAAAACACAGGAATGCGAGCAGCGAACCCAGGCGAAGGATGCCCAGACGCCGCCCGCTCCAGTCGCCGAGCCAGCTCCACAGGTTGGGCGCGACGACCTTGGTGATGAGCGGGATGGCGAACAGCGCGCCGATCTGTTCCGGCGCAAATCCCAGTCCGCGCAGGTACAGCGGCCAGTACGGGTACAGCCCGCCCAGCAGCGCGAAGTAGAAAAAATAGAACCCGGAAAGCCGCCAGTACGGAATCGGGCCGCTAACTCCGGGGGCGCTCAATCAGCGTCCGGAGTCCTGAGCGCCCAACGGCGGCAGCCCCGAGACGACATCCTGGTTCTGCCCGCGATGGCGCAGGGCGTGGTCCATCAGTACCAGCGCCAGCATGGCTTCGGCGATGGGAGTGGCGCGGATACCGACGCAGGGATCGTGACGGCCGGTGGTGACCACTTCGACTTCCTGGCCTGCCGTATCGACACCGCGCCCGGGCAGCCGCAGGCTGGAGGTGGGCTTGAGCGCGAGCCGCACCCGAATGTCCTGGCCGCTGGAAATGCCGCCCAATACGCCGCCGGCATGATTCGACAGAAACCCGGCGGGCGTCATCTCGTCGCGATGTTCGGTACCCCGTTGAGTGACCACGTCGAAACCGTCGCCGACAGCCACACCCTTGACCGCGTTGATGCTCATCATGGCGCCCGCGATGGCGGCGTCGAGCTTGTCGAATACCGGCTCGCCCCAGCCGGGCGGCACGCCGCTGGCCTGCACGGTGATTTCGGCACCGATGGAATCGCCCTCCTTCACCAGCGCCTGCATGAAGGCTTCAAGCTCGGGCACCAGCGCCGCATCCGGGCAAAAAAACGGGTTGTTGTCGATTTCATTCCAGTCGACCGTGCCGATCGCGAACGGTCCCAGGCGGCTCAGATAGCCGCGCACTTCGACGCCGTAGCGCTCGCGCAGGTATTTCCTGGCGATGCCACCGGCCGCGACGCGCATCGCGGTTTCCCGCGCCGAGGCGCGGCCGCCGCCGCGGTGGTCGCGGATGCCGTACTTCTGGAAATAGGTGTAGTCCGCATGGGCGGGCCGGAACGACTGCTGGATCGCGCGGTAATCCTTGGAGCGCTGGTCGGTGTTCTCGATCAGCAGGCCGATCGGCGTGCCGGTGGTGACGCCTTCGAAGACACCCGAAAGAATGCGGACCCGATCCTCCTCGCGGCGCTGGGTCGTGTAGCGCGACTGCCCGGGTTTGCGCCGGTCCAGGTCAGGCTGCAAATCGGCTTCGGTGAGCGCCAGGCCGGGCGGGCAGCCATCGACGACGCAGCCGAGCGCCGGGCCGTGACTCTCACCGAACGTGGTAACCGTGAACAGTTTGCCGATGGTATTGCCGGACACGCCAGACTCCCTTGCCAATGGGATTGCATTATAGGGGCGCGTGGGGGCTTCGAAACCGTGTTGGGCCTCGCAGCGCGTCGGGCGCTACCACACCCGCGAAAGCGATCATCCACAAGGCCCTGATATTCCTGGGTTCCCGTGAGCGCGGGAACCAGGGTTACCGGGCTGTCCGGAACAGCCCCCGTTTTTCAATCCGCGGTTGTTCCCGGCCCGCTAATCAAGGAACGCCTGGGCCGCCAGCAGTTCGTCGCGGGTCAAGACAAAGATGCCGTCGCCGCCGCGCTCCAGCTCGACCCAGGTGAAAGGGATTTCCGGATAACGTTCTTCCAGCGCCAGCGCGGAGTTGCCGACTTCGACGAACAGCAGACCATCGTCCTGCAGCCAGTCGGGCGCCTCCCGCAACAGACGGCGCACCAGGTCCAGGCCGTCGGGACCGGCGGCGAGGGCGAGCGCAGGCTCGTTGTGGTATTCGTCGGGCATCGCGGCATAGTCGTCGGCATCCACATAGGGCGGATTGCAGACGATCAGGTCGTAGGCTTCTTCCAGACCGTCGCACAGATCGCTCTCGACCGTACGCACCCGGCGTTCGAGTTCGTGCTGCGCAATGTTGGCTTCGGCGACATCCAGGGCATCTACCGAGATGTCGGCCAGATCCACCTCGGCGTCGGGAAACGCCAGCGCACAGGCGATGCCGATGCAACCGGAGCCCGTGCAGAGGTCGAGAATGCGCTCCGGCGCACGCACCAGCCAGGGCCTGAAGCCCTGCTCGATCAGCTCCGCGAAGGGCGAACGCGGCACCAGCACCCGCTCGTCGACCTGAAACTTCAGTCCGGCAAACCAGGCTTCGCCGGTGATATAGGGCGCCGGCAGGCGCTCCTCGACGCGGCGTTCCAGAAACTCGAGCACGCGGTGCTTCTCGCTCTCGAGAAGGCGTGCATCCAGCACATGCGGACCCGACTGAAGGGGCAGGTGCAGGGCGGCACACACCAGCACCACGGCTTCGTCCCAGGCGTTGTCGGTGCCGTGGCCGAACCAGAGTCCAGCCTCGGTGAAACGGCTGGTACCCCAGCGCACGAAATCGCGCACGGTGAAGAGTTGTTCGAGGCAGGCTCTCTGCATGATCGCGATCCGCGGATCTCCGGGCGCCGACCGTCGGCACCCGGAGGCGGTGTCTCAACTGTCCAGGCGCTCGATGATGGTGGCGTTGGCGGTGCCGCCGCCTTCGCAGATGGCGAGCAGGCCGTAGCGGCCCTTGCGGCGCTCCAGTTCGTTGAGCAGCGTGGTCATCAGCTTGGCGCCGGTGCAGCCCAGGGGATGGCCGTTGGCCTGCGCCCCGCCATTCACATTGAGCTTGGCCAGATCGGCGCCGACCGCCTTGGCCCAGGCCAGGGGTACCGACCCGAAAGCTTCGTTGATTTCATAGAGGTCGATGTCGTCGATGGTGAGACCGGCACGCTCCAGCGCCTTTTGGGTAGCGGGAATCGGCCCTTCCAGCATGATCACCGGGTCCGAACCAACCACGGCCAGGGCGCAAATGCGGGCGCGCGGCTTGAGGCCGTATTTTTCCACGGCCGCTGCGTTGGCGACCATCACCGCCGCCGCGCCATCGCTGATCTGGCTCGCCGTGCCCGCCGTGATCACGCCGCCCGGCGCCAGTGGCTCCAGGGTTTTCATCGCATCGCGACTTGCGTTGGGACGAATGCCCTCGTCAGCGTCGTGAATCAGGATGCGACCGTCTTCCAGAGTGAGCTCCAGCGGCAGGATTTCCTGACGGAACTTGCCATTCGCGGTGGCTTCGGCGGCTTTCATGTGGCTGGCATAGCCGAAATCGTCGAGTTCCTCGCGGGTGATGCCGTATTTTTTGGCAAGCATTTCGGCGCCCATGAACTGACTGAATTCGATACCGGGATAGCGTTCTTCGAGGCGCGCGCCCTTGGGTTTGCCGCGGCCTTTTTCGGCGGCGTCATCGACGGCGGAAAACATGGGAACCAGGGACATCGATTCGACGCCGCCGGCGATCACCACGTCCTGAGTGCCGGACATCACTGCCTGGGCGGCGAAGTGAATCGCCTGCTGCGCCGAACCGCACTGGCGGTCCACCGTGGTGCCGGGTACCGCCTCGCCGAGCCGCGACGACAGCGCGACATTGCGCGCCACGTTGCCGGCCTGCGCACCGTACTGGGATACACAGCCAAAAATCAGGTCATCGACCTTGCCCGGATCGATGCCGACCTGGTCGAGCAGACCGTCGACCAGCATGGCGCCCAGGTCAACCGGGTGGATCTTGCTCAGGCGGCCGCGGTTGCGACCGGTAGCGGTGCGCAGGGCACCGACGATATAGGCTTCCGCCATGGCTTGACTCCTGGTGAGGTACGAGTGGGTGAAGGGCGACCATTTAAACGCAGGACCTGCGCCGGTTCAATTTATACTGCTTATACTGCTGTGCCTGCGTCCGCCGTGCCCCGCCCATGAACCTGACCGACTGCGCCACAACCGACTGTCCCTGCTGCGGCGAAACCATCGAACTGGTGGTGGACTGCTCGGTGGAGGAACAGTCGTACATCGAGGATTGCCCGGTCTGCTGCCGCCCGATGTCGGTGTGGGTGCAGGTCGGCGACGACGGCAGCATCGACCTGCAATTGCGCGACGAAAACAGCTGAACCCGGTCAGCGCTGTTCGCGTCTCCAGGCCTTCAAGCCGGTCAGTGCGAGCAGCACCATCAGCGCCGCCACGCCGTCCATCCAGTACACGCCCCAGCGCCCCAGAATGCGACCGCTGTGAATGTCCAGCACCAGCCGTTCAAGCGTGATCGCATCGCCCGCGGCCTGGGGTGCGAGCTTTCGCCACCAGCGCCGGAGGCAACGGCGCGGCCACTGACCAGGCCGGCTCGGCGCCGTTCAGAACCGTAAAGGCAGGCGCCTCGGGCTCCACCCGGAAGGACTTGCCCTGGCCGCGCAACAGCAGCTGACCATCCCGCGCGCCCAGGGCCTCCACCGGTACCGGCAAGCGATAGGTGGCGTCGATCCGGTCCAGCAACTCGCCCGTGGCGGAAAACAACAGCAATTCGCCCTGACAGGCGACGGCCATTTCCTCACCGATTTTCGCGGCGCCCACCAGCTCGCCACGGCAGCCTGCCAGCGGCGCCGTATCGAGGAACAGCTTGCCGCCCACCTGACTCACCCAGTGTTCATCAACAGCAAAGCCGTTGATGGCGTCGGGCAGCACGATGCCGTACCAGCCCAGCACCACCGGCGAGCGCACCACCCAGCGGTCCAGCTCCAGCAGCCCGGGGTGATTGAGGGCAAACCCGCTGAACGCGAGCAGGATCACAAACAAGGCCGCCGCCACGCCCATGCGGCGGTGCCAGCGCTTGAGCGCACTGTTGGATTCGGTTGCGGGACCCTTATCGGGAAGCTTCATTGAACAGTACCTGAGGCAGAAGTCGGGCGTAGAGCCTGGGCATGAAAAAAGAGCGCGAGCCGCGCCACTCGCTCCATCGCGTGCACCGAAAGCGTGGCCCCGGTGATGCCATCGATAGGGCGATCGAGCTCGCGCCCACCCCCCGCATCCAATCCGGCGCCAATGAACTGGTCGGTGAAAAAGGGCAGGCGCACTTCCTCGCCGCGACTTTCGCGAAACTCCAGCACCCGGATGGCCGCCACGACGCCCTGCTCCACCGCTACCCCGATGGTGATGGGATGGGTCTTGCCGATCTCGTCGATCACCCAGGCGGTACGGTCGCCGTGCCGCCAGTAGCGCACCCGCAGTTGCCCGAACGGATGCCCGAGAATGTCAGCCGCCGCCTCCTTCAGCGGCGCCGACAGCCACAGGGTTTGCGGTGTCGATTCGGCACCGCCGAACGCCTGGACCCGGAATTCATCCGGCGTCAGATAGACACCCTCGGCCTTGACCAACGCCGGGCACAGCGCCGCCAGAGCGAGCAACAGGATCCCGGCACGCGGCAGATTGATCGGGCTGGCCAAGGGTCAGAAACTCCAGCCAAGGCCCAGGTTGAAGCCATCGCCGTCGCCGTTGTGCTGATCAACCCAGTCCGCCTTCAACACCACATTGTCCACCAACCAATAATTGAAGCCAAAATCGACCTCTTCGACCTGGGTGTCATCATGACCTCCAGCCTGCGTGTCCCATTCGCTGTAACGGGCAAAGAAACCGAGCTTCCGGGTAAGACGCCAGGAGGGCTCGAGATACCAGCCGTTCTGTTCGTCCTTGCCGAGCGCTTTGGCCTGGTCGCCGTCAATGTGCCACTCCGCGTAAAGCGCCCTGAACCCGAAGGGTCCCGCCTGGTAAATGGCGTGGGTCTCGTAGAGCAGACCACTCGCCTTGTCGGCGCCGGCCACCTGACCCTGCAGCAGGTCTTCCTGGTAATTCGCCGCCACCGCAAGCTCGAGACCGGGAACTGCGGTGTATCGCAGCCGCCCCGTGTAGGCAAATTCCTCGGCAGTGGCTTCCGCGGATTTCTGGCGCCCGGCGCGGATATCCAGCGCGCCGCTACCCGTGGCAGCGGTCTCGAAACCGCTGTGTGCGCCCAGGTCATAGCGCAAGCCGGGCGCGATTTCGCCACCCAGCATCACGCCGGATTCCCACCAGGTCGAAGGAATGATACGACTCTCCACGCTATTGCGTTCCACTCCGTAGAACGTATGGGGCTCATGGGTTTCGTTGAGGATCCCGACGGGTACCAGAAACAGGCCGAATTTCGCGCTCTGGCGCTCGGCGTAATCCCACTCCACATAGGCCTGCTCGAGTTCCACCTCGCCGGGCTCGCCGTCGCCGGCCAGCGAGTGCTCGAGTTCCACTTCGGAAAAAAACCGCACTTTGTCATTGAAGTCGTGGCCGAGGTACATGACGAAACGGTGGGCATCGATCTGGTCGGTGCCGCCGTTCTCCCGGTTGTTGTAATGGATCTCTCCGTAGCCGCCAATCTGGGTGCGCTCGGCCCAGTCGGCGACTTTGGCATAGCTGTCGCTCCGTTCGGTTACGGTCTCGACCGCGCTCGCGGTGGCTTCCACCGCCGTCGCCGTTTCCGCGACCTTGGTTTCAGTGTGGCGCAACTGGGCTTTCAGGGCCTCGATCTCCGCCTGCTGTTCTTTCAACAGACGCATGACTTCGGCCATGGTGGGCTCAGAGGGTTCAGGCGCCGCCGTCAGCGCGGCGGGAAAGCCAAGAACAGTCGCCAATGCGGCCGCTCGCAGAACTATTTTCATTGCAGGTCTCCTTGATGCAGGACTTGAAGGGTGCTTGATCCGGGGGGATTCTAGGGCCGCCCCACGTGTTAATGCAACTAATTATCATTTGAGATATTAAACAAGGACCGCTACAATCGCCGCCGGTCCGGGCCATTGCGCCCATCTCCGAGGTAAACGTCCGCATGAAATCATCGTTCGTGACCGTGCTGCTGGTACTGGCTGCCACGCCCCTGATCGCCACGGCCGGCCAGAATCGTGAGTACTGGGTAGCCGCCGAACCGGTAACCTGGGATTACGCGCCGTCCGGCAAGAACCTGATCCACCCCGGCGCGACATGGGTCCCTGGGGTGAGCGACTGCGCTACGCCAAGTACCGCTTTGTCGGCTACACCGACGCCAGCTACAAGACCCCCGTCCCGCAGCCGGAATGGCGGGGCATCCTGGGGCCGGAGTTAGTGGGCGAGGTCGGCGATACCCTGAAGGTGCATTTCCTGAACCGCGCCGACCGGCCCTTCTCCATGCATCCCCACGGGTTGCGTTACGACGAGGACAATGACGGCGCGGATCACCGCGGCGCCGGCGCTTCGATCGCGCCCGGCGCGAGCTTCACCTACACCTGGGTGGTGGATGAGAAAGCCGGCCCCGGCCCCGCCGATCCATCCTCGATCGTCTGGCTGTATCACTCCCACGTGGACCACGTCGATGATATCTACCAGGGTCTGATCGGCACCCTCGTGGTCACCCGGAAGGGCATGGCGATTTCACGGGCCGATCCGCGCCCGCGCGATGTGGACCGGGACTTCACCACGTTGTTCATGGTATTCGACGAGGAAGACGGCGCCGAAGGCGGACTCAAGCACGCCATGAACGGCTATATCTTCGGCAACCTGCGCGGGCTGGAGGCCATCGCGGGCGAACGGGTGCGCTGGCATCTGGTGGCACTGGGCTCCGAGGTGGACCTGCACACCGCCCACTGGCATGGCGAAACCGTGCTGGAGCACGGCCGCCGCACCGACGTGGTCGAGCTGCTCCCCGCCTCCATGGTCTCGGTCGACATGGTCGCCGACAACCCGGGCACCTGGCTCTATCACTGCCACGTCGGCGACCACATGACGGCCGGCATGATGACGCGGTGGACGGTGAAGCCCAGGCCCGCCGGCCGCCGCTGACGCCGCCGGGCCGATGGGTTTGCGGTGGTACAACCCCATCGCGGCGGGGGCGCCGCTCCTACAACGACCGGGAACCACACCTGTTGTAGGAGGCTCGCCCCCGGGCCGATGCGGTGGGCACGGCATCCGGGGTCGATCGCGGCGGGGGCGCCGCTCCCACAAGCCGGGCCGGCAAATTGCCCGCCCGCCCGGGCTTCGCTATAGTCCCGCCGCCCACCTGTCGCGGACGCCCATGAACGCACCTTACAAAAGCCTCAACTTCGATCTGGGCACGGATGTCGATCAACTGCGCGATGCGGTCCATCGCTTCGCGCAAAACGAAATCGCCCCACGCGCCGCGGCCATCGACCAGGCCAACGACTTTCCCGCCGATCTGTGGCGCAAGTTCGGTGACCTGGGTCTGCTCGGCATCACCGTCGAGGAAGAATACGGCGGCACCAACATGGGCTATCTGGCCCATGTCGTGGCGCTGGAAGAAATCTCCCGCGCCTCGGCGGCGGTGGGCCTTTCCTATGCCGCCCACTCCAATCTCTGCGTGAACCAGATCCGCAAGAACGGCAGCCCGGAACAGAACGCGAAGTACCTGCCCAGGCTGTGCTCCGGCGAACACATCGGCGCGCTGGCGATGAGCGAGCCCGGCGCCGGCTCCGACGTGGTGGGCATGAAACTGCGCGCCGACAAGAAGGGTGACCGCTTCGTGCTCAACGGCAACAAGATGTGGATCACCAACGGCCCCGACGCCCATGTCTATGTGATCTACGCCAAGACCCGTCCCGATGCCGGACCCAAGGGCATCACCGCCTTCATCGTCGAGCGCGATTACCCGGGTTTCAGCCGCGCGCAGAAACTCGACAAACTGGGCATGCGCGGCTCCAACACCGGCGAGCTGGTGTTCGAGAATTGCGAAGTGCCGGCGGAAAACATCCTCGGCAAGGAAAACGAAGGTGTACGCGTACTGATGTCGGGCCTCGACTACGAGCGCACCGTGCTGTCCGGCGGGCCGGTGGGCATCATGCAGGCCTGCCTGGACATCGTGCTGCCCTATCTCCACGACCGCAAACAGTTCGGTCAGGCGATCGGCGAATTCCAGCTCATGCAGGGCAAGGTCGCCGACATGTATGTGGATATCAACACCTCACGCGCCTACCTGTACGCGGTCGCCAAGGCCTGTGACCGGGGCGAGGATTCGCGCAAGGACGCCGCCGCGGTGATCCTCTACACCGCCGAGCGCGCCACCCAGATGGCACTGCAGGCGATCCAGTGTCTGGGCGGCAACGGCTACATCAACGAATATCCCACCGGGCGCCTGTTGCGCGACGCCAAGCTCTACGAGATCGGCGCGGGTACCTCGGAGATTCGCCGCATGCTGGTGGGACGGGAGCTGTTCGCCGAGACGCGCTGATGACTTTTCAAGGTCTGCACAAGTCCCTCCTGGACTTGTGCAGACACGCCGAGTCCGGCGCATGTCCGGACTCGGCTCCCGCCGGATCAAGCGCTTGCGTGCTTGATCCGCGAGCGCGCCCTCCATGGCGCGCGGTGACACATGTCGCGTTGACCCGACATCTGTGTGTGCCGGGCAGATAATCACAAAATGACGCGCGCCACGCGCGGGGGAGTTGCCCATGTCCTACAACTCGGTGTTCAAGCCCGGTCTGTTTGCCGGCAAAACCATTCTGGTCACCGGCGCCGGCAGCGGCTTCGGCCGCTGCATCGCCCATGAACTGGCCGCGCTCGGCGCCAACATCCTGATGATGGGCCGCACCGAAGCGAAACTGGCCACCGTCAAGGCGGAAATCGAGAACGACAACCCGGGCGCCCGCTGCGCCTACGGCTGCGCCGACATCCGCGACGACGCGGCGGTCAACACCGTGATCGAACGCTTTGTCACCGACCACGGCCCCATCCACGGCCTGGTCAACAATGCCGGCGGCCAGTTCCCGTCCGACCTGGAAAACATCTCCGCCAACGGTTTTCTCGCCGTGGTGCGCACCAATCTGCTGGGCGGTTTTCTGGTGTCGAAAGCGGTGTTCCTGCGCTCGATGAAGGAACACGGCGGCGCCATCGTCAACATCACCGCTGACTACTTCGGTGGCATGCCGCGCATGGCGCATTCGGGTGCCGCCCGCGCCGGCATGGAGAACCTCACCATGACCATGGCAATCGAGTGGGCCTACGCCGGGGTGCGCGTGAACGCGGTGGCGCCGGGCTATCTCGCCTCCTCCGGACTCGATACGTACGAAGATCCGGAGATGCTCGAATGCATCCCCCACTTCCCCGAGTCGGTGCCGCTGAACCGGGTGGGCACCGAGTCCGAAGTGAGCTCGCCGGTGTGTTTTCTGCTCTCGGAGGGCGCCAGCTACATCAACGGCACCACGCTGCGGGTGGACGGCGGCAGTTCGCTGTGCCTGAGCTCGCCGCTCGGCCGCAAGATCCAGCGCGCGCAACGCAACAATGCCGCCTACGATGGCTTTCACCGCGCCACCTTCCCCAAAATCCTGCAACGCGACGCCTGAGCTTCCATGGCCATTCTTCAGTCCAAGATCAACACCCGCGGCGCCGAATTCGTCGAAAACCAGACGCACATGCAGGCGCAGCTCGACGATCTGCGCGCCAAGCTGGAGCAGATCAAACTGGGCGGCGGCGCGAAATCCCGCGAGCGCCATGTGGCGCGCGGCAAGCTGCTGCCCCGCGACCGGGTGCAACAACTGCTCGACCCGGGCGCGCCCTTTCTGGAGTTCTCCCAGTTCGCGGCCTGGGAGGTGTACGACGACTTTGTGCCCGGCGCCGGCATCGTCACCGGCATCGGCCGGGTCTCGGGCCAGGAGTGCGTGATCATCTGCAACGACGCCACCGTCAAGGGCGGCACCTACTACCCGCTCACCGTCACCAAGCAGTTGCGCGCCCAGACCATCGCCGAGGAAAACCACCTGCCCTGCATCTACTTGGTGGATTCCGGCGGTGCCTTTCTGCCCATGCAGTCCGAGGTGTTCCCGGACCGCAACCACTTCGGCCGCAGCTTTTTCAACGAAGCCGTGATGTCATCGAAAGGCATTCCGCAGATCGCGGTGGTGATGGGTTCCTGCACCGCGGGCGGCGCCTATCTGCCGGCGATGGCGGATGAATCCATCATCGTGCGTCAGCAGGGCACGATTTTTCTCGGCGGCCCGCCGCTGGTGCGCGCCGCCACCGGCGAGATCGTCAGCGCCGAGGATCTGGGCGGCGCCGATGTCCACTGCCGCACCTCGGGCGTCACCGACCACTACGCCCGCGACGACCGTCATGCGTTGCAGTTGGCGCGCCAGGCCGTGGCGCGGCTCAATCGCGTCAAGCCGGTGACCATGGACCTGCGGCCGCCCGCCGCGCCGCGCTATGATCCGCGCGAGATCCATGGCATCGTGCCCCGCGATCCGCGCCATCCCTACGACGTGCGCGAGGTGATCGCCCGCATCGTCGACGACTCCGACTTCGACGAGTTCAAGGCCCTGTTCGGCACCACCTTGGTGTGCGGCTTTGCGCGCATTCACGGCTATCCGGTGGGCATCCTGGGCAACAACGGCATCCTGTTCAGCGAGTCGGCCCAGAAAGGCGCGCACTTCATCGAACTGTGCGCGCAGCGCAAGATCCCGCTGGTGTTTTTGCAGAACATCACCGGCTTCATGGTTGGCCGCCAGTACGAGGCCGGCGGCATCGCCAAGCATGGCGCCAAACTGGTCACCGCCGTGGCCTGTGCCCAGGTGCCCAAGTTCACCCTGATCATCGGCGGCTCCTTCGGCGCCGGCAATTACGGCATGTGCGGCCGCTCCTACGATCCGCGCCTGCTGTTCATGTGGCCCAATGCACGCATCTCGGTGATGGGCGGCGAACAGGCCGCCGGCGTGCTGGCGCAGGTGAAACGCGAGCAACTGGAAGCGCGCGGCGAAACCTGGAGCGCCGAGGACGAAGCGGCCTTCAAGAAGCCCACCGTCGAGCTCTACGACCGCCAGGGCCATCCCTACTTCGCTTCGGCGCGCATCTGGGACGACGGCATCATCGACCCGGCGGAGAGTCGCACCGTGCTCGGACTCGGCATTTCCGCGGCCCTGAACCGTCCCATCGGCGAATCGCGCTTCGGCGTGTTCCGCATGTGACCCCACCCGGCTGCCGCCGCCGGCGCAGCCCCGCTTACTGGCAAGGCGAGCTCCCATGTTCGACAAAATCCTGATTGCGAATCGCGGCGAAATCGCCTGCCGGGTGATCCGCACCGCGCGCCGGCTCGGCATCCACACGGTCGCGGTCTACTCCGCAGCCGACCAGCACGCGCTGCATGTGGCGCTGGCCGACGAAGCCGTGCCCATCGGACCCGCGCCGGCACGGGACTCTTACCTGAAAGCGGAGGCCATCCTCGACGCCGCGCGCCGCACCGGCGCCCAGGCCATCCATCCCGGTTACGGCTTCCTGTCCGAGAATGCCGCCTTCGCCGCCGCCTGTCGCAAGGCCGGGATCGTCTTCATCGGCCCGCCCCCGGACGCCATCGCCGCGATGGGCTCCAAGTCCGCCGCCAAGCGCCTGATGGAAACCGCCGGCGTGCCCCTGGTGCCCGGCTACCACGGCGAGGCGCAGGACGAGGCCGCGCTGCGCGGCGCCGCCGATGCCATGGGTTACCCGGTGCTGCTCAAGGCCACCGCCGGCGGGGGCGGCAAGGGCATGCGGGTGGTGACGAGCGCCGGCGAGTTCAGCGAGGCGCTGGCCGCGGCGCGGCGCGAGGCCAAAAACAGCTTCGGCGACGACGCCATGCTGGTCGAGAAATACCTGACCCGCCCGCGCCATGTGGAAATCCAGGTGTTCTGCGACAGTCACGGCGGCGCCGTCTACCTGTTCGAGCGCGACTGCTCGGTGCAGCGCCGCCACCAGAAAGTGATCGAGGAAGCGCCGGCGCCCGGACTCTCGCCCATCGTGCGGGCGCAGATGGGCGAAGCCGCCGTCACCGCCGCGCGCGCTATCGGCTACGAAGGCGCGGGCACTGTCGAGTTTCTGCTCGACACCGACGACTCGTTCTACTTCATGGAGATGAATACCCGGCTGCAGGTCGAGCATCCGGTGACCGAAATGATCACCGGCCAGGATCTGGTGGAGTGGCAGTTGCGGGTTGCCTCTGCTGAGCCGCTGCCGCTGACGCAGGATCAGCTCGAAATCCGCGGCCACGCCTTCGAGGCGCGCATCTACGCCGAGGACGCCGACCACGATTTTCTGCCCGCCACCGGCACGCTCGCGTTTTTGCAGCCGCCGGAAGAGTCGGACCATGTGCGCGTCGATACCGGCGTGCTCCAGGGCGACAGCATCAGCGTCCACTACGATCCCATGATCGCCAAGCTGATCGTCTGGGACGCGGACCGCGACCGGGCGCTCGCGCGTCTGGCGCGGGCCCTGCGCGACTACCGCATCGCCGGCACCGTCACCAATATCGAGTTTCTCTACAACCTGATCACGACGCCGGCGTTTCGCGCGGCGGAGCTGGACACCGGCTTCATCGAGCGCCACCGCGAAGCCATTTTCGCGCGCAGCCCGGATACCGACGCCAGACTGGCCGCGCTCGCCGTGCTGTATCTGCTGTTGCGGCGCGAGCAGGCGGCGGGAGCATTCGCCGCCACCACCACCGACCCCTGGTCGCCCTGGCACAGCGCCCACGGCTGGCGCTGCAACGACGCGCCGGTGCAACAGTTTCATTTGCAGATCGACGGCCGCGAGATCCTGTTCACTGCCACGGCGGATGGCGACCGCCACCACCTGCACAGCGATCTGGGTCGCACGGTGATCGCGGGCACGCTGCGCGGCAGCGAGCTTCACGCCAGCCTCGACGGCCACCGCCAGCTCGTCACCGTGACCGCCCACGACGGCGGCTACAGCCTCTTCACCCGCGACGGCGCGCTGCATTTCAATGAAGTGGGGACCGACGCGGGCGCCAGCGAAGAGGACACCATCGGCGGGCTCACCGCGCCCATGAACGGCACCGTCACCGCGCTGCGCGTCGCGCCCGGCGCAAGGGTCGCCAAGGGCGATGCGATCCTGATCATGGAAGCGATGAAAATGGAGCACAGCATCCGCGCCCCGGCCGCTGGCGTGGTGGCGGAAATCTTCTACAGCGTCGGTGACCTGGTGGACGGCGGTGCCGAGCTGGTGCGCTTCGAGCCCGACGCCGACTGAGCCTGTAGGGTGGGCAAGCAAAGCGTGCCCACCGGGAACCCGCATCGCACTCCCGACCCGGGGTGACGCGACCTTGCCGAGTTGTACTCGGCCATGAATTCTTCCAATGCCTTCAAGCCTCCGGCGCAGTTCATCGGCCGAACCGCCCGCCCGTCCCCGGCGCCCGGCATTGTGTGAACCGGTTCAAGCTCCGGATGCCGCCCCTTTGCTAACTTGCGCGCAAGCCGGTTACTGCCAGGGAGTCCCGCACGTGGAGTTACAGCACTATCTCAAGATCATCGTCGAACAGGACGGTTCGGATCTGTATTTTTCCACCGGTGCCCCACCCAGCATGAAGGTGCAGGGGAAGCTCACCGCCATCACCGCCGAACCGCTGGCGCCCGGTGTGGTAGAGGCGCTCGCCGACACCCTGATGGATGCCGAGCAAAAAGCCGAATTCGAGCGCCGACCGGAAATGAATCTGGCCATTTCCGAGTCCGGCATCGGCCGGTTTCGGGTCAATATCTTCAAGCAACGCGGCCAGGTGGCGATGGTGATCCGCACCATCAAGACCGAGATTCCCGATTACCGCAGCCTGGGGCTGCCCGAAACCCTGCCCAAGCTGGTGATGCAGAAGCGCGGGCTGGTGCTGTTCGTCGGCGGCACCGGCTCCGGCAAGTCCACTTCACTCGCTTCGCTCATCGACTTCCGCAACAGCAATTCCGCCGGCCACATCATCACCATCGAGGATCCGGTCGAATTCGTCCACCGCCACAAGCGCAGCATCGTCAATCAACGCGAAGTGGGCATCGACACCGACAGCTATGAGGACGCGCTGCAAAACACCTTGCGCCAGGCCCCGGACGTGATCCTGATCGGCGAGATCCGCAGCCGTGAAACCATGGAACACGCGCTCGCCTTCGCCGAGACCGGGCACCTGTGTCTCTCCACGTTGCACGCCAACAATGCCAACCAGGCCCTCGACCGGATCATCAATTTCTTTCCCGAGGACCGGCACAAACAACTGTTTCTGGATCTGTCGCTGAATCTGCGCGGGATCGTCTCGCAGCGCCTGATTCCCAGCGTCGACGGCAAACGCGCCGCCGCCATCGAGATCCTGCTGGGCACGCCGCGGGTTTGCGATCTGATCAAGAACGGGAAAGTGGATGAAATCAAGGAAGTCATGATGAAGTCCGAAACCCAGGGCATGCGCACTTTCGACAGCGCCCTTTACCAGCTTTACCAGGAAGGAAAAATTTCCCTTCAGGAAGCCCTGCAGAATGCGGATTCGGTCAATAACCTGCGGTTGAGGATTCAGCTCGACGCACCCGAAGGCGCGGCCATTGCCAACGGGTCCGGGCTCACGCTGGCGCTGGAACCGGAAACCGAAACGCCGGCCTGACGCCGCCGGTGCCCCGGCGGAATGGCGGCGATCTCTCTTGTAGGAGCGGCACCCTCGCCGCGATCAATCCCGATACCGCGCCAAACCCATCGGCCCGGGGGCGGGCCTCCTACAGGCACATCCACCGTAGGAGCGGCGCATCCGACAATTCCCGGGCGGCGTCAGTCGCCCGCACGCCAGCCGTTGGTGATGGGATAGCGGCGGTCGCGGCCGAAGGCGCGCTCGCTCACGCGCAGACCGACCGGCGCCTGGCGACGCTTGTATTCGTTGACATCCACCATGCGGATCACGCGATAGACGTCCTCGGCCGCAAAGCCGGCGGCGACGATATCGGCAGCGCTCGCATCCTGCTCCACATAGAGCTCGAGGATACGGTCGAGCACCGGATAGGGTGGCAGCGAGTCCTCGTCCTTCTGGCCCGGCGCCAGTTCCGCCGAGGGCGGCCGGGTGATGACCGCCTCGGGAATCACCGGCGCAATGCTGTTGCGGTAACGCGACAGCTCGAACACCATGACCTTGGGGACGTCCTTCAGCACATCGAGTCCACCCGCCATGTCGCCGTAGAGCGTGGCGTAACCCACCGCCATTTCACTCTTGTTGCCGGTGGTGAGCACCAAATAGCCCTTCTTGTTCGAGATCGCCATCAGCAGCAGGCCGCGCGCCCGCGCCTGAAGATTCTCCTCGGTCTTGTCCGTGGGCAGGCCCGCGAACTCCTCCGCCAGCGCACCCATGCAGGCGTCGTACACTCCGGCGATATCGATGCTGCGATAACTCACCCCGAGCCGCTCGGCTTCCTCGCGGGCGCCATCCTTGCTGAGCTGCGAGGTGTAGCGGAAGGGCAGCATGATCGCCTCCACCTGCGCGGCGCCCAGCGCATCCACCGCGATGGCCAGCGTCAGCGCCGAATCGACACCGCCGGAAAGACCGAGTACCACGCCCTTGAAACCGTTTTTTCGCACATAGTCCCGCACCCCCATCACGAGCGCGCGATACACCGAGGCGATGGGCTCGAGCGGCGGCGCAAGCGACTGCACCGGCACACTGACCGCGCCGGCATCGACTTCCAGCGTCACGGGATAGAGTCCCTCGTCAAATTGCGGCGCCTGAAAACAGAGCGTGCCCTTGGCATCCACCACCAGCGAACCGCCATCGAATATCAGTTCGTCCTGACCACCGATCTGATTCACATAGACAATCGGCAGCCTGCCCTCGCGCGCCCGCGCGGCCAATACTTCCTGACGTTTGTGCAGCTTGCCGCGATGAAAGGGCGAGGCGTTGAGATTCAACATCAGGCGCGCACCCGCTGCGGCGGCGGCAGCCGTAGGCCCCGGAAACCAGACATCCTCGCAGATCGTCACCGCCGTGCGCGCACCGGCGATATCGAACAGGCAGGGCGCGCTGCCGGCGGCAAAATAGCGCTGCTCGTCGAACACCTGATAGTTGGGCAGGCAGTTTTTGTCGTAACGTGCAATCAGTTCGCCGTCGCGGATCACGCCCGCCGAGTTGTAGAGCCTGCCCTGTTCGCGCCAGGGATAGCCGAGCACCGCGACGATGCCGCGGCAGACGGCCTGTACCTCGGCCAGCGCCCGCTCGATGCGCGGTTGCAGCGCGGGCCGCAGCAGCAGGTCTTCCGGCGGATAGCCGATCAGCACCAGCTCGGAAAACAGCACGACCTGGGCGCCCAGTTCGTCGCGCGCGGCGCGCACTGCCTCGATGACCTTGGCGGTATTGCCGGGAATATCCCCCACCAGAGGATTGAGCTGAGCCAGGGCCACTGTGAGTTGGTTCATGGTATGGCGCCTGATTTCGCTGGGGTCCGGCATTTTCGGCTAAAATCCGGGCGCGAGCAAAAACCCACCGGCCGGAGGCCATGACCACGGACCGCACCGCGGACAACAGCAGCCAGGCCGCTGGCGCGGTGCGGGTGTACGCCTTCTACCGGGTGATGTTCTCCCTGTTGTTTCTGGCGATCCTGCTCAGCAGCGCCTCGCGCGGCCTGTTCGCCGCTACCCAACCACTGATCCAGTCCGGCGCCATCTACGCTTTTATAGGCGCTTCCACCGTGTTTCTGACGCACGCCCTCTGGCGTCGCTTCGCGCTCCGCCCCAGCATCCTGTTCGTCCATCTGGTGGTGGATATCGGCTGCATGGCGGCGCTTACCTTTGCCAGCGGCGGCGTCGCCAGCGGCTTCGGTGCCCCACTCCTGATTACGGTCGCCTGCGGCGGCGCCGCCTTTGGCGCGCGTCTGGCGTTGCTGCTCGCCGCCATCGCCAGTCTCGCGGTGCTCGGCCAGGAAGTCGCCGTCGCCTGGACCCGGAACGGCGAACCCGGTCCAGTGGCAGCGGGGCTGCTGGGCATGCTGCTGTTCGTCACCGCCATCAGTGTACAGCGCGCCAGCAGCCGCCTGCGCGGCGCCCAGCAACGCGAGGCGGTACATGCCGACGCGGCCGCGCGGCTGCAACAGCTCAATGAACTGATCATCCAGCGCATGCTGACCGGCATTGTGGTGGTGGATCAGAGCGGGCGCATCGAACTCATCAACGCGGCGGCGGTCGGTCTGCTCGGCGGTCATCAGCCGCAGCGGCCGCTTGCGCTGCGCCAGTTTCTCGGCGTCTGCCCGCCATTGCTGAAACAGTTTCAGCGCTGGCAAAGTTATCCCTGGCTGCAATCGCCGACCTTTGCCGCCGGCGGCACCGAAATCCAGGCGAGCTTCGCCTCCCTGGACCAGCGCGACAGCCGGCGCACCCTGATTTTTCTGGAAGACAACCGCGCCAGCGCCCAGCGCGCGCAACAGCTCAAGCTCGCGTCCCTGGGCGGACTCACGGCGGGCATCGCCCATGAGATTCGCAACCCCCTGGGCGCCATCAGCCACGCCGCGCAACTGCTCGGTGAGAACGACATCGCGGATGGTTCGGTACAACACCTGGCTGAGATCATCGTCCGGCATTCCGAACGCCTGAATCAGATCGTCGAAAACGTGCTGCAGTTGTCCCGTCAGAAACCCGCCGAGCTCGTGCGCTTCGACCTCAAGAACTGGTTGCAAAAATTTCTCGCCGAGTTCACCCAGCGCCCCGAACCGTCCGCCGTGATCGAAGCCGATACCAGCGGTCCCGCACTGCTCGTCGAGTTCGACCCGTCGCAGCTCAATCAGGTGCTGACCAACCTGCTCGACAACGCCTTGCGTTACAGCGAAGAACACGGCAACGCGCGCTGGGCTGCTCTGGAACTCGGCATCGATGCCGCCAGCGGCCGCCCCTGGCTGGATGTGCGCGACCGCGGCACGGGCATCGGAGCCGTCGCGCAGCAGCGGCTGTTCGAGCCGTTTTTCACCACATCGCGTACCGGAACCGGGCTGGGGTTGTATATTTCTCGCGAGCTCTGTGCGATGAATCGGGCCACGCTCGAATATCGTTCCCACGCCAGCGCCGCGTCCTCCGCTACCGGTGCCTGTTTCCGGATCGGTTTCGCGCACCCTGATCGCATGCTCGACCAACGCCCACGCACCACCGAGACCTGATCATGCCCAAGGCACTTGTCGTCGACGACGAACCCGATATCCGCGAACTGCTGTCCATGACGCTGCATCAGCTCGGCCTCGACGTCACCACCGCCGCCAGCCTGAACGAAGGCATTGGCGTGCTAAAGGCCGAGTCCTTCGCGGTCTGCATCACCGACATGCGCCTGCCCGACGGCGACGGTCTCAACCTGATCGATCACATCCAGCTCAAATACCCGGAACTGCCGGTGGCCATGATCACCGCGTACGGCAATACCGATCTCGCGGTGCAGGCATTGCAGCGCGGGGCGTTCGACTTCGTCTCCAAACCCATTCAACTGCAACGCTTGCGCACATTGGTGCAGACCGCGCTCAAACTGGCAAGCCCGCCGGTGACCAGCGAGACCTCCAACACCGGACAGGAATTCGTCGGCGATTCCCCGGCCATCCAGAAGTTACGGCGCGAAATCGCCCGCGTCGCCCGCAGCCAGGCGCCGGTATGTATTCGCGGCCCATCCGGCAGTGGCAAGGAAATCGTCGCCCGCTCCATCCACCGCCAGAGCCCACGCGCCGACGGGCCGTTCGTGCCGGTGAACTGTGGAGCAATCCCCGCGGAACTGATGGAGAGCGAATTCTTCGGCCATCTCAAGGGCAGTTTCACCGGTGCCCACCAGGACAAGCGCGGGCTGTTCGAAGTGGCCGAGGGTGGCACCCTGTTTCTCGACGAGATTGCCGAGCTGCCCCCGCTCATGCAGGTCAAGCTGCTGCGCGCCATCCAGGAAAAAACCATTCGCCGGGTTGGCGAAGGCAGCGAGCTGAATGTCGATGTGCGCATCCTCAGCGCCACCCACCGCGATCTCGAGCAGGACTTGAGCGAAGGCCGCTTTCGGCAGGACCTCTACTACCGCATCAACGTCATCGAAATCCTGGTCCCGGCGCTGCGCGATCACCCCCAGGACATCCCGATGCTGGCCGATTATTTCCTGAAACGTCTGGGCGAGGAAACCGGCATGGAGGCACCGCTGCTGAGCCCGGCAGCGCTCGCCGAGCTCGAACGGTACAGCTTTCCCGGCAATGTGCGGGAACTGGAAAACATTCTGGAGCGGGCGTTTACCCTGTGCGAACACCAGCGCATCGAGCCCCGGGATCTGCGCCTGTCAGCGGACCCGATGCCAGCACCGAACGCGCCGGGCGCCGCACGGCCGCGACATTCACCCACGCCCGACGACAGCCTGCCCAGCGAGGCTGACATTTTGGCTGCCGGCAATCTGGAGCAATATCTGGAAAATATCGAGCGCGCCGTGCTGGAGCGCACCTTGCTCGCCACGCGCTGGAACAAGACCCTGGCCGCCGAACGACTGGGACTCAGCTTTCGCCAGATCCGCTACAAACTGAAAAAGCTGGGCATCGACTGAAACCGGGCCGCCGCAGCGCGACATCAGGCGGCAGCCCCATGCTCTACATCCCAGCCCGGAAACACCGGGACCGCCGGATGGCACCGAAGCGCTTTTGCGCGTTGTTTGGCGCACTCGACCTGGCGGGCCGGTGGCCACTCCGCTCACCCGCCCAGCGGTTCTTGACTGAAGCCGCGAATCGTCCGTAAGCCGGCTGGATCGGATACAGACATGATGTCCTTCCACTTTTCGCAGCGCTTCAGGATCTCCTGAGGAAGTTTTTTCAATTGACGCTCTGTGCTTGGGGAGACACGGCGCGGAATACCGAAATCTGCAACACCTTTTCGCCGTCCGGTATCGCGCCGATAATCGCGGGCTCCAGCCACCGGCGCGCCCGGTGGCCGCCGTGCCACAGGAAGCGCGACTTGAACAGTCAGAATCCACCGCCCGCCAGCCTCGCCGCCCACACCCCGATGATGCAGCAGTATCTGCGTCTGAAGGCGGAGCACCCCGACCTGCTGCTGTTCTACCGCATGGGGGATTTCTATGAGCTGTTCTACGACGACGCGCGCCGCGCCGCCCAGTTGCTCGATGTCACCCTCACCAGCCGCGGCCAGTCGGCGGGCCAGCCGATTCCCATGGCCGGGGTTCCCTATCACGCGGTGGAAGGTTACCTCGCGCGCCTGATCCGGCTGGGCGAGTCCGTGGCGATCTGCGAGCAGGTCGGCGATCCCGCAACCAGCAAGGGGCCGGTGGAGCGGCGCGTGGTGCGCCTGGTCACGCCGGGCACCGTCAGCGACGAGGCGCTGCTCGATCAGCGCCGCGACAATCTGCTGGTGGCGGCGCACGGAAGCAGCGGTCGCTACGGTATCGCGGCCCTCGACATCGGCAGCGGCCGCTTCACGGTGACCGAGGTGAAGGGCGACGAGGCGCTGGCGGGCGAGCTGGAGCGCCTCGACCCGGCGGAACTGCTGATCCCCGAGGGCTTCGCCGCCGGTATCGATCTCGACGCGCGCGCCGGCACCCGCCGCCGGCCGCCCTGGGAGTTCGACCTCGACAGCGCGCGGCGCGCGCTGTGCGAGCAGTTTCAGACCCGGGATCTGGCCGGCTTCGGCTGCGACCACCTCGATCTCGCGCTCGCCGCGGCGGGCTGTCTGCTGGCCTATGCCCGCACCACCCAGCGCACCGCCCTGCCCCACCTGCGCGCTCTGATCCAGGAGCGCGCCGACGATTGCGTGTTTCTCGACGCCGCCACGCGCCGCAATCTGGAACTCGATACCAACCTGCGGGGCGGGCGCGACAACACCCTGCTCTCGGTGCTCGACGCGACCGCCACCGCCATGGGCAGCCGCCTGCTGCAACGCTGGCTCAACCGGCCGCTGCGGGATCTGATCGCGATCGCCGGCCGCCAGCAGGCCATCGCCGAACTGAGCGCGGATTTTGGTTACGA
Source organism: uncultured Gammaproteobacteria bacterium (assembly GCA_963708735.1). Taxonomy (GTDB): domain Bacteria; phylum Pseudomonadota; class Gammaproteobacteria; order Pseudomonadales; family Porticoccaceae; genus JAGPUQ01. The sequence goes on from CAVPTW010000042.1 coordinate 42,341, forward strand.
AGGCGTGCGCCCGGTACTTGCGGGCATCGGCGACGTGGAGCGCATTCTGGGTCGCGTGGCGCTGCGCTCGGCGCGGCCCCGGGATCTGGCGCGGTTGCGCGATTCCCTCGCCGCGCTGCCGCAACTGCAAGCGGCTCTGGCAGGACTGGGGAGTCCGGAGATACGCAGTCTGGCCACGCGCGCGGGCGAGTTTCCCGAGCTCACCGCGCTGCTGAGCGCCGCGCTGGTGGAAAACCCGCCCATGGTGCTGCGCGATGGCGGCGTGATCGCATCCGGCTACGACGCCGAACTGGACGAACTGAACGGGCTCGCCACCCATGCCGGGGATTATCTGATCGCGCTCGAAACCCGCGAACGCGAGCGCACCGGCATCGCCACCCTCAAGGTGGGCTACAACCGCGTTCACGGCTATTACATCGAGCTCTCCCGCAGCCAGGCCGCGCAGGCGCCGCTCGACTACCAGCGCCGCCAGACCCTGAAAAATGCCGAGCGCTACATCACGCCGGAACTCAAGACCTTCGAGGACAAGGCCCTCAGCGCCCAGAGCCGGGCTCTGGCGCGCGAAAAACTTCTGTACGAACAATTGCTCGACGCGCTCAACCAGCACCTCGGGCCGCTGCTGGACAGCGCAGCCGCCGTGGCCGCGCTGGATGTACTGGTGAATTTCGCCGAACGCGGCGCGGCGCTCGGCTTTGCGCTGCCGGAAGTCACGGCGGAACCGGGGCTGGAGATTCGCGCCGGCCGCCACCCGGTAGTGGAGCGGAGCATCGATACGCCCTTCATCGCCAACGATCTGGTCCTGGATGACGCGCGCCGCATGCTCATCGTCACCGGGCCCAACATGGGCGGCAAATCCACCTACATGCGCCAGATCGCGCTGATCGCCCTGCTCGCCCATGTCGGCGCCGGGGTGCCGGCCGAGCGCGCGCGCATCGGGCTGATCGACCGCATCTTCACCCGCATCGGCTCGGCCGACGATCTCGCCGGCGGGCGCTCGACCTTCATGGTGGAGATGACCGAGACCGCCAATATCCTCCACAACGCCAGCGACCGCAGTCTGGTATTGCTCGACGAGATCGGGCGCGGCACCAGCACCTTCGATGGCCTGGCGCTGGCCTGGGCCTGCGCGGTGCATCTGGCGCGCGAAGTGCGCGCCTTCACCCTGTTCGCCACTCACTACTTCGAGCTGACCGCGCTGCCGGAGCAGGCAGCGGGCGTCGCCAACGTGCATCTCGATGCGACCGAATACCGCGACCGCATCGTGTTTCTGCACAGCGTGCGGGAGGGGCCGGCAAGTCGCAGCTACGGTATTCAGGTGGCGCGTCTGGCCGGCGTGCCGGGCGTCGTGATCGAGTTGGCGCGCCAGGAATTGCAGCGGCTGGAACAGGGCGCGCAGACGCGCACGGCCGCACCGCAACCACCGGCCCAGGCGGACCTGTTCGCGCCCGCCGATCCCCTGCGCGCGGCGCTCGCCGCCGCGGACCCGGACCAGCTCAGCCCGCGCGCGGCGCTCGATCTGCTGTATCGGCTGCAGGCGCTCGCGCGCGCCGATTAAGCGAAATCGCCACGTTCAGCTCAGTTGTGATTGGTTATAATCGCGGCCCCTGAACGTCCACATGGAGCGCAAACGATGACCTTTGTAGTCGGGGAAAACTGCATCAAGTGCAAATTTACCGATTGCGTGGAAGTCTGTCCGGTGGACTGCTTTTACGAAGGCCCCAACTTCCTGGTAATCCACCCCGACGAGTGCATCGACTGCGCCCTGTGCGAGCCCGAGTGTCCGGCGAACGCGATTTTTTCCGAGGATGAACTGCCGGCGGACCAGAAGGATTTTCTCGCGCTGAACAGCGAGCTCGCGCAGATCTGGCCCAACATCACCTTGCGCAAGGCGGCCCCGGCCGACGCCGAGGAATGGAATGGCAAGCCCGGCAAGCGCGAATTACTGGAGCGCTGATCGGCTTGGCAGCGGGCGGGACCGCCCGCCAATTACTGCGTCGGCACCTATTGTGAAGGCGCCTATTGTGAAGGCACCTATTGTGAAGGTAACAGGCGCGTCGGATCGATCGGTTCGCCCTGCTTGCGGATTTCGAAATAGAGCCGGCCGGGATTGGCCGCATCGCCACCCACTTCGCCCAGACGCTGGCCGGCGGTGACCTTGTCGCCCTCGTGCACCGCCATGACGCGGTTGTAGGCATAGGCGCTCAGGTACATCTCATTGTGCTGGACGATGATGAGCTGGCCGTAGCCGCGCAACCCGTCGCCGGCGTAGACCACCTCGCCGGACGCCGCCGCCTGGATCGGGGTGCCTGGCTGACTTTGAATGTTGATCCCCTTGAACTGGCCGTTGCTGTCGTACTCGCGCGTGACGTTACCGGTAACCGGCCATTGCCAGACCCAGCTCGATGCCGATGGCCCCGGGGCTGGACTGCCGGTCTGCGGCGCGGTCGCAGCGGCCGGGGGCTGCACGGACGCTCCCGCCACGACCGGACGCGGGCCGGGCTGAGTATCGAGCTGGGGCTGGGGAACGGCCATCACGACTACCCCGGACGCTGCCGTCGCCTTGCCCGCCGCTGATTCCGCGGGAACGGGCGGATCCACCACCAGACGGTTGCCCACATGAAGCAGATAGGGTGGCGCCAGATGGTTGAGCTGGGCGAGCTTATCCACCGTGGTTTCGTAACGCCAGGCAATGGCGTAGAGGGTGTCGCCGCGCACCACCACATGGACGCGCTGGCTGGGCTGCACGGTGGGCGATTGGTCCACGGTTACCACCGGCGCGCGCTGCGCCGCGCAGCTCGCAAGCACCAGTCCCAGTAGTGCCACCGCGATCAGCTCGCCACCGCCAATCATGGCCGCGCCCTTGCAGCCCGCGCGCACCACCGCGCCCGTCACCGCAGTCTGGTTAACGGCGCACCGGCTGCATTTTGCTGTTGTGTCGGATCGGTACACAGGGATCACGCGCTGGTGGTGCCGCTCACCAGGGGCACGAAGCGGACGCGCTCGATGACTTCCTCGTCGTACCGGGCAGTGTCGCCGTGCCGGGTAATGACGCGCAGCTCCTGTTCGCCCGAGAGGCCGACCGGGATCACCAGAATACCGTTGGGCGCAAGTTGCTGGAGCAGTTCCTCAGGCACCACCTCGGGCGCGGCGGTGGTGATGATCGCGTCATAGGGCGCGTGTTCGCGCCAACCGATCGCGCCATCGAGATGCGCGCTCAGGATGTTGCGCAAGCGCAGCTGACGAAACAGTTTCTGCGCGCGCAGCAGCAGCGGCTTGATGCGCTCGACGGTGTAGACCTGCTCCACCAGTTGCGCCAGCACCGCCGCCTGATAGCCGGAACCCGTGCCCACTTCCAGCACCCGACGCGGGTTGCCATGCGCCAGCAGCGCCTGGGTCATGCGGGCGACGATATAGGGCTGGGAGATGGTCTGGCCGTAGCCGATGGGGAGTGCGGTGTCTTCGTAGGCGCGGTGCGCCAGCGCCTCTTCGATGAACAGATGGCGTGGCGCGCTGCGCATCGCATCGACGACTTTGGCGTTGTCGATGCCGCTCTCACGCAACCGCTGCACGAGGCGCTCGCGGGTGCGCTGCGACGTCATGCCGACACCGTGAATGTCGATCGAACTCACTCGCGAATGTCCTCGTGCGAAGGCGGCAATATAGCACACCGACCCGCCGCCTCCGGGCGCTCGGGCGCTACCAGCTCCAGCAGCACGGCGGTCGCGAACGCGCCCGGATCCAGATCGAAACCGAGGACGAGATCCGCATCATCCCAGCGCCAACTGAAGGCGCGTGGCTGCAACACCAAAGGGCGCCGCTCCTGGGTCAGGCCGACATGCTCCAGGGCGTGCAGCCAGTGCTGCCACGCGCCCAGGACTTCCTGTTCGAGCGCCGCCACAGCGGCAACTGCCGCCGGGCGGCCACGCCCCCAGAGCGGCCCTTCGGGAAGGGACTCGCCGGCGAGCGGTTGCTGCCAGCAGCCGGTGCGCACGCGCTCCGCCAGCACCCGGTTGAACAGCCAGGAGCGCGCTGCCGACAGATACAGGCCGTTGCGAGCGTCGTCGCCGATACGCGCACTGCTTTTGCGACCTTTGGATTTGCGGCCGCCGTGCCGCGGGCCGTTTTGGCGTGAATCGCGCTCGCTGCCGAGTTGTTGCAGAAGTCGGTCCGCAGCGGCGAGGTTGCCGCCATCGATACCAAAGCGCTGCGCCCCGAAATAGTTGGGCACGCCCCGGGCGATCAACGCCAGCCGCAGTTCGATGGCGGCACGCTCGCCCTGCACGTCGCGCAGCCGGATCAGGAAACGGTTGCCGGCGTGCTCGCCCCGGCGCAGCTTGGTCTGATGGCGGCGCAGTTCCAGCACCTCGGCATCGAGCGCGCCCAGAGCGGGCGCGGCGGTGGCCGCCGTGGGCACGCTGAACCACTGGGTTGTGATCGCATGGCGATCCTTGAGGCCGCAGTAACCGATGTCCAGCTCGGCGACGCCCGCGCTGGCGGCAAGCTGACGCGCCACCCAGCGGGTGTTCTCGCCGCGCTTGCGGATCAGCAGACACAGATGTTCACCGGTGCCGGTGAATGCAAAATCGTCCGGCAGCAGTTCCTCGACCTGGAAATCCTCGGGCTGCGCGCGCACTTGCGCCCGGCACACCGCCGCGCCATGGGCCTGGGGAAAGTCGAGATCGAACGCGCGCTGCGGTGCGTTCATCACGGTGCGCTGCACGGATGGCGGCCCAGCAACACCACGGCATGGCAGGCGATACCTTCGCCACGGCCCTCGAAACCCAGACCTTCGGTGGTGGTCGCCTTGACGTTGATCTGATCGGGCGCGGCGTGCAGGTCTTCGCAGAGCGCCGCGAGCATGGCGCGCAGATGCGGCGCGATGCGCGGCGCCTGGGCGACCAGGGTAATGTCGGCGTTCACCAGCGCCCAGCCCTGGGCGGTGACCTGTGCCATGGCGCGCCGCAGAAACATGCGGCTGTCCGCGTTGCGGTATTCGGGATTGTTGTCGGGAAAATGCCGGCCGATGTCGCCCAGCGCCGCGGCGCCGAACAGGGCATCGCAGAGCGCGTGAATCACAACATCGCCGTCCGAATGGGCGATGACCCCCTGGGAAAACGGAATCCGCACGCCGCCCAGCATCAGGTGGTCGCCCGGCCCGAAACGATGCACGTCGTAACCATTGCCGATCCGGAAACTCATTCGGCCTCCTGTGATGCCAACACGGCGGCGGCGAGCGCCAGATCTTCGGGCCGGGTGATCTTGAGATTGTCGCGCCGCCCCGGCACCACGCGAGGAGCATGCCCGGCGGCTTCGAGCGCCGCCGCCTCGTCGGTGAATTCACGCCCGGATTGCCGCGCCTGCGCCAACGCGGCGACCAGCATAGCGTAGCGGCACAGTTGCGGCGTCAGAGCGGCCCAGAGTCCCGCGCGCGGCTCGGTCCCGACCACGATGCCGTTGTCATCGACACGCTTGAGGGTATCGCTGACCGGCGCCGCCAGCAGCGCGCCGCCGGGATGGTCAGCGGCTGCCAGCAAGGCGCGGATGTCCGCCGCCGTGACGCAGGGACGCACCACATCGTGTACCAGCACCAGATCCGTCGCCGCCGCGCGACCGGCGAGCGCGGCCAGCCCCGCGCGCACCGAGTCCGCGCGCTCCGCGCCACCCCGGGCGACCAGAATGCGGGGATCTGCGGCAACGGCCAGACGCTGCCAATGCGCATCGTCAGCCGCGATCACGACCACCAGGGCCGCGGGTTCGATCGCCAGCAAACGCTCCAGAGTGTGCTGAATCACCGGCTTGCCGGCCAGTGGGAGATACTGTTTCGGAATGGGCCCGCCGAAGCGCCGACCGCCACCAGCGGCGGGAACGATGACCCAGGTCTTCACGGCGGATCTGCCTTTTTGTCCAGCAGCATGTAAAACGCCTCGCCTTCGCCGACCATCCCCAGATCGTGGCGGGCGCGCTCTTCCACACCGGCGCCGGCCTTGAGCAGCTCGACTTCCTCGGCGAGCTTGCGGTTGCGTTCCTCCAACTCCCGGTTGCGCTGTTCCTGGGCGACGACCTTTTGTTCCAGACGTATCCGCTCGCGAATGCCACCCTCACCGAGCCAGAGCCGATATTGCAGGCCCAGCAGCAGCAGTACCAACACGCCGATCAGTTTGCGCATGACGGCGTTCCAGCGCGCCTGATGACCGCGCGGATCAAGGGTTAGGAGGTGGTCATCAGTTCACCGCGCCCCCGGTAGGGCGCGGTGCCGTCGAGCTCGGCTTCGATGCGCAGCAGACGGTTGTACTTGGCCACCCGGTCGGAGCGGCACAGCGACCCGGTCTTGATCTGGCCCGCGCCGGTAGCGACCGCGAGGTCGGCGATGGTGGTGTCCTCGGTCTCGCCGGAGCGGTGCGAGATCACTGCGCGATAGCCCGCCGCGCGCGCCATGGCGATGGCGTCCAGCGTCTCCGACAGAGTGCCGATCTGATTGGGCTTGATGAGAATGGCGTTGGCGACGCCGCGCTCGATGCCCTGACGCAGGATCGCGGTATTGGTGACGAACAGATCGTCGCCCACCAACTGGATGCGCTTGCCGAGTTTGGCGGTGAGCAGTTCCCAGCCGTCCCAGTCGGATTCGTCGAGCCCGTCCTCGATGGAGACGATGGGATAGCGGTCACAGAGATCGGCCAGATACTCGACGAAACCGGCGGAGCTGTAACTGCGCCCCTCGCCTTTGAGGTGATATTGACCATGGCGATAAAACTCCGACGCCGCGCAATCGAGCGCCAGTGTGATGTTTTCCCCGAGCCGGTAGCCCGCGGCGGCGACCGCCTCGCCAATCACCGCGAGGGCCTCGGCATTGGACGCCAGATTGGGCGCGAAGCCGCCCTCGTCGCCCACCGCGGTCGCGAGCCCGCGACCGTGCAGCACTTTTTTCAGGGCGTGGAAGATCTCGGCGCCGGCGCGCAGCGCCTCGGCAAAGGTGGGTGCGCCCACCGGCTGGATCATGAATTCCTGGATGTCGATATTGTTATCCGCGTGTTCGCCGCCGTTGATGATGTTCATCATGGGCAACGGCATCCGGTAACGGGGAACGCCACCCGCGCTTTCGGCAATGTGCTGGTACAGGGGTACACCGCGACCCAGCGCTGCCGCCTTGGCCGCCGCGAGCGACACTCCGAGGATGGCGTTGGCGCCCAGCGCGCCTTTGTTCTCGGTACCGTCGGCTTCGATCATGCGACGGTCGAGTTCGCGCTGATCCGCCGCGTCGGCGCCGAGCAACAGATCGCGCAGCGCGCCGTTGACGTTGGCCACCGCCTTGAGCACACCCTTGCCCAGGTAGCGTTTGGGATCGCCGTCGCGCAGTTCCAGCGCTTCGCGCGAGCCGGTGGAAGCGCCGGACGGAGCGCAGGCACTGCCCACCGCACCGCCCTCAAGCGTCACATCCACGTTCACGGTGGGATTGCCGCGGGAGTCGAGTATCTCGTAGGCGCGAATGTCCGCAATCTTGGTCATGTTCGTTCCTGTCGGTCGGTCGTGAAATTTCAACGAATGGCGAGCGGGGGCAGTGCCTTGACCAGGTCGTCCACCGCTTTTATCTGCGTCAGAAATGGCTCCAGCACATCCAGCGGCAGCGCGCTCGGGCCATCGCAGAGGGCGCGATCCGGATCGGGATGGGCTTCCAGGAAGAGTCCCGCGATGCCCACGGCGACCCCGGCGCGGGCCAGTTCCGCGACCTGGGCGCGGCGCCCGCTGGATGCGGCGCCGCCCGGGTCCCGACGCTGCAGGGCATGGGTGACATCGAAAATCATGGGCACGCCGCCGGTGGCGACCTTGGCCACCTGAAAGCCCAGCATGTCCACCACCAGATTGTCGTAGCCGAAACAGGTGCCGCGCTCGCACAGCAACAGCCGGTCGTTGCCGCACTCGCGAAACTTGCCCACCAGATGCGCGGTTTGTTCGGGACTCATGAACTGGGGCTTCTTGATGTTGATGATCGCGCCCGTGGCCGCGAGCGCGGCGACCAGGTCGGTCTGGCGCGCGAGAAACGCCGGCAGTTGCAACAGGTCGCAGACTTCCGCCGCCGGCGCTGCCTGGGCGACCTCGTGTACATCCGTCAGCACCGGCACGCCGAAGGTGCGCTTTACGTCTTCGAGCATGCGCAGCCCTGCGTCCAGCCCCGGCCCGCGGAAGGAGTGAATCGAGGTACGATTGGCCTTGTCGAAAGACGCCTTGAACACATAGGGCATGCCGAGGCGGCGCGTCACGGCAACGAAATGTTCGGCGGCGCGCAGCGCCAGCTCGCGGGATTCCAGCACATTGATGCCACCGAACAGCACCAGGGGCCGGTCATTGGCGATGGCGATCTCGCCCAGAGCCACGGTTCGGTTCATCGATCAGGTTCCGGTAGCGGCAGGCACAACGCCGGCGGCCTTCAGGCACGCCTGAATGAAACCCGAGAACAGCGGATGGCCGGTACGCGGCGTGGACGTGAATTCGGGATGGAACTGGCAGGCAAAAAACCAGGGATGATCGGGCAGCTCGATGGTCTCCACCAGGGATTCGTCGGCGGACCAGCCGCCCACCTTCATACCGGCCGCCTGGATCAGGCCGATGTACTTGTTGTTCACTTCGTAGCGGTGGCGGTGGCGCTCGACGATCACATCCTTGCCGTAGGCCGCGCGCGCCCGCGATCCCGCCACCAGCCGCGCCTCCTGCGCGCCCAGGCGCATGGTGCCGCCGTAGTCGAAGGCTTCGGAGCGGGTCTCGATGTGCCCCTCGCGGTCGGTCCATTCGGTGATCAGGCCGATGACCGGATACGGCGTATTGCGGTCGAACTCGGTGCTGTTCGCGCCCACCAGACCGACCACATTGCGTGCAAACTCGATCACCGCGACCTGCATGCCCAGACAGATGCCGAGATACGGAATGCGCTGCTCGCGGGCATGGCGCACCGCGCGAATCTTGCCCTCGACGCCGCGCTCGCCGAAGCCGCCCGGGACCAGAATGCCGTGGCAACCGGCGAGCTGGCTCAGGTCTTCGTCGAGCAGTTCCGAGTCGATGTGACGAATCACCACCCGCGCCTTGTTGTGGATGCCGGCGTGCTCCAGCGCCTCGTTGAGCGACTTGTAGGCATCCAGCAGATCCATGTATTTGCCGACCATGGCAACCACCACTTCGTGTTCCGGATGGCGCTGGTTTTCCACCACCAGATCCCATTGCGACAGATCGGCGGGATGGTCCGGAAGCCGGAATTTTTCCACCACAAAGCCGTCAAGGCCCCACTCATGTAGATGACGGGGAATGGAATAGATGCTCTCGGCATCCATGAGCGGCACCACGGCGCGCTCCTCGACGCTGGTGAAGAGCGCGATCTTGCGCCGCGACGCGTCGTCGATCGCCACCTCGGAGCGGCACACCAGCACATCCGGCTGCAGGCCGATGGAACGCAACTCCTTCACCGAGTGCTGGGTGGGCTTGGTCTTGGTCTCGCCGGCGGTGGCGATATAGGGCACCAGCGTGAGATGAATCAGCAGCGAGCGCTGCGAGCCCAGCTCCACCTTGAGCTGGCGAATCGCTTCCAGGAAAGGCTGCGATTCGATGTCGCCCACGGTGCCGCCGATCTCCACCAGGGTGATATCGGCGCCCTCTCCACCTTCCAGGATGCGGCGCTTGATCTCGTCGGTGACATGGGGGATCACCTGCACGGTACCGCCGAGATAATCGCCGCGGCGCTCGCGGCGCAGGATGGTTTCGTAGATCTGCCCCGCGGTGAAGTTGTTCTTTCTGGACATGCGGGCGTTGAGGAAACGCTCGTAATGACCCAGATCCAGATCGGTCTCGGCGCCATCCTCGGTGACGAACACCTCGCCGTGCTGAAACGGACTCATGGTGCCCGGGTCGACATTCAGGTAGGGATCGAGCTTGAGCACCGTGACCTTGAAGCCGCGCGCTTCCAGCAAGGCGCCCAGGGAAGCCGCCGCGATGCCCTTGCCAAGGGATGACACCACCCCGCCGGTTACGAAAATGAATCGCGTCATCGCAGACCTTTCTCATCAGGCAGAGGGGCAGGAAAAACCGGGTGTCAGAGGTGCGTGAAGCGGAGTCGAGAAGCCCGTTGCACCCATCGGCGGACGGGCGAAAAGCCTAGCAGAAAGGCGGGTGGCACTCAATGCGAACCCGGGCGAAGAGCGGTATGGCACCCCGTCCGGACCGCCTCCGCGCTACCGAAAACGGCACGGTCTCGGGTTGACGGTCCTCCGCGGAACTTTCCGCCCGCGGCCCGGTCTCCCCGCCTGTGCCGTGCACACGGCATCGCCTCACCTGAGGGAGCCAGGCCTGACCACCATGCCGATATTCATGACGCCCATAGCAACAAGAATGCGTTTCCACCATCTCCCGCTCACTCCCATTCCACCACCCCGGCGCGGATAGCTGATGCCGGCGCATCGCCGGCGCTGATTGCAACCGCTTTCCCGAATGGAGCACACAGAATGATCGAGGTGAACAACCTGACGCGCCGCTATGGCGATCTGACGGCCGTGGATGATGTGAGTTTCCGCATCGGCCGTGGCGAGGTGGTGGGTCTGCTCGGCCACAACGGTGCCGGCAAGACCACCATCATGAAGATGATGACGGGCTTTCTCGAACCTACCGCGGGGACCATCCGCATCGACGCGCTGACGGTCGGTCCCGATACGCGCGCGATTCAGGCGCGCATCGGCTATCTGCCGGAGAACTGCCCGCTGTGGCCCGAGATGACAGTCATCGATTACCTGTTCTACCAGGCCGCCCTGCACCGGGTGCCGGACGCGCAGCAGCGCGCGGCGGTGGCCGCCGCGATCCGCCGCACGGCGCTCAGGGAAAAGGCCACGGCGCTGATCCAGACCCTCTCGCGCGGCTACCGCCAGCGCGTGGGCGTGGCGCAGACGCTGCTGCACGACCCGGACATCATCATCCTCGACGAACCCACCAACGGCCTCGATCCCACCCAGATCCTGCACATGCGCGAGCTGATCGGCGAGATGGCCCAGCACGCCACCGTGATCGTCTCCACCCACATCCTGTCGGAGGTGCAGGCGGTGTGCGAACGGGTACTCATCCTGCGCGCCGGCCGGCTCGCCATGGATACCCGCCTGGACGCGCTGCAACAGACCGGGGGCCTGCTGGTGAGCGTGGGCGGCGATGCCCGCGCGACCCTGACCCAGGTTCCCGGCGTGAAATCCGTGGCGGAAGCCAGTGCCACCCGGGACCAGCATCACTACCGTCTCGATGCGCCGCTGGATGCCGCCCCGGACGTGGCCGCGGCGCTCGCCGGCGCGGGTATCAAGCTCTACGCCCTGCAACCCCAGCGACGGGATCTGGAAACCCTGTTTGCCAAAGTGAATGCGGAGGTGGCCCATGGCTGACATCCTGCGCATCGCCCGCAAGGAATTCCGCGGCTTCTTTGCCACCCCCGCCGCCTACCTGTTTCTCGGCGCCTTTCTCGCCGCAGCCCTGTTCGTGTTTTTCTGGGTGGAAACTTTCTTTGCCCGCAACATCGCCGATGTGCGCCCGCTGTTCGAGTGGCTGCCGCTGCTGCTGATCTTCCTGGTGGCGGCGCTGACCATGCGATCCTGGTCCGAGGAGCGCCGCGCGGGCACGCTGGAAACCCTGCTCACGGCGCCGGTGCAGCCCCTGCAACTGGTGCTCGGCAAGTTCGCCGCAACCCTCGGGCTGGTGGCGCTGGCCCTGGCGCTCACCCTGCCGCTGCCGATCACGGTGGCGCTGCTCGGGCCGCTCGACTGGGGTCCAGTGGTCGGCGGCTATCTCGCCACCCTGTTCCTGGCCGCGGCCTATGTCGCCATCGGCCTCTACATGAGCGGCCGCACCGACAACCCCATCGTGGCGCTGATCCTGACCGCGCTGGTGTGCGGGCTGTTCTATCTGGTGGGATCGAGCACCCTGACCAATCTGTTTGGCCACCGTATCGGCGGGGTGCTGGCCCTGCTCGGCACCGGCACCCGCTTCGAATCCATCACCCGCGGCGTGCTGGATTTGCGCGATCTCTATTACTACGTCGCCATCGTCGGGGTATTCCTGACCCTGAACCTGTTCGGCCTCGAACGTCTGCGCTGGGCCGGCAATCCGCGCAGCGCCCGCCACCGCCTCTGGGGCCTTGCCGCGGGACTCGCGGTGGCCAATTTCGTGGCCGCCAATCTGTGGCTGGCTCCCATCGGCTGGGCGCGCGCCGACATCACCCACGGCAAGCTCTATTCGCTGTCCGAGGCGACCCGCGCGCAGCTCGCCCAGGTGCGCGAGCCGCTGCTGATCCGCGGCTACTTCTCCGCCAAGACCCATCCCCTGCTCGCGCCCCTGGTGCCGCAGATCAAGAATCTGCTGGAGGAGTACGCAGTAACCGCCGGCAGCCGCGTGCGGGTGGAGTTCATCGACCCTCACACCGATCGCGCGCTGGAGGATGAAGCCGCCACCCGCTACGGCATCAAGCCGGTGCCGTTCCAGACCGCGAGCCGCTATCAGGCCGCGGTGGTGAACTCCTATTTCAATGTGGTGGTGAGTTACGGCGACCAGTACCAGACCCTGGGTTATCAGGACCTGATCGAAGTGAAGGCCCGGGGCGGCGACCGCGGCCTCGACGTACTGCTGAAAAACCCCGAGTACTCGGTCACCCGCGCCATCCACAAGGCGGTGACCGCCTATCGCTCGGGCGGCAACCCCTTCGATGCCCTGACACGGCCGGTGACGTTCCGGAGTTACATCTCGCCGGACACCAAACTTCCGGAGGCGCTCGCGACGCTGCGCAAGGATCTCGATGCCCTGCTCGACGACTACCGGAAACAGGCCGGCGACAAGCTCGCCGTCGCCGCTGCCGATCCGGATGCCGACGGCGGCAAGCTGGCGAAGGAACTCCAGGAGCGTTACGGCCTGGGACCCCAGATCGCCAGCCTGGTGGACCCCACGCCGTTCTGGTTCTCGATGGTGATCGAAGGCGCGGGCGATCCCGTGCTGGTGCCGCTGCCTGAAACCCTCGACAGGGACGCCCTGAAACGCTCCCTAGACGCCGCCTTCAAACGGCTGGCTCCGGGTTTCCTCAAGACCATCGCCCTGGTCAAGCCCGCCACCTCGGCCTATGGCGACAGCGACGGCGCGCAGTACAACATCTTGACCAGGGCACTGGAAGAAAGCGCCCGGATCCAGGTCACCGGACTGGAGGATGGTCGTGTGCCCGAGGACGCCGATCTGCTGCTGGTGCTCTCGCCCCGGGAGCTGAACGACAAGCAGGTCTTCGCCATCGACCAGTTCCTGATGCGCGGCGGCAGCGTGGTGCTCGCCACCTCGCCCTTCGAGATCCAGCTCGCGCAGACCCTGAATGCCAGCCAGCAGCAGTCGGGACTGGCGGACTGGCTCGGCCATCAGGGCATCACCATCGCCGACACCCTGGTGCTGGACCCCCACAGCGCTTCGCTGCCAGTGCCCGTTGAGCGCTATATCGGCGGCATCCCCGTGCAGGAAATCCACATGGTGCCCTATCCCCATTTCCCGGACATCCGGGGCGCGGGCATCAATGGCGATAGCCCCATCACCGCCGGACTCGACCAGTTGACCCTGAACTGGGCCTCGCCAATCACCGTCGATGCGGCCAAAAACCAGGGTCGCACGGTGACGGAACTGCTCAAGAGCTCCGCCGAGAGCTGGGCCTCACCCGACCCGAACCTGATTCCGGATTACAGCGCCTTCCCGGCAACGGGCTTCGAGCCACAAGGCAAACGCGCAGCGGCACTGCTGGCAGTGGCGCTCGAAGGCCGCTTCGATTCGTTCTACAAGGGCAAGCAGTCCCCGCTCGCCCAGGGCGCGGAAACCGAAGACGGGAAGGACGGGAAAAAAGACGACGCCACAGCCGCCGACGCTGCCAAGAAGAACGCCGTCACGAGCGTGATCGACCGCTCACCGGAATCGGCGCGTCTGGTGCTGGTGGCCAGCAACAGTTTCGCCACCGACACCGCGATCGACCTCGCTTCCCAGGGCCTCGGCACGCTCTATCTGCGGCCGGTGGAATTTCTCCAGAACGCCATCGACTGGTCGTTGGAAGACCGCAGCCTGCTCGCCCTGCGCGGCCGCAGCCAACTGGCGCGCACCCTGGCGCCGCTGGCGGAAGGCGAGCAGCGCAGGTGGGAATACCTGAACTACGGCCTGGCCCTGTTGGGCCTCGGCGCCGTCTGGGGCTGGCGCCGCCGGGTCGCTGCCGCCGACCGGCGTCGTTATCAGAACCTGCTTGCGGAGATTTGACGCATGGAAAAGACCATTCGACTGCTGGCAGCAGTGCTGGGCGTACAGCTGTTGCTCGCCCTGGGGCTGAGCTTCACCGGGCCCCAGCTGTCCGCCCCCGCCGCTGAAACCCCGCTGCTCGGTTTCGATGCGGAAAAAGTTGACCGCCTCGTGATCGAAGGGCCGGAGGCCGCCAAAGTGACGTTGACCAAAACGGACGGCGACTGGCACCTGCCGGATGCGGCTGACTTTCCCGCCGACCGCGACAAGATCGAACAACTGCTGAAGCGGCTCAGGGAACTGCGCGGGGGTACGCCCGTGGCCACCACCCTGGGCGCACAGCAGCGCTTTCGGGTGAGCGACGCGGACTTCGAACGCCGCATCACCCTGAGGGCGGGCGACCAGACGCTCGGCATCCTCTATCTGGGCACAGCACCCAGCCTGCGCCAGATCAATGCGCGCGCCGCCACCAGCGACGCCATCTTCGCAGTCGAGCTGGGGGCCCACGAATTCCCGGTCAAGACCGACGCCTGGATCGACCACGCCGTGCTGCGTGTGCCCCGCGACGAGATTGTTGCCATCGATGTGGCAGGCCTGCATCTGGAGCGCGTGCCCGACCCGGCACCGACGACGGAAGCCACCACAAAAGCCAGCGCGGAAAATCAGACCGTCGGCGTCGCGACCGATGCTGGCACCGGTACCATCGGGGGCGCGGCACCTCGCACTCAGTGGCGGGCCACCGGACTGGCCGCCGGCGAAAGCCTCAACTCCGCCGCCGCCGACACCCTCGCCGGAGAACTCGCGGATATCCGTATCAGCGCGCTGCTGGGTACCGAGGAAAAAAGCGAATACGGCCTGCACAAACCGGTTCTGAGCCTTCAGATCACCCGCAAGGGCGGCGCGCCGGTCGAATACCGCCTGGGCAAGGCCCCGCAAGGGGATGAGTACACATTGAAAGTGTCCAACCGTACCCAGTACTTCCGCCTGCCGGCCTACAGCGCCGAGCAGTTGCTGAAGGCCGCCCGGCGCGAGCCGCTGCTGGCACCAGTCATCAAGGATGAAGATACCGCCGGGACGGCCGCGCAATCGGCCGTCAGCGAGCGCCCTGCGACAGAACCCGAAATCGAACCCTGACGACGACGCCAGAGCGGGTATCGCGGGACACGCTATTCGCTCTGGCGCAAGTCGCTCTGGCGCAAGTCGGGCACAGGCCGCCTTGCACCTGTTCTCACCAGCGCAGGTTCTGAAAACAGTCGCGAACTTCCTTCACAAAGACCTCGGGCCGCTCGAATGCCGCAAAGTGCCCGCCGCGATCGAGTTCGTTCCAGTGGATCAGCTTCCTGAAACGGCGCTCGGCCCAGCGCCGCGAGCTGCGAAAAATTTCCTTCGGGTAAATACTGCATCCGGTGGCGAGCTCGACCGGATCGCGCGACAGGCTGTTGAAGCTCTCCCAATACAGCCGCGCCGATGACGCGGCGCTCGCGGTGCACCAGTAGAACATGATGTTGTCGAGAAGCTCGTCGCGGGTCAGCACATTTTCGGGATGGCCGTCGCAGTCGGTCCAGGCCCAGTATTTTTCGAGAATCCAGGCCGCCTGCCCCACCGGGGAATCCACCAGCCCGTAACCCACCGTCTGCGGGCGGGTACTCTGTTCCTTGGAATAGCCGGAATCCCAGTCCTTGTAGTGCTGCATGCCGGCGAGCGCACTTTGTTCGAGGGGCGTGAGGCTGTCGAACGTGGCCGGATCGGGCTCGACGATCACCATGTTGAGGTGAATCGCCTGGCAGTTGCCCAGGTTCTGCATCCCGATCGCGGTGGTCACCGCCGCGCCCCAGTCGCCGCCCTGGGCCAGGTAGCGGTCATAACCCAACCGCAGCATCAGACGGTTCCACTCGCGGGCGATTTTCTCGATATTCCAGCCGGTGGTGGTCGGCTTGCCGGAAAACCCGTAGCCCGGCAGCGCAGGGCATACCACGTGGAAGGCATCGGCCGCATCGCCACCGTGGGCGACCGGGTCCACCAGGGGTTCGATCACCTTGTGGAATTCGACGATGGAACCCGGCCAGCCGTGGGTGATGAGCAGCGGCCGCGCATTGGGGTGGGGCGAGCGCTGGTGGATGAAATGAATATCGACGCCGTCGAGTTCGGTGATGAAATGATCGAAGCGGTTGAGGCGCGCCTCGCGCGCGCGCCAGTCGTAACTCGTCCGCCAGTAATCGCAAACCTCCCGCACATAGGCGAGCGGAATCCCCTGGGACCAGTCGTCGACGACTTCCTTTTCAGGCCAGCGGGCGCGGGCGAGACGCTCGTGGAGATCGGTGAGGACGGCGTCGGGAACCGCGATGCGGAAGGGTCGGATGACATCGTTCACGGGGCACCTCGAGGTGTTCAGTGTTATTGTCAGAAGATCGGATGCTATACGCCGGCAACCCATACAGCAACGCGGAGACAGTCCATCCCCAGTACGCCCGGGCATGGCGGGCGGGTTGCAATCCCCTCTCCCGCCACTAGAATGCCTGCTCCCCGGCCCAATGAGCCTGCGATGAGCATCCGCAATCTGCTCGACCGGCGCCTTCGCGATGCCGCGACTTCCTGCGGCATCGCCGTGTCCCCCACCGACCATCTGGCGGCGCCCAGTACACGCCCCGAGTTCGGCGATTTTCAGGCGAATCTCGCACTTACCGCCGCGCGCGAGATGAAAGCCAAACCTCGTGATCTTGCCGAACGCATCGTCGCCCAGGCGCAGCTCGCCGACATCGCGAGCCGGGTCGAGATCGCGGGTCCCGGCTTCATCAACATTCACCTCGCGGACGATTTCCTGGCCCGGCTCCTCGACGACCTGCACGGCGCGCACCGTCTCTGCCCCCTCGTCGCGCATCCCGTGCGCACCGTGGTGGATTACTCCTCGCCCAATCTGGCGAAGGAGATGCACGTCGGCCATCTGCGCAGCACCATCATCGGCGATGCCGTGGTGCGGGTGCTGGAATACCTGGGCCACGAGGTCATCCGCCACAATCACATGGGCGACTGGGGCACCCAGTTCGGCATGCTGATCGCGGAGCTGGAAGATCATCTGGGCACCGGCGCGGCGCCGGATCTGGCGCTCGCCGATCTCGAACAGTTCTACCAGAACGCCAAGGCACACTTCGATCTCGACGCCGAATTCGCCACCCGGGCGCGGCACTACGTGGTGCGGCTGCAAGCGGGCGATGCGTATTGCCACGCGCTCTGGCAGCGCTTCATCGCCATTTCCATCGCCCACAGCGAAGCGATCTACCGCCAGCTCAACGTTACGCTGCGCCACACCGACATCCGCCCCGAGAGTGCCTACAACGACGATCTGGCGGAGATCGCCGCGCTGCTGACCGAAAAGGGTCTGGCGGTGGAAGACGAGGGCGCGCTGGTGGCTTTTCTGCCCGAACTGGCCGACAGGCAGGGCCGGCCGAGCCCGGTGATCGTGCGCAAATCGGACGGCGCCTATCTGTACGCCACCACCGATCTCGCCGCGCTGCGCTACCGCTGCCAGACGCTCGGCGCGCAGCGGATTCTCTACTTCATCGACGCACGCCAGTCGCTGCACATGAAACAGGTGTTCACCCTGGCGCGGAAGGCCGGCCTGGTCGGCGCCGAGGTCGCGCTCGAACACCATCCCTTCGGCACCATGCTGGGTCCGGATGGCACCCCGTTCAAAACCCGCTCCGGCGGTACCGTCAAGCTCGCGGAGCTATTGGAAGAGGCAGTGGCGCGCGCCGCGCACCTGGTCGCGGCCAAGAACCCTGCGCTGACCGAAACGACCCATGCCGAGATCGCCCACAAGGTGGGTATTGGCGCCGTGAAGTACGCCGATCTGGCCAAGACCCGCACCCACGACTATGTGTTCGACTGGGACACCATGCTGAGCTTCGACGGCAACACCGCGCCCTATCTGCAATACGCCTACACGCGCATCCAGAGCATTTTCCGCCGCGCGGCAGACATCGCCCCCGACGCGATTCCCGGCTCCATAACGATCACCACGGCAGCGGAGCGCCGCCTCGCCCTCGCCCTGCTGGGATTCGGCGAAGTCCTGCACCAGGTGGCGGCCGAGGCCTACCCTCATGTGCTGTGCAACTACCTCTACGAGCTGGCCAGCACCTTCACCGGATTTTACGAACAGTGTCCGATCCTGAAGCCCGAAATCGCACCCGAGCTGCGGGCGAGTCGCCTGGCGCTGTGTCAGTTGGCGGCGCGCACCCTCGCCACCGGACTGGACCTGCTCGGCATTGAAGTCATGGCGGAGATGTAGATCCGCTCCGCGCCAGTTCGGCCCGGTAGCGCGCCGCCATCGCAGCGTCGAAACAGCAGAAGATCACCCGCTCGACGCTCGTGGATCGCGTCATGGCAGCGCGCACTTCGCGCACCGCAATGGCCACCGCGCGCTCGGGCGGAAAGCCGTACACGCCGCAACTGATGGCGGGAAACGCGAGCGACCGAAACCGTTCGGCGGCCGCAAGCGCCATGGCATTGCGATAACAGCGCGCGAGGAGCTCGTCTTCGTTCGCGTCGCCGCCCCGCCAGACCGGCCCCACCGCGTGGATGATGGCCCGCGCCGGCAGCGCGAAGCCCGGGGTCAGCCGCACCTCGCCCGTGGGGCAGCCGCCCAGCGCGCGGCAGGCTGCCTGCAAGGCGTCGTGGCCCGCGGCGCGATGAATGGCGCCATCGACCCCGCCACCGCCCGCGAGTCGGCTGTTGGCGGCATTCACCACGGCATCCACCGCCAGGGTGGTGATGTCGCCCTCGATTACGTCGATCATCCGCACGCTCCTCAGGGCTTCGGCTGCTGCTCCCATTCCGGCAGGTGGTCAACCCTGCGCCATGGCTGCCATCCCTGATTGCAGGACTCCCAGCCCGGCAACCGTCTTCATAAGATGGCGTCAAAATATGATGTTATAGTTGAATTATCTATCTTAACCTGCTAACAATACGAACAATTTTCATTTTCCCTACCCTACGAACTCCAGGGAGAATTGCCCGATGTGTTCAGCCTGTGATCTGCGCCGCGTCATCCGCGCCACCCTGAAACAGCTCGGGGACTGGTCGCCAGCGGCGGAAAATCTGCTGCTGGGGACTGCTGTGCAGGAATCCGGGCGCAACGCGCGTCTGCGCGAGGGACGGCGGCTCGGCATCTACCGGATCTCGCCGGCGACCCATCGCGCGGTCTGGGACAAATACCTGGTCTGCGATCCGGAACTCGCCAGCCGGGTGCGCGGCCTCGCGGGACAGCATTGTTTCCTGCGCGACCCCCACGGCGAACTGACCACCAACCTCAAGTACGCAACCGCCATCGCCTGGATGATCTACCGGCGCCACGGATCTGAACTTCCCGAGGCCGAGGACATCGCGGGACTCGCCCACCACTGGCATCGCCATTTTCACAGTCGACCCAGCGGGAGCGCGGAGGATTTCGTGAGTCATTACCGGGACGCCACGGCAAGGGCGAGGGCGCGCGCGGCCTGATCGACCCGCAGGGCCGCCCACAACTCAGCCCAGATTCACCGCCGCAATCCGCTGCGCGGGCGCGCGGCGCAGTTGCAGACCGGTAAAGTCGAACAGCGCCGGATCCGCCAGCTGCGATGGCGCCACATTGCAGATTGCCGAAAAGATCGTCTCCAGCCGCCCCGGATGCGCGCGCTCCCACTGCTGCAACATCTCCTTGATGACCTGCCGTTGCAGATTGTCCTGGGAGCCGCACAGGTTGCAGGGAATGATGGGGAACTCCCGATACTCGGCGTAGCGGGCGAGATCGTCCTCGCGGCAGAAGGCGAGCGGCCGGATCACCATGTTGCGGCCGTCGTCGGACAACAGCTTGGGCGGCATCGCCTTGAGCTTGCCGCCGTAGAACATGTTGAGAAAGAGCGTCTCGATGATGTCGTCGCGGTGGTGACCCAGCGCGATCTTGGTGGCACCGATCTCTTCGGCGAACCCGTATAGCGTGCCGCGCCGCAGCCGCGAACAGAGCCCGCAATAGGTTTTGTTGTCCGGCACCAAATCGGTGACGATGCTGTAGGTGTCTTTTTCGATGATGTGAAACGGCACGCCGATGCCGGTCAGATAATCCGGCAGCACCTGCTCGGGAAATCCGGGCTGTTTCTGATCGAGATTCACCGCCACCAGCTCAAACGCGACGGGCGCCGTCTTCTGCAGATTGAGCAGGATATCGAGCATGCCGTAGCTGTCCTTGCCCCCGGACAGGCACACCATCACCTTGTCGCCGGCCTCTATCATGCCGTACCGCGCGATGGCATTGCCGACGTTGCGGCGCAGGCGTTTTTGCAGCTTGTTGTATTCGAGACGGTCGCGACCGTGCAGCTCGGGCATGGAGGTCAATCAGAATACGGGGCCGCCATTTTAGCGGCCCGTGCGGGGTTGCGGCGAGTCGCGCGGCAGGCAGTCCGCGCGAAAAGCGTCAAGGGGCGTTCAGCGTCCAGTCCTGGTGATACTGGATGTCGCCGGTGTAGCCCAGCAGATAGAGCGCCTTGCGGTCTTCTGCGTAGTGCGCAAACATCTTCAAAAGCCCTTTGTGATCCACGGCGAAATCGCTTTGGTACGACTCGAAAATACTCGAAGCCCGCAATGGACCCTTGGTACCCGCAATCGATACACCGCGGTCGGAATTGATGAAATCCCGGCCCGCATTGCTCAGCAGTTCGCGGCTGTTGGGTCCGGTACAGGCTTCGGGCTGAATATCCGGGCAATCCAGGCCCGCGCACGCCAGTCCGAAGAGCACGCGGTGATCCTTCCAGATCGGCCGCAGGATGCGGTGCTCGATATCATCGAGGGAAAGATCGGTACCCGCGACCTTCACCAGCTTCGCGCTCCAGGGACCATCGCTCGCATCGGCGCCGGCCACCTGGATACTGTTGACCTTGGTGACCGGGTAGTGGTCCAGCACCAGCTTCACGGTCAGGGCATTGTAGAGATTGATCCAGTAAGCCAGCTGCTCGGCGCGGGAATAACCCCGTGGATCGATGACGGCGGTGGCCTCGATATAGCTGTCGAGACGGGCCTTGTCCGCCGGTGACACCTCGCCGTAGCGAAAGCGGTTGATGCCCGACTTGTGGCGAACCACCACATATTTGCGCAGCAAGGCATCCCAGCTGCTGTGATCGATAGTCGCGGGATTGAGTTCGTCGCTACGATCCCATTCGGCCCAGTACTGCGCGCTGGGTGCGGCGAACAATGATGGACTCAACAGAAGCGTCAACAGCAGGATCAGTCGGGGTTTCACAGCGGCTCTGGCGTTGTGGAATTGTCGCGCGAGCATATAGCAATAGCGGTTTTGAGCCAAGACTTATGCGGGCATACCCTGCCCCGGCATACAATCGAAACCTGACCCGCCGCCGCAAATCGCCATGACATCGCTGCCCGCCTCCGAAATCCGCGCCATCGACCGGGAGCACATCTGGCATCCCTACGCCTCGCTGACCCGACCCCTGCCCACCTATGTGGTCCGGCGCGCCCACGGCTGCACCCTGGAACTCGACGACGGCCGCACCCTGATCGACGGCATGGCGTCCTGGTGGTGCGCCATCCACGGGTACAACCATCCGGTGCTCAATGCCGCCGTCACCAACCAGATCGCCGACATGGCCCATGTGATGTTCGGCGGCATCGTCCACGAACCGGCGGCGCGCCTCGCCCGGCAGCTGGTGGCGCTTGCCCCCGCGGGTCTCGACAAGGTGTTTCTGTGCGACTCCGGCTCGGTCAGCGTCGAAGTGGCGATCAAGATGGCGCTGCAATACTGGCAGGCGCAGGGACACCCGGCCAAGCACCGGCTCCTTTCACTGCGCGGCGGCTACCACGGCGACACCTTCGCCGCCATGGCGGTGTGCGACCCGGTCACCGGCATGCACCACCTGTTTGCGGATGCGATGCCACGCCAACTGTTTACCGAGACACCCCGCTGCACCTTCGCTGCAACCTGGGAAGAACAGTACATCTCCGACTTTGAACATCAGATCAGCGCCCACGCCCACCAGCTCGCCGCCGTCATCCTCGAACCCATCGTCCAGGGCGCCGGCGGCATGCGCTTCTATGCCCCCGAGTTTCTGCGGCGGGTGCGAAACCTGTGCGATCGCCACCAAGTGCTGCTGATCGCCGACGAAATCGCCACCGGCTTCGGCCGCACCGGCAAATTGTTCGCCTGCGAATGGGCCGGCATCAGCCCCGACATCCTGTGCCTGGGCAAGGCGCTCACCGGCGGTTACCTGACGCTCGCCGCGACCCTGTGCAGCGAAAAAATCAGCACCGGGATCTGCGCCGGCGAAGCTGGAGTTTTCATGCACGGCCCCACCTTCATGGGCAATCCGCTGGCCTGCGCGGTGGCCAATGCCAGCATCGAACTGCTGCTCGCCTCGCCCTGGCAGGCGCGCATCGCCGCCATCGAGGCGCAGTTGCGCGAGGAACTGGCGCCCTGCCGCGCCCATGCCGGCGTCGCCGACGTGCGGGTGCTGGGTGCAATCGGCGTAGTGGAAATGAAAGAACCCGTGGATGTCGCGGTGTTGCAGCGGGACCTGGTGGAACGCGGCGTCTGGCTGCGGCCGTTCGGAAAACTGGTGTATCTGATGCCGCCCTACATCATCAGCCGCGAGGAGCTGGGCCACATTACCGCGACGCTGCGGGAGCTGCTGGGCGGACTTTGAGAAGCAGTGGAGAAACCCCGGTGTCCCCCGTTGCTGCTAACAGCCTGCCAAACGGCTACGGGCGCCATTCGACGTGAGATGACAGATCCACCGAGAAAGTACACGTCGTGCTGGGACCGGAGCGGCCGAGTTTGCCCCGCCCCACAATTCACCCAGCCTGGGCATACACTCCTTTATCCCTCTCCGGGTAACTTTCGTACACATGCTCGAACACTGCCGAGCACTTCTGGTGATAAAGCTCGGGCGTGTAGGCACGCGGCAGACCGGTGTCGAGGGTGTCTTCGATGGTCAGCTTCAACTGTGAGCGCGCCGTCGATTTCTGCCGCCAGTTCAGCACCAGCAGCGCTTTCAACCGCGCCAGCAGATCACGTGCGATTTTTTTGACTTCGGCACGTTCTTCGGTGGTCAGCTCCGGCGCCGGCCGCGTGAGGATGTCGAAGATCACCAGTTCCTCCTCGCTCATGTTCTCCCGCACATGCCGTTGCTGCTCGTCGTTCAGGCTGTTGCTCAAGGCCAGCAATTCAGCATACAGCGCTTCGATGGTGCGGCTGCCGGCGTTGTAGCTTTCGATCAGCGCCTCGAACTTCTCGGCAAAGTCGGCGCGGGTGCGGTTCAACTGAATCATCTTTTCGAGTTGGGCGCGGATGGCGGCCTTGAGCCTTTCGAGGTCGGTATTTTTGTGTTTGGATTGTTTGAATCGCTGCGCCAACGCATCGAAGTT
This sequence comes from uncultured Gammaproteobacteria bacterium, assembly GCA_963708735.1. Lineage (GTDB taxonomy): Bacteria > Pseudomonadota > Gammaproteobacteria > Pseudomonadales > Porticoccaceae > JAGPUQ01. The sequence continues at coordinate 65,996 of CAVPTW010000042.1, forward strand.
GATCTTGGAAAGATCCAGCGCCGGCGGTCCCTGCTCGCGGATGGCGTGGCCGGTGATGGATTCGTCGAGCAGGCCGTTGATCCGCCCCATCACCTGCGAGATGTCCGGCGGATTGGGATTCAACGTGGCGCGGATCGCTTCGGCCAGCGTGGCCAGGCAGGCGACACGGCTGGCGAATTCCAGCGCCACCGGGTCAGGCTGCACGGCGCGGTAGAGCGTGCTCACCAGCCGCTCGTGGGCAAAGAAATCGCGGCGCAGGAGATCGGGGGAAATCAGCGCGTTGATGGCATCCTGGATGCGCTGCAGGCGCTCCAGGATGCCGGCGGCCAGCGCCTCAATCTCGCCCAGCATCACGCCGTGCGCGGCGCAAAAGACCGTGGTATCAACCACTGCCTGGCGCAGTTCCTCGACAAGCTGCTGCTTGTCCTTGACCGGGCTCGCGCCGCCCTTGCCCGCGCCGTAGATGGCCAGCGCCTTTTCCAGCGAGGCGAAGACATTGGCGTAATCCACGATCACGCCGCTGTGCTTGCCGGGGAAAACCCGGTTGGCGCGGGCGATGGTCTGCATCAGGCTGTGGTTGCGCATCGGTTTGTCGAGATACACCGTCGAACAGCTCGGCGCATCGAAGCCGGTCAGCCACATGGCGCAGACAAACACCAGGCGCAGCGGGTCATCCACGTCCTTGAACTTTTCGTCCAGCCCCGGCTGCCCAGAAGAAGACGACAGATTCATGCGTTTGCGATGCGGTTCGATATCCAGCCCCAGCTTCTGCATCTGCGGGATTTCGTTCTGCCCCGGCGAGACGATCACCGCCATGTCGGTGCTGTCCAGCACGGCCAGCCGCTGTTTCAGTTCGGCCTTGCGCACATCCCGCCGCGCCTGCTCGGCCAACCGATCACTGCCCAGGGGAAGCCTGGCCAGCTCGCCCAGCTCCTTCCGCACCCGCGCCGTCTCGGCCGCCCAGTGCTTCCGCACCTTATCGTGCATCCGCAGCGCGGTGGCCTTGTCGATGGACACCACCATCGCCTTGCCGACCCTGTCGCCCAAGGCACCGCGCCCCAGAAAATGCCGCACGATGTCCTGCGCCACCGTATCCAGCCGGTCGTCGCGGGTGATCAGGTGGTATTGCCGCCCCAGCACACGCTCCAGCTTGGTCTCTTGGTCAGCGTCGAGCTCGGCCTCCTCGATCACCCGATAGATGTCGTCGTTCAAATCCGGGTTGACGAGCTGCAATTCCGGCGTGCGGTTCTCGTAGAACAGCGGCACGGTGGCACCGTCCTCGATGGACTGCTGGAAGTCGTAAATCGACACATAGTCGCCGAACACCTCCCGCGTGCGCTCCTCGCCGGCGATCAGCGGCGTGCCGGTAAACGCCAGGAACATCGCTTTCGGCAGCGCCGCGCGCATGTTCAGCGCCAGCGTGTCGTACTGGCTGCGGTGCGCCTCGTCGGTGAGCACGATCACGTCGGAGCGATCACAGAGCGGCTCCGGCGTCTGGAACTTGTGTATGAGCGTGAAAACGTAGCGATGATTGCCGCGCAGCAATTTGCGCAAATGCGCGCCGTTGGCGGCGTGGCATTCATCGCCTTCCGCCTCGCTCACCGCGCCGGTGGTCTTGAAGGTCGTGGCGATCTGCTCGTCCAGCTCCACGCGGTCGGTGACCACTACAAAGGTCCAGTTGCCGGCCAGCTTGCGCAGCACCTTCTGCGCGAAGAACACCATCGAAAAACTCTTGCCGCTGCCCTGCGTCTGCCAGAACACACCGCCGCGCCCGTGGCCCAGCGTGCGCGCTGCCAGCATCGAGGCGATGGCGTTGTTAACGCCAAGGAACTGGTGGTTCTGGCCCAGAACTTTCACCAGCCCGGCCTTGTGTTCCGAGAACAGCGTGAAGTTTTCCGCCAGATCGAGCAGGCGGCCGGGGTCGCAGGTGCCGCGCAGCATCACCTCCAGCGACACGCGGCGCGGTTCGTCCTCGCGCTCGATGCGCTTCCATTCAAAAAAGCGTTCCCAGTCGGCGGTGAGCGAGCCGACGCGGCTGTCGGTGCCGTTGCTGGCAATCAGCAGCGCATTGCTCCAGAACAGCGCCGGGATCTGCTGCTTGTAGTGGGTGAGGTTCTCGTCGAAGGCGGCGCGCGCCGGCACGCCGGGTTTCTTGAGTTCGATCACCACCCAGGGCAGGCCGTTGACGAAGCCCACCAGATCGGGTCGGCAGGTGTAGAGCGCGCCGGTCACGCTGAACTGGCTGACCAGGAGAAAGTCGTTGTTCTCGGGATGCTCCCAATCCACCACCCGCAGGCGTTCAGTGGTTTGCCCCCCTCTCCCAGAGGGGCCGGGGGTGAAGGCATCATGCTCGGGCACCGACACCGTGATGCCTTCCTTGAGCAGCCGATACAGCTCGCGGTTGGCCGCCTCCAGACTCATCGCTGAACGGTCACGGGTCAGTTCATCGATGGCGCTGCTGAGCGCCTCGGTTGGCAGCGTCGGGTTGAGTTTGCCCAGCGCGGCGCGCAGGCGCGGCACCAGTATCACCTCGCCCCTGGTTTCTCGCCCCAGCGTGCCGCCAGCACCGAAACTTTCATCCATCGCAGACAGCGTCTGCCAGCCAAGCGCGGCAAATAAGCCGATGGCGGGTTGTTCAACAAGGCTGTCTTCTGTGTAGCTCATTAAACCGTCATCACGCCAAGTGCATTGATCTTGCCTTCAAGATGTTGCAACACCGCCATGATCTCGTCGAAAGCAGGATAACGCCCATAAATCATGCCGCGCATCTGTGCATAGTCTTTCTGTACGGTCGCCAACACAGGCCCTGATGGCATCAGCCTGAACGTTCCCGGTTTTGCCTGATCGTACCGCGCCCAGCCGCGTGAATAGAATCGCTGCTTGAATGCCACCACATCAGCAAGTAACGCAAGGTCTGCCAGTGCCGCATCCTTCACCGGAGACACCGCCATCATGGCCAGGTCATAATAATGCCGCGAATACCGTAACGGCTGCGGATTGCCTTCCGGGCGGTTCGCCTCATGGTGCAGAATCGTCGCCTTCTCCCAGAAGGTGCGCTCTGCACGTATGGCCTGCACAGCACAATCTGCTTGCCTGAAAAGCTGCGGGAACACCTCGGCGGCATAAGATTGGATGCGGAAATTATCGCAAGGCATCCAGGCAGCAAGCGGCCCTATCTCAAGGCGTACTTCCGGTCGCAGATAGGCATCGGAGAAGGCCGCCGGATAGATCACATTCAGGGCATGAAAGCCATCGGCAGCCAACGCACAACGGCAGACCGGATCAACCGCCCCTGAAACCATCGCCAGCATTTCGCCGCCGATGTAATCCACCGCCCTGGCATCAATCGCCTTGATCAGCGCCTCCTGCTTGGTAGCCGAACGCACTGCCAGCGGATCATCATCGCCAACCACCACGCGCCAATCCAGAATCAGATCAATATCTTCGGAAAACCGCTCGATGAGATTGAATACCTTCGACAAACTGGTGCCGCCCTTGAACATCAACAAGCGCGATAAATCCGGATGTGCGAACAACCTGCCCAGCGTCCAGCACACCCAGAAATCCTTCTCCACGATGGCGGGGGTCATGCCCTTGCGCGCCGCTGTTTCGGCAAACAGCTCGCGGCGCTCGGCGGAGGAAAGGCGCGCGACAGACTCCATCAGCCGCGCCCCCCCCCGCAAACCCGCTTGATCGTCTCATACACCCAGCCGGTCGCCGTCACCGTATCCTTCAGCACCCGCTTGCAGGTCGTTTCGTCCAGTTGCTTGCGGAGGGTAGTGATCACCGCGTCATCCACCCGTTCCTTGCCCAGCGCTTTCAGCGCCTGCACGATCAGCCCGCTCTCACGGTGTTTGAAACCGACATCCTTCAATGCCGACTTCTTGAACTCCAGCATGTAATCGCCGATGTCGTATTGGCGGTTCGGCCCGTCAGAGAGGTACATCAGACGACCGGGCACCTGGGTGGAAAGCCCCAGCAGATTCAGCGCCGCATCGCCCGAAGGCTGGATGCGCCAGTTGAACTTGCGCGCAATTGCCTGCGCCACCTGATCGAAATCCGGGCCAAGCTGCTGTTGCAACAGCTCGCTGTATTTCGGATAGTCGTAAACACCACGACAAACGCGTCGAATCGTCCCTGAAGCTACCAGCTTGTATAACACCCAATCTACCGTACTCCGCCCAAATTCAGCAGAAAAATCATTCGCGCAGAATGCCCACCCCCTTCCGCGCCCGTATATTCTTGAAACTATTTTATTTTCAATAGGTTGCATATATTCTTTCCAGGCCATTCACCATGAAAAACATACTATTTTTTCTTGGTGAAAAAAGAAAGCGGAAAGAAGGCACTATGGCTCCATTGCATCCAACGCCACCTGGCCGGAGAGCAGACGCGGCAGCAACAGGTCGCGGGTGCGGCGGAGGTTTTGGATTTTGCGGTGGAGCGCGTGAATTTGCTCGGCCATTGGAATCGTCATAGCGCCAAACTTGTTCAGGAGCGGTACGGGCGGAATGAGCAAGTCAGCTTTCTCGAAGGTCGAGCCGCTCACAGCTGGATAGGCTGCGCCAGTGGCGTTGTTGGTGAGGAAAGCGACGAAATCATCCGTGGTCGTGGCGAAGTAGAGGAACGTGAACGGAACTTTCGTTGCCGTGAGCACAGCGAAGCCCGTGGACGCGATTGTGTCTGGCTCAGGGCGCATCACCTGCGCGTGCGAGCGGCGGTTCGGGCGGACGCACGACCAGAGCACATCGCCGTGCTGGACGATGCGGCGCGCACGACCGGGAGCGTCGGCGAAGGCGTAGGTTGTGATGCTGTCAATTTGGCCTGGGCTGACGGATGAGATGTCGATGTAGTGAAGTACTTCCGGCGCGCTGCGGGCGTTGACTTGCGCGCGGTTTACTTCTGCCACGGCTGATAGTTTCTTCACCTCCCACCCCTGCGGAATCTCGCCGAGGGGGGATGCGACGCGGGGGTGGTTTTCAAAGCCGGGGAAGCGGAAGTGGACGAACCACTCGCGGTAGAGGGCGCGGGCCATAGACTCCAGAATCCTGATGCGCCGCTGGCTGTTCTCGATGAGTTCGTCGTAGGCCGACAGGATGCCCGCGATGCGTTGCTGGATGGGGAGCGGGGAAACCTCACTGGCACACTGCGGAGAATTCCAGTGTTCAAGTTGGGCATCGTTGCACCAACTGCTTGATTAATGATCCAGCTGACCACGTCATCTTGTCGGAGGTAATAGTGGAGAAAAAGTGGGTCAAGTACTTTGTCACTGAAGCTCAGTCGCAAACAGCCGGTGCCGCACATCCAGCCAGCTTGCTCCGGTCTGATTAGTGCTTGGCGACCTATATCGCCGCGTCGCCCATAAACGATGTCACCACTGCGCAGCCTGTGCCGAGACAATCGCTCGACGTGCTCTGTTGAAACACGCGCAACGGTGTCAGATGCGATTCGCCCTTCTATGATGTCTTTCGGCATCACGACGGGAATTCCCACTTCCGAATAATCTGACTGATGGAGTTGCGATCCAAACGGGCCGGTCTGGATGATCCCGTTCACTTCGTCGCACACCTCGCCAAGTGTGGTTTCTCTCCAGCTTCCCATCATCATGCACTCAAAATCCCCGCCACATTCGCGGCGATGGTCTGTTCCAATTCCCGTGCCTGGGTGTTCAGCGATTCCAGTTCCTCGTTCAGCGTTTCGAGCTGCTCCTTGAAATCTTCATCGCTCACGTCCTCGCCCGGCGCGACACCGACGTAGCGGCCGGGGTTGAGCGACCAGCCCTGGGCCTCGATCTCGGCCAGCGTTGCCGCCTTGCACAGGCCGGGCACGTCGCGATAACGCAGCGCCCCCTCTCCCCGGCCCTCTCCCGCGAGGGGAGAGGGAGAAAAGACTTCCGTGAGCTTGGCTTCGGCCTCGTTGCCACCTTGCGTGAAGTCGAGCGCCTCTCCGCGATAGAGGCGAACGATGTTGGCGATGAAGCCGATCTGCGCCGCGGTCCAGTCGCGGTGGGCGCGGTCGATCTGCCGGTAGATGTGGCGGGCGTCGATGAAGAGCACGGTCTCGGCACGGTTGTGCCCCCTCTCCCCCGGCCCCTCTCCCCTCGCGGGAGAGGGGTGACTTGCAGCCTTGCCCTTGTCAAGGAACCACAGCGTGCAGGGCAGCGTGACGGTGTAGAACATGTTGGGACCGACCGCGACCATCACGTCCACCGCCCGCGCTTCAATCAGCTTCTGGCGGATTTCCTGCTCGGAGGAACGCGCGTCCGAGGCCGAGTTGGCCATGACGAAGCCGGCGCGGCCGGTGGCGTTGAGCGCGGAGTAGAAGAGCTGAATCCACAGGTAGTTGGCGTTGTCGGTGCGCGGCAGGCCGAAGGGGAAGCGCCTGCCAGCGCCGACCATGTCCTTGAGCCGTTCCTTGTCCACCGCGTTGACGTTGAAGGGCGGATTGGCGAGAACGAAGTCGAATGCTCCGGTGGCGTGGTGAGGGTCGTCGTAATAGCTGTTGACGTTGCCGCCGTGGCGGATGTCGCCTTCGAGTCCGTGCACGGCGAGGTTGAGGCGGCACAGGCGGCCGGTTTCGTCGGTCTTTTCGACACCGCAGATGGCGAGCTCGGCGGCGGGGTTCTTCTGGTGCTCGGCGACGAAGCGCGCCGACTGCACGAACATGCCGCCGGAGCCGCAGGCGGGGTCGAGGATGCGACCGTGGAAGGGTTCGATGACCTCGGCGAGCAGACGCACGATGCCGCTGGGCGTGTAGAACTCGCCGCCCTTTTGGCCTTCGGTGCGGGCGAACTCGCCGAGGAAGTATTCGTAGATGCGGCCGAAGGCGTCGTAATCGACGCTGGCCGGAATCTCGGAGACTTTCTTGAACAGTTCCTTGAGCAGGGTACTGGTGAACAGGTTGTAGGTCTTGGGCAGCACACCGGCAAGCTGCGGGTTATGCTTCTCGATCTCGCGCATCGCCGCGTTCACCTGGGCGCCGATGTCGGCCACCTCGGGCAGCGTCAGCAGATAATCGAAGCGCGCCTCGGAACTGAGATAGAGGATGCCTTCGGCGTGATAGGCGGTGGGCTCATCGACCCGGCTACTTTTACGAGAAGATGCGCGCGCTGACACACCGGCGGCTTCGAGTTTGCCGCGCTGGAGCGCAAAACGCACCTCGGCAAAACGCAAAAAGATCAGGCCCAGGATGGGGCCGGAATACTCCTGCGCCTTGAGCCCCGAATTGGCGCGGAACTGGTCGGCGGCGTCCCACAGGCGCTTTTCCAGGGTGGCGCCAGCGGCGTCCTTTTCGGAGGGGGCGATCCAGTGCATTCGGGGTTCTCGATGGATGTTTTGTGGGGCTACGGAGCAATCCCGACCGCGCCGCGTAGCGGTGTCGACCGGAGCGAATTTTTCAGCGTCAAGTTACCCTACTGCATAGGTCAATGCGTGATGGATGTCAGAGATTGCTGAATAGGTATCTTCAAGCAAGACAGCTACTTCTTTTTCCGAAATCCGTACTTCCCGTCCTTCCCGCTCCGCTTGTTGTGCGCGCTCTAAGTACTTTTTATCCACCACCCCTAGATTGTGAGTTACGGGGTGCCTCTTTTCAAAACACCCGCTCAAGCGCTCCCAAAGATCTGCCTGGGATGGCGAGTAGTCGAACAGCCTTAAAAGCTGCTCCTTTGATCTCTCGGTACTTTGAAATGAATTCCCGATTTTCTTCATCTGGGCATCTATAGTCGTTGGATCATCACCCCGTTCGGCAAGGGCGCGGCGAACGAGAGCTTTCACAGAAGCTTCGAAAATCGATACTGCGTCTTCGAGGCAATTCTCTAAGTCCTTGGCCGCCACGCGCTTGCCAAGATCTTGCTCCCGCCGACCCACATCTTTAAGCATGCTCTGTGTTACAAAAATCTCCGCTGACACATGGGTCAAAAAGATGTCGTTGCCGCAATCTGAACACCAAATGGCCAGACCGAAAACGGTCTGGTCGAGCGTGCAGTGGGGGCAAACCACATCTCGCCGAACTTCGTCCTCGTATGGCCGACGAACATGGCGCGGGGTACTGGGCTTGTAGCTCATCTCCATTGAAATGAAGCCACCGCCCATCTTCTTCTTTCCAGAAGGCCCGAGCCCTAACGCCTCTTTGATCATGTCATCAATACCGCCTTGCGCTTCTCGAAGGGCGATGTCTTTGGCGTATCTAATCTGTTCCTGGGTAGTAAAATCGCTTGGCTCGGCTTCGCGCTTACAGTAAGGGCAATAGGCCACAGCTTGTCCATCGATAATGCCGGTACCCGGTGTGACTTTGAAGTAAGCGGGTGAACACGAGCTGTTTGGGCATTCGCGCGCAATACGACCATCAACATCCTTGGGCATTGCTAATGACATTTGGTACTGGTCATTACCCAAGTGTTTTACGTTGTGTGGACCACCTTCACGAAACAGCCGTCTTGTCACGATGACCTCCTTGATGCCGAACGTCTGAGTTCAGGTGCGTTTGAGGCGACAACAGTTTTTGCGGCAGGAAAAATGGGAGCGGGATAAACATCACCAGAAACGACTTGTCCGGCGACAACTTTGCAGAGCCTAACTGGACGATCTCGGCCACAACACCTCTCGTTCGCGCACACATTATGCATCGAGACAGACCCAGTTCACCCACTGCGAACCCACAGCATATACACAACATATTGTGTTGACTAGTTGGCTTTGCCACACTATCTTGTCAGTGAGCTTTGATTTAACGAGCGAACATGACTGCACATCAGCAATTCGAGCAGCGGCCGCGAGATACAATCAAGCTCGTAGGTTCCCAGCTAGACGGACATGTTTTCCCGATGGTGGGTGTTGGTGGCATCGTTTTGCCCAGTCGAGCCGCCAGCGAACAAGTATCACTGGGTGAGGTAGATCAAGATGAGTTCGATAGACCGCGAAGATCCGCAGCCAGATCGTGGCAAGGGACCACCGGAAGGCAAAGGCCGTCCAGTTCCGCCCCATCGATCGTCTGCGGAGGTGAAAGTTGGGAGTACGAAGCCCGCGTCCAAGAAGAAGTAGACGATGCATACCCAGGCGCCAGATGCTGGCGCCTGGGGTCTTCTCTTTGGATTATTGTCGATAGCGCCATCAGTGCCGACTTGCCTTATTCAGCGAGGTTCGTAATCGAACTGAAACATGACTTGCGAAACGCGGTTGCATGGGCATTTTGGGTAGGCGCACTTATAGCCACGCCCCAATGGATCGGACCCCGGCATACGAACTATCCGGACGGATCGATTTGTGCATTTTTCCCCAGCGATGGAACTTGGGTGTTCGAGGACAAGCTTGTGACACTGATAGATATCTTTTCCGTGTGGGCACTCCGCCATGCCTTTCTAGAAAAATTTGGCCGATGGCCAGGTGCGCAACATATGCGCAGCCGCCACGAGCGCAGGTGGGAAACACGTCCTGGGGAGCTTTGCGGATGCGGCTCTGCGAATAAAACGTACGAGATGTGCCATCAATCTGCGGATAGAGCTGCCAACCCAATTCAAGACGCAATCGAATTTTTACGGATTACCGGTAACGCGCATCGATCAGTGCCCAGCGAAGTCATGATATACGCCAAAGGCGGCATGCCCATTAAGGAGAAATAGGGGGTAGAACGCGATTTCTCTTATTCCTCGGATTCCCATGGCCCTCGGCGCAGCCTTCCCGATTTGCCCGCAACAAAACCGTGGCCCGCCCGTTCGTGTCCTATTACCCCCGCCAACCCTACCCCAGCGCCCGAATCCCCACCGCGCGGCGCAGCTCCGCGAGCACCGGCGTCGCGATGGCACGGGCCTTGGCGGCGCCGGCTTGCAGGATCGCCTCGATATGGGCCGGCCGCGCCACCAGGCCTTCATACCGCTCCCGGGCTCCGCCCAGCTCGGCGTTGACCAGTTCGAACAACTGCTTCTTGGCTTCGCCCCAGGCGATGCCGTCGGCAAAGGCCTGACGCATGGCGGCGGTCTGCGCCGGCGTCGCGAAGGCCTGCCAGATCTGGAATACCGTGGAATCTTCCGGGTCCTTGGGCACGCCGGGTTCGAGCAGATTGGTCTTGATTTTATTGATGTGCTTCTGCAACTGTTTTTCGGGGAGGAACAGGGGGATGGTGTTGCCGTAGCTCTTGCTCATCTTGCGGCCGTCGAGGCCCTGGAGGAGTGCCACATTGTCGTCCACCACCGCTTCCGGCAGCACGAAATGCTCGCCGTAGTGGTAATTGAAGCGCTGGGCGATGTCGCGGGCCATTTCGATGTGCTGGATCTGGTCGCGCCCCACCGGAATGCGGTGGGCGTTGAACAGCAGGATGTCGGCCGCCATCAGGATGGGATAACTGAACAGGCCCATGGTGATGCCGAAATCCGGATCTTCGCCCGCCGCTTCGTTTTCCTGCACCACGGCCTTGTAGGCGTGGGAGCGGTTCATCAGGCCCTTGGCGGTCATGCAGGTGAGCAGCCAGGTGAGCTCGGGAATTTCCGGAATGTCCGACTGCCGGTAGAACACCACGTTGTCGGGGTCGAGACCCAGCGCCAGCCAGGTGGCGGCGATCTCGAGGGTGGAGCGATGCAGCAGCTCCGGGTCCTGACATTTGATCAGCGCGTGGTAATCGGCGAGGAAGAAAAACGATTCGACGTCGCTGCGCCGGCTCTCGGCGATGGCGGGGCGGATCGCGCCCACATAGTTGCCGAGGTGGGGAATGCCTGTGGTGGTGATGCCGGTGAGAACGCGTTCGCTGGCCATGGCTCGCTGCAACAGCTTGAAAAAGGGCGTTCATGATACCCGATTGCCTCTCCACGCCACCCCGTTGGGATGGCCCAGACCTCGCGGAACTCCCATCCCGGTGCGCTATGATTCGGCGCTGCACCTAGATTTCACCGGGGGTTCCGTGGCCGCGCTGCAACGCTGTTACAACGTCGAGGATTTCCGCCGCCGTGCGCGCGGGAAACTGCCCTCGCCGCTGTTCCATTACATCGACGGCGGCGCCGACGACGAACGCACCCTGCGCGCGAACACGGCGGCCTTCGACCAGTACCAGCTCGTGCCGCGCATCCTGCGGGAGGTCACCCACACCGATCTGCGCACCCGGGTGCTGGGCTGCGATGTCGCCCTGCCGCTGTTGCTGGCGCCCACCGGCATGTCGCGCTTCTTTCACTACCAGGGGGAACTGGCGGTGGCACGCGCCGCCGCCACCTTCGACACCCTGTATTCACTGTCGACGGTATCGACCACCACCATCGAGGACGTGGCCCGCGCCACGCCGGGCCCCAAGCTGTTTCAGCTCTATGTGCTGCGCGATCCCGGCATCAACGACGAGCTGATCGACCGCTGCAAGGCGGCCGGCTTCAATGCCCTGTGCCTGACCGTGGACACCGTGGTGCAGGGCAACCGCGAGCGCGATCTGCGCACCGGCATGACGGTGCCGCCCGCGCTCACCGCGAAAAGCTTTGCCAGCTTCTTCGCGCGACCGCAGTGGTGCTACCGCTTTTTGACCTCACCGCGTTTGCAGATGGCCAATGTCGCCCACCGCATCGCCGAAGGCAGCACCCAGGTGAGCTCGCTCGCGAGTTACATCAACGGCCAGTTCGACCGGGCGCTGAACTGGGCGGCGGCCGAACGCATCCGCTCGCGCTGGGCGGGACCCTTCGCCATCAAGGGCGTGTTGTGTGCCGAGGACGCGCGCCGCGCGGCGGATATCGGCGCCACCGCGGTGATCGTCTCCAACCACGGCGGCCGCCAACTGGACGGCGTGCCGGCTCCCATCGAGGTGATCGCCGAGATTGCCGATGCCGTGGGCGGTCGTCTGGAGATCATTCTCGACGGCGGCATACGGCGCGGCACCCATGTGCTGCGCGCACTCGCCCGGGGCGCCACCGCCTGCATGATGGGGCGGCCCTATCTGTACGGACTTGCGGCGGGCGGCCAGACGGGAGTCGAACGGGTGCTGGAGCTACTGCGCGCGGAAATCGAACGCGGGATGATTCTGAGCGGCCGGCCGCGCATCGCGGATATCGACGCGAGCCTGATCCGGGGCGGCGGAGCCGGCTGACTCCGCCGCCCGGCAGGACTCGACTGGCAGTTTGTTGAAAAACTGCTGCGGCAGCCATCTGCTTCGTTGCGCGGTGCTCGCTCCCTCGCCTATCTATTTGATATGTCTCGGTCGCTGCGCGCCGTGCGCCTCGCATCTGGCCCCCTCGCGACGTTTTTCAGCAAGCTGCTAGGCGGCCAGATGGCGGGCCAGGAAAGTCTTCAGCTCGCCCCAGGCATCCTTGGCCGACGCCTCGTCGTAAGACGCCCGGTGGTTGCAGAAGAAACCGTGATCGGCATTCGCATAACGCTTGATGCGGTAGTCCTTGCCCAGTTCCTTGAGCTTGGCATCCACCGCCTGAACCTGATCCAGCGGAATGAAGCTGTCCTTGTCGGCAAAGAACAACAGCATGGGCGCCTTGATCGCGCTCGCCTGCCCGAGATGATTGGCGATGCCGCCACCATAGAAGGGCGCGGCCGCCGCCACCTGATCGGGCAGCGCGGCGGCGGTGAGGAACGCGAGTCGCCCGCCCATGCAGAAGCCGGTGACGCCGATCTTGTGCGCACGCACCTTGCCGCTTTTCTCCATGAAGGCGAACGCCGCTTTCATGTCATCGATGAATTTTTTGTCGTCGATTTTCTGCATCAGGCCGATGGCCTTGGGCAGCTCGTCATAGCCGGTCTTGTTGTCGGGCAGCTGGCGGTAGTAGAGATCGGGAGCCAGTACCGCGTAGCCCTCGCCCGCCAGCCGCTCGGCGACTTCCTCGATGTGCTTGACCAGCCCGAAGGCCTCCATCAGCACGATCACGCCGGGGAATGGCCCGGGGCCGGCGGGCAGCATCCAGTGCGCCGGCATGGTGCCGTCGGATGTCTTGATATCAACCATGGCTTTCTGAATCATCTGAACCTCCTGATGCGGTTGTCTTGCGGATTGGCTGTCGGTCCTTCCGATTGTAGCCAAGTTCGGTGCTCTGACAGCAACACCACTCAGAAGTAGCGCAGAACCAGCCAACCGATGGCGGCGATGCCGGCGAGAATCCCCGGTACCGCAATCCGTGTGGCTGCGCTGGGCGGCGCGCAGCGCGACCACCTCGCACTGGACGGCCACGATCTCGCGCACTGCCATCCACCATCGGCTCAATACGAGCGCGGCAGCCCCATCACATGCTCGGCAATATAGTTCAGCACCATCTCGCTGTTGAGCGGCGCGGTGCGCAGCAGGCGCGCCATGGGATACATGTCGAAGATGCCGTACTCCTTGGTGAAGCCGTTGCCGCCAAAACATTGCAGCGAGGCATCGATGGCGTGGATCGCCGCTTCGGCGGCAGAATACTTGGCCATGTTGGATTCGGCGCCGCAGGGCAGGCGCCGGTCGAACAGCCAGGCGGCCTTGCGCGTCATCAGCGAGGCCAGCTCGATCTCGGTCTTGCCCTTGGCGAGCGGATGTTGCAGGGCCTGATAGGCACCGATGGGGCCGTTGAACACCACGCGCTCGTTGGCGTAGGCGACGGCCTTTTCGAGGGCGTAGCGGCCCATGCCGGTGCAGACCGACGCGAGGATGATGCGCTCGGGATTCAGGGATTCGAACAGGATCTCGAAACCCTTGCCGACTTCGCCCAGGATGTCTTCCGGCCCGATGTCGACGTCATCGAAAAACACCTGATACTGCACTTCCGGCATGTGGATGCTGACATCGATGGGGTGCATCTCGATACCCTTGGCCTTGGTATCCACGATCACGATGGTGAAGCCGTCGGTTTTTTTCTTGACCTCGGTGTGCGCCACGTTGCGGGTCACCACCAGCATGTAATCGGATTCTTTCGCGTCGGTGATGAAGGTCTTGCGACCATTCAGCTTGAAGCGACCGTTGCCCGCATCCTTGATCATGGTGGTGGCGCGCATGGTGTTGGTGCCGGCATCGGGCTCGGTGATCGCGAAACAAAACCGGATGTCGCCCTTGCAGCCCGCGGGCAGATATTTCTGCTTTTGCGCGTCGGTGCCGTGATCGCCGATGGGCGCGAGCGACATGGTGGCACCCACCACCAGACTCAGCAGCGGAATGCCGACGTTCGACAGGCCTTCCTGAAACAGCACCATTTCGAGCATGCCGAGCCCGGCGCCGCCGTGGGCCTCGGGCACCATGATGCCGACGAAACCATCCGCCGCCACCTGCCTGTACATCTCGGTGGGAAAGCGCTTGTGCTCGGCGCAGTCGACCCAGTAGGCGCGGTCGAACTGCTTGACCAGGCTCTGGCCGTACTCGTGAATCATTTTCTGTTCTTCGGACAATGCAAAATCCATGACAACTCCGGTTGCGCGAATGGTTGAATAGCGAGTCCGATCAGTAGGAGCGCGGCAGCCCCATGACGTGTTCGCCGATGTAGTTGAGCACCATCTCGCTGTTGAGCGGTGCGGTCTTGAACAGACGCACCAGCGGGTAAATATCAAAAATGCCGTATTCCTTGGTGAAGCCGTTGCCGCCGAAACATTGCAGGGATGCATCCACCGCGTGGATGGACGCTTCCGCGGCTGCATACTTGGCCATGTTGGCCTCCGGAGCACAAGGCTGTTTCCGATCGAACAGCCAGGCGGCCTTGCGGGTCATCAGCGAGGCCAGTTCGATCTCGGTCTTCGCTTTGGCGAGCGGATGCTGGAGCGCCTGGTAAGCGCCGATGGGGCCATTGAATACCACGCGCTCGTTGGCGTAAGCCACCGCCTTGTCCATGGCGAACCGGCCCAAACCGCAGCCGATGGCGCCGACGCAGATGCGCTCGGGATTCAGGCATTCGAACAGTATGCCGAAACCCTTGCCGACTTCGCCCAGGACATCCTCGGGACCGAGATCGACATCGTCGAAGAACACCTGATACTGGGTTTCCGGCAGTGGAATACTCATCGGGATCGGATGCATCTCGATGCCCTTGGCGCGCATGTCGACGATGAACAGCGTGAAGCCGTCGGTCTTTTTCGCGACTTCGGTATGCGGCGTGGTGCGGGTCACCACCAGGGCATAGTCGGACTCCTTGGCATCGGTGATGTAGGTCTTGCGGCCATTGAGTTTGAAGCGTCCATCCGCAGTGGGTTTGGCGATGGTGCTGGCGCGGATGGTGTTGGTGCCGGCATCGGGTTCGGTAATGGCGAAGCAGAAGCGGATATCGCCACTGCACGCGGCGGGCAGATACCTGTGCTTCTGCGCGTCGGTTCCGTAGTTGCTCAGCATGCTGAGCGTCATGGTGGCCCCCACCACCAGGCTCAACAGCGGGATCCCCTGGTTGGACAACCCTTCGAGAAACAGCTGCATTTCCACCATGCCGAGGCCAGCGCCGCCGTGCGCCTCGGGCACCATGGTGCCGACAAAGCCGTCGGCCGCGATCTGCTTGTACATCGCCTCGGGGAAGGCACGGCGCTCGGCGTGTTCCATCCAGTAGGCACGGTCGTACGTCTTCGCGAGACTCGCGCCGTACTCGTAGATCATCGTCTGTTCCTGGCTCAGTACAAAATCCATTCGGTCCTCCGGTAGTAACCGCGTTCAATAGGAACGCGGCAGGCCCATCACATGTTCGGCGATGTAGTTGTGGATCATTTCGTTGTTGAAGGGAATGGTACGCATCAAGCGCGCGACGGGAAACAGATCGAAAATGCCGTATTCCTTGGTGAAGCCGTTGCCCCCGAAGCACTGGAGCGACGCATCGACGGCCTTGATGCAGGCCTCCGAACCGGCGAGCTTGGCCATGTTCGCCTCGGGGCCACAGGGCTGGCCCTGATCGAACAGCCAGGCGGCCTTGTAGGTCATCAGCGCGGCGAGTTCGATCTCGGTCCTGGCTTTCGCGAGCGGATGCTGCAACGCCTGATAGGCACCGATGGGACCCTTGAATACGACGCGCTCGTTGGCGTATTCCACCGCTCGCCCGAGGGCATAACGCCCGAGACCGGCGCAGATCGCACCCACCAGGATGCGCTCGGGATTCAGGGTGTGGAACAGGATGTCGAAACCGCGATCCACTTCGCCCAGCACCTGGTCCGGCGTCAGATGCACGTCGTCGAAGAAAATCTGGTATTGCGTCTCGGGAATTTTCACGCTGACCGGGATCGGATGCATCTCGATGCCGGGCGCCCTGGTGTCCACGATGAACAGCGTGAAGCCATCGGTCTTGCGCTTCACATCGGCGAGCGGCGTGGTGCGGGTGACCAGCACCATGTAATCGGATTCCTGCGCGTCGGTGATGTACACCTTGCGACCGGTGAGTTTGAAACTGCCGTCGGGCTGCGGCTTGGCTATGGTGGAAATGCGCATCGAGTTGGTGCCGGCATCGGGCTCGGTGATCGCAAAACAGAAACGGGTGTCACCGGCACAGGCGGGCGGCAGGTATTTTTTCTTCTGCGCCTCGGTGCCAAAACTTGCGATCAGGCTGAGGCCCATGGTGGCGCCCACCACCAGGCTCAGCAGCGGCATGCCCTGCTCCGCCAGGCTTTCGTTGAACAGCGCCATCTCGGTCATGCCGAGTCCGGCGCCGCCGTAGGCTTCCGGCACCATGACGCCGACGAAGCCGTCCTGCGCGACCTTTTTATACATCCTGTCCGGGAAGCAGCCCTTTTCCGCGCATTCGACCCAGTAATCGCGGCCGATGTCGGCGGCCAGACTGCGGCCGTATTCGAAAATCATTTTCTGTTCGTCGGAAAGCATGAAATCCATGACGCCGTCTCCGGTGCTGATGGACGATCAATAGGATCGCGGCAGGCCGAGCACATGCTCGGCAATGTAGTTCAGGATCATCTCGTTGTTGACGGGCGCGGTCTTGGTGAGACGCACCAGCGGATACAGGTCGAAAATGCCGTACTCCTGGGTGAAGCCGTTGCCGCCAAAACACTGCAAGGACGCATCCACGGCATTGACGCCGGCCTGGGAGGCCGCCAGCTTGGCCATGTTGGCCTCGGCGCCGCAGGGCAGGCCCTGATCGAACAGCCAGGCGGCCTTGCGCGCCATCAGCGAGGCCAGCTCGATTTCGGTCCTGGCCTTGGCGAGCGGGTGTTGCAGGGCCTGATAGGCACCGATGGGGCCATTGAACACCGTGCGCTCGCAGGCGTAGGCGACGGCTTTCTCGAGTGCATAACGGCCCACGCCGGAACAGATTGCGCCCCCCAGGATGCGCTCGGGATTGAGGGATTCGAACAGGATGTTGAAGCCCTTGCCGACTTCGCCCAGGACGTCGTCGGGGCCGAGATCGACGTCGTCGAAAAACACCTGATACTGCACTTCCGGCAGTGGCACGCTCACCGGGATCGGGTGCATTTCGATGCCCTTCGCCTTGAGGTCCACCAGAAACAGCGTGAAGCCGTCGGTCTTGCGTTTGACTTCGGTGTGGGCGGTGGTGCGCGCGACCACCAGCGCAAAATCGGACTCGCCCGCGTCGGTGATATAGGTCTTGCGGCCCGACAGGCTGAACCGCCCATTGGCCTGGGGTTTGGCCAGGGTCGAAATACGGATGGTGTTGGTGCCGGCGTCCGGCTCGGTGATGGCGAAACAGAAACGGATCTCGCCCTTGCAGGCGGCGGGCAGAAACCGCTGTTTTTGTGCTTCGGTGCCATGCTCGGCCAGTGGCCCCATGGACATGGTGGCGCCGATCACCAGGCTCAGGAGCGGGATGCCCTGGTTGGCCAGGCCTTCCTGAAACAGCAGCATCTCGGTCATGCCGAGCCCGGAGCCACCGTATTCTTCCGGCACCATGGTGCCGAGAAAGCCGTCGGCGGCAATCTGCTGGTACATCGCCTCGGGAAAGCGGTGGGCGCGCGCGTGTTCCATCCAGTAGGCGCGATCATAGGTTCTGGCGAGCTCCGCGCCATAGCCGTAAATCATTTTTTGTTCTTCGGAGATAGCAAAATTCATGACGGATTCATCCGGAAAGCCATTGCTTGCGAACCCGTCCGGCGCTGAAAGTCCGGCGGGGTGCCAACCTTAGAAGCCGGCGCGCGAGCGGACAATGGCGATGCCTGACTCCGAAGTCACGCTGACCGTGGTTGCTCTCAGTCCACGAGCCCCTTCAACAATACACCCGCGCCATAGGCCATCGCCGCCGCGATCCCGCCGATACCCAGGGTTTCTCCCCCGGACAACAGCCAGGATTGATTGACGAAGCGGCCCTTGAGCGCGCCCACCCAGAAAAAGGCCACGCTGGTCAGCACCGAACTCCAGAGAAAGGGACTTGGGATCGCCTCCATCCCGCACCACTGACGCTGTCCGCACCAATCCAGTAGATAGGGCAGCAGCGGAACCAGCCCTACCAGCAAGAACGCGCAGAAGGTCGCCAGACCGGCGCGGGCCGCGTCGTGCGCGCTCAGGGTCATGCCGTGTTCTTCCTGGAGCATCACGTCGACCCAGCGCTCCTTGTCGCTGGTGAGCACGCGCACGACCTCATCCAGCAATGGGCCTTCGAAGCCCTTGCGCGCATAGATCTGCCGGACTTCTTCGCGCTCCCCCTCAGGCCACTTGTTGACCTCGTCCAGCTCGCGCCGCCGGGCCTGATCGCGATACTGGTTTTCGGCGCGCGTACCCAAAAAATTGCTGACCGCCATGCTGAATCCGTCAGCCAGCAGATTGGCAAAGCCCATGATGATGATGATTCCCGGCGCCAGACCCGCACCCGCAACCCCCGCCACCACGGCAAAAGTGGTTACCGCGCCGTCGACGGCACCGTAGACGAAATCTTTCAGATAAACGGACTCGGGTCCGCTTTCGAGACGCTCTGCGATCTTCTCGGGGGCATGCTGGTGCTGGTATGCCTCGCGACTTTCCGGACGGGTACTGGCCATGGGCAGCTCGTGAGTGGACGGCGCGGGCGGCGGATTTTACCGGATTGCGGCACCGGTCAGGGCGCCGGATTTCCAGGCGAGCGTCGCGGACTCAGGGCCGCGGGGACGGAGCCGAATCCGGCGCTGGCGGCGCGGCCGCGCCGACCACATGGTCGATGACCAGATCGGTCCCGATGACTTCGGAACTGTGCGCGAAGGGTCCCGCGCGCCCTTCGATATCGCCGGGACTGGGCGTTGGCGTACCACCCAGGGCCACGCGTGCGACAACCTCGATGTTGCCGATCGACGACAGTGGACGTGCCGGTGTCAGCGCTGCGCTGTCGTCGAATTCCAGCGTGACCGGCAGCTCCGCGAACCGCAACCGCCGCGCCGCCACCGGCATGGGCGGTCCCTGCCACTCGCGCACAAACACGAACACCGGCGTGTCGGGAGGAATATCGGGAGCGGCCTTGACGCCCGCGCCCAGCGTCACCGCAACCCGCACCAGCGGGGGCGGCGGCGCTTCGCCAAGCCGGGCGCGCGCAGCCGCGATCGCGCCGCGCACGGCATCCGCTTCCGCGCTGGCGGGAGCTGCGGCAATGACGGCATTCCAGGCAGCGATGGCACCCCGGTAATCGCCGGCCTGAAACGCGCCGATGCCGCGCAGCCCCAGGGCAATGGGATTGCCGGGATCCTGCACCAACACCTGTTCGGCTTCGGTACGCACGCTATCGGTAATTTTGCTGCCGGCCGCCAAAAACAGCGCCTGCGCGTATTCGGCCCGTACCCCGGTGGCATCGGGTTCGCGCTTCAATAATTCCCGATAGGCCGCGAATGCGTCCTCCGGGTGACCGGCTTCCAGTTCCAGTCGCGCCAAAAAGAGTCGGTAATAGCTGTTGTCCGGACGCTGTACCAGCCGCGCCTTGAGGCGCGTCACCAGCTCCGCGGAGGGTGTTGCACTGTCCTGCGCCAGCAGCTCGCGCAGCGCCAGATCCGGCGCCGCCCCCAGCCGCACATAGCCCGCCACCGCCAGACCGATCACCACCACGCCGGACAGCACCAGCAGCCAGGCGCCACCACTGTGCTCGACGGCTGCGTTCGCGCCGGAATCGACACCCGCATCGGCGACCAGCAGCAGTTCCGCCTCGGCGAGCAGTTCGCGGTAACGTGCGGGATCGATTTCACCGCGCTCCCGTTGTTCGTCGAGTTCCTGCCGCCGCGCGCGAAACCCCGCCACATTGTTCGCGGTGCCCGGCAGCGTTCGATTCGGCCGAGGCTTGCCCAGCCACAACGGCACGGCGACAAACAGCAGTGCCACGACCGCCAAACCACCAAACCCCAGCCAGTTCATCGCTGGTCATCCACGCTGTTGTCGCCGTTTTCTTCCAGTAACCGCGCCAGGGTCTCGCGCGTGGCGCCGTCCAGCTCCGTCCTGGGCTGCGCACGGCGCTGCCGCCCCACCACCAAGGCTACCGTGAGTCCCGCAACGATCAGCAGCAGTCCAGGACCCAGCCAGAGCAGATAAGTGGCCGGCTGCCAGCGCGGACGGTAGAGCACGAAATCTCCGTAGCGACCCGTCAGAAAATCGATGATTTCCGCGTCGCTCTTGCCCTCGCGCAACAGGCGTCGCACTTGCGCGCGCAGATCCCCCGCGATGGGCGCGTTGGAAGCGGCGAGGTTCTGGTTCTGACACTGCGGGCAGCGCAGTTCGTCGATCAACGTCGCATAGCGGGCGTTCGCCGCGGCCGAGCCCAGATCCTCGATTTCGACTTCGGCCAGCGCGCCCGGCGCGGACACCCACACCGCAATCGCCATCAGGAAACTCCGGAACGCCAGTCTCATAAGCAGTTCACGGCGCCAGCCACTGGCGATACACGGGCTCGATGCGCTCGCGCCAGATCTGCTCGTTGAGCACCCCGACGTGGCGATAGCGGATGATACCGGCGGCATCCACCACATAGGTTTCCGGCGCGCCGTAGACACCCAGATCCAGGCCCAGGCGGCCTTCGTCATCGGCGATCACTGCCTGGTACGGATTGCCCATGTCCGCCAACCAGCGGCGGGCGGCGGCGGGATCGTCCTTGTAGTCGAGGCCGACAATGGGGATGCCCCTGGCGGCGAGCGCGACCAGGAAAGGATGTTCGTCGCGACAGGCGCTGCACCAGGTTCCCCAGACATTGAGCAGGCGGGGACCGCCACGAAACAGCGTCGCATCCAGTGGCTTGCCATCGCCCAGCGCGGGCAGCGCAAAGGCCGGTACCGGACGTCCCACCAGCGCCGAAGGCAATTCCCGGGGATCGTGGCCGAGCCCCAGGTACAGCAGCGCCGCCAGCACCACAAAGATGAGCAGCGGGATAAACAGCTTGATGCGCGCCATGGACTAACTTCCCGTCACGTTCGCAGGCACCTCCGCCCGCATCGGCACCGGCCGACGATAACGCCGGTCGCCCACCGCAGTCACCGCACCGAGGGCGATCAGCACACCGCCCAGCCAGAGCCAGCGCACCAGCGGCTTGACATGCACGCGCACCGCCCAGGCCGTGCCGTCCAGGGGTTCGCCCAGCACCACATAGAGATCGCGGCTGAGACCGGCGTCGATGCCAGCCTCGGTCATCACCTGCCCGCCCTGATAGCGGCGCTTCTCGGGCTCCAGATGCACCACCGGGCGGCCGTCGCGGCGCACATCGAAGGCGCCGATCTGGGCGTGGTAGTTGGGTCCGTTCTGCTCGGTGACACCGTCAAAACGGAATTCATAACCGGCGACGGCAAGTGTATCGCCGGGCTGCATCCGCACATCCTGCTGGACGCTGTAGCTCGAGGTGACACCGGCCCCGGCGAGGGCGACGGCGATGCCGAGATGGGCGCAGACCATGCCCCAGTAGCCGCCGCGCAAGCGCCGCAGACCCTGCCAGCGACCCGGAGCGAACGCACTTTTGCGCCACAGATCACGGACGGTCAGGGCAGTGATCCAGGCGGCGGCGGCCAGCGCAAGCGCCGCGCCCCACTGCCAGGAGCCCCACAGCCAGGGCAATAACCCGGCCGCCGGCACCGCCACCAGTGCGCCCACACCGGCGGCGCGTGCCATCGGCGCCGGTGCGCTGTCCTTCCATTGCAGCAAGGCGCCGATGCCCATCAACAGCGCCAACGCCAGCGTGAGCGGCACAAAAAAACTGTTGAAATAGGGCGGCCCCACGGAAATCTTGCCCCAACCCATCACATCGGCGACCAGCGGGTAGAGGGTGCCCAGCAGGATGACCGCCGTAATGACCGCCAGCAGACCGTTGTTGGCCAGTATGAAGGCCTCCCGCGAGCGCCAGCCGAAACTCGCCGGCACCCGCAGCGCGGGGGCCCGCAGGCCGTAGAGCAGCAGCGAACCGCCGATCACCACGCCCAGAAACGCCAGCACGAACACGCCGCGCGTGGGATCGCTGGCAAAGGCGTGGACCGAAGTCAGCACCCCGGAGCGCACCATGAAAGTCCCCAGCAGACTGAGGGCGAACGCGAAGATCGCGAGCAGCAGAGTCCAGCCGCGATACAGTCCGCGCTTTTCCGTCACCGCAAGCGAGTGCACCAGCGCGGTGGCGATCAACCAGGGCATGAAGGACGCATTTTCCACCGGATCCCAGAACCACCAGCCGCCCCAGCCCAGTTCGTAATAGGCCCACCAGCTGCCCAGCGTGATGCCGATGGTCAGAAACGCCCAGGCGATGTTGGTCCAGGGTCGGGTCCAGCGCGTCCAGGCCACGTCCATGCGCCCGCCCAGCAGCGCCGCAATGGCAAAGGCAAAGGGTACCGACAGCCCCACATAGCCCATGTACAGCAGCGGCGGGTGCACGATGAGCCCGAAGTCCTGCAACAGCGGGTTGAGATCGCGGCCCTCCGCGGGCGCCACGGGCAGCACGCGTTCGAAGGGATTGGATGTCAGCAGCAGAAACAGGTGAAAACCCACCGCGATCATGCCCATCACCGCGAGCACGCGCGCCACCAGCTCGGACGGCAACTCCCGGCTGAACACCGCCACCGCGGCGGTCCAGCCCGCCAGCACCAGCACCCACAACAGCAGGGAACCTTCGTGGGCGCCCCACAGGGCGCTGAATTTGTAATAGACGGGCAACAGGCTGTTACCGTTTTGGGCCACATAACGCACGCTGAAGTCATCGCCCAGAAACGCCGCCGCCAGACAGCCGAAACTGATGGCGACCAACAGGAACTGCCCGAACGCGAGCGGTCGCGCGCAGGCCATCCACAATGGCCGGTGCACGGCCGCGCCCAGCATGGGTACCACCGCCAGCACCAGGCTCAGGCAGAGCGCGAGGATCAACGCGAAATGTCCGTATTCCGGAATCACGGCGCGGAACCCCTCGCTGCGCCGGCCGGTGCCCCGGCAGCGCGCGCGGCGCGGGCGGCACGGCCGGTTTTCATGGCGTCGGCCACTTCGGGCGGCGTGTAGTTCTCGTCGTGTTTGGCCAGTACCTGATCCGCTTCCAGCGTCCGCCCGGAAGTCAGGTAGCCGGCGGCGACCGCGGCTTCACCTTCGCCGAACAGGTCGGGCAGGATCCCGGTGTAGTGCACCAGCAACTCATCATTGCCATCGGTGAGACGAAAACTCACACCGAGGTCCCCCGGTGCCCGTGTCAGGCTGCCGCGCACCACCATGCCGCCGACCCGGATGCGCACATCGCCCGGGACGGTATCGGCGGCCACCTGGCTGGGCGTGTAGAAGAGATTCATGTTCTGCCGCAGCGCATAGGTGGCCAGCGCGACACCGATCGAACTCACCACCAGAATGAAGACGACCACCAGCAAGCGGCGTTTGCGCAGCGGATGCATCAGCGATTTTGCTCCCGTGCGACGGCCTGACGCACCGCTTTGAGAATAGCGGCACGCCGGCGCAGCGGCTGCGCGACCAGCCAGACCAGCACCGCCAGGGCAACGCCATAGGCGCTCCAGACATAGGGCCCGTGACCGCCCATGGCGAGAAATTCGGCAACACTGTGAAATTGCGGACTCAACCTTGGTTCCTCCCCGCCGCCAGATCCCGAACCCAGCCGGTACGGCGCTCGCGCGCCAGAATCTCCGCGCGGGTGTTGAGAATCAGCACCAGCGCGTAAAACACATAAAGCCCCAGGATCATCACCAGCAGGGGTTTGAACATGTCCGGATGCATGCTGGGCGCCGAGGTGAACCGGATGGTCGCCGGCTGATGCAGGCTGTACCACCAGTCCACCGACTTGTAGATGATGGGAATGTTCACCGTGCCCACCAGCGCCAGCACCGCACACGCGCGGCCGGCGGCTTCCCGATTGGAAAATCCCTGGCGCAACGCCACCACCCCCAAGTAGAGAAACAGCAGCACCAGCATGGAGGTGATGCGCGCATCCCATACCCAATAGGTGCCCCAGGTGGGTTTGCCCCAGACGGCGCCGCTGAACAGGGCGACGAAGGTGAGCGCCGCGCCCAGCGGGGCCGCGGCCGTCATCACCATGTCGGCGAGCTTCATCCGCCAGATCAGGTGCACGGCGCCGGCCGCCGCCATGACGTAATAGCCCGCGAGCGCCAGAAACGACACCGGCACATGAATGTAGATGATCCGGAAGCTGTTGCCCTGGCGCGCATCGGGTGGCGCGTACACCAGCCCCCATATCAGACCCGCCCCCAGCAGCAAGGCCGCGGCCACCGCCAGCCAGGGCAGCCAGTAACCGCTCGCCCGGTAAAATCCCGGCGGCGAGCCTAACCGATGGAACCACTGCCATCTTCTAGCCATCGATCCCCACCCGCAATGCGGCGGCTGCCGCGAAAGGTGCTACCGCCAGCGCCAGCGCGGCAATGGCGCCCAGCAGCGCCAGTGGTCCCCCGATGCCGCCACCGGCGACCGCTTGGGTCACCGCACTGGTACCGAAAATCAACACCGGGACATAGAGCGGCAGTACCAGCAGCGACAACAGCACACTGCGTCCTCCCAGTGCCACCGTCAACGCACCGCCCACGGCACCCAACAGACTGAACACCAGGGTTCCCAGCGCCAGCCCGGCCAGCAGCGGCAGGAAACCGGCGTCCGGCAGGGCGAGCATCAGGCCGAGCAGCGGCGACAGCAGGGTAATGGGCAGTCCGATCACCAGCCAGTGCGCGGTCACCTTGGCGAGCACCAGCAACCACAGTGGCTGCGGCGACAACACCAGATGTTCCAGCGCCCCATCGACAAAATCCTCATGAAACAGTGCATCCGCCGCCAGCAGCGTGCCGAGCAGCGCCATGATCCACACCATCCCCGGCGCAAGCCGCGTCAGGAATGCCGGCTCCGGCCCCACCGCCAGGGGCACCAGTGCGGTCGCCATGACGAAAAAGATCAGCGGGTTCACCGCCTGCCCGCGCTGGCGCCAGGCGAGTTGCAGGTCGCGGCGCAGCAGCGCACCAAATCCCGCAGCCAGCCCTGGCAGTGCCGGTATTTCCACGGCCTACTCCGCCAGCGCCAACTGGCGCACCCCGGACAGTGCCAGCGGTTGATGGCTGCTGAACACCACCGCGCCACCGTCCGCCTGATGACGCCGGAGCAGTTCTTCGACCCGGGCGGTTCCATCGCGGTCAATGGCGGTCAGGGGTTCATCCAGGATCCACAGCGTTGCACCCGACAGCGGCAATCGCGCCAGTGCGACGCGCCGCAACAGGCCGGCCGAGAGCTGCGCGCAGGGAATATCGGCCCACTCGGCCAGCCCGAGCAGTGCGAGGGCCGCGTCCACCCGCTCCCGGTACAGGGGAAAGATTCCACCCAGCCAGCGCAGATTCTCGCGCGGCGACAGCGCCCGTTTCAGCCCCGGGGTATGACCGATGAACGCCAACTCTGCAAGATAACGGCTGCGTTGCCGGGGCAGCGGCGCACCGCGCCAACTGAGGCTGCCTGCCGCGGGCGTCAACGCGGTGGTGAGAACCCGCAGCAACGTGGTCTTGCCGGCACCGTTGGCACCCAGGATCTGGAGGATGTCGCCGCTGCGCACTGCGCCGCACAGACCCACGAACAGCGGCACATCATTGCGCTCGAAAGTCAGGTCCCGGAATTCGAGTAGAGGCGCCGGCGACACAGGGTACTCCCGATAAAACCGGGCGCATTATGCCGGAATCGGTGCACGCGGAAAAACGCGGCGCCGCAACGAAGCGGAGCAGGCCGATTCGCCACCCCAAGGTGGCGAATCGGGGCGTCTGCGTCAGTCGAGATCGCGTTCGAGGTCGAAATCGTAATCCCGGATCAGCTTTTCGAGACGACGCTGCTCCAGTTTTTCTTCCAGACGCTTGCGGGCTTGCATATCGATGATCAACCGCCGCTTGTCCAGAACGCCATGAAACGAATCGCTCTGGTTCTCGAGAAGCCCCGGCTCGATGTCTGTTTCAATCATGCTTCAAAATCCCCTCGTGCAATGGTCCGGCCGGGTGTGGGTCCAGCCGGTCGTGGGAGACACGTGCGAAGACGTGCCACGCGCGCAAGGTAAGTCCAATCAGCTCGTTGGTCAAGAATTTTTATATCAATAAAATCATCATGTTATATAAATATTCTCAAAAAATACCCAAGTCCTTTACCAATTCCAGGTCAGCGGGACCATCAATATCGGACAGCGCCGGCAACTCGCGCCAGCGCCAGCCCAGTTGTCGCAACCGGTCGCGAGTCTGTTCCAGCACTTGCCCGGTGCCCCAAGCGATGCCCGCGAATAATTGCGGGTGGTTGCGCTTGAGCCCCAGCAGCACATAGCCGCCGTCCACGGCCGGCCCGAGTACGGCGTCCACATCGGGGGCTTGCAGGAGATGAAACGCCTGCAACAGGTAGCGCGTCGAAAAAAACGGGCAATCGCTGCCGACCAGCACCACCGGACGGGCGCGCGGCAGGGCCGTCTCGAACGCGTGCCACATCCGCTCACCGAGATCGTCGCCGACCTGCATGACCGAGGGCGCCAAATCGGCCAGCGAGGTGAAAAACGGATGAGGTGCGCTGATCCACAGTTCCACCGGCGCCAACCGCGCCAACGCCAGCTTGCCGAGCGTATGGCGAACGAGGGTCCGATGCAGCTCGGCACTCTGTTCGCCAGAGAGGACCGGATGCATGCGCGACTTGACCTGCCCCGGCACCGGCGCCTTGGCGAACTGGATCAGCAGCCCCCGGGGATAGTGAAAAGCGATGTCCACCAGAATCTCCTGCGCCGTGGTACTGGCGCCGTTATGCACGCGCGGTCGACACAGGCTGTTGGCCTTTCCACCGAACCCTGCGACGTATCCGGAATCCCGCCTCCAACCCACGCTGGAATCTTCCGCGGATTAGCTGCCCGCAAGCTTTTCCTGCGTCCGTCGCCGGCATTCGGCAGCCGCAATTTCCCGGTCGCTGGATTCCCGGTCGCTGGATTCCCGGTCGCTGGATTCCCGGTCGATGAAAGAGGCCCCTCTTCGGGACAGGTCGCAATCCTCCAAACCCGCGCGTACCGACGGACAAGGTAGCCGATTTTACGTCCACCAGGGACTGCATCAGCGAACTTCCCGGCATTGAAATAGTCAACCTATCTAGTATATAAACCATATTATATGCAAAGCCTGTTAGAGGAGCTTCCCTTGCAGTCCCACCGGAACGACGGCTTCGGATTTCTGCTGTCCGATATTTCACGCCTGATGCGGCGGGCGTTTCAGAGTCGCCTGCGGGATACCGATCTGACCCTGGCACAGGCGCGCGCACTGGTGCACCTGTCCCGCCGTGAGGGTCTGCGCCAGGTGGAATTGGCCGAACTGCTCGAAATTCAACCCATCAACGTAGCCCGGATTGTCGATCAGCTGGCTGCCAAGGAGCTGGTCGAACGTCGCGCCGACCCGACGGATCGCCGCGCCTACCGGCTTTTCCTCACTCCGCGTGCGGCCGAGCCCCTGGCGAACATCCACGAGGTGGCCGCCGCGATTCGCGCGCATGCCCTGCGCAATCTGGATCCCGAGCAGGCCGCCCTGGCGGCCAGCGTGCTGCAGGCTATCCGCGACAACCTCGCCGCACCTTGATCGTCCCCGATTTTCGACCTTTTGTCAGGAATAAAGCACCATGAATAGTGTTCCAGTGACCGATGCAGCCAGCACCGCGCCAAACTCGCCAACCCGCCGTACGGCCCTTCGCAGACGGCTCCTGCTGGTGGTCATCCCGCTCGCCGCGACGGTCGTCGGCCTGTTGGTGTATCTGCACGGCGGCCGCTTCGTCGCCACCGAAAACGCTTATATCAAGGCCGACAAGGTCCCGGTCAGCGCCGAAATTTCCGGCACCATTACCGAGGTCTTCGTGCACGAAAACCAGGCAGTGATGGCAGGCGATCTGCTGTTCCGGATTGACCCGGTGCCGTTCCGGATAGCCGTCGCCAAAGCCGAAGCCCGGCTCGCGCAGGCGCGCACGGACCTGCTCGCGCTGAAAGCGAGCTATCGCGAAAAGCAGGCGGAAATCACGCTGGCCCGCACGCACCTGGCCTTCACGCGCCGCGACCTGCAACGGCAGACCGATCTGGCAGAAAAGCATTTTGTCTCCACATTCCAACTCGATCAGGCGCGGGAAAACGCCGACCTAGCCGCGCAACAGATCACCGCGCTTGAACAGGATCTGATCCGCATCGCCGAGTCCCTGGGTGGCAGCCTCGACCTGCCGGTGGAACAACACCCGAACTACCTGACCGCGCTCGCCGAGCTCCAGCAGGCCCAGCTGGATCTGGCGCGCGTCGACGTGCGCGCTCCCGCCGCGGGAACCGTCAACCGACTGCCCAAGCCGGGACAATTCGTCGCGGCCGGAAGTACCGCCATGTCCCTGGTAATCGATGGATACCTCTGGATCGAGGCCAATTTCGTTGAAACCGATCTCACCTATGTACATCCCGGCCAGCCCGTGAAGATACGGGTCGATACCTACCCAGGCGTCGAATGGCGCGGAACGGTGGAGAGCCTGAGTCCGGCCACGGGTGCCGAGTTCGCCGTTATCCCGGCGCAGAATGCCACCGGAAACTGGGTCAAGATCACCCAGCGGGTGCCGGTGCGCATCCACATCGACGCATCCGGAAATCAGCACCCCGAACACGCCAACACCAGATTGCGCGCGGGACTCAGCACCTGGGTCGAGATCGATACCGGACATCGCCGACACCTGTTTGGCTCGTCAGTGCAGGCCGCGCCATGAATGCGGCGGCTCTTGCCGGCAATCGGGGGTTCATCACCCTCGCGGTCATGCTCGCCACCATCATGCAGGGGCTCGACACCACCATCGCCAATGTGTCGCTGCCTCACATGCAGGGCTCGATGAGCGCAACCCAGGACCAGATTTCCTGGGTCTTGACCTCCTACATTGTCGCTGCCGCAATCTCGATGCCGCTCACCGGCATCATCAGCGCGCGCATCGGCCGCAAGCGCCTGTTCATGCTGGCTGTGGTGGGCTTCACCGCTGCCTCGATGCTCTGCGGCGCGGCGCAGAACCTCACCCAGATCGTCATCTTTCGTATCCTGCAAGGGCTTTTCGGCGCCAGCTTGGTGCCGCTGTCCCAGGCCGTCCTGCTCGACACCTATCCGCCGGAGAAACATGCCTCGGCGATGGCCATGTGGGGAGTCGGCGTCATGGTGGGCCCCATTCTGGGACCCACGCTGGGCGGCTGGCTGACCGAGTACTACAACTGGCGCTGGGTGTTCTACATCAATCTGCCGTTTGGCATCCTGGCCTGGCTCGGCCTGGCCGTCGCCGTGCACGAGACACCGCTCGACCGCCAGCGCCGCTTCGATTTTCTGGGTTTCGCCTTTCTGGCGATCGGCATCGGCGCGCTGCAAATGCTGCTCGACCGCGGCGAATCGCTGAACTGGTTCGCCAGCCCGGAGATCGTCACCGAGCTGCTGCTCGCAGTGCTTTGCCTCTATCTGTTCTTTGCCCACATTCTCACCACCACGAATCCGTTCATCGAACTGCGCCTGTTCAGCGACCGCAATTACAGCCTCGGCCTGATCTGCATTTTCATGGTGGGCATCATCCTGTTCGCGACCATGGCGCTGCTACCGCCCTTTCTGCAAAACCTGCTCAACTACCCGGTGGTGGATACCGGCTACCTGCTCGCCCCGCGCGGTATCGGCACCATGTTCGCGATGATGCTGGTGGGCAGGCTGGCGGGCAGGGTCGATCCCCGCTACCAGATCGCCTTTGGCCTGCTGCTCGCCAGTTTCGCGATGTGGGAGATGACCCAATTCAATCTCGACATCACCCAATGGGACCTGTTCCGCACCGGCGTCATCCAGGGGTTTGGTCTCGGGTTTGTGTTTGTTCCCATGACCACGATCAGTTTTTCGACGCTGGCGGCACGCTACCGCAACGATGGCACCGCGCTGTTCAGCCTGATGCGCAACCTCGGCAGCAGCATCGGCATCTCGATCGTCATCAGCCAGCTGTCGCGCAACACGCAGGCAAACCACGCCGCGCTCGCCGACTTCATAGATCCCTATCGCTTCGCGATCCGCCAGGCGGTGGAGGCGGGCACCGTCCAGCTCGATTCGGCATCCGGTCTCGCCGTCATCAACGCCGAAGTAACCCGGCAGGCGGCGATGCTGGCTTACCTACAGGATTTCCGGCTGATGATGTGGGTCGGCCTGGTGAGCGTGCCGCTGATTTTTCTGCTCCGGGCACCGCCAAAGACCGTCCTCGCGGAACCACCCATCATGGCGGAGTAATCCCGGCTCGCCGCAAACCGGATCTGTCCGCCGAACGGGCCCCGAAGCAACCTGAATTACCCACGGAAATCCCGCTTTCTGTACCATGGCGAGCACCACCGTCAAAATTCGCAGCCGCACCATGAACCACCCCAAATCCATCGTCGTTCTCACCGGAGCCGGCATTTCGGCGGAATCGGGTATTCGCACCTTCCGCGATAGCGGCGGCCTCTGGGAAGATCACGACATCGAGGAAGTCGCCACCTACGAAGCCTATGCGCGCAATCCTCGCAAGGTGCTGGAGTTCTACAACGCCCGCCGCCGCGATCTGCAGCGCCCGGACATCGTACCCAACGCCGCGCATGTGGCGCTCGCCGAATTCGAGCGCGACTTCCCCGGCGACTTCCTCCTGATCACCCAGAACGTCGACGACCTGCACGAGCGCGCCGGCAGCCAGCGCCTCCTGCACATGCACGGCGAGCTGCACAAGGTCCGCTGTCAGCGTTGTCATCAGATCTACGAAAGCCGGGAGGATGTCGGGCTCAGCACCCAGTGCCCCTGGTGCATGGCGGCGGGCAAGGTGCGTCCCCATATCGTGTGGTTCGGGGAAATGCCCCTGCACATGGACGAAATCCATGTCCGGCTGTCGGAGTGCGACCTGTTCGTCTCTATCGGAACTTCGGGCAACGTCTACCCGGCGGCCGGCTTCGTGGAACTCGTGCACCAGCGTGGCGCCACCACCGTCGAACTGAATCTGGAACCCTCGCTCGGCGAAACCCTGTTCCGGGAACGCTACTACGGTCCGGCGAGCAAGGTGGTGCCCGAGTTCCTCGATCGCCTGCGCGGGAAGTGATCGCGCCGCGCCACCTCCAACCGGCTTCTCCAGTGCAAGGAAGTGGATCCATGAGAAGTGGACCCACGAGCAGGCGCATCGCACGGATGGTCAGCCTCGCGCTGGCGCTCGCCGTCGGCGTCATCTCCAGC
Source organism: uncultured Gammaproteobacteria bacterium (assembly GCA_963708735.1). GTDB lineage: Bacteria > Pseudomonadota > Gammaproteobacteria > Pseudomonadales > Porticoccaceae > JAGPUQ01. Next base: position 97,468 of record CAVPTW010000042.1, read on the forward strand.
GACACACGAGTCGCTGCGGCTGCGGAGCCTGCGCGCGCCATCTTTGCCGGCGGCTGCTTCTGGTGCGTCGAAGCGGCATTCGATGAAGTCCCCGGCGTCATCGCCACCAACCCCGGCTATACCGGCGGGACCGTGCCCAATCCCACTTACGAACAGGTATCCGCCGGCGCCACCGGTCACGCCGAAGCGCTGGAAGTGCTCTACGACCCGGAACGGACCAGTTATCGGAAACTGCTCGCGGCGTTCTGGCGCAACATCGATCCCCATGACGCAAACGGCCAGTTCTGCGACCGCGGCAACCAGTACCGCAGCGCCATTTTTGGCGTCGACGCCGAACAGCGGCGGCTCGCCGAGGAAAGTCTGCACGCGCTGGCAACCAGCGGCCTGCTGCGCGCACCCATCGCCACCCAAATCACCGCCGCCGGCCCCTTCTACCCGGCCGAGGAATACCACCGCGATTACCATCGGAAGAATCCCGCGCGCTACAAGTTCTACCGCTGGAACTGCGGGCGCGACCAGCGCCTCAAGGCGGTGTGGGGCGGGATCGAGACACTGCCGTTCGAGGTCAATTGACCACCAGCATCTCGGTCGTCATGCGGTGCAGGATGCGCTCCGCGGTATTGCCCAGCACCATGCCCTTGAGGCCCTTGTTGGCGACGCTGCCGATGACCAGCAGGCCATCCGCCGCCAGTTCGGTGACGACGTCCTCCACCCGGCCCGTCTCCACGCGGCTGACGTCGACGTGTAGCCCTATGCGCTCGAGGAGGGCGCTCTGCGCGGTGCGGGCGCGCTCGGTCAACTCGGTGAAAATCCGCTCATCTATGGGCACGGCGACCGGACTCGCGTAGATCAACGCGGGATCGGGCACCACGGTGACCACGGTCAGGGGGACCGCGTGCGCGCGCGCAAAAGCCGCCGCCGCATCGAGCACCCGCTCCGATAACAACTCGTGCTCCATCCCTTCACTCAGCGCATCCACCGCCGCGATCACGCTCAGGATCGGTTTCGGCACCCGCGGCAGCAGGAGCACCGGACAGGGCGCCTCGCGCAACAGGTGCCAGTCGTCGGCGTGGTGAATCAGGTTGGCGAGGATCCCGTGGCGGCTGGCCGACATCAGGATCAAATCCGCGCCGACCAGCTCGGCGCGCTCCACCACGGCGCGATAGACCCGCTGGCACCAGACCACTTCGCCCGGATCGTCGCCCCGCAGCGCATCGAGCCGCTCGCGCTCGGCCGTCAGGATCTGCTCCCGGATGCCGCCGAATGCCGCTGCACCCATGTAATTCTCCAATTCACGCACCTGTGCATGCACCGGGCGCAGCACCTCGCAACGGGCGTGCAGCCGCTGTGCCAGATAGCGTGCCCGCGCCAGAACCTGGTCGGCGTCGTCCCAACTGGCGATTACCGCAAGTATCTTTTCCATGTCCATCCACCCTGCTGGCTGTCGATCCAGTGAGTTTAACGATAAAAGCCGACAGCGCGCGCGACGCGACGCAAGGGTGTTGGTGATCGACCGCGATTGATGCACGTCAAGGCGTGAATCGGCGCCGGGGCCCAGAGTCATGGCCTGACCCGAGCACCACATCAGCGCCCCCACATGACCATTACCATGCCCACCGAGCAACCGACGGCGCGTCCGGATATCCTTTCCGCACCGCCCACGCCGACCGCGTTCGGTGTCGCGGTGCTGCCTTGGTATTCCGACCAGAAGCACAGCAATCCCGCACAGCGCGACCGCATTTCCGCAGCAGACGGCGGCCGGATAGGCATCAACATCCAGTGCCCGCGGGACACCGTCGATGACTACGTCGGGCTCATTTGCCGCGAAGCGGAACTTGTCCGCGCCCTGCTGCCGGAGTCGTGCGCAGTGACCACCCTGTGGCTGCGCGGCAACCCGTCGCGCCAGTTCTCGCCGGAAGCGGTCACCGAACTGATCTTTCGCCTCAACAACCAGTTCCCGCTCACCGTCCCGGGCGCCGTGCGCGGCGTTGAACTGTCCGCGCCCGCACTCAGTGCCGAACGCCTCGCGCTGCTCGCGGGGCTGGGCTTCAACCGCATCGGGTTGCGCGTCGATGCCACCCTGGGCAGCGACGAGCGCAGCCTCGAGCGTATCGACGCCATGCAGCGCCAACTCGCCGACTTTGCCTCGCTGACGGTGAACTACGAAGTGATTTTTGGCAGCCAGTCGCACCCGCGCTATCTGGCGCGATTGCTGGCCGCGCTGCGCGGCTTTCCCGCCGCATCCATCGCACTGAAAGACGCCCGCGAAGGGATGCCCCAGGCGCTGGAGGACCGTCGCGAGGTTGGCAGCCTCCTGGCCAGCACCCTGGCTGCGATGACCGCCGCCGGCTGGCACACGTTCGGCAATCACCTGTACGCGCCGCCGGACAGCCCGCTGGCGCGGGCGCGCGCGGCGGGACCGCTGCGCCTGACGCCCTGGGATCCCCAGCCGGCGGAGCAACGCCTGTGGCTCGGTCTGGGCATCGGCGCCTTTGGTTATCGTGATCCGGCGTATTATCGCAACACCACATCCGCGGCGGATTACCAGGCCGCGTTGCGGCGCCGGGAATTGCCCGACAAGGTGATCTACCGGGTTCCGGCGCACCTCGCGCAGGCACTGGATGCAACGCAATCCCTGTTATGTCATCATGAAGTGGGGCGCAACACCGCCCCGGAGTTCTGCGAACAGTTGCTTGGCGATGCTCTGGTGGCAATCACAAAGGACAGCTATAGACTAACCCCCAGCGGGATCCGTCAACTCGGCACCATTGTTCACCGCTTGCGCCAGCAAGCTGCATCGGGAGATGATCATGGAACCACGCAAAACCGCGCGCGTCGTGACCGATAGTTCCTGTCCTCACCGACACAATGTCAACTGCGGCGATTGCCGCATGAAGGCGCTGTGCCTGCCGCTGGCGCTGGAGCTCGACCAGGTCGAACAACTGGACCGCATCATCCAGCGCGGCCGCCCTTATCAGCGCGACGAGCACATCTACCGCGCCGGCGATGCGTTCCATGCGGTGTATGCCGTGCGCAGCGGTGCGATCAAGACCTTCGCGATGACCGATCAGGGCGTCGAACAGGTCACCGGGTTTTATCTCCCCGGCGAGATTTTCGGCATGGACGGCATCGCCCACACCCACCACATCAGTTCCGCGCTGGCGCTGGAGACGGCGGCGGTCTGCGAAATTCCGTTCAACCGGCTGGAAGACCTGAGCATCGCGCTGCCCAGCCTGCAGCGGCATTTCTTTCAGTTGATGAGCCGGGAAATCATCAACGACCAGCGCCTGGTCGCCCTGATCGGCAAGAACAGCGCCGACGAGCGTCTGGCGACGCTGCTGATGAGCATTTCCACGCGCAACGCCAAGCGCAATCTGTCCGAGCAGCGCTTCCGGCTGCCCATGTCCCGCGCCGATATCGGCAACTATCTCGGCCTCACCGTCGAAACCGTGAGCCGGGTGTTCAGCCGCTTCCAGAAACAGCGCCTGCTCAAGGTCGACAAGAAGGAAATCGAGATTCTGGATCTGAGCGGCTTGCAGGAACTGGCAAACGTTTGAATCGGCGCGCGCCGCGCCACTCCTTTCCGCTCATTCGCAGCAGTTTTTCAACAAGCTGTTAGATCCGTGCGGCGCTGCGCGGCCTGAGTTCGGCCAGCGCTGCCGCCAATCCCGGGCGCCAGTCGTTGCCCAGCCCTTCCAGCACCTGCGTCAACCTGGCACTGGATAACCGCGCATTGCGCGGGCGCACCGCAGCCGTGGGATATTCGGCGGTGGTGATGGGCCGCACTTCCGGCGCGCGCATCAGCACACCGAGCCGCACCGCTTCCGCAAAAATCGCCTGCGCAAATTCGTACCAGCTCACATGCGGGAAACCGCCGAAATGGTAGATGCCACCGGCCAGCGGTTCAGCTTCCAGCCCCCGACGGATGAGTCGCAGCAGCACCCGGGCGATGGCCGGCGCATAGGTGGGTCCGCCCCGCTGATCGGCGACGACCGCCAGCGACGCGCGCTCGGCGCCCAGCTTCAACATGGTTTTCAGAAAATTGTGTCCGAACTGGCTGAACACCCAGCCGGTGCGCAGGATCAGCGCATCCGGGTCCGCCGCCCGCACGCGCTGCTCGCCGGCAAGTTTGGTACGCCCGTAGACCCCGAGCGGATGCGTCGGGTCCAGTTCCGTATAGGGTTCGGTCTTGCGCCCGTCGAACACATAATCCGTGGAGACATGGAACAGCGCGATGCCCCGCGCGCGGCAGGCCTGGGCGAGCACCTCGGGACCGAGCGCATTGGCGCGCGCGGCGGCGGCCGGCTCGGATTCGGCGCGATCCACGGCGGTATGGGCCGCCGCATTCACCACCGCCCGCACCGGATTCGCATCCAGGAACCGTGCGACCGCGTCGGCAGCGGCGATATCGAGCGCGGCGCGCGCGGCGAAGATCAGCCTGATCCCGGCGGCCAGCGCCTCCGGAGCCAGCCAGCGGAAGGATTCCCCCAACTGACCGTTGGCCCCGGTCACCAGCACGGATGCGAGCGCCGCGCCCGTCATCGACCTGTGCCGAGCAGCGCGTCGAGGGTTGGGTAGCAACTGTCCTTGGCGGACAGCGCCGGGTCGCGCACCGGCCAGTCGATGCCCACGCGGGGGCAATTCCAGGCCAGGCCGCCCTCATCCGAGGGATCGTAATAATCGGTGCATTTGTAGACGAAGTCCGCCTCCGTGCTCAGCACGCAAAAGCCGTGGGCATAACCCGGCGGTATCCAGAGCTGGTGGTGATTGGTATCGCTCAACTCCACGCCGACATACCGGCCGCAGGTGGGCGATGCAGGATCGATGTCCACCGCCACATCGAACACCGCACCCCGCGTCACGCTCACCAGCTTGCCCTGGGGTCGGGTGCGCTGAAAATGCAGGCCCCGCAGCACCCCCTGCTGCGAGCGCGAATGATTGTCCTGGACGAAGGGCAGCGCGATCCCGGCCAGCGCGCGGTAGCGCGCGGCGCTGAAGGTCTCCAGGAAAAATCCGCGCGTGTCGCCGAACACGCGGGGCTTGATCAACAGCACGCCGGGGAGCGCGGTCGCAATCACTTCCACCCGTTGGCCTCCTCCTCGGCCAGCCGCAGCAGATACTGACCGTAGCCGGTGCGACCGAGCGCCTGGCCCTCGGTCGCGAGCTGCTCCCGGGTCAGCCAGCCATTGTGGTAGCCGATTTCCTCCAGGCAGGCGATCTTGAGCCCCTGCCGGTGTTCGACCGCCTGCACGAACATGCCGGCTTCCAGCAGACTTTCGTGGGTTCCGGTGTCGAGCCAGGCGAAGCCCCGGCCCAGCAGTTCCACATGCAGGTCTCCGCGCGCCAGATAGGCGCGATTCACGTCGGTGATCTCCAGCTCGCCGCGCGGCGACGGCAGGATCCCGCGCGCGATGGCAATGACATCGTTGTCGTAGAAATACAGCCCCGGCACCGCGTAACGGGAGCGGGGTTTGGCGGGCTTTTCCTCGATGCTGACCACACGGCGTCCGGCGTCGAATTCCACTACACCGAAACGTTCCGGATCGGTGACGTGATACCCGAAGATGGTAGCGCCGCGCTCCCGCTCCACCGCGACCCGCAGCGTTTCGGAGAAATGATGTCCGTAAAAAATATTGTCGCCCAGCACGAGACACACATTGTCGGCACCGATGAAATCCGCGCCGACGATGAAAGCCTGCGCCAACCCTTCCGGACGCGGCTGTTCGGCGTACTGCAAGCGCACACCGAAGCGACCGCCATCGCCCAGCATGCGGCGAAAGCCCGGCAGATCATCCGGCGTCGAAATCACCAGAATGTCGCGGATTCCGGCCAGCATCAGCACCGACAGCGGGTAGTAGATCATCGGCTTGTCGTAGATCGGCAGCAGTTGTTTGGACGCCCCGAGGGTGATGGGGTGCAGCCGGGTGCCATTGCCCCCGGCCAGTACGATGCCCTTGTACCGCGTCATGTTTCGCTCTCTTTATGGCTTGTGCCCAAGGGCAAAACCGGGTGAATCCGCCGATCCAGCGCGCGAGTGAAGCAGCGGCGCGGGGAAAGTGCGGCCTTGTGGCTCAGAGCTTGTTATCGCCCAATCGTTCCAGCCGGTAGGCGCCCGAGAGCACCCGCTGCCACCAGTCACGATGGTCCAGATACCAGCACAGTGTCTTGCGCAGCCCGGTGGCAAAGGTCTCCCGCGGCACCCAGCCCAATTCCCGCTCGATTTTACCCGCGTCGATCGCGTAGCGGCGGTCGTGACCCGGACGATCGTCCACACGAGTGACGAGATCGCGGTAACGCGCCACGCCCGGCGGCTTCGCCGGCGCCAGTTCCTCCAGCAGATCGCAGATCGTCTCCACCACCACCAGGTTGCGCTGCTCGTTGTGGCCGCCGATGGCATAGGTTTCGCCCACCCGGCCCCGGGTCAGCACCCGATACAGCGCGCGGGCATGGTCGTCCACATAGAGCCAGTCCCGTATCTGGCCGCCGTCGCCGTATACCGGCAGCGGCCGGCCCGCCAGCGCGTTCAGAATCATGTGGGGAATCAGCTTTTCGGGAAACTGGCGCGGCCCGTAATTGTTGGAGCAGTTGCTCACCACCACCGGCAGGCCGTAGGTGCGCCCCCAGGCGCGCACCAGATGATCGCTGCCCGCCTTGCTCGCCGCATAGGGCGAACTGGGCGCATAGGCTGTCGCCTCGGTGAAGGGCGCGGCGTCCGGCGCCAGATCGCCGTACACCTCGTCGGTGGAAATGTGGTGAAAGCGAAAGGCCGCGCGCGCCGCGGGATCGAGCCCGGCCCAGTACTCCCGCGCCGCTTCCAGCAACACACCGGTGCCCAGCACATTGGTGGCGATGAATTCCGCCGGTGCGTCGATGGAGCGGTCGACGTGGCTCTCCGCCGCCAGGTGCATCACCGCGGTGGGACGAAAGGCGGCGAACACCGCGCGCAGCGCCGGGCCATCGCCAATGTCCACGCGGTGAAAGCCGTAGCGCGGCGAGCCGGCCACATCCGCGAGCGACTCCGGATTGCCGGCATAGGTGAGCTTGTCCAGATTCATCACCCGGGCAGAGGTCTCCGTCAGCAGGAAGCGCACCAGGGCGGAGCCGATAAAGCCCGCGCCGCCGGTGACCAGAATGCGTGCGCCCGGATCAGCCGCCGTCATCGATGCCACTCCTCCGGGCAGGTCGCCCGCCAATCGGCCAGGGCCGTCTCCAGCGTGTAACGAAAGGGATAATCGTGCGCGCGCAGATAGCCCGGCACGATATCGTTGGCCGCCACCAGCTTGCGAATGCGCACCGGGCTGAAGGGATGCGCGATACCCAGCGGCCGCGCCACCAGATCCAGCAGCCAGCCCGCGGTCAGCAGCAAACCGTAGGGCAGGCTCGGCACCCGCCGCTCGACGCCGGCCACGGCGCAGATCGCCGCGACATAATCGGCGAGCGCCGGCGCCGGATACAGGGTCGCGTTGAACAGAATCACCGCCTCCCCCGTCGCGTCCTGACGCTCCAGCGCCCACCACAGCGCCGCGCACAGCTCCCGCACATAGATCCCGGCCTTGCGGGTGCCCCGATTGCCCGCGTAGAAAAAATACCGGCCGAGCACCGCCCGCACCAGCCGCGACACATTGCCGCCCTCCCCCGGCCCGAACACCACGCCGGGCCGCGCAATCACCAGCCGCCGCCGGGAATCGCCGGCCTGCCAGGCGCGGTGAATGTACTCGGCGACCAGCTTGGAACCGCCATAGGCGGTCGCCGGCACCGGCAGCGACTGTTCGTCGCGCCGCGACGCCCCCGGACCGTAGGGCGAGATGGAACTGGTAAAGACCATGTGCGTGCAACCCACCCGCGCCGCCCAGGCGCACACCTGCTCGGCACCGCGCACGTTGGTGTCGTAATACTCGGCATCCGCATGCCCCGGCTCGCGATGCACCGCCGCGAAATTGCCGATCAGCGCCACCGGCTCCGGCGGCACCCAGGCGAAGGGCTCGCGCACGTCCGCCGCAATGCATTCAAGGGCGGGATCGCCGCTCAATTGCCGCCGTCGCCAAGCGCTCGCGATGGCCGCCACTGGCTGCCGGTCGACCAGATACACCTTGCGAAAATGGCCGCCATCTACGAGAAACCGCGCAAAAAAGCCGCCGATAAAGCCGGTTCCGCCGAACAGCACGGCGCAGCCGGGTACGCGGGCGCACATCCCTGTTTCACTCATGGTCCCTGTTTCTCCCTGTTTCACTCATGGTCCTGTTTCACTCATGGTCGCTGTTTCACTCATGGTCGCTGTTTCACTCATGGTCACTGTTCGTCTCGCATCGGTGGCGCCGGAATTACAGCATGGAGTGGAATTCTACGTGCTCGACCGGTTTGCGATGCCAAGACCGACCCGACTCGGCCCCACGGGGCGGCTATCGCTATCGGGGACTGCCGGCAACCACCGGGACACGATGTCCGGCCCTAACGCCCCGCGATCTGCGCGTAAAGCTCGCAGTGGGCAGCGGCGATCACCTCCCAGGCCTGGCGCTTGACCCACTCGCGCCCCGCCCGGCGCAGGTTTGCCTCCGCGGCCGGGTCCGCGCGCAATGCCTGCACCTGGGCGAGCGCGTCCGCGGGGCCGGTCGCGAACCGCACCACCGACTCCAGACCGGGCGGCGTTTGTGGCCCGCGATTGGTGATCACCAACGCGCCATTCCCCAGTGCGGCCAGCAGGGTGCCGCGGCGCTCCGAGGCGCCATCCGGATAATCCAGATACAGAAATCCGGTCTCCGCCAGACGCTGCGCGACCGCTTCGTCGCTGCGGCCGAGATCCCAGATCAAGCGCGGCAGTTCCCCGGCAGCTTGCCGCATCTGTTCGCAGTACGCGCTCTGCCCCAGGGGAATCGCGCCCAGCACCCGAAAACCCAGCTGCGGCGCCGCGTCCGCCGCCAGCCGGGCCAGCGCGAGAAAGGCTTCGAGCCCCTTGTCGGGCCGGATCAAACCAAAATAACAGACCTCATTCCGATCCCGCGGCCCCTCCGCGATCAACCAGGGAATATTGGAACCGATGGGAATGACATGACTGCGGACCCGGCTCCAGGGATACCAGCGCCCAAAGGCCGCGCGCTCGAAGGCATTGGTGAATACCAGCGCATCGGCGCGGCTGAACGCCAGTCCGGCGATCCGGCGCAGCGGGTGCGCCTGGGAGAACTCGTGCAGGGTTACCACGATGCGGCAGCGCGGCAACTGCGCCACCCGGTGGGGCATCAGCGAACTGCCGTAGCGCGCCATCGGATATTGCACATGGACGATATCGGGCTTGAGGGCACGCGCCTGTGCGGCCACTGCGCAGGCCGAAAGCCGACCATTGCGCTCGCCGCGCGCGATGGTCACGCGGACCCCCAGCTCCTGCAATGCGGCGGCCAGGCGCAGCACATACTCCATCACGCCGCAGGGTCCACCCTGCTCGGGAGCCAGCAGAAGAACCTTCACCGGCAAGACGTTCGCCGCCGGGTGCCAAGGCGTCCCGCGGTCGTCACTATGCCCGGCGATACCGTCACCATCGCGCCCCGCGCCCGTCGCAACCCGCGCTTCCCCAGGAGCGACCCGATCGGTGATCCCATCAGGAATGGCGCTGCCGCAGACCGCAGACCAAACCCCGAATCACCGCCCGCGCACGACCGAACTCGCCGCGCAGCAGCCGGTTGCAAAAGCGCAGCGACCCACCCACCAGGACCGCGGGCCAGGGATGCTTCGCGTAGCGAAACATGAACCGCACCGCCGACTGATTGAAATGCCGGTCCTTCTGGCGCAGACGGCGCTGCGACGCGCCCGGCGCCCGGTGCAGCACCCGGCTGCCGGGCGCAACCGCCAGCCGCCAGCCCTGTTCACGCAGGCGATAGCACAGGTCGGTCTCCTCCCAGTAGAGGAAATACCCCTCATCCAGAAGACCCACGGCTTCCAGAGCGCGGGTTCGCAGCAGCAAACTGGCCCCGGTCAGGTAATCGAGCTCGGCGTCCGCCACCTGGGCCAGCGTATGCGATGGCCGCCCGAACCGCAGATCGACCCGACCACCACCCCAGGCCAGCACCCGGCGGGGGTTGTCGCGATCGCAGATCAACGACCCGACCGCGCCGACACCGGCATCCGCCTCGGCCAGTTCGACCATCGCGGTCAATGCCTGCGGATCCGCCCAGGTATCGCTGTTGAGCAGCCAGACATAGTCGGCACCCAGCGCCAACGCATGCCGGATACCCACATTGCAGCCCCCGGCAAACCCCAGGTTTCTGCCGGTCTCCACCAGATCGACCTCGGGACAGACCTTCGCAATGCGGTCCACGGAGTCGTCACCGGAGCCGTTGTCCACGACCAGGACGCGAAAATTGGGGTAGGTGAGCAGACGCAACGACTCGACACAGCCGAGCGTGTCGTCTGCGCCTCGCCAATTGAGGGTTACGATGCAAACCAGTGGTGCCATTGACTTTCCAAGCCCGCCAACCAACGCGACTGTGACGCCACCGCGCGCCGCCCGTCAGCACAAACCCGGCATTTTACCGGCGCGGCGCCACAAAAGGCAGACCGACGGGTCCAGCGGCACCGCGGCCGATCGTGGCGGGGGCACCTGTAGGAGGCCCGCCCCCGGGCCGATGGGTTGGAGGCGGCACCGGGGTTCATCGCGGCGGGGGCGCCGCTCCTACAGCGGGGCACCTGTAGGAGGCCCGCCCCCGGGCCGATGGGTGGTGTGCGGCATCCGGGGCCGATCGCGGCGGGGGCGCCGCTCCTGCAACGGGGGCACCTGTAGGAGGCCCGCCCCCGGGCCGATGGGTTGGAGGCGGCGCCGGGGTTGATCGCGGCGGGGGCGCCGCTCCTACAACGGGGGCACCTGTAGGAGGCCCGCCCCCGGGCCGATGGGTGGTGTGCGGCCCCTGGCCCCGGGAACGCGTGCAACCCGACGCGGCGGGGGCGGAGCCTTTGTCAGCCGCGAGGCGTATGCAGTGCGGCCTGCCACTCGCGCCAGCAACGTGCGATCAAAGCCTTGAGTTCCGCGCGAAACCGCTCCGCCGCGAAGCGTTCGGCATGGCGGCGGATGGCGACTGGATCGAAACGGGCTTCATTCGCCTCGAACAGCGCCAGCGCCGCAAGCAGGGATTCCACAGTCTGCTCGGGGAAAAACACCCCAGTCGGGGCGCGGCTCTGGCCCGTAGCGGGGGCGGGATAATGATCGCCGCCGGTCCCGCGCATGGGGTGAACGCTGCCGCCACCCGCGCCAGCCTCCGCGGATACCGCGACACCGCGCTGCAGGTATCCGGCATCAGCGTCCGCCATCGCCCCTGCCTTCGCTACCGGTGCATTGACGGCGCCGGTTTGCTCCAGGGCAACCACGGTTTCGGTGACACCGCCTTTGCCGAAGGCGATGACCGGGGCACCGCAGGCCTGCGCCTCGACCGGGATGATCCCGAAATCTTCCTCGGCGGCGAAGATGAACGCCCGGGCGCGGCGCATGTGATCCCGCAACACCTCGGCCGGCTGATAGCCCAGAAACTGGACATTCGGCGGCGCCCGCCGACGGATGCGCTTGAGCGCCGGCCCTTCACCGATCACCACCAACCGCTGATCGGGACGCTGTCCGAACGCTTCGACGATCAGATCCATGCGCTTGTGAGGCACCACCCGCGAGGCGGTCAGATAGAACTCGCCGGTGCGTTCGCCCGGCCCACCGGGTGTGAACATATCAATATCGACTGGCGGATAGATCACCGTGGCATCGCGGCGGTAAATCTTGTGAATGCGCCGGGCGATGAACGCCGAATTGGCGATCATGTGATCGACGCCGTTGGCGGTCCGCTGATCCCAGATCCGCAGACCATGCAACTGCCAGCGCGCGAGCCAGCTCAAGAGTCCGCGCTCCAACCCGCTCTCGCGCAGGCACTGATGCTGCAAATCCCAGGCGTAGCGCATGGGTGAATGGATATAGCTGATGTGAAGTTGATCGGGCCCGGTCAGCACCCCTTTGGCTACCGCATGGCTGCTGGAAATCACCAGATCGAACCCCGAGAGGTCCAGTTGTTCCATGGCCAGCGGCATCAACGGCATATAGTGCCGATAGAACCGCCGCGCCAACGGAAATTTCTGGATAAACGACGTCTGCACCCTGCGGCCCCACAAAAAGCCGCGTTGCTCCGGCGGCACACAGTCGATCACCGCAAACAGCGTCGCCTCGGGATAGAGCCGGAGAATCTCTTCAAGGACACGTTCGGCGCCGGCAACCTGGGTCAGCCAATCGTGGACCACGGCAACTTTCATCGATTTTTCACCGTTCTGATTGACCTGGCCTCAGCCGCACCTTTCGGGATCGCAACATCATCGCAACGCCATCATCGCAAGATCATTGCAACACCCGGGCACCGGGAACCAGATACTTATTGTATTCGCCGCCCGCCCCCAACGTCAGACCCTGGGTTCGCACGCCGACCCCGCGCCGACCCAACCGAGGTCTCTGAAACCTTCACTGCCGCCGCTCGACCGAGCGCGCAAACGACGCACCCGAGGATCGACCCGTTGCATTCGGCAACGATGCGGTCCGCCCCTTACAACCGCGCCTCGCCCCCGTGGGTCAGGAACCACTGGTACGTCTCCCGGATGCCGTCTTCCAGCCCGATGCGGGCACGCCAGCCGAGCGCATGCAGGCGCGACACATCCAGCAGCTTGCGCGGCGTGCCGTCGGGCTTGCTCGCATCGAGCACGATCTCGCCCGCGAAACCCACCACGCGCTGCACTAGCGCCGCCAGCTCGGCGATGGACACATCCTCACCCACGCCCACATTGATGATGCGTTCGTCCTCGTAACCCCGCATCAGAAACAAACAGGCATCGGCCAGATCGTCCACATGCAGAAACTCGCGCCGCGGCGTGCCCGTGCCCCACACCACCACCTGCGCCGCGCCGCTCGTCCTGGCCTCGTGGAACTTGCGGATCAGCGCCGGCAGCACATGGGAGTTGGCCAAATCGAAGTTGTCCCCCGGTCCATAGAGATTGGTCGGCATCAGCGCGATGGCGTTGAAGCCGTACTGGCGCCGGTAGGCCTGGCACAGCTTGATGCCGGCGATCTTGGCGACCGCATACCACTCGTTGGTGGGCTCCAGCGGCCCGGTGAGCAGGCAATCCTCGGGCATCGGCTGGGGCGCGAACTTGGGATAAATGCAGGACGAGCCCAGGAATTGCAGCTTGCGCACCCCATTGCGCCAGGCGGCATCGATCACCGCCGTCTGGATCTGCAGGTTGTCGCGCAGAAAATCCGCCGGATAGCTGTCGTTGGCATGGATGCCGCCCACCTTCGCCGCCGCCAGAAACACATACTCCGGCCGCTCGGCGGCGAAAAACGCCTGCACCGCAGCGGCATCGCGCAGGTCCAGTTCGGCATGACGACGCAGCAGCAGATTGCCAAATCCGGCCTGTTCCAGCCGGCGCACAATCGCGCTGCCCACGAGGCCGCGATGACCGGCGACGAAAATGCGGCTGTTCTTATTCATGGTGATTAAACGTCTGAAAACCCTCGCGACGGCAGAGTTCATCGCGTTCGGCGCCCTTCAAATCCTCGCGCATCATCTCCGCCACCAGTTCCGCAAAGGACGTGCGCGGCTGCCAGCCCAATCGCGTCCGCGCCTTGGTCGCATCGCCGAGCAGGGTGTCCACCTCGGCGGGCCGGAAATAGCGGGGATCGACCGCGACGACACAGCGGCCGGTCTCGCTATCGATGCCCTGCTCGTGTACGCCCTCGCCTTCCCAGCCGATATTCATGCCGAGCTGCCTGGCCGACGCATCCACGAATTCGCGCACCGAATGTTGCTCGCCGGTGGCAATCACATAATCGTCCGGCTCGGGCTGCTGCAGGATCAGCCACTGCGCCTCGACGAAATCGCGCGCGTGCCCCCAGTCGCGCCGCGCGTCGAGATTGCCCAGATACAGACAATCCTGGAGCCCCAGCTTGATGCGGGCCAGCGCGCGGGTGATCTTGCGGGTAACGAAGGTCTCGCCGCGCACTGGCGATTCGTGGTTGAACAAAATGCCATTGCAGGCATACATGCCGTGGGACTCACGGTAATTCACCGTTATCCAGTACGCGTAGAGTTTGGCGACGCCATAGGGCGAGCGCGGGTAAAAAGGCGTGGTTTCCGTTTGCGGTGTCTCCTGCACCTTGCCGTACATCTCGGAAGTGGACGCCTGGTAGAGCCGCGTCCGCTGGCCCATGTCGAGAATGCGCAGCGCCTCCAGCAGACGCAGCGCACCCAGCGCGTCGGCATTCGCGGTGTATTCGGGCGTCTCGAACGAAACCGCGACGTGACTCTGCGCCCCGAGGTTATAGATTTCGTCCGGCTGCACCTGCTGGATCACCCGGATCAGATTGGTGGCATCGGTCAGGTCGCCGTAATGCAGGATCAGCCGGCGATCCGTGACATGAGGATCCTCATAGAGGTGATCGATACGATCGGTATTGAAGGACGAAGCCCGGCGCTTGATGCCATGTACTTCGTAGCCCTTGTGCAGCAGCAGTTCGGCCAGATAGGCGCCGTCCTGCCCTGTCACCCCGGTAATCAACGCCCGCTTCGCCTGTGTCACAACCGTTTCTCCGCGTTCAGCGTGAAGACATTGGAGCACCGACCATCAGCGGCGCACCAGACTACCCACGACATCGGTTTCATGGGTTCACTTTCCTGTCTGTCTTGTTCCTGACTTTCCTGTTCCCGACTTTCTTGCACTCATCAACCAGCCCCTGCAACTGCTGTTCGAACGCGATCAGAATGGCATCCCGGTTCAGGTATCGTTCCGCATGGGCGCGCGCATTGCGTCCCATGCGCTCCCGGCGGGCCGGATCGTCCGCCAGCCGCGCCAGCGCCTCGGCCAGGGCGGCAGCGTCTTCCGGCACCACCGCGACGCCACAATCGTGGTCACGCAACAGATCGAACAGATCGGTGTCGGCGGCCGCGGTCGCCACCGTTGGCCGACCCGCCGCCATGATGTTGGCGAGTTTCGATGGCATCACCAGATCGGCCGCCTGCGCGCGCTGTACCACCAGATGAATATCGCCGATGGCCAGCAGATCGTTCATGCGTTCCGTGGGCTGCACCGGCAGAAACCGGAGATTGGTTAACGCCAGTTCCCGCGCCAACGCCTCCAGACGCGGGCGATCGCCCCCGGACCCGACCAGGATGAACTGCAGCCGCGGCTGCTCCCGCACCAGCGCCGCCGCTTGCAGCACCACATCCAGACCCTGTTTGGCACCCATGGCCCCCGCATACAGCACCAGCAGATGCCCGGCGTCGAAGCCCAGTTCGTCACGCAGTCCGTTGTCCCTTTTGCCAGGAACCATCGCGTCGGTATCCGTCCAGTTGGGAACCAGCCAGGTGCGTTCCGGATCCGCGCCCTTCTGGATCGCCCGCCGGCACATCGCCGGGGCGATGGTGCTGACGCACGTGGCCATCCGCACCAGAAAGTTTTCCCCCGCGTACAGCAGCCGTTGCAGTGGCCCCAGCCGCAGCATCCCCAGGCGAACCGCCGCATCCACCTGAAAGTCCTGGATATGGAGCACCCAGGGCACGCGCCTCACCAGCCCATACAGCCAGGGCATGATCGCGCCCTGCAGCGGCGGACACACCGCAATCACCAGATCGTAACGACGGCGCCGGCAGAGGATACCGGCCCACCAATAAAGCCCGGCGATGGAAAAACTGGTCTCCATCAGAATCCGGCCCAGCGCCGACACACGTCCGGGCGCGGGTACCAGATGCGGCGTGCGCATCACCCGGGTGCCATGCAGCGTTTCGCGGCGAAACCCGCGGCCCCGGTACGCGGGAAATACCGCCCACTCCGGGTAATGGGGCAGCCCCGCCACCACGTCCACCTCGTGCCCGCGCGCCGCCAGCCAGACCGCCATTTCACCGGTGTATTTACCGATGCCCGTCAACTCCGGGGCATAGTTGATGCTTTGGATCAGAATTTTCAGCTTGGCACCTCGGGATCCGGCAGCATGGGTAGGGCGCACATCAATCCCGGGGTCGCTCGTCCCGGGATCGCTCGTCCCGGGATAGTTGGTAATGACGGATTGCCTGCCGCGTTTCGGGAAATCACCCACCATGCGGCTGTAATCCCAAAATCCGTGCCGCCTGGTTCAGCCTGCGGTCGAAGCTCGCGAAACCGACCTCTGCGCCGGCACGCTCCCGGAGCATATCCGCCCCGGCAAGTTGCACACCATCATAGGCACGCAACGCAAACACCTCTGCGTGTGCCGCCGCACGTTCACAGAGTTCCTGCGTCAACTCGATGACCAGAAAATGCGGCCAGTCGGCGCGTAGCGCGGTGCGCGCCTGATCGATGGCAGCCATATCCGCCACCCGTTCGCGCGCCCGGCGCGCCATGGCGGCATGGGCCTCAACCCAACTGACACGGGCTGTAGCCGCGATCTCCGACTCCCTCAGGAGCACCTTCATCTCCGCGCTGCCGTCCTCCGTCACATACAGCTTGACCAGTGCCGAGGTGTCGTAATAGATGATCACGCGCGATCCTGCATCACCAGTTCGGAAAGGAGATTCCCGGCTTCGGAAAGACGCACGTCGGCACCTTGCGGTTTTCCGCCCTGCCACTGCGCCGCCCCACTGGCCACGAGTTCCGCCACGGACGCCGGTGCCGCTTCCGGTACCCCCTGGATACGGGCGATCACCTTGCGGTGGGAAGTCACCTCGATCGTGTGTCCCGTCCGGGCATGGGCCAGCCAAGCGGACAAGTGCGCCTTGAACTCGCGAATGCTGACTTGCATCATGCCCACCTGCCTTGCTTGAAGACAAAATGTAACCACTTTGCCGCGCCTGATCAACAGAAAAGTGACCACAATATGTTCTGCCGGCAACGCCTTGACCATGACGACTGAAGACCCGTGGCCATTCACATCACGTCAAAGTTCTACCCTCACCGCCCGAACAAAAAATCCGCCTGCACCGCCCGCCTGCCGGTAGGCATGGCCCGGCCGCGATCGTCGTAGCTCGTGTTGTAGACCCCCGCCAGCCGAAGCCCTGCACGTCCAGATGTAGGCCGGATAAACCGGCCGCGAGGCCGGTGCATCCGGCGTTTGTCCGCGCAAGGTGGCAGGTCGACGGGGTATGGCTACGAAGCACCATCGCCAAGCTTCCAGCGCGGTTTTATTGGCCGGCAAGGGACACCACTACAGATCATGCCGGCTGGAACATCTGCGGTAACGACTGATCCGGCGGTCACAACCGCATCTTCATGAACAGTGACACCCGGCCCGACGAATACCTGCGCACCCACCCATGCGCCGTCAGCAACCGCGATCGGCGGGTTCCGGTAACGCATATCGACCTGCGTGCAGTCGTGGTTGCCGCCGCACAAAAGGCGCCCGCTGGGAGATGCAGCAGTGGGCACCGATCTGGATAGGTTCAAAATTAAGGGTTGTATGCGTAATTTGTAGGAGCGCAGCCGCGCTGCGCGATGATCACTCCTGCGGCACGATAATCGCCCGGCACAGCCGGGCTCCTACCGCTACAGCCAGCCTCACCGCCCGAACAAAAAATCCGCCTGCCTGCCGGTAGGCATGGCCCGGCCCTCATCGTCATAGGCCATGTTGTAGACGCCGCAAAGCCGAAAGCGGCGCCCCCGCCGCGATCGACCCCGCCGGCAGAGGCGGGACGTCAGGGCGCTTCTTCGTCCGGCACGTCGAGCAGGCGCTCACTGCGCCAGACCCGAACGACGCGCACCTGCTTCGGGTCACGCCGATAGACGATGCGAAACGGTGGCCGGATCAGTTCGCGCAGAAAAGGCTGGTCGAACTCGGGGACGATGCGTCCCAAGTCCGGATGATCGGCGAGTCCCTCGATGCCCGCAACGATTTCGCCGAGCAAGCGCTCGCCCACCTCGGGCACGCCCTGTCCGGCGTACCACGCCCGTATCGACTCCAGATCGGCCAGCGCGGATTCGGCGAACCGGATGGCGGCCTTGGCCATGCGGCTACTTCAGACCGAGCCGCGCCTTGGCCTGTGCAAGCGACAGCTCTCGGCCCGCCTCGAGGTCGGCGAGACCGGCAACGACCGCCCGCATGAATGCGCGTTCCTCCTCGGCCGCCTCGTAGTCGCGCACCGATTGCACCACGGCCACGCCGCGCCCGCGGCTGGTGATCAGCACAGGCCGGTGCGCGTCTGACGCATGCTTGACGACGCGGCCGGGGTTGGCCTTCAGGTCGGCCAGCGGAATCACATCCTCGGAGAACTTGGTGCCCATATCGGGATCCTACAGGTCCTGTAGACAGGCCCGACAATAGCACCTGCTCAAGGGCCTATCCAGTCCAATATGCCTGTAGGAGCGGCGCCCCCGCCGCGATTCAAGGCGCCGTGATGGCGGCGATCGGGTCCCAGTCGATCTCGACCTGGGGCAGCACGCCGACCGTCTGGCGGCCGGTGAGTTCGCGCACCTCGGGTACGCCGAATCGGCCCGCCTCCAGGCGATGGATGGTCACGATCCGGTCCACCGGGTGCACCATCCAGTACTCGCGCACTCCCGCGCGTTCGTAGGCCCCGCGCTTGACGATGTGGTCGTGCGCGGCGGTGGCCGGTGAAAGCACCTCCACCACCCAGTCCGGGGCGCCGCGACAGCCGCGCTCGTCGAGCTTGCCGGGATCGCGGACCACCGACAGGTCCGGCTGTACCACGGTGTCGACCGCGTCGTCCGCCTCGCCGGCGCGCGGCAGGCGCACGTCGAAGGGCGCAATGAAGGCACGGCACGAATGGCCTGCCAGCGCATTGGCCACTTGGCGCGCAAGTTCGAGCAATACCTCCTGATGCCGACGCGACGGCGCCGGGGCCATGGCGTAAGCGATACCGTCGATCAGCTCCCAGCGAGTGTCTTCGGGCCAGCGACAGTACTCGGCGTAGGTATGTCGGGCCTTGTCCCGTTTGGGCAGTCCCATCCGCTGTCCCTCCATAAGGATCCCTTGCGGATTATGAGGCACCGCACGGCGAGAGCGGACCCCTCGGGAGCGGCGCCCCCGCCGCGATCGCCCCCGGGATGTGACGCCCCACCCCCGTAGGAGCGGCGCCCCCGCCGCGATCAACACCCCGCCGCGACCACCGCTGGCGCCAAACCTCACCGCCCGAACATAAAATCCGCCTGCACCGCCTGCCTGCCGGTAGGCATGGCCCGGCCGTCGCCGACATCTGATTGAGCCTGTCGAACCCCGTTCTTCGACGGGGCTGCAAAACTACGCGTGGGCAGGCCTACAGCCGTGCATAACCGGCCTCCCGTTGACTGCGCACGGCCAGTATGAAAACCGTATCAATCGCCGCGGCATAGCGATACAGCGCCACATACCCGCACGCACCCCGACCGATCACCAACTCGCGATTGCCCGCGGTGTCCGGACGGCCGATCAGGGGATTGCGTTCCAGCACGTCGATCGCCGCGATGATGTCCTGCAACCGCGACGGGGCGTTTACTGCGTCGTACTCGGCAAGGTGGGCCAGGATCCGGTCAAAGTCATCCGCAACCTTCGGAGCCAGCTCGATACGGGACACCTTCAGGGCGCCAGCTTGCGCGCCACCGGTCGCGCGGGACGCTTGCCCTCCATGCTTTGCTCAAGGTAGCGCCGCATTTCCTGCCACGGGATGGTCTCGCCGGACGCCACGATGTCCGCATACCGCTGGTTTGCGGTTTCGTTGAAATCCTGCCGCAAGGCTTCCTGTTCGGTTTTCTCCACAATGGCTTGCAGGATGAAGGCGTGGGTTGTGGTGCCCGATCGTTCCGCCGCCAGACGGACACGCTGTTTGAGTTCATCCGACAGGCGAATGGTCGTCGTGGTGGACATGGGCCGCTCCAGAAGCAAAAAGATGTAGCACCTTGGTGTTACATGTTCTCAGGTTTCCGCGCCGCAAGTCCAGCCACCCATCGGCCCGGGGGCGGGCCTCCTACAGGCGCCCCGTCGTAGGAGCGGCGCCCCCGCCGCGATCAACGCCGGATATCGCCCGCCACCCCATCGGCCCGAGGGCGGGCCTCCTACAGGCGCCCCCGTAGGAGCGGCGCCCCCGCCGCGACCAACGCCCCGAATGCCGCACCCACCCCATCGGCCCGAGGGCGGGCCTCCTACAGGCGATGCCTTCGCGATCGACGCCGGCACCCCACCCTGTAGGAGCGGCGCCCCCGATGCCGCACCCAACCCCGTAGGAGCGGCGCCCCCGCTGCGATCGACCCGGGCACCACATCCAACCCGTCGGCCCAGGCTCAGGCCCCCTACAGCCAGCAATCAGCGCCCTGGCGCGCTATTTCTGAAAATTCCCACAGAACAAGGGGGATATCCAAAGCGGCTGCGTGCTAGGCTGTCAGCGGAGCCTCAATCCAACGAGAGCGATATCGAGCGCGCCGCCCTGTAGAGGAGCCCATCATATGAGTGAACTTCACCGCATTACCGTCAATCCCGAGCTGTGCGGTGGCCGCCCCTGTATCCGCGGCATGCGGATTCGCGTCAAGGACGTGCTTGATCTGCTTGCGTCCGGAGCATCCCGAGAAGAGATCCTGGAAGACTACCCCTACCTCGAGCCGGGGGATATTACCGCGGCCCTGGAATACGCGGCGCGACAAAGCGATCATTCGGTGCTATCCGTGGCGTGATGCGCTTTCTCGTCGATGCACAGCTTCCGCCCGCCTTGGCACGCTGGCTGGCGGAGCAAGGGCACCAAGCTGAACATGTTGCAGATATCAATCTGGCTGCTGCCTCGGATGGCGCGATATGGCGGCGAGCAGAGCAGTTGGGTGCCGTGCTGCTGACCAAGGACGAGGATTTCGCCATCTGGCATGACATGCGCGGACCAACTGCGCTCAGTGTCGTTTGGATACGCATTGGGAATACGCGCAAGGCCGAGCTGATACGCCAAGTTGAGAAGCTCTTACCGATGATCATCGAACGCTTGGAACATGGCGAGACCTTGATCGAAGTTCGATGAAGCGCGCCTCGACTGAACCACCTGCCCGGAACAGCACGCCCCGGACCGAGCCGCCGGCCCGGCCAAGGGGTTCGAGGGAAACGACGCGCGCCGCACCAGGCCGATATGGCCAGGATGCAGGCCGGTTCAGTTTGCGGAGGTTAGCGGTGGACATACGCCTCATCGATGCCCGCCCCTGCGACCGCCGTCGCCGGCCAATCGTCATCAACCCACCACAGCCAGCGGTCGAGCGTGAGGCACCTCACGGGATCGGATAGGCCGGATTTGATGGGGTTCCAGCGTTTCAATCGCAACGGTGCTCCCGTCAAGCGCGATAAATTCCACCTCAAAAGCGCGCCCGCCCGGATACACGTGGACAACCACGCCGACATCCTCAGCCTCCAGGGCTGCAGCCGGCAGGGCTTCCGTCAGCACCACGCTATCATGCTCATTGACCATCATCCTTCCTCACCCGTGGTACAGGATGGCCGTACCGCCCGAACAGAAAATCCGCCTGCACCGCCTGCCTGCCGGTAGGCATGGCCCGGCCTTCGCCGTCATAGGCCATGTGGTAAACGCCCGTCAGGCGCAGGCCCCGTTCGTGCAGCCAGGCGATCACCTCGTCCGCGAACGACTGCCCCGCGTACAGCTCCATGAACGAGCACTCCACATACACCCAGGCAAAGCGCCCCCGTAGGAGCGGCGCCCCGCCGCGATCGATGCCGATGCCGCGCGCCAACCCATCGGCCCGGGGGCGGGCCTCCTACACAACAACAGAAACCCTGCACGTCCAGTTTCAGCAGCGCCGGCGCGGCGATGTCCGCTGCCGGCACTTCATCCGCCAGCCGCGCAACACGAATCGTCGCCGTGCCCGCCTCGCCGGTGCCGGGAAACAGCGCATTCTGCCGCGCCGTGATCGGCAACAGCGACGAGGAATCATCCCGCGCCGAGACGTGAATCTGCGCCTCGCCGGCCTGCGGCCCCACCGCCGCCTCGACCAGCGTGGCGCGCGCATCGCCCGCGAATACCGCCCGCCACAGCGCCGCCGGCACAGGCAGGCTACGATTTCTGCCGGCCGGCGCCGTCCTGGCCTTGCAAAAATGGCGGGCGTTCCGCCATTATGCGCCTCAAATAGGCGAAACATCCGCCATTTTGAGGCAACGCTATGGCTTTTATCCAGCGGGCTTTCACCCCCGGCCACGACCACTACTTTCTGCTGGGTCCGCGCGGCACGGGCAAAACGTCATGGTGTGCACAGCAGTATCCCGAAGCCTTGCGGATCGACCTGCTGGACCCCGGAGTACTGCGCCAGTATTCCGCCCGGCCCGAGTACCTCAGGGAAGTCGTCACGGCAAACGCCTCCCGGAAGCACATCGTCATTGACGAGATCCAGAAGCTCCCGGAACTGCTGGAGGTCGTGCATCTGCTCATCGAGCGCAAGACCGGCCAGCAGTTCATCCTCACCGGGTCGAGCGCGCGCAAGCTTCGCCGCCAGGGCGTGAATCTTCTCGGTGGGCGCGCAGCACAGAAGCATCTGCACCCGTACATGGCGGCCGAATTGGGCAACCGTTTCCAACTCGACAAAGCGTTGACCCACGGCATGCTTCCGCTCGTCTGGGCTGCGCATGATCCGCAGGCGATTCTCCACGCCTACAACGGCCTGTACCTGCGCGAGGAAGTGCAGATGGAAGGGCTGGTACGCAACGTCGGCGCCTTCGCCCGCTTCCTGGAGGCAATGAGTTTTGCCCACGCATCGGTACTGAACCTCACCAACGTCTCACGCGAAAGCCAGGTAAGTCGCAAGACCGTGGAAGGTTATCTGGAGATCCTGGAAGACCTGTTGCTGGGCTTTCGACTGAACGTATTCACGAAGCGCGCCCAACGCGCGCTTGCGGCGCACCCGAAGTTCTATTTTTTCGACGCCGGCGTGTTCCGCGCCAACCGCCCGGCAGATCCGCTCGATTCACCATCAGAACTGGATGGCGCCGCACTCGAGGGATTGGTCGCCCAACACCTGCGCGCCTGGTGCGACTATTCCCCGGAACAACACCAACTCTACTACTGGCAAACACGCTCCAGAACAGAGGTCGACTTCGTCGTCTACGGCAACTCCGGCTTGTATGCGGTCGAAGTGAAGAACACGCGACGCATTGATTCCGCGGATCTGCGCGCGCTGCGCAGCTTCGCGGAAGACTATCCCCAGAGTCGGCGCTACCTTCTCTATCGCGGGCAGGATCGCTTCCAACGCGATGGCGTGCTGTGCATGCCATGCGAGGATTTTCTGCTGCAATTACGGCCCGGGAGCGTCCCCGAGCCAACCCATCGGCCCGAGGGCGGGCCTCCTACAGGCGCCCCGTAGGAGCGGCGCCCCCGCCGCGATTGGTCCCGGATGTGACGCCCCCACCCCCGTAGGAGCGGCGCCCCCGCCGCGATCTCCCCCGATGCCGTTCGCAACCCATCGGCCCGAGGGCGGGCCTCCTACAGGCGATGCCTTCGCGATCGACGCCGGCACCCCACCCCACCCTGTAGCGGCGCCCCCGCCGCGATCGCCCCCTCACGCATACATGAGCTTGCGCCCACGCGGAGGCGGGATCAGGTCGCCGTGGTCCCGTGCGGTCTCCAGCCACAGCGCGATGGCTTCCTGGGCTTGGGCTAGCGCCTGCTCGCCGGTGTCGCCGTGGGCCATGCAGCCCGGTAGCTCCGGCACTTCGGCGATGAAGACACCGTCTTCATCGCTCCAGTAGATGACGATTTCGTACTTGTGCATCACTCACCCTCTATCAGGTGGTACTTGAGTAGCACGGCCCGTACCTGGCGCACCTGGTACGGCTTGGCCTTGGCGCCGGATTCCTGAAGGTTGAGCCGTTCCTCTACACCCGGCCTACGAAAGATGTGATGGCTGCCCTTCGTGCGTTCGCCGAAACCCAGACGCCGAAGGAGCCGGCAGAGGTCCTCGAACCCAATATCGGCGTCCGATGTGCCACGGAGGATTCGGTCCACCAGCTTGTCGTTTTTTCCCATAACGACGACCTGTGCCTTGCAGCGTGTAGGTTGGGCTGACGCAGGAAGCCCAACCTACGGGCTTTCTGGCCTGTCGAGACACAACATACATAATACATACAAGCGGCGCCCTCGCCGCGATCAACCCGATGCCGCCCGCCAACCCCCGTAGGAGCGGCGCCCCCGCCGCGATCAACCCCGAACGCCGCACCCACCCATCGGCCCGAGGGCGGGCCTCCTACAGGCGCCCCGTTGTAGGAGCGGCGCCCCCGCCGCGATCAACCCCGATGCCGCGCGCCAACCCATCGGCCCGGGGGCGGGCCTCCTACACAACAACAGAAACCCTGCACGTCCAGCTTGAGCAGCGCCGGCGCAGCGAGATCCGCTGCCGGCACTTCATCCGCCAGCCGCGCAACGCGAATCGTCGCGATGCCCGCCTCCGCGGTGCCGGGGAACAGCGCGTTCTGCCGCACCGCGATCGGCAGCAGGGAGGACAAATCATCCCGCGCCGAGACGTGAATCTGCGCCTCGCCGGCTTGCGAAGCCTATCGCCCAACTTGAGCCGCCGTTTGGAAGCCGCCGCGCGGCTTCCAAACGGCCGGACTCCAAGCCGATGTTATGTTCTTCTTTGCCAGCGCCGCGGGCTGCGGCTGCCGTGCATGACCGCGACCACCACGATGCCGTCTTTCTCGGTTCGGTAATAGATGCCAAAGGGAAACCGGCGGATGAGAGTGCGCCGGGCGCCGCGTCCGACGGAGGGGTACATGTTCGGCCGCTCGCAGATGGAGCGGAGGGCGATGAGCACCTCGTCTAGAAACTGCTGGCCGAGCCCCGGCTGTTGCTTTTCATACCAGCCAGCCGCCTCATCAAGATCCTGCTCGGCCTCGGCTCGGATGTAGACCGGCGGTGTCAAAGCCGTTTGCGAATGTCAGCGATTACGAGCTCCGCGGGACGTCCGCGCTCTCCATCGGCTTCATATGCATCTAGCCGTCGGTCAAGTTCCGCACGCTGCTCGTCAGTCAGGGGAAGAGCCGCCTGATCGGCTGCGATGCTGTCCCACAGTTCCTCGACCAGCCGTAGGCGCTGGTCCACAGGAAGGTCACGCAGAGTTGGATTCATGGGAACCTCCATTGCCTGTCGTTTAGGTTACTGCGGCGGAGAGGGGATGGGAACATAACCCCACCTCCACCAGCGTGCCGCGGGCGTCGCCCGCGGATACCGCCCGCCACAGCGCCACCGGCCCGAGGGCAGCCTCCTATGGGCGCCCCCGCCGCGATCAACCCCGATGCCGCACCCCGACCCTGTAGGAGCGGCGCCCCCGCCGCGATGGCGCTTTCCCGCGAACCAACCCATCGGCCCGGGGGCGGGCCTCCTACACAACAACAGAAGCCCTGCACGTCCAGCTTGAGCAGCGTCGGCGCGGCGATGTCCGCTGCCGGCACTTCATCCGCCAGCCGCGCAACGCGAATCGTCGCGATGCCCGCCTCCGCGGTGCCGGGTCCGCCAGCCAGTTTTCGAGCTTTGCCAGGGCCGCCGGAACGAAGGGCTCGGCCGGATCGATCACCAGCCCGCAGTCGGCGCCGATGATCTCCGGAATGCAGCCGCGCCCATAGGCGATCACGGGAATGCCGCGGGACAGGACTTCATGATTGACGATCCCTTCGGTTTCATTCTCATAGCGCGTCGGAAAGACCAATGCATCGATGCCGGCGTAGAAGGCATCCTTGGCCGCGCCATATTGCGGACCCACATATTCCACCTGCGGCAGCGCACGCAATCGCTCACGCACCGCCTGTTCGGTGTCGGCGTCCTGAAACGGCCCGGCCAGCTTGGCGTGGACTGGCAAGTCAGCCGCGCCCAGACATCAAATCAGCGCTACGGCCTGTACATTCAGGTCAGGCACAACATGCAGTTGCTGATCATTGGTCAGCAGGATGGCTTTTGCCTCCAGGGCTGTTGCCGCAATCAACGCATCAGGCAGCTTCAGCCGAAGCTGCCGACGAAGCAAAACAGTCCGATCCCGAATTTCATCCGTGAGCGGATACCTGACGACCTCGTTCAGAAAGCCGCGCACAACCTGCTCGTCATTCGGTGAAAGCGCAGGATGGGACAGCAACTCGATCTCAGAAATGATTGACACACCATGAACACCTTGCGGCAAGGCATACTGCAGGCGACCACCCAGCAGATAGATCACCACATTGGTGTCGAGCAGAAACCTCACTGCCACTCCTCGCGCATCACGCGTTGAGCGGCAAGCCCATCCACCTCGGCGAAAGCGGGAATGGCACCCGCGTATCGCATCGGCTCACCCTTCCCCGCCCAGGCAGGTTTGGCGCGCGCCTCATCGACGATCACCATCACTTCGTGCATGCCGGGCTGAATACTGTCCGGCAGCTTCACCGTCAGTGTGCGTTCTTCAGGAATTTCGCATTGCAAAGTCACCGTGTACATCGTCACTCCCAGTTGTTCAGGGCCAACATCTTGCTCGTATTTACCAGACATCGCCATGGCATCATGGCCTACCCCGTTGCGCCACACCCATCGGCTACAGGTGCCTCCGTTGTAGGAGCGGCGCCCCCGCCGCGATCAACGCCCGATGCCGCACCCCAACCCCGTAGGAGCGGCGCCCCCGCCGCGATCGACCCCGGATGTGACGCCCCACCCCCGTAGGAGCGGCGCCCCCGCCGCGATCAACCCCGAATGCCGCACCCCGACCCTGTAGGAGCGGCGCCCCCGCCGCGATCAACACCCCGCCGAAACCACCGCCGGCGCCACACCTCACCGCCCGAACAGAAAATCCGCCTGCACCGCCCGGCCTTCGCCGTCGTAGGCCATGTGGTAAACGCCAACCAAACGCAGGCCCCGTTCGCGCAGCCAGGCGATCACCTCATCCGCCAACGACTGCCCGACGTACAGCTCCTGGAACGAGCACTCGACATACACCCAGTCGAAGCGCTCCAGCACATCTTCGCAACCGGCCAGCGCCTGTAACTCAAAGCCCTGCACGTCCAGTTTCAGCAGTGCCGGCGCCAGCGAGATCCGCTGCCGGCACTTCATCCGCCAGCCGCACAACGCGGATAGTCGCCGTGCCCGCCTCGGCGGTGCCGGGGAACAGCGCATTCTGCCGCGCCGTGATCGGCAACAGCGACGAGGAATCATCCCGCGCCGAGACGTGAATCTGCGCCTCGCCGGCCTGCGGCCCGACCGCCGCCTCGACCAGCCGCGCCCGGTCATCGCCCGCGAACACCGCCCGCCACAGTGCCGCCGGCCCGGCCAGCGGCTCGAAGGAGACGATGCGCGCCTGCGGAAAAACATGGCGCGCCGCCAGCGCGAACTGACCCCGGTTGGCGCCGACGTCGACCACCGTGCTGGCAGCCATCGAATTGGCGCAGCACTCGCGCGTGCTCAACGCCCGCCGCCACGCGGTGACGGCGCAGCACATCGCGCCACGCGGGCACCCGCAAGATGGCCGCGAGCTTGCGGGCCTTGGCGGTCAGATCAGCAATCACGACGTTTCCCCCTGGCGCAGCTCACCACCCGGATGCGCTCCGACAATGTCTTCCAGCAGTGCCCGCCAGCGCGCCGCGTTTTCGTCATAAGTGCGGGCGAAGCGCGCGGCCGCCGCCTGCGAGGCGGCCTCAAACGCCGGCGGATCGGCCAGCCAGCTTTCGAGCTTCGCCAGGGCCGCCGGGACGAAGGGCTCGGCCGGATCGATCACCAGCCCACAGTCGGCGCCGACGATCTCCGGAATGCAGCCGCGCCCGTAGGCGATCACCGGAATGCCGTGGGACATGGCTTCATGATTGATGATCCCTTCGGTTTCATTCTCATAGCGCGTCGGAAAGACCAATACATCGATACCTGCGTAGAAGGCATCCTTGGCCGCGCCGTATTGCGGACCGACATATTCCACTTGCGGCAACGATCCCAAGCGCTCGCGCACGGCCTGTTCGGTGTCGGCGTCCTGAAACGGCCCGGCCAGCCTGGCATGCAACGGCAAGTCGGCCAAGTCCACTGCGCTCATCAGATCAAGAAACTCGAACACGCCTTTTTTTGGGGCGATGTTGCTGATGAATCCAAGAGTGCCAACGGTCTTCCTCAACCCAACACTGCCCAAATCTTTCTCCATCAAAAAAACCGCGTTGGATATCGGAGCGACTCGTCTGGCGCGATAACCAAGTTGCAGACGATTGGCCATTTCAGGTGATTGAGTGAGATGAACGGCATCGTCGCCCGCCGCGCGAACCAATGCCCGCGTCAACATGCTAGACCTGTCGAGATAGGCAAAGCTGTGGTGATGCAGAAACACCCGCATGCCGCGCAGCCGGGCGAGCCGGAGGAAGGCCAGCTCGTAAACCTGCCCGACCCCGCCCGAAACACTCATGTACAGGGTTCCATTACTCAAGCTGCGTTTGCCGGCCAGCCGCCCCAGCCCGTGCAGCACGCGCGGCAGGCGGCCGAGCCGGGTTGTCAGGGACCGATCTAGGCTGGGCGCGGCGAGATTGATCAGCGTAGGCGTCACGCCCGCTTGCCGCAGCGCATCGCGCACCGCCGCGTTCACCATTGCCATGCCGTGAACGGGTGGCGGAAAGGCGCCCACCATCACAACGCTGTTCTCATCATCAGCCATCATCGCGTGCCTTATCGGCGCCTCAGCCTATCTGGTCATTGAATCATCAACGCACGATCCAGCCGGACAGGTACGCGACAATGTGGTGCTCCGCCGGAATCATCGCCAAAGCAGTCTGCACAAATGGAAACGCCGACCATCCGCGCCGCCGGCGCTTCCCGCAGCCGTTGCTCCAGCGCCGCGGACAGGGACTGGATGGGCATGCCGGCTTCGGCCTGCCGCAGGAATCCAATGATCTGTTCTTCCGTAAATGGGCGTGCTTCTTCATGTCCGTCATTCTCCAGGGTTTGACGGACTTCTCTACTCTCAGTTGGTACGGCTGGGCGGGAGCAGGTCACTTCCGTAACGGCTCGTAAAAAACTACTTTACACTTTCCCTGAGACGTTTTGATCGGCTTCTTGCCCGAAGGTATCTCTTGATAGTTCTACTGATTTTTCCTATCAGCTTTTTCCCGTCGGCAGGTAGAGACGCCGTAAGAGCGGCCAACGGATAATGCTCATGAACGTTATTGAATGCCAGTTCATCGAACTCTTTTGGCGCTCCGTATGTGGCGAGCACATGCAGCCCATGTTTCATACAGGTTCCGCAAATTGGATTAGCATATTTCTTTGCTAAAAGAACCTCGTGGGAATCGTTCAAATAATTCCCAACGATCCTCTCATTTGAGTCGTAAACAGCACAGCAGAGACTTACATTGCCCTCCGCATCAAGGGCATATTGCCGTGATCTAAGAATGCAATCGGTTGTACCCTTCGCCTTGGCGACTTCTATTGCTTCGCCGAGGGGTAAGGCGAGCTTTTCGATAAGATTGATATCGGCCTCGGAGAGGCGTGGAGATTTGAGTCCATTCTCGGCAAAGGCAATATTTTTTTCCAGGGGCATAAGATATGCCCACACAGCATCAAAACTATATCCCAATTGTTCGGCAAAAGAGCGCATTTTGGCTTCGTCGCCGTGATTCCCCAAGTACCGATGGAATAGTACGTTCAATTCTGTCATACCTCCATTTTTTTTAACCAGGCCGGCGAGTTTTTCCATATTTATCTTTACCTGTTCAATGTCTCCGTCCTTATGCGTCTGGGAGTATATTTCTTGCGTAAAGCCAGAAGTTGAAACGCGAATGCTGGTTGGCGCGGCTTCTGCAACTTCTGCAAGGTGCTTGTCAAGATTAAGGTTCGTGCTTAGGTGACAAGCAACCCCGTTTCTCATGACGGCCTCGATTGCCTCACCAATTTTTGGGTGTATGAAAGGTTCGGTCCAGTTGTACAAGTGAAACGAGACATTCCCAAGTTCCCGCTTCGCCTTTTCTACTATGCTATCCAATTTGTCTATTGCCATTGCTCCGCCAGGCAACATGCGACTATTTGTATTTCCTATCGGACAGCTTGGGCAGCGCAAGTTACAAGTTCCTACTATATCGACATGGAAAACATAGGGGTTCCGTCTAATGGGCATGCCGGTGCTCCTGAAAATTAGAGGTCGCAAACATTATGTATGCTGAGCCATGATAATGACCCGAGGATGATCCCATGGCAAAAATCAACCAAGCTCACGATTGATGACGAACTGATCGGCAAGCTGCTGGAGGTCCGCAAGCATAGTGCCCATCTGTTCCCGCTTATGCAGCTCATTCATCTGGATAGACATCAATCGCAATACTTTCATCATGCTACCGTGAATATTGTCTATCTTTCGGAAAAATTCTCCGATACACCTTCCGCGCATATGGAATTTCGGAGATCATCAATTTTAAATTTCCACATTTAAAGAACGACACGACAAACGTTGTCACGAAAATTGCGGTCCGCCTGAAAATACCATGTCCATTTGAGTCTCTTGCTAGATGTGCCGAAATTGAATGACTGATTGCAATCCATGGCAATTTTCCATGCCATACCGGCAATCCCAGAACCGAAACAATACGGCGAATGGTAGAAGCCGTACTGTCTTCGAATTCCCGGTGAATATAAAGGCCTGGGACAATGGCTGCTTTCCCTCGCAAGAGAACATCCGCTACCCACGCGTAATCGCCGGCGAGAACGTTCGGTATCCTGCACTCTTCCACCATGCTCCTTCTATAAACCCCATAAAACATGGAGTTGTCCCAGACGCGCCAGAGATATTTCATCACCCTGACCACCGGCGACGACGAGTTTGCCTCGATTATATTGCCGTGATACGCAAATGAGCCGTCATCACGATGATAAGCACCTAGCCCCGCCGCGAGCACCACGGCTGGATCGCCTTCAAGTGCCTGTACGCAAAGTGAAATATACCTTGGATCGATCCAGTCATCATCGGCAAGCCACATGAAATACTCGCCTTCCGCCTGCGCCCTGGCAAACTCAAAATTTCTGGTTGGCCCGACATTTTCGGGGTGCCTGAAATATCGAATCCGCTTATCGTTATCCGACAGCTCGGCACACAGGCGCTGAGTATCATCCGATGAAGCATTGTCGGAAACTATGATTTCGAGATCCCGGTAATCGCTCGCATAGAGTGAATTGATCGCTCGCATCAATTTCGTGGAACGATTGTAGGTGGGGATACAGATGCTCACCAATGGCCTATTCGCATTGGCAGCGGATCTCCGATCATCCATCATGTGGATCTCATTCCTGAAAAAATGCTCACGGCAGCCGACGCCTGAGCACACTGATCGAGTACTGCAACGGTGCGCGGCAGAGCGGTGTTACAGACACCGTGGCCAGCAGCGAGGTCGCAGCGGCGAGCAGTAACCATGTGGCAGATGAAAAAGCTCGATCAACGGCGGGCGCGGGGGCCATCAGCCACACCGCGCCAACGCCCGCGAACGCCGCCAGCATCGGCGCCAATACATCGCGCCCATACCAACTCCACATTTCATCCGGAAGCAGCTTGCGGTGCATCAGCGGCACGGCCAGCGCAATACAGCAACTGCTGAAGACAATCCAGACAGCGGGCGCCGCGATGACACCAAAGGCCCTGACGCTCAGATAGATCGCGGGCGCCAGCGTCGCGACAGCCACCAGATGCACTGTCGCAGTGAGCCGGGTCCAGCCGTGCGCCAGTTGCAGCGAATACGGCAGATACATCAGACCATTCAGCATATTGCCGATGACCAGCAAGCTGACCAGCGGGGCCACGACGCGGGTCAGTTCGACGTCCCGGGTCCACAGCAGCACCAGATGATCGGAGAAAAACGCCAGCACCAGCGCGGCGGGCACCAGCGCCAGCGTCAGTGCCTGGCAGTAGCGGTGATAGGCAGCGGCCAACTGCTGCTGGTCGCCCTGCACCACCAGCTCGGTCAGGCGCGGATAGACAGCGTTGTTGATGGGCACGATCATGACATACAGGGCCGCAGCCAATGTACTGGCCAGCGCATAATGACCGAATTGCGCGAGGGGCAGCAGGCGGGACAGCAGCACCTTGTCCGCCTGGGTGAGCAGGACTCCCAGCACGGTGATGACGCTCATCCCCGCCGCGAACCGCCAGATGCCGCGCAACGCCTGCCAGCGAAACCGCGGCGGTGCGGAAACGGCGGGTAGTAACCGCCGCATTCTCGCCGCCAGCACCAGCGCTTCGAGCGCGGTCACCACGGCCTGATAGATGAAGAACGCCTGAATGGTCGGCGACAGCCAGGCCAGCACCGGGATCACTCCCAGTCCGCGCAGCGTCGCGAAACCGGCGGTGACGACGTTGAGCCACACCTGATCCTGCAAGCCCTGGATGGCGCTGCGATACAGGGTCGCGAGCCAGCGCAGCGCGATCACCACGCCCATGGCCATCAGGGCCTGGGCGACCGTGGCGGTCGCCAGGGCCTGCGGCCGTAACCAGTTCCCCGCAAGCCAGGGCGAAGCAACCACCAGGCTCGCGGCGATGCCAATGGCTATCGCCCAATACACGCGCTCGACGGCGTGGACCAGCTCGCGAATCCCCTGCGGGCTGTGCGCACCGGCCTGAAACCGCGCCGCCTCGCGGCTCAGGGTCGGCGCCATGCCCATATCCAGCACCACGAACACCGCTTGCAGCACGGCGAATACCCCGATCACGCCGTAAGCTTCCATGCCCAGAAAGCGGACATAGAGCGGGATGAAGGCAACGCCCATCAAACCGGTCCAGGCGGCGCCGAGATAATTGGCGAGCAAGTTGCGCGTTACCTTGCCCATGATGGGAGACCGGCCGGTTACCGCGAGATGCGCTTGAGGTAGCCGTCCGGGGCCACCGTGATCAAAAGTTTGTGCTGGATGCTCTTATCGATCTCGAATCCGGATGGGTTTCAGGTATTCCCACACCGCCGTCTTGGGGTTGTTGCCCGGCCCCCAGGGGCGGTCGGGAAACATCTCCGCGGGCATGTCTTCGATGAGGGTGTCGAACACCACGCAATAGCTGCCCAGGCTGGTCAGCGGCGCATAGGCTTGCAGCTCGGCCAGCACATGGTCGTGGGTGTGGTTGCTGTCCAGGCACACCAGCACGCGGGAATAGTCGGCGGCCACGGCCCGCACCTGCGCGATGATTTCCGGCGCGATGCTGGAGCCCTGGATCATCTGGATGCGCGAGGCCATCGGGTGCGCCTCGATCGCCGCGCGATTATGGGCGCGGATGTCGATGTCGATGCCAAGGACTTTTCTCGTTGATTCCTTGGGATTGAAACTGACTCCGGCTTCGATTGCGTCGCACAAGTCGAGCTGGGCAAGCATCGAGGCGCTGAAAACCAGCGAGCCGCCGTGGGCAATGCCAGTTTCGACGATCAGGTCGGGCTTCACCTGCCAGATCAGTTCCTGCATGGCCACCATGTCTTGCGGATACTGGATGATGGGGCGGCCTAGCCAGGAGAAATTGTATGAGTATTTGGGAAGCGTTGATGCGCGCATGAAGGCAGTTGCAGCTGAACACAGCTCCCTATTCTCGGAAATGTCGGCAATCCGATCTGCAATTTCTTTGTTGAAATCACTCATGATCAACGCTCACATAATTAAAGCGGTTATTTGACGTCTTCCTGATTTTTTCAAGGTGATTTGAATTCATGGCCCCATAATATGGCTTGCGCACTTTTTTGAGTTACTCTCATGTACTACTAAAAATGTCCATCAGAGAACGCCGAGGCGTCCAACCAATGGATCTCAGTTTGTGGTTATCGCCTACCAGAAAGTCCGGCTCACCTGGTCTTTCGGTCGATAGGTCAAGAACCGTATGCGGGTCTGCATTAAGTGAATGGGCGATGTGACGAACCACGTCGCCAATCTGGACTGGCTGGCCGGAACAAAGGTTGTAGATGCCTGTGGCGTCCTCTTGTAATAAGTTTACAAAACCTTCCGCCAAGTCAGCCGCATGCAGGAAATCACGATAGGCTGCGGCATTAACGCCGAATGGTGTCCTCTTGCCCTGAAACACCTCGATAAGCGAGGGTATTAGACGGCGATTGTCCTCTCCCTGCCCATACGGGAGGAAAATTCGCCCCCAGACAACAGGCATCTTTACGTTCCGCACAAACCGCCATGGTCAAGCGACGTGTGGCGTCCTTTGCTATGCCATACAGGGTACCTGGATTCGCGGGCGTGATGTCTTCGCGGCAATAGCCATATGACCAGTCGTATTCGGCGCAGGTGCCTGCGGCCACGATTTTTTGTCCGCCGCTTGCGCAAAACGCTTCGGCGAGGCGTATGGATGCTTCCACCCAGCGCAGGTTCAGCGGTGATGTCCAATACTTGCCGTGCTCCGCATACCAGGCCAGGTGGAGTAGATGGGTTGCTTTAGCGGCCTGGACGACAGGCAAATGATCCGTCAGGCGCAGCAGATCGGCGGGGATGAAGCCGCCTTTGTGGTTTGCGGGCTGCGAACGCCCGACGACGACCGTTTCAATTCCCTGGTGTGCCAGTTGGTTAAGAACGTAACTGCCGAGAAATCCGCTCGCTCCGGTCAGCAATACCCTCATGCGCAAAAACCCGGCGCTGACGATACGGCGGCACAGCGAATGGGCGCGGCGCTGGCAATCCAGTTGGTGTCGGCGAGGATGACTTCATCGCCGGGCCCAATACCCAGTGCGGCCATACCCATGTGCAGCGCGCCCGTGCAACTGGATGTCGCAATGGCGTATTGCACGCCTAAATGGGCTTTGAACGCTTCTTCAAAGCGCACGATGTAGTCGTAACAATGCGCACCCCAGCCATGCCGGGCGGCGTCACTAGCATAGGTTATCTCCAGCTCGGTAATGGATGGCTTGGTGTAGTGGATGCGCGGGTTCATCGGTGGCAGTTTACCGCGCAAAGGCGAAAAGTCGGCGCTGGCGATACGGCGCAGATGGTTGGTTTTAGGCGGGTTTGAGTCCGGTCGCAGGCTGTCATGATTGCTTGGGGTAGTAACCCCCGGTTTTCGGCGCGCCACGAAACTCGATATGCCGACTGTTCTTGAGTTGTTTCAGCCAGCGTTCAATGGTTCTTTTGGGCTTATTCATCCGGGCGGCAAGTTCAGCGGCTTTTAGCCCTGGATGTGAGCGGATCAGTTGCAACAAGCCGAGCGTTTCGCCACTTACTCCGCCACTTACTCCGCCACTTACTCCGCCACTTACTCCGCCACTTACTCCGCCAACTGGCTGCTTTTGGGTAAAGGTGACCATTACACCACCGGCATATTCCTTGATCTCGAAATCGATCCCCGGGTAATCCTGCAGGGCCTGGCGGATGCGTATGAAGCCGCTGCCGTATTTTTCGATGGCGTTGATGAGATAGAAGCCCTCGGCCACCAGCTTGTTGCGCAGGCTGGACCGGTAGTTGTCGGCCTGGATGTCGGCAATGCTGATGCCGCCGTAAAAAGTGCCAGGGCTGAAGAGGGTGATCTGGTCGTCAAAGATTTTGATCTGGATGTCGCTGGGGTCTGTGTAACTGCGATGAACCACGGCATTGAGCAGCGCTTCACGCAGCGCAGGCAGCGGATAGGCAAAGCGTTCCTTGCGCTGGATGCCACCGTCAAATTCAAAGGCGACGCTGATGTGCGAGACAATGAATGTCATCGCTTGTTCGACCACTTCGAACAGGGTGTCGGTGAACTGCCGGTCGTCAATGATCATGCTCGGCGTTTTGAACCGCCCGATATGGATGTGGTGCCTCAATGGCTGGCTGGCAAACAACAGCATGGCGGCCCAGGTGGGCCGACCTCGGGTGAGGTAGTTGAGTTTTTCCAGGGCAGCCATGGGTGTGCTGCCATCGAGGGCAAAGCGTCCGCTGGCGTTAACGCGCTGGATGAAGCGTTCGATTTTGGTGGGCGACAAGTCTGCCAGGCTGGCGTTGGGAGCGATGTGCGCATCCCAGGAGATTTGCAGGGATTGCAGGTAGAGATCGGCAATTTCGTTGAGGGCCAGTGCGTGATTGGAACTGGCAATGCGTTTGTAGTAACGCCCTCGCGTGCTGACGGGTTTGACCGGGAACTCGGCGACGTGGATGGATACAACGGTTTTGCCATGCAACGAATAAGTGACAAGTTCGGGGACAAGTGAAGGGCTGGTGGCTGATTTGATTTGCCCAAGCCACTCGTTAAGGGTTTCTTTGCCGACCGTTATGCCTTGAATGGCGGCGGCATTGGTCACGCCCACCAGCACCGTGCCACCCTGTGCGTTGGCAAAGGCCACCAATGATTCAATGCTGGCTTTGTCAAACGAGGTTTTGAATTCCAGCGTTTGCGATTCGCCGGCGGCGATCCGTTCCAGAAGTCCGGCGGGTATTGCATCAGCTGCGGCTACTTGCATGACGTTGTTTTTAATCCGGGCACGGCTGTCACAAATTGCCCGTCCCATGCGCGGATGCCATCGAGTTGCGCCATCACTTCATCGCGCAAATTCCAGGGTAGGATCACCACGTAGTCAGGTTGGCGCTCGCGCAGCGCAGCAGGCGGCAGGATGGGGATATGGCTGCCCGGCATGTACTTGCCCTGCTTGGACGGCGCGGCGTCGCAGACAAAGGGCAGCAGGTCGGGCTTGACGCCGGCGTAGTTGAGCAGCGTGTTGCCCTTGGCCGCCGCGCCATAACCAGCCACCAGCTTGCCGGCCCGCTTTTGTTCGATCAGGAAGCCGACCAGATCGTCTTTGACTTTGTTGGCGCGGGCCTGGAAACCCTGATAGGCGGGCAATTCGAGCAGACCGGCTTGGCGCTCGCCTGCCAGCACTGCGTCCACGGCAGCCGTGGTTGCGCGCGGGTCGTCGGCGTGGCTGCCGTACACGCGCAGGCTGCCGCCGTGGGTCGTGAGCCGCTCGACGTCACGGACCCGCAGCCCGGCCTCGGCGAATATCCGGCGGACGACGGCCAACGAGAGATACGAAAAATGCTCGTGGTACACAGTGTCGAACTGGTTGTCCGCCATCAGCCGCAGCAGATGCGGGAATTCCAGGGTGATGGTGCCACCGGGTTTGAGTGCGGCCTTCAGCCCACGGGTGAAGTCGTTGATGTCGGGCACATGGGCGTAAACATTGTTGCCGACGATGAGGTCGGCCTGCCGGCCGCTGGCGGCGAGTTGCTGGCCGAGTCGTTCGCCAAAGAATTCCCGCAGCACGGGAATGCCGAGTTGTTCTGCCGCCGCCGCCGTGCTGGCGGTGGGCTCGATACCCAGGCAGGGGACGTCGGCGGCCACAAAGTTTTTCAGGAGGTAGCCATCGTTGGCGGCGACTTCGATGACGAAGCTGTGCGAGCCGAGTGCCAGACGCTCGCGCATGGCTTCGACGTAACGTCGGGCATGTTCGAGCCAGGTGGTGGAGGTGGACGAGAA
Source organism: uncultured Gammaproteobacteria bacterium (assembly GCA_963708735.1). Lineage (GTDB taxonomy): Bacteria > Pseudomonadota > Gammaproteobacteria > Pseudomonadales > Porticoccaceae > JAGPUQ01. The sequence goes on from CAVPTW010000042.1 coordinate 134,776, forward strand.
ATAGGCGTAGTCGTGACGGAACAACTCATCGGCGCGCGCGTAATCCTCGGTCTGCACCAGCCAGCAGTGCTCGCACACAAGGAGCCGGAGCGGATAGGTGACTTCGGGCGCCCCGAGATCGGCCGCGCTCAGATAGGCATTCGACGGCGGCGCGTGGCCGAGGTCGAGAAAGACGTGGTGCAGCGGATGGCGGCAATGCCGGCAGTTCATGGCGCCAACCCTTCGAATTGTGCGGACAGCAAGGCCCACTTCGCATCGCGTTCGGACAATTCACGCACCGGCAATGGCCAGGCGATGGCAATGCGCGGATCGGTCGGCGATACGCCACCTTCGGATTGGGGGGCGTGGGGCGCGGTATGGAAATACAGCAGTTCGCAATCGGCTGTCAGCGTCTGAAAACCGTGGGCGAAGCCTTCGGGAATCATCAGGGTGCGGTGATTGTCCTCGCTCAGGGTTTCGCCATGCCAGCGCAGGAAGGTGGGCGAACCCGGGCGCAGATCGACCGCCACGTCGAACACCGCACCGCGCAGGCAACTGATCACCTTGGTTTCGGCGTGGGGCGCGCGCTGAAAATGCATGCCGCGCACGGTGCCCTCGGCGCGGGTGAGCGTGCGGTTGATCTGGACGATGGGCTTGGCGACCCCGAGCGCGGCGAAGGTGTCCGCGCAGAACAGGCGCTCCAGATAACCGCGCTGATCGGCGATGGGCTGACGCTCGACCAGGACGAGCCCCGGGAGCGGCAGCCGGTGCTGGTGAAAGCGCTCGTTCAATGCGCTGCTACCTGTGCGAGATGCATGGTGAGCCACCGTGTGGGGACGCCGCCCTTCGTCAGGGCTCTCCTGAGCTCCGCCGAAGGGCTCAGGACAGGCTTTGCCCACCCCACGGGTCGTGAGGTGAAACTCATGGCTCACACCTTGCGGCCGGTAGCGGCGCGGGCCAGTGCGGTACGGACGCGCCAAACCGGTTGCGCGCGTAAGCATTCACCGCGTTATAGGTGCTCACCAGCAGCGGGACCAGTTCAGCGGCGCGGTTCAGTGCACCGGCAAATTCCGCTTCATCCTGCATGTATTCGTGGACGAGGCGGTTGCGCAGATTGCGTGCTTCCACCCAGTCGGTCACGGATGCCAGCAGTCCCAGCTTTTCCATGCGGTTCAGATTGTCGAGCGCGGCGCCGGGGGTTTCGAGCAGTCGTCGCCGCAGTTCGGGAATAAGTTTGTCGCCCAGCGTGTCCTGCATGCGACCAAACCGGGTGGCGAAGGCATCGGTTCGTTCGGCCAGTTCGGGCTGGTCTTCCAGTCGCTGCACCCAGACCGCGTCGATGGTTTCGGCAAACAGGCGCGCGGTGGTGCCGATCAGATGGCGGCCTTCCTTCTCCACCGTCTGCAACAGACACAACAGGCGGTCGTCGCTTTGCCCGGTCACGCTCTGCCCGGTTGTTGTCACAGCGCGATCCCCTGGCGGCGCGCCACGGCGTGAATGGCTTGGGGCTTGGTGTCGGGGTCCACAAGAATGATGTCGATGCGCTGCTCACCCAGGGCGATCTGCAATTTGGCCGCCAGGCGGCTCGCGGCAGCCGCCCGATTGGGGAGCGCCCGATCCACTTCCACAAAAAGATCGATGTCGCCACCGCAGGCGCTGTCGTCCACCCGCGAGCCGAACAGGCGCACGCAGGCACCCGGCCCGAAGGTCCGGGTGGTTTCCTCGACGATGGCACGGCGTTGTTCGTCAGTCAGGCGCATGGGGTCTGGCGTGGTTCCCGTCGGTCCGCGTTTTGGCAGTTTATCCCGTGACCCATTGCCGTGCAGCCTGGCCCGCGTGAGCAGGCTGTGCTTTGGTCCCTTCACTCACGCAACCAGTTTTCCACCTGCAACGAGGGTACGCGGGAGAATTCCCGCTCGTTGGCGGTGACGACCGTGAGATTCAATGCCCGGGCATGGGCCGCAATGAGCAGATCGTTGGCGCCAATCGGCTGACCGTTACGGGACAGCTCGCAACGGATGGCGGCGTAATGACTGTCCGCATCTTCCTCAAGCGCCAAGACCTCGATCACGCCAAGCAGTGCTTCGATCCGCTCGGAGAGCGCCTGGGCACCCTTTTTCAGCGCCCCATAGCGCAGTTCGCAGGCCACTATGATACTGGTGCAGATCGTGTCCTCGCCTTCTTCCGCGATCCTTTGTGCGATGACACCATCCGGCTGTCTGATCAATTCGGAAAGTATGTTGGTGTCCAGAAGAAACCGCAGCTTGGCCATTCAAATGTCCACATCATCCAGCGCTGGCAGGTCATCGATATCCGGGAAATCGACGTCCAGTGGCTCCCAGGACTTGAGTAGCACCGCCAGCGATCGCCGCCGTTCCGGCTCGATGATCAGACAATCGCCTTCCTTGCGGATAGTCGCCAGCTCACCTCGCAGCTCGAACTCGCGCGGAATTCGGATCGCCTGATTCCGTCCGTTTTTGAACAGGCGGATATGTCGCTGCCGGTGTGTGTCCTCCATGGGGACTCCCTCATTGTTCAGCATAGGCCAAGGCCTATGCTAGCGTGCCGGCTGCGTTATGCCAAGGGCGGGGCATGGCGAGATTGGTCCGCGCGGCGATAAGGGCGATTCGGCTGATCCAGTTGCTTAGCGCGACCCAGGGGCGCGGCGGAATTTTGCTGTGGCGCGTAACAGAAATGAGTCCCTTCAGGCAGGTGCTTCTTCGGCCAACGGGCAGAACGGTGACGCTTCCTCCGGGTATCTGTCTTTGCATCACCACATGACTTCCACGGCGTCGCACCTCTGCGAAGCCATGTCCGGCCAGGTCAGCATACATCCCTTCCGGATAACGGCCAGAGTTTACCCAACGGCAATCTCTACCTGAGTGACGTAGACTTCCTTGGCTTGTCGCATCGACTTGCGGGCACAGCGCAACATGAACCGTCCTGTTCCCTTTCGATGATCGCTGTCAACTGCATAAGCATCTTCTGCGTCCCTGCTTTGACCGGGCTGTGGTCTTGGCAATTGTGCTGCCGATGGCGCTCTATCCCCATCAGAAGCCCTTGAAGTGTTGCAAGCTGTTGTGCTCGCGTCCCCACCGACCTTCGCGCGTCAGCGGGCTGGACAACAGCCGAAGGCCGTGCCCACGGGCTCGCGGCCTGGTGTACGCGGCGCGCTTGGGGTCTGCCGAAGGCTTGCCTCGCGTGGGGCATGCGGCGGGCTTGCCAGCGTGGGCACGCTGCGCTTTGCCCACCCTACGATCTCGGGGAATCCTGAACTCCCGCGTTTGCGGTAACGACAGCCGCTCTCACGCGCCGCACTCGATACCCAGGTGGGTCGTGGCATAGCTCCGGATCAGGACATAGTCCGCATGCATGTGATCCGTGAACCGGCAAGCCCGTTCGAGAGCGACCGCGAGATCGCCGGGCTGGTCGATGTATTCGTGAACCAGCCGGTTGCGCAAGCGGCGCATTTGGAACCAGGGCTCGGCCGACGACACCAGTCCCAGGCGCTCCATGCGGCCCAGATTGTCGATCGCGGCCATCACCGGCTCGCCGGCGGCCAGTAACAGCGCGGGGATCAGTTTGTCGATCACGGTGTCCTGCATGCGGGCGAATTTGGCGCCGAAGGATTCGAGTCTGTCGATACCGGTGTCGTCGCTGAGCAACCCGCTCACCCGGCCGGCATCCACGCGACAGTCATCGCCCAGCAGCCGATGACGGACTGCCCGCAGATGGGCGTCTTCCCGTTCAACCAGCCGGAGCAGGCGGGCGAGCCGCTCCCGTTCGGGCGTCAATGCGGTCACAGGACGACTCCCGTTTGCCAGGCCTGTTCGTCGATGGGGCGCGTGGCTTCCCCGCGCCGATGCACGACGATGTCGATGCGGCGATCGCCGAGCCGGCGAATCAGGCGGGCATAAAACTTGAGCTCGCGATCCAGCAGCTCGGCGGGACTGCCCTCCGTCTCGACATGCAGGTCGATATCGCCGCCACGGATGTTGTCGTCCACGCGCGAACCGAACAGGCGCACGCGGGCGCCCGGCCCGAACACGCCAACGGCCTCCTCGACGATGGCGTTATGTTGTTCGTCAGTCAGGCGCATGGGGTCTGGGGGGGCTCATCGGTCCGCGTTCTGCCAGTTTATCGTGCAACCGATCGCGGTGCCGGGCTCGCATCGACCCTTCATAGTCGTCGATCTGCCGCACGCATGCGGCGTGCATGTTTTCGTTGCGCTGAAATGCGCGATGCCAGGCGACGGTGGTTGCGAGCGCATGGTCGATATCCCACTCCGGCTGCCAGCCCAGCCGGCTGCGCGCCTTGGCGCAATCGAGCTTGAGATAATGCGCCTCGTGGAGTTCTGGGCGCGCGTCGAGTTCCCAACTCGCACCTTCGCCCCAGGCGTTGACGAGGCGTTCGACGAGCCACTGTACCGGCCTCGCATCCGCCTCGGCGGGGCCGAAGTTCCAGGCTTCGGCGTGGGCCGGGCCGTCTTCGACCAGGCGCCGGGCCAGCAGCAGATAGCCCGACACAGGTTCCAGCACATGCTGCCAGGGGCGGATGGCGTGCGGGCTGCGAATGTGGGCGGGCTCACCGGCGGCGATGGCGCGCAGGATGTCCGGAATCAGCCGGTCCTCGGCCCAGTCACCGCCGCCGATGACATTGCCGGCGCGGGCGCTGGCCAGGGCGACGCCGTGTTCGCCGTGGCGGGCGGGGTTGAAATAGGAGTTGCGATAGGCCGCGGTGACCAGCTCGGCGCAGCCCTTGCTGTTGCTGTAGGGATCATGGCCGCCCATGGGTTCGTTTTCGCGATAGCCCCAGACCCACTCCCGGTTTTCATAGCATTTGTCGCTGGTGACGTTGACCACGGCGCGCACGCTGTCGGTCTGGCGCACGGCTTCGAGCAGATGCACGGTGCCCATGACGTTGGTGGCGTAGGTTTCGATCGGCGCCTGGTAGGAGTAACGCACCAGCGGCTGGGCGGCCATGTGAATGACGATCTCGGGTTTTGCGGCGCGCATCGCTGCGGCCAGGATCTGGTCATCGCGGATGTCGGCGATGATCGAGCGCATGCCGGCACCGACCCGGGCGACTTCGAACAGGCTGGGCGTGGTGGGCGGAGCGAGCGCATAGCCGGTGAGATCGGCGCCGAGCCGTTGCAGCCACAGCGACAGCCAGCCGCCCTTGAAACCGGTGTGGCCGGTGAGAAACACGCGCCGGCCGCGCCAGAAGTCGGGGTCGATGCCATTCACCAGCATTTCCAGGGCGCGGCTCCGGATTGCCAGAGTTCTTCGAGGTGGACCTTGTCGCGCAGGGTGTCCATGGGCTGCCAGAAGCCGTCGTGGGTGTACGCGGACAACTGCCCGTCCCGGGCGAGCGCTTCGAGCGGTTCGCGCTCCCAGGTCATCAAGTCGCCGACGATGTAGTCCATCACGCCGGGTGAAAGCACAAAAAAACCGCCATTGATCCAGCCGCCGTCGCCGTCGGGTTTTTCGCGAAAGCCGGTGATGCGGTGATTCTCGACATCGAGCGCGCCGAAACGGCCCGGCGGGCGCACCGCGGTCACGGTGGCCAGGGTGCCCCGCGCGCGGTGAAAGCGGATGGCCGCACCAATATCGACATTGCCCAGGCCATCGCCGTAGGTAAAGCAAAACGCATCTTCGCCCCGCAGATGATCGCTGACCCGCTTCAGGCGGCCGCCGGTCATGGTGTCGTCGCCGGTGTCCACCAGCGTGACGCGCCAGGGCTCGGCGCTGTTGTTGTGGACTTCCATGCGGTTGTTGGCGATGTCGAAGGTGACGTCCGACATGTGCAGAAAATAGTTGGCGAAGTATTCCTTGATCAGATAGCCCTTGTAACCGAGGCAGATGATGAAATCGTTGATGCCGTGGGCGGCGTAGATTTTCATGATGTGCCAGAGCATCGGCTTGCCGCCGATCTCGACCATGGGCTTGGGACGCACGACGGTCTCTTCACTGAGCCGGGTGCCGAGCCCGCCGGCGAGGATCACGGCTTTCAAACGGCTATCTCCATTACCTTGTCGTTTCCAGATACCGAGATTTCTTGAATATCCACGGACAGGCAACCTTCCACTGCCTCATAAATATTGCTCAATAATTCTTCGAAGGTCTCTCCTTGCGTTGCACACCCAGGTATGGAAGGCACTTCCGCCCAATAGCCTCCTTCTTCGGCTTCGTGCACTACCACTTTCAATTTCATGACATTTCATCTCGGTCGGTGCTGGATTGGCCATATCGAGTATTTCTTCGCGCGATCATAGCAGCAACAAGAAAACAGCTTCCGGATCCTTCGACAGTGCCTCGATTTGGGCAGCCTGGTTGCGCAGGATGATCGCTATGTGCTTGGCGGGGCAGTTGCCGCGCTTGAGCCAAATGACCTTGGGCGGACAGCCGCGCAGCAAGCTCATCTCGTGAGAATCGGAATCCTTGCTGACCAGTGTGTCGGTACTCTCGGGCGTATTCCCAGACCGCGTTGTCGCCAGCGCTGCCGAGACCGACGTGATGCACATGTACAGAACTCGGGAAGACGTCGGTCAGCATGGCGACCAACCTGGGCGCGAAATTTTCATCGAACAGCAACTTCACGCATTGATCGCCAGTTGATGCCGTTCGCGATCGGCGGCATAGGCCAGGCAGGCCCGGATGTCGTCCAGCGTCAGGCAATCGAAATCCTCGATGATTTTCTCCGGCGTCATGCCGGCAGCGAGGTAATCGAGCACGTCATAGACCGTGATTCGCAGGCCGCGGACGCAAGGCTTGCCGCCGCGCTTGCCGGGCTCGATGGTGATGATGTCGTGGCAGTTCATGTCTTTTCCTCAGTCATCGCTCAGTGCGACCACCGGATCGCGGATGGCATCACCTTCCTCCGGCCGCCGCCACAGCGACACGCAGGGAATCTTGCGCGGTCGCAGCGGTAGGCGTACTTGCGGGCGATGTCCCCGCCACGCGCCTGATCGTCCGTTCTGGAGCCGAACAGCGTCACCTGCGCGCCCTCGCCGCGATCGATCCCGGCACCATCCCCACCCAATCGGCCCGGGGGCGGGCCTCCTACAACCGAATCCGGTCAATAGGCATTGCGGTCCCTCAGCACCCGTATCGCGGTGAGGAAGATGATCCTGAGGTCGAGCCACAGGCTCCAGTGGTCGATGTACCAGAGGTCGTGGTCGACGCGCTTTTCCATTTTGTCGAGGGTGTCGGTCGCGCCCCGCCAGCCGTTGACCTGGGCCCAGCCGGTGATGCCGGGCTTGACCCGATGGCGCCACATGTAGGACTCCACCCGGTATTTGTAGTATTCGTTGTGTTCCAGCGCGTGGGGCCGCGGACCGACGATGGACATTCTGCCCTGCAATACATTGATGAACTGCGGCAGCTCGTCCAGGCTGAAGCGTCGCAGGAACGCACCAAACCGGGTGATGCGCGGATCACCGCTGGAGGCCTGGGTAACAGTGCCCTCCGGTTCCTCGTGCAATACCATGGTGCGAAACTTGTATATCTCGATGGGTTTGCCATCACAGCCGTTGCGGCTCTGCCTGAACAACACCGGGCCTGGCGAACTGAGCTTTACGCCGAGAGCAATCACCAACATCAGCGGACTGATCAGCGCCAGAATGACCACGGCCAACAGTCTGTCCTCGATCCCCTTGAGGATACGGTTGATACCCCGCATGGGACTGACGTTGAGGTCCAGGACGGCTATCCCTGCAACCTCCGAAATGCTGGGATTCAACAACCGGAAATTCTCGATGCTTGGCACATAGCGGATGTCCACGGTGCTGTAGCGGAGTTGGTCGAGCAGTTCCGGGATGCGGTGTTCGCTACCCGCCGAAAGCGTCAGCCATACCTCGTCGACCGACTGCCGCTCGACAAAACCGGGAAACTCGGCCAGCGGATGCGCCGGAATCTGGTCACTCTGCTCGACAGGAGGCGGTCGAGCTTCGTAAAACCATGCGGCAATCTCCAGGCCATTCCAGGCGAGTTCCTCCAACTGCCGGGCGACCGCCGCGGCTTGCGGCCCGGAACCGGCGAGGACGATGCGGCGCAGATTCCAGCCGCGTTTTTGCGTTTCCCGCAGGGTCACCGCCAGCACACCCCGCGCCGCCACCAGCGCCAGACCGCCGAACCCCAGCCAGAGCGCCATCCAGCCGCGCGAAAACAGGGCGTTGGTCTTGGTGGCCACACCCAACACCATCAACACCCCACCGACCAGCAGCCATGCGAGCAGCAGTTGGCGCACCTGCGCCGAGGTCGGACGGCCGCGCCAGGAGTGATAGACGCCGAGTGCGGAAAACGCGACCAGCGTGAGCAGCGCTCCCAGCAGCAAGGCGATCTGGTAGCGCTGTGGCAATCCCCAGCTTTCCATACGGATGGCATAGGCGATCCATCCGGCCAGAATCACCACTATCGCATCGAGAGCCCGCGTAACCCCCGAAAGCAAACTGGAACGTTCACGAAAACGACTTTTTCTCAGCATGGGCCCCTGCACACGGGCGGGCGTCGGAGATTCCAGTGGAGCGCGAATGCGGGTGAATTCCGTCGCTCGCGCCAGATCCGCAACTGGTCACGAAATTCAAGGCCAAATGCTACCAGTAGACTCAGCAAGCCACCCAGGAGAATTCCGGGTGCCGCAATTGCCGCCGGCAGACCAACGGGGTCCCGGGATTTCAAGTCCGTAGCCACTGCGCGGGGCTCCAGGAGATTTTGCATTCTCAGACCCAGCCGTTGAAGGACTGCGCCCTGGACACTTTGCTCGCGTTTGTTGTCGTGCAGTTTTTTGTCGCACGGCGTGTTATTCAAATCATCTCGGCGCTGTGCGAGCCCAATTTGAAACCTCTGCTCCAGACCTGCCAGCCGAGTGCGGTGCTGCTGAAACTCGTTATCTCGCATCAATAGGGTCATGGTCCGAGCTTCGTCGTTGGCTTCCCGTATCGCCTGATCGCGACTCTTTAACGGCGGCTGCGCACTCAATTCCTGCGCCCAATCCGATACGGGCACCCCGCACCGGGCGTCGCCGGGAGGTCCTGGCGACCAAGATCGGAGCCGGCATTGTGCAATGCGGGGCATATCCCAACAACCTGGCTTCGCGCCCGACCCGCGACCGACAAAGTTTGCCAGCACGCGGCGGATTCCTGAGCTTTCAGGCACGCCGAAAGCGCGATCCATGTCGCAGATGGACGTCTTCCCGTTTGACCAGCCGGAGCAGGCGGGTGAGGCGTTCCCGTTCGGGCGCCAATGCGGTCACAGGACGGCGCCCGTTTGCCAGGCCCGCTCGTCGATGGGGCGCGCAACTTCGCCGCGCCGATGCACGACGATGTCGATGCGGCGATCACCGAAGCGGCGAATCAGGCGGACATGAAATTTGACTTCGCGATCCAGCAGCTCGGCGGGACTGCCCTCGGTCTCGACATGCAGGTCGATATCGCCGCCACGCATATTGTCGTCCACGCGCGAGCCGAACAGGCGCACGCGGGCGCCCGGCCCGAACACGCGAGCGGCCTCCTCGACGAAGGCGTTGCGTTGTTCATCAGTCAGGCGCATGGGGTCTGGGGTAGTTCTCGTCGATCCGCATTTTCTGGCAGCTTATCGCGCAAGCGATTGCGGTGCCGGGAGCGCATCGACTCGCCGCACGTTCCGGGACGCCGCCCCGGCAGTGTGCTGCGTTTACGCTGCTACCGCGCCAGGCGGGCGGCGGCGCGATCGGCCAGCAGCAGCGCGGACGCACGGCGGACGCGGCTGGCGGGCAGCGCTGTATCGCCCTGGACCAGGCGCGCCAGCATCTCGGCCTTGTCCGCGCCCGTCACGAGCCAGAGGATGTGGCGCGCCCGGTTGATGACCGGGAAGGTGAGCGTCATCCGCCGCCGTCCCTGGTAGAGGCCGGTGACGGCGACATCGGCGTCGCGGATGTCGAGCGCCGCATCCCCCGGCACCAGCGAAGCCGTGTGGCCGTCCGCGCCCAGGCCGAGCACCACGAGATCGAGCCGCGGCGGCGCGCCCGCGAGGCTGACCAGCAGGCGGCCATAGTCTTGTGCCGCCCAGCCGAGATCAGTCTCCTCCACCGGCATGGGATGGATCTGGGACTCCGGCAGCGGGATGTGTGCGAGCAGGGCCGCCCGCAACTGCGCGAGATTGCGGTCGGGGCTGGCGCCGGGCGCCACGCGCTCATCGACCTGTACCACCTCAACCTTGCGCCAGTCGATCGGTGTCGTGGCCAGCACGCGCAGCATGGGCAGCGGCGTAGTGCCGCCGCTGAGGGCGAGCACGCAGCGATCGCGTTGCTCAATGGCCTGCCGTGTCGTCCCGGCAATCCAGGCAGCGGCGCGGCGGGCCACTGCCTCGGGATCGGCGTGGACTTCAGTCCGCAACGCCATGGCCCGTCCCGGATGGCTGGCCGCGCACGGCGCGCGCGTCGCGGTCGGGCGAGTTCATGGGTCCGCCGCCTTCGGATTGCGCCAACCACCGGTCGCGCCGACCATCGCGTTCGCCTCGATCGGCCCCCAGGTGCCCCGCTCGTATTCCCGCACCGGGGTGTTGTTGTCCAGGATCGGATCGACGATGCGCCACGCCGCCAGCACGGAATCCTCGCGCGCAAACAATGTGGCATCGCCTTTCAGCGCGTCGCCGATCAGGCGCTCGTAGGCTTCCATCGCATCGTCCTGGGTGTTGCACGCAAACAGCTCGACTTCATCGCCGATGTTTTCGGTGCCGCTGCGCTTTACCCGGGCGCCGATTGCGATCGCGATCTGGCCCGGACCGAGCCGGAAGCGCACATAGTTGGCTTGGGTCGGGCCCGTTTCGGGGAATACCTGCTGCGGCGGACGGTGCAGCGTCACCACGACTTCGGTGGCGGTCACCGGCAGATTTTTTCCGGCCCGGATAAAAAAGGGCACGCCCTGCCAGCGCCATGAATCCAGATGGATTTGCATCGCCGCGAAGGTCTCCACCGCGGAATCCGGTGCCACACCCGCTTCCTCCCGATAGCCGCGATACTGCCCGCGCACCAGGGTGTGTCCGGTCAGCGGACGGATGGCGCGGAACACCTTGATCTTTTCGTCGCGCAGCGGCTCGCTGCCGGTGCCGATCGGCGGCTCCATGGCCAGATTCGCCACGACCTGCAACAGGTGGTTCTGGATCACGTCGCGAACTGCGCCCACCTCTTCGTAAAACCGGCCCCGACCTTCGACGCCAAAGGCTTCGGCCATGGTGATCTGCACGCTTTCGACGTAATTGCGATTCCAGATCGGTTCGAGAAACGAGTTGGCGAAACGAAAAAACAGCAGGTTCTGCACCGGTTCCTTGCCGAGATAATGATCGATGCGGAAAATCGCCGACTCGTCGAATACCTGGTGCAGGATTTCGTTGAGGTGTTGGGCCGAGGCGAGGCTGCGCCCAAAGGGTTTTTCGACCACCACGCGCCCCGCCGTGCCGCAGGGCAGCCGGCCGAGTCCGCCCACCACGGTGTGAAACATGCTGGGCGGGATGGCCAGATAGAACAGCGGACGCTGCGCGCCACCCAGTGCGGCGCACAGCTTGTCGAAGGTGGCGGAATCATCGTAATCGCCATCGACAAATCCCAGCAGACCCGAGAGTTTTTCGAACACGGCCGGGTCGTAGCCACCCTGATGTTCCAGACTGTCGCGCATGTGCGCGCGCAGGCGCGCCAGATCCCAGCCGCCGCGCGCGACGCCGATCACCGGAATATCGAGGCGACCGCGCCGCACCATCTGGTACAGCGCCGGGTAGATTTTCTTGTAGGCGAGATCTCCCGTCGCGCCAAACAGCACCAGGGCATCCGAAAGCGGGAGAGTCATCGCGGCCCCTCCTGTTCCTGCTCTTGCGCCGGCGCTTCGGCGTGACCGCCGAATTCGCTGCGCATCGCGGATAACAGCTTGTCGGCAAAGCCAGCTTCACCGCGCGAGCTGAACCGTGCGAAGAGGGCGGCGCTGAGCACGGGCACCGGTACTCCGGTGTCGATGGCCGCCTTGAGGGTCCAGCGCCCCTCGCCGGAATCGGACACCCGACCCTGGAATGCCGCCAGATCGGCATCGCGCAGCAACGCCTGCGCGGTCAAATCGAGCAGCCACGAACGGATCACGCTGCCGCGTCGCCAGACTTCCGCAACCTCGCCCAGATTCAGGTCGTACTGATAGGCGGCGGGATCCTCCAGCGGCGCCGTTTCCGCATCGGCCTTCTGGATCAGGCTGCCGCTGCTGGCATGGCGCAGGATATTGAGGCCCTCGGCGTACGCGGCCATGATGCCGTACTCGATGCCGTTGTGGACCATCTTCACGAAATGGCCCGCGCCGCTGGCGCCGCAGTGCAGATAGCCCTGCTCCGCGCTGGCGCCGGCTCCCGTGCGCCCGGGCGTGCGCGGCGCGGCGGCGATCCCGGGCGCGAGCGCGCTGAAGATGGGGTCGAGGCGCTGCACGACGGCCGGCTCGCCGCCGATCATCAGGCAGAAGCCCTGCTCCAGTCCCCAGACGCCGCCGCTGGTGCCCACGTCGACATAGTGGATGCCGGCGGCGCCGAGCTGCCCCGCGCGCCGGATGTCGTCCCGGTAGTTCGAATTGCCGCCGTCGATCACTACGTCACCGGGTTCGAGCAGCGTCGCGAGCTCCGTGAGGATCGGTTCCACGGCCGCCGCCGGCACCATCAGCCAGACATTGCGCGGCGGCGTCAGCCGGCGCACGAAATCCGCGAGGGAGGCAGCTCCCGTTGCGCCCTCGCCCGCGAGTCCGGAAACCGCATCGGGATGTGTGTCATGGACGACACAATCATGCCCCGCCCGCAGCAGACGGCGGCAGATATTGGCGCCCATCCTTCCCAAACCGATCACGCCCAGTTGCATTGGTCCACTCCTCGTCTCCTCGTCAAAATTCCGCGCCGGCAAGCGCCGATCCGTACTGTCATCGCGCGGCGCAAGGCGACGACCCCGGGTGCGGATCATCCCGGTACCGCGCAGGATGCAGCTTGAATGCCAAACCCTCAGGCTACAAGCCACCGGCGGCGCGGGTACCGGCGTTTTCGCGCAAGGGTCGAGGCTATGGAGCGGTCGGGAGGGCAAAGGTTCCCGGTGCCCGGTTGCGGCGACCGCGGGCGCCCGTACAATCGCGCCATGGACATGAACCGCTATGCCGCGCTCTTCAAGGCGCTCTCCGAGCCGGCCCGCCTGCGCATCGTGCATCTGCTCCGCCAGCGCGGCGAGCTCTGCGTCTGCGATCTGGTGGATGCACTCGAACTGCCGCAAAGCGCGGTATCGCGCCATCTCGCCTATCTGCGCCATCACGGGCTGGTGGCAGCGCGCCGCGAAGGCACCTGGATGTACTACCAGCTCGCCCCCGCCAACGCTTTTGCCGAACGGCTGCTGGCCCTGCTCGGCGACGATGCGAATGTCATCCCCGAGCTGCGCCACGACGCGCGCCGACTCGCCAGAATGGCCAGCCGCAGTTGCAGCTGAGTGGCTGGAGTGCAAGAACGCCTCTGAAAATCCGCCATGCCCGCGCAGGCGGGCATCCAGAAGGTCTTGCTGTTCCTGGGTTCCCGCTTGCGCGGGAACGACGCAGGTCCGGCTGTCGCGCAACAACTCGTGGTCCCCAGGTTCCCGCGTGCGCGGGAATGACTGCGTGGATCAGCGCCGTGGGCAGGTTGACGGCCCCTGGATTCCCGCGTGCGCGGGAATGACGGTTTATGTCGAAGGTTCCTTGCGCACCCGCCACCTGGACTCCCACGTGCGCGGGAATGACGGCCTTGCGGAAGCTGGCTGCCCGGGATCGTTCCCTGGGTTCCCGCGTGCGCGGGAACGACGATGGGGTGGTGGTTCAGAGCATCCTTGACAGCTGTCGTTGAACGGTCACATTTTTTGACTAATATATCTGCTTAACCGGATATACGGCTCAAGGAGATCCAGATGGCAACCCGCATCGCACTCAACGGCTTCGGACGCATGGGACGCCTGGCGCTGCGCGCCGCCTGGGACTGGCCCGAACTCGATATCGTCCACATCAACGAGATCGCGGGCGACGCCGCCACCGCTGCCCATCTGCTCCAGTACGATTCCGTGCATGGCACCTGGTCCCAGTCCGTCGCCGCTGAAGCGGATGCACTGCGGATCGGCGCACGCCGGCTCGGCTACTCGCGCAATGCCGACATTGCCGCCACCCCCTGGCGCGAACTGGGCGTGGATCTGGTGGTGGATTGCACCGGCAAGTTCAAAGCGAAAGCCGCGCTCGCGCCCTACTTCACCGCCGGCGTGCGCAAGGTGGTGGTGTCGGCGCCGGTGAAGGACGGCACCCTCAATATCGTGATGGGTGTCAATGATCACGACTACGCCGCGGATCGCGATCACATCGTCACCGCCGCCTCCTGCACCACCAACTGCCTCGCGCCGGTGGTGGCGGTGATTCAGCGTGAATTCGGCATCCGCCACGGCGCCATCACCACGGTGCACGACATCACCAACAGCCAGCGGGTGCTCGACGATTACCACCCGGATCTGCGTCGGGCGCGCGCCTCGGGTCTGTCGCTGATCCCGACCACCACGGGCTCGGCCACCGCGATCGCCGAGATCTTCCCGGAACTGCGCGGGCGCCTGAACGGCCTCGCCATCCGGGTGCCGCTGGCCAATGCCTCGCTCACCGACTGCGTGTTCGAGGTGGAGCGCGCCACCACGGTGGAGGCCGTCAATGCCGCGCTCGCCACCGCCGCGGCCGGCCGCCTGGCGGGAATTCTCGGCTACGAGGAAAAACCCCTGGTGTCGGCGGACTATCGCGGCGACACCCGCTCCAGCATCGTCGATGCCCTCTCCACCCAGGTGATCGACGGCACGCTGGTCAAGATCCTGGCCTGGTACGACAACGAAACCGGCTATGTGCACCGCCTGATGGAACTCGCCCGCAAGGTCGCGGCGGCGCTCTGAGCCGAACCATGGACCGCGCGCTGCGCCAATACGCCCTGGTCACCGGCAGCTACTGGGCCTTCACCCTCACCGACGGCGCGCTGCGCATGCTGGTGGTGCTGTACTTCTATCAGCTCGGTTACGCGCCGCTGCAGGTGGCGCTGCTGTTTTTGTTCTACGAATTCTTCGGCGTGGTGACCAACCTGGGCGGGGGCCTGCTCGCGACGCGGCTGGGGCTGAACGCCACCATGCAGATCGGCCTCGGGCTCCAGATCGTCGCCCTCGCCATGCTGCTGATCGATCCCGCGTATCTGAGCGTGCTCTATGTGATGGCGGCGCAGGCGCTGTCCGGGATCGCCAAGGATCTCAACAAGATGGCGGCCAAGAGCAGCATCAAGCTGCTGGTGCCGGAGGGACGCGAGGGCCGTCTGTATGCCTGGGTGGCGCTGCTCACCGGTTCCAAGAATGCGCTCAAGGGTGCGGGGTTCTTTCTCGGTGCCGCGCTGCTGACGTGGCTGGGTTTTCGCGGCGCGGTGGCGGCGATGGCGATCGGCCTGGCTGCGGTATTTGCGGCGGGACTTTTCCTGCTCGACAACCGGCTGGGCAAAACCAGTTTCAAGCCGAAATTTCGCGATCTGCTGTCCCGCAGCGGCCCGGTGAACCGGCTGTCGGCGGCGCGGTTTTTCCTGTTCGGCGCGCGGGATGTCTGGTTCGTGGTGGCGCTGCCGGTGTTTTTGCAGGCGGAGCTGGGCTGGAGCTTCATGGCCGTGGGCGCCTTCCTCGCCTGCTGGATCCTCGGCTATGGCGCGGTGCAGGCGCTGGCGCCGCGGCTTACCGGCAAACGGGTTCCGGACGGCCGCAGCGCTCTGGTCGCGGCGCTCGCGCTCGCGGCACTGCCGGCCGGCATCGCGGTCGGGCTCGGGCACCTGAACCCGGCCTGGGTGCTGGTGGCGGGCCTGCTCGCCTTCGGCATCCTGTTCGCACTCAATTCGGCGATCCACTCTTACCTGATCGTCAGCTACGCCCGCGCCGACGGCGTCTCCCTGGATGTCGGGTTCTACTACATGGCCAACGCCGGCGGTCGCCTGCTCGGCACGGTGCTGTCGGGCTGGGTCTATCAGGTCGCCGGACTCACCGCCTGCCTGTGGGTCTCGAGCGCCCTGGTGGTTGCGGCCGGCGCGCTGTCGGTCGGGCTGCCCCGGCGCGCCGCCGCTGTGGGAGGTAACGCCCCATGACGTTTGCCCCGCACCATCCGGTCCGGCGGCCAGTTTTTCAACAAGCTGCTATGCTGCCGCCCCCAATTGAGCCACTGCCCAGAGGCCACGATGTCGATCGAGAACCACACCCTGAGCCACGAATTCCCCGAACTCAAGGAAAGGATTCACGCCCTCAAAACCAGCGATCATCACTTCGCCCGCCGCTTCGATGAGTACAACGATCTGGACCGGGAAGTGCGCCGTCTCGAAGAGGAAGGCAGCCCCAGGGCCGACGAGACCATGGAAGACCTGAAGAAAAAGCGGCTCGCGCTGAAGGACGAGCTCTACCAGCTGCTGACGGCCTGATAACCGGCTGATCACTTGCAGCTTGTTGAAAAACTGCTGCGGGACTATCTGCGTCGGTGCGCGGTGTTTCAGAGTCGGGGGGCGCCTGGACCCCCGCCTGCGCGGGGGTGACGGGGACCCAACCACCGTCATTCCCCTGAAAACGGGAACCCAACCACCGTCACTCCCGTGAAAACGGGAACCCAACCACCGTCATTCCCGTGAAAACGGGAATCCAGATGCCGCGATATCTCCGGCTCCGAAGGCGCCTGCCCCCTACCTCAGCCTCCCCACCGGACCTTCCTCACCATCTTCTGACCACAGCTTCCTGACCACGGCTTCCTGACCACGGCTTCCTGACCGCAGGACGTCTCTGCCTCGCACCCCCGCCCCGATTTTGCTAGATTCCCGGGCCGGCGCCGGCAAGAGCGCCCATTCCCCGACCCCGAGCATCCGATGAGCCAGATCCAGTCCCGCGTCAATCCGCGCGCGGCGTCCTTCGCCGCCAACACCGAGCACTACCAGGGCCTGCTCGACACCCTGCGCGGACGCCTGCGGGAAACGGCCACCGGCATTCGCGAGGCGCACATCGCGCGCCATCGCGCCCGCGACAAGCTGCTGGCGCGGGAGCGCATCGACCGCCTGATCGATCCCCACACGCCTTTTCTCGAACTCTCGCCGCTCGCGGCCTGGGGCCTGTACGGCAACGAGGTGCCGGCAGCGGGCATCGTCACCGGCGTGGGTCAGGTGTGCGGCGTGCACTGCATGATCATCGCCAACGACGCCACCGTGAAGGGCGGCTCGTTCTTTCACGAGACGGTGAAAAAGCATGTGCGCGCCCAGGAAATCGCCGAGCAGAACCGGCTGCCCTGCATCTATCTGGTGGATTGCGGCGGCGCCTACCTGCCGGAGCAGGACCGCGTGTTTCCGGACAAGGAGCACTTCGGCAACACCTTCTACCGCCAGTGCCGGATGTCGCAGCAGGGTCTGCCCCAGCTCGCCGCGGTGTTCGGCGGCTGCACCGCCGGCGGCGCCTACATCCCGGCGCTGGCCGACGAAGTCATCATGGTGCGCGGCAATGCGCGCATCCATCTGGGCGGGCCGTCCATCGTCAAGGTGGCGATCAACGAGGTGGTGGACGGCGAGACGCTCGGCGGCGCCGAGATGCACAGCCGGGTATCCGGGGTGAACGACTATCTGGTGGACGACGAGCCGGCAGCGCTGGCGCGGTTGCGGGAGATCGTCGCCAAGCTCAACTGGCCGCGGCGCTGCCACGCCGACATCCGGGCGGTGCGCGCACCCATTTACAGTCCCGACGAGATTCCCGGCGTCATCAGCGCGGACCCCAAGGTGCCCTACGACGTGCGCGAGATCATCGCGCGGATGGTGGATGGCAGTGATTTCCAGGAGTTCAAGCCGCTCTACGGCGATACCCTGGTGTGCGGTACCGCGCACCTGCACGGCTACCCGGTGGGGATTCTGGGCAACAACGGCGCGCTGTTTTCCGAGTCTTCGCTCAAGGGCGCGCACTTCATCGAACTGTGCAACCAGCGCCAGACGCCACTGCTGTTTCTGCACAACATCACCGGCTTCATGGTGGGCACCGAGGCGGAGCGCGGCGGCATCGCCAAGCACAGCGCCAAGATGGTCTACGCCCAGGCCAATTCCCGCGTGCCGAAATTTTCGGTGATCGTCGGCGGCTCCTACGGCGCCGGCAACTACGGCATGGCCGGGCGCGGCTTCGCACCCCACTTCCTGTTCGCCTGGCCCGGCGCGCGCTGTGCCACCATGAGCGCCGACATCGCCAGCAACGTGATGCAGGAGCTGCGCCGCGCCAGCATCAAGCACGACGACGCCGGACTGGCCGAGGACCTGCGCCGCATCGACGCCCAGGTGCGCACCCAGTACGGCGAGCAGAGCGACCCCTACTACGCCACCGCGCGGCTCTGGGACGACGGCATCATCGAGCCGGCGCAGACCCGCGATGTGCTCGGCCTGTGCCTGGCGCTGGCCGCGCTGCAACCACCCATGACCGGCCCCGCGCCGGTCTATCGCATGTAACGGCGGGAACCACTGCCATGTTCGAGTCCCTGCTGATCGCCAACCGCGGCGAGATCGCGGTTCGCATCATCCGCACCTGCCGCCGGCTCGGCATCCGGCCGATCGCGGTCTACTCCGAAGCGGATCGCGATGCCCTCCACGTCCGGCATGCCGATGCGGCCTTTGCGATCGGGCCGGCGGAGAGCGCGCGCTCCTACCTCGATGCCGCCGCCATCGTCGCCGCCGCGCAGCGCGCCGGCGCCGAAGCCATCCATCCGGGCTATGGTTTTCTCGCCGAGAGCGAGACGCTGATCGCCGCCTGCGAGACCGCCGGCATCCTGTTCGTCGGCCCCCACCGCGAGGCGATCCGCGCCATGGGCTCGAAGATCGCGTCGAAGGCGATCGCCGAACGCGCCGGGGTGCCGGTGGTGCCGGGTTATCACGGCGGCGCCCAGGATGCGCCCACCCTGACGGGGGAGGCGGCGCGCATCGGCTATCCGCTGTTGATCAAGGCGAGCGCCGGCGGCGGCGGGCGCGGCATGCGCCGCGTGGATCGCGCGACGGACTTCGCCGAGGCCCTGGTGCAGGCCCGTGCCGAAGCGCTCGCCGGTTTCGGCGACGATCGGGTGCTGCTCGAAAAACTGGTGGCCGCGCCGCGCCATATCGAGGTCCAGATCGCCGCCGACCGTCACGGTCAGGTGGTGCATCTGTTCGAGCGCGAGTGCTCGATCCAGCGCAACCACCAGAAAGTGATCGAGGAAGCGCCCGCCGCGTTCCTTTCCGCGCAGCAGCGCGCGGCGCTCCACGGCTACGCCGTCGCGCTGGCGCGGGTCATCGACTACGACTCCCTGGGCACGGTGGAATTTCTGCTCGATAACGACAGCGGCGAAATCTATTTTCTCGAAATGAACACCCGGCTCCAGGTGGAGCACCCGGTCACCGAATACGTCACCGGGCTCGACCTGGTGGAGTGGCAACTGCGCAGCGCCGCCGGCGAACTCCTGCCGCTCACCCAGAACCAGATCACCTGCACCGGCTGGGCGATCGAGGCGCGCGTCAACGCCGAGGATCCCGCGCGCGGCTATCGGCCCGGCACCGGCACCATTGCGCTGTACGACGCGCCCACGGGCGACGGCATCCGCGTGGACAGCGGCGTGGGCGCGGGCTCCGTGGTCACGCCCCATTACGATTCCTTGCTCGCCAAGGTGATCGCCGGCGGCGCCGACCGTGAACTGGCGCAGCGCCGGCTCGCGGCGGCGCTGGGGCAGTTCACTCTCACCGGCCCGGTCACCAACCTCGCCTTCCTGCGCGACATCCTGCGCCAGCCCGCCTTCAGTGCCGAGCCCCTGACCACCGGCTTTCTCGATACCCAGTTTCCCGGTGGCTGGAATGCGCCGGTCACCGCACCCGACACCCTCCTGCTCGCAGCGCTCGCCCAGGCCATGCTCGCGGAGGCGGAGCTTCAGGACACGCCCTGGCGCAGCCTCGGCGCCTTCCGGCTGCTGGAACCCGCGGGCATCAGCGGCGAGAGCCGGGTGATGCTGGCCGACGCGGCGGGCACCGTCCATGAAATCAGCGTGCGCGGCCGCACTGGCGCCTATCGACTCGAAGTCGGCGCGCACGCCTTCGCGGCGACCGCGCGCTGGGCGGAACCCGGCCTGCTCTGCGTCGAACGCGACGGCCACAGCGAGCGCCTG
The DNA here is from genome assembly GCA_963708735.1 of uncultured Gammaproteobacteria bacterium. GTDB lineage: Bacteria > Pseudomonadota > Gammaproteobacteria > Pseudomonadales > Porticoccaceae > JAGPUQ01. The sequence goes on from CAVPTW010000042.1 coordinate 154,934, forward strand.
ACCGTGCGCCGCAGCGGCGATCTGCTGACCCTCGACAGCGCCGATGCAGTCGCCACCCTGCGCGTCGTCGCACGCCGCGAGACCGACGCCGCCCGGACCGCCGGTCATGGCGACCACCGCATCACCGCGACACTGCCCGGCCAGGTCGCCGAGGTACGCTGCGCGATCGGCGACGCGGTGCGGGCCGGCGACGTGCTGGTGGTGCTGGATTCGATGAAACTGCTGCACCCGCTGGCCGCCGCCGCGGACGGCCGCGTGCGCGAACTGTTCTGCGCCGTCGGCGACAGCGTCGAGGGTGGCTCCGTTCTTGTCGAACTGGAGCCGGCCGCGGATACCAGTACCATTTCCGTTCCACCGAACCATTGAGAGAGGCCGCAAGTGACCATCAACCAACTGTATTTTTCCGACGAACAAAACATGCTGCGCGAGCAGATCCGTCGCTTCGTGGAACAGGAAGTGGTGCCCCATGCCGAAGCCTGGGAACTCGATGGCCATGTGCCGCGCGCGGTGCTGAAAAAAATGGGCGATCTGGGTTTTCTCGGCATCCGCTACCCGGAGGAATACGGCGGCAGCAACATGAATACGCTGGGCAGCGTGATCCTGGCCGAAGAGCTGGGCCGCTCCACCTTCGGCGGTTTCGCGGTCACCGTCACCGTGCATACCGACATGGCTTCGCCGCACCTCGCCAACTTCGGCAACAAGGCGCAGAAAGACAAATACTTTCCCGACCTGATCGCCGGCCGCAAGATCTGCGCGGTGGGCGTAACCGAGCCCGACGCGGGTTCGGATGTCGCCGGCATCCGCACCACGGCGGTCGCGGACGGCGATCACTATGTGCTGAACGGCAGCAAGATGTTCATCACCAACGGCGTCAAGGGCGATATCTATTTCATCGCTGCCAAGACCGATACCCATGTCAAGGGCTCGCGCGGCATCACCATCTTCATCGTCGAGAAAGGTACGCCCGGCTTCAGCGTCGGTCGCGCCCTCGACAAACAGGGCTGGCGCTGTTCCGACACCGCCGAGCTGGTATTCGACAACTGCCGCGTGCCGCGCGAAAACATCCTCGGCGAGTTGAACAAAGGCTTCTACTCGATCATGCGCAACTTCCAGAACGAGCGCACCGTGCTCGCCGCGCAGTCCATGGGCGAAGCCGCCAGGGCACTGGAAATAACGCTGCAATATGTGCAGGAACGCAAAGCCTTCGGCGCGACCCTGTGGGACAAACAGACCATTCGCCAGCGTCTCGCGATGTTGCAGGCCAAGGTCGAAGCCGGCCGGCAACTCACCTATCACGCCGCCTGGCTCGACGCCCAGGGCGAGGACGCGGTGAAGGAAGTCTCGATGGCGAAAGCCTATTGCTGCGAACTGGTGAACGAAGTCATGTACACCTGCCTGCAATTCCACGGCGGGTTCGGCTACATCCGCGAAAGCGCCATCGAGCGCATGAGCCGCGACGCCCGCGTGCAGAGCATCGGCGGCGGCGCCACCGAAGTGATGCTGGAGGAGATCGCGAAACGTTCGGTGGTGGGAGGCTGAAAGCCGGTCTCGAAACCGGAATCAACGGCAGCGCGACATGCAGAACGATCAAGTGATCCAGGAACTGGCGCGGCGACTGCGCGCCATGGTGGGCTTTCGCAATGTACTGGTGCCTCAGTACACGCAACTCGATCCCGATATTCTGGTGGCTGTAGTCGAGCACCGCGGCGCGGACCTGCTCGCATTTGCGACTGCTGCCGCGCAGACCTCAGCCTCCCGTCACTGAGGCGCGCGACAGCACTCAAACCCGAACCCTTAACTTGCGATCAAATCCAATCAACGCCGCGACCCGTCGTCGCGGGAGCCTCACCAACTAACCCAGCCCCTCCGCCTTCATGGTCGCCTGCACCGCGGGGCGCGCCATAACCCGACCCAGATAGGCGCCGAGATTGGGCCAGGGTGCCAGATCGATCTTCATGAAGCCCGCCCAGCCGAGCACGGTGGCGAGATAGCAATCCGCCACCGTAAACCCGCTCCCCATCAGGAATTGCTTGCCGGCCAGTTGCTGATTGATATAACCCAGCCGCCCCTGGAGGTTTTCCAGCGCGATTTTTTTGGCGGCGTCCGGCAGCGCGGGATTGAACAGCGGACCAAAACCCTTGTGGAGTTCGGTGGCGATGAAATTGAGCATTTCCATCAGGCGATAGCGCTCGAACGTGCCGGCCGCGGGTGCCAGACCGCTGCCCGGCTTCTGATCCGCTATCCACTGCAACAGCACGGCGCATTCGGTGAGGTATTCACCGTTGTCCAGCCGCAGACAGGGCACCGAGCCCTTGGGATTGATGGTGGTGAAATCAGCGCCGGTCTCGGTCTTCTTGGTGGCGAGATCGACTTTTTCGAGCTCGACGTCAAGCCCGGCTTCGCGCAGCGCCATGTGGGGAGCGAGCGAACAGGCGCCCGGGCAGTAATACAGCTTCATGGTGGACTCCTCAGTGGATGAATGGAGCGCCTTGCCGGACCCAAGTCCAGATAGCACGGCGCCAATGGTTAAAGTCTACTCCCGCGAGGTGGCGGTTGACACACCGGGCGAACACCGCTTGCTGGTTCGGTAGCCCCACCGTGGCGAGGGCATCGATCCGATCCGCCGCCTGCAGAGCAGGTCAATCCCCCCAAGCCCGGCGTTCCGGCCTCGCTCTACCCGGACTCGCTCGACAAGGCTGCGGCGCGGCGCGACATTCGGGGCAGCCTGCCAACCGCTGGCGCCAACGCACGATCATGGCCTGCCCGGTTTTGGCTATGATGAAGACCGCCGCGACCAGAGTCTTTTCCATGCGCAAGATCGTCAAACGCTACCATCCGCCGGGCACCCCGCCCGGCACGCTGATTCCGCCCGCGGAAGGCGCGACACCGGCCCGCATCCGCCTGCTGGAATACTCTGCGGAGAGCTGCAAGGAGATCGCGGTCCAGTCACTGGACGACTGCCTGCCCTACCTGAAAACGCCCGCGGCCACCTGGATTCACATTCAGGGGACACCTTCGCCGGCGATGTTGAAGCAACTGGGGCAAAAATTCGGACTCCACCCCCTGGCCCTCGAAGATGTGCAGAACACCGGTCAGCGGCCCAAATTCGATCCGCATGCCGAACATTATTTCCTGATCGCCGCACTGCCGCGCCTCGTGGACGATGAAGTCCACCTGGATCAGGTCAGTATCTTCCTCGGCCCCCGTTTTCTCATCACTTTCACCAGCAACGGCGAGGATCCTTTCGACCCCATTCGCAAACGTCTGGCCGCCCAGTCCAGTCTGATCCGCGGTTATCCGGTGGGCTATCTGCTCTACACCGTGCTCGATCTGGTGATCGATGCGGCGTTTCCGGTGCTCGAAAAACTCGGCGAAGAAATCGAACATGTGGAAGAAGCCGTACTCGACAACCCCTCCCGCGATACGGTCGCAACCATCCATCATTTGCGCCGCAATCTGTTGATCATGCGTCGCATGTTGTGGCCGCAGCGGGATCTGGTGAGCGCCATCCTGCGCGAAGAAAGCGAACTGATCGACGAACACACCCGCATCTATTTGCGCGACTGCCACGACCACTCCATCCAGGTGATGGATCTGCTGGAAAACTACCGCGACATGATCACCAGCCTGATGGACATCTATCTGTCGAGCCTGAGCTACCGCATGAACGACGTGATGCGCACCCTCACCGTGATCGCCACCATCTTCATGCCGCTGACCTTCATCGCCGGGATCTACGGCATGAATTTCGGCAACGGCAACCCGGCCGCGAGCCCACTGGCGATGCCGGAACTCAACTGGTACTTCGGCTATCCGTTCGCACTCGCGCTGATGGCAGCGGTCGCGGGCACCATGCTGATGTACTTCAAGCGCAAGGGCTGGTTTTAGCGGCTTGTCGAATAACTGCTGCGGCCATCGGCTGGTTGCGCGGTGCTCCTGTCTCGCCTAACCATCCGATACGTCTCGGTCGCGCCACGCCGTGCGCCTCGCCACGGGCCGCCTCGCGACGTTTTCAACAACTGCCAAGACCCGCGCAAGCTGCCGCAGCCGCCATCCGGGGCGATTACCGCCGTTGACCTATATTCAAATAATCATTAGATTGTTTCTCCATGACAACACGCACCTTGAAAGACCCGCTGTACGAACAGGTCGCCCGCATCGGCAAGGCGCTGGCGAGCCCCAAGCGGCTGGAACTGCTGGAGCTGCTCGCCCAGGGCGAAAAAACCGTGGCAATGCTGGCCGCTGCGCTGGCCATCGACCTGAAGCTGGCGAGCGCCCATCTGAAGGCGCTCGGCGCGGCCTGTCTGATCGAAAGCCGGCGCGACGGCAAATACCGCTGGTATCGCCTGAGCGGACCGGACGTGGCACAGCTCTGGGTGCGGCTGCGCGAAGTGGCGGAGATTCATCTGGCGGAGCTGCGGATTGCTCTGCACGCCATGGCCGGCGCACCCGAGACGCTGGTGGCAACCGCGCGGGGAGAGCTGCTGGAGCAGGCGCGCAGCGGCGTGATCGTCGTCATCGACGTGCGTCCGCGCGACGAATACGACGCCGCGCACCTGCCTTTTGCCCGCTCACTGCCGCTGGCCGAGCTCGAAGCACGGCTGACGGAATTGCCCGTCGACAAGGATATCGTCGCTTACTGTCGCGGCCCTTTCTGTGTGTTCGCCGACGCCGCAGTGCAGCTACTCGCCGCCCGGGGCTATCGCGCGCGCAAGCTGCGCGACGGCGTCAGCGAATGGCATGCGGCGGGCCTGCCACTGGCGCGCATCGCGGCCTGATCCGGCTCCGGCCCGTGGAGGAAAGCCCATGACTACCACCCTGTTCATCCTCAACGACGGCCCCTACGGCAGCGAGCGCGCCTATAACGCACTGCGCCTCGCCGGCGCACTCGTAGGGCGCGAAAACCAAGCGGTGCAGGTTTTTCTGTTCGGCGACGCCGTGGGCTGCGCCCGCGCCGGGCAGAAAGTCCCGGAGGGCTACTACAACCTGCAACTCATGCTGGGCAAGGTTGCCCGCCAGGGTGAGGTGGGCGTCTGCGGCACCTGCATGGACGCCCACGGCGTCCTGGATACGGACCTGATCGAGGGCGCGCCGCGCTCGACGCTGGCCCAACTCGCCGACTGGACTGCCACGGCAGACAAGGTTCTGGTGTTCTGAGGAGGTCATCATGTTTTTCAAGCAATTGACCACGAAAGAAGCTTCCCTGTCGTATTTCTTCGGCTGCGCCGGCCACGGCAAGGCGGTGGTGGTGGACGTGGTGGCAGGCGACGAGGACTGGTTCATCGAAGCGGCCCGCGAAGCCAAAGTTGACATCACCCATATCATCGACACCCACGTCCATGCGGACCACTACTCGGGCGGGCGCGAGCTGGCGCGGCGTGTCGGCGCGCCCTACTGCCTGCACGAGTCCGACCGCGGCCGGGTGCAGTACGACTTCCTGCCACTGCGGGACGGCCAGGTGATCGCGGTCGGCAATGTCCAGGTCCGGGTGCTGCACACCCCGGGCCACACCCCCGACAGTCTCTGCCTGCTGGTCACCGACCTGCGACGCAGGGCGGCGCCCTGGTTCGTGCTCACCGGCGATACCCTGTTCGTCGGCGCCATCGGGCGGCCGGATCTCGCCGGCCAGGAACGGGAGATGGCCGGCGTGCTCCATGACAGCCTGCACGCCAGCATCCTGAACCTGCCCGACGAGATCGAGATCTACCCCGGCCATCAGGCCGGCAGCGCGTGCGGCGCCGGCCTGTCGGGCAAACCGTCCTCGACGCTCGGCTTCGAGAAACGCTGGAACCCGGCACTGGCGCTGGACAGGGCCGCCTTTATCGATGTGCTGACCCGGGACATCCCACCCCGCCCGGCGGCCATGGACGCCATGGTGCGCGCCAATCTGGGGCTCGCCCCCTGATGGAACCGGCCGCCGGCATCCGCCTCGGCCTGCGCGAGAACCTGCCGCAGTTCGCGCTGCTGGTGCTGGTCAATGCCTTCGTCGGCGCCATGGTGGGGCTGGAACGCAGCATCCTGCCCGCCATCGCCGAGCAGGAATTCCAGCTCGCCGCGCGCACCGCGATCCTCTCCTTCATCGTGGTGTTCGGCATCACCAAGGCGCTCACCAATTACTTCGCCGGACGCCTGTCGGACCGCTTCGGGCGCAAGCAGGTGCTGGTGGCGGGCTGGCTGGTGGCGATCCCGGTGCCCTTCCTGCTGATGTGGGCGCCGAGCTGGAACTGGGTGCTGGCCGCCAATGTGCTGCTGGGCGTCAGTCAGGGGCTCACCTGGTCGACCACGGTGATCATGAAGATCGACTTGGTGGGGCCCAAACAGCGCGGCCTCGCCATGGGGCTCAACGAGTTCTCGGGCTATCTCGCGGTGGCGGCCAGCGCGCTCGCCACCGGCTGGATCGCCGCCCGTTACGGTCTGCGTCCGGAGCCCTTCTGGCTGGGCGTGGGCTATGTGGCGTTCGGCCTTGGGCTGTCGGCATTACTGGTGCGCGAGACCCGGCACCATGTCGCCCACGAGGTGCGCACCCACCACGGCGACGACGCCACGCCGATACCGAGCCAGCGCGAGATTTTCCGCCGCGCCTCGCTCAGCGACCGCAACCTGTCCAGCGTGAGCCAGGCGGGGTTGATCAACAATCTCAACGACGGCATGGCCTGGGGACTGTTTCCGCTGTTTTTTGCCGCCGCCGGGATGTCGCTGCGCCAGATCGGCATGCTGGCCGCCATCTATCCGGCGGTGTGGGGCATCGGCCAGTTGTTCACTGGCGCCTGGTCGGACCGCATCGGTCGCAAGGGACTGATCGTGTGGGGGATGTGGATTCAGGCCGGCGGCATCGCGATGACCGCCACCGTCCCGAGCTTCGCGGGCTTCGCCGCCGGCGGCGTGCTGCTCGGTATCGGTACCGCCATGGTGTACCCGACACTGCTCGCCACTATCGGCGATGTCGCGCATCCCGCCTGGCGTGCTTCGGCGGTCGGGGTCTATCGGCTGTGGCGCGATCTCGGCTATGCGGTGGGTGCCCTACTGGCCGGCATCACCGCCGATCTGTTTGGACTGACTTCGGCCCTGTGGCTGGTAGCCGGGCTGACCGCGCTGTCGGGGCTGGTTGCGGCAGGGCGGATGACGGAAACCCTGGTAAAAGGAACCGCATGAGTAAGCGAGACCGGGCCACCGCCCATGCGGGGCCGGTATCCGGAAACGGCGGGAACGCTGGTAAGCCGTCGCCATCACGACGGCTTTGGCACCTGAACACCTGGCATCGAAAGGAGGCATGACATGATGGAAGGCATGGGTGGATTTGCCGGGTGGGGCTGATGCGTCACGGGCCAGGGGGACGGTGATCCAAAGCATTTTCCATCAGCTCGCTGGCATTGAGATTCCACAGCAGTAGTTGGTCCGCTCCGGCAAACTGGCATCCGGCGCCACCACACCTGGAAGCTTCTCCGCCGGGTTCGGCGAGGCTTTTGTCGTCCGGACGAGATCAGTAGCGCGGGGAGCACGCAGCGGCGGAATCGGGTCCAGACAATCCGGCACCCGGTTCCGTGATGGTGCCGCCCTGTGACGGAATGGCGGCAGATGGGCTACCTGGGATGGACGCCGTTGCGACCCATTCCGACAGGGACGGAAGCAGAGGCCTCGGTCGCCGGGGCGCACCAATGGCATTCACGAGAAATGCGCGCCGACAGGGGCTGGCCGCTGAAACGGGTTCCCTGGAACAGGCAGCCCAGGAAGATCGGGCGGTCGACAGCCGCATCCACAACGATTTCACCGCCCTCGAAGGTGCATCGGACAAAGACCAGTTCATCCTGACCTGCCTCGATGTCGATTCGGGTTCCCGAGGGAAACCAGGTATCCCGGATGACAAGTTTCATCGGACGCCTCCCGCCGCACTGCGGACCGGAACCGACCCCAGTCAGTCGGACTCCACATTCACATGATAGTCGCAGCCCACCCAGGTGTTGGATGCCTGCCATCGAAACGTGAAATCGAGTCGCTGGCCGGGCCTCAGGGATTGGGCGTCCAGCTCCGCCACCTGAAAACCCAGGCCGCTGTCGACGCTGGCCAGATCCCGGGCATCCCGCCAGCCATCGACGCCCCAGTGAATCAGGGCCGGGCGGGGCAGGAGAATCACCAGCCGAAGCCCGGCCTGGATGGCGCCGATGGGCGCCATCTGGGACCAGAAGGCGCGCTGGATGCGCGGGCGTTGCCCCTTGTAGCGCAACCAGACCGATCGGGGCCGGTCGAGCGGGGCGCCCACATGGCGCGACACCATCAGCTTGGTGAACTCCGCATGGGCCCAGACCAGGGGCATGGCCGCCCCCGTCGGGCGCCCGAAGACCAGGCGCCGCGCGGGGACCTCCGCGCCATCCCAGATCTGTTCGGGGATGAGGCCAGTGGCATTTGCCAGCCCCGCCATGGTCTCCAGCCAGGGCAAGGGGTCCTGGCCTGCGGCAAGCGCATAGTGCCCGCGCTCCCCCGTCAGCAAGGGCCAGGGCCGCCCGCGCCCGGTGCCATCATAAGCGCGGCCATCGTCGTGTTCGCCATAGCCGTCGCCGTTGTAGCGCCGCCACACCGGTCCCGCCGGGGTATCGACCTTGAGCAGATGATCCGCCGCCGCCAGGCTGTCGAGGATCACGGGATCATCGGCAAGTCGCAGACCGAAACGCACGAGCTGGAGAAAGTCCGTGGAAATCTGCTCATCGGCCGGCAGGATCAGGCCATCTTCGCGGTTGCGGACCGGCAGCGGACGCCGCAGGGCGGCCGCTCCCTCCTGCAGCACTTCTGCGGGGGCGGTGCGCACATGGTAGGCCGACACGCCCAGACGGGCAGCCAGTTCCGTGTTGCGGGCCACGGTCCAGGCTTCGATGCGATCATTCCAGTAATCGGCCAGATCCAGCGCCCATTCGCGGGAGTCCTCGGACAAGAAGGCACTGCCCGCCACCAGGGCGGCGATACAGGCGGCGAGCGTAAAGCTGTTGATCCCGCTGTTTTCTTCCCAGCGATCCTGCTGCGTGACCGGCCCCTGCAGGGCGATAAAGCCCAGCGCCTCGCGAACCATGGCGCTCACTTCGATTCCACCCAGACCACCCCATTCATCGAGCGCTGCAGCCAACAGCACCGGAAAGGCCGTTTCATCGAGCTGGACCCCCGGCCAGAAGGGTTTGCCGCCCAGCCATTGGTTCTGGCTCCAGTGGCCGCTCTCATGCTGGCTGGCGATCAGGTAGCGCAGGGTGTCCCGCGCTTCCTCCTCGGCGCCGAGGGCCAGCAGAGCGCCTGCACACTCCACCAGGTCGCGCGGCCAGACCAGGTGGTAACCGCCCCGCTCTTCCCCCGTGTCCCCCCAGGGAACGCTGAGGCTGGCCACCATCGCTCCCGGATAGGTCTTGTCGAGATGGGTGCGCAGGACCATGGCGGAGACCTGAAACTGCCGCCGCAGGGAATCGGGGAGATCGAGCGGCAGCGCATAGCGTTCACTGCGGCGCGCCTGCCAGACCTCCCAATCGGCGATCTGGTGTTGCAGGAGCGTATCGAACGGTTGCAGCAGGCTGGAGATGGCGAGTGTCGCCGCCGCGCTCAGGCTGCTGCCGAAGCCCAGGGCCAGCACCGCCCGGCGCGGCAATTCGCCGGTCAGGGCGACATTGCCCGGACCGGCGCTGGGATAACGCCAGGTCAAGGCGCCGTTGCAGGCAAAATCCTGCCAGCCGTCGCTGCGACCGACGTAACCGGCGCTGGCCGCGCCGAAGGCATCCTGCTGGTGTTCATCCACGGCCGCGAGGGCGAGCGCGAAAGGCCCCTGTTCGGCCAGCAGGACGCAGCGGCCGCGATGGCGCCCGACCGTGGCGCGGTTGCCGTGGCCGGTTGCCCCCAGACGGGGGGCGAGCAGCACATAGGGCCGCAGTTCCGCGTCCCCGTCCAGCCGAACCTCGATCGCCAGCACGTCGCGGCGCGGATCGGGGGAGATCCGCAACCGCAGCGTGTAACGCGGATGTTCATGACAGATTTCGAGTGCCGCAACCCCCGGCGCCACGAAATTCACTGTGTAGTTTTCCAGTCGCTTGACCTCGGACCAGAAGCCGCGGCCGTCAGCAACAATGAAGCCCAGATCGCGGATCTGGGGAATGTCGACGCGGGGATAATAGACTTCGTTGAGGATCCCGAAGCCGGTGGTGAACCACAACCGCGAAAGCCCGAGCGAACAGCCGACCGCATCTTTCGCGCTGCTGGTCCAGGTCGGCGCGATTCCGGGACGGCCGGGAGCATCCAGCACGGGTTGCGGTTTCTTCATACCATCCAAATCACCCATCGTCTTGCCCAAATCCTCTGCGAGCGGACGCACTCGCGCCCCGATTCGCCCGTTGATCGCCACGAAATACCGCAACATCCGGCCCGAAATCTGGCCCGAAAAAACCTGCCCCTCGATCACTCGCACGGACCGAGCCGACTCGTTCCACGGCAGGCCGGCGCACGGGTCCGCCTGCGAAAGCACCCGAGTGCCAGCGCGAAAGCACCCGAGTGCCGAGGCGAACCGCCAGGGTCAGGATCCACCGATGTCAAAGGGGTTGACCGCCCGGCCATTGGACAGGAGGACGATCCCATTGGCCACCCGGTGGGGTCGCAGCGGCGCGCTGCCCCGACTTCAACGCTCGATCCGCGCGTAATGCCGGGTGTCCGGCATCCATAGATAGACCAACAGCGACAGGGCAATACAGCCACTCACATACCAGAAGAAACCGCTTTCGTGACCGGCCGTCTTGAACCAGAGTCCCACATATTCGGCGCTGCCGCCGAACACCGACACCGCGAGCGCATAGGGCAGCGCCACGCCCAGGGCGCGCACCTCGGTAGGAAACAGTTCGGCTTTCACCACGGCGTTGATTGCGGTATAGCCACTCGCGATCACCAGCGCCCCACAGATCAATCCGAACGCGACCCAGCCGCTGCGGGTTTGTGCCAGCGCTTCGAGCAGTGGCACTGTCGCCAGGGTGCCCAGTACGCCGAAGGCGATCAACAGCGGGCGACGGCCGATGCGGTCGGACAATGCGCCGACCAGCGGTTGCAGCAGCATGAAGACTGCGAGCGCCGCGGCCATGATGAGGGTGGCGGTCTGCTTGCCGAACCCGGAGGTGTTGACCAGAAACTTCTGCATGTAGGTGCTGTAGGTATAAAACGCCACGGTACCGCCCAGGGTCAGTCCGACCACGGTCAGAAACTCGCGCGGATAACCGAGCAGTGTCCGCAGCGGATTGCGCACGCGTTGGCGCTCGCGAAAGCTGCGGTTTCCGCGAGGTGCGGCGCAGATAGAGCGCGACCACCGCGAGCCCGGCGCCGATCGCGAAGGGAATGCGCCAGCCCCAGGCCTCCAGCGCGACAGGGGTGAGCAGCAACTGCAACACGAGCAGCACGCCGAGCGCGACGAGCTGACCGAGAATCAGGGTCACGTACTGAAAGCTGGAATAAAACCCGCGCCGCCCGGGTTCCGCCATCTCGGTCAGATAGGTCGCGCTCGCCCCGTATTCACCGCCCACGCTCAGGCCTTGGAATAGCCGCGCGGCCACCAGCAGCACGGGTGCGGCGGGGCCGATACTGGCGTAGCCCGGATTGATCACGATCAGCAGGGAGCCACCGCACATCATCAGCACCGAGAGACTCAGCGCCGCCTTGCGCCCGCGCCGGTCCGCGTACCAGCCGAACAGCAGGCCGCCGAGCGGGCGCATCAGAAAACCCACCGCGAAGATCGCGGCGGTGTTGAGCAATTGGGCGGTGAGATCGCCGGCCGGGAAAAAAGCTTTGGCAAAGTAGAGGGAAAAGGCGGAGTAGGCGTACCAGTCGTACCACTCCACCAGATTGCCGACCGAACCGCCGAAAATCGAGCGCAGCCGCGTCCGGGTATGCGACGCGGCCGGCACGGCGCTGGGCGCTGCCTTCAAAGCACGACCTCGAAGCCCTCGAATCTGGGCGGCCCCAGGTACATCCCTTTCGAGCTGCCGGCATTGGCGTGGGCTTTGCGAAAGGACTCGGAGCGGGTCCAGTCTTCGAAAACTTCGCGGGACTCCCATACCGAATGGGACGCGTACAGGGTGTGGTCCTCCGCGCTCGCGCCGCGCAGCAGGTGGAATTCCCGAAATCCCGGCACGTCCGCGAGATGACTGTCGCGCGTGCGCCACAGGTCCTCGAACGCTGTTTCCTGGCCGAGGGCAATGCGAAAACGGTTCATGGCAATAAACATGGGGCGTTCTCCTGGATCGTGCAAAAGTGGCGGCGATTATAGGCCGACCGGCAAGGTGCCCGGCATCAGTATCCAGCGTCGCCTGCAACTGCGGATCATGGCGGTATTACCGGGAGCTGACCGCTGCTTTCATCGACCGCGACACCGGATGCCGGTAAAACCGCCGTTTGGCCATTTCCGTGGCGAGCAGATACAGCCCGACGATCGCCACGATGGCGGCCATGACAGGGCCCGGCAGCGGCACGAAATCGAACACCGCGACGCCCGGCAGATAGGGCAGAGCCGAGCGCCACCGCGACCAGGATCGCGGTCAGCCCCAGCAGCAGGTTGCCCGGGCGGCTGCGGTAGCAGGGCAATCGGGTGCGCACCACCAGCACCACCAGCAACTCGGTGAGCAGCGATTCCACGAACCAGCCAGTGCGAAAATGGGCCGCCGACGCATCCGTTAGCCAGAACAGGGTCGCAAAAGTGAGCCCGTCGAACAGCGAACTGATCAGGCCGAAGGTGAGCATGAACCGGCGCACGGCGGCAATGTTCCAGCGATGCGGCCGATCCACCGCCGCACGGTCGACGCGGTCGGTGGCGATGCCGATGGCCGGAATATCGGAGAGAAAATTGTTGAGCAGAATCTGCTTCGCCAGCAGCGGCAGGAAGGGCAAGAACAGCGAGGCAAGGGCCATGCTGATCATGTTGCCGAAGTTGGCGCTGGTGGTCATGTAGATGTATTTGAGGGTGTTGGCGAAGGTGGTGCGTCCGTATTCGATGCCCTGGCGCAGGACCTCCAGATCCGGACCGAGCAGCACGAAGTCCGCCGCCTCCTTGGCCACATCCACCGCCGTGTCGACCGAGATGCCGGCATCGGCGGCATACAGCGCCGGCGCATCGTTGATGCCGTCCCCGAGGTAGCCGACGACGTGCCCGGCGTGGCGCAGGGCCAGGATGATGCGCTCTTTCTGGCTGGGATCGACTTCCACAAACAGGTCGGTGCGGGCGGCCCGGTGCCAGAAGGTTTCGTCCTTGAGCTGATTGATCTCCTGGCCGGTCAGCACCCGGGGCGCGTGCATGCCGACCTGTTCCGCCACATGGACGGCGACCAGACGATTGTCGCCGGTGATCACCTTGACCCGTACGCCCAGTGCGGCGAGCCGGTCCAGGGTCTCGCGCACCCCGGCCTTGGGCGGATCGGCGAACAACAGGAAGCCCTCGAAGGTCATGGTCTGTTCTTCGGCCGCGGTGTAGGCGGACTGCTCGGGCACGCGCCGGCTGGCCACGCCCAGCACCCGAAATCCCTGCTGGCTCCAGGCCGCGAAACGCTGCTCCAGCCCGGCGCGCAAGCTTGCATCCAGTGGGCGCTCCTGGTCACCGTCGCGCACCCCGGTACAGACTTCCGCCACCGTGGCAAAGGCGCCCTTGCAGATCAACAGGCGCTCGCCTGCCGGCCCCAGCCCCACCACGCTGAGCCGCTTGCGCTGGAAATCGTAAGGAATCTCATCGAGCTTGCGCCAGTCCTCCAGCCTGAACCCCGCCGGCGCGCCACCGGCGACGATGGCCTGGTCCAGCGGATTGGCGATGCCGGTCTCCCACGCGGCGTTCAGATAGGCGAGGCTCCGCACCCGCAGGGCGTCGACGCCGGCGGGGTCGACGCCCTGTTCGAGGCGCACCGCGCCCTCGGTCAGGGTGCCGGTCTTGTCGGTGCAGAACACATCCATGCAGCCGAGGTTTTCGATGGCGTTGAGGCGCCGCACGATGACGCCCTTGGCCGCCATGGCGCGGGCACCGCGTCCCAGGGTGACGGTGATGACCGCCGGCAACAGCTCGGGTGACAGGCCCACGGCGAGGGCGATCGAAAACAGCAGCGCCTCCAGCACCGGGCGATGGAACAGCACATTGATGGCAAACGCGACAACGACCAGCACCAGCATGACCTGCGTGAGCAGATACCCGAACCGGCGGATGCCGCGCTCGAATTCGGTTTCCGGCGGCCGCAGGTTCAGGCGATGGGCAATGTTGCCAAACTGGGTGCGAGTACCGGTCTCGACCACCAGCAGCTGCGCCGTGCCGCTGCGCACTGAAGTGCCCATGAACGCGCAGTTGGTCCGCTCCGGCAGACTGGCATCGGGCGCTACCACGCCCGGCATCTTCTCCGCCGGAAAGGTCTCGCCGGTCAGCGCGGCCTGAATGACGAAACAATCCCTCGCCGCCAGGATCAGACCGTCGGCCGGAATCAGGCTGCCCGCCGCGAGCATCACGACATCGCCCGGCACCACCGCCTCGGCCGGAATCTCGACCGGCGCGCCATCCCGCAGCACGCGGGCCTTGAGCGACACCTGCTGGCGCAATTTCTGCACTGCCCGCGAGGCACTGTATTCCTGCGCGAAACCGAGCAGACCGCTGCCGGCGACGATGGCGAGGATGATCGAGGCGTCCAGCCATTCGCCGATCGCCAGGGAGACGCTGGCAGCGAACAGCAAAATCAGCACCAGCGGGCTGGCGAACTGCTTGACCAGGGCCGACAACGCGCCCGAGCCCTTGGCGTCGCGCAGCCGGTTGGGCCCGAACTCGCGCAGCCGGCGCTGCGCCTCCGCCTCGGTCAGCCCCGCAGGGGCACTGTCCAGGGCTGCGACGACCTCTGCGGCGGGCGCGCTCCAGTAAGCCTTCAACACCGAGATCGTCATGATTTATCACCCATCCTGATGCAAACGAAAACGCCACTGCCCAACGTTTTCAGACGGCTGGTTGGGCGCTGGCTGCGCTAGCATAGTGCCACGAGGACTCCATCATGCCCGCGCCGCAAGACAAATCACACGCTCCGACTCCAGGCCAGCGCACGCATTGGCCAGCCATGAGAAAAGCGGCCGTGGCTGGCTGGATCGTCGCCATACTGCTTCTGGCCGCCTTGACCGGCACCGTGATCCATCTGGGCGACATCGAGCATTTCGCCGCGCTCCTGGCCGCTGCCCAGCCAGAGTGGCTGCTGGTTGCGGTCGCGCTGCAAATCGGCACCTACGCCAGCGAGGCCGCCATCTGGTACATCCTGCTCAGACTCATCGGCCATCGTCAGCCGCTGGGCGGACTGATTGCCTTGAGTCTCGCAAAACTGTTCACTGATCAGGCCATCCCCACCGGGGGGCTGAGCGGCAACATCATGGTGGTCGAAGTGCTGACGCGCCGCGGTGTGCCCACCCAATCAGCCATCTCGGCTCTGGTAACCGGGATCATCGTCTATTTCCTGGCCTATCTGGCCATGAGTCTGCTGGCGCTCGGCGTGCTGTGGGATTATCACGTTATTTCGAAACTGATGGTCATCGGCGTGATGATTCTGGCCGCCGTGGCACTCGGCCTCCCCGTCTTGCTGTTTTCCATCGAGCGCTTGGGCAGGCCGCGGTTTCTGGACCGCCTGGCCCACATCCGTCCCGTCGCTTCCGCACTGGCGGCGATCAGCGATGCCTGGCCGCTGATCCGCCGACACCTTCTCCACATTGGTCTGGCCATTGGTTTCCAAGCGCTGATCTTCCTTCTGGACGGCGTCTCTCTCTGGGCGATGCTGCAGGCCATGGGTCAAACCACTTCCTTCATGGTGCCCATCGCCGCGTTCATGGTGGGCTCCATCGCTGCCTCCCTCGGCCCCTTCCCGCTCGGGTTGGGCGGGTTCGAGGCCGCCTGCACCAGCATGCTGACCCTGCTGGGTGTGCCGCTGGAAGCAGCCTTCACCGCGACCTTCCTGCTGCGCGGCTTTACGCTCTGGCTGCCGATGCTGCCGGGGCTGTGGTTGGCGCGGCGGGAAATGCACCGGGTCGCGCGGGATTCGGAACTCGCCTGATCGGGAAAGAATCGCGGCGCAAACCCGCGCGTTCGATATTCATGCCTGCGGCGGCGGAACCCGGCGCATGTGCGGCGAGTCTCATGTTATTGGCGTTAGAACCGGAACCAGCGCTGCACTGTGCGCCAACTACTTTGTGCTAGTCCGCTGCGAACCGACTAGAATCGCCGCGCTGTCGAACCCATGCACGTTTTTCACTCCACGCGGAATACCTGCCTTGTTGCTACAACTGAACGAGATTCACCTGTCCATCGGCCATCCACCCCTGCTTGCCAGCATCGACTGGCAGATCCGCAACGGCGAGCGCACGGCCCTGGTCGGGCGCAACGGCGCCGGCAAATCGACGCTGCTGAAGATCATCGCCGGTCTCATCACACCGGACGATGGCCGCATCATCAAGAGCAACGGCCTGCGCATTTCCTGGCTGGCGCAGGAGGTGCCCACCAGACTCGAGGGCACCATTCGCGAAGTGGTGGCCGCGGGCTTCGGCGCGGTCGGCGCATGGCGCGAGCGTTATCAGGAACTGGTATGCAAGACACCGCTGACCACGGCAGACGAAGACGAGCTCGAACAACTGCAAGGCGATCTCGATGCCAACGACGGCTGGCGCCTCGAACAGCGCCTCGATGCGATGCTGGATCGCCTCGATCTCGACCCCGACGCCCGGATCGAGTCGCTGTCCGGTGGTTTCAAACGGCGGGTACTGCTGGCGCAGGCGTTGATCAACCAACCCAATCTGCTGCTGCTCGATGAGCCCACCAACCATCTCGACATCCAGCAGATCGACTGGTTGGAAAAATTTCTGCTCGATTTCAACGGCAGCGTGGTGTTCATCTCCCACGACCGTGCGCTGGTGCGCCGCCTCGCGACCAACATCGTCGAGCTGGAGCGGGGCAACATCACCCATTGGCCCGGCGACTACGACCGCTACCTCACCGGCAAGATGGCGGCGCTCGAAGAAGAAGAGCGCCGCGACGCGCTGTTCGACAAGCGCCTGGCCGCCGAGGAAGTCTGGATTCGCCAGGGCATCAAGGCCCGCCGTACGCGCAACGAAGGCCGCGTGCGCGCGCTGGAGGCGATGCGCCGCGAACGCGCGGAACGGCGCGAGCGCGCCGGCAACGTCAACCTCAAGGTGGACGCCAGCAACCGCTCCGGCCAACTCGTCATCGAGGCGTTGGATCTCCGCCACGGCTACGGTGGCCGACAGTTGCTCAAGGGTTTTTCGACGGTGATCCAGCGCGGCGACAAGATCGGGATTCTCGGCCCCAACGGCTGCGGCAAGACCACGCTGATCAATTTGCTGCTCAAGCAGATTGAGCCGGATGCCGGCACGGTCCGCCACGGCACCCGTCTCGACATCGCCTATTACGACCAGCTGCGCGAAACCCTCGACGAAGACGCCACCCTCATGGACGTGGTGGCCCAGGGCCGCACCAGCATCACCATCAACGGCCAGGAACAATCGGTGATGGGTTATCTCGGCGAATTCCTGTTCAGCCCGCGCCAGACGCGCGGCCCGGTCAGGGCGCTGTCCGGCGGCGAGCGCAATCGTCTGCTGCTGGCGCGCCTGTTCACGCGCCCGGCCAATTTTCTGGTGCTCGATGAGCCCACCAACGATCTCGACACCGAGACCCTGGAGATCCTGGAAAGTCTGCTGACCAATTACGCCGGCACCCTGCTGCTGGTCAGTCACGACCGCGCCTTTCTCGACAACGTGGTCACCAGTCTGATCGCCTTCGATCCCGACGGCGAAGTGCGGGAGTACGTCGGCGGCTACAGCGATTATTTGCGTCAGCGCCCGGCGCCGGCACCGCGCGACAACGCCGTCCGCAATCCCTCTCCACAGCCCGCGCAACCGCAACCCCCAAAGGTAAAGCTGACTCACAAGGAACGGCAGGAACTCGACGCCATCCCGGCCCGCATCGACGCCCTGGAAACCGAACACCGGCAACTGCTGGAGGCGATGAGCCAGCCCGGCTTTTACAGCCGGGCGGCGGCGGAAGTCGCGGCGGCAAATATGCGCACCGCTCAGATCCAGCAGGAGCTCGAAACAATCATCGAGCGCTGGGAAGTGCTCGAACAGCGGGCCTAGCTGCTGGCATCCCGGGAGCCGATGTTCGACAATTCGGCGGTAACCATCATCAATCCATCACAAGTCTGAGGAGGCAACCGTGGGCGGACCGCTGACAGGTATCAAGGTAGTGGAAATGGCCGGCATCGGACCGGCGCCGATGTGCGCAATGATGCTGTCGGACATGGGCGCGGAAGTGATCCGCGTCGATCGCGTCCAGGATGCCGGGCTCGGTATCGCGATGCAGCCCCAATTCAGTTATCTGACGCGCGGCCGCCCGTCGATCGCCATGGATCTCAAGAACCAGGACGCCATCGCGACCCTGTTGCAACTGATCGACGGCGCCGACGTGGTGCTCGAAGGTTTTCGTCCCGGCGTCATGGAGCGCCTCGGCCTGGGGCCTGATGTGTGCCTCGCGCGCAATCCCAGACTGGTGTTCGCCCGGGTGACCGGCTGGGGCCAGGAGGGGCCGCTGTCCGCGAGCGCCGGCCACGACTTGAACTACATCGCCCTCTCCGGCGCCCTGCACGCGATCGGGCGCAGCAACGCCGAGCCGCCAGCCATTCCGCTGAACCTGGTGGGCGATTTCGGGGGCGGCACCATGTTTGTACTCACCGGCATTCTCGCCGCGCTGCTCGAATGCAGGAGTTCGGGCAAGGGTCAGGTCGTGGATACCGGCATGGTGGACGGCGCGCTGTCGCTGATGACGTCCATCTACGGCATGAAGGCGGCCGGCATCCAGTCCGACAAGCGCGCGGAAAACATCCTCGACAGCGGATCGCATTTCTACAACGTGTACGAAACCAGCGATGGCAAATACGTTTCGATCGGTTCGATCGAGAAGAAATTCTACGAAGAGCTGCTGGAAAAACTGGAGCTGGACCCGGCCACCCTGCCAAAACAGATGGACCGCAGCCAGTGGCCCGCGATGAAGGAAAAAATGGCGGCGATCTTTCGCACCAAAACCCGCGACGAGTGGTGCCGGATCATGGAAAACACCGACATCTGCTTCGCACCGGTGCTGACCCTGGAAGAAGCCCCTCGCTATCACCACAACCGCGAGCGCAATGCCTTTGTCGAAGTCGCGGGACAACTGCACCCGGCGCCCGCGCCGCGCTTCAGTCGCACGCCCTCATCGATCAAGGGTCCGGCGCCGCGCGCCGGTGCCAACACCGATGCCGCGCTCAAGACTTGGGGTATCGACAGTGCGCAACTGGCACGGCTGCGCGCGGCGGGAGCCATCGCCTGACCTGACCCTGAACAGCATCCGATTATTCTGGGACTCTTTCACAGTTGCCCTGACCATCCGCCGCCAATCCATCGGCGGCGCAAAAAAAAGCCGGCGTCTGAACGACGCCGGCTTTTTTGTCGCCTCGACCAGGCTCAGGCTGGCGGCGGCGTCGCCATGCGCGATCGGGCCGGCAGCAGCCAGCGCGCCAGCGCGGGGAGAATCAGGATTGCGCCAAGCATGTTGGTCACGAACAGGAAAGTCAGCAGAATTCCCATGTCTGTCTGGAATTTCAACGACGCGAAAATCCAGGTGCAAACCCCGGCGCCGAGCGTGGCACCGATAAAAATCACCGCCTTGCCGGTTAGCCGCATGGCTTTGTAGAAGGCCTCGTAGAGAGAATCGCCGGTCTTCAGGAAGCCACTCATCGCCGCGTAAATGTAGATCGCGTAATCCACACCAACACCCACGCCCAGCGCCATCATCGGCAGGGTATTCACTTTAAGACCGATATCGAGGATCGCCATCATGGCGTTGCTGAGCAGGGATACAAACACCAGCGGGATGATGATGCACAGAGTGCCCACTATCGAGCGGAAGGCCAGTAACGTCAACACCACCGTAACGGCATATACCCAGAACAGCATGGGCCATTCCGCGGCGGCTACCGTCTGGTTGGTGGCGGCGATAATGCCGACATTGCCAGCGGCCAGGCGCAGATGGAAGCGGTCCTTGGGCAGCGTCGGCTGATAGGCGTTGATGCCGGCAATGATGGTATTGATGGTCTCCGCCTTGTGATCGGTGGTAAAAATATTCACCGGCATTGCCGTGCAATCGGAGTTCATCAGTTCCTTGCCGCCCCCACCCATGTGGTAGAGACTCGACGACATGCTGTAATGATTGCGTGATAACTCGAACCAACGCGCGCTGCCTTCGTTGTTGGCGGCCAGAATGACTTTCATGGCCCGCGCCAGCGAGTCGACCGACTGCACGCCGGGCAGGCTGCGCACATACCAGGCAAACCGGTCCATCTCTTTCATGACGTCGTAATCGACGCAGGCATTGGGTTGCGCTTCCACGATCACCGCCAATTTGTCGACCCCGATAGAGAATTTCTTGGCAATGGCCAAGCTATCGACGTTATAGCGCGCGTCCTCCCGGAGCTCGGAAACCCCCGCATGAAGATCGCCAATCTTCATCTGATGGCCTTTGTAAACTCCCCATACCGTCAACAGCGCAACCAGTGCCAGGATCCCCAGGGAAGGGCCGGTCTCGGTGGCACGCGCAATGAAGCGCCACACCTTGTCGCGCTTCATTTCCGCCTCACGATGACGCTGGCGATAACGCTCCAGATTCGGGATGCGCACATAGGACAGCATCACCGGCAATAAAATCATCTTGGTGAACAACATGATCGCCATGCCAATGCTGGCGGTGATCGCGGTCTCGCGAACGATACCGATGGCGATCAGCAGAATGGTGGCAAAGCTGACCGATCCGGTGATCACCGCGAGCGCACCCGGCACCAGCAAGCGGCGGAAGGTGCGTTTCGCCGCTTCCAGGCTGTCCACGCCGTGCGGTACCTCGGGTGGCGGCACCACGGGCCGACCCTTATCGTCCGTGTCCCCGCCGTACATGACCTCGCCCATCCAGCCACTGATCATCTGCACACCGTGGCTGACCCCGATGGCAAACACCAGGAAGGGCACCAGAATGGACATGGGATCCAGTCCGTAGCCCAGTACATCGAGCGAGCCCAACAAACCCACCACGGCGACCAGCGAAACCGCTGGCGGCAACAGGGAGAGGATCAGGGAACGGGTGTACAACCAGAGCAAAATCGCGGTAATCAACAAGGTGATACCGAAGAACATCACCACGTCGCGCGCGCCATTGGCGATGTCGCCGGTGGATTTGGCGAAACCAATAATGCGAACATCAATGGTATCGGTTTCAAATTTCTTGCGGATCTTGCTTTCCAGATCAGCGGCGACCTTCTGGTAATCCAGTGGCTGGCGTGTAGCGGGATCGCGTTCGATCAATTCGGCGCGAATCAAGGCACCAGAGAAATCATTCGCCACCAGACTGCCCAGGCGGCCCGACTTGATGATGTTGTTGCGGACGATCGGCATCCATTCTTCAGTGGGACGAAATTCTGCCGGAACCACGTTGCCCCCGGAAAAACCGTCTTCAACCACCTCGATATAGCGCACATTCGGCGTGAAGATCGAGGTTACCGTCGAGCGGGCAATCCCCGGCAGGAAAAAAACTTCGTCCGTAGCCAGTTTCATGGCTTCGAAGAACTTGGGATTGAATATGGTGCCTTCCTTCTGGATCAGCGCCACAACAATCTGGTTGCCGGTACCAAAATCGTCCTGATAATGCACGAGTGTCTTGATGTACTCGTGATTGAACGGCAGCAGCTTCTCGAAACCTGCATCAACCCGGAGTTTGAGCGCGTTGTAGCCGGCGAACGCGGTCAGGGCGGTGAAAAGGGCCAGAATCAGGATACGATTTGAAAACATCAACCGTATCGTACGATCCATCAAGGTTTCCTTCGTCATGGCATATACCTGTCGTAACGTTAAGCCGTGCTCTGAACGAGCGCGCCCCGGGTATCGAGATGCTTACTTAGAGTTGAAAAATCTGCGCGCCGGCATCACCAAACAGCAACAACGAATTGGCATCCAGTTTTTGCACTGACATGAAGCCGTTGAATCCGGGGTAGGGAATTCGCTCCGCAGCTGCACTGCCGGCCTTCAGGCGGAACAGGGTACCGCCGCTGCCGACGATGATGACGTCCCCGCCATCCATTTCGATGGCATCATTGATGTTGGTGGTGACGCCGCCGGTATCGATCGACGTCCAGGTATTGCCGAGATCAAGTGATCGAAAAATGTGCCCGCGCAATCCGTAGACGAGCAGTTCACCAGAACTCAGCTGCTTGACGCCAAAAAACGACCCCTCATAAGGCGATTTGATAATGCGCCAAGCGGACTTCGCAGGGCTGGTTGCCGCAGCGTCCGCGGTGCTCGCGGAATCACCGGCATCCAGCGCATCGCCGTCTGCTTCCGCGTCATCGTCAGCAACCGCGGCTTTCTGATCGTCGTCAACAGCGCCGAGCTTCGGATCGTAATAAAGCAGAGTACCCAGCTCGCCCACAATCAGGAATCCGTCACCCAGCGGACGAAGCGCATTGAAGTTGGGTTCGGTTTCCTTGTCGGCCGCCTCCAGCTGGGCGCGCAGCCTGGCGGTACTCACCGTTTTCCAATGGGCCCCGCCGTCTTCGGTGACCAGCATCAACGAAAATGCGCCGATCGCCCAGCCGTGGAGTTTGTCCGCAAAGTAAATATCCAGAATCGGCTTGGGCAAATCACCGCCCGGAATCGGATCTTCGTACTGAATGGTCCAGTTTTCGCCGGCGTCGGTAGTGTGCAGAATCAGGGTGTCATGGCCCGCGGCCCAGCCCTCCCGGTCGTCCACGAAGAACACCGTGGTCAACAACACCTGGGACGGCACATTCGCTTGCGTCCAGGTTTTGCCATCCTTCGAATAAACGATGTCGCCATAGGCGCCCACCGCGACGATGCGATCCGACAGCCGCGCCGAATCCGTCAGCAAGGCCTTGCTTGCGAGCGCCGACCGGATCGCGGGAATCTGCAAGGACTCTCCTGCCCCGACACCACCCGCAGCAAAGATGCTGGCGAGCAACAGCACGAGCTGCCCACGCCTTGGCCACCGGAGAACTTTGGCGGCGGCACCTGTGCGGACTACCGCACCTGCGCGCGGAAACCAGGCCGCAAACCACGTCCGGCAATGCTTGAATTTCATAATCTGTTCCCAGCGTCTGAAGTACGGACCAGCGTGCAGGGATCGCATGCATGGCCATGGAGTTGGCACAACGACCAAACGCACCACCCGATTATTCGATTGCTCTGTTATTTTTCGTCTTGCGCTTTCGCCCTGCGCTTGCAACTTGCGCTTCATTAATTTTCGGAGCGCAACTCGCCTTTCCCTACCGCCAGCCATCGGCTTGGCGCCGCGGGTTGTCCCGAGTTTACAGCCCACCGACTTGAATCCACCATGCCTGATTGATTGGCGACATCCAGTTTCGATCCAAATCAGCCTGGCACCGGTCTGCATACTCATGGTGCGCAAACGGAATGGCCGAGATCCCTGCCCGGCCATTCTGACCTCCTGAGCCTTCAGTGTTGCAGTCACCGCGTTGGTTCTCAACGCGGCGATCGGGTCAGGCTCAACGCACGCCCTGCCGGCGCACTTCGTCCGGAGTAAAGTAATCGTCCGGCGCCCGGAAGCTGAAGTCGGGCGCACTGTCCTCATTATCCAGTCCGAGGATCACCATCCGACCTGCCGACAGGTCGTACTGGTCTTCGATGGTGGACCCAACATAGCCGATGTCGTAATAGTTCACCGGATGCAGCTCGTAATAGCGCCACAGTTGATTGCGGCGGTCATAGCCGTCCTGCAGCGCCACCCACCAGTTATCCTCGTCGAGGTACAACACTCGCTTGCCGTAGTCGTGGGTGGTCCCCGGACGCAGGGTACCCACCAGTTTCCATACCCGGTGGAGCTCGTAACGCGCCAGGCTCTGATTCAGGCGACCTTCCTTGGTGATGATGTCGGAGACCTTGATGCTGCCCGAATGCAGCTTGTAACTGTTGTAGGGAATGTAGATTTCCTGACGCCCCTCCAGGGTCCACTCGAAGCGGTCGTTGGGGCCGTTGAATCCGTATTTCTGGTCGGTGGTGGCCAGGCCGTCGCTGGATGTCAGCGGGTTGTCGTAGACGATCTGCGGCGCCCGCTTGACCCGACGCTGACCCGGGCTGTAACTCCACGCCTGCCGGAATTGCTGGAAGAAGCTCATCGGTTCCCGCGCCAGCACCACCTGTCCGGCCTGCTTCGCCGGCGCCGTGGCGGTCTGGTAGTACAGGAACCCCGTGCCCGGCTTGTTGGGATCAAAGTTTTCCAGCGTGTGCCCTTCTTCCGAGTAGGGCCAGTGCAACTGCACCGACAGCTTGACCACCTCGTAGTTGCCGTTGCTGGTGACCGGCGCGATATTGTCCCAACTGTTTGTCCAGGGAGCCACCGGGCGCGTCATGACGTTCATCAGCGCCTGGGGACCATTTTTCGCTATCGGGAACGCCCAGCCGGTGATGGCGTTCTTGAACCCGATCATGTTCGGACGATCGGTCGACATGAGGATGTCCGCGCGCCCCGCGTTTTCGAGTGCGGCCTTGTAGATATAGGTCTTGTACACCGCCGTGCGTCGGGTCGGGTAGACGTTCATGAAGTAGTCCGGGTAGGTCTCGAACATCTTCTGTTGGCCCGGCGTCAGCTTGTCCGCATACTGTTTGTAGTTCTGCGCCGTGATGGTGAACAGCGGCTTGTCCGCCGGGAACGGATCCGGATGGAATGTCCCCGGCTTGAAGTCCGCCGGGGCCTTGAGCGGCTCGTCTTTCCACGCCGGAATGCTGCCGTCGGCATTGCCGGCGCGGATCGCGCCGGCCGGTGTCAGTTCGGTGCCTTCCAGACCCAGCTTGGCAAGCTCCGCCGCCGTGGGCTTTTCGTTGTAATCCTCGGCCCAGGTCCCCTGGACTACCGCCAGACTGAACAGGGTGGCGCCCGTGATCGATACGACTTGCTTGTAGATCGACATCGTTAAATTCCTCAGAAGCTGTATTTGAACGTCAGGGCCAGGTTGTCACGGTCATCCCATACCCCGGCTTTGCCCAGCCAGGTGGTATAGGCCAGATCCAGCGATGTGGAGCTCAGGTATTCGAACGTCACCCCGGCCACCAGCGTCTTCTGGTCCTGCACCAGCGCACCCGAGCCGAACGGCGTGTAACCCCGCACCCCGTGCGCAAACACAAACCGCGGTTTCATGTTCAGGTTCCAGAACAGGTTGTTGTACTGGAACGACGCCACCGCCGTGTAACCCCAGGCAAACGGCGTGATCGGACGGTCCAGCTGGTCCACACCCTTGAAACTCCCCTTGTCCACAATGGTCCCGGCCGCCGCCGCCGTATTACCGTGCAGCAACGCATCCAGCTCCGGCGTAGAGACCGCCGGGGCATGATCGATGCGGTCCGTGGGATCTCCGTTGCGCAGGTTGTCGATCCAGGACGCCGACACGTCGATGACATAGTTCTGCTGTTGCGCACCGAACGGACCGCCGCCCACCGACTTGGTCAGGTTGCCCAACCACATGTACTCGTTCGAGTTGCCGCCGCCGCAGCCCGGCACATTCGGGGTCAGCCCCGCCCGCGCCAACGCCGCTGCCGGTGTACCACCGGCGCCCAACACACCCAGCGCGCCAGCCACACCGGTCAGGCCATGGTTGTTCATGCACTGGCGGATGTCGTAGAAGTCCTGGCGCATATTGAACTCGGTGCCGTAGGACAATCCGGTGTCGAACAGCTCGCCCGACAGTGACACCGCATAGGTGTCCTGATCCTGTGGGTAGATCGTTTTGTAGGTCACCGGACCAATCACCGGAAACGCCACCGGGCCGGTCGGATCGTAGTTCGCCTGCATGTACGGCAGGAAGGCATGGCTGCGCACCCAGTAAAAGCCCAGTTCCGCCGAGTTCATGCTGTCGATCACAAAGCGCGTCGCCAGACCCCATTGCCCGCCGCTGTCGGGGTAATCGCGACCGCGGTATTCAACGCCGGGAATGCTCAGGTCGGGATTGAAGCCGGGCCCCAGGAAATCGAAGGGACTGAACAGGGTGCTCGGCGAGATGAATGTCGATGGCCGCCACTCGTACACATAATAGCCCTCGACCATCCAGTTGTCGGTCAGCCCCAGGGAGCCCGACACCAGCCCCTGGGGCAGCAGCCGCTCCTTGACCTCGGTGCCGGGCATCACCCGTCCGTTGAGATCCTCGGGGCTCTGCATGGTGGCGATACCGCCGCCCTGGATGTTGCTCTCGCCCCAACTGAGCACCTGCCGGCCCACACGCATCGACAGGGGATGATCCCCCAGCGTCCAGCTACCGTAGACAAAGGCGTCGAGCAGGTAGGCCTTGTTGGCGGCGTCCTGCGCACCTTTCGACACGCCATTCAACTGGCCGCCCGGGGTGCGGCCGAAGCAGTTGGTGCAGTCCTTGTGATTGAGGGTGTAGTCGTAGATGTACTTGAAGCGGGTGAAAAATCCGTAATCGCCCTTGGAGATGCTCAACTCGCCCAGATAGGTCAGCGGCGTGCTGTAGATATCCCCGGCATCACTGAAAACATTCCAGTTGCCGCTGGCCTGAAAGCTCGGATGATGGGCACTCTGGGTGCGCATCGCGGATGACACCGTCAGGGTACTGTCCAGATAGGCATTGATCTCCGGATCCTGGAAGTCGATCTTGAACGCCGCCGCCGGACCGGCAATCAGCGCCAGGACGGTTGCGCCGAGGAACTGGCGTCGTCGAATTGCGTTTGTCTTGGTGCCCAATCCTGCTTCGCCAGGTCGGTTACTTGAAAAACGGGCAAGACGAGAGCCTGCCGAATTGCTGGCTGAATGGTTCAAAGCTACCCCCTGTTTTTACTTCTTTGTTTTTACTTCTGTTGTGTCTGCTGCGTGGTCAATCATTTTGGTATACACCCACCCGCTGTGTCGGTAGGAAGCGCAGCGCTCGCGCAAACTAAAACCTGGCGCCCGCGCTGTCAAGGGATTGACACATAATTCTCACCCTAATGGTGTCAGTGAGCAGGTTGGGGCTTTGCGTTACCGGACCGTAGCAAAGGTGCCCACAGCCTCCGCCCTGCAACACCGTGCCCCACTACCCAGATCGCACCGATCTGTCTCCCGGCGCATGTTTTCGGTAGCATGGCGACTGCCCGCTGGCGCGCCCGAAACAATGAATTCCGTTACCCTGAATCTGCCTGACGATTGGCATATGCATCTACGCGACGGCGAGGTGCTGGCCGATACAGTGCCTGCCGCCACGCGCCAGTTCGGTCGGGGCGTGGTGATGCCGAACCTCCGCCCGCCGGTGGTCACGGTTGCGCAAGCCGAACATTACCGCGCGAGGATCCTGGAAGCCCGCCCGCCGGGGAGCACTTGGGAACCTCTGATGACGCTCTACCTCACCGACAACACCCGGGTGGACGAGCTTCGCGCCGCCAAGCACAGCGGGATGATCCTGGGCGTGAAATACTATCCCGCCGGCGCCACGACCAATTCAGACTCCGGGGTTACCGCTCTGGATGAGGTTTTTCCGCTGCTGGAGGAAATGCAGGCACTGGACCTGCCGCTGCTGCTGCACGGCGAAGTAACCGATCCGGACGTGGATATCTTCGACCGCGAAGCGATCTTCATCGACCGCCACTTTGCGCCCCTGGTGAAGAATTTCCCGGCGCTGCGCCTGGTACTCGAACACATCACGACACGGGAAGCTGCCCAGTTCATCGCCGCCGCACCGCCCAACGTCGCAGCCACGCTCACGCCACAGCACCTGCTGTTCAACCGCAATGATCTGTTGGCCGGCGGGATACGGCCCCATTTTTATTGCCTGCCCGTCCTGAAACGGGATGGCCACCGCCAGGCCCTGGTCGCGGCCGCCACCAGCGGCAGCGGCCATTTCTTTCTCGGCACCGACTCGGCGCCACACCCGCGCCCGCTGAAAGAAGCAGCGTGCGGCTGCGCCGGTTGCTATAGTCACCACGCCGCGCTGGAGCTCTACGCCATGGCCTTCGACCAGGCGGGGGCGCTCGATCGTCTGGAAGGTTTTGCCAGTCACTTTGGTGCCGACTTCTACCGGCTGCCGCGCCACACCGCCACCGTCACCCTGCAGCGGACCGCCTGGCGAGTGCCTGAAACGGTCAGTCTGGGCCAGGATGCGCTGGTACCGCTCGCGGCCGGCGACACCCTGCCCTGGCACATGCTCCCCCGTTCCACCACCGAGGAACCAGCTTGACTCTCCTGCCCGACTGCGGCTTGGCGGAACGTTTTCGCGGCTATTTACCCGTTGCCATCGACGTGGAAACCGGCGGCTTCGACTGCCGCCATCACGCGCTGCTGGAAATCGCCGCGGTCGTCATGACCATGGACGAGAACGGTCTGCTGCGCCCCTACGAAACCGTGGCCACCGGCGTGATTCCCCACCCGGGTCTCGCCATCGAGCAGTCCGCGCTGGACTTTACCGGTATCGATCCCGACGATCCCGACCGCATCGCTGTGTCGGAGCCGGACGCGCTGGCGAGTGTCTTCAGGGTGGTACGCAGGGCGGTGCAGGATCACAACTGCACGCGAGCGATCATGGTGGCGCACAACGCGCATTTTGATCTGGGCTTCGTCAACCGTGCGGCGGAACGCTGCGATATCAAGCGCAATCCCTTCCACCCCTTCTCGTGCTTCGATACCGCCACGCTTGGCGGCCTGGCTTTCGGCCAGACGGTGCTGGCGCGCGCCTGTGCCGCCGCCGCCATCCCCTACGATACCCGCGCAGCCCACAACGCGCGCTACGACGCCGAATGCACCGCTGCGCTGTTCTGCGCCATCGTCAATCGGTGGCAAACGCTGGGCGGCTGGCCGCCGGGATCAGCGACCGGGGCAAATCCCTCCGACCGCTGACGGGACTGGGCGGCAGGCGGCACAAAAAAACGCGGGCATCTCTGCCCGCGTTTATGCGCTCGGAAGCTCTGGTCCGGATCAGGCCGCCGCCGTGGCCTCTTGCACCAGACGCTTCAATTCGCCACTTTCATAGAGCTCGGTGATGATGTCGCAACCCCCAACCAGTTCGCCCTTCACCCACAACTGGGGGAACGTCGGCCAATCGGCGTACTTGGGAAGATTGGCGCGGATATCGGGATTGGTCAGCACATCGACATAGGCAAAACGCTCACCGCAGGCCATCAACGCCTGCACGGAGCGCGCGGAAAACCCGCACTGCGGCTGATTCGGCGATCCTTTCATGTAGAGGATTACCGGATTGCTTTCGATCTGCTCGCGAATGGATTCGAAAATATCCATGATCGGAATGGCCTCTCGGAAACTGAATGAACCGCGCCAGTGTACTGCACTGCCAATCCCGCCGAAACCGACATTGCATTGCCAGCTCCGTTTCGGTGCACTGCGTAGTCCGCCCGCTACGACACCCCGGCAACCTCGGGTCCCGAACGGAACCCTTCGATCACGCTGCCTGGGTTCGGAATCTGGAGCCAAAACCAGCCCCAACCCCATGGTACTGGAGGATTATTTCGCTTCGGAACCCCGCTCAGGCCCAAGGAGTCGGAAGCCCCGTCGGACCGTTTAAAATTCCTTGTACCGGCTCGCGAGAACGATGTTAAATGAGGCACATCTTTTGCTGCCACTGAACGGATAGCGCGTCTCTCGGTTGGCTGGCGCCGTTGACAGGAAAATGACTTTCCGCCCTTGGATGATAGACCAGTGCGCACTATCGATAACCTAAAAACCAATCGCCTGAAACCCAGCAGTCCAAAAATCGACAGCCCCGTAATTTTTCTTGCGGTAGTGCTGGTTGCCCTTGCGGGTTGCCAGACCGCCAAACCGGTGGCCGTAGCGCCGCTGCCAGAACCGGCGCCAGCGGTAGTGGAACCTGCGCCCCAGGAGGTAACACCCCAGTACGTCGCCGAACCAGGACTGAAACCGCAGCAGCGTATCGAGCGGGCCATCAAGCATCTCGAGAAGGGCGAAGCCGGTCAGGCCAAGGCCGAGCTTGAAGCCTATCTGGCCGTGATTCCAAACAGCAAGGTGGCGCGGGATCTGGTCCGCCAGATCGATGCCCCTGCCAGCGAGTATTTCCCCGCGGCCTCCCGCGACATCACGCTCGGCACCGGCGACTCCTTTTCGGTACTCGCGCAAAAATATCTTGGCAGCTACTACCAGTTCTATGCGCTGGCCAAATACAACGGCGTCGCCGTGCCCCGGGATGTCAGCGCGGGCCGCAAAATTCGCATTCCCCTGACACCACGCGCGCGTCAGGTATTCGAAGCACCACCCGAATCCTTTCCAGTCGCCAACCCACCATCCGGGATAACCGCCGAATCCGCCCCGGGCGAGACAGCGGGTGAAGCTGCCGCCCAACCAGGTCCAGCAGTACCATCCGGCTGGTCCCTGGTCGCGGGATTGAATGCTGAAGGCAAATACGAGCCCGCCACCCAGGAAATCGAACGGTCGAGCCGGCTGGACTCACTCACCAAGGAACAGCGTGAGCTCGGCATCACTGCCTATCGCAACAGTGCCGATGCCCTGGCACCGAAAGATCCTGTCCGCGCCTCCGCCCGCCTGTTGCAGGTCGGCAAATGGCAAGCCGCCGACCACAATGATGCCGCCGCCCTCGCCACCCTGCAAAGGAGCGCCGCTCTGGACCCCAATAACGCCGCGGCGCAAAAGGCCTATGCCGACGCCAAGACGAATCTTGCGGACACCTACCACAAGGAGGCGTCAGCCGCCTTTCGTCAGCAGGATCTCGACCGGGCAATCGATCTCTGGGAAAAAGCGCTGGCAATCGATCCGAACCATAAATTTGCCCAGGCCAACCTGAACCAGGCCCGTGAACTCAAGGTGAAGCTTGAAAAATTGAAGTGACCACCGGAACGCTACAGCGGACATCCGCATTACCATCGGATAGCGCGCACCAGGAATTCCGGTCGCGTCCCTGCGTACCCTGGAACACCGAGGGCGCCGCAACCAGATCACAACCGGGGGGCAACCCGCAGCCATGAATCAGTCAGCCGGTAAATTTGCCAGGTTCATCAGTGAACTCCGGCGCCGTCGGGTGCTCAGGGTGGTGATCCCCTATTTGGCGGGATGCTGGATACTGCTGCAACTCGGGTCGATCATGTTCCCGGTCCTGGGCGCCAACAATACCGCCTTCTACGTGCTGGGCGGCGTGCTCGTGGCACTGCTTCCCGTAGTGACCGCAATCGCGTGGGTCTACCAGTTGACTCCCCACGGGCTGGTGCGCACACCGCCCTTTGTGGAGCGCCGGGTGCTGAACAACATACCGCCCACCCTGGATCGGCGCGCCTCCCTGAAGCACGCCACCAAACACTGCACCAGCGGCTGGTCGATCTACGCGCAATCGGGCCCCACGGAAGGGTTGGAGTATTGCATCACCAAACCCATCGTCATCGGTCGCGCCATCGAGTGCGACCTCACCGTGCTGCGCTCCTACATATCCAGAAATCATGCGGAGCTCAAGATCGAGGACGGCGTGCTCTGGGTGCATGATCTCGGCTCATCAAACGGCACCCTGGTCAACGGCGTGCGGGTCAACGGATCTCATCCGCTGAGCCACGGCGACGAGTTGCGCTTCAAGGACGTGGTGTTTCAGGTGCGGGAGGACCGCTCCCAATTCAAGAGCGACGCCATGCTCAACCAGACCATGTTTATCGACAAGCCGGAGATCGGCTGAGCGCAAGCACGGATCACCGCACCCGGCCCCTGGCGCCGAAATCCTCGCGACCGCAAAACCTCGCAGCGGTAAATCGCCGCGACACCCATCGAGTCCGGCCAACAAACAAGGGAGTCGGCATCGGCGTCCGGTATCACGGGCGACTGTTGGTCCGCCTGATCGATGTCAAGCCGGCGATTGAATCTCCGGTTGCGCAGGGTGCTAGACTTGGCTTTGCCATCTTTAACGGTGCTATCGCCCCACTGGGGCGCGGCCAACGATAAATCCAACCTGCGAGGACCACCACCGTGAAACCCATGATCTCTGCCGATTCCCATATCGTCGAACCGCCCAACTGCTATGTCGATTTCATCGACCCCGAATACCGCGCCACCGCACCCCATATCGAAAAGAACAAGCACGGCGTCGATACCTTCGTCATCGAGGGCATGAAGCACGGCTTGCCCCTTGGCCTGCTGGCCGGAGCCGGCATTCCACCCGATCAGTTGCGGGCCCAGCGCAACGCCAGTTTCGTCGACCTCGCCCGCGGCAGCTGGGATCCCAAGAGCCGCATCGCGATCCAGGACGAAGAGAACATCTGCGCCGAGATCATCTACGCCTCGGTCGGCATGGTGATGTGCAGCCACCCCGATTTCGCCTACAAGTCCGCCTGTTTTCAGGCCTACAACCGCTGGCTTCAGACCTTCTGTGCCGGGGCGCCCAAGCGCCTGTTCGGGCTGGCGCAAACGGCGGTGGCTTCGGTGGACGAAGCGATCGCGGACTTCAGACGCGCCAAGGAGATGGGCATGGTCGGCATGATGATGACCGGCAACCCCCAGCATGAGGATTACGACCACCCCGATTACGATGCCCTCTGGGAATGTGCGGTCGATCTCGATCTGCCGATCTGCTTTCACATTCTCACGTCAAGCGATCACGGCGTCGAAACCGCCTTCAAGGCCGAGCGCGGCCATGCCGCCAATGGCTTCATGAACATCATCCGCGGCGTGCAGAATGTGATGGGCGTGTTTCTCTTCGGCGGCGTGTTCGAGCGCCATCCCAAGCTCAAGATGGTGGTGGCCGAGGGCGACGCCGGCTGGGTGCCGCACTATATGTACCGCGCCGATCACGCCGCCGAGCGGCTGGGCACCGGGCTCGAGCGGTTCATCAGCAAAAAGCCCAGCACCTATGTGGCCAACAATATCTGGTTCACCTTCCAGGACGACGCCACCGCCTACCAGACCGAAATCCTGGTGGGCGACAAGGCGCTGGCGGACAGCGGCCACCTGATCTGGGCCAGCGATTACCCGCACACGGATTCGACCTACCCGCGTTCCCTGGACGTGCTGAATCGCCAGATGGCGCGCCTGTCGGAAACGCAGCGCAATGCCATCGTGCATGACAACGTCAAGCAACTGTTCAATCTGCCGGTGAACTGAGGCCGCGACCGACGCACCGAAGGGAGATAGGAATTACCTGATTCCGTCCGTGGTTCGACTGGCTCACCACGAACGGAATCAGGTTATCGTTCATTCCGAGTTCCGCTGGTCCTGAGCTCCGCCAGTCCTGAGCTGGTCGAAGAATCCAGGGATCGAAGAACTTGTTCCGCTCAGCCCCGATCAGGGCCGGTTTGCCGAACAGGGTTACTCTGTCCTTTGCGATGCCGGCCAGGTTCCGACGCCATTGCCGGGCACCGGTTGGTACCGCGCCAAAAACAGCGCCACCGCGCGTTTGACGGTGAGTTCACATTGCACCGCAGTGGGAACTTCGACCCCCAGCAACGCCTTCAGATGAAGGTCGGAACGCACCAGACTGAGGAATTCCCGGGCCGCTATTTCCGGTTGCATTGCGGGGATCACCTCCCAGCCCGCGAGGGCACCCAGATAATCCGCCAGTTGCGTCACCACCTGGCCGGGGCCGCGCTCATAAAAAACCCGCGCCAGATCAGGGAAGTTGGCGCCCTCCGCCATCACCATGCGATAAAGCGCCAGACTCTGGGGCTGCACCAGCACATCGAGATAGGTCTGTCCGAAGCGCCCGAGCGTCGTGGCCAGGTCCCCCGCCGTGTCAGCAGCGCTGGGTCGCTGATGCTCGATGGGGGCGGTCATCCGGGCAACGAGCGCGGTGATGATTTCCGCGAACAGGTCGGCCTTGCAGCCGAAGTGGCGGTAAACGGTGCCCTTGGATCCCCCCGCCCGCTGTACGATACGGTCCACACTCGCGCCGGCGTACCCGAGCTCCATGAATACCTCGGTGGCGGCCTCGAGAATCGCCGCGCGTCGGGTATCGCCCCGGGTAGGTGCCGGTAACTGCATGGTCTTGTCCCTGTGACGGTGGGCTGGTCCGCATCCATCCCGTAATTCGCATGACCGCGGTGACAGTGACGGGACAACCGCGATTTGCGCAAAGAGGTTGCGCGAACTCTGCCCCCACTGATACCGTACGGTACAGTACCATTCAAACCATAACAACGGCACCCCGGCACTCTACCGCCGGGCGCTTACCGGGCCAGTCCCGCACCACAGCAACAGGTATCGCGGATCATGAAGCGCAGGTTGATTCTGGCATTACTGGGTATTGCCGCTCTGACGGCGGTCGTCGTGACGGTCAAATACTGGTGGTTCGAGGGCCGCTTCTGGGAGAGCACCAATAACGCCTACCTGCGCGCCGATATCACCGTCATCAGCTCGCGCGTTGCCGGACCGGTGGCGGATGTCTTTGTGAAGGACAACCAGCACGTCAATGTCGGCGAAATACTCTACTCCCTCGACAAGTCCACCTATACCGCACGCCGCGACCGTGCTCAGGCAATGGTGGCGCAGCGCACCGCCGAGTTGGCCCACCTGCAAACCCAGCTGACGCACCAGGCGGCCACCATCAATGCGAAGGAGGCCGAGGTGCTTACAGCACGCGCTGAACTCGATCGTGCCAAACAAGACCTGATCCGCGCCGATGTCCTGCAAACCAAGGGCTTCACCGACCGTCAGCGCTATGACCACGCGCGCACCGATGTCGCCCGCGCCGAGTCCGAACTGAGTCGCACCCAGGCCAACCTCGCCGCTGAACGTGCCCAGCTCGGCGTGTTGTCGGATCAAGCCGCCGAACTCAAAGCCGCTCAGGAACTGGCGCAAGCCGAGCTGCGTCTCGCGGAAATCGATCTGTACCTCACCGATGTGCGGGCGCCGACCGCCGGCATCGTCGGCAACAAACAGATCGAGCCGGGTGAATATTCCCAGACTGGCGTGCGCAAACTGGCCCTGGTGGACCTCGACAATATCTGGGTCAGCGCCAACTTCAAGGAGACCCAGTTGACCAAGATGCTGCCGGGACAAAAAGCCGTCATCGATGTCGACGCTTTCCCGGACGAACACTTTACGGGCGTTGTGGAGAGTGTGTCGCCCGCCAGCGGCGCGGAGTTCAGTCTGCTGCCGCCCGATAACGCGACCGGTAATTTCACCAAGATCGTGCAGCGCGTGCCGGTCAAGATCGTTCTCGATCACAGCAACCCGAAGGTCGTGCAATTGCGGCCCGGCATGTCGGTGATCGCCTATATCGACACCCGTAGTGGCCCGGAAACCCCCAAGGAAAGCCTCACACAGGATGACGGTGATTGAATGCGGGCGAAGTCCTCCCCCAGACAACCCGCCATCCTGACAGTCCCGTGAGCAACACAGCCGGCATGGCGGCAGCGGATACCGCGCGGGAGCAGGTTTCCGTCGGCACCTGGATGACGGTGTTCGGCGGCGTGCTGGGCGCCTTCATCGCCGTTCTCAATATCCACATCACCAATGCCTCGCTGAAGGATATCCAGGGCGCGCTGGGCGCTACCCTTGAAGAAGGCTCCTTCATCTCGACCGCCTATCTGACGGCGGAAATCATGGTGATTCCCATCACTGGCTGGCTTACCCAGGTGTTCGGCCTGCGCCGCTACATCCTCTGGAATACCGCGCTGTTCATGTTCTT
The DNA here is from genome assembly GCA_963708735.1 of uncultured Gammaproteobacteria bacterium. GTDB lineage: Bacteria > Pseudomonadota > Gammaproteobacteria > Pseudomonadales > Porticoccaceae > JAGPUQ01. The sequence goes on from CAVPTW010000042.1 coordinate 190,609, forward strand.
CACGACGCTCTGCGCGATGGCCTGGAATCTGGAATCCATGCTGGTATTTCGCGCCCTGGCCGGGCTCTCCGGCGGCACGCTGATCCCGCTGTCCTTCGCGATCATCCTGACTCTGTTGCCCGCCAGCAAGCAGGCGGTCGGGATGGGCATGTTCGCTCTGACCGCCACCCAGGCGCCCACTATCGGCCCAACCCTCGGTGGTTATCTGTCGGAAAATTTCGGCTGGCAGACGATTTTTTATCTTCAACTCGTCCCCACCAGCATCATGTTTTTCCTGCTCTGGCGCGGTTTGCAGCCGGCGCCGGGCAATCGCGCCCTGCTGAAGAAAGGCGACTGGTGGGGCATCGCCACCATGGCGGTCGGACTGGGCGCCCTGGAGATCGTGCTGGAAGAAGGCGATCGCAAGGACTGGTTCGAATCCGAGTTCATCGCGCGCGGCGCCGTGCTTGCCGGAGTGAGCCTGCTGTTGTTTTTCATCATTGAGCTGACCGGCAAAAACCCCTTCATCAATCTGCGTCTGATGCTGCGGCGCAATTTCGGGCTCGCCAACATCGTCAACGTGGTGCTGGGGCTCGGACTCTACGGCTCGGTGTTCATCATGCCGTTGTACCTGACCCAGGTGCACGGTTACAACGCACTCCAGATCGGCCAGGTGATGATGTGGATCGGGCTGCCGCAGCTGGTGATGGTGCCCATCGTTTTGCGCCTGATGAAAATCGTGGATCTACGCATCCTGCTCGCCATCGGCGCCGGCGTGTTTGGTCTTAGCTGCCTGCTCAACATCCACATGACGACCGACTACGCCCACGACAATATTGTCATGCCGCACCTTATTCGCGGCCTCGGCATGCCATTCATCATGATCCCGCTGTCGGTGATCGGCACTGCGGGTATTGAACCGGCGCAGGTAGGTTCCGCTTCGGGACTGTTCAACGTGATGCGCAATCTGGGTGGGTCCATCGGCATCGCGCTGCTGGCGACTTTTGTCACCGTGCGTGAGCACTTCCACTCCAACCATATTCTGGAGTCGGTCTCGCTCTACAACCCTATCACCCAGGAGCGCTTGCAGGCCATGACCGGGTATTTCGCGTCCCTGGGCGCGGATCCGGAGCTGGCGCAGCAGCAGGCGCTGCTGGCGATCGATGCCCTGGCGCGCCGGCAAAGTCAGGTGATGGCGTTCAACGATGCGTTCTACGTAATCGGCACCGCCTTCATCATCAGCCTGCTGGTGATCGCCTGCCTCAAGAAAGCACCGGTCGCCGGCGGCCACGCGGCCGCGGCGGATTAGCCGGCTGTCAAAGATACGGCGAAAACAACCAGCACAGCGCATCCCGGGTGCGCACGATGAGCGAGCGCCCCTCCAGCTCGGCGCCAGTGACCGGGCGCGAACCCGCGACCAGGGTGTCGAACAGGCCGCTCATGTCGGCGCCAAACGCCGGGTCGAACACTTCTACGCCGAGTTCATAATTGAGCCGCAAACTGCGGGGATCGATGTTCGCCGATCCCAGCAGTACATAGCTTTCATCCACCACCAGCAGCTTGCCGTGGTTGAACGGCGCGGGCTGATAGAACACGCGCACTTCGCGGTGGAGCAGCTCCCAGAGCAGGTTGCGGGTTGCCCAGTGCACATAGGGCAAATTGCTCCGCTCCGGCAGCAGTATGGTCACGACAACTCCGCGCAGCGCCGCACTCTGCAGACCGGCGATCAGCTCCCGCGACGGCAGAAAATAGGGCGTCATGATGCGCACACTGCGGCGCGCGGCGCTGACCGCGGACTGCAACACCAGAGTAAGTTGATCCAGAGTCTCGTCGGGTCCGTCCGCGATCACCCGGCACAGACTGGCCCCCGTCGGCCCGGTGGTTGTATCGGCCAAAGGTTTCTCTACGTCCGCGACCGCCGAGAAATTACCGCCCGCCTGCCGCCAGGTATCGGTGAACACCCGCTGCAAGTCGGCGACTACCGGTCCCCACAGCTGAAAATGCAGATCGGCAACCGGATGTTTGGTACGGGGCGGGACGAGCAGATGGCGGTCCCCGATATTGATGCCACCGGCAAAAGCCACTGCCCCGTCCACCACCAGCAGCTTGCGATGGTTGCGCAGATTGACGGCGAGATTGGGCGGTAATAACCGCAGCGGGTTGAAGCTCTTCACCTCGAGTCCGCCGCGCCGCAGAAGGCGGTGGGCGCCGGGTGAATACCATTCGCCCATTCCGTCCAGCAGTACGCGCACCCGCACACCACGCTGCCGAGCGGCGACCAGGGCATCCACGAACCGGTGTCCAGTGGCATTGTTCTCGAAGATATAGGTCGAAAGATCGACACTGACCACTGCGGCAGCAATGGCCTCCAGCATGGCGGGATACACCTGCTCGCCATTGCGGAGCGCGGCGATGCGATTGCCCGGGCGCAGCGGCATGCCAGTGATTACGGCCCCGGCGCGTGCCAGATCGGACAGCTCGGACACCGCGATGCAGGAATCGTCGGGGCCGCAAGGTGCTGCGCCCGCCGCAGGCGACAGGCGACTCCTGCGGCGCGCGCGTGCGCGCACCCGATTGATGCCGAACAGCACATACGCCAGGGGCCCGGCGATGGGCAGCGCCAGCGCAACCGCCATCCAGCCGAGCGCCGAACGCGAATCGCGTTTGTTCAGCAATGCGTGCCAGGCCGCGCCCAGACCCAGCAGCGTCTGCACGACCAGCAACACCCAGCCCCAGCTCAGTGTCATCGCAGCGCCCGCGCGTCATTCATGGCGAGACCGGTCCGTTGCATCCGAGATCGGCATTGTAACGGGCACCCTGGGCCGACCGCCGCGTCCTGAAGTATGATTTCGGGCGTTTTGGCCCGCCGATCCTGTTTTCTGTCGAGGAATTCCGATGACCTTCTCCCATCTGCTCGCGCCCCTCGACCTGGGGTTCGTCACCCTCAAAAACCGTATCATGATGGGCTCGATGCACTCCGGACTCGAACTTCTCGACCGGCCCTTCGAGCGCCTGGCAGCCTTCTACGGCGAGCGCGCCCGGGGCGGCGCGGGGCTGATCGTGACCGGCGGTTACGCCCCCAACGAGACCGGCCGCATCGAGGAAGGCGGGCCCATTTTTCACCGCGCCGACGATGTTCCCTGCCACCGCCTGATCACCGACCGGGTGCATCGCGAGGGTGGCAAAATCCTCCTGCAGATTCTGCACACCGGGCGCTATGCGAAAGACCCGAGCATCGTCGGGGTTTCCGACATCCGCTCGCGCATCAATCCGCGCGTGCCGCGGGTGCTGTCCGGCGCGGAAATCGTCCAGTACATCGAAGACTACGCCAACACCGCCGTGCTGGCGCGCGAAGCCGGCTATGACGGCGTCGAGGTGATGGGCTCGGAAGGCTATCTGATCAACCAGTTCCTGGCACGGCGCACCAACAACCGCAGCGATGACTGGGGCGGCAGCCATGAAAACCGCATGCGTTTTGCGCTCGAAGTCGTGCGTCGCATCCGCGCGCGGGTGGGCGCGGATTTCATCCTGATGTACCGCATTTCCTGCATCGATCTGGTGGAGGACGGCGCCACCGGCGCGGAGACCGCCGAACTCGCGCAACACCTGGAAGCGGCCGGCGTCACCCTGTTCAACACCGGGGTCGGCTGGCACGAAGCGCATATCCCCACCATCGCCTATATGGTGCCGCGTGGCGCCTGGCGCTTCGCGGTCCGCAACATCACCGACCACGTCAGGGTGCCGGTGGTGGCGTCCAACCGTATCAATACGCCGGAAGTCGCCGAAGACATCATCGCCACCGGCGACGCGCACATGGTATCGCTCGCCCGCGCCATGCTGGCCGATCCCGAATTCGCAGCCAAGGTACAGGCCGGTCGCCCCGACACCATCAACACCTGTATCGGCTGCAACCAGGCCTGCCTGGACTTCATCTTCAAGGGCAAACCCACCCGCTGCCTGGTCAATCCGCGTGCGGGTCGCGAACTGGATGGCGAGCAAGCACCCCGCCGTACCGGGAGTTCACGCAAGGTCGCGGTGGTGGGCGCCGGTCCCGGCGGCCTGTCGGCGGCCGTCTCCGCCGCGCAACTGGGGCATCAGGTCACCCTGTACGAAGCCAGCGGCGACATCGGCGGCCAGATGAATCTCGCCAAGCGGGTTCCGGACAAGACCGAATTCCATGAACTGATCCGCTACTACCGCACCCGGCTCGCGGACCTGGGTGTCGCCGTGCGCCTCAACACCCGGGCGACGCCCGAGACACTGATGGCAGCCGGTTACGACGCGGTCGTGGTCGCCACCGGCATCAGCCCGCGCACGCCGGATATCGAGGGCATCGACCACCCCATGGTGATCCCCTATGCGGACCTGCTCGCCGGCCGCCGTCAGGCCGGGCCACGGGTCGCGATTCTGGGCGCGGGCGGCATCGGCTACGACGCCGCCATGCTGCTTCTGCACGGGCACGGCGACAGCGCGCCGGACACCGATACCTTTCTCGCCAAGTGGGGCGTGGACACCAGTCTGCGCGCACCCGGCGGCCTGTTGCCGGGCGGACCCAAATTCCCGGCGCCGGCGCATCAGATTACGCTGTTCCAGCGCAAACCCGGCGCCATGGGCCGCGGTCTCGGCCTGACCAGCGGCTGGGTACTGCGGGCGGAACTGGAAGGCAGTGGTGTGCGCTGCATCCCCGGCGTCAGCTACCGCAAAATCGATGACGCAGGACTGCATTACCGCATAGGGGACGAGGATCAGGTGCTCGCGGTGGACAGCGTCATCGTCTGCGCCGGCCAGGAGCCTCTGGATGAGTTGAGCGCCGCGCTGACGGCTCGCGGTATTCCGGTCCACGCCATAGGGGGCGCCCGCCAGGCGGCGGAACTGGATGCCTTTGCCGCCATCGCTGCCGGCAACGAAGTCGCTGCAACTCTCTGAGGAATCCGTCAAACAAGGCAATAAAAAACGGGGCCGAAGCCCCGTTTTTTATTGCGCTGGCGCGCTCAATCCATATCTGCCGGCGCATCCGCCATCGGCACGGGTTCCGCCTTCGGCGCATGGGACACCCTGGCGGCGCGCTCCGCATCATCGAGCGCGTCCTTGATGGACAGCTTGATGCGGCCGCGGGCATCGACGTCGAGCACCCGGACCTTGACCTTCTGGCCTTCGGTCAGGAAGTCGCTGACTTTCTCCACGCGCTGGTCGGCGATCTGGGAGATATGCACCAGGCCGTCAGTACCCGGCATGATGGTCACAAAGGCACCGAAGTCCACGATCCGCGCGACCGTGCCTTCGTAGATCTTGCCGACTTCCGCCTCGGCGGTGATTTCCTGGATGCGGAAAACCGCCCGATCCAGACCGTCGCGGCTGTCGCTGTAGATACGAATCGAGCCGTCGTCCTGGATGTCGATAGTCGCGCCGGTTTCTTCGGTAAGCGCGCGAATGGTGGAGCCGCCCTTGCCGATCACGTCGCGGATTTTCTCCGGATCGATCTTCAGGGTGCGGAAGCGCGGCGCGTTATCCGCGACTTCGGCGCGGCTGACCGCGATCACCTTGTTCATCTCGGCGAGAATATGCAGGCGCGCGGCGAGTGCCTGATGCAGCGCCACCTCCATGATTTCCTCGGTGATGCCCTGGATCTTGATGTCCATCTGCAATGCGGTAATACCCGCCGTGGTACCGGCAACCTTGAAATCCATGTCACCGAGATGATCTTCGTCGCCGAGGATGTCGGTCAGAACCGCGAAGCCGTTGTCGTCCTTCACCAGGCCCATCGCGATGCCCGCCACCGGCGCCTTCAGCGGCACCCCGGCATCCATCAGCGCGAGGCTGGAGCCGCACACCGACGCCATCGAGCTGGAACCGTTCGATTCGGTGATCTCCGACACGACCCGGACCGTGTAGGGAAATTCGTCTTCGCTGGGCAGCATCGCCGCGATGCCACGCCGCGCCAGACGACCGTGGCCAGTCTCGCGCCGACTGGTGCCGCCCATGCGGCCCGTCTCGCCGACCGAGTAGGGAGGAAAGTTGTAATGCAGCATGAAGCGATCACGGCGCGATCCTTCCAGAGCATCGATCATCTGCGCATCGCGCAACGAACCCAGAGTAGCGACCACGATGGCCTGGGTTTCGCCGCGGGTGAACAGTGACGAACCATGGGCATTGGGCAGCACGCCCACTTCGATGGCCAAGGGGCGCACGGTACGGGCGTCTCGACCGTCGATGCGCGGTTCGCCGGCGACCACGCGTCCTCGCACCACTTTCTTTTCCAGCTTCTTGAACAGGTTGCTCACCTGTTCGGCGGTTACGCCCGCGGCTTCATCGGTATGGTGGCCGACGCAGCGGTCACGCAATTCGGTCAGACGTGCCTGGCGCTGTTGCTTCTCGGTAATCCGATAGGCAGCGGCAAGATCGTCGCCAATCTGCGCGGTGATCGCCTGCAACAGGGCGGCGTTGTCGGCCGGCGGCTGCCATTCCCAACGCGGTTTGCCCGCATCCCGCACCAGTTCGTCGATCACCTGGACCACCGCCTGCATTTCCTGGTGGGCGAAAAGCACGGCGCCCAGCATCAGGTCTTCGGGGAGTTCCTTGGCTTCCGATTCCACCATCAATACGGCGTCCCGGGTACCCGCCACGACCATGTCGAGCTGCGAGGTTTCGAGTTCGCTGTAGCGCGGGTTGAGCAGATAACCCTGGTCCGGATGATAGCCGACGCGTGCGGCACCGATCGGGCCGTCGAAGGGAATCCCGGAAATCGCCAGCGCCGCCGAACAACCGATGAGGGCCGCGACATCCGGATCCATGTCGCGATCCACCGACATCACGGTAGCGATCACCTGCACTTCGTTGCGAAACCCGGCGGGAAACAGCGGCCGCAGCGGCCGGTCGATGAGTCGGCTGGTCAGGGTTTCTTTTTCCGTCGGACGACCTTCGCGGCGAAAAAAACCGCCGGGAATTCTGCCGGCAGCGTAGGCTTTTTCCTGATAGTTGACGGTCAGCGGGAAAAAATCCTGGCCCGGTCGCGCATCGCGAGCAGCCACCGCGGTACACAACACCACGGTACCGTCCATGCTGCACAGCACCGCACCGGTCGCCTGGCGGGCGATGCGCCCGGTCTCCAGCGTGACGTCATGGTTGCCATACTTGAATGATTTTTTAACCAAATTCACACGTTCACCTGCTTCTGGTTGCGGCGGCAGCCCCGGCGGGGCTGCCGCGAATGAAATCGCCTCAACGGCGCAAGCCGAGCTTGGCAATCAACTGCCGGTAGCGCTCAGGGTTCTTGCCTTTCAGGTAATCCAGCAGTTTGCGACGCTGATTCACCATGCGGATAAGCCCGCGCCGGGAATGGTGGTCCTTGCTGTGTTCCTTGAAGTGACCCTGCAACTTGTCGATGTTGGCGCTCAGCAGTGCAACCTGGACTTCCGGTGAGCCGGTGTCATTTGCAGCGCTCGCGTTGTCGCGAATGATCACGGATTTTTCTTCTGCGTTCAGTGCCATGTCGTAGTCTCCAATATGCCGATAGGATTCGGGTCGGTCCGCGCATATTTGCAGACCGCCCAGTGGTTGCCGGATGCGGCACCATGCCGCTCCGGTATTCGTCCAGCAGTTTTTCAACAACCTGCTAGCGCTGGGCTCCGGCCACCAGCCGGTGGGGCTTGATGCGGCCGTCGTCCAATACTTCGCCAACGCCGAGAAATTCTCCCGGCGCCCTGAAAACCCTTACCAGATCGCCCTCGCTCGCTTGCTGCCGCGCCTGCGCCAGCGCCACCGCCTGGCCACGCAAGAAATACCAGGACAGATTCTCCGGCAGTTCCAGCGCGAGACGGTCGGCAACTGCCGCATCCACCGGGTGCAGCAAGATATCCAGTGCCGCGAACGATCCGCCGGTACGCAGCGCGTCGATCTGATCCAGCGTCACCGCATCGGCTTCGCCAAACGGACCCGACGCCAGACGCCGCAAACGGGTCACATGAGCACCACAGCCCAATTGGCGGCCGAGATCTTCGGCGAGCGTCCGGATGTAGGTGCCCTTGCTGCAACGGATCACCACATCCACTTCGGCACATTCGCCGCCACGAAACTCACAAATTTCGTAGCTGTGGATAGTCACCCGACGCGGCGCGCGCTCCACCTCGATCCCCTGACGCGCCAGCTTGTAAAGTGGCTGGCCAGCTTGCTTGAGTGCCGAATACATCGAGGGAATCTGCTCGATGACGCCACGAAACGACACCAGCGCCGCTTCGATCCGCGCGGCGGATATTCCGGCTGTGCTCTGTTCCGCCAGCACTTCGCCGTCCTGATCGCCGGTGGTCGTGGTCACACCCAGACGGAAAGTACTGGCGTAGGTCTTGTCGGCCTCCAGCAAAAATTGGGTGAATTTGGTGGCTTCACCAAAACAGATCGGCAGTACACCCGTCGCCAGAGGATCCAGACTCCCGGTATGTCCCGCCTTGGCGGCGTCAAACAGCCATTTTACGCGCTGCAGGGCCTGGTTCGAGGTCGGACCCGCCGGTTTATCGAGCACCAGAATGCCGTCCACGGATCTGCCCTTGCGCGTACGCGCCACCTCAGCTTTGCTCCGCGCGACGGGCGCGCTCATCGCTTGCCAGCGCGTGCTCGATCAAGGCGGCAAGCCGCTGGCCGCGGTCACCGGTGGTGTCGTGGATGAAATGCAAGCGTGGCATGACGCGCAGGCGAATCAGGCCGCCGAGTCTGCCCCGCAAAAACCCGGCGGCGCCGTTGAGCGCCGCAATCGCCTCCGCACACTGCTCCGCGGTGCGCTGGCCGATAAAGCTCACAAACACTTTGGCGCTCGTAAGGTCGCGGCTGACATCGACACTGGTGATGTTGGCCAGTTCGACGCGCGGATCGTCGAGCTCGGTGCGCAACAGCTCCGCCAGCTCACGCTGGAGTGCATCGGCGACCCGCTCGCTGCGCTTAAACTCTCTGGGCATATGCTGGCCTCGCTAGAGCTGCCGCGCCACCCGCTGGATGTCGTAGACCTCGATCTGATCGCCGGGGCGAATATCGTTGTAGCCTTTCACCCCGACACCGCATTCGGTACCGGCACGCACCTCGGCCACATCGTCCTTGAAGCGTCGCAAGGACTCCAGTTCACCGGAAAAAATCACCACGTTGTCACGCAACACCCGAATCGGCTTGTTGCGATACAGCGCACCTTCCACTACGCGGCAACCGGCGACCTGACCAAATTTCGGCGAGCGAAACACTTCGCGCACTTCGGCGATGCCGACGATTTCCTCGCGTACTTCGGGCGCCAACATGCCCGACAACGCCTGCTTGACCTCATCGAGCAGGTGGTAAATAACACTGTAGTAACGGATATCGACACCTTCGGCGGCGGCGACCTTGCGCGCGGCGGCATCGGCGCGGACATTGAAACCCAGCACCACCGCACCGGTGGTAACCGCGAGATTGATGTCGGATTCGGTCAGCCCGCCAATCCCGGAGCTCACCACATGCACACCCACCTCATCGGTGGCAAGGTCGTGCAGCGCGGACAACAGCGCTTCGAGGGAACCGCGCACGTCGGCCTTGACGATCACCGGCAGCACTTTGCGCGCGGTGCCTTCAAACCCGGCAAATACGTTCTCGAGGTTGACGGCTTGCTGGCGCGCCACGCGCTGGTCGCGCGACCGGGCCTGACGCAGCTGGACGATTTCACGCGCCTGACGTTCGTCGGAAGTCACGTAGAACTCATCACCAGCTTGCGGCGGGGTATCAAGGCCGAGCACTTCCACCGGGATTGACGGGCCGGCCTCGCGCGCCGGCGCGCCATCGTCACCGATCATTGCCCGCACTTTGCCGATACTTTCCCCGGCCAGCAAAAAATCGCCGGGGCGCAGAGTGCCCGCCTGTACCAGCAAGGTCGCGACCACACCCCGCGCCCGATCGACGCGCGCTTCGATCACGACGCCACGCGCCGGCACCGCGACCGGGGCGCGCAGTTCAAGCAGTTCCGCCTGCAGGGACACGGCTTCGAGCAGCGCTTCTATACCCTCGCCGGTGTGGGCGGAAACCCGCACGAACTGCGTATCACCACCCCACTCCTCGGGCACAACCCCCAATGCCGACAGCTCGCTCATGATCTGATCGATATTCGAGCCCGGCTTGTCAATCTTGTTGATGGCGACTACCAGGGGTACGCCAGCGGCACGCGCGTGCGCGACGGCTTCCTTGGTCTGCGGCATCACGCCGTCATCTGCCGCGACGACAAGAATCACCACATCGGTGGCGCGGGCGCCGCGGGCGCGCATGGCGGTAAAGGCGGCGTGACCCGGGGTATCGAGGAACGTGATAAACCCGCGCGGTGTTTGCACATGATAAGCACCGATATGCTGTGTGATGCCACCGGCTTCACCGGACGCGACACGGGATTTACGGATGTAATCGAGCAGTGAAGTTTTGCCATGGTCGACATGGCCCATCACGGTAACCACTGGCGCGCGCGGCAGGGACTCGCCCTCGATCGCCGCAATCCCTTCGCGGAACGTCTCTTCCGCGGCAGCTTCGCGCGAGGCGACGGCCACTGGCTTGTGCCCCATTTCCTCGATCACCAGAAACGCGGTATCACGGTCAATCGTCTGATTGATCGTGGCCATGATGCCCATTTTCATCAACTCGCGAATAACCATGGCTGCCTTGACCGCCATTTTCTGGGCTAGATCAGCGACGGTAATTTCTTCAGGAACTTCAACTTCGTGCACAATTTTTCCGGTGGGTCTTTTGAACACATGGATATTGCGGGCCTGCACCACCGGACGCCCCGACAGCAGTCTCGGCTTGCGGTCGGCTTCGTCGTCTTCCACCAATATTTCCGCAACGCCTTCTGTTTTTTGCTTGCGCTGCCCTTTGAGTGGCTTCTTCTTCTTGGGCTTGTCGTCGTCGACATCCAGCGGAGAATCGTCGCGCTTTTCACGCTTCTTCCCGGCTTTGCCACCATCGCCAATCGGCTCCGCCGCCGCTATTGCAGCAACCACCGTGGGCGCGCCATCGGTCTTGACGATCACTTTTTCGGGCACCAATTCTGGGCCTGGTTCCGATTCCGACGATCGTCGCGCCTCCTCGGTGGCGCGCACCCGGTCTTCCTCCGCCTTGCGGCGCGCTTCAATGGCGGCGATCCGTTTTGCTTCTGGATCTTCCAGCACGGTCGGAGCAGCAACCGCCGCCACAATCTCTGCGGTTGGTTCCGTCCCTTCGCTTTCGTCCTGTTTGACGTAAGTGCGTTTCTTCCGCACTTCCACATTGACGACGCGCTTGCCAGACCCAGCGCGCAACGTGCTCACGGTCTTGCGGCGCAGGGTGATTTTGCGCGGCTCCTCGGTCTCTTCACCATGTAGGCTTTTCAGATAAATCAGTAACTTCTGTTTATCTTCATCGTTGACTACCTGCTCGGCAGAGTCGTGCGACAGCCCGGCGGCGTGCATTTGCCGAAGCAAGCGCTCAACCGGAGCATCGACCACTTTGGCAAGTTCACTGACAGTCAGTTGAGCCATGCTGTTCCTTTCCCCACTTTATGCGCAATCCGCATCAAACTTGATCCGTTTCACATTTCACTTGTCTCAAACTTCATTCGTTGCAAACCAGGGTGCACGCGCTGTCATTATCAGCTCCGCGGCCTGCTCCGGTGACATCGCCTCGTCAATGTCCAGCAAGTCATCGACAGACTGCTCGGCGAGATCCTCGACAGAAACAATACCGTTGGCCGCCAGTTTGTGGGCCAGCGCAGAATTCATTCCGGCCATCGCCAGCAGATCCTCTCCGGGAATCGCGTCTGCCAACTCCTCCTCGGAGGCCAACGCCCGGGTCAACAGAGCGTCCTTCGCGCGAGCCCGCAATTCTTCAGCGATCTCGCGATCAAATCCCTCGATACCAGCCATTTCGTCGATGGGCACATAAGCGATCTCTTCCAGCGTCGTAAAACCTTCCTCAACGAGCACGCTGGCTACGTCTTCATCGATATCGAGCTTGTCCATGAACTGCTGGATGGTGCTGCCGGCCTCCTCTTGCTGCTTGGCCTGAATCTCATCCACGCTCATCACGTTGATATTCCAACCGGTGAGATCGGATGCCAGGCGCACATTCTGGCCACCTCGCCCTATGGCCTGGGCGAGAGTGTCGCCGGCGACGGCCACGTCCATGGAATGGCTGTCCTCATCCACAATAATGGATTCGACTTCCGCGGGCGCCATCGCATTGATGACCAACTGCGCGGGATTATCGTCCCACAACACGATATCAATGCGCTCGCCGTCGAGCTCGTTGGACACGGCCTGCACCCGCGCACCGCGCATGCCGACGCAGGCGCCGATGGGGTCTATGCGCCCATCATTGGTCTTCACGGCAATTTTTGCCCGTGCACCAGGGTCGCGCGCGGCAGCCCGAATCTCGATCACCTGTTCGGCAATTTCGGGAACTTCAATACGGAACAATTGAGTCAACATGGCATTGCAGCGCCGGCTCATCAGCAACACCGGACCGCGGCCTTCGGTGTTGATGCCGATCAGCACCGCACGCACCCGGTCGTTGACGCGGAATACTTCCCGACCTACCAGTTCTTCCCTCGGCAGCAGCCCTTCCGCGTTGTTGCCGAGATCAACAATGATGTGTTCGCGCGTGACTTTTTTGACCATGCCGCTCAGCAGCTCGCCCAGCCGATGCTCGTATTGCCGCGCGACCAGCGCCCGCTCCGCATCGCGCACCTTCTGTACGATGACCTGCTTGGCCGTCTGGGCCGCTATCCGCCCAAACTCGACGTTGTCGATCCGCTCTTCATAAATATCGCCCGGTTTGAGATCCGGGTTGCGCTCATGTGCCTCTTGCAGCGTGAACTGGGTGCCCAACTCGGCCAACGTGGCATCATCGACTACGGTCCACCAGCGATAAGTCTCGTAGTCCCCGGTGCGCCGGTCTATGGTGACGCGGATATTGGAGTCTTCGTCGAAACGCTTTTTGGTCGCCATTGCGAGCGCCTGCTCCATGGCGTCAAAAATCACACCCTCGGCAACGCCCTTTTCATTGGACACAGCCTGGGCAACCAGCAGGATTTCCTTGCTCATTCCAACGCTCTCACTCGTTACCAAATTGCGGCACTACGCTTGCCCGTTCAACACCGGCATGCGGAAATAAATATTCATGGTCGTCGACCATCATGACAATCTCGTCTTTTTCCACAGCGACCAGACGTCCCTGGAATTTACGTCGCCCCTCAAACGGGGCGCGCAAGCGCAAGCTGATGTCGGATCCTACAAACTGCCGGAACTGATCCAGCTCATAAAGGGGGCGATCCAACCCTGGCGATGACACCTCCAGGGTGTATTCACCTGCAATGGGGTTTTCAACGTCCAGCAAACTGCCCAGCTGTCGGCTGACACGCTCACAATCCTGAATGCCGACTCCATCCGACTTGTCGATATATACCCTGAGCACGCCGCGCCGGCCAGCCGCCGAAAACTCCAGGCCCCAAAGCTCGCAACCGAAAGCGGTCACCACCGGCTCGATCAATGCTTTCAGTCTGTCGTCACGCCCCATGCTACCCCGCGATTGTCTCCCCGGATTCGCCTCCAGCCCGGCGTATCCTGCTGCGTCAGCACCTCGAATACGCCAACCGCTGCAAAAACCATGATCCCCAGAAAACAAAAAGATCCCCAGAAAACAAAAAGCCCCTGATATCAGGGGCCCTTGTCATCGGCTGGCACACATGACATGTGCCGGCGAAATTTGGTAGCGGGGGCAGGATTTGAACCTACGACCTTCGGGTTATGAGCCCGACGAGCTACCAGGCTGCTCCACCCCGCATCGACAAACGGCTTGCGCCGCCTCAGGAATCTGGTAGTTCCCGACCCTCGCGCTGCCCTGAACTTGCATCAACGCGAGGGGCGCGAAGTATAAGATCAGACCCTTATCCGGTCAAGCGCCGCAACAGGTTCCATGGCACTGACGGCAATCCCGAAACCGCCAGCGGCGCGCCGACCACATGGCCGCAGCGCACAGCCACACGAACACATGACCGATGGATAACGATATCTGGCCATGTATCGGGTCGAGCGGTGGCGGCCGCTTGCGCGTCGGTGGTCGGTGGTCGGTGAATGACGATTCGACGCTTCTTAGACCGGAATATTCCAACCAGAACATGGTGCCCAAGGCCGGACTCGAACCGGCACAGCTTACGCCACTACCCCCTCAAGATAGCGTGTCTACCAATTCCACCACTTGGGCAAAACTCAAGGTTTCGGTGGCGCGTCCCGCGGCACCACATCTTTGCTCGCTGTATCTTTGGTTGCCGTATCTTTACTTGCGGCTTCATCTGTCAGCGCCGGAATCTCCGCGCTGGCGGCATGATTGTCGCCAGCGTTCGCCGCCGGAATTTCATTGTCCGCTGGCGCAGCCTCAAGCATCTCGATCGCTGGCGTAAGCGCTGCACCTGCGCCGGCGTTATGTTTCGCGATCACCGCCAGACCAAAACTGGTCAGGAAGAATACCAATGCCAGTCCCGCAGTTACCCTGCTGAAGAAATTCCAGCTACCCACGCTGCCGAACAATGTTTGCGAAGCACCGGCGCCAAAGGACGCACCCGCCTCGGCGCCCTTGCCCTGCTGCAGCAGCACGAAAGCAATGATTGCACAGGCGGTGACAATATGTACCAGGATTACCAGGGTTTCCATGATTCTCCAACCGCCAGCCTACAAATGGCCATGAATTCTTCCGCCTGCAACGAGGCGCCACCGACCAGAACGCCATCTACGTCCGGCCGTGCAAACAATTCCGCAGCGTTCGTTTTCGATACGCTGCCGCCGTACAAAAGCCGGGTTTCGGCGCCACCGGCACCCAGCAAATCCCGAATGCGCACCTGGACATCCTGGACCTGCGCGGCGCTCGCGGTGGCGCCGGTACCAATTGCCCATACGGGCTCATAGGCGATCACCGACTTTCCCAGCGCTTCCCAGCCCGCCACGTCGGCAATCGCCTCCAGTTGGCGGTGCAGTACCTGCCAGGTCGCGCCTGCATTGCGCTCGGCCGCGTCCTCACCGACACACAGCACTGGAATAATGCCCGCTGCGCGCGCGCGTTCAAACTGTCGCGCTACCCGGACGTCGGTTTCGCCGAACAGCCGCCGCCGCTCGGAATGTCCCACCAGGACGTACTGGCAGCCGACATCCGCCAGCATTGAACCCGCCACCTCACCGGTGTAGGCCCCGCATTCGTATTCGCTCAGGCTCTGCGCGCCGAGGCGAATCCCGGTGCCGGAAATCCGTGCCGCCGCTTCGGCCAGATACACGAAGGGAGGACACACGACAACTTCGACGTCGAGATTCGCAACCCCCGCAATGCCGTCAAGCAACTGACCCACTGAACGCTGTGAGCCGTTCATTTTCCAGTTGCCGATAACGAGAGGTTTGCGCATAACTCGGGTCGAAAAAGGGCGCCAATAGTAGCCAAGTTAACTTCGACAAACAAGAAAAAAGGCTTCAGCCAGTCGCTCCAGCCACCGCTGCAGCAACTTCCTCGGCCAGGCACTGCACCAGATCGATGTCTTCGCCTTCGACCATGACCCGGATCACCGGCTCGGTTCCGGAAGGTCTCAACAACACACGACCTTTGCCCGCAAGTTTACGTTCCGCCGTGCTGACAGCCGCGCGCACCTCTGGTCCGACGCGGAATGCAGACCCGGCGCTGACCGCCACGTTGATCATGATTTGCGGCAGCTTGGCCACATCGACGCACAATTGATCGAGCGGCCGTCCACTTTCGATGACCGCGCGCAACACCTGCAGGGCCGCAACAAGACCATCACCCGTGGTGGTGAGATCGCGACAGACGATATGGCCCGAGCTTTCGCCGCCCAGGGTCCATTCGCGTTCACGCAACGCCTCGTTCACATAGCGGTCGCCGACGGCGGTACGCAGAAACGGCACGCCGATCCGCGCCAACGCGAGTTCGAGCCCGTAGTTGGTCATCAAGGTCCCGGCGACGCCGGTGCAACCATCGCCGTGGCGCTGCCGATGCGCGGCAATCACGTAGAGGAGTTGGTCGCCATCCACAATGGCCCCGGTTCGATCCACGAATACGACCCGATCACCGTCACCATCGAAGGCAATACCCAAATCTGCGTCCAGTGCCCGCACCGCCTGCTGCACGGCGGCCGGCGCGGTCGATCCGCAATCGCGGTTGATATTGCAGCCGTCCGGTTCGACACCCAGGGCATGGACAGTCGCGCCGAGCTCCCGGAATACATCCTGCGCGACGTGGTAAGTCGCGCCGTTGGCGCAATCCACCACCAGCTTCAGGCCCTTGAGACTGATATCGGGGGGCAGCGTCCCCTTGCAGAATTCGATGTAACGACCCGCCGCATCCCCGATCCGGCTGGCGCGCCCGAGCTGTTCCGACGCCACCGTGGTAACCGGTTCGCCCAGATGGCGCTCAATCTCGATTTCCACCGCATCGGACAGCTTGCAGCCATCGGCACCGAAGAATTTGATGCCGTTGTCATCGAAGGGGTTATGCGACGCGCTGATCACTATCCCCGCCGAGGCGCGAAAAGTCCGGGTCAAGTACGCGATGGCCGGCGTCGGCATCGGCCCCAGCAAGCTCACATCCACGCCGGCGGCGATGATTCCCGCCTGGAGTGCGGACTCAAACAGATAACCGGAAATCCGGGTGTCCTTGCCCACCAGAATCAAGCGCCGCCCCTCGCCGTACTGGCCGAACACCTTGCCGGCGGCCCAGCCCAGGCGGAGCACGAAATCGGCGGTGATGGGATGCTGCCCCACACGGCCGCGAATACCGTCGGTGCCGAACAGCCGCTTCGTCATTGGATTGACTCAGCAGAGGGCTCGGGCGACCGCAAGCCGGGCTCGACCGCGGCCAGAACCTTCAGCGCATCTACCGTCGCCGCGACATCGTGCACCCGCACCACGGCCGCGCCCAGACGCGCCGCAAGCAATGCCAGCGCCACACTGCCATGAGTCCGGTCGGCCACCGGGTTGCCGGTGATTTCTCCCACCATGCGCTTGCGCGAGAGTCCCGCCAGAACCGGCACTCCAGGCGGCGCGATGCTCGACAACGCACGCAGCAGTGCCAGATTGTGCGCGAGGGTTTTGCCGAACCCGAACCCGGGATCGACCAGTAGCGCTTCCCGGGATATCCCGGCCGCGCCACAGGCGGCTACCCGGGCTGCGAGAAATTCCCGCACCTCGGCGACCACGTCGTCGTAGTGGGGAGATGCCTGCATGGTCCCGGGCTCGCCCTGCATGTGCACCAGACACACCGGCAATCGGGTCGCCGCCGCCGCCGCCATCGCACCGGGCCGCCGTAGCGCGCGGACGTCGTTGATCAGCGCCGCACCGGCGGCTGCGGCCTCGCGCATGACCACCGGCGAGCTGGTATCCACGGAAATCAACACATCGAAGCGGGACGTCAGCGCGGCAATAATGGGAATCACCCGGTCAAGCTCGGCAGCGTCGGATACCGGCGTGGCGCCGGGCCGGGTGGATTCGCCGCCCACGTCCAGCAGGTCGGCACCTTCCGCGACCAGCGTCGCCGCCCGGGCGATCGCCCGATCAACACAGCTTCCTCTGCCCTGAAAGCTCCCGCCATTGGCGAACAGGCCGTCACCGGAAAATGAATCCGGTGTCGCATTGAGAATACCCATGACCAGCGGCGTCGAGCGGCGGCGACGCTCCAGCCAGCGTGGCTGAAATGAAGTCACACAACCCTCCATTACTGGCCGGACCGGCAGTTATCGGTCATCAGTCCCGGGTCAGCTGCCTTCCACCGGACCACCAATGGGCGTCGACCCGGTCGCACCGCGAACGTCACCCTTGGGTCCCTGTCCAAGGTCCACGTCGTGCCACTCCCTGGGCGGACGCACCTTGCGCCGCGCCATCAGATCGTTGACCTGGTCGGCATCCAGGGTTTCGTACTCCATGAGCGCGGCTTTCATGGCGTGCAGGATATCGATGTTTTCTTCCAGCAAGCCTTTGGCGCGCGCGTAGCACTCGTCGATGATGCGCCGCACTTCCTCATCGATCCGCTGGGAAGTGGCGCCGGAAAAATTGCGCGCCCCGGCGACCGGACCCATGGTTTCCTCCTCGCCGTAGAGAATCGGGCCGAGTTCCTCGGTCAGACCCCATTTGGTGACCATGGCGCGCACCAGCTGGCTGGCCCGCTCGATATCGTTGGAAGCCCCGGTGGTGACGCCTTCCCTGCCATGAATCAGCTCCTCGGCGATGCGCCCCCCGAACAGGCTGCATACCAGTCCGAGCAGCTTGCGGCGACTCATGCTGTATTGATCCTCTTCCGGCAGGAACTGGGTCAAACCCAGTGCGCGGCCGCGCGGAATAATGGTGACCTTGTGGACCGGGTCATGCTCGGGCATGAGCCGACCGATGATCGCATGGCCCGCCTCGTGGTAGGCGGTATTCGCCTTTTCTTCCTCGGACATCACCATGGAGCGACGCTCGGACCCCATCATGATCTTGTCGCGGGCTTTCTCGAATTCTTCCATGGTCACCAGGCGCTTGTTGGAACGCGCCGCGAACAGGGCCGCCTCATTCACCAGGTTGGCGAGATCCGCGCCGGAAAACCCCGGTGTACCGCGCGCCACGATGCTCAGGTTCAAACGTTCGTCGACCGGCACCTTGCGCACATGGACCTTGAGAATCTGCTCGCGGCCCCGGATATCGGGCAGTCCGACGAACACCTGGCGATCAAAGCGGCCCGGGCGGAGCAGCGCCTTGTCCAGCACATCGGGGCGGTTGGAAGCGGCGATCACGATCACGCCCTCGTTGCCCTCGAAGCCGTCCATTTCGACCAGCAACTGGTTGAGCGTCTGCTCGCGCTCGTCGTTGCCGCCCCCCCAGCCGCCACCACGGGTGCGACCGACCGCATCGATTTCGTCGATAAAGACGATGCAGGGCGCCTGCTTTTTGGCCTGATCGAACATGTCGCGCACCCGCGAGGCGCCGACACCGACGAACATTTCCACAAAATCGGAACCGGAGATCGAGAAAAACGGTACCCGCGCCTCACCGGCAATCGCCCGCGCCAGCAGCGTCTTGCCCGTGCCGGGCGGCCCGGACATGAGGACACCCCGGGGAATGCGGCCCCCGAGCGTCTGGAACTTGCTGGGATCGCGCAGGAATTCGACCAGCTCGCGGACATCTTCCTTGGCTTCATCGACGCCGGCGACATCGGCAAAGGTGGTCTTGATCTGATCCTCACTGAGCAGCCGCGCCTTGGATTTCCCAAACGCCATGGGTCCGGCGCGTCCGCCACCCATACCACCCTGCATCTGGCGCATGAAGAACATGAAAATGCCAACAATCAGCAGAATCGGGAACGCGGCGAGGAACAGTTGCTGCCAGAAGCTGGCCTTGTCGGGCTCGCGTCCCTCGACGTTGACGCTGTGATTGAGCAGATCGCTCATCAGACCGCTGTCATAGACGTCGGGGCGGACGGTCCGGAAACGGGCACCGCTTTGGCGTTCGCCTTCGATCACCAGACCGTCGATGACGACCGATCGTACCTGCCCCGCCTGCACTTCATCCACAAAATTGGTGTAGGTGATGGTCTCGGGTACCGCCCCGCCCTTGAAATTCTGAAAAATCGACAACAGGACGGCGGCAATGATCAGCCACAAAATGAGGTTCTTTGCCATCTCGCTCAACGGATTATCCTCGTGGCGGCCCGGGACCGCCTGGATGGGCAACAGCATCTGTCATGGGAAACGATTATAGCCACTATGCTACTCCGACTGTGGGGTTGCGCGGTGCCCGCTTGCCACCCAGTAGACTTCACGGGATTCCTGGCGCGACGCGTCCGGTTTGCGGACCAGAACCCGCGTGAACTGCTTGCGCGCCGCCGCCAGCAGCAGATCGGAGCCTTCGCCCTGAAACACCTTGGCCACGAAAACCCCTCCGGGCTTCAACACGCGAGCGGCAAACTCGAGCGCCAACTCCACCAGATACATGGCCCTGGGTTGATCCACGCCCCGCATACCACTCATGTTGGGGGCCATGTCCGAGATTACAACGTCTACCCGCGCATCGCCGAGCGCATCCATCAATACCGCCAGCACTTCGGTTTCCGTGAAATCGCCCTGCAGGAACGTCACCCCCGGAATGTCCGCCATCGGCAACAGATCGCAGGCAAACAGCCGGCCACCGGGCGCGATTTTCTGAGCCGCCACCTGCGACCAGCCACCGGGCGCCGCGCCCAGATCAACCACGGTCTGCCCGGGACGAAACACGCGATACGCCCGATCCAGCTCCAGCAGTTTGTAGCTCGCACGGGAGCGATAGCCCTCGCGCCGCGACGCCTGCACATAGGGGTCACGCTCGTGCTGGCGCAGCCAGCGCCGGCTACTGCTGTTCTTCGATTTCGCCATGATCGCGTCTGCTACAATCGCCGCCCCCTGCGGAGCGTATGACATGAGCCTGGACAGCGACGGCAAAAAACATCTGCGCCGCATCGGTCACGGGCTGACGCCTGCCGTGACCGTAGCCAGCAAGGGGTTCACCGATCCTGTCCGGGCGGAAATCGAGCGCGCACTGACCGATCACGAGCTGATCAAGGTCCGGATATCCGTACCGGAACGCGACCAGCGTCGCGAGTTGATCGAAGCCATCACGGCGGCCACCGGCGCGGAACTGGTACAGGCCGTGGGTCGGGTGATCCTGCTGTTTCGCAAAAACCCACAACCCGACCCGCGCCTCTCCAACCTGCTGCGCCACGGCGGCTAAGCCCGGTCCCGGACCAGGCATCGCAACGACCGAACCTTCAACCGGCCTTGGCCGAGGGGAACTTCGCCGGGCGTTTTTCTTTCACGGCGGCCACGCCTTCGGCGGCGTCGGGACTCAGGAAGCACTGCATCTCCATGCGCAGCGAGTTCTCGAAGATGGGCGCCGCCTGCTTGATCCAGCCGTTCAGCGTGGTCTTGGTGCCGCGGATCGCCTGTTGGGCGCCGGAAGCAAGCTGATCGGCCACCGCCAGGGCGCGCGGCAACACCTGATCCTGGGGACAGCACAGGCTCACCAGACCGATGCGCTCGGCTTCCTTGCCGTCGATGAACTCGGCGGTCATCAGGTAATACTTGGCTTTCGCCATGCCACACAGGATGGGCCACACGATGGCGGCATGGTCACCGGCGCCGACGCCCAGCTTGACGTGGCCGTCGGTGATTTTCGCGGTCTCGGACATGATGCTGATGTCCGCCATGATGGCCACCGCCAATCCGGCGCCCACGGCAACCCCGTTGATGGCCGAGATGATGGGTTTTTCCAGGTCCAGCATGCGGTAGACGATATCGGCCGCCTCCTTCTGGATACGCTGCACCGCATCGGCCTTGCCCACGACGCCCTCGATCCAGGTCAGGTCGCCACCGGCGGAAAACGCCTTGCCGGCGCCGGTGATGACCACGACATTGGTCGCATCGTCGCGGGCAACCGTATCCCACACCTGGGTGAGCTCCCAGTGCAGGCGGCCGTTGGTCGCATTCATCACGTCGGGACGGTTGATGGTTATCAGCAGCACGCCCTTGGGTTTGTGCTCGAACAACAGGTGCTGGTAATCGGCATAGTTCATGGTGACTCCCGGGTAGCTTGTGAATGAAAAAGTGGTGGTGGCAGCCTCTGCTATTTGCAGAGCTGCGGATCCAGCGTCATGCCTTCGTCGAGCTGCACGCCGCAGGTATTGAGCGCCATGGACACCAGGTTGTACTGGCCCACGGTGAACACGATATCCAGCAACTGCTCGGTGGAATAGAACTCGGCGAGACCCTTCCAGGTCGCATCGGTGATAAAGGCATCCGCATGGAGTTCGTCGGTCGCGCGCAACAACAGGCTCTCCGCGCGCGTCCAGCCGGGCGCATCCGCGCCTTGCTTGATACGCTCGATTTCGGCCGCATTGAGATCGCATTCCAACCCGATCAGCACATGCTGGCCCCACTCGTAGCCGGATTTGCACAGCCAGCCGATACGCAGAATCAGGATCTCGCGATCACGCAGGCTGAGGCTGGACTTGCCCATGATGTGATTGGCAAACACCAGCCACCGCTTGGCGAGCTTGGGATGATTGGCCAGGGTTTTGAAAATATTGAGAACGCGGCCGTTGACGCGCAGGTCACCGATCACCGAACGCTGTTCCTCGGTCCAGTTTTCCGGTTGCACCGGCGCTACGCGGGGAGTTTTCATTCGCATGTCGGATTCCTCTCAGAACAATGAATTTTCCGGTGAAGCGGCTCACGCAATGCACTGATACATCAATAGCCATGGGGGTGGGTACTGCCTCGCCCCGAATGCCACCCTGCTCAGATGTACGCCACCTGGTCGATCTCGTAGCTCACTGTACCCGAGGGGGTCTGCACCGCAACCTCGTCGCCCACCCGCTTGCCGATCAGGGCGCGCGCGATCGGCGACTGGTAGGAAATCCGGCCCGCCTTCACATCGGCCTCGTCGTCGCCGACGATGCGGTAGACCCGGGTTTCGTCGCTGTCCAGGTTGATCACCGTGACGGTGGCGCCAAAAATCACTTTATCGTCCGGCGGCAGGCGGGTGACGTCGATGATCTGGGCGCGACTGAGCTTGCTTTCGATTTCCTGAATCCGCCCTTCGGCGAAACTCTGCTGCTCCCGCGCGGCATGGTACTCGGCGTTCTCTTTGAGGTCGCCGTGGGCGCGCGCCTCCGCGATCGCGCGCACGATGCGCGGCCGCTCGACCCGTTTCAGATGCTCCAGCTCGGCGCGCAGCTTCTCGGCGCCGGCTTCGGTCATCGGCACCCGGCTCACTGGACCATCCCCGCATGCAATTCCTGCAGGCTGCGCACGGTGCGCGCCTGCCCGTGTCGCAGCGCGGTACACACCGCATTGCCGCCCGCGAGCGTGGTGGTGTAGTAGACGTTCTTGCTCTCGGCGCTGGCCCGGATGGCGGCGGAATCCGCAATGGCCTTGCGTCCTTCGGTGGTATTGACGATGAGGTCGATCTGGCCGTTCTTGATCATGTCCACGATATGGGGCCGGCCCTCCTTCACCTTGTTCACCACCTCGACCGGGATGCCGGCGGCAGCGACCAGCGCGGCGGTACCCCGGGTACAGACCAGCCGGAAACCCAGGGCATGGAGCTCGCGCGCTACTTCCACGACACCGGGTTGATCGCGCTCGCGCACGCTCACGAAGGCGGTACCGCTGGTCGGGATCTCGTCGCCCGCACCCAGTTGCGCCTTGGCGTAGGCTTCGGCGAAGGTAGCGCCGACACCCATCACTTCGCCGGTCGACTTCATCTCCGGCCCCAGAATGGGATCGATGCCGGGGAACTTGTTGAACGGGAATACCGCTTCCTTGACGCAGAAATACGGCGGGATGATTTCCCGGGTGAAACCCTGTTCGACCAGCGTCTTGCCGGCCATGCAGCGCGCGGCGATCTTGGCCAGGGACGCGCCGATGCACTTGGACACGAAAGGCACGGTGCGCGAGGCGCGCGGATTCACTTCAATCACATAGATCTCGCCATCCTGCCAGGCGAGCTGGACGTTCATCAGGCCGCGCACGTCAAGTTCCCGCGCCATGGCCACCACGATGGCGCGCATCCGCTCCTGCACGTCTTCCGGCAGGCTGTAGGGCGGCAGCGCACAGGCGGAATCGCCGGAGTGAATGCCGGCCTGCTCGATGTGCTGCATGATCGCGCCAATCACCACATCCGTGCCGTCGGACACCACGTCGATATCCACTTCCACCGCTGCCGCCAGAAAATAATCCAGCAGCACGGGCGCATCGTCGGACACCGCCACGGCATTGCGCATGTAGCGGTTGAGCTCGTCCTCGCCGTAGACGATTTCCATGGCGCGACCACCCAACACATAGGAGGGCCGCACCACCAGCGGATAGCCGATGGTGGCCGCGGCAGCGACGGCGGCGGCGACCGATCTCACGGTGGCGTTGGGCGGTTGCAGCAGGCCCAGCTTGACGATCATCTGCTGGAAGCGCTCGCGATCCTCGGCGCGGTCGATGGCATCCGGCGTGGTGCCGATGATGGGCACTCCCGCCGCTTCCAGGGCACGCGCGAGCTTCAGCGGCGTCTGCCCACCGAACTGCACGATCACTCCTTCAGGCCGCTCGATGCGGACGATTTCCAGCACGTCTTCCAGAGTCAGGGGCTCGAAGTAAAGGCGGTCGGAAATATCGTAATCCGTGGACACGGTCTCGGGATTGCAGTTGACCATGATGGTCTCGAAGCCGTCTTCGCGCATCGCGAGCGCGGCATGCACGCAGCAATAATCGAATTCGATGCCCTGGCCGATGCGGTTGGGACCGCCGCCCAGTACCATGATCTTGCGCCGGCCGGTCGGGGCCGCTTCGCATTCCTCCTCGTAGGTGGAATACAGGTAGGCGGTGTCGGTGGCAAACTCGGCGGCGCAGGTATCGACCCGCTTGTACACCGGATGCAGGTCGAGCGCGGCGCGCCGCGCGCGCACTTCGGCGTCGGCGCAACCCAGCAGGCGCGCGAGGCGCGCATCCGCAAAACCCTTGCGTTTGAGCCGCCGCAGCCAGTCGCGATCCAGATCGGCAAGGCGGTGACCGGCAAGCATTTGCTCTTCGTGCACCAGATCTTCAATCTGCACCAGAAACCAGGGATCGATCGCGGTGGCGCGATGAATCTCGTCGCGGCCGATCCCCGCGCGAAAGGCATCGGCGATGTACCAGATCCGCTCGCTTCCGGACCCGGCCAGCTCCTCGCGAATCACCGCCATGCCATCGCTGGTGCTGCCGTCCGCCTTGGGGTCGAACCCCGCGACATCCACTTCGAGTCCGCGCAGGGCTTTTTGCAGCGATTCCTGAAAGGTGCGTCCGATGGCCATCACCTCACCCACGGATTTCATCTGGGTGGTGAGGCGCGCGTCAGCCTGGGTGAATTTCTCGAACGCAAAGCGCGGTATCTTGGTGACCACATAATCGATGCTGGGTTCGAAGGACGCCGGCGTGGCACCGCCGGTGATCTCGTTGCGCAATTCATCGAGGGTGTAACCCACGGCCAGCTTGGCCGCCACCCGGGCGATGGGGAAACCCGTGGCCTTGGACGCCAACGCCGAGGAACGCGACACGCGCGGATTCATCTCGATCACCACCAGGCGACCATCCGCCGGGTCCACCGCGAACTGCACGTTCGAGCCGCCGGTTTCCACACCGATCTCGCGCAGCACCGCAATGGCGGCGTCGCGCATGATCTGGTATTCCTTGTCGGTGAGCGTCTGCGCGGGCGCCACCGTAACGGAGTCGCCGGTATGAATGCCCATGGGATCGAGGTTTTCGATGGTGCAGACAATGATGCAGTTGTCGTTGCGATCCCGCACCACTTCCATTTCGAATTCTTTCCAGCCGATCAGGGACTCGTCGATCAGCAGTTCCCGCGTGGGTGACAATTCGAATCCGCGCTTGCAGATTTCCTCGAATTCCTCGCGATTGTAGGCGATACCGCCGCCGGAGCCACCCATGGTGAAGGATGGCCGGATCACGCAGGGAAACCCGAACCGGTCGAGCGCCTGCAGCGCTTCCTCCAGACTGTGGGCGATCATCGAGCGCGGCGTGGCGAGCCCGATGGCCTTCATCGCCGCGTCGAAGCGCTCGCGGTCCTCGGCCTTGTCGATGGCGTCGCGGGTCGCACCGATCATCTCCACGCCCCATTTTTCGAGCACGCCTTCACGCGCCAGATCCAGCGCGCAGTTCAGCGCGGTCTGCCCGCCCATGGTGGGCAGCAGGGCATCGGGACGTTCCTTTTCGATGATCGCCGCCACCGTGCGCCATTCTACCGGCTCGATGTAGGTGGCATCCGCCATGCTGGGGTCGGTCATGATGGTCGCGGGGTTGGAGTTGACCAGAATGACCCGGTACCCCTCCTCCCGCAGCGCCTTGCACGCCTGCGCGCCGGAGTAATCGAACTCGCAGGCCTGGCCGATCACGATCGGTCCGGCGCCGAGGATCAGGATGCTGTGGATGTCTTCGCGTTTGGGCATGTGTGTCTCGGTCGGGTACCCCGGCTAGCCGGATCGTTGCTGCGCCATGAGATCGATAAAGTGATCAAACAGGGGCGCCACATCGTTGGGACCGGGGCTCGCCTCGGGATGACCCTGGAAGCTGAAGGCGGGACAGTCGGTGCGTCGCATCCCCTGCAAGGTACCGTCGAACAGCGAGCGGTGAGTGGCGCGCAGGTTGGCCGGCAGACTGGCCTCATCGACCGCAAAACCGTGGTTCTGGCTGCTGATCATCACGCGCCCGGTGGCCAGATCCTGCACCGGATGGTTGGCGCCGTGGTGGCCGAATTTCATTTTGACGGTACGCGCGCCGGAGGCGAGTGCGAGCAACTGATGACCGAGACAGATCCCGAACACCGGAATTCCGGTGCCGAGGATTTCCCGGATCGCGGCGATGGCGTAAGCGCAGGGCTCGGGATCGCCAGGGCCGTTGGACAGGAACACACCATCGGGCCGCAACGCCAGCACGGCGGCGGCGGGCGTCTGGGCTGGCACCACGGTAAGCGCGCAGCCGCGTTCGACGAGGAGGCGGAGAATATTGCGCTTGATCCCGAAGTCGTAGGCCACCACCCGGTAACTGCCGGGCGCGTCCGGGTCGCGATGGCCGGAGCCCAATCGCCAGGCGCCGGAACGCCACTCGTAGGGCTCTGTCACCGAGACCTCGCGGGCGAGATCCAGCCCCTGCAACCCTCCGAACGCGCGGGCCGCGGCGCGCGCCGTATCGGCATCCACCGCGCCGGCCATCAGGCAGCCATTCTGGGCGCCGTGCTCGCGCAGATGACGGGTCAGGCGGCGGGTGTCGATGTCCGCGATGCCGACCACGCCATGGCGGCGCAGGTAATCATCGAGATTTTCCGCGCTGCGGAAATTGCTGGCGAGCAGGGGTAGGTCGCGAATCACCAGACCGGCCGCCCAAATCCCGCGCGATTCTTCATCCTCGGCGTTGACACCGACGTTGCCGATATGGGGGTAGGTGAGCGTGACGATCTGGCGGGCATAGGAGGGATCAGTGAGAATTTCCTGATAGCCCGTCATTGCCGTATTGAATACCACTTCGCCGCTCGCCAGGCCCTCGGCCCCGATGGCGGTACCGAGGAACTCGGTGCCGTCGGCGAGCACCAGAAGCGCGGGCGGACGACGGGGCTGAGTAGTCAAGCGCTTCTCCGGTTGCTAACACTGATAACGGTACACGATGGCCACGACACGAACCCTGTCGTCGGCAAATCTGTCGACGGTAACTCTTTCAACAACAATTCTTTCGATTGCAACGCTTCTCAGCGCAAAATTCGGGCTGCAAAAAAGCGAGATGAAGGCGGGCTTCATCTCGCTCATTTGGCTCCTGTTTGCGGCTGCCGGTGGAGGTTCTCCGATCAGCGAAAAATTCGCGCAAATTTTAGGCCATACCCCCCGCGGAGTCCAGCGCAATCGCCCACCCCTAAGCAGCACACTGGGGTTTCAGAAAGGGCACGAGCCGCGCCACAACGCCATCGAGGTCGTGCCAGTGCGGGTGATGGCGCCCGCCCGGCAACACCTCCAGCGCCCGATAGTGCGCGGGCACGGTACGCTCGATCAGGTCGAGATTGGGCTGATAGCCGTATTCGTCGCGGTCGCCCACCAGCACATGGACCGGCCGGCGGATGGCGCGCAGCAAGGCTTCATAGCGCGCCTGGATCGTCGCGTCGCCGATTTCCGAGATCCAGCCCTGAAACAGGCGCTCGGTATTGGCGCCGTGGTATTTCTCCAGGCTGCGGCCGAGCTTGCCCGATTCCCAGGCCGCCACCGCCCGCGCGAGACCTTCTTGTGCCGCCGGATGCATCACCAGCTGGGGCGCAATCGCGACGGCGGCCTTGATCCGTTCCGGGTGCAGCGCCGTCGCGAGCAGCGCCAGGCAGCCACCGTAACTGTGGCCCACCAGCAGTGCGGAGCGGATGTCGAAGACTTGCAGCAGTTCCGCCAGCGTCGGTCCGGCCTCGTTGAGGCGGTGCTCCGCAACCTTGGGGAGGATCAACGGATCCGACTGCCCGTGCCCCCAGCGTTCATACAGCAGTGCGGGCCGGCCGGTCGCCGCCACCAGCGCCTCGGGCAGGCCGCGCCACAGGGGGATACAGTCCAGTCCGCCGTGGAGGAACACCAGCGTCGGCTGTGCCGGGACGATGTCTCCCAGCACCCGGGTATTGAGGCGATGGCCGCCCGCCACCACGAAGCGGTCCGTGGTTTTCACCGCCGGTGGTTCCGCCACACTCAATCCCGCAACCCCAGCACATCGCGCATGTCATAACGCCCGCCGGGCTGTCCGGCGAGCCATACGGCCGCGCGTACCGCGCCGCGCGCGAAGGCCATGCGGCTCGAGGCCTTGTGGGTGATTTCCACACGCTCGCCATCGGCGGCGAATGTCACGGTATGGTCGCCGACGATATCGCCGGCGCGCACCGACGCAAAACCGATGGTCTTGGGATCGCGAGCGCCGGTCTGGCCCTCGCGACTGTAGACCGCCACCTGCCGCAGGTCCCGCCCCAGGGCCGCAGCCACGACTTCGCCCATGCTGAGCGCAGTGCCCGATGGCGCATCCACCTTGTGGCGATGGTGGGCCTCGTAAATCTCGATATCGGACTCTTCACCCAGCACCCGGGCAGCAAGCTCGAGGAGTTTGAAACAGACATTGACGCCGGTGCTGAAGTTGGAGGCCATGCACAGCGGCAACCCCGCCGTCGTCGCGTCGAGCTGCGCCTTCTGCGTCGCGTCAAACCCCGTGGTGCCTATCACCAACGCCTTGTGATGCGCGGCGCATACCCGCGCGTTGGCGATGGTCGCCGCCGGGGCCGTGAAATCGATCAATACATCGAAGGCATCGGCAACCGCGGCCAGATCGTCGACGACGCGTACGCCATTGGCGGTTACCCCGGCCAGGGTGCCGGCATCGGCGCCGAGAAACTCCGATCCCGGCCGCTCCAGGGCAACACCTAGGCGCGTTTCCGGGTGGCTCGCAACCGCCTCGACGAGGGTTCTGCCCATGCGGCCCGCGGCGCCGGCAATGGCGATCCGGATCATGCTGTTGTCCTGCTTTGGGGAGTCGTCAGCTTAACAGCTCGTTGAAAAAGTGCCGCGGCAAGGGCGCAACGCCACGCACTCAGCGCGCAAAACCTTCAAAAAACTTCTTGGCCGCATCAAACCAGGAAGTCCCCCGGGGCGAATGCTTGCCTCCTTCCAGACTTTCGTGGAACGCCTTCAGCAGCTCTTTCTGAGCCGCGGACAGATTCACGGGAGTTTCGACCACCACCTTGCACAACAGATCGCCGGGACCGCCGCCGCGTACCGGCACGATGCCCTTGCCCCGTATCCGGAACAGGCGCCCGGTCTGAGTCTCGGGAGGGATTTTCAGATTGACGCGGCCGGTGAGGGTCGGCACTTCCAGTTCACCGCCCAATGCCGCATCGGCAAAGGAGATCGGCACTTCGCAATAGAGGTCGGCGCCGTCGCGCTGAAAGATGGGGTGCGGCTTGACCGCCACCTGGACATAGAGGTCGCCGGGCGGCCCACCCTCGGGCCCAGCTTCGCCTTCGCCGGTAAGCCGGATGCGGTCGCCGGTATCGACGCCGGCCGGGACCTTGACCGACAGGGTGCGGCTCTCTTCCACGCGACCACGGCCATAACAGCTGGCGCAGGGATCGGAGATCACCCGGCCACGGCCGCGACAGGCCGGGCAAGTTTGCTGCACCGAGAAAAAACCCTGGGAGCGGCGAATCTGACCCTGGCCCTGGCAGGTTCCGCACACAATCGGCGCCGTGCCTTTACGAGCGCCACTGCCATCGCAGGTCGTGCAGTTCACCAGCGACGGTACCCTGATCTTGGTGGTAGTACCCTGGGCTGCTTCTTCGAGGGTCAATTCCAGCTCATAGCGCAGATCGGCGCCGCGCACCGGCCCCGCGCGACGCCCGCCGCCGAAGATATCGCCGAATACGTCGCCGAACACGTCGCTGAAGCTGCCGCCGCCGCGCGGTCCGGCGCCACCACTGCCGTCCACCGCCGCGTGACCGTACTGGTCATAGGCGGCGCGCTTGGTGCTGTCGGTCAGTACTTCGTAGGCTTCCGTGGCTTCCTTGAAACGCGTCTCGGCACTCGGATCGTCCGGATTGCGGTCCGGGTGGTGTTTCATCGCGACCCGACGATAGGCTTTCTTGATCTCGGCCTCGCCGGCGCCACGCGCCACACCCAGTACTTCGTAGTAATCCCGCTTCGCCATGGAATCTGTCGCTCGCCTCATTCGCAGTTCTGGAGTTCGGGCAGCGCCCGCTCATACACCACCCACAGCAAGAACGCAGGCACTTAAACCTGCGTCCTGCGCCGAGCAGAGACGCCCCGCAAAGGGCGCCCGGACTCTCTTACTTCTTCTTGCCGGTCTCGTCCACTTCCTCGAACTCCGCATCCACGACATCGCCTTTCTCGGCACCGCTCTGTGCGCCGTCATTGGCCTGCTGGCTCGCGGTGGCCGCATCGGCGTACATTTTCTGGGCCAGCGCGGCGGATGCCTCGGACAATTTCGTGGCAGCCGCGTCGATGGCATCCTTGTCATCGCCCTTGAGTGCCGCTTCGACGCCCTCGATGGCGCTCTCGATCGCCGCCTTCTGCTCGGGGCTGGCCTTGTCGCCGGCATCGGCAAGCGTCTTGCGGGCGGCGTGCGCCAGACCGTCGGCCTGATTGCGCGCCTGCACCAGCGCCTCGAACTTGCGATCCGCCTCGGCGTTGGCTTCGGCGTCCTTGATCATCTGCGCGACTTCCGCTTCGCTGAGACCGGAGGAGGCCTTGATCACGATGGACTGTTCTTTCCCGGTGGCCTTGTCTTTCGCCGACACATTGAGAATGCCGTTGGCGTCGATGTCGAAGGACACCTCGATCTGCGGCATGCCGCGCGGCGCCGGCGGAATATCGGTGAGATCGAAGCGGCCCAGGGATTTGTTCTGCGCCGCCTGTTTGCGCTCACCCTGCACCACATGGATGGTCACCGCCGTCTGGTTGTCGTCGGCGGTAGAGAAGGTCTGCGACTTCTTGGTGGGGATCGTCGTGTTCTTCTCGATCAGCGGCGTCGCCACGCCACCCATGGTCTCGATACCCAGGGTGAGCGGAGTCACGTCCAGCAGCAGCACGTCAGTGACATGTCCGGACAGGACCGCACCCTGCAGCGCCGCGCCCACCGCCACGGCTTCGTCAGGGTTGACGTCCTTGCGCGGCTTCTTGCCGAAAAAGTCGGTGACTTTTTGCTGCACCAACGGCATGCGGGTCTGACCACCCACCAGAATCACTTCGTCGATGTCCTTGGCGCTCTTGCCGGCATCGGCGAGCGCGGTGCGCACCGGACCCATGGTGCGCTCCACCAGGGATTCGACCAGGGATTCGAGCTTGGCACGGGTCAGCTTCACCACCAGGTGCTTGGGTCCGGTGGCATCGGCGGTGATATAGGGTAGGTTGACCTCGGTCTGCTCGCTCGACGACAGCTCGATCTTGGCTTTTTCAGCGGCTTCCTTGAGGCGTTGCATGGCCAGCGGATCGCCCTTGAGGTTGATGCCGTTGTCCTTCTGGAACGCATCCGCCAGATAATTGATCAGATGCAGGTCGAAATCTTCGCCGCCCAGGAAGGTGTCGCCGTTGGTGGACAGCACTTCGAACTGGGTTTCGCCGTCGACATCGGCGATTTCGATAATGGAAATATCGAAGGTGCCGCCACCCAGGTCATACACCGCCACCACGCGATCGCCCTTGCCGGCGCGGTCCAACCCATAGGCCAGCGCTGCCGCTGTGGGTTCGTTGATGATGCGTTTGACATCCAGCCCGGCGATGCGGCCCGCGTCCTTGGTGGCCTGGCGCTGGGAATCGTTGAAATAGGCCGGCACCGTGATGACCGCCTCGGTGACTTTCTCACCGAGATAGTCCTCGGCGGTCTTCTTCATTTTCTTGAGAATTTCCGCGGAAATCTGCTGCGGCGCCATCTTTTTGCCCTTGCATTCGACCCAGGCGTCGCCGTTGTCCGCCTTGACGATCTTGTAGGGCACCATCTTGATGTCCTTCTGCACCACCTCGTCCTCGAAGCGGCGTCCGATCAGGCGCTTGATGGCAAACAGCGTATTGGTGGGATTGGTGACGGCCTGGCGCTTGGCAGCCTGACCCACGAGGATTTCCCCGTCCTCGGCATAGGCAACCACGGACGGCGTGGTGCGCGCGCCCTCGGCGTTTTCGATTACCTTGGGCTTGTCGCCCTCCATGACGGCCACACAGGAATTCGTGGTGCCGAGGTCAATACCAATAATCCTACCCATTTGCGGTTCTCCCACCTGCCGACTGGCAGTTCGTTAACTGTTCGCGCTCGTATATGCGGCTGGGCCGGGGAATTTCAACCCTGACTGCCGGCATCAGGAACGCCCTGTGACACCACTACCATGGCCGGACGCACCAGGCGTTCGTTCAGGGTATAACCCTTTTGCAATACCTCGACCACCTGATTTGCCCGCAACTCCGGATGAGGCACCGTGGCCACCGCCTGATGCAGCGCCGGATCAAAACTCTGCGCCGCCGGGTCCACGATCTGGACACCGTGCTGGAGCAACACATCGAGCAGGCTCTTGTGCGTCAACTCGACACCCTCGCCCAGCGGCCGCAGCACCGGGTTGTCGCGATCGATCGCGGCCAGTGCCCGCTCGAGGTTGTCGACCACGGGCAGCAACGCCGCAACGAATTTTTCCAGCGCGTACTTGTGGGCGGTTTCGACATCCCGCTCGGCGCGGCGGCGCAGATTCTGCATTTCCGCGGCGGCGCGCAGACCCTGATCGCGAGCGCTGTCCAGTGCCTGCTGCAATTCATCGATCCGGCGCTGCAACGCTTCCGGGTCGGTCGCGGTCGCCCCGGCAGCGGCGGCATCGTCCCGCGCCCCGGATTGACCTTCCGGATCTGTACTGGTCTGGTCTTCGGTCGTCACGGCGGCCTCCCCGCTGCGCTGGCTTCAGCGGCCCTTTATTGGGTCGGTGCTCCGGCTTTCAAGACACCGATTGCGCCCGGCCGACGGGATTGGTTATAACAGCCGCCACCCAGGCCAACCGGCGGCGCCGTGCTCACCAGTCTCAACGTCACCGACTACAGCCTCGCCGAACAACTCGAGGTCGAGTTCGCCACCGGCATGACCGCGATCACCGGCGAGACCGGTGCCGGCAAATCCCTGGTGGTGGATGCCCTGGGCATGGCGCTGGGCGACCGCGGCGACACCGACCGCATCCGCACCGGCGCCGAACGCTGCGAAGTCGCCGCGCGTTTTGACGTGGCCGGCAATGCCGCCGTCCGGGACTGGCTCCAGAGCCAGGATTATCCGGTCGAGCCCGAGTGCCTGCTGCGCCGGATCTTCACCCGCGACGGCCGCTCGCGGGGCTATATCAACGGCCAGACGGCCACCATGCAGCAATTGCAGACGCTCGGCGAACTGCTGATCGACATCCACAGCCAGCACGAACATCAGTCGCTGTTGCGCCGCGAAACCCACGGCCAGCTGCTCGACAACCATGGCGATCACGGCGCCCTGCTCGCCGCCGTGGCCGAACCCTGCCGCGCCTGGCGGGAGCTCAACACCCGCCTGCACCAGCGGGAGAGCGACCGCGAGGGCCTGGCGGCGCGCCGCGAGCTGCTGGCTTTCCAGGTGGCGGAACTCGACCGCCTCGCCCCGGTTACCGGCGAGCTCGCCGCGCTCGAGCGGGAACAGAAACTGCTCGCCAACGCGGGGCAGGTGCTCGACGACTGCCGCGCCTTGCTGGCCCTGGGCGGTGGCGACGGCGAGGGCAGTGACGTGCGCGCCATGCTCTACCGGGCGCAACAACTGGCGCAGGGCCTGGTCGCGGTCGGCGCCGAGGTCGCCAGCGCTGCCGAGCTGTTCGATTCCGCCCGCATCCAGGTGGACGAGGCACTGCGGGAGATCGAGGCCTTCGCCACCGGGGTCGAGGTCGATCCCGCGCGCCTGCAAGCCGTGGATGATCGCCTCGACAGCTACTATCGCCTGGCGCGCAAGCACGGTTCCGAGCCCGACACCCTGTCCGAACTGCACCAGCGGCTGGCTGCGGAGCTCGCCGAACTGAGCGGTGACGGCGAGGATCTGGCCGCCTTGCGCAAGACGCTCGCGCGCCACGAGAAGGCTTATCGCAGTGCGGCGGCGGCGCTGTCGCAGGCCCGGGAACAGACGGCGGCCAGCTTCTCGGCGGCGGTCAATGCGCAACTTGCCGCGCTCGGCATGGCGTCCGCCCGCTTCAGCGTGGCGATCCAGGCCCGGCGGGACAACGACCCCCATCCACTGGGCGCCGAGACCCTCGAATTCCTGATCAGCACCAATCCCGGACAACCGCCGCGCCCCCTGGCAAAGGTCGCCTCCGGTGGAGAACTGTCGCGCATCAGCCTCGCCATCCAGGTGGTGGCCGCGGCGCAAACGCGCATCCCGGTGCTGGTGTTCGACGAAGTGGATGTGGGCATCGGCGGCGCTACCGCAGCCGTGGTGGGACAACTCCTGCGCCGTCTCGGCGAACGGGGACAGGTGATCGCCATCACTCACCTGCCCCAGGTGGCGAGCTGTGCTCATCATCACCTCGCCGTGAGCAAGGTCGCCACCGGCGAGCGTACCCTCACCCAATTGCAGATGCTGGCTGCCCCCGCGCGCGTCGACGAGATCGCCCGCATGCTGGGCGGCGCCCGCATCACTCCGAAAACCCTGGCCCACGCCCGCGATCTGCTGGCCCAGAGCGCGGCGGGTTGCTGATCAGACTTGCCGTCAATCCGCCGCGGGTTTGCGGACGCCCGCCGGCCATGCCGGGGATCGCGCGGAAATTTCGGCACCCCGGGGTCCATGACCACCCAGGACTGGGCGGCTTCCACCCAGCAATCGAGTTCCGGGCGAAAGATTTCCGGCCAATCCAGGGGACAAAACCCCGTGCAGGGATTTCTTGCCTACGACGGCCTGGACTAAACTACTCGTGAAAGGGCATTTATTCTTCCCATACCCCCTGGGTACGATCAACGCCGTGGAACCGACCGCCTCGACCACGGAGAGGCCGCGGAGAGACTCGTCGGAGCCCGTATCGCGCCTCGAGAGGAAGTGAGATGAGAAAGATCATTCCGTTGGGATTCACACTGATTGTGGGATGCCTGGGCGGGCTCGCGCTCGCCTGGACGGGCGTCCTCGCAGCGCCCGACTCGCACTCGGAAGCAAAGCCGATCGAGCTCGCCCCCGTGCCGAACATCAAGGGCGGGATCTCGCCGGAGGACGTCGTCGGCGACGGCAGCGGTCATTCACGCTTCGCCTTGCTGGCACAGCAGGCGACGGCGGGCGTCGTCAACGTCCACACCTCGAAGACGGTCACCCAGACCCTTCCGAACTTCGGCGACCTCTTCGGGCAGTTCTTCGGCGCCCCCTTCGGTAACATGCAGCCGCGCGGCGGCCCCGACGAGCCCCAGCAGCGGCAGTACACAGTGCCGGCCCTGGGGACCGGGTTCGTGATCGCCAGGGAAGGCCTGATCGTCACCAACAACCACGTCGTCGACGGTGTCGACGACATCGAGATCGTCTTCTCCGACGGCACCCGATCGAAGGGAGAGATCGTCGGGACCGATCCGAAGACCGATATCGCGCTGATCCGCGCCAAGGAGAAGCGCGACTACTACCCGCTCGCCCTGGGCGACTCCGATGCCCTGCTCCCCGGCGACTGGGTCATCGCGATCGGCAACCCCTTCGGCCTCGACCACACCGTGACCGCCGGCATCGTGAGCGCCACGGGGCGCGACATCGGCGAGGGTCCCTACGACGACTTCATCCAGACCGACGCCGCGATCAACCCCGGCAACTCCGGCGGCCCGCTCCTCAACCTGAAGGGCGAGGTCGTGGGAATCAACACGGCGATCAACCCCCAGGCCAATACGATCGGCTTCGCCGTGCCGAGCAACATGGCCAAGGACATCCTTCCGCAGCTCGAGAAGAACGGCCATGTGACACGCGGCTGGCTCGGCGTGGCCGTCCAGCCGATGACGCCGGATCTCGCCGAGGCGCTCGGCCTCGATACCCAGGAGGGCGCACTCGTCGCGCAGGTGACGCCCGGAAGCCCGGCCGAATCCGGAGGCCTCGAGCGCGGTGACGTCATCGTGAAGTTCGGCTCGCAGGAGATCAAGCGCATGCGCGAGCTGCCCCGTGCGGTGGCCTCGACCGATCCCGGTACCAAGGTCGACATCGTCGTGCTGCGCAAGGGCAAGCAGGTGACGAAGAAGGTGAAGATCGCCGAGCTGACCGAGCAGCAGGAGAAGGCCACGAGTCCCGAGACGAAGGGCAACGAGCGCGGCTCCACCGACTTCGGCTTCGACATCTCCGACGTGCCGAACGAGCTGCAACAGCAGCTCGGCCTCGGGCGGAACGAAGGCGCCGCGGTGACCCGCGTCTATCCCGGCGGGTCGGCGGAGAACGCCGGGCTGCGACCGGGCGACGTGGTCGTCGAGGTGGACCACAGCAAGGTGAAGGGCGGCCTCGACCTCGAGAACAAGCTCACGAAGGCCGGAGACCGCGTCCTGCTGCTCGTGCGCCGAGGCGACTCGACGCTCTTTGCGGCCGTCCGCCGCACGGCGCACTAGGCGACCCCCCGTCCCGCCTGGCCGCGCGGGCTGAGCCGCGGGACAAGCTGGAGCGACGCTACTGTGTGCCCAGGTGTT
Source organism: uncultured Gammaproteobacteria bacterium (assembly GCA_963708735.1). Classification (GTDB taxonomy): domain Bacteria; phylum Pseudomonadota; class Gammaproteobacteria; order Pseudomonadales; family Porticoccaceae; genus JAGPUQ01. Next base: position 227,329 of record CAVPTW010000042.1, read on the forward strand.
GCTCAGCAGCCTGAGCCAGCCGGCGCTCTTCTGAGCCCCCCTTGCGGGCGGCCGCGTCAGTCGGGCAGCCGGAGCAGCGCCTTGGCGAGGATATTGCGCTGCACCTCGCTGCTGCCGCCGTAAATGGTGGCGGGACGCGACAGGTAATAGGGATTCACCGGCTTGAGCGTGGAGCCATCGGCCAACTGGAGCACGGCGTCGGTGGCGCCGTACTCGCCGGCCGCCTCCAGCAACAGATCGGTAACCCGCTGGAACAGCTCGGTGACCGCCAGCTTGAGGACCGACACCTCTTCGCCGAGCACCGCGCCGCGCCGCAGCACTTCGAGCAGCCGGACATAGAGGGCGACCATGTCCTCGACTTCCATGGCCAGGGTCACGTAGCGGTCGCGAAACACCGGATCTTCGAACAGACCCAGGGTGCGGGCGAGGGTCTCCAGCCTCTGCAGGGGAAACTTGGCCAGTTTGGGACTGCCCAGCAGGATGCGCTCGGAGCCGAGCAGCGCCTTGGCCATGGTCCAGCCCTGGTTGACCTCGCCCACCATGGCGGTGCGCGGCACCCGCACATTGTCGAAGAACACCTCGGCAAATTCCGAGTAGCCGCCGATGTTGTCGATCGGCCGCACGGTGATCCCCGGGCTGTCCATGGATACCAGCAGGAAACTGATGCCCCGCTGCTTCTTGACCATCCTGTCGGTGCGCACCAGCAGAAAGATGTGGGTAGCCTGCTGCGCCATGGTGGTCCAGATCTTCTGGCCGTTGATCACCCAGTCGTCGCCATCGGGCTCGGCGCTGGTGCGCAGGCTGGCCAGGTCGGACCCGGCGCCCGGCTCGGAATAGCCCTGACACCAGAGATCCTCCCCGGAGAGGATGCGCGGCAGGTAGTAGGCCTTCTGCTGCTCGGTGCCGAAGCGAATGAGCAGCGGGCCCAGCATGGTGATGCCGAAATTGGGGATCACCATGATCCCGGCGCGATCCAGTTCCTCGGAAAATATCACCTGCTGATAGGCGCTGAGGCCCATGCCGCCGTATTCCCTGGGCCAGCCCGGCGCCACCCAACCCTGGGCCGCGAGCGTGCGGTGCCAGGCCATGGCCTGGCGGAAATCCAGACGCCGCGTGGGAAAGCGCAGTTCAGCCGGGAAATTGGCGGCGAGCCATTCCCGCACCTGCAAGCGAAATTCCTGGTCGTTGACGGGCAGCGCGTCCATCAGCCGGGCAACCCCAGGGCGGCCTTGGCGAGGATGTTGCGCTGTACTTCGTTGCTGCCGCCGTAAATCGTGGTGGGCCGCGAGCCGATGAATTCGCCCGCCGGGCGCACCAGGCCGTCCGCCGTATCCACCCCACCCCAGACGCCGGCACTCTCGCCGGCGGCGTCCAGCATCAGATCGGTGATGCGCTGCTGGGTCTCGGTATTCCAGATTTTCAGCAGGGACACCTCGGCGCCGATGTGGCCGCCGCGCTTGAGCACCGCCACAAAGCGCCGGTAAGCCGCGCCCAGATCCTCGACATCGAGCTTCAACGCCGTATAGCGCGCGACGAAATTCGGATCGGCGAACAGGCCCACCGCTTCCGCCAAAGCCTTGAGCCGGTACATGGCCAGCGTCGCGAACTTGGGACTGCCGATGAAGATGCGCTCATGGCCGAGCAGCGCCTTGGCGATGGTCCAGCCATTGTTCTCGCCGCCCACCACATTGGCGACCGGCACCCGCACATTGTCGAAGAACACTTCGGCGAACTCGTCGTGCATGCCGAGATTGACGATCGGCCGCACGGTGATGCCGGGCGTTTCCAGGGGCACCAGCAGAAAGGTGATGCCCTCCTGCTTCTTGCCGGTATTTTGCGTACGCACCAGCATGAAGATCATGTTGGCGTCCATGGCCAGCGTGGTCCAGATCTTGTGGCCGTTGACCACATAGTGATCGCCGTCGCGCACCGCCGACGTGCGCAGGCTGGCGAGATCCGAGCCCGCGCCAGGCTCGGAATAGCCCTGACACCAGATATGCTCGCCGGCGAGGATTTTCGGCAGGTAATAAGCTTTTTGCTCCGCGCTGCCGTGCTGGATCAACAGCGGCCCCACCATGGTCATGCCCTGGTCCGGGGTGCGGCCGACGCCATAGGACTCGCACACGTCCATGAAGATCAGCAGCTTGTTGGCATCCAGCCCCATACCGCCGTATTCCCGCGGCCAGCCGGGCGCGAGCCAGCCCCGTGCAGCGAGTTTCATATACCAGCCGCCGCACTGGTCCCAGTGCATGCGCTCGGGCGGAAAGCGCAGCTCCTCGGGATAATTGGCCACCATCCAGTCGTGGACCAGACGGCGGAACTCGCCATCGTCCAGGGCGTTGTAGTCGATCAGGTCGGTCATTGCACGGCTCCCAGGGTCAGATCGGCGTAGCGCGCGCGGTGGGCACTGGCGCTGCCGAGCCAGGAGGCCAAATACATGGCCTTCTTCAGATAGAGACCGATGTTGCATTCGTCGGTGTAGCCGATGCCGCCGTGGAGCTGAATCGCGTCCTTGCCGATTTTGAGCGCGGCATCCGAGCAGCGCGCCTTGACCTGACTCGCGGCGACGGCGCGCTGAGTGGCATCGGCATCGCCGTCGAACAGGGCAGTGGTCTGCAACAGCACCGAGCGGGAAATTTCGCTCAGAATGAACAGATCGACGGTCTTGTGCTGAAGCGCCTGAAAGCTGCCGATGGGTTTGTCGAACTGCACCCGCTGCTTGAGGTAATCGACACTGATTTCCAGCGCCCGCGTCATCACCCCGAGCAGTTCGGCGCTGGCGGCGACGCGACCCTCATCGAGCACGGCGGCAAGCAACACCTCGCTCCGCTCCGGCCCGGCGACCTGCGCTTCCACCGGCGTGTCGGCAAAATTCAGATGGCCGTAAAAACCGCCGTCGACCCGCTGCTCGAATTCCAGGGTCAGGCCGGGCGCGCCCTTGTCCACCAGATACAGCGCAGTACCTCCGGATACAGCAGCGGAAACGATAAAGGCATCGGCGCCGCCCGCATCGGGCACAAAAACCTTGCGCCCGTTGAGCTTGCCGTTGGCGCAGACCACCTGCCTCGCTTTGACATCCAGACTCGCGCGCGCCTCCTGCCAAGCCAGTGCGGGCAGCCAGGCGCCGGCGACCAGTTGCGGCAGGCGCTCGGCGCGCAACGCCGGGTTGTCGCTGCCCGCCAGGGTCCGCGCGGCCAGCACTGCGGTGGCCACGAAGGGTGCCGGCACCAGGCCTTTACCCAACTGGATCAGCACCAGGGCGAGATCGGCGAAGCCGAGGCCAACGCCACCGTATTCCTCCGGGACCACAAATCCCAGCCAACCCGCATCGGCCATCTCGTTCCAGCTGGCGCGATCAAAACCGGGCTGCACGAAGCGGTTTGCGCGTACGCGCTTGAGCTCTTCGTCACCGGCGACAAAAGCGACGGCACTGTCCTGGATCAGCACTTGCTGCTCCGTCAGGACATCGATCTTCGCTTGCAAACTGATGTCTTCCACTTTGGCTCCTGGTGTCTGGGCATGGGCAAAACAAGGGGTCAGCCGGGGCTGACCCGGTACCGATCAATACAACTGCTCAAGAGATTTTCTTCTCGACGGGCCTGACATAGAGCACCAGACTGTGCCCGATCAGTTCGTAGCCCGCATCGGCTGCGATCGTGCGCTGGATGCGCTCGATTTCGTCACTGCGAAATTCAGTGACCTCGCCGGTGACCATGCACACCATGTGATCGTGATGATCGCCGCGATTGATTTCATAGTGCGCGGCCCCATCGTCGAACGCGTGCTTCTCCACGAGGCCCACGGCCTCGAACTGGGTCAACACCCGGTACACGGTGGCAATTCCGACATCCTCGCCGGCATCGGCGAGCGTTCGGTACACCTCATCCGCCGTCATGTGTTTACGACCCGATTCCTCAAGGAGCTGGAGGATCCTCACCCGGGGGTGAGTGACCTTGAGGCCGGCATTGCGTATCTCGTGATCTTCGCCCGACATCGGATGCGCCCCTTCTAACGGCATGGCGGTTTGAGTATTATCCCCCGCCTCTTCCTGTAACGGAAATCCCGTGATGCCGCACCCCCGCTCGCTCGTCCTGATTCTGGTCGTAGCGTTGCTCACCGGTTGCGCATCATCGACCGAAAAGCCGGCAGTGACCGAAAAGCCGGCAGTGACCGAAAAATCGGGCTTCCACATCCTGCCCCGCGTGTTCAGGTTCCCGATCCAGCAGGGAAATATCATCACCCAGGAGATGATCGACAAATTGCAGCCCGGCATGACGCGCTCCCAGGTGCGCTTCATCATGGGTACGCCGCTGATTGCCGACACTTTCAACCAGAATCGCTGGGACTATCTCTATATCCTGAAAATGCCTTCGGGAAAGGAGTTGCGCGAACAGATGACCATCCTGTTCGACGGTGATCGACTGGTCGGCATCAGTGGAGACTACATGCCCGGCGGGGCAGCACCGACCGGCGAACCCACGCAGCAAGCGCAACTCAAGCCGGAAGCGGCCAAACCGAAGGCGGAAAAATCCAAATCGGAGGCGGGCACTCCAGAGTCGAACGGCGTGATTGAAGTACACGGCATCGGCGACTGAGCAAAAAAACGCAGGGGTGGTGCAGCGCCGGCCGCAAGGGCCGGAGCAAGCGTCCGCCAAGCACCGCTCTGGTAGCAAAACTGCGTCGTTCTCCGCCGCGCTGTCCCGCCGCCGGCGGTGCCCGCCGCTCCGAAGCCAGGCTCAGCGCGCCGCCCGGCGCCGCCGGGCTTCCTTCGGATCGGCAACCAGGGGCCGATAAATTTCCACCCGATCGCCGGGACACAAGGCATAGCGATCCGCGGGCGGCAAACCTCGGGTGCCCAGCAACCGTCCGAAGATTCCCAGTCGCGCGGGATCAATCGATACTTCGGGAAACAGCGCCGCGATGCCGGACATCGCCACGGCAGCGAGTGCCGTGGTGCCGCGCGGCACGGTAATCACCAGAATGTGCTGGCGCTCGGGCAGCGCGCAGGCCACCTCCACTGTGATGTTCTCGGCATCCGCGTCGCTCACCGATCGCCCGGCGCCGTCGCGCCGGCTTGCGCCTGATACTTCCCGGCGCGCTCTACCAGAGCCTGTACCAGATTGTTGGCGACCCGCGTAAACAGCTTTTCGGCCGGCTTGCTCAGCAGGCGATGATTCATTTCAAAACGCAGATCCAGGCTCACCTTGCAGCCCAGCTCGCCGAGGCGGTCAAAACGCCAGTCGCCGTGAAAATGTTTGAACGGCCCTTCTTCGAGCAATAACTCGATGTGCGCCGGAAAATGCAGCAGGTTGCGGGTGACGAAACTGTAACGCAGCCCCGCCTTGCCCAGATCGAGCCGAGCGCGCATTTCCGTGTCGCTGCGGCTGTAGACCTCGGCGCCGACGCAGCCGTCCATGTACTCGGGGTAATCCTCCACCGCGCACACCAGTCGAAACAGGTCGGCGGCGTCCCGAGGCACCAGGGCACTGCGCTGAATGCGGGCCTCGCTCACCGCCGCGCCGCCACGGAAATTTCGTGCTCCACCGTCATGTCACCCCTCAAAAATCGCCCAGCGCGGGAGACATAGTTTAGCGTCAGTGGCGCCGCCGCCGAAATTGGCGGCCACAGGCCGCAGCCAAGTCCCTATAATCGCCGCCATGAGCAAAGCCAACAAAGGTGCCAAACCAGGCGCCGCCCCCTCGACCATTGCCCTCAACAAGCGCGCCCGCCATGACTACAGTCTGGAGGATCGCCTGGAAGCGGGCTTGGTCCTGGAGGGCTGGGAAGTCAAAAGCCTGCGCGCCGGCAAGGTCCAGCTGGTGGACAGCTATGTGCTGTTCAAGGATGGCGAGGCTTTTCTGCTCGGCGCCTTGATCACGCCGCTCCCATCGGCCGCCACGCATTTCGTCACCGACCCGACCCGCACCCGCAAGCTGCTGCTCAACCGGCGCGAACTCGACCGCTTCGCGGGCGCAGTGCAGCAGAAGGGTTATACCTGCGTGGCCACCGCGCTCTACTGGAGCAAGCATCGGGTCAAATGCGAGATCGCGCTTGCCAAGGGCAAGGCCGACTACGACAAGCGCGAGACCGAAAAAACCCGCGACTGGCAGCGCCAGAAGCAGCGGATGATGCGCCACTCGGCCTAGGGATCCCCTGGATAAATCCGCTCGTGGTGAGTCCTGCGCCAGCCGAAGGGTCGAACCATGAACGCGTCGAAGCCGCATTTTGGGGCCTGCCATTCACCCTTCGACAGGCTCGGGGCGAACGGCAGGATAATGCAGAGCATCCCTACCGACCCTTGGCCTCCGCCGCCGCGACGTGGCGTTTCACGGTGGCAAAGCTGTCCGGCGTGACCGACATGGAATCGATACCGCACTCCACCAGAAACTGCGCGAACTCCGGATGATCGCTGGGCGCCTGCCCGCACAGGCCGACCTTGGCGCCGGCAATGTGAGCGTCCCGGATCACGGTGCGAATCATCCATTGCACCGCCGCGTCCCGCTCGCTGAACAAGGGCGCCAGCAGCTCCGAATCGCGCTCCACACCCAAGGTCAACTGGGTCAGATCGTTGGAACCGATGGAAAAGCCATCGAAGCGCGCGGCAAATTCCGCGGCCAGAATGACGTTCGAAGGAATCTCGCACATCACATAGACCTGGAGTCCCCGCTCGCCCCGCACCAGACCGTTCTCCGCCATCACCGCGAGCACCTGGTCCGCCTCGCCCGGCGTGCGGCAGAATGGCACCATCACCACCACGTTGGTAAAGCCCATCTCTTCGCGCAGGCGGCGCAACGCCTGGCATTCCAGGTCGAAGCCCTCGCGGTAGCGCGGCGAGTAATAACGTGAGGCACCGCGAAAACCCAGCATGGGGTTCTCCTCGCGCGGCTCGAACTGGGTGCCACCGAGCAGGTGGGCGTATTCGTTGGTCTTGAAGTCCGAGAGCCGCACGATCACCGGGTTCGGGTATTGCACCGCGGCGATGCGCGCGAGCCCGCGCGCCAGGCGGTCGACAAAATAATCCGTGCGTTTGGCGTAGCCCTTGGTGAGCGCCGCAATCTCCGCCTTGGCCGCGGCGTCGGTCAGTTCATCGAAATGCACCAGCGCCATGGGGTGAACCTTGATCGCGTGGTCGATGACGAACTCCATGCGCGCGAGTCCGACTCCGTCCGCCGGCAGACGCCACCAGCGCAGCGCCGCGCCCGGGTCGGCCAGATTGAGCATGATCTTGGTGCGGGTTGCGGGCAGTTCGGCAAGTGCGAGCTCGTCGATCCGGATGCTGGCCCGGCCACTGTAGACAAAGCCCTGATCGCCCTCGGCGCAGGACACCGTGACCTCGGCGCCATCGATCAGCGTGCGAGTCCCGGAGCCGGTGCCGATCACCGCCGGCACGCCCAGCTCGCGGCTGACGATGGCGGCGTGGGAGGTACGCCCGCCGTGATTGGTGACGATGGCCGCCGCGCGCTTCATGATCGGGACCCAGTCCGGGCTCGTGGTCTCCGCCACCAGAATGGCGCCGTCGACGAAGCGGTCGATATCGCGGGGATCGTCGATGCGGCACACCCGCCCCACCACGGCCGCCTCGCCGATGGCGAGCCCACGCGCCAGCACCTCGCCCTTGTCCGCGACGGCGTAGGTGCGCAGGGTGTCCGCCGCGGTCTGCGAATGTACCGTCTCCGGCCGCGCCTGCACGATATAAAGCGCGCCGCTGCGCCCGTCGCGGGCCCACTCGATATCCATGGGCGTGCCGTAATGGGCTTCGATGGCGCAGGCCCAGCGCGCGAGTTGCAGGATCTCGGCATCGGTCAGCACCAGCGCCGCCCGCTCCGCCTCGGTGGTGTGGATATTGAGGGTGGAGCGCCCGCCCTCGGTTGTGTAGATCATCTTCTGCGCCTTGCCGCCGCAGCGCTTCTCGATGATGGGCACCAGCGCGGCATCGGCCAGCAGCGGCTTGAACACCAGATACTCGTCCGGGTCCACATCGCCCTGCACCACGTTCTCGCCGAGACCGTAGGCGGCATTGATCACCACCACGCGGTCGCAGCCGGTCTCGGTATCCAGGGTGAACATCACCCCGGCGCCGCCCAGATCGCTGCGCACCATCTGCTGCACGCCCACCGAAAGCGCCACCTTGTCGTGCGGGAAGCCTTTGGTTTCCCGGTAGCTGATGGCGCGCGCGGTGAACAGCGAGGCGTAGCAGCGCCGGCAGGCATCGAGCAGCGCCGCCTCGCCGCGGATATTGAGGAAGGTCTCCTGCTGGCCGGCAAAGCTCGCATCGGGCAGATCCTCGGCAGTGGCGCTGGAGCGCACCGCGACATCCACATCCGCCATCCCGGTGCGGGCGCAAAGATCCCGGTAACCCGCAGTGATCGCCGCCGCCAGTTCCGCCGGCCAGGGCGCGCGTTCGAACGCCGCGCGGATATCGGCCGCCGCCGCGCCCAGCGACACCTCGGCCGCACGAGCCGCGGCCATGGCATCGCCGATCAGTCGATCCAGCCCGCTGGCGGTCAGAAACAACCGGTAGGCATCCGCCGTGGTGGCAAAGCCCGGCGGTACCGCAATACCGCTGGCCGACAACTGCGACAGCATCTCGCCGAGGGACGCATTCTTACCGCCGACCTGGGCGACGTCGTCGCGCCGCACCTGGTCCAGATCGACCACATACCTTGAATCCTGAGCCATCGATTCCTCCGAGCGGATAGAGTCCCAATTACGCCTGGTGTTTATTGCACCACAATAACCGCTCGCTGCGCCAAAACCATCTCGTCCCTCCGTTGCACCGGGTCAAGCCGATCCCTGCTGTGCTAGAATCCGCGCGCTTCCGGCCTATCCAGCAATACGACCGGGGAACTTTGGGGCGGCTCGATTTGTCCCATGAATACTTCAAGCTTTGGGGGCGTTTTGGATTCGACGCCGGTTACAAAGCCTGTGGTGCATGCCGAGAGGGCGATCAATCTCGTAAATCCAAAATCGCAAACTTTAGTTGCCAACGACGACAACTACGCACTCGCTGCTTAATACCCAGTAGGGTGCCGTCTGACTGAAGCCGTGCTTGTGCGTTCAGGTTCCAGGCGTCGACTCTCACAAGATCGCGCGGAAGCTCGTCCGGGGCGGAACCGCTAAAACCTTACCGGAATCGCCACATCGCGCGCCCTGTCGGCCGGGTTGTGATGGGCTAAACATAAAGACCGAATAAGCATGTAGAGCTACCGGTAGCGGACTGACGGACGCGGGTTCAATTCCCGCCGCCTCCACCATCCAAAAGGGCTCGGATAGTCTCCGGGCCCTTTTTCTTCTTCGCGCGAAATCCCCGCATGACGCCGGGTTCCAGCGTTCCCGGCCAAACCGTTCCCGGACCGGGGTGGGAACGCGCTGCCCCGCCGCCTGAGTGCAAACCGAGGGCTTCGCGGCCAGCCTCCGGCTGTCCAAACCCGCTCCCGGCGGATTTGTGCCCCCGAGGACCGCGACCCGCCTCGAAGGCGAACAAGGTAGAGCTGGCATCAAATGGGGTAATGGGATGAGCTGTTACCCCATTTGCTGGGCGCCAAGAAAACGCCATTCGTCGCTTACAGATAATATGCCTGCGTAATAACATCCTGTTATCACAACGGGGAACCCAGGCATGCGCACAGTGATTGGCATCCATCCGGCCAAAACCGGCCGTCGGGCAGTCGATGACGCCAACGGCCCTACGCCCACCGTCTGGTTCGATTCCTGGCGGCAGTTGGCGGGTCTGCTGTCGGACGAAAACCGCGCGTTGCTGCGCCTGATGCGGGAGCGGCAACCCCGCACGATGCTGGAGTTGGCCGAGTGGTCCGGCCGTGCAGCCAGCAACCTGTCGCGCACCCTGCGTCACCTGGAGCGCCACGGTCTGGTCAAGATGCACCGCAGCCCGGACACCCGCGCCGTGCGGCCGGAAGCATTAGCTACCGAGTTTCTGGTCGTGCTGGATTGATCCGGCATCCCCGAAGACCTGCAACAACACGCGATCGACCGGCAGAAGGCCCGAATGACGAACAACAGCAAAGAAACCGAACGCGCCGAACTGCACAAGACCATCTGGCGCATTGCCAACGACCTGCGCGGCAGCGTGGACGGCTGGGACTTAAAATCTGTTTTGTCAAGTCCTTTCTGCTTGAACTACCGGGCCAGAAGGTCAATAGTGACAACGGTTTGCGAGCATCCAAGATGTAGCTTCATAGCTTGGCTTGGCGATCAGGAGCCAACTAGGCGCCAGTAGATGGAGGTAGGTGTTTCCAGCGCATCGCGCTACGCCCGAGTGGTGAAATCGGTAGACACAAGGGACTTGAACAATTTGAGCCTTCGGGGGGAAACGCCCGAAGTGAAGCCCGTCAAATTCGGCGAAAGCCCTGGATGCTTCGGCATCCGAGCCAACGCCGAGCCAAGCCCAAGCTACGCGCTCGGGAAGGTGTAGAGAGCAGACGGCGGGCACCTACGGCCGCAAGGCTATGGTGAAGGCGTGCTCCAGACCACGAACGCCCTGCGGTGTGCAGGACGGCGGCGAAAGCCGAAGTGGCAAGAAAATCCCTCGCCGAAAGGCATGCCGGTTCGATTCCGGCCTCGGGCACCAATCTAGAGCCGCCCCTGTTCACGCAGGGGCGGCTTTTCCGCTCTTGGGCTGCGTGCGCTTGAAGCCTCGATCGCTAGCCATGAACGCCTCCAGCATGTGCGGGATCAGCGTCGTCGCATCGACCGCCTCGCCGTAGGCCTGCGCATGCAGCGCCGCGTAACGGTCGAGGTCGGCCTTGAGACTCGCCGGGCAAGCGAAGGTCAGTTTGGTGCTCTCGGTTTTCGGCAACGGGCCGAGCCGTAATTTGCGCGTCGTGCTCATCGGGAAGTCCCCCTGTTGAAGAAAAGCGGCTGGTACGGCCGCAGCACCAGATCCCGGTTGACGATGATGCGCACCGGCAGGCCCGGCCGCTCGGTCAAGGTGGGCTGGATATTGAGGTTGCGCCGGGTCATCTCCTGGCCGACCTGATTGATGCTGTCCTGCGCGCTGTCGCGCCCGGCTATGATGACGCGATCACCGTTCTGGCGGTTCTCCGGCGCGGCCAGCTCGGCACCGACACCCAGCAGCGTGGTCAGTGCCGCGCCGGCAAAGACGCGATCCCAATGCCAGTCCACATCGTCTTCCAGGCCGGCATAGCCGGCCGGGTCGGTGCCGGCTAGGTTGTCGAGCGTCAGCGAAGACGTATCCGGCAGGATGATCCGGCTCCATACCACCTGCACGCGGCTCTGCCCGTAGCTGACCTGGCTGTTGTATTTGCCCAGGATGCGCGAACCCTGCGGGATCAGCAGGAAGCGCCCAGTGGCCGTGTCATAGACCGGCTCCGTCACCGTGGCGATCACGTCGCCCGGCAGGTCCGACTTGATGCCCGTCACCAGCGCCCCGGCGACCACCGTTCCGGCCATGACTTGATACGGCGAAGCCGGCAGGGTCAGATTGCCGGAATTACGGGTTTCCGTGGTTCCGGCTTTCTGAAACGCCTCTTTCTGATCTTGCCGGTTCTGCACGGCGGTCGGATCGGCAGGCTGGGCCGCCGTCGAGGCCGGGCCGGCGGCCATCGGGTCGAACGCCGCATTGGCGGCGAAGCCCGGCGCAGCGCCGACCTGCGACTGCGCCGCTGGCGCGGCCTTCTGCGTGCCCGAGCGGAAGAACACGGACGAGGCCGCGGCCGATTCGGCTTCCTTGCGCAGCGCGTCGTTGGGGTCATGGCCAGGGGGCGCGTAAGTGGCTGTCACCGGTTGCTGCGACTTCACGATGGCCGGGCCAAGATCGCCCGGCAGCGGTGGCCCCAGCTCGGGCACCTTGGGCGGCAAGGCTGGCGGTAGCTTGGAGTAGTCCGCCGGCAGCGCATCCATCCCTTCGGACTTCGACACACGATCCACGTTATAAAGCTCGGTCTGCTCGCCAGTACCGCGCCGCTGCGGTTGTAGCGACCACATCAGCGCGCCGAGTACGGCGGCCGACAGGCCGCCGGCCAGGATCGCCAGCGTGCGCCGGTTCAAGCGCGTGACCGGGCGCGGCTGGGCGCGCAGCGCCACCGCCTCGGGTGCGATCTTGCCCGCCACCTGCGACGCGACGAGGTCGGGAGTGTCGTCCTGGCTCATGGTCAGTTCCTCCGCGCAACGCCATCGGTGCGCTCGATGCGTACCACGTCGCCCTTGTCTCCGCCTAGGCGCAGTTCGGCCGCGCCGAACAGCCGATCCACGATGTAGTACGGCGAGCGGAAGCGGTAGTTGACGAGCTGGCCGTCGCCCTGCGCGCCGATGACGAACAGTGGTGGCAGTTCGCCTTGCGTGATACCGGGCGGGAACTGGATATAGACCTTCTCGCCGTCATCGAAGGCGCGCAGCGGCTTCCACGGCGGATTGCTGCCCGACACGGCGTAGCGGAAGCGGATCTTGTCCAGCGACAAGCCGGTATCGACCGGCGCGGCCGCTTGCGCAGTCTGGCTCTGGCGTTGCAAGGCCAACATCTTGTCCTTGGGATAGTCCCAGGACACCGAGGCCATCCATGCCTTTTCCGTCGAAGTCAGTTCCAGCAGGTATGTCCGGCGGCTGGTAGTAATGACCAGATTGGTTTTCAGGCCCGAGCGGATGGGCTTGACCAGCACGTTCACGCGCAGTTCGTCGCCGCTGCCGCTGGATGTGTCGCCGACAATCCAGCGCACGGTATCGCCGGCGGCGACCGTCACCAATTCCTCGCCCGGCTGGAGCGAAACCACGGTCACGCGCCCCGGCGCGGCATAGATTTGATAGAGCGCGCCATCGGTGAAGGGCCACACCTGAATCGCATTGACGTAGCCCTCGCGGGTCGGCGCGATGCGCGCCTCGGCGTTGGCTTTCGACACGCGCACGGTTTCGTCGGCCGGCTCCGGCACGGGTTTGGCTCCATCCGTCCCAGGCAGCGATTTCAACTGATCCGGCAGCGCCAGCGGTTCGGGAACGGTGATGACCTCCACCGGCTTGGGCGGCTCCGGCAGCGGCTGTGCCTGCACCGGCTCATCAAGTGAGATGGACGGCGGTGGCTTGCCTTGCGAGGCGCAGCCCGCAAGAGCAAGCAGGATCAACGGTAAGACGGATTCACGGAAAAGTGCATTCATGGCTTGGCTCCTTCGGAAGAATCCAGTTCTCGGCTCCACGACAGGCCATTGACGTAGATACCCAGCGGGTTCTTGCGCAGGCGCTGTTCGGTGCGCGGGGTTTGCAGGACTGTGGAAAGCACGGCGTTCCAGCGTTCGGTGCCAGCGGGTGCGCCATTGATGAACCGTTGCTCCGTCCAGCGCACGTTGAAAGACGTGTCGCTGGCGCGGGTCACGCTGGTGATCTGCACCGTCACCGACTCTTTGCCGATGCGGGCGAACGGGTCATTGGTGCGGGCGTACTCGTTGAGCACGGCCGCGCCCTTGTCGGTGGTGTAGTCGTAGGCTTCGAGCCAGTTCTGCCGCACGACGATGGGATCGACGGACAGCATGCGCACCAGCGTGATGAAGTGCGCGAGGTGGTAGGCGATCTGCGCATCTGCTGGCTTGTACGGCGTGGCAGCTTCGCCGACCGCGCGCACTTGGCCGCTCTTGTCCACCTCGATGACGTAGGGCGTCACGACGGACTGCGCTGAACGCCACACCAAGCCGCCGGCCATCAACAGCGCCAGCAGCAGGCAGCCGAAGGCCATGAAGCGCCAGTTTTTCGCTTGCACGCGGGCCGAGCCGATACGGTCGTCCCACACCTGGGCGGCAGCTTGATATGGGGTGGCAGGCTGCGGCGTATCGGCATAGCGCACCTGCGGTCGCTTGAATCGCATAGGGGCTCTCCTTGGTGGTTAGCTATCGGAATCACGCAGGCTCGGGCCTTGCCCGGAGCCGCCGCCGTCGCCACCGCGCAGCGTGTGGGCGGCGGTGGTCGCGGCATGGGTGATTTGCTGGCGGCGGTGCATCCGCTTGGCCCAGGCGGGTTGTTCCTGCTTCTGCGAGCTGGCGGCCCCCTCTGCCGCCTGGCCGGAATCAGCGCCACCGGCATCTGTGCCGTTCCAGCCGGCGCGGAATGAATCGGCCATCTTCTGCCCGGCAGCGGAAGCGCCGGACGCGGCGCGGCGGCCTGCCGCTTGCGCGCCGGTCTTGGCAACATTGCCGAGGCCAGCAGCCGCGCCCTTAGCCCCGCCGCCCGCAGCGGCGGAACCGGCCTGGAACGCCGAGCGGGCGCTACTGGCCGCCGAGGTCGCGGCACGCGCTCCGCTACCTGCCAGCTTGGCGGCAGCCGGGGCCATACGCGCCCCGGCCATGACGGCACCGCCCACGCCGGTTGCGGCGGCTCCGATGGCAACGCCTGTGCCGACAGCGCCGACCGCAGCACCTGCCATCGCGCCCGCGCCAAGCTGCGGCGCACCGGACACCAGGCCCGTAGCGATGCCCGGCCCGTAGATGCCAAGCGCCAGCAAGGCGAGCGAGGCCAGCATCACGACAAGCGCATGGTCGATGGAAGGCTCGTCTGGATGAACCTGGAACTCCGCGAACAGGCCCGAGCCGATGCCGACGATGACGGCCAGCACCAAGACCTTGATGCCCGACGACACCACGTTGCCAAGCACTTTTTCTGCAAGAAAACTCGTCTTGTTCCAGAGCGCGAACGGCACCAGCACGAAGCCCGCGAGCGTCGTCAGCTTGAACTCGATCAGCGTGATGAAAAGCTGTACCGCCAGCACGAAGAAGCAGAGGATCACCACCAGCCAGGCGATGAACAGCACCACGATGGGGTCGAGGTTCACGAACACTTCGGGGAACCCGGCCATGTCGCCGATCTGGTCGAGAATCGGCGCGGCCGCGTCGATGCCGGTCTTTGCCAGCCGCCCCGGTTGCAGGAAGGTTTCCATTGTCAGGGTCGAGCCGCCGGCCATCAGGCCGAGGCCAGCGAACGACCGGAACACGATGCCGGACAACCAGTTGAAGTTGTTGATGATGTAGGCGAAGGCACCGACATAGAGCACCTTGCGCAGCAGCTTGGCGATCACGTCCTCGCCCTGGCCGGTGGCGTGGCTCATGGCCCAGTACAGGCCCGCGATCGTCATGTCGATGACGATGAGCGTGGCGGTCAGGAACATCACTTCGCCATGCAGCAGCCCGAAACCGGAGTCGATGTAGCGGGAAAACGTGTCGAGAAATCTGTCGATGATGGTCACGTCGTTCATGGCGTGTCCTCCGCAGTCGGCTCATCGAAGCTGGCCGGGATCGGCGGCAGCTCGGCCAGCGAGTTGTATTCATCCGGCCCGGTGTGGCCGGCGAAGAAGCGCCGCCGGAAGGCGTCGGCGGCGGCGCGGCAAGCGTCATCGCCCACGGCCTGCCGGTCGGTCGCGCATTGCGCGCGCAGCGCCTTGAGCCGCACGGGATCGGCGGCCAAGGTGTCGGTCAGGTTTTCTGCCGACTGCTGGCCGCACGCGGTCAGCACCACGGCCAGCAGGACGGAAGCGCATCGCATGGCCGCCTCCGTCAGTTGTTGGTGTAGAAATTGACGGACTGCGGCGTGTACGGCGTGCCGGTGCCAAGGAAGCGCCGCCGCACTTCGCGGGCGCGCTCGGTGGCCGCCGCCTGCCGCGCGAGTTCCAGCGAAGCCGCCCGGTCTTGGGTGATCTGGAGCTGCTGGGCCTGGATGGACTGCTTGGCCTGCAAGGCGAGAAGCTGGTTCGTCGCCTGCATGGCTTGCAGCGCGCCGGTGGCCGACTGGCTCTGGCTTACGAGGTCGGCCAGCGCGCTTTCGTCTTGCGTCAGGTTCTGCGACACCTGCGCCTGCATCCGCATCGCGGTTTGCAGGCCGTTCAAGGTGTTCTTCCAGCGTTCGCGGGCGTCCTGCGCCATGCGGTCGCCGCTGATGGTGGCGGCGTACTGCTCCGGGTACAGGCGCGAGAACGTGGCATCCATGCTCTGCACGTCGTAGGCCAGCCCTTGCGCCTCGGCGATCAGGCGTTCGGTGGTGGCGAGCGTCGAGCGCAGCCGGTTGACGATGTTGAAGTCGAGGCTCGTCAGGTTGCGCGCCTGGTTCATCAGCATCTGCGCCTCGTTCTGGAGCTGGTTGATCTGGTTGTTGATCTGCTCCAGCGTGCGAACGGCAGTAAGCGTGTTCTGCACGAAGTTGGACGGGTCGAACACGGTGATGGCCGCCGCCGGCTGGGCGAGCATCAGCGACCCCGCCAGCGCGGCGGCGAGCGAAACGGAAAGTACACGGGTCTTCATGGCGAAACCTCCAGCGGTTGAGAAGCGAGGAAGGAAGCCGGCGCCGGCGAGGACGGCAGCAGGTCGGCGGCCCAATCGAGGCCGCGATGGCGCAGCCACGCGCCGGCGAAGCCGGGAACGCCGGCCTGCGTCAGCACGCGGTCTATGTCGCGTTGGTCTTGCGGCGTGGATGCGCCCGCGAAGGCGAGCGCGGCCGGCCCCAGGTCGAGGTCGAACAGGCGATTGCCAAGGCGCGATTGGTAGTAGTAATCGCGCTTGGGCTGGGCGGTGGCGACGATTTCGATTTGCCGGCTGTTGAGGCCGAAGCCCTCGTAGATTGTGCGAATCTGCGGCTCGGTGGCTTGCGGGTTGGGCAGGAAGATGCGGCTCGCGCAGCTTTCGATGATCGCAGGTGCGATGGTCGAGTCCTTGATATCCGCGAGCGACTGCGTGGCGAATATGACCGACACGTTCTTCTTGCGTAGCGTCTTGAGCCATTGCCGGATGCGAGCAGCGAAAGACGGCTCATCGAGGAACAGCCACGCTTCATCGAGAATCAGCAGCGTGGGCGCACCGTCGAACTGCTCATCGAAGCGGGCGAATAGGTAGCGCAGCACCGCTTGCACGGCGGCGGGGCTGTGCATCAGTTCTTCCATCTCGAAGCCCTGCACGTCACCGAAGCCGAGACGATCGGTGTCCGCGTCCAGCAGCTTGCCGTGCGCGCCACCGAGCACATAGGGCGAGAGCGCCTGGCGCAGCGCATTCGATTGCAGCAGCACGGAGAACCCGGTCAGCGTACGTTGCTCCACCGGCGCACCAGCGAGGCTCTCCAGCGCCGACCAGATGGAAGCCTTCTCATCGGGGCCGACGGCCACGCCTTCATGCAAAAGCCGGCCCTCCACCCATTCGGTGGCCCAGGAGCGGTAGCCCTCATGGTCGATGCGGGCGAGCGGCTGAAACGCGATACCGCCATCGGCGCCCAGGTCGTAGTGCTCGCCGCCCAGGCCCAGGATGGTGGCGCGCATCGAGCGCCCCATGTCGAAGGCGAAGATACGCGAACCGAAGTAGCGCCGGAACTGCATCGCCAGGATGGCGAGCAGTACTGACTTGCCCATGCCGGTCGGCCCCGCGACGAGGGTATGGCCCACGTCGCCGATGTGCGTTACCAGCCGGAACGGCGTTGCGCCATCGGTGCGGGTGACGATCAGCGGTGGGCCGTCAAGGTGGTCGTTCTTCTCCGGCCCGGCCCACACCGCAGACAGCGGCATCATGTGCGCCAGGTTTAATGTCGAGACAATGGGCTGGCGCACGTTCGCATAGGCGTTGCCGGGGATGGACGACAGCCACGCATCGACGGCGTTGAGGGTTTCGGGGATCGTCACGAAGCCCCGGCCCTGGATGACGCGCTCCACCATGCGCAGTTTCTCGTCGGCCACGGCCGGGTCGGCATCGAGCACCGTCACCGTGGCGGTGAGGTAGCCAAAGGCCACTTGATCGCTACCCAACTCCTGCAATGCCGCGTCGGCATCGGCCGCCTTGTTGCTGGCGTCGGTATCCACCAGCGGGCTTTCCTGCTGGAAGATGGTTTCGCGTAGCAGCGCGACGACGTTCTTCCTTTTCGCAAACCACTGGCGGCGCAGGCGGCCGAGTTCCTTTTCCGCCTCGGCTTTGTCCATGCAAAGGAAGCGCGTGCTCCAGCGATAGGCAAAGCCAAGGCGGTTGAGGTCGTCCAGCAAGCCCGGCCAGGTCGAGGTCGGAAAGCCGCGCACCGACACCACGCGCAGGTGCTGGTCGCCCAGCGTGGGGGCGAGGCCGCCGACCAGCGCGGAGTCGGCCAGCAGCGCGTCGATGTGGAATGCCACCTCCGGCACCGCCAGCCGGTAGCGCCGCGTCGAAACCGTGGCGTGCAGGTAGGTCAGCGTCTCGGCGTCATCGAGCCAGGTGATTTCCGGCATGACGCCATCGAGCAGGTCGAACACCCGATCGGCTTCCGCCACGAAGGCATTGAGCCGGCCACGCCAGTCCACGCCGTCGCCGGGCGAATTCTCGTAGAGCAGCTTGGCAGCGCGGGCGCGCGATTCCTCCGGCGGCAGGAACACCATCGTCAGGTGATAGCCGCTCTCGAAGTGATGGCCCGACTCCTCGAAGGCAGCGCGGCGTTCCTCGTCCACCAGCCAGGACAGCGGTTCGGGAAAGTCCGAGTGCGGATAGTCCGCCGCCGGCCGGCGCTCGGCCTCGATGAACAAGGCCCAGCCCGAACCCAGGCGGCGCAGCGCGTTGTTGAGCCGCGCCGATGCGGCGATCAACTCGCCTTGCGTGGCGCTGTCCAAGTCCGGCCCGCGAAAGCGTGCCGTGCGCTGGAACGAGCCATCCTTGTTCAGCACCACGCCCGGCGCGACCAGGCCGGCCCAGGGCAGCCAGTCGGCCAGCAGCGCGGGCCGCTGGCGGTATTCGGCAAGGTTCAGCATGGCATTCCCCTCACACGTCCAGCAGCGGCTTGTGCTTGATGTGCCGGGCAAAGACCTGCATGAATTGCGGATCGACGCGCGCGCCCCATACGGCCAGCGAGTGACCGACGATCCAAAGCACTACGCCGGGAATCCACAGTTGCAGGCCCAGCCCGACGGCGGCGGCCAGCGTGCCGTTGGCAATCGCCACCGTGCGTGGCGCGCCGCCCATGAGAATTGGCTCGGTCAGCGAGCGATGCAGCGGCACCTCAAAGCCCGGAAGATCGCTGGCCGTGCTCATACGACGGCCCCGCCGGAGAAGCTGAAGAACGACAGGAAGAACGAGGACGCGGCGAAGGCGATGGACAGACCGAACACGATTTGGATGAGCTTGCGGAAGCCGCCGCTGGTGTCGCCGAAAGCCAGGGCCAAGCCCGTAGCGATGATGATGATGACCGCGACGATGCGCGCCACCGGCCCCTGGATGGAGTCGAGGATGGATTGCAGCGGGCCTTCCCACGGCATCGAGGAACCGGCGGCCTGTGCCGTGCCGGCCAGGAACAGCAGCAGCGCGGCCAGCAGCGGCCCTTGCCCAGCAGGGCGGGCCAGGCTGCGCAACCGCGCGAAGCTGGACAGGCCGGGAAGCGGATTTACGGAAAAGCGGAAAGCATGGGCGTGCGTCATAGCAGTTCTCCAGGTTGGTCAGGGGACGGGGAAGGCGCAGCGGCATCGGCTGCGAGAGGAACCGGCATCAGCTCGGGAAACGGCGTTTCCAGCGCGTCTGCCAGGCGATAGCCGGTGCCGTCGAAGCCGACGACACGGGCGATGCTTTCGACGTGGCGCTTGCGGCCACGGCCGGCGATGTGGATGACGACGTTGACCGCTTCGGCAATCAGCGCACGCGGCGGGTTCACGGCGACTTCGAGAATCAGTTGCTCCAGCCGCAGCAGCGCGCCCAGCGCGGAACCAGCGTGGATCGTGGCGATGCCGCCGGGGTGACCGGTGCCCCACACCTTGATGAGATCCAGCGCCTCGCCGCCGCGCACTTCGCCGACGATCACGCGATCGGGGCGCAGGCGCATCGTGGCGCGCACCAGCTCCTGCATCGACACCACGCCCGCGCGCGTGCGCAGCGGAACGTGGTCGCGGGCCGCGCATTGCAGTTCCACCGTGTCTTCAAGCACCAGCACGCGGTCGCCGGTGGCGGCGATTTCAGCGAGCAAAGCATTGGCGAGCGTGGTCTTGCCGCTGCTGGTGGCGCCGGCGATCAGCACGTTCTGCCGCTCGCACACGGCCCGCACGAGAAAGCCCGCCTGCTCGGCGGTCATCATTCCGTCTTCGATGTAGCGCGACAGCGGAATGATGCCCACGGCGCGCTTGCGCAGCGCGAAGGCAGGCCCCGGTGCGGCCGGCGGCAAAATGCCCTCGAAGCGTTCGCCCGTCTCGGGCAGCTCGGCCGACAGCAGCGGCTGGCGGCGATGCACTTCCGCGCCGACGTGAGCTGCGACAAGGCGGATGATGCGTTCGCCATCGGCCTCGGACAGTTCCACGCCCAGCGGCGCACGGCCCAACGACAACCGATCCACCCACAGGCTACGATCAGGGTTGAGCATGATTTCCACTACGTCGGGATCGGCGAGTGCGGTAGCGATGACCGGCCCCATTGCCGTGCGCAGCATCTGGATGCGGCGATCCAGTGAAGCCGTGGTGGATGTCGGCGGCTCGGGCCGCAACTGCGGAACGGCACTCATAAGGCACGCTCCCGAGCTTCGACCTGCGCCGCCGCGTCATTCATCCGCATCGGGTCGGGATGCAGTTCCTCCACCACATCGCGCACCAGGCTGCGGCCGCGCAGTAGGTGGCGGCCGAGCTGTTCGATGAACTGCTCGAAACGCGCTTTGCCCTGGGCGCGGGCCGCATCCTGATGGGCTTCGGGAATCGGCGTGCTGACGGTCAAGAAGTAGCGGATGAACAGCGCCAGCGTTTCGATCTGGATGTTCTGGTCGCGCTCCAGGCGCTCGGCCTGCCTCGATAGGCGATCCAACCGCGTGGCGATAGCGGCCTCGCGCTGGTCGCCCGCGTCCGGCGACAGCCAGGACGTTAGCGCGGCCGCGACGATGGACGATTTGGAAACGCCTTTCTTGGCGGCGAGCTCGTCTAGTCGCTTGGCGTGCTCGTGCTGGATGAACAGATTGAGGCGGTATTGGCTCATAGCTCGATTCCGTCGTTGGGGTCGAGGGAAGCCAGCCGGGCCGTGCGCTGCATGGCCGGGTCGAACTGGCGCGGAAGCGGCAACGGCAAGTCGTCGTCGTCATCAAGCAGTCCCAGGTCGTTGCCTGCGGACTGCGGTTCGGGGCTGTATTCGGTGACTTCGGATAGCTCCGGCTGACGGCGCGGGCCGCCGTCATTGGAGTCGCCCAAGGCATCGGCAGATGCCGCAGCAGGCGCGGCGGGAACGGCGGGAATCGCCAGGCCGCTCCAGTCGTCGGGCCGCGATGGCGGCGCGTCGGCGTAGCCTCCGGCCACAAGCGCGGGCGGCGGCAGCACGCGCCGCTTGAAATTGGCGTCGGTGTAGTAGCGCAGCTTCTTCGCCTTGATCGGCGCGACGCTGGACACCATCACCACGGATTCATCGGGCGGAAGCTGCATCACTTCGCCCGGCGTCAGCAGCGGGCGGGCCGTCTCCTGCCGCGACACCATGAGGTGCCCCAGCCACGGCGCGAGCCGGTGGCCCGCGTAGTTGCGCTGTGCGCGCAGTTCGGTCGCGGTGCCCAGCGTCTCGGAGACGCGCTTGGCGGTGCGCTCGTCGTTGGTGGCGAACGTCACACGCACATGGCAGTTGTCCAGAATCGAATGGTTCTGGCCGTAGGCTTTGTCGATCTGGTTGAGCGACTGCGCGATGAGGAAGCTGCGGATGCCGTAGCCCGCCATGAAGGCCAGGGCCGTCTCGAAGAAGTCGAGTCGGCCCAAGGCCGGGAACTCGTCGAGCATCAGCAGCAGCTTGTGGCGGCGCTCGATGCCGTCGGAGCCGTCGAGCGATTCGGTGAGCCGCCGCCCGATCTGATTGAGGATCAGGCGGATGAGCGGTTTGGTGCGCGAAATGTCCGAAGGCGGCACCACCAGGTACAGCGATACCGGATGTTCGGCCGCGATCAGGTCGGCAATGCGCCAATCACAACGCGACGTGACCTCGGCCACCGTGGGATCGCGGTACAGGCCGAGGAACGACATGGCCGTGCTCAACACGCCGGAACGCTCGTTGTCTGACTTGTTGAGCACTTCGCGCGCCGCCGAAGCGACGACGGGATGCGGGCCACCACCTTCCTCGTTCACGAGGTGCGGCGTAGTCATCATCCGGTGCAAGGTCAGCTCGAACGGGCTGGTCGGGTCGCTGAGGAAGTTGGCGACGCCGCGCAGCGTCTTGTCTTCGCCCGCATAGAGCACATGCAGGATGGCGCCGACCAGCAGCGCGTGCGAGGTCTTCTCCCAATGGCTGCGCTTCTCCAGCGCACCTTCGGGATCGACCAGAATGTCCGCGATGTTCTGCACGTCGCGCACTTCATGCGCGCCGCGCCGCACTTCCAGCAGCGGGTTGTAGGCCGCTGAACTTGCATCCGTTGGATTGAACAGCAGGCAATGCGAGAAGCGCGAGCGCCAGCCAGCGGTGATCTGCCAGTTCTCGCCCTTGATGTCGTGGATCACTGCCGATGCAGGCCAGGACAGCAAGGTCGGCACCACCAGGCCCACGCCTTTGCCCGAGCGTGTGGGCGCGAACGTCAGGACGTGTTCCGGGCCTTCGTGGCGCAGGTACTGTCCGTCATGCAGACCGAGAAAGACGCCGGCAGACTGCACTAGCCCGGCTTTGCGAATGTCGGCGGTGTTGGCCCAACGTGCCGAGCCATAGGTCGTGACCAAGCGCGACTGCCGCGAGCGCCACACCGACATGGCGATGGCGACCACCACGGCCACCAGACCGCTGCCGCCTGCGATCGTGCCGCCCATGTCGAAGACATGCGGCGCGTAGGCATCGAAGAAGAACCACCACTCGAACAGCCGCCAGGGGTGATAGACCGGCGTGCCGAAGAAGTCGAACCAGGGCGAGCCAAGGCGTAGTTGGTAGGCCAGAGCGGCGGCTGTCCATTGCGTTGCACTCCACACACCGGCGATCACGATGCTGAAAACAACCGCGATCTGCCCGAACAGCACGCCCTGAGCTTGCATTGACTGGCCTCCGATTTTCCCTGCGCTGATTCCTCGTTCACACGCGGTACAAGGACGTGCCGCATGACGCGAGAATCAGTGCCGGGTCGGTGCCGGTCAAAGACCGTTATCGGGAGAAAGGTCTAGAAAAAAGAAAGAATTAGCGCAGCGTCGAGCCAAAGAAAAACGCCGCAAGCGAAGGCGCATTGCGGCGTGTATGGCGAGAAACCAGAATATTTTTGGGAATCGCCCGCGATCAGAACTTGGGCGCTTCCTTCGGCGGCGTGTTCGGGGCCTTGCCATCGCCGTAGAACCGCTTGCGCGTGGCTTCGGCTACCCGGCTGCATAGCCCGTCGCCCAGCTTCGCGCGCTCCAGCTTGCATTGCGAACGCACTTCTTTGAGCCGCTGGGGACGGATGCCAAGGTCTGCGACGGCTCGCCGTCCAGCCGCGGCAGGAAGGTGGTCGGCATCGGCACGGCATCTGCTGTGCGCAGTACGCCAGCCTCTTTCTCCACATGTTGTTTTATCCTACAAGCTGCGCAGTCATTCTTGGGCAATGCCGGATGGGGCGGAGCGCAATTTCGTACAAGGGCAGAAAGGGTGAGGCCGCCATGACAGAGGAAAGCAAGAGACGGGAGCAAGTCCGGTTCCGCCGTATCAGCGAGTTTGGCGGCCTGGACATGCTGGAGGCCCGCTACCATCGGCAACGCTTTGCCCGGCATGTCCACGAGACGTTTTGCATTGGCGTCATCGAGGAAGGCGCCCAGCGTTTCTACCGTTCAGGCGGGGAGCATGTAGCGCCGAAGGGCGACATCATTCTGGTCAATGCCGACGATGTGCATACCGGCTGCTCGGAGATGGAGAGTGGCTGGGCATATCGCGCCATCTATCCGCACCCCGACCTGTTTCGCTCTCTTTCCCGGGATCTGCAGAGCTCGGCGGGAACCGTCCCCTGGTTCCCCGATGCGGTGCTGCATGACCCTGGCCTGGCGGCGCAGCTTCTGATGACGTTCAATCTGCTTTCACAGCCGGGGAATGCCCTGTTGAAGGAAACCCTCCTGCTGTCATCGCTGACCTGGCTCATGCTGCGCCACGGGAAGACGCGAGTGGCACCGCGTACCTTGTCTGCCGCGACACAACGAGTCCTGAGAGCCAGAGACCTGATGGACGGCAGCCCTGAAACGGATGTGTCCTTGGTTGAATTGGCTGAAATAGCCGAACTTAGCCCGTGGCACTTTTTGCGCCAGTTCAAAGCGGTTGTCGGCATGCCGCCTCACGCCTATCTGATCCAGGCGCGATTGCGAAAGGCCAAGAGCATGCTGCATGAAGGAAGCACCCTGGCAGCCGTTTCAATGCGGTGCGGGTTCACCGACCAGAGCCACTTCAACCGCCACTTCAAGAAGTCTCTCGGCGTGACGCCAGGCGAGTTCTCACGAGGCATTTCAAGCCGGTCACTTGACGCCTGACCCAGCAACTTCGTTCAAGACATTGAAGGTTTCCATCACTAGAGTCGCAGTCAACGCATTGTGTGCTGCTGACAAGATCAGTGATGGAAAAGTCGATTACATCCAATCAGATCCCCCCTTATCGTTCGTCGCCGCAATTCCTGACGGGCATCGTGGATATGCTGCCGCTTTGCTTGGCCGTACTCCCGTGGGGAATACTGGCCGGCTCGATGGCCATCCAGTCTGGACTGAGCGTATGGCAGAGCATCGGAATGTCGGCGATCGTCTTTGCGGGCGCAGCTCAATTGGTGACATTGGGACTGTTGATGTCGAAAGCCAGTGTCCTGACGATCCTGGTTTCCGTGTTTCTGATTACCTCCCAGCACTTCATCTACGGCCTTTCGCTACGCCCCTTCGTGGCTCGCCTGAAGGTCGGATATCGGCTGCCGATCGGGTTCTTGTTGACCGATGAACTGTTCGCGCTGAGCAGCACGAAAGACCAGAAGCACGCTCTATCTGTCAGCTATCTGCTTGGCGCAGGGTTGACCTTTTACATCGGCTGGATTGCCTTCAGTGCAGCGGGCATTTTCCTGGCGGCATCGGTGCCCGATCTGGATCGTTATCACCTCGACTTCTCCATCATTGCCACCTTCGCTGCAATCATCGTCCCGATGGTCAAGGACGCCAGCACCCTGTCAGGGGTCGCCATTTCACTTCTCCTCTCCATGCTGTTTGCTTACTTCAAGGTCGAGGGCGGCGTCTTGATCGCAGGGTGCTGCGGCATGGCGTTCTCTGTCCTCGCCTCGCGGATGGCGGAGGGACGGCGATGAGCTGGGTGCTGCTGCTGGCGCTTGCTGCCATCGTATTCGTCAATCGCTATGTATTCCTTGAGCCTCGGCTTCCAGTGCGGATTCCGAAGCTCCTGCATGACGCCTTGAAATACTCCGCCCCTTGCCTGCTGACAGCTATTTGTGGGCCGATCATGCTGATAGACAAGGGAGCACTTCGAGCGTTTCCAGACAATCCTTACCTTCTCGGGGCGATATTCGCCGTCGTCATTGCTTTCTTTGTCCGGAAGATGGTTGTTGCTGTCATATCGAGCTTGCTGGTGTTCTATGCGCTTGTTTTCATCTTGGGTTGATGAAAATGCGCGTGAATCACCATCAGAACTTTGGTGGTTCCTTCGGCGGCGTGTATGGGGTCTTGCCATCGCCATAGAACCGCTTGCGCGTAGCCTCCGCGACTCGGTTGCACAGCACGTCGCCAAGCCCGGCGCGATCGGTCTTGCACTGCTGGCGCAACTCTTTCAACCGTGCCGGATCAGCGGCCAGTTCCTCCACGGTCGGCACGTCGGCCTGCTTGGGCGTTTCCGATTGACCGCAGGCGGTCAGTACCGCGACCAGCAGGAAAGGGATGGTCTTCTTCATGACTCGGGTTCCTCCGGGGTGTCGGCATCAAGGCCCGGCGTGGGCCTGCTGCCTTCGGGAGATTCGATGGCCTGCACGCGGTCGATGAAGCGAGCGAGCATTTCTGAAGGCTCGCCTTCCGGGCGCAGCAAGTAGGTCGTCAGCAGCGGTGCGCGGCCCGTCAGTGGCCGCGCCACCACGCCAGCCTCCTGGCTTGCGAGGATGTGCGCGCAACCCGTCAAGCCCAGGGCGATGCCTGCGGATACCAGCGCCATCATCAGGTCGGAAGACGCCACCCGTTCGGCCACCAGCGGTTCCATGTCCACGCGGCGCAGCACGCGATCAACCTGCCGCGCATGCCCCTCGCACGCCTGCGGATCGCAGAGCACCAGTGGATAGCGCAGCAGTTCTTCCAAAGGAATGCGCTTGTGGGCCAGCAGGGGATGCCGCGCTGGAACGGCCACCATCAGCGGATCACTCCAGACCGGCTCGGCAATGAGGCCATCGCCGACTTCATCGGCGCGGGAAAAGCCCACGTCGTACAGGTCGCCATGCAGCCCTTTGATCTGCTGCGACAGCGGCACCTCGAAGAAGCGGATTTCGACCTCGGGTTCTTCCTGCCGGCATAGTGCAAGCAAAGCCGGCAGGCGCGACGGCGTGATGCCATCGGATAAGGCCATGCGCAATTGGCTGTGGAAGCCGTTGGCTGCGGCCTTCACACTGTCGCGGGCCTGTTGCAAGGCAGAGAAGACGCGCGGTACATGCTCAAAGAACAGCTTGCCCGCACGGGTCAGGCGCGTGCTGCGCGTGGTGCGTGCGAACAGCACCACGCCCAGTTCTTCTTCCAGTTCCTTGATGGCGCGTGACAGTGGCGATTGCTCGACGTGCAGTTTCTCTGCCGCACGGGCGAAATGCAGTTCTTCGGCGACGGCGAGGAAACAGCGTAGGTGGCGAAGCTCCATCGCGTGCCGCTCCGCGTCAGCCTGCCGACCGCTGCGCTTTTGCCAGCATCAGCAACAGCACGCAGACCAGCAGGGCCGCACCCAGGTTATAGAGCATTCCCGCCACGAAGGCCGAGGCGTATTGGCCTGCTTGCGCTGCCGCGCCATCGCCTGCGGACAGCGCCGCACCGAACAGGATGCCGACCACGGCCACACCCAGCGCCGCACCGACCTGCTGGACGGTCGATATCACGCCAGAGGCCATGCCGGCCTGCGCTTCATCGACAAAGCCCAGCACCAGATTCAGCAGCGGCGTCATGATGAAGCCCTGGCCGGCACCGACCACGATCAGCACGGGAATCAGCCGCGTGGGCACCAGCTCCGCGCCTGCCATCTGTACCTGCGCGATCAGCAGCCCGATGGAAACCGCATAGACCAGCGCACCCGCGACGATGGCGCGCGTTCCCCAGCGCGCCACCAGGCGCGGCGCGGCCAGCGATGCCAGGACGAAACCCACGCTGCACGGCGCAAAGATGCTGCCCGCCACGAAGGGGTCAAGCCCCAGCCCGGTCTGCACCAGCAAGGCAAAGCACAGGAAAAACGAACTGGACGTGGAATAGACCAGCAGCACCAGCAACGCGCCCAGTGCGAAACGGCGCTGCGCCAGCAGCCGCATGTCCACCAGCGGCAATCCTCCGGTCGCCCGCCGCTGCTCCTGCTGCCTGTGGAACAGCGCCAGCAGCATCGCCGCAGATCCCAGCGACCAGAGGCTCCAGGCCGGCCAGCCCTGCCCAGGCCCCTCGATCAGCGGCACCAGCAGCAGCGCCAGCCCGGCGCTGACCAGCGCCACGCCCGTCCAGTCCAGGGCCGGGCGCTGCGGTGCGCGAGATTCGGGGATGTAGCGTGCCGCCGCGATGGCGAGCAGGCCGATAGGGACGTTGATGAGAAAGATGCTGCGCCAGCCCAGCCCGAACAGGTTGGCATGCACCAGCCATCCGCCCAGCACCTGCCCGGCGATGGCGGCCAGGCCCAGCGTCATCCCCAGCAGGCCGAAGGCGCGGCGGCTGTCGTCGCCGCCGAAGTTGACACGGATGGAGGCATAGACCTGCGGGAACAGCAAGGCGGCCGCCAGCCCCTGCAACACCCGCGCACCGATCAGGAAACCGGCGCTGGGCGCCAGCCCGCACAAGGCCGAAGCCACAGTGAAGCCCGCCATGCCGACGACGAACAGGCGGCGGCGCCCGAACAGGTCGCCCAGCCGCCCGCCGGTAATCAGCAGCACGCCGAAGGCCAGCTCGTAGCCGGCCACGATGAAGCCGATCTGCGCGAAGCTCGCACCTAGCCCGGCCTGCATGCTGGGGATGGCGACATTGACCACGAACAGGTCGAAGATCGTGACGAAGCCCGCGAGCAGCAATACGGACAAGCCGAGCCAGGGCGGGCCGCTGACGGCGCGCAACGGCGGCGTCGAAAGGCAGGGATTTGAGGTCATCTTGCGTATCCAGGGTAAAGACGCGATCATTCTCAAATCCTTTTTAAGCAATTACAATTTAACTATTTATGCTATTACTAAAAGCAACGAGATAAGCGATGCGAACCCTGGAACGAACCCGCTCCGATCTGGCGGCCTTTCTGCTGGCACGCCGCGAACGGTTGACGCCTGCCGATGTGGGCTTGCCCAGCGGTGGGCGCCGCCGCACGCCGGGGCTTCGGCGCGAGGAAGTCGCCGCGCTCGCCGGCGTCGGCCTGACCTGGTACACCTGGCTGGAACAGGGGCGCGACATAGGCGTGTCGGCCGCCTTTCTGGACAACCTGGCGCGGGTGCTGAAACTGGACGCCGCCGAGCGCCGCCACCTGTTCCTGCTGGCCCACGAACGCCCGCCCGCCGAGCCGGGCAAGACCTGGTGCGTGCTGCCGCCGCTGGTGCGGCGCCTGATGAACGACCTGACGCACCCGACCTTCGTGCTCAATCTGCGTTGGGACGTGTTGGGCTTCAATGCGCCGGCCGACGCGCTTTTCGGCTTCAGCACGCACGCGCCCGAGCAGCGCAATTTGCTCTGGCTGCTGTTCACCGATCCTGTCCTGCGTGAGCGCGTGGACGCCTGGGAAGAACAAGCCCCGCTGATGCTGTCGAGCTTCCGCCGCGACTTCGCCCGCGCCACGCAGGAAGCCGACATTCACGAACTGGTGGACGAATTGGAACGGGTGTCGCCAGAGTTCAAGGCATGGTGGCGACAGCATGATGTTCATGCGCCTTGCAACGGCGTGCGAAAGCTGATGATCGACGGCAAGGCCGAGCCGTTCGAGCACACCTCGCTGACCGTCGATGAAGACCGGCACCTGCGGCTGGTGGTGTATGCGCGTCAACAGGATGACACCGCATCCCTTGGCCAACCAGATTGACGACGAATAGTGTAGTTCCAAGATGTTGCTCCCTATGTAATTGCGCCGATGCGCAATTACGAAAGAACCAGCATTTCATCCGGCAAACTCAAACTTCTGGATCGAGCCGCTACGCACACCTCGCCTTTGTCATTGACGACACTCCCTTCAATCTCGATCACGTCTCCGCCATATTTCGCAGCCGGCTCTATTGCGACGATTTTCCAATCGGCAGTGAATGACTCTCCGGCGATGACGGCTTTTTTGAACTTGAAGTCGAACTCCAGGCCAAGGCCAGCTCGCCGAGCTGTTAGAAACGCGGCCACCATCCCCATCATCAATGCGGATAATTGGCCGCCACTGACGATCAAGCCGCCGAAGCGAGTCGATGATGCGAACTTCGCATCGTGATGCAGCGGGCTCACGTCCCCTGTGGCGACCGCAAATGATCGAATAGCGTCAGCATTGAAAACGGCCATTTTCGATACCGACTCGCCGATTCTGAAAGGAGAGGTCATCTGTAAGCCCTTCAATGAACGCGCGCACACAACTATTGATGGTTCGGCTGTTTAAGCGTCCACATCTGTAATCCGTTCCGAGGCAATGCGATTCACCAAGACCATGCCAATGGCCGTCCACCACTCACTAGCCACGACATTCGCCATACGTGCCTCGTCTTCGGCGATCAGTTTGTATTCGGCGCTGCGAAGGAAATCCTCCAGGTCGTTGATGCTGGCAAAGTTCATCAGCGTCACGCCGTCGATACCGCTCGCCTGCGGGTGGTAGAACGGCTGCCCCGGCTCCGTCGGCCCAATGTTGTGGAGTTGCACGTAGCGCTTCACCCAAGCCCCGATTTTTGCCGCCGCCAGTGGCGCATGTTCATGCAGCCACCAGTGCTGGAAAGCCTCGCGGCTGACTGACTCGGCCCGCACATACAGCTTGACCAGCGTGACGGCATCACAGCCGGCGGCACTCGGCACGATGACGTACTGGCGGGCGAGCACCGGCGCGATGTCGCGAAAGATTGCCCGGTCTTCGGGCAGGATCTTTTCCCGCACACGGGCATTGCCCAGCACGACGGCAATCTCCTCGGGGCTGGCGAAGTTCAGGTAGGCGATGCCGTCCCAGCGCGGACGGCGGTAGGCTTCGATGTGTCCGATGACGGTGGGCAAGAGCTTGCCCCGCGCATCGGCTGGCGCGTGGTACGGCGGTGCGTCGGTATGGGTTGGCCCAGGGGCGAAGCGGTGCAACTGGTCGTAGCGCAGAAGCCGCTCTAGGCTACGGTCGTCTGGTTCCTCAGCATGGATGAAGCGCACGCCATGCACCTTGCGCCAATACTCGCCCCAATGCTCGAAGTTGATGTTCGGATTGCCCTCGAAGGCATTCGTACTGGCGTCGGCAGCAGGGTCGGCAATGACGTTGCCGGCATGATCGAGCACATGGCCGTCGGCGCGTCGCCGGTCGGCCAGCGGCGTGTTATCGGCGCGCGAAAGCAAAGAGAACAGCACCGTCAGCGGTTGGTCGCCACTGGGCTGCGGTTGAAGATATGGGGCGCGGAACAAATGTTCCTCAACAGTCTTGGTCATTGGGAATGATCTCCAGAAGGACGATGAAGAAAGGACATGGCCAACGCGGTCACGCCAGCCAGCGCGGAAAATCCATAAAGGCCAAGCGCGCCGGCATGTGACCATGCGGCACTGCCGATGGCGGCACCCGCTGCCATGCCGACCATCGCCCCCGTCATCAACAATCCGTTGAGGCGGCTGCGTGCTTGCGGTTCCAGTCCGTTGGCAATGGTCTGGTGCGATACCAGCGCCGCCATCACGCCCATGTCGAAGACCACGGCACCAATAGCCAGTATCCATAAGCTCGGTGGCAGGGCTGCGAGGCCCAGGAACGCCACTATTACGAGCCCACAGCCGAGGCGGATGGCGGGAAGCGGCCCATGCCGATCATTGAGTCGGCCGAACCAGGGCGCAACCAAGGCACCAGCGGCACCAGCGATCCCGAAGCTGCCGGCAACGCCGGCGCCTAAGTGGAATGGCGGCGCTGCCAACACCAAGGCAAGCGTTGACCAGAATGCACCCAAGGTGGAAGCCAGCAGAGCTTGCGAGACGACCGCCAGCCGCAGGGCACGGTATTGCCGCCAGTACATCCACAAACTGGCAATCAGGGCACGATAGCGGCTGCGGCTCACGGGAGGCATATCTGGCACGGTGCGCCAGACGATCATCATCACGCCCAACATCAGCCCTGCCGCGACGAACTGCATGGCGCGCCAACCCAAGGATTCGGCAACCCAGCCGCCCAGCGCGCGCGACAGCAGGATGCCACTGAGCAGTCCAGTCGTCACACTGCCGATGGCACGGCCTCTTTGTTCATCCGAGGCCCATTGCGCCGCGATGGGCACGAAATCCTGCCCGATGCTGCCGAGCAGGCCAACGGCGATACTGGCAATGACCAGCCATCCGAGCCCAGGGGAAAAACCGGCGGCCACGAGTGCCATCACCAGCAGCACCGCCTTGGCAAGAATCAGCTGGCGACGCGGTAGCACATCACCGAGCGGAGCCAACAGCAACATGCCCATCGCGTAGCCAATCTGCGTCAGCGTGGGCACCCAGCCGATCTGCTCGGGATTGGCTCCGAATTCGGACTGCACCAGCGACAAGCCAGGTTGAAGGTAATAGACGTTCGCCACACCCAGGCCGGCGCAGAGGGCCAAGAGCCACGCTGCGCCGTTCAGGCGGGACGACATTGAGGAAGCCAATAGAGGCATCTGGACACTCGCTTGTATCTCGGTGGTCATGACGGGCCACTCCAAGCGATATGATATTGGCGAATTTGAATAGGATATATACTCAGCTTATCGCATTAGAGTTGAATTAAATTCGTCAATGAGTGTCTTATGAAAACGCCAGACCCTTTCCGCGGCATTAGCGTCTTCATGCAGGTCGTGCAGGCTGGTAGCTTCACGCTGGCGGCCGAACGGCTGGACATGAGCAAATCGGGCGTCGCCAAAAGCATCGCGCGCCTGGAAGCCGATCTGGGGGTGCGACTGTTCCAGCGCACGACGCGACGCCTGAGCCTGACCGATGAGGGCCGCCAATTCAGCGAAGGCTGTGCGCGGGCACTGGCCGAGCTGGAAACCACACAGGCACAGGTGACGGCGCAGCGGCAGGAACTGGCCGGACGCTTGCGCGTCGATCTGCCTGTGGTTTTCGGTCGGCGCTGGGTATTGCCTGCGCTGCTGGAAATCGCCGCAGCACATCCTGCGCTCGAACTGGATGTGACCCTGAGCGATCGCAGGGTCGATCTGGTCGAGGACGGCATCGACTTGGTGATCCGCATCGGATCACTGCAAGACAGCGCCACGCTGGTCGCCAAGCCGCTGGGCGTGCAACAGGCCGTGCTGGTGGCTCATCCCGACTATCTGGCTCGGCATGGTTTGCCGCAAACCCCTGACGATCTGCACCGCTACGCCTGCATTACCTTTGGCAGCGCCGGGCAGGCGCGGCCTTGGCACTTCCTGGATCGCCACGGCCGTAGTCAGCCGCTTGCCGTCCGTGGTCGGCTGAGCCTGAACCATAGCGAAGCCATCTTGGATGCCGCCTTGGCTGGGCATGGGATCGCGCTGCTGTCGGACTGGTTGGTAGCCGAACACTTGTCCGCAGCACGGTTGACGCAGGTGCTGCCCAAGGTACGAACCCAGGGTTTTCCGATCCATGCAGTTTGGCAGAAGAACCAACTTCTGTCGGCCAAGGTGCGCCATGTCGTGGACCTGCTATTCGAACGGTTCATACCGAGAGCGCCTTGGGAAGCGCAACCGCCGGCTCGGTGAGAAAGCAGCTTTCCATGAGGCCTTCGCGGTTGCTTTCAACCTTCATACGTTCTCCTTGTTCATGCTCAAGCGCATTGATGCGCCGGTATTCAGGCTTGCCGCGCCAGCACTTCAGCCAGCGCAGTGGGTTGCGAGGCGAATGGCGAGTGGCTGGTCTGGAGTGTCGCCACCTGGAAGCGGTTCCACGGCGTAAACGCATCCGCCTCGCGTATGAACAGGTCCTGAAGCGGCGGTGGAATGGCGCCATCGAGCGCTGTGCGCAGGTAGGTGCGCGGAATGCTGCCCCAGCGCTCGCGTGTCACCCCGGGCTTGCCGGCGTAGAAGTCGAGCGGCAGATCGGGGGTGAGCGTGTAGGCGTAGGCGCGGAACGTCGTCCAATCGACATCGCCGTAGTACCCGGCGTGCATACTGACAAAATAGGCTTCGTCCTGACTGCGCGGATCGATGCGCGCTGCGCCTATCGCCGGCGGATCGCCGATCAGAAGGTTTTGACCATGCTCGGTCCTGGACTCAGGCAGGTCGGCATAGGCGGCCGGGCTGGGCAACCGCACGGGCACGAAGGCCGCCAGGTAGACCAGGCGATCGACGAGTCCAGGCTCGCGCTCGCCTACCCGCGACAGGACGTTACCGGCCATGCTATGGCCCACCAATACTGTGCGCCCGAGGCCGCGCAGCGATCGCAGGCTGTCGATGACCGCGTCTGCCGCGTCGTCGAGTGAGAACCGGCGCACCGGCGACGGTTCGGTGACCAGCATGGAGCGGTCGCCGCCGAAATAGGCTTGCGGGAACCGTGCATTGAGCCCATGCGCCGGCAAATCGATGGCCGCGACGCGATGACCCAGCGCGGTCAGCGGGCCAACGACGCGTGCCCAATGCTGTGCACCGTGCCACGCGCCGTGGATCAGCACGAAGGTGGACGCGCCGGGGGAATGTGCGCGAACGGACGATGCCGGGAACGCGCCCACAACGGCAGCGGTCGCAAGACCAGCATGACGCAAGAAGAGTCTACGATCCAACGCTGCGTTCTCCATGTGTGAGGTCAATTTTTAACGTCGAGCTACAGGGACTTCAGATTGAAGTTCGCTCGCTATCCTGCAAAACTCGGTCATGATCCGACTGATTGCGGAGCTGCCTCCCATTCTTGAAGATCAGAAAGCTAACCAGGGCTGAGCCCCATACGCCCAAAGCACCGTACAACATTACCCAACCGAATCCACGGGCGATCGCTGCGTGAACAACACTCTCGCTAAAGCTCGCAGAAGGCGCCTGAATAAACTCTTGCTGCAAAGAAGAAACAGAATTGCCCGCTGCAATCTTCTCCGAAAGCAGATGCAATGGCAGCGCAACAGCAGCTTCACCAAAGAATTCTTTCAAATAGGTCGCAATACCGGCTGTCAGGATCAGGCCCATTAACGCGATGTTGAATGCCAAGGAAATGAATCGAGCACTCATGTCGATGCCAGAGGCCATACCTGCACGGGCACTTGGAACCGAGCCCGTGGTTGTGCTGGTTACGGGGGTATTGGTTATGCCAAGTCCGATGCCTGCCAGCAGACAGCCCGGCATCATCGTTAACCAACTCGCATGCGTGAAACTGCTGCCATACTTCATGAGGATGAACCCCAAGCCGATCGTGAACAGTCCGGCGGGAATGACACGGGCTGGCTGATATCGCAAGGCAAGGCGTTCGCCGACAGGCGGAAAGAGCAAGGTAGGAAGCGTGTACGCCAGCAAGGCAAGCCCAGCCCCCGTGCTGTCATAGCCAAGCCCGCTTTGAAAATAGATGGGCAGATAAATCACGAACGGCCAGAAACTGAGATTCATGCCGATGGAGCCCAACAAGGCTCCAGAGAAGTTTCTGATTCTGAATACGGAAAAATCAAACATCGGGTGGCGACTGAAATTTTCTATGAGCAGGAACCCGATGAAGCTCGCAATCGCTAAGGCAACAATAGTGATCGAAATCGTGCTCGCAAAGCCAATCTCAGACCCTTGAGTGATGAAGTATGTCAATCCAAAAACCGCCAGAGAGAGAGTGGCGATTCCCGCGATATCCAGGCTTCCTGCCTCAGGATCACGAGATTCCGTCACGGCAGTGAATACAAGAACCGACGTGAGGATGGCGATCACGACATGAACCAGGAAAACCCACTGCCAGCCCAGGAAGGCTGCGATCGCACCGCCGAGAATCGGACCAAAACCGAGACCTAGTCCGAAAACGATCCCCCATGTACCAAACGCTCTGCCTCGCTCTTGTTCTTCTTGGAACTGATGCGAGAGAACTGCAATCTGAGAGATCAACATCGCTCCGCCCGCTGCACCTTGAAAGACGCGGCCCGCAATCAATATTGGAACGCCTTGCGCAAGGCCGCAGGCCAGCGATGCAATCCCAAAAAGAATAACGCTGAGAAATAGAACGCGCTTTCTACCAAACCGATCAGCCAGTGTTCCGATGGCCATCAGTATGGTCGTGCATGCAATGGTGTAAGCGTTCATGATCCACTGCAGATCCTTGAAATCGCCTTTCAGCACTATTTCAAGGGTCGGCAAGATCACCGGCACGCTGGATATTTCCAGGCCGAACATCAGCGACGCGAGGCACACGGCCACCAATGCGAGCTTGTTCCTGGTATGTCGAGAAAGAGGCATTGACGTGCTCTCCGGATGGTCATGCGATGTGGTTCATCAGCCTCGCCGGCGTTGTTCGGCTCCAGCGCTTTCGCGAGGCAGGAGGTAGTCATCATTATGGGGATGGTCAGATCATGACGGAAGTGATTTAATTTCGTATGATTCATTACCAACTATCATGAATAGACGCTTATGGACTTCGATCCCACGCTTCTCCGGGCCTTCGTCGCCGTCAACGAGGCGGGCGGGTTCACACGCGCAGCACAACGCCTGCACCTGACCCAGTCCGCAGTCAGCCATCAGATTCGCCGCCTCGAAGAGCAGGTTGGCCGACCACTGCTCTACCGCA
Organism: uncultured Gammaproteobacteria bacterium; assembly: GCA_963708735.1. Taxonomy (GTDB): domain Bacteria; phylum Pseudomonadota; class Gammaproteobacteria; order Pseudomonadales; family Porticoccaceae; genus JAGPUQ01. The sequence continues at coordinate 263,189 of CAVPTW010000042.1, forward strand.
CCACTCGCAGACTGACTCTGACCGAGGACGGCAGCGAGTTCCTGCGCCACGCAGAGAAAATTCTGCATTCGCTCGACGCACTGACTCGCCGCTTCCAGTCATCGATGGCCTCCGGCGTCGTGCGCTTTGGGGCACCGGAGACCTTCATGGGGGACAAGTTGCCGCCACTACTGTCGCAGTTCGCCCGCGCATTTCCCGCCGTGCGACTCGATGTGAATGTCGGCACGTATCTCGACCTGCGCGCAATGATCGATACCGGGGAACTTGATCTTGCGGTTACCCTGTCGTGGCCTGACGGCGCGATTGATGGCACAGTGCTTTGGCGGACCCAATTTGTATGGGTGGCTGCCGAGACGTTCGACGGGCCATGCACGCCTTCGCTGCCCTTGGCCTTCTCCCCGGCGCCATGCGTCAACCGTCAGATCGGTATTGCGGCGCTGGACCGGACTCCCATCAAATGGCATGTCGCCTTTACGTCGCCAAGTAACGAAGGTATCTGCGCGGCTGTACTCGCTGGCCTCGCTGTTACGGTGCAAATGCATCACAGTTTGAAACCCGGAATGAAAATCATCGACGGCCAGTTTGGCTTGCCGCCGTTGCCAAAGGCGAGTTTCACACTGATATGGCGTAATGGCGAGATAACACCTGCAATCAAAGAGTTTGGCCAATTGCTGCTTGGTATGCCGGAGCCTTCTACCAAGCCCAGGAGCTAACCTATTGATACGGCCCCATGAATTTTGAATTTTCGTGAGTCGTTTGCTTGTGGCAGTCCGTCCACGACGACTATCGACTTCAAAGGGCCGGATCAATAAGACGGCGACGGGCTGACTTCTGTTCCTTCCTTTTGATCACAGCCGCGAGGAGTCTTAGCAATGACATCTGCGACATAAGGAAGGGAACCGAAGCCCATAGCCGAGGATTCATGATGAAGGTTACTGAATCGTGCGAAAACAATTCATCTCTACCGCCGGGATGGCTTCTGCATAATCGTCTTGCAAATCGCGCAGCGTGCAGTGCCACAATCCAAGTTGCGGACAAGAGGTTCCATCCCGAAAGACCGCGAAGGGTCTAGCTGCGCGAGTCCATTGGTAGAGCAGATCATGATCACTGTGCACTACTCTCACCGCTTGCCAGCGGACTACGAAGTCGAACGAATACTGGCGAGAACAGCAGAGCGCGGCCCCTTGTGGGATGCAGCTCCGAATCTATATTTCAAGGCGTTCCTGCTACGCGAGAACGGGCACTTCGGCGCTACTGCCCATGACTTTTCCTCGCTTTATCTTTGGAGGCAGGATCAAGATTTTGGCGAGTGGCTGGTGCGCGGTGGCTATAAGATCGTCACCGACATGTTCGGGCGCGCAGAGATCGAGACGCGCTTCGTTCTCGATGCCCGCAAGGGGCCAGGACGCGAAGCTCGCTTTGCCTACAAAGCTAGTCTCGACATCCCTCTGGGTGCCGACCTGACGGCAGCTTTCGGAGGCGAGATAGAGCACAACCGCAGGGTGGCGGAGCAACGCGACACGATAGCTACGGTTGTTGGCCTCGATGTGCAGAGTTGGACGTTCACTCGCATTCTTCTCTCGGAGAACGAGCCGAATACAGAGCACGCCGGGGTTGCCTATCAGGTCATCTATCTCGCGCAGCCGCTGCTCGAAACGCTGCCGTCGGCAGATACATGAGCCAAATGGTCAGCGTTGGCATAAGCCCTGCGAGCAGTCGCGCGGCGATGCCGAGTTCTCGACCGGCCCAAACAGTAGATCGTCCATCACCAACGGATAACGCCCGCTAGCATCGTTTCCGAGGCGCCATGCCGGCAGCGGGCTAGACGCTGGGGCTGCGCTGCCGCCCGATCTCCCAAGAGATCCCTCCCCTGCGCACCGTCGCAGCGATCTGCTGCCCCAGCCGCTGTTCGATCACCGGCTTCCACGGCACTAGGCTGAAACCCATGCCGTCATCGAGCATGGCGTAGCGCCCGCTGGCGAGCATGACGGAGCGCCGATAGATGCCGGCCACGCGCTGCCCGTCCGCGACGGGCCGATGCGCCAGGCCGGTTTCGGCGGCAATGTCCTTGGCGACCTGCGCCAGCTCCCGGTCGCGCAGCGTGCCCAGCAGGTTCCGGGCGAGGATCACGCGCTGCCCGCGCCGTTCGGCCAGTCCTTGTTCGGTCAGAAAGTCGGCGCGCTGCTGCATGGCCTGCTTGGCGTCGCCACCAAAGCCCAGGTCGCCCAATGCCCGGCCGCCGCCGATCAGTTGCTGGTCAAGCCAGGTGGCGCCGATCACGCGGGCCTGCCGCTCGATGGGTAGATGCGATTTCAGCTCCACGGCCACGCCGCCCAGCCGTTGCGCGTCGTACTGCCGGCCTCGCTCGGCCAGATCTTCTGGCACCTTCCATAGCCCTTCGGCCATGCGCTCCACGAGGCCGGCCCGGCGCAGGGCTTCGAGCCGGCGAACGTGGGCCGCGACGACTTCCTGCGGGTCGCGGCCGGGCTTGGCCCGGCCTTGTTCGATCGCCAGGTGATAATCGGTGCGGTACAGGCCATCGCTTGCCAGCGCGGCGATGTTCTTGTCGGCCGCCCGCACCTCGGCGGAACCGCGTACATCCACTACTGCTCCAGCGGGATAGTTCGCCAGCTCGTCGCGGGCGTTCAGCGCGACGTAGTGGGCCTTACCGTCCACGCCGTCGATGACCAGATAGCCCCGGTCGCGCAGTTCGTCGGCCAGTCCCTTCGCGGCCACGCGCCCGAGGATGGTGCGGCCATCGTCGCCCGGCTCGAACACCGCCAGCTCGCGTGGCTGGCCGCTCATGGCCCGCTGCATCGTGCGGATGATGTCGCCACGCTCGCCCAGAGCGCGCAAGGTCTTCTCCGCATCTGCATGAATGGTCCAGGTTCCGGGCTGCATCTCGTCGGCTAGGCCCAGGCGTTGCAAGCGTTGCAGGCGGCCAATCAGCAGCGGGCGCTGGCGTTGCAGCCGCGGTTCGTTGAGCCGTTCGACATGCACCAGGCCATCGTCGCCGGCCTCGCGCTTCAAGGTGCGATCCAGGCTCGTCCACCGCTCTTGATCCACCTCGCGCCGCAAGGTCTGCTGGATCTCCAGCTCGGTGCGCGGCCCCAGCCACTCGGTCGCCAGCTCGGCGGCGCGATGGCGGAAGCCATCGGCGATGTAGTCGCCGGCGATGATGAGGTCTTTGCCGGTGTCGTCGCGCCCGCGCAGGACGATGTGCGTGTGCGGGTTGTCGGTGTTCCAGTGATCGACGGCCACCCATTCCAGCCGCGTGCCCAGGTCGGCCTCCATGCGGCCCATCAGGTGCCGCGTGTAGGTGCGGAGGTCTTCCAGCTCCGCCCCATCCTCGGGCGAGAGGATGAAGCGGAAATGGTGCCGGTCATCGGCGCAGTGTTCCTTGAACGCATCCAGATCAGTTTCATCGGTCTGCGGCCCATAGGCCCGGCCTGGCTCGCCGTCGCGGCCCACACCGTCGCGCTCGATGTAGCGCAGGTGCTTGGCGAGCGACTGCGGGCTGGCCTGGCGCTGATTGACCAGCAGCGTCTTGATGGTCACGCGCCGCGACGTGGGCGTCAGCTTCGCCCCGGCGAAGCGCGCCGCCGTGTGGCCGCGCCCCAGGCGCGAGCCGGGCCGCTGGCTGGTGCCTTTGCCGGTGCCGCCAGCCGCGCCAGGACGGCGAATTGAGGACTTGCCCGTGCTGGCCTTTCCCGCCTGCTTGAGCACCTTGGAGACGAAGCCCTGGCCCCGGTTCCTCGGGGCGCTGGGTCGCACGCGGAAATCGTCGTCGCGGCGGTCGCTCATGGCTGTCTCGGAGGAAAGCTGCGGCGTGCCCCGGCGTGCAAAGCACGCGGGTACCCCTGTCTTGGCGCGGGCCTCGCGCCCCACGCGGCACGGCTGCGAAGCCGCGCCGTGCCGCGCCACCCCCACGTGCAGACTGGCTTTCGACGCGGCCCGGTGCCGCGTCCTTTTGTCTTGCCTTCCGCCTTTGCCCCTCGCTGGAGCTCCGGGCGTCGGCGGCCCGGCGGCGCTGCTGCGCGAGCAGCCAGCGCGCCGGCGAACCCGGCGACGGCCGCAGGCCGGCAGCGTTCGAGGCAAGACGCCTGCACGTGGGACGGCTGCGCCCAAGGCAGCGCGAAGTGCAGCGCGGATGCGCTCGCACTGCACGCGCGGCGACACGCGGAACGCCACCGGATCGACACGCCTGATAGCACGATGATGCGCAGCGAATCGGCGGCGATCATGGCCGCTTCTCCAGCCAGACCGGGTGCGCGACGCCGATCACGGCGGACGCGCGCACGGGCCCGAAGTACCGGCCATCGAACGATGCCGGATTGGTCACGCTCAACAGGAACAGCTCGCCCGGTTCGAGGTGGCGGCACTGCTGCCAGGATGGCAGCGGCCGGCCCCAGCGGTCGGCACGCAGCACGGCGGCCGAAGGCACGCCGTCGATGCGGACGATGCCGCCAGCGATGCACACCTCCTGCGGTGCGACGGCACCCACGCGCTTGAGCAGCGGCACGCCCGCCGGCAGGTAGCCGCGTCGCGCGGCCAGCGCAGCGGCTTCTGGCGGCAGCGTGGTCAACACGATGGAGCCGACGCGCGGCGCATCGGGTGCCACGATGCGATACCAGCCCACGGGAACGCTGTCGGACGGGTTGTAGATCAGGCGCGGCAGCGGATGCACGAAGGACGCCCAGGCCAGCGCAGCGAGGCCGCAGGCGGCGAGGCCCGCGAGCACGATGCGAGCACATAGGCGCGAGCGAGGACGCGGCGCGGTGCCGATGGTGGAAACGGTGGTCATGGCAGCGCCCTCCCGGCCAACCAGGCGGCGTGCCGCTCGGCGGTGTATTCGGGCAGCGGCAGGCGAGCGGCGAGCCGGTTGGCGAGCGTGCGCCAGTACGCGGGCGAGACGGCAACGGGTGCAATGCCCAGCGCCTCGATGGCGTCGATGCGTTCCAGCACGGCGCGCACTTGCCTGTCGCCCTCGGCGTGCAGCAGCAGGCGCGCGCCCGGCTGCACGCCGGGGATGCGCTGCGCCGCGTCCAGCGGCGTGCAAGCCTGCATGACCATGAGCTGCCAGCGCACGGTGCCGTAGTCGTTGGCCTGCCAGCGGATGCGGCACAAGACCGCGTTCGGCAGGAACGCGGCGCAGCGCCGCCAGCGGTCGAGCCGCACGATGCGCGCCGGCTCGCCGAAGCGCAGATAGAGGTCGAAACGCTGGTCGATGTAGGCCAGCGCCACGCGCGTCAGCGGCGCACTGGCAGGCTGGCCGATAGGCGCAGCCAGCGTAGCCGTGGCCGCGCCAGCGGCAGGCGAGGCGGATGCGGTCATGGTGTGTTCTCCCTGTGTTGCTCTGGAAACTCCCGCTCCAGCAGGCCGCGCAGCAGGTCGGCCACGGTCACGCCTTGCGTGAAGGCCGACACCTTGATGCGCGCCCGCATGGCGGGCGTAATGTCGAGAGTGAGGCGGGCCGTGTAGAGGTCGCCCTTGCCCAGCGCATCGGCGTCGCCTTGCCGAATCCACGCCTCGGCGTGCGGATTCGCAGGCGGGCGCGCGCCGATGCCGACGCGCTTGGCCGTGCGCTTGCTGTTGGCTGGCGGCTTCTCGGTCATGGCGTCCACCGCAGCAGTTCGTCCACCAGGGCGGTGATTTCGCGGGCGGCGGCACTATCGGGTGCCGTCTCGCGGGCGAGCCGGCCAGCGGTCACGCTGTCGGCGAACACGATGCGCTGATGTACTTCCGAGCGCAGCGCCGGCAGCGGCTGCTCGGCGAGTGCGCTGCGCGCCTCGCGGCCGATGACGGTAGTGCTGACGCGCCGGTTGATGACGAAGGCCGCGCGCAGCGCAGGCCGGAACACCTGCGCCTCGCGGATCAGCGCCACCATCTCGGCACTGGCCCACAAATCGTATGGACTGGGCTGCACCGGAATCAGCACGCGCTCGGCCGCCAGCAGCGCGGAGCGCGCCAAGGCGGCGATGCGCGGCGGGCCGTCGATGACGACATGATCGGCCCGCCTGGCGAGTTCTGGCGCTTCCTGATGCAGCGTTTCGCGTGCGAGGCCCACGGCGCTGAAAAGCCGTGGCAAGCCCTGCTGGCTTCTGCGTTGTGTCCAGTCCAGCGATGAACCCTGCGGGTCGGCGTCCAGCAGCACGACGTGCTGGCCGCGTATCGCCAGCTCGCCGGCGATGTGGGTGGCGAGCGTGGTCTTGCCGACGCCGCCTTTCTGGTTGAGCAGTGCGACGATCATGGCGCGGCCCTCCGTGTTGGAAAGCCAGGCTGTTGCTGCTGCGTCTGTGGCCGCGCGGCGGTTGTCCACCGCAGCGGCGTTTCCCTACTAAAAGTTAGGTCTTTTAAGTTAGGGAAGTTAGAGGGCGTCGAAACCCGCGCCGTTATTGGCTTTCCGGCGATTTCGCACGCCTGATAGCACGATAGGAACACGCCCGATAGCACGAGTCTGGGCACGCCTGATAGCACGAGGCCATTCACAGCTTGTCCCGCAGTTGTCCCCGTGCCGTGGAAGGCACGGGCCGGAAAGTCAGCAGTTCCGCACCGCTGCCCTGCATCCGCTCGATGCCGAGCACGTAGCCGGGCAGTGACTGCCGCGCGACCAGCGCACGCAAGTCGCAGGCGAAGTCGTAGGGCTTCGCCGTGCTGCCCGACTTGCGGTGCAGGTGCCGGAAGTCGAATTGCCAGCCGCCGGGCTGCTTGCCGCCGTGCTTGCGCACCAGCCGGTACAGCCACCGCTCGATGCCGCCGGTCAGCCGGAAATACGCCGGGTCGATGGTCAGCACCAGGGCGGCGTCGAGCACGCCCGCATAGAACCAGTCGGGCAGGATCAGCTCGATGCCCAGCGGCGTGCCGCTGGCGTCGGCCAGATCCTTCCATTCGTTGATCCACGAGAAGCGGTGCAGGCGCCGCCCGGTCGTCTCGCGGATGGACGTGGCCACGGTGGTCGATTGCAGGCGATCCAGCGCAGCTTTGAGGCGCTGGTAGTCGCGCAGCGACGTGCCGCGCCCGATGAAGCGCAGGATCTCGTAGGGCGTGGCCTGCATCAGCCGCGACGGCCGCAGGCCCGCGTCGCGTGCTTCCACGATCTGCGAGGCCGCCCATATCAGCACGTCTGCATCCCAAATCGTGGCGATGCCGTGCTCCTGCGTGCCTTCCACGCGGATCGTGACGTTGCCCGCGCGGAAGTCGATGGGCTTGACCCGCTTGGACTTGCCGAGCGAGAAGAACGGATAGGCCATCAATTCTTGGCTGTCGCGCGGCGCCATGTCGCCGGGCAAGGCGCGGAACAGGTCGAGTTGTTCGCGCTCCTGCAACGGCCGCTGCCGGGACGGCAGCGCGGTGCTGGACATGGCGATGGCCTGCCGCGCGCCGCCGATCAGCGCGCACGGCTGTCGGCCGAGTGGTGCTCGGCGTATTCGGGATCGGAAGTCGTCTCGAAGCTGCGGTCGGCAGCCCAGGCATCGAGGTCGGCCACGGCGTACATGACGCGCCGGCCGAACTTGCGAAAGCGCGGGCCGCCGCCGATCACGCGCTGCTTTTCCAGCGTGCGCGGCGACAGGCGCAGGTACTCGGCGGCTTCGTCGTTGGTGAGATAGCGTTGGGGCTGCGCGGCAGCGGTCGAGACAGTGGCGGCAGGCCGCAAGGGAGCGGGACGCATGGTGTGAACCTCCATCGGTTGAAAGCGCCCGGCCACACAGCGCGACCGGATGGAGGCAGTCTCAAGAAGCGAGGGGTTTTAGATCAGGGCCGTTTTGCATCCACATCAAAACGACCCTTCTCAAGCGGCGGAAGCTGTGCTAATCGGCGGTAGCCGCCGCGCATCAGCGCATCGCCGCGATGCACCAGGCGGCGCACCTTGGAGCGCAGCCCGCCATCGCTGTACCAATCGGCTGCGGCATCTACGCCGAACAGTCCTTCCGCGACTTCACGCAAGGACGCGCCCGCCAGGGTCGCGTCGAGCGCCTGCAAGCTGTGCAGTTCCAGCAGCGCGGTAGGTGTCGGCCTGGGCTTGGCGGCCGCCAGTGCCGCTTGGAGCGCATGACCGCGCGTAGGCGCGGCAGCCTCGCCGCGGTGGGCATAGGCCACGGCCATGCCGTCTTCCAGGCCGGGCGCGAGCGCGAAGCGCAGGCAATGACCTGGGCTGCGCGCGATCAGCGCCAGCCCTTTGCCGTCATGGAGCAGTTGCTTGTGACCGGGGATGCGCCAGAACGCGAAGGTCGCCGCATCCTGTGGCGGATCGGCATCGGGGTAGAGCTGCACCACGGCGGCATGGCCGGGCAGCCAGGCCGGATGCGCGTCGCGCGCATCGAGCGCCGGGTCTTCCAGTAGGCGCAAACCCCAGCGATGCGCCGTGTCTGGCCCGCGATGACGGCGAAGCCAGTCGAGCCGGTAGTCGGGATGCCTGCGCAAATACTCCCAAGCGAGCGCAAGGCCGTCCAGATGTAGCACGTACAGATACGCGGCAGTCGGATACCAAAGCTCGGCGCTGTGATCGACCATGACGCCACCTCCTGCGAACAGGACTCGCCGCCACGGAAGGACTGCGCGCTACATCGCCATCGTCAAAAGGTCATGGGTCAAAAAGGTGGGTTGGGTTGTCAAGACCGATTGGCTCCGATGCGTTGCGGTATTCGTCTCAATGCTGCGGCGGCAGCGCCCCGAGTTGGAGTGCTGCACAGGCCAGCCTGCCGCAGCCCGCGCCAAGCATCATGTCTATTTGGGTCAGACTGGCGGGGCTACGCCGCAAGAATCTCGATTGAGACTTACCCGGTATGACACCAGACTGAAAAAGTCACAGTGGCCGAGTTCAGTCCGGGATGGCCCCGTCGCGCTCGGCCAGCCGGGTGTATTCCGACAGCGTGCGCGTAGGGCGGAAGTAAAGGTCGCGCATCACGGGCTGCTTGCGCGGCCCGACGATGCCGGCCAGCTCGGACAGCTTGACGGTTCCCTGCGCCGGCATCCCGATTCCCAGGTCGATGAGTCCCCAGGCGGTGTCGCCATCGGCGGGATCGAGTGCGGCCAGCAGCCAGGTCACATGCGCGTCCGGCGTGAACAGCCGCACCACGGGCACCGGGTCGATGGCCCGAGCGGCACGGGCCTCGCCGTTGGCGAGCAGTTGCGCGCGCTCCGGGGCGGTGGCGAGTGGCTGGGGCATGGTCGGCAATCCCACAAATCCAATGATGCACGAACGCGGTTTCACGCAGAAGCGCAGAACCGCCAATCCGGATTCACGACTTCGTGCGCAAGCACGGATGCGGTTCTATGGCTTTGCCGGAACCTACCGATGCGGGTTTCCGTAAAGGCACTAACACGGACAAGAACGTCAAGCGAACACTATAGGTTGTAGCCCTATAGAGCGCAATAGGTTGTCATCTTGGTTTTTCAGGGGAACCATAGGTGGCGGCTCGGTACTCATTGGCGAAGGCTTTGAAGACAGTCAGGAAAGCGCGTGGCTTGAGCCAAGAAGCGTTTTCGGACGTGTCGAGCCGCACCTATATGAGTACCTTGGAGCGCGACCTCAAAAGCCCGACCTTGAACAAGCTGGCCGAGCTGTGCGAGGTAATGGAGATCCACCCGCTCACGCTGCTGACGCTGGCTTACGCAGGCGACAGCACGCGCAAGGCCGACGAGTTGATGGCGCAGGTTCGCCAGGAACTTGAGGCGGTATTGAATTCAGATGGAGATTGAGAAGCGTCATGGCATATCGAAATGGAAACTACACCGCCTTTTACGTTGCAGAGCCATTCCATCCCAGCTCGCTGGGTGCCAATGCGACGAAAGATTTTCAATACTACAACACCCTGCGGATGTGGAAAGGCGCTGATGCGACGTTCCCCTTCGTCGATTCGCACGACAAAACTTACAGCGTCCGCGACGGCAGTGATTGGGAATACACCCTGAAGCCGAGACTCAGGGAACGCCTTCGGAACTCGAAGAACATCATCCTCATCTTGAGTTCGATTACGACGAATTCCCGCGCCGTTCGAGAAGAAATCGACTACGGGATCAACGACCAGGGGCTGCCCGTGATCGTCGTCTACCCCGAATATGCCACCAAGGAAAGCCTGCTGGTCGATGGATCATTGAAGCAGGCGGTCAAGAACCTGTGGGGAAATCTTCCCGTGTTCCGGGATTCGATGAGCAAAGTCCCTACGCTTCATGTCCCGATGAACAAGGAACTCATCAAAAAGTCCTTGCAGGACGGCGAGTTCATGGTTGGGAGCATGAAGACCCCAGGTGTCTACAGGTACAGCCCATAATCAATCGACATATCGGAGCGAATGATCCACGTCATGGCGAAGGTCAACTTTTTTGACAAGCGGGTCATCAAGAAATTCCTTGAGATCACCGCTGTCGTCAGCGGTACGCTGTCATTCGTGGTTATTTTTGTTGACGTCCCTGCCGAGTGGAAGCTGAAGGCCGGCTTGGCTTTCCTGGCAATACTGGCACTCACCTACCTGGTGATATGGCTCTGGTCGAACAACCTGAACAGTATCGACATCAATGTCGAGGGCAGCGATGTCGCGATCAAGACTGGCGATATTTTCCAGCAGCCTGGATTGAACCTGATTCCGTGACGCACTCCGGGCATAGCGCGCCAATCTCCATCGCGCGCCTGATTCGCGCAGGACTTGGCGATGTGTGCGACACGTTGAATCGTTTGGTTGCTGCGCGAGTACGAAGCATCGTCGCAATCCGGGGTGACGATGGTCGTTTTCACCGCATTTTCTGACCACCGCGCAACCGCTGGCGGCGCCGGCGTGGCGATGAGGTGGTGTCTGTTCCTGATGCCTGCGCCCGGCGGCGGTCAACCGCTGAGAGCGGAAGGTTCCAGCATCGGATCGGGTGCAACCCACGCCGCGTATAGGTCGCGCCATACGTTGAACACGGGACAGTGCCGGCCAAAGTTGAGGGCCAGATGGCGCGCGTGCGCAGTGAGTTTGGCGGCCACGCGCATCATCTCCTGCATCACCGTCTTCAGGCGCCGGCGCTTGGCCGGGTGACGCAGCGGCGCTCGCGGGGACAACAGCGATTGCTGGCCGATCAGGCGCAGGATGTTGTAGGCCACGGCGGCCAGGCTTAGCACGAGTACGTTGGTGGCGAACTTGCCGCTGGGCAGACGCTCCAGATCCAGATCCGTCTTGAACTCGCTGTGGAACTGCTCATGCGTGCCGTGATCGGCGTACAGCGCCAGGATCGTTTCGGACGAGTCCGGCAGGGTGGTCTCCCAGCCATCGATCTCGAACTGTGGCAACAACAGGACCTGGCCGTTGGCTGCGATCGTGCGTTCGGTCAAACGCAATATGCGTCGCAGCGTCACCGTGCTGCCGTCGGCCCGCGTGATGACACGGCCGGACGTCTCCCACGTCGTGAACCGTTTGCCCTCGCGCGGAACCTCCCACACCGCGTCGGCGTCGGCGCACCGGGCGGTCGCACACGCCTCGCGATCAAAGTTGCGCGGGTTCCATTTGCCCAGCACATCGACGCGACCGTGGCCCTGATGGAGCGCCGCGGCGAACAGCGTTTCGCTGTCAAAGCCCGAATCCCAGCGCAGCAGCAACCTGGCCGGTGTCAGCGACAGCGCGCGCTCGAGCGTGCGCTCCAGCATGTAGTCGGTCTCCTTGGCGCTGTGCTGGGTACCTTCGCGCAACTCCAGCGCCAGACAGTATCCTTCCTGTGCCCCGAGATACCCTGCGATCGGTGCGTAGCCATCGTAGCCGGCATAGGTACGGCCGACGCCCTCTTTGTGGCTGCCGGAGTTGTCCAGACAGAACACATCGATATCCAGCGGCACGTGCCCGGTGCACACGGGAGAAAACGTCGCCTTGCCGCGCTTGAGCAACGGCACCAACAGGTCATCGACCGCTTCGGAGCCGGGGACGCCCAACGCATCCATCCGCTGGCGCAAAGTCGCCGCCGAGGGCACCCCGGCCAGCCCCAGAGCCTGCGCAAAGAAGCTATCCGCGCGCTTGCCTTCGATCGCGTCGAAGTCGCTCTTGCCTTCCACCAGCAGGCCGATGTAACTGGTCAGAATCTGGCTGCTGGGCATCCCCTGTCGCACCGGAAACTTCGGGTCGACGTGGCGCGCGATCTCGGCGAACCGATGCAGTGCCAGACCGACGAAGGCGTGGCCTGCCATCGCGGTAAGATCATGGGAAGACTGGCGAACAACGAACCGTGGCGGCTTGGAGAACACGGGCGACTCGCGCGTGGCAATAATGATATGGAAGTATAAACGTCCAAACGAACGGTGTGAAGTGCGCTGTATTCCGGGATATCACCTTCACCCATGGGGTGATCGCAACATGCCTGTGGAGCCAGGCGCAGTATGGATCTGGTCGAATGAGCTCACGGAATCAGGTTGAAGGCAATCGCCTTCAATGAATATTTCGACACGCAGGTGGACAACAAAATAATTGGCGAGACTTCCCTCAACGGCGTTTTCATCCAGAAGCATCTCGGCGTCCCGCTTTCCGAACTGGACAGCCACATCGAGGAATACGCTTTTGATGACAGCGAAGTCCTGGAGGAGAACGGGGCCAGGAAACAGGGGAAGAAGAAAAGGTATCAGATAGGTACGATCTGCCTGTACAAAGACTACCTCCTGACCGCGTTCTCCAAGTTCGACGAGAACAACAAGGCGCTGCTGACGATGCCGGAGTACCTTGAGTTCCTCATCAATTTCTGGGACAAGGTAAACAACGTCTACGCCCAGCAAAGCGTATCGACCACGATTTTCGGCTCGGGAATCACGCGGATCAAAGGACACAAGAACATTTCCGACGAGGATCTCCTGAAGATAATGCTGTGGACGTTCAGGATCAGCGAGATGCGATTCAAGTACCCCGCGAAGCTGACCATCGTGATCCACAAAGACAAGATTGACCAGATCAATCTTCTCGACATTAAATCCGCTAGGAACGGCGTGTAATTTCCAATAGCGGTTCGGGGCGAGCCTGCTTCTCATAGATGCTGGCTGGGTAGGTGCTGTACCAACAGCACAGCGCCCCGCCGCGACGGGCGGGGCGCTGCGGCGGTCACGCCGCCTGCGGCTTGCTGCGCGACCAGATCAGGTCGTGCGTGCCGTCCTCGCCTTCGATCAGGCGGGCATAGACCGCTGCCGGGAACGAAGGGTCGTCGAGGGTCACGGATAGGTACTCGCGGCCGGCCTCACTGGTCTTCTTCCATGCCGCGCCGATGTCGTGGCCGGCCGCCTGGAGGCGGAAGTCGGGGGCGTTCTCGCTGCTGCCCTTGTCGTTGGGAGCCAGCTTGACCTTGACGTTGAGCGTCAGGGTGCGCAGCGTGCCGGTGAAGCCGTCTTTGTCGGTGGTGAAGGTGCCGATGTTGGCCATGATGTTTTCTCCTTTCGGTTGAACAAGGGTCGCGCCCATCGCGTCCTTGTTGTGATCCGGCCGGCGGTGGACGGGCTGGCTGCACCGCATGCGGTCGCAACGCAGTGGAGAACCGGAAGGCGAAAAGAATTTGCCGCGCGAGGAATGCGCGCAGCGCAGGGGAAATTGTTTTCGCCGGACGGTTGCAGCCATGAAGCCCGAGGCGCAGCCGCGCCACCGCCAGGATTCACGACAAGCCAAGGACGCAGGGGCCGCCCGCTCCCGAAAGGAGATGTGGCTGACTCGGTATCCCCGCGTGACGGCTTCACCGGCTTGCGCCCTGACGCGGGCAAGGCCAACCGCCAGCGACAAGGCAACGCCCCTTGCCGCCAGCAGGCGGCCTTCGTGGTTGAGGCGTGGCGTGGAAGAAGATCAGCAAGGCCGGGGCGGCGTGTCGGTGAACCGTCCTTCGTGACGTACAGGCGGCGAACCGTCAGCATCGAGGACGCCACGCTTTGGCACAACCTGCCGCAGCAAGCCGGGGCGTAGCCCCACAAGCCCCCCCATTGTGGCGGGGCGTTGATTTGCCTCGCAAGCGCAGCGCCGCAGGCGCGAAGGCGTGAGGGATTGAAGCCGGATGGCCATGACGCCATTGGCGGCATGGGGCGCAGCCCGAAAGCCCGGCGGCACGAGGTGCCGACACGCCCCCATGTATTTGACTCAACGGCCGTCAAACCAGCCATTGCTGCGAGCACTTATGCAATTCGGTAGCAATACAATACGCCATAAAGTAGGTATAATAGGCTACCTATTTTATTGCATAGGAAAAACCGGATGCCCCTTGCTACCTCAAACAGGAAAGAGAGCGCCCACGACCGGCTGCTGAAATCCGCCGCGATCCTGTTCTACAACGATGGCATCGCGGCCACCGGCATAGACGCCATCGTCAAGAAGGCCGGTGTGGCAAAGAAAAGCCTCTACAACAACTTCGCCTCCAAGGCCGAGTTGGTCGCGGAATACCTGCAAGTCCGGCACGCCGAATGGCTGTCGCTCTACGAGGCCCGCGTACGGCAGGCCAAAGGGCCGACCGAGCGGGTCTTGTCGGTGTTCGAGGCATACGCCGACCACGCCGAACATGCCTATGAGCGAGGGTTTCGCGGCTGCGGGCTACTGAACGCGGCCGCCGAGTTCCCGGCCGGGGATGCCGGCCGCAAGGCCGTGCGCGTTCATAAGGAAGAAGTCGAAGCCCTCTTGAACATGCACCTTGCCGAACTGATGCCCGGCGACGTGGCGCGCGCCGCGCAGCTTGCCCGGCATCTGGCGTTCCTGCTTGAAGGCGCGATTGTCCGCGCCGGCCTAGAAGGCAACAGCGATTGCGTCATTCAGGCGAAGCACATGGCCGCTTCGATGTTGGGGGCTGCGTGACCGTTTCATCGAAAGAACATCTGTTCGGGGTTGCCGGCGTCCTGGTGGCCTCCGTGCTTTGGGGCACGACCGGCGTTTCCGCCACTTTCGCCCCGGAAGTCGGCGCGGCCGCGATTGGCGCGGCGGCTATGGGCGTCGGCGGTCTGCTCCAGGCCGCGATAGCCACCCGAGCCATTGCCCGCAATGCGGCCGTGCTGCACCTGCAATGGCGTTGGCTGCTGTTGGGAGCCCTGGCCGTGGCCATCTACCCGCTGGCGTTCTACGGCTCGATGCGCCTGGTCGGCGTGACGGTCGGCACGGTGGTTTCCATCGGCTCCGCGCCTCTGCTGTCGGCCGTCATCGAAATGGTCATGGACGGCCTGCGCGTCACCGCCCGATGGGTCATCGGTGCCGTCCTCGGCCTGGTGGGCATGGCCTTGCTCGGCATCGCGGAAAGCAGTGGTCATAGCGCAGCCACGGCCGCGCCCCCGATCACCATTGGCGTGGCCTTGGGCCTGCTCGCGGGCCTGACCTACGCGCTGTATTCCTGGGCGGCCCGCCGCCTGATGCAGCGCCGTATCCCGTCGCGGGCGGCAATGGGCGCGATCTTCGGGATTGGCGGCCTGCTGCTGATGCCGGTGCTGTTCGCAACGGGTGCACCGTTTCTGGCCTCATGGAACAACGCCGCCGTGGGCATCTACATGACCTTGGTGCCGATGTTCCTGGGCTATGTCTGCTTTGGCTACGGCCTGGCCCGCATCGCGGCCAGCACAGCCACCACGATCACCCTCTTGGAGCCGGTCGTTGCGGCTGCGCTCGCCGCCATTATCGTGGGCGAACGGCTCCCCGCAATGGGGTGGGTGGGCGTTGCGCTAATCTTTGCGTGTCTGGTGTGCATCACGCTGCCGGTACGGGCATACAGTCGAACAAATCCGGTGCCTACAAAACGAACCCGGCCTAGCGACGCAACGCTGGCCTGCAAGGCATCGCATCCCGATCTTTCAACGCCTGGAGTAGCAGTAACCGTCATGACGACAATTTCATGGGACGACTTCGCAAAGATCGAATTGCGCGTGGGGCGCATCATCAAGGTCGAGCTATTTCCCGAAGCACGCAAGCCAGCCTACAAATTGCTGGTGGATTTCGGGCCGGAGATCGGACAGCGCAAGTCCAGCGCGCAAGTGACCGACCTTTATGCAATGGATGATCTAGTGGGCAAGCAGGTAGTTGCAGTCATCAATTTCCCGCCCAAGCAAATCGGCCCGCTCATGTCTGAATGCCTGGTGACGGGCTTCCTCGATGAACAAGGCCATGTGACCTTGTGCATACCGGACAAGCCTGTTCCGTTGGGGGCAAAGCTGTTCTAGCCGCCATCGCCAGTAGGCGATCCAGCGGCTCTGGCTTTTCGGTTTCAGTCCGGGCGCGGCTACTGCCGCGCCCGGATTTTTCCCGCGCCCAGGTCGGAACGGCCTGGGCGCGGTGCTGATTTGGGTACACACTCCTTCACCTCAACGACCCACCACACGGCACGCGACAAGGCGCGGCCCGTGAGGTCGGTTAGGTCGGCGCGGGCCGTCCAGCCACGAGGCGGACGGTAGCCGTGCACGTCGCCATCGCCATGCCAGCGTCGTGCGCGTACCGTGCCGGGGGCATAGGTCGCGGCCATGCAGGGGCGATTTGTTGGGCGATGGTTCATGGTCGGCATCCTCAACATGAAGCGCCCCGGTAGAAGCCGGGGCGCTTGCCTTCGGCGCGGGTCAAGCGGCCAGCGCCTCGGCGGGTTCATTCGTAAGCGTCTCTCGTAGCCATCTTGTTGCCCTTGCCTAAGCCCATCACTCTGCGGTTTTCTCCGACGTGGACGGGAATGATGGCGATGAGCGAGGTGGCGGTGCAGTGGGCGGAGCATGTCCGTCGGTGGCGGAGCGGTGGTCTGACGCGGGCGGCGTACTGCGCTGAGCAGGGGGTGAAGGCGGCGACGCTGTCGTACTGGGCCTGGCGACTGGACAAGGCGCAACGCGCCGTTGTACCGGCGCCGATGGTGCCGGCCTTCGTCCCGGTCCAGGTGGTGCCGGCGGCCACGGTGCCGATGATGGTCGAGGTGAGCTATGCGGGTGGACTACGACTGGGCCTGCCGGCGGGGATCGATGTGGTCTGGGCCACCGCGCTGGTGAGGGCGCTGGCATGCTGAGCCCGAGCGGATGGTGGTTGGCGGTGGCGCCGATGGATCTGCGCTGCGGCATGGACCGTTTGATGGTGGCGGTGCAAACCGCGCTGGGCCGCGACGCCTTCGACGGTGGGGCGTATGTGTTTCGTAACCGATCCGGCACGCGGATCAAGGTGCTGTGCTGTGATGCGCAAGGGGTATGGCTATGCGTGCGGCGGCTGTCGAAGGGTCATTTCGTGTGGCCGGGCAGCGGCGATGCCACGTGCGAGCTTTCATCCGAAGCGTTTGCCTGGCTGTGCGCGGGGGTCGACTGGCGACGACTGAGTGATCGCGTCATGCCACGGCACGTGGTGTGATGAAAAAGCTTTCATATAGCCGTCTAGACGGCTATACTATGAGGCATGAACTCCGCCGCATCCGATGCTTCCGTCGACGACCTTGCTACGCTGCGCCGCAAGCTGGCCGAGCGTGACGCGGAGCATCAGGCAGCACTCGCCGAGCGCGATGAGCGGATCGACAGTCAGCAGCGCACCCTGGTCTACCGACAAGCCAAGATCGATACGCTCACCGCCGAGATCGCGCGACTGCGCCGCTGGCAGTTTGGCCGGCGCTCCGAACAGCTCGATCCGGGGCAGCGTGCCTTGTTCGAGGACACCCTGGCCGAGGACATCGCCGCCGTCGAGGCGCAGCTGGAGGCGTTGACGGCACCGGCCACGACGCCGGCCCCGCCGCGGCGTCCGTCCCGGCGCGAACCGTTGCCGGCCCATTTGGCACGCATCGAGCATCGCCACGAGCCGGCCTCGTGCACCTGTGAGGTCTGCGGCGACGCCCTGGTGAAGATCGGCGAGGACGTGAGCGAGCGGCTGGACTGCGAGCCGGTGCGCTTCTTTGTCCAACGCGACATCTACCCCAAGTACGCGTGCCGCCCCTGCCAGCGCATCGTGGCCGAACCGGTCGCCCCGGCGATCATCGAGCGCGGTCGCCCCAGCGCCGCACTGCTGGCGCACATCGCTGTCAGCAAGTGGGTCGATCATCTGCCGCTGTATCGGCAAAGTGCGATCTACACCCGGAGCGGCGTGACGCTGTCGCGTGGCACCCTGGCCGAATGGGCCGGGCGGATCGGCGTGGCATTGACCCCACTGGCCGAGGCGATGCAGGCGCAGCTGCTGCAGCAGTCGGTCCTGCATGCCGACGAGACGCCGGTGGCGATGCTCAATCCGGGCGCGGGCAAGACGAAACAGGCCTATCTTTTTGCGTACCGCAGCGCCGACCCGCAAGCGCCGGCGATCACGGTGTTCGACTTCTGTACCAGCCGCAGCGGTGAGCATGCGCGTCGCTTCCTGGGCGACTGGCAAGGCGCGTTGATGGTCGACGACTTTGCCGGGTATAAAGCTGGGTTTGCCCAAGGCATCACCGAACTGGCCTGTCTGGCGCACATCCGGCGCAAGTTCTTCGAACTGCACGAACGTCAGGCCAGCACGCTGACCGGGCCGCCGCTGGCATCGATCGCCCAGCTCTATCGCATCGAGGCCGACGCCCGGGGGCTGGACCCGCCCGTCCGTCAGGCCCTGCGGCAAACCCAGGCCAAGCCCATCCTCGATGCCTGGTGGGCGTGGATCCAGACCGTACGACCCACCGTCGTCGGTGGCAGTGGCATCGCCAAGGCGCTCGACTACACGATCAAGCGCTGGCCGGCACTGCTGCGCTATGTCGATGACGGCCGCTATCCGATCGGTAGAGTCGAGATGTGGCGCGGTGGCGTTAGGTTCGGCATATCTGTAGCCGTCTCTTTCGATTGACGGTGCCTTACTGTCCGAACCGTAACTCCGTTTCCACATCCCGCTCATCGAACCGTACGTGCAGATTTCCCGCATACGGCTCTCTTTCAGTGCATCAGACCTTCGCGTTCGACAAGTTCATGCGTGGCGGCGTGAGGCGTATCAGTCCCCATTGCTCATGAAGACACTGGTCGGAGTACTGGCGGTACCCCGTTCCCTTGCGGCCTTGTTTTCGCATCAACCAGATTCGCAGTCGTCGTCGGGTGTAGTCCTGTACAAGTCGATAACTGGAAGACACCGGCCCTTGGTTGAAGTAGCCGGCCCAGCCTCGAAGCAACGGATTGAGTTCGTCAATCCGCGACTGGACGTCCTTGTTGAACCAACGCGACGACGTGGCGTCATGGACTTTCCGAAGTACACGCTTGATGGCCTTCTTCGATGGAGCCGAACCCCAGTACGGGCGCCCGTCCTTGCCAAAGAAGCGGCCGACGGTGTAACCGAGAAAATCGAAGCGCTCGGCTGGCAATCGAACCAGCCGGGTCTTCTTCTCATTAACCGTCAACCCCAGTTGCGTCATCAAGTGGCGTACCACCTCCAGCGCTCGCTCCCCTCGTCCTGACGGACAGAGGATCACGAAGTCGTCCGCATAGTTGACCACCTCAGCACACAGTTCTTGTGCGTATCCGAAGCGATGCCATGCCAACATGAAGCGCCGGAAATACAGGTTGGCCAGGAGGGGCGAAATGATGCCGCCTTGCGGCGTGCCGCGATGATGGCTTTTCGCCTCGGTGCTGATGCACACGCCATGTGGCGTGCGTTCCATCACCGACGCGTCCAGCCACCGCCGAATCACCGCCAGCAACGTGCCGTCGGCAATTCGACGCGCGACACAACGCATCAAGTCGCCATGGGGAATGGTGTTGAAATAATCGGACAAATCCGCGTCGACAACTTCACGTGCTCCACGTTGAGTGATACCAAAATGGATGCAGCGTAACGCCATCTTCGCGTCACGCCCCGGCCGAAAACCAAACTGCCGGGGCGAGAGGTCACCATCGAAAATCGGTCCGATCACCAACAACACCGCCATCTGCACCACCCGGTCCCGTATCGTCGGAATACCGAGCGGCCGTTCTCCTCCGTTGGCCTTGGGAATCCATACGCGCAACAGGGGCTTTGGCCGATACGTCCCGACACGCAACTCCTGCTGCAATCTTTCCAACCAGCACCCGCGTCCGTGGTCTTCGATGTGTTCGAAGCGCTCTCCGTCGCTGCCCGGCGCACCGTGATTGGCACGGCACCGTCGGTACGCTTCTTCGAGCACGTCGCTACGACACACCTTGTCCCACAGACTATGAAAACGTACGGTCGGTTCTGCCTTGGCTTTCGCCTGCAATGCGGTCTGCAACGTCCGAACCTTTTCGAGCGAGGTTCCTAGACTCATCGTCAATCCTCGGGTTCTTGCCACTTTCCGACATCTGCTCTGAAACAGGGGGCCTTTGCTCCACCGGCATTACCCGGCTTCCGTGCTACTACGCCCCCATCCGCCATCCGCTCCAGCCGGCTCCACCTCTCGCGAGGCCGCCGTTGCCCGGCTGCCTTCCGGGCACCAGTGCGGACTTCCCTTGTTGCGTCAATGATCATGACTACGCGTGCTGCCACCACTACCCCGGTGGGATCATCGGATGCGTTTCTCGCTCGCTTCTCCGACGACAACGACCTTCCCCGTTATTATGGCGGGTCGGTTCCCACAACGACATTTCGAGGCCTGCTCAGTGTTCACTCACGTTGCGGCCCGCGTAGCGCGCTGACCTCCTTCGAGGCCGTTTCAAGAGGTGCTTCAGCCCATTCGTTGCCTCTTGGACCGCCCCTTGTGCTTCCGGCTGGAGCGAGAGTTTGCCGGGTCGGTTTTGCACCGACGAACCATTGACACCTTTACAAGGCACACATAATAACCCGGTCGAAAACGCCATCCGTCCGATCGCACTGGGAAAAAAGAATTGGCTTTTTGCCGGTTCGCCGTCCGCCGGGCAACGCGCCGCTGCGATCATGAGTCTGCTCGCCACCGCCAAGCAAAACGGGCTGGAGTCCTACGCCTGGCTCAAGGACGTGCTTACCCGCCTGCCCACCCATCCGAACTCCCGCATCCACGAACTATTGCCGCACTCCTGGCAGCCGATCGCGTAACCTTCACACCACCTTGCCCGCCGGGCAAGGTGGCTACGGCAGTCGCTTACGTTCATTCGCCATTGCCTCGGCATCCTCCGGGGCGTCCTGCTCCGGGCCTTCTTCCTGCGCGGCATCCTGCGGACCAGCGGCCTTGAAGATGGCGGGCATCCAGCCCGTACCATCGGCCAGCCGCTCGGCCTCGCTGGCAATGTCAGCCTTCTTGAGCTTCGCCAGCCGGGTGACAGATTCCGGCGCAAACGCGCCCACGGCATCCAGAATCACGGCCTTGGAAACGTGCTTGAAGTAGCCTTCTGCGGTCGGCTTCCACCATGCGACCATGTCGAGGCCCACGGCCTGCGCCAGTTCCTCGCCGGGTTGGTGCGGCGTGGCGCGGGGCGTCACCACGTCCACCGTGGCGGCCACGCATACCGCCAGCAGTCGCACCAGTTCGTCCTGCGATTTCGCCAGCAGCACGGCGAACAGTTCGGCGCTGTCCTCGGGCAAGGCAACACCTGCCACCTGTTGCAGTTCGCGCAGCGCCACGGCGGCGGACGATTCTGGCCAGTCCGGGGCCATGCCTTCCAGCCGATCTTGCACCGTGAGGCGCACGCCCAGCGGCAGGCCATCGCCGTAGGCGTCGGGCTGCAGGACGGTCTGCACCATGCCATGCACCAGCGCGGCCAGCGCGACCTGCGGATGCCGGGCGACTTCGATTTGCAGCGCCGCCGTGCGGTGGGCGCTCAACCGCTGCGTCAGCCGGTCGGACAGGCTCGCGGCCTTGGGCGCATCGTCGGCGTCCTCGCCTTCGTCGTTGTCGGCTTCGCCTTCCGTGCTGCCGAAACCGCGCCGCAGCTTGTCGAGCGTGCGCAGCGCCTTCGCCTCGGCCTCGCGCAGCAGGCCGCGATGAATCACGGCATCGCCGCTGCGGTCGATGGTGACGATGGCACCGGCCACCTCGCGCACCTCGGGGGCATAGCCTTGTAAGGCGTCCTCCGCGTCTTGCAGTTCGCCGACCACCTGATCGCGCCGCTGTTCCAGCTTCTCGGCCTTGGCCTCGTCCTCGCTGCTTTCACCTTGGCAGGCTTCTTCCAGTTCGGCGTCGATCTTTTCGAGGCGGTTTTCCAGCGAGGCGATGCGGCGGGCCTCGCGGGTGGTCGGCTCGCGGCGATGGCGCGGGGCGTTCTGGAAAGCCTGCCGTTCCTCGTAGGCCAGATGCGGCACGGCCTCCACCCATGCCCAGCCCTCGGCGCGCACGTCTTCGGCCAGCGTTGCCAGCTTGTCGCGCACCAGCGTTTCCAGCACTGCGGTATCGGTGAGGTAGGTTCCGGCATCGCCTTCGGCGAACAGGTCGCGGCGGATGCCGCCGCCTGCCTGCCGGTAGGTGTCCAGCCCGACGAAGCGCACCAGCGCGTGCTTGGCGTCGATTTCACGCTCGGTCAGGCGTGCGCGCAGCGCGGACGGGCTGCGTTGCCAATCCGGCGCACCATAGAACGCCGCTTCCTGCGCGGCGTGGTCGTCGGTGATGGTCAAGGCCATCAACTGTTCCAGCGTGACGGCCCCGGCCCGGTAGTCGGCCATCAGGCGCGGCGAAACATTCGCCAGCTTCAAGCGGCGCTGCACCACCAGCGGGGACACGCCGAAGTCAGCGGCAATGTCCTCGATGGGCCGGCCTTCCTTGACCAGCGCGGCGAACGCCTCGAACTGGTCGGCGGGGTGCATCTGCTCGCGCATCAGGTTTTCCGCGAGGCTGACGGTGCGGGCGCTGCCATCGGCCACCAGCAGGCACGGCACTTCGTAGTCGGTGGGGATGCGCTTCTTCTTCGCCAGCAGTTTCAAGGCGGTCAGGCGGCGATCACCGGCCACCACCTCGTAAGCCTCGCCATCGGCGGACAGGATGACGATCAGGTTTTGCAGCAGGCCGATGCGGGCAATGCTCGCGGCCAGTTCGGGGATGGACAGGCGTGGCATCTTGCGGGCATTGCGCTTGGAACGGCGCGGCAACAGTTGCGACAGCGGAACCAAGATCAGGTTCTTGGTCGGGTCGGCCACTTCCAACGGTGCGGCGGCTTCGATGGCGACGGCTTCGGTTTTGAGTACGGCGTTCATAGTGATAACTCCTTGCGGTTGGGATGCAGCAGCGAGAGAAGCGGCAAGGGCTGCTGCCTGCCCCTGCCGCGTGGGGATTCAGGCTTTCAACTGGCGCAGGCCATCGGCCAGCAGCCACAGGGCGCGATTCAGGCGCACGCTTTGGTCGATGCCCTGCACGGGCCGGGTGGTCTGGCGGCGGCCATTCGCGGCGCGGGCGGACAGGCCGCCTTTGGTCAAGTTCTCCTGCGTGCGGTTGAACACGCTCCACAGGTCGCGGCGGTCGTCGTCATGGCGGCGCGGCATCAGGATTTGCGATTCCGTGATGGGCGCGGGCTTGTCCTCGTCGTACTTCAACGCCAGCGCAGCGCGGGCGAACACTTCCGATTCCCCGGCGTCCAGCGTGATGGCGCGCATGGCATCACGCGATTCCTGCGCCCGGTCGAAGCCGTGCAGGACTTCGTAAGCGCCTTCGATCACCTGCGCCGCCACGTCGCCCTTGTGCGGCACGCGCACGTCGGCCACGGTGTCGCCGCAGACAAGGCCATTGCTGCAAACAAAGCGGAACATCCCGGCCAGCATCTGATAGCTGCTCGTGCCGTCATGGGAGTTCAGCAGGATGATTTCGTTGGCCTCGCGCCCGTTGATCTGGCTGGCATGGCGCAGGCGGATCATGTGCTTGGTGTAGTCGCGGCGGTCGTCGTGGCGCACGCGGGTTTGCGTCACCATGAAAGGCTCGAAGCCTTCCCCGCGCAGTTCTTGCAGAACGGTCGCGGTAGGGATGTAGCTGTACCGCTCGGAGCGGCTTTCGTGCGGGGCGTCCGCGAAGATGGACGGGGCCACCCTGCGGATTTGGTCATCGGACAGCGGGTAATCGCTGCGCAGTGCCGGGGAGCGGGAAGCGAAACGGGATGCGAGTTGCATGGTCTTTCTCCTGACAAAAAGAGGTTGCTGTTCACACCGCACACCGGATTCCTAGATTCGGAAGCCCAGCCTTTCGGCTGTTCGGTGCGGTCGGCACGAGGAACCCGGTTGGCCCTGTTGCCACCGTCTTTCCTGAGTTCATCGCCCGCGACGGTCAGGAGCGCGCGGACGGGGGCCGTCAAGGAGAAAAGCGCAGGGTTGGTGCGGCCCGCAGGCGCAGCCGAGGACACGGCCCTGCGCGCCTTGACGGCACACGGCCGCGGGCTACAGTCGCGGACAAGGTGATGAAGTCAGGGGAGACGACTGGACATGGCAACGGCCATCCCTGTGTGCCGACCGCACGGCAAGCGAAGCGCGCAGGCCCGGATCTAGGAATCCGGGCCGGAGGCGTCAGCCGAGCGGAGCGAGGGAACGATGGAGGCCCGTCAGGGGCGAGACTCGCGTAGCGAGGCTCGATGCGCAGCACGAGAGCGCGACCGGCCATCTCCCAGGTAGCCGGGGACGCCCGGACTTCAAAGCCGAATGGACAACAGGATCGGGACGAGCACATGCAAGGCAGCGTGGATCTGCTGCGGATGCTGTCTGGCCGATCCGGCGCAGCCGGGTCGGCGGTGTTCAGGGGCGCCAAGCCTGCGCGGCGGGGATAGCCCGCAGGGCTTTCCCCTGGAGGCAAGCGAAGCGCGCAGCGCCCCGCCAGGGGCGCGAAGGCATCACGCCGAGTCGTCAGCGCGCAGGCTGGATTCCGCAACCGGCATTCACGGCGATGCTGAGTTCAGCAGGTAGCGCGCACCGCGCGCGTACAGGCCCGAAAGCCCGGTTGGCCGGTAGAACCCGGTAACGCGGCGCCGGAACTGTGCGCCAAATTCGTTGGTGTAGATCACCGCGTCGCCGATCTTGAAGCGCAAGGGCTGCCCGTTCTCCGGCGCGAACGGCTTGAGCGCATCGTGCTGCGCCGTGATTTCGATGATGTAGTCGTGATGGCTGCTCATGGCATTGATCTCCTTCGATGGTTGAGAAAGCGCAAGGAGCACCTTGCGGCGCTCCAAGGGCCGGGTCAGACAACGATCCGCCCGGCCAGCCGCGCATCGCGCGCGTAGGCGCTCAACCGCTTCTCGGCGGGGAAGGACAAATCGCGCTCGATCAGCAGGCCCAGCCCGCCGCGCACCGTCGCCAGCTCGCCCAAACTGACCCAGCCGATTTCCGGTATTCCCAGGCCCAGGTCGAAAAGACCAAAGGCGTGGTCGTGGTCGTCGGGATCAATCTCGGTCAGCAGCCAGGTTGCGCCGGCGTCCGGCGTGAATAGCTTGACCACGGGTGCCGGATCGAAGTCCTGGTTCTCCAAGGATTCGCAGCCGTTGGCCAGCAGCACGACGCGCTGCTCGTCAGTGATGAGTGCGTTGTTCATGGTGAACTCCTGAAAGGTTGCCGGGCGGAATTGCCCGACCCTTCCGGGGCACGGCGCAGCGCAAGCAGTCAGGGGTCAACGACGGCCGCAGGCCGCAAGCGTGGAAGCACGCGCAGCCCTTGACGGCGAGAACGCCGTGGCACGATGAAGGGAACAGCAAGACCGCCTCCCTCGCACCCCCCCAAGCACCCCGGCTTTCGGCAAAGTGCGCAGCACGCGCAGGCCCGCGAGGGCAGGACTTGCGCCACCGGGCGCAGCAAAAAGGGGGCCGAAGCCCCCTCGGTCAAATCAGGCCGCGTTCGGCGAAGGACGTGGTGTTGCCGCCCGCCACGACGATGTGATCCAGCGTGCGGACATCCACCAGCGCCAGCGCCTCCTTGAGTCGCTGGGTCAGCACCTTGTCTGCGCCGCTCGGCTCGGGATTTCCGCTCGGGTGGTTGTGCGAAACGATGACCGCCGCCGCGTTGAGCCGCAGCGCCTCCTTGACCAGCTCGCGCGGATACACCGATGCGCTGTCGATGGTGCCGCGGAACATCTCCGCGTACTCGATCAGGCGATGCTGTGTATCGAGGAACAGCACCGCGAACACTTCGTGCTCGAAGCCAGCCAGCTTGGCGCGCAGGTACTCCTTGACCGCTGCTGGCGAACTGAACGATGCACCGCGCTGCATCTTCTGCTCGATGGCCTGACGCGCGGCCTCCAGAATCTGGTCTGCCGTCGCCAGCAAGTAGCGGCCCTGTGCATCGCGCACCATCAGCAAGGTATCGAACGAGGAAAAGGACAGTTGCGACATGATCGTGCTCCGGTTGCTCGGGCGGAATTGCCCGGAACCGTGGAGAGCACGGCGCAGCGCAAGCAGTCAGGGGGCAAGGATGGCCACCAGGCCGCAAGCGTGCTTGCACGCGTAGCCCTTGACGGCGAGAACGCCGTGATACGGTGAAGGGAACAGCAAGACCGCCTACACCCGCCCATTGCACACACACGCCGTTGTGCAAGCGGAGCGCGCAGGCCCCCCAGGGCCGAAGACGTCAGGGGTCAAAGCCGGATGGCCGCGATTCGGAACGAAGCGCGGGGCGCAGCCCACGAACCCGACGGCGGCACGCCGGGACGCGATGAAGACTGTCAGATAAAATAAATAGGCATCGCGTCGACGAAAGATCCCCGTGCAGCGAAGCTATATTTTTCTTTGCTACGATCATTCATGGCTCACAGCTTTGACACGACCGGAGATACGGCATGACTTTCAAAGCGGACAAATACAACCGGTCGGTCAGCTTGAATTGCCCGACGTGCGGTAGCACTGAGTTTTCGCACGATGGCGCTGATGGGCAGACGAGCGAACTGTTCACCTGCGGCAACTGTGGGCTGCAGATTTCCAAGGATGATCTCATCCGAGCCAACGATGAGAACGTGCAAGCACATGCCAAGGAGATCGGGAAAGCCGTCGTCAAGGATTTTCAGAAGGAACTGTACGAATCGCTGAAGAGGGCATTCCGCGGCAGCAAGAACATCAAGATTCGATGATGCCATTCCCAATCAGTGTTGGTGATGCCATCGCCGTAGGCGCTCTTTTGCTGTCCGCGTACGCCACCTGGACAACGTTCAGATTCAATCAGAAACAGAACAAGTTGATTGAGAGCCAGGATCGTCTGAACAAGCTACTTCTGGAAAAAGAAACCAGCGAAGTCCTCAACGTCAAGAAAGCAGACCTCGGCGCGACGTTCATCAAGATCGGCAGCAACAACCGACGGCTGAAAATCTGGAACAAGGGGAAATCGGCCGCGCGCAACGTGTCTCTGTCGTTTCCCGACGGCAACGACTGCCTGGTTCAGTCGGACATCGACTCGAAATTTCCGCTAGAGACACTGGACACGCTCCAGTCGGTGGAACTGATTGCCTCCATATCACTGGATAGCAAAAGCAAGCACTCCATCAAGCTGACGTGGAGCGACGATTTCAGCGAGCACAACGAGAAGGTGGTCTACCCGACGATCTGAATAGGATACCTGCGCAAGGCCACTGGCTAGGAATAGAGCTGGCCTTCGGGACAGAGCAGGCAAAACCACCGCTGTAGCTTCTTTTCTCGCGTGGCGAACGATCCTTCCAGTGCTCCCAACAGCAGGTAGTGCGCGTCGAGAACGTCGTGCTCGATCTTCTCGTAGGCTTTTCCGCTCAGTGTGTCGGGAACACGTCCACCATAACGACAATATGCGTCCAACGAGAAAAGCAACTGGACCTGCTGCCAACGAAATAGTGCCCAATCCCGGGTCATGATCGTGGCAGGCGGTAGTGGAAGTTCGCCCGAAGGGGCTTCCAGGCTCCCGTAGAACTTCAACATCGCATCGGTATTGGTCGCGATGACCTCCTCGGCGGCCTCCAGCAGCGACTGCCGCTCCGCGCTGGTGCCTTCCAGAAGATTCGGGATTAGGGTCGGAATCAGGCGCACCCGGTCAAGAAATCGTTCGACATCTTCACGAAGTTCAGCCGTCTGCTCCTGGAGCGCCTCAGCCGCCGAAGGCGGCAGCGCGTAGTTCGCGCTGGCCAGCGCCTCGTTGAATTGGAAGCGGATGTCCTCGTACCGCGTAGAGGGCTTGCCGCAGGCTTCGTGTGACTCTATCTCCTGCTTCAGCAGCGCCCCTACATGATTGACCAAGATCACCGGGTTCTCGATCTTGGGAAACCTGGCGAAGCAGCGCGAGCGTCCCGGTTCGGACGACGAGATCAATTCGTAGAAAAGTACGTCGGCCATCAGCAACTGGTGCGACTGCGCGAGTTGCAGCATGTGCGCCGCCGTCGATCCTTGCAGGTAGTTCTTGTCGAGAACAATCGTGGGCTTTGCCATTGATGTCCGATCAGCTAAAGGTCGCCGCCTGGGGCCTGGCTTTCTCCCATGCCTTGCGCGCTGTGCCGTACTCAGCCTTGATGCGGTCCATCTGCGCCAATTCGTCAACCACGAAATCAATCGTCAACGGCACTTCGTGGAAGTCTGGCGAATGGGAGTGAGCATCGATGTATCGGGACAACATCACCATGCGCGTGTGAACCTGTGCAGCAATGCCTTCATCAAAATACACCTGACTGAGCGTGAAGGTGATGTTCTCCCGCCAGCGGCGCACGACATTGCCGAACAGCTTTCGCTGGATGAAGTCCTCATAGGCGGTACGCAGGCTGCCACACGCCTTCTCCAGGCTATCGCGCTGCTTGTCGCCATCCAGCGTGCGGGCCACGTCGAGGTGCTTTCGTGCGCGATCGTGTGCAGCACCTTCGTAATGTTCGTGAGGGAAGGCCAGGCTGTCGATGACACCTGGCTCTTCGGCCTCGCCACGCCACACGGTCCGGCCCGCGAAATCGACACCCTTATCCACCGCAGCCGTCGCCAGATAGTTCGTAAACAGGATGTCGTGCGTAAAGACGATCACCTGCCGCTTGGCGGCTTCGTCCACCAGGCGTTGCGCGATCGCCTCTTTGCGTACATGGTCCATCGAGGTCACGGGGTCATCGAACACCACGCCCAAACAGGAACCGTTGAGTTCCACTTCGGTGAGAAAGTCGGCCAGTGCCGCGGCGGTCTGTTCGCCCTCGCTCAGCACCGAAGAAGGGTCGATGCCGGCCACGCTGGCGTTGGCAATCTCGATTTTGCGATCAGTCGTTCCAGCACCACCCGCGAAGCGGAATTGCACCGGCAGCTTGAGCTGCAGGGCGGCGCAGTTGTCCGTGAATCGCGCGATGAAGCCCTGCGCGACCAGTTCTGTGGCCAGCGCTTTCTGTTTGCTGGTCACTTCGCGTTGGGTTACAGCAAAGCCGCGGATGCACGCATTGGCCTTCACCACCCATTTGAGGTCCGCCACCGCCGCAGCGATGGCATCGTACTGGCCGGAGAGCACCTGGCGATCGAGTAACAACCGCTCCTCGGCCATCAACGACTCCATCAGTACCTTGGGGTCCTTCTGTCGCAAGGCATCGTTGTCGGATTTCAGGCGCTCAACCAACCCCGTGATGCGTACCGAGACCGGGTCATGGTCCAACATGCTCAAGCCAGGGTCGAAGGCACCGGCAACCGCCCGCACCAATGCTCTGATGACTTCCCGATAGCCTTCGACATAACTGGAAACCGCCGCGGCCATTGCTGCATCCACCTCGGTCAAGGTCCGGCGCGCAACACTGCCCTCGTCGAAGAAGGCGAGGTTGAGCTTCGACAACTTCGTGCCATACCCTGCGAGCGTCGTCTTGGCCTGGACCAGCTGCGCTTCGACATCGCTGGTTGCGAACTGATAGAAGCGGGTCAATCGTGCGACCCCGTCTTCGTCGAGAACCTGATGGCAAAGCACGCATCGGGCCGCATCCGCCTTCGGTGGAAACGCCTCGTCAGGGTAGGCTTCGGCGTTATAGGCGATGGCCGCAGCCAGCAGGTCACGCCATGCTGCTGTGCCGATGGGCTGTACCGGCTCCTCGCCCAACTGTGCCGCTGAGAGCGCGGCTGCCTTTTCCGTCAGCGTCTGAATCTGCTTGACGGCGTTGGTGATCTGTTCCGCGAGTGCTGGCGATACGGCCGTGTGCAAGCTGGAGAGCGATGCCTTCAGTGCGTCCAGATCGGTGATGCGCTGCTCATTATGGCGAATGATTTCCTTGGGATCGGTAGTCCTGAGTGTCGCGAGTTGCTGGACAACCGACTCCAGGTGTGCGCGCTCCTCGTCGCCAAAGACGGCCAATGCCTTCAAGCGAATGAGGTTCGTCTGTGCCGTCAGGGTGGCCATCAGCGTGGCGACTTCGGACGTGCTGCCTGGAATCGCGAACTTGTCCGTGGTGTGGGAACGTGGAGCGATGTCATCGCGCAGCCTGTGCTGCAGCTTTCCGAAGACCTCCACCATGCGGGGAAAGACATCGAACAGAAAGGGCATGACCTGGAAAGCATTGCGCTCATCCAGGTGGACACGCACGCAGGTCGAGTCGAACACCGCGAAGTTGTCGCGCAGCCGCTGGCAAGGCTCCTTGTAGACGAACGTCGTGTTGGAACCGTCGTCGAAGGCAAACGTCGCGCTCGGCGTGGGTTGCTTGTGCTTGGCCAACTTCACATCGCCAAGAATCGCGGTTTGCTTGGAACGAGTGAAGCATGCGGCTTTCAGCACTCGCGCATAGCCGGACTTGCCCGCACCGTTGGGACCATAGATCACAGTGAGCTTGCGCCCGAAAGTCAGTGTTTCACCCGGCGCCAGGGCGTTGACGCCGGTCAGTGCGGTCATGGCGGTCACTACGCTTGCGGCCGTTGTGGGGCCGCCTTGGATCTGGGGCAAGGCGATGTCCCATGTGGCGCGTGGCACCTCCGCGGGGGCCAGTTGCTGGTCCATCAGGTACTCGCGGTAGACCTCATCCAAAGCCTCGTCCGGGAAATCGACGGCACCGACGAGCTTGACCAGCAGGCACCGCTGCCAGTTGGAAAGCGTCTTGCCCCAAGCGGACAGCGCATCGAAGACATTGAACGCCGCT
This sequence comes from uncultured Gammaproteobacteria bacterium, assembly GCA_963708735.1. Taxonomy (GTDB): domain Bacteria; phylum Pseudomonadota; class Gammaproteobacteria; order Pseudomonadales; family Porticoccaceae; genus JAGPUQ01. Next base: position 293,945 of record CAVPTW010000042.1, read on the forward strand.
TGGGACATGAAGACTCCTTGTTTTAAGCTGTCTGAACCCCTGATGGCCACCGCAGTGTTGATGGTCGATGCGCCGCTGTTTCATTTTGTAAGTGTACGGTGACTCCGGACCATCTGTCAGGCTCCCACACCCCGTCACTGCACGCCCCCGTCTTTCGGCAAGCGGAGCGTGCAGGCTCGAAAGGGCGGGAGGCGTCAGGGGTCAAAGCCGAATGGACGCGACTCGGCACGAGACGCGGGGCGCAGCCCGCGGACCCGACGCCGGAACGGCCTATTCAGTGGAGGCGATTAATTGTCGTATCACGATACGACAATCGAGCAGGACGGCATTGCGATGCCTACGAAAAGGACACTGCCGCTTTCTGCACCCCATCCAGTTTTCTATGGATCAGTGACACCAGCGTCAAGATGTCGAGCGCATCCTGTTCAGACATAGGCCAATTCATCTTCGGGGCATGGGCCAAGGGATTGCGCACGGCGCCGAACAGCCCGATCAGCAGGTTCGCAAATCCTCTCTGCTCGCTCTTTTCGGACTCGGTGCTCAGTGGCCCCAAGACCAAGATTGGCTGCTGGCCCGCGAACGCCTTGTTCACCAAGTCGGCACCATCGCCGGTCAACCCCGACAATATGCGAATTCGCTCGGCGACACCCTTGCTCGCCTCGAAGACCGCATGAAAATAGTTCTCGTCCAATAGCTCGGCGCGGCAGTAGTTCAAGACCTCTGCATGGACGACCCGGCTTTCCAGCGCCGCTTTGAGACGGCCAGCGCGTGCGCGGGCTGCATCCAACGTCGTCGCCTTGTCGGCATATCCCACCCTGCCATCGTCGCGCACATAGAAGCCCGAGAACGACAGCACGACATTGAGTTCATCGCGCAGCCAAGCAAATGTCCCAGGATCGCGCACGTAGTTCACCGGGTTCATTGCGCGGTTGATGAACATGATCAGATGGTTGCCTCGCTGATGCTTGTTCTGCACCTCGGCGAGCGCGTTGAACAACCGCTTCCACTTCGTCATGCTCGGTGACGGGTCGGCAACCTCCATCTCTTGCAGCAGCCTCCCAATCTGCGTGCCACTCAAGCCGCGCTCGGTGTCTGCAAGCACACGGCAGGCGGCTTCAAGATGCTGCGAGCTGAACGGGGCAATTTGCGCCGCCATTGCCGACCTCTCCGCGTCTATCGAACGGCAACATCGAACGGTGCATGCACCGAGCGGAAGGTGGTGAGGACACGGTCACGGGCGGCATCCAGTTCGTCGGCCACACGAGAACCGAGCATGTAGGTAGGGCAGTCCGCCTTGCCGCATCCACAATGCCGGATCTCGCCTTCTCGGAGGCGAGAGACGAAAATGCGGCGTAGTTCATCGACCTGACGCACAACCTGGGCCAGCACCTTGCGAACACGTTGATCTCTGATGTGATGGATCGATGGGATGCGCCGGATTTCGGTGCCTTCACGTGTTCTCCACGCGCCGGTGTTGAGTGCCCCGATGGTGTCCTCAACAGCTTGCTGGAAAGCGGGCAGCGAACTTTCCTGCTGAAACGGTGTGCGAAAAGCGGGCCGATCGAATACGGCGGCCATCAAACCCAGCGCGTCGGCGTCGGATAAATCAGGGAAGTCGTCAGCGAACTTGCGGATTTCAGCTTCGGCTTCGGGGAACTCGACGCCCTGGACGAAGCGGTGCAAGAGGTATTCGCCACGCAGACGCAAGTTCTCCTCGAACTCGACGCTCGACCAAATCGTCACATGCGCTACGCCAAGTGCAGCAGCGGCATCGCTGATCCGTGTCCTGCTGGCGTCTGAGACTGCACCACGACAGATGAATTTGAAGGCATCTGGCTTACCGCCAGCAGCCGCGACAGCCTTCTCCATGTCGGTTCGGGCCTTCGCCAAGGTCAGCGTGTCACGATTGGCGCACTGGATGATCGTCTTGCGCGCAGGTCGATCGTCAAACTCCTCGATCCCGAAGATGTCTCGCCCCTGGTCGCCACCCGATTGACCGTGCCAGATCAGATCGCGCCAGCCAGCACGAACGTGATAAGCAAAAGCAAGGCGCTCAAATTGAACGCCGCTGTAGTCTTCAAAGTGAATCGGGTGAACGGTGCTCGCCATAGGCATCGAACATCAAGCGGCGTGCGCCGAGGGCGCAGAGGCCAGCGGCTGCACCGCCAAGCGTAGGCCCAGCGCCTTGAGGATGGCGGTCAAGCTGTTCAGGGCGGGATTGCCCTTCGGCGACAGCGTGCGGTAAAGCTGCGTCGGGTTCAGGTGAGCCTGTTCGGCCACCGCCTGCACGCCACCGACTGCCTGCGCAAGCTGGCGCAGCACGGTCATCAACTCGGCCTGGTCGCCCTCGGCCAGGATGTTGTTGATGACTTCCAGTGCGAGCGCCGGATCGCTGCCGTACAGCTCGGCCATCGCCTCGTCATGGGGTCTGCTTCTCATTCGTCCGTTCTCCGTTGCCAGTCCTGCCAGTAGTCCACCGCCCGGTTGATGTCCGCATCCTGCGTGCGCTTGTCGCCGCCGCACAGCAGCAGCACCAGCCGCTGGCCCACCAGGCCGTAATACACCCGGTAGCCCGGCCCCACGTCGATGCGCAGTTCCCACACGCCATCGCGGCAGAACTTGTGGTCGCCGAAGTTGCCTTGCTCGACACGGGCCACGCGCCGGATGACCGCCACCTTGGCCTGGGCATCGCGCAAGCGCCGCAGCCACTCGATGTAGAGGTCCTTCTGCCCGTCGGCCGTAAGGTAGTGCTCGATTCGGTACATGGTCATTTTCGTTTATAGACGAATTGAAGTCAAGGAGAAGGGGGTGAGCCAGCGCCCATAATTCCGAGACACTGTCTCGGATTTCCTTGTGGGCCGGCTATGGCAGCGCCCAGCGCAGCCACAGTGGGTGGCGTCCTTCTCATGCTTCTACCTCTGCCGGGCGCTGCGCACCCGTGATCGTCTTGCGCCGGGCCGCCACCAGTTCGGCCGCTTGCCGCACCGGATCGTCCTCGGTATGGACGTAGCGCATGAACATCGCCACGGTCTTGTGCGCCGTCAGCGCCATGCCAACCTTGAGGGGCACGCCCGAATTGGCAATGTCGGTCGCCGAGCGGTGGCGGATGCCGTGGGTGCCGACCTTCGGTACACCGGCATTGTTGAGGATGCGCCGCCACGCCTGGTAGTAGGTATGGGGGCTGAGGGGCTTGCTGTGGTCGAGGATCGCCGGGCAAACGTAGGGCGAATCGCCGTAGCGCGGGGCATTCGTCAGCCGCCGGCGGGCTTCCTCGCTCAAGGGCTTGGACATATCGCCGGTCTTGCTGTCCGGCCAGACCACCCGGCCATTGGGCAGGTCGAGCCAATCCCACTGCAACAGCAGAACCTCCGACATGCGCGCCGCGAACTCGAATTGCAGGCGGACGGCAAGCAGGTGGATGGGATGTTCCAAGCCTTCGGCCTCGGCCTTGTCCAGATAGGCGAACAGCTTGACCATCTGCTCATCGGTGATGAGGCGGGTCGAGCCTTTCTCAGGGTACTTGGGCACGTGGCGGCAAGGGTTGGAGCCGTCGGGACGGTAGCCCCAGAGTTCGGCCAGGTTGAACATCTTGCGGACGAGCGACAGCACGCGGTTGGCCTGGGTGGGCGACTTCTCCATGCGCTTCATCAGCGCGGTGATGTCGTGGCGCGTGACCTCGTGAACCTTCTTGCTGCCGAAGGCCGGGATGACGAAGCTGTCGATCTGGTACTGGTAGCCGGCCTGCGTGCTGGGCTTGTTGTGCGGCTTGGAGTGGTCGCCCATGAACCGGCCGCACAGCTCCTTGACCGTCGGAGCCTTGCGGGCTTCGGCCTTGTCGAGTCCGGGATCGCCGCCGCGTCGGACTTCGGCCAGCCAGTCTTGCGCCAGCGATCGGGCCTGTTCGACCGTTAGCTCGCCGAACTGGCCGAGTGCAGGCTTGCGCCGCACTCCGGAGTTCGTGCGGTACTGAACCATGAATACCTTGCGGCCGGCTGGTGTAACCTTGCACAAGAAGCCCGGAACGAGCGTATCCCGGAGTTCCACGTCGCAGGTTTGCGCCTGCGCCGTGTCAACGACGGACTTGGTGAGTTTGATCTTCGCCATGAGGTGCTCCTGAAAGGCCCCGATTCCAGGGGCCGGCTAGGAGCCAGGCGGAAGGGAACCGGGGCGGTTTGCATCGCGCACCGGGATATGATGGAAGACCTTGGCCTGGCGGAAAACCTGCTACAGCAAGCTTCATCCAAGCCCATCGTTAGCCCGGTGCGGATGCCATGCTCTGGCTTCAAGACCTACGTGCTCGGCATGCTGTTCTACCGCTTCATCTCCGAGAACCTCACCGGCTACCTCAATGAACAGGAAAGCCGCGCCGGTAACCAGAATTTCGACTACGCCACCCTCAGCGACCAGGATGCCGAATTCGGCCGCGCCGAGACGGTCAGGGAAAAGGGCTTCTACATCCTGCCCTCGGAGCTGTTTGCCAACGTGCGCCGCAACGCCCGGCTGGATGCCAATCTCAACGAGACGCTGAGCCGCCTCTTTGTCGACATCGAAGCCTCGGCCAAGGGCGCAAGGAGCGAGGATGACCTTAAAGGCCTGTTCGACGATCTGGATGTCAACTCCAGCAAGCTCGGCCCCACCGTGGCCAGGCGCAACGAAAAGCTGGTCAAGTTGCTGGATGCCATCGGCGACCTGCCGCTGTCCAACGGCGCCGGCAGCTTCTCGCGCAACAGCATCGACCTGTTCGGCGACGCCTACGAATACCTGATGCAGATGTACGCCTCCACCGCGGGCAAGTCCGGTGGCGAGTTCTACACCCCGCAGGAAGTCTCCGAACTGCTGGCCCGCCTCACCGTGGTGGGCAAAACGGAAGTCAACAAGGTCTACGACCCCGCCTGCGGCTCCGGCTCGCTGCTGCTGAAGTTCGCCAAGGTGCTGGGGCCGGACAAGGTGCGCCAGGGCTTCTTCGGCCAGGAGGTGAACCTCACCACCTACAACCTGTGCCGCATCAACATGTTCCTGCACGATATCAACTACGAAAAATTCGACATCGCCCACGGCGACACCCTCACCGACCCGCACCACTGGGACGACGAGCCCTTCGAGGCCATCGTCTCCAATCCGCCCTATTCGATCAAATGGGACGGCGACGCCAACCCGCTGCTGATCAACGACCCGCGCTTCGCCCCGGCCGGCGTGCTGGCGCCCAAGAGCAAGGCCGATCTGGCCTTTACCCTGCACATCCTGTCGTGGCTGGCGGTCAACGGCACCGCGGCCATCGTCGAATTCCCCGGCGTGCTCTATCGCGGCGGCGCCGAGCGGAAGATCCGCCAGTACCTGATCGACAACAACTACATCGATGCCGTGATCCAGTTGCCGCCCGACCTGTTCTTCGGCACCACCATTGCCACCTGCATCGTGGTGCTGAAGAAATCCAGGCACGACAACGCCACCCTGTTCATCGACGCCTCCGCGGAATTCACCCGCAGCGGCAACAAGAACAAGCTCACCGCCGCCCACCAGCAGAAGATTCTCGATGCCTTCAGCGCGCGCAAGGACATCGCCCACTTCGCCCGGCTGGTGGACAACAGCGCCATTGCCGCCAACGGCTACAACATCGCCGTCTCCAGCTATGTTGAACAGGAAGACACGCGCGAGGCGGTGGACATCAAGGCACTCAATGCCGACATCGCCCGCATCGTGGCGAGGCAGGCGGAACTGCGTACGGCCATCGATGCCATCGTCGCGGATCTCGAAGGAGAGCAGGCATGAGCAACACACCGTCATTCTGCGCGGAGCGAAGCGGAGTCGCAGAATCCACTGGCGGGACCTTGCAATGACCCAAGCGACCTATGTCTACATTCTGGCCAGCAAAAACAACGGTACGTTGTACACAGGCGTCACCAATAACCTTGAGCGCCGCATGTATGAGCACAAGCATCACCTGCTGGAAGGATTCACCAGCAGATACGATGTAACGCGCCTGGTTTGGTTTGTCCAAGGCGAAGAGATGACTTCTGCCATAGCGCTGGAGAAGAAGATCAAGAACCGGAACCGGCAGTGGAAAATCGATCTGATCGAGAAAACCAACCCCGACTGGGATGATCTTTCGGCAGGGTGGATGGATTCTGCGACTCCGCTTCGCTCCGCGCAGAATGACAAGGGGAAAAACTCATGAGTCGGATTGATGAGCTGATTGCCGAGCTGTGCCCGGAAGGGGTGGCGTTTGATGAGTTGAGGAATGTCGCGGCCTATTCATCCACACGTGTTGATGCCAGCGATCTAGATGAAACCACATTCGTAGGCGTAGATAACCTGCTGCCCAATATGGCAGGCAAGGCTAACGCCACCTATACGGCCAATACGGCACGTCTTACGGCCTATGAAATTGGCGACATTCTCTTGGGGAACATTCGGCCATATCTGAAGAAGATATGGCTTGCGAGCAAAAGTGGCGGGTGCAGTAGCGATGTACTGGCCATTCGTATCGCCGAATCGCATCGCCCAGAGCTGATGCCTGAGTTCCTCTATCGCCTGCTCGCCTCCGATGATTTCTTCGCCTACAACATGCAGCACGCCAAAGGCGCAAAGATGCCGCGTGGCAGCAAGGAAGCCATCCTGAGGTACCGCATCCCCATCCCCCCCCTCGAAATCCAGCGCGAGATCGTAAAAGTGCTGGACACCTTCACCCAGCTGGAGGCGCGGCGGCGGCAGTACCAGTACTACCGCGATACGCTGCTCAGCTTCGATACCGATGCCTCACACGAAGGCATGAAGACACGAAAGGAAGAAGTCAGGTGGGCGACTCTGGGAGATATCGGCAAAGTTTCCATGTGTAAGCGCGTGTTCAAAAGCGAAACATCCAGACAAGGTGAGATTCCTTTTTACAAAATCGGAAATTTCGGTGGAACGCCTGATGCGTTTATTTCGCGCGGACTCTACCAGGAATACAAAAGCCGCTATTCATTCCCCAAGAAAGGCGATATTTTGATCTCGGCAGCAGGCACGATAGGGCGTGCAATTCCCTACGATGGGGAAGATGCATACTTCCAAGATTCCAACATTGTTTGGATCGACAACGATGAATCGTTGGTGACTAACAAATACCTCTGGCATTGGTGTCAGGTTGTCCAATGGACTACTGACGGTGGAACCATTCAGCGCCTTTACAATGAGAATCTTCGCCAGACGAAAATTGCAATACCCTCCCTCTCCGAACAAGCCCGCATCGTCACCATCCTCGACAAATTCGACGCGCTGGTGAACGACCTCTCCAGCGGCCTGCCCGCCGAGATCAGGGCGCGCCGCCAGCAGTACGCGCACTACCGCGACCGGCTGTTGAGCTTCCGGGAAGCCGCCTGATGCCGAGCTGCTGGATCATCGCCGGCCCCAATGGCGCGGGCAAAACCACCTTCGCGCTGGAGTACCTGCCACAGATAGCCAGCCGGGTCCGCTTCATCAATGCAGACCTGATCGCCGCCGGACTGTCGCCGCTGGCGCCGGAGCGCCAGTTGCTGGCAGCCAGCCGCATCTTCCTGCGCGAGATTGAGCAGTGTATTGCCACCCACGAGGACTTCGCCTTTGAAACAACCCTGGCCGGGCGCAGCTACCTGCGTCTGGTCGCGCGCCTGCGCGCCGCTGGCTGGCGGGTGGAGCTGATCTATCTGGCCCTGCCCAGTGCCCTGATGTCGAAGTTGCGGGTTGCCGAACGGGCCGCCCACGGCGGGCACAATATTCCGGCAGCCGATATCGAGCGGCGCTTTCCGCGCAGCCTGCGCCATCTGCTGGACGAATTCAGCCACCGTGTGGATGCCTGCACCTGCTTCATGAATGACGGAGCAAGCCCGCAAATGGTTTTCGAGCAGCATGGCGACAACCGTGACGTAATCCATGCCGACTACTATCAGCTTCTGCTTGAGGAGGCCAAACGATGAATACACAGAGAAAAGCCAGCCCTTCGCCGGAAGGGCAACGAAAACTGGAATCACTGCGCCGGGCCGTCAGCAAAGCACTGGAGAAAAAACGGCGCTTGGGGCAATACGCCGTGGTCTGGCAGGACGGCAAGCCAGTCAGGATCGGGGAAGACACACCGGCCCAGGCGCCAACGCCATGAAGGCAGCCTCGTGAGCGAAGATCTCAAGCCCCATCGTTATGAGCCGATCGCGCTGTCCAGCGAGAGCACGGTGGTGGCCGAGTTTGTGCCCGAGCCGCGGGTGCGCGACTCAACTTACCAGAGCGAGGCGGCGCTGGAGCGCAACTTTATCGCCCAGTTGCAGAAGCAGGCCTACGACTACCTGCCCCTGACCTCCGAAGCGGCGCTGGTGGCCAATCTGCGCGCGCAACTGGAGGCCCTGAACAAGCTCAGCTTTTCGGATTGCTCAGGCCCCGGGCATAGAGCGCAATGATCTTGTCATCGAGGCCCTCCAGACGGCGCTGGCGCTTGCGAACCAGCTGCGGTTCGAAGCTGCCGTTACGATCACGCGGGACTTCAATGGCCAGCTCGCCGGCAGTGCTTTGCAGGGTTTTGCGGCTCTTGCCATTGCGCGAATTGCCGCTATTGCGCCCGGCCGACTCATGGGGCGAATAGCCCAGGTGATCGGTCAGCTCGCCCTCCAGGGCCGATTCCAGCGCGCGTTGGGTGATCCGCTTGAGCAGACCGTGCTCGCCCAGCAACTCCTTGGCGTTGCCCCTGAAGTCCTTGAACAGCTCGTCAAGCAGGGATTTTTGCGTCGGTGTAAGGTCAGTCATCATTGCCTCCTACAGGCTATAGATAACCACTTACACAGATTTATTTACACCCTCGTCTGGCCCGATAAGCGGTCTCTCGATTACATCGACGACCGAACCTCCGTATTCATGACTACGAATGCCGTCGACACTACTGCACTACCCTCTCGGATTTCAAAACAGGCAATTTATTATTATTCAGTGCGGCCTTTTCTTTCTTATGGCCGGAAACAGCAACCACGCCAGATAGTGAGAGCCCCACCAAATCCAGTACCCCTCCCAGCAGCGCGGGAACACCCCTGGAGCAGCCTTGGCTGCTCCAGGGGTTCCGATCAACGCACGCCCTGGCGGCGCACTTCGTCCGGAGTAAAGTAATCGTCCGGCGCCCGGAAGCTGAAGTCGGGTGCACTGTCCTCATTATCCAGTCCGAGGATCACCATCCGGCCTGCCGACAGGTCGTACTGGTCTTCGATGGTGGACCCAACATAGCCGATGTCGTAATAGTTCACCGGATGCAGCTCGTAATAGCGCCACAGTTGATTGCGGCGATCATAGCCGTCCTGCAGCGTCACCCACCAGTTATCCTCGTCGAGGTACAACACTCGCTTGCCGTAGTCGTGGGTGGTCCCCGGACGCAGGGTACCCACCAGTTTCCATACCCGGTGGAGCTCGTAACGCGCCAGGCTCTGATTCAGGCGACCTTCCTTGGTGATGATGTCGGAGACCTTGATGGTGCCCGAATGCAGCTTGTAACTGTTGTAGGGAATGTAGATTTCCTGACGCCCCTCCAGGGTCCACTCGAAGCGGTCGTTGGGGCCGTTGAATCCGTATTTCTGGTCGGTGGTGGCCAGGCCGTCGCTGGATGTCAGCGGGTTGTCGTAGACGATCTGCGGTGCCCGCTTGACCCGACGCTGACCCGGGCTGTAACTCCACGCCTGCCGGAATTGCTGGAAGAAGCTCATCGGTTCCCGCGCCAGCACCACCTGTCCGGCCTGCTTGGCCGGCGCCGTGGCGGTCTGGTAGTACAGGAACCCCGTGCCCGGCTTGTTGGGGTCAAAGTTTTCCAGCGTGTGCCCTTCTTCCGAGTAGGGCCAGTGCAACTGCACCGACAGCTTGACCACCTCGTAGTTGCCATTGCTGGTGACCGGCGCGATATTGTCCCAACTGTTCACCCAGGGAGTCACCGGGCGCGTCATGACGTTCATCAGCGCCTGGGGACCATTTTTCGCTATCGGGAACGCCCAGCCGGTGACGGCGTTCTTGAACCCGATCATGTTCGGACGCTCGGTCGACATGAGGATGTCCGCGCGCCCCGCGTTTTCGAGTGCGGCCTTGTAGATATAGGTCTTGTACACCGCCGTGCGTCGGGTCGGGTAGACGTTCATGAAGTAGTCCGGGTAGGTCTCGAACATCTTCTGTTGGCCCGGCGTCAGCTTGTCCGCATACTGTTTGTAGTTCTGCGCCGTGATGGTGAACAGCGGCTTGTCCGCCGGGAACGGATCCGGATGGAATGTCCCCGGCTTGAAGTCCGCCGGGGCCTTGAGCGGCTCGTCTTTCCACGCCGGAATGCTGCCGTCGGCATTGCCGGCGCGGATCGCGCCGGCCGGTGTCAGTTCGGTGCCTTCCAGACCCAGCTTGGCAAGCTCCGCCGCCGTGGGCTTTTCGTTGTAATCCTCGGCCCAGGTCCCCTGGACTACCGCCAGACTGAACAGGGTGGCGCCCGTGATCGATACGACTTGCTTGTAGATCGACATCGTTAAATTCCTCAGAAGCTGTATTTGAACGTCAGGGCCAGGTTGTCACGGTCATCCCATACCCCGGCTTTGCCCAGCCAGGTGGTATAGGCCAGATCCAACGATGTGGAGCTCAGGTATTCGAACGTCACCCCGGCCACCAGCGTCTTCTGGTCCTGCACCAGCGCACCCGAGCCGAACGGCGTGTAACCCCGCACCCCGTGCGCAAACACAAACCGCGGTTTCATGTTCAGGTTCCAGAACAGGTTGTTGTACTCGAACGACGCCACCGCCGTGTAACCCCAGGCAAACGGCGTGATCGGACGGTCCAGCTGGTCCACACCCTTGAAACTCCCCTTGTCCACAATGGTCCCGGCCGCCGCCGCCGTATTACCGTGCAGCGACGCATCCAGCTCCGGCGTAGAGACCGCCGGGGCATGATCGATGCGGTCCGTGGGATCTCCGTTGCGCAGGTTGTCGATCCAGGACGCCGACACGTCGATGACATAGTTCTGCTTTTGCGCACCGAACGGACCGCCGCCCACCGACTGGGTCAGGTTGCCCAACCACATGTACTCGTTCGAGTTGCCGCCGCCGCAGCCCGGCACATTCGGGGTCAGCCCCGCCCGCGCCAACGCCGCTGCCGGTGTCCCACCGGAGCCCAACACACCCAGCGCGCCAGCCACACCGGTCAGGCCAAAGTTGTTCATGCACTGGCGGGTGTCGTAGAAGTCCTGGCGCATATTGAACTCGGTGCCGTAGGACAATCCGGTGTCGAACAGCTCGCCCGACAGTGACACCGCATAGGTGTCCTGATCCTGTGGGTAGATCGTTTTGTAGGTCACCGGACCAATCACCGGAAACGCCACCGGGCCGGTCGGGTCGTAGTTCGCCTGCAGGTACGGCAGGAAGGCATGGCTGCGCACCCAGTAAAAGCCCAGTTCCGCCGAGTTCATGCTGTCGATCACAAAGCGCGTCGCCAGACCCCATTGCCCGCCGCTGTCGGGGTAATCGCGACCGCGGTATTCAACGCCGGGAATGCTCAGGTCGGGATTGAAGCCGGGCCCCAGAAAATCGAAGGGACTGAACAGGGTGCTCGGCGAAATGAACGTCGATGGCCGCCACTCGTACACATAATAGCCCTCGACCATCCAGTTGTCGGTCAGCCCCAGGGAGCCCGACACCAGCCCCTGGGGCAGCAGCCGCTCCTTGACCTCGGTGCCGGGCGTCACCCGTCCGTTGAGATCCTCGGGGCTCTGCATGGTGGCGATACCGCCGCCCTGGATGTTGCTCTCGCCCCAACTGAGCACCTGCCGGCCCACACGCATCGACAGGGGATGATCCCCCAGCGTCCAGCTACCGTAGACAAAGGCGTCGAGTAGGTAGGCCTTGTTGGCGGCGTCCTGCGCACCTTTCGACACGCCATTCAACTGGCCGCCCGGGGTGCGGCCGAAGCAGTTGGTGCAGTCCTTGTGATTGAGGGTGTAGTCGTAGATGTACTTGAAGCGGGTGAAAAATCCGTAATCGCCCTTGGAGATGCTCAACTCGCCCAGATAGGTCAACGGCGTGCTGTAGATATCCCCGGCATCACTGAAAACATTCCAGTTGCCGCTGGCCTGAAAGGTCGGGTGATGGGCACTCTGGGTGCGCATCGCGGACGACACCGTCAGGGTACTGTCCAGATAGGCATTGATCTCCGGATCCTGGAAGTCGATCTTGAACGCCGCCGCCGGACCGGCAATCAGTGCCAGGACGGTTGCGCCCAGCCCCCATTGCATGGCGCCCCTCAGACGCCCTGTGGTGCGAGAATCGCCCAATCCTGTTGAAGCATGTAAATAATCCACGGATATACCCCCGATTGTTATAAATTATGGGACAGGTGGCGCGAAACTAAGCCGCGCAAGCGGCCCTGTCAAGCTATTGACCTATGATTTTTAGCGCAGGGGCTTCACTGCGAGGCTATGCGGCCAGTAATACCAGCGCGAAAACAGGACCTTGACGACCGTTCCGAGATGCACAAGATACGGCGGGCAGCCTGATGCGGCACCCAGCTCGCAACGACGAAAATCGACACGGACAACCGCGCCAAGCAATGGTGTCGCTGGCTGATCGTACAAATCCAGGATGAATCAGGAGGCAGGAAAACGCGGAATGACCGACCTTGCCGCGTCGCAAGCTCAAGCTAAAGACCGACTCCACCGGCGGCGAACGTCACTCGCCGTGACACAGAAGGCCACGAAGGAAGTTTTCGTCGCCCCCTGGGCTTGTGCACCGGGCAGCCCAGGGGGCGAACTTCAGCGGAAACTGTTATTGATGTTGGCGAGCGCCTGACCGCCCGGACACAAATCCGCCTCGCCGAGATCGCGCAGCGCGGTTTTGACCGTGCCCAGAATATGGTGAAGCTCCTGGCTGTCGGGATTGACGTAGAGCAGGCCGGTGAGAATCCGGCCCCGACGCTTGTGCTCGCGCACGGCGCGCAGGGCGGCATCGCGGTCACGCACGGAGTCCGCACCTTCCTTGTAGAGATGGATTACCGAGCCATCGTGCAGGGTCACTTCCTGGGTGTACCCCGGTTCGTAATCCGCCGTGATTTCCTTGCGCACCGGAACAAAGTCCATCTTGCCGGTTGCCGCCATGTGCTCTCGCACAAAATCGTAACCCTTGGTGGATTGCGGCGTATCGTTGAAGGTGACACAGGGCGAAATCACGTCGATGAATGCAAAGCCGCTGTGGGCCAGGGCACCCTTGATCAAGGGCACCAGTTGCGCCTTGTCGCCGGAAAAGCTGCGCGCAACATAGGTGGCGCCGAGTTGCAGCGCCAGCGCGCACAGGTCGATGGCTTCGTAGGGATTGGGATCGCCCTTTTTGCTCGCCGAACCGACATCGGCGGTTGCGGAATCCTGCCCCTTCGTCAGTCCGTAACAGCCGTTGTTCTCGACGATGTAGACCATGTTCAGATTGCGGCGGGTAGCGTGGGCAAACTGCCCGAGCCCGATGGAGGCGGTATCGCCATCGCCCGACACGCCCACATAGATCATTTCCCGGTTGGCCAGGTTGGCGCCGGTTGCGACCGAAGGCATGCGGCCGTGCACGGAGTTGAAGCCGTGGGAGTTGCCAAGAAAATAGGTGGGCGTTTTCGACGAACAGCCGATGCCGGAAATCTTCGCCACCCGATGCGGCTCTATCGCCAGCTCGAAGCACGCCTCGATGATGGCCGCACTCACCGAGTCGTGCCCGCAACCCGCGCACAGCGTCGAGAGCGCGCCCTCGTAATGCTGGCGCGTGAAGCCCAGCTCGTTGGTCGGCAGGTTGGGATGCCGGAATTGAGGTCGGATATAGGTCATGGGTTGACTCCCGCAGTCTGTCGTCGCAATGGCACCACCTGCCCGCCGCCCATGCCGGAACGGATGGCATCGCGAATGTAGCGTGCGGTAATGGGCATGCCGGCGTAATAGGTCAGGGAACTAAGCTTGCGCGGATTGATGTCGCACTCGCCGATCAGCAGTTTGCGCAATTGCCCGTCGCGATTCTGTTCGATGACGAAAATCCGGTCATGGGCATCAATAAATTCGAGCACCGCGTCGCCGAACGGGAATGCGCGAATCCGCAGGCCATCCAGATGAATATTCTCGTCGCGCAGCAGGTCCAGCGCCTCCAGGGTGGAAGCCGTACTGGTGCCGAAGAACAGCACACCATCCGAGGTAGCCTTGCGCGCGGGATGGAGTTCAGGCGCGGGCACCAGGGATTTGGCGGTCTCCCACTTCACCAGCAGCCGCTCCATGTTGCGCTGATAGGCTTCACCATCCTCGGTATAGACAGCATATTCGTCACGGGAAGTGCCACGCGTGAAGAAGCTGCCTTTTGCCGGATGCGTGCCGGGATAGGTGCGATAGCAGATGCCGTCGCCATCGACGTCCAGGTAGCGCCCGAACCGCCCGCTGAGTTCATCGAGCTGAGCAGCGCTCAGCACCTTGCCGCGGTCGTACTGACGGCTGTCATCCCACTGCAGCGGCTCGCTGAGATTGTCGTTCATGCCGAGATCGAGATCCGAAAGCACGATTACCGGAGTCTGCAAGCGATCCGCGAGATCGAAGCTGAGCGCGCCCATGTCGAAACATTCCTTCGGTGTCGCGGGAAACAGCAGCACATGCTTGGTGTCGCCGTGGGACGCATAGGCGGCGGCAAGCACGTCGGACTGCTGAGTGCGGGTCGGCATTCCGGTGGATGGGCCTGCGCGCTGAATATCGAACAGCACCACCGGGACTTCGGCGAAATACGCCAGACCCAGAAATTCGCTCATCAGTGACAGGCCCGGGCCGGAAGTCGCGGTGAACGCGCGCGCGCCGTTCCAGCACGCGCCGATGGCCAGACCGATGGCGGCCAGCTCATCCTCGGCCTGGGCGATGGCGAATTTTTTCTGGCCGCTGCCGGGATCGATCCGCAGCCGACCACAGTATTTTTCGAATTCTTCCACTACCGAGGTAGACGGTGTGATCGGATACCAGCCGGCCACCGTGGCGCCGCCGTAGACGGCACCGAGCGCCAGTGCCGCATTGCCTTCCATCAGGATGCGATCGCCGACAACGTTGCGGCGTTCGACACGGATGCCGAGCGGGCACTTGTAATGCTCGCTCGCATACTGGTAGCCCAGTTCGAGCGCGTGAATGTTGGGTGCGATCAGCTTTTCCTTGCCCTTGAACTGTTCGCCGACCAGATCCTTGAACACTCCGAACTCGATATCGAGCAGAGCCGCCAGCGCGCCGACATAGATCACATTCTTGAACAGCTGGCGCTGGCGTGCCTGGGTGTATTCGTTGCGGCAGATCTCGGTCAGCGGCAGGCCGATGAAATGGATGTCGTCGCGCATCATGCGCAGATCCAGCGGCTTGGTGTTGTCGTAGATGCAATAGCCGCCGGATTCCAGATCGCGAATGTCCTTGGCCATGCTCTGCGGATTCATGCAGACCACGGCATCGACGCCACCGCGCCGCCCGGTGTAGCCCTGATCGTTGATGCGCACCTCGTACCAGGTGGGCAACCCCTGAATATTGGAAGGAAAAATATTCTTCGGGCTGACCGGAATGCCCATCCGGAAGATCGCCTTGGCAAACATGTTGTTGGCGCTGGCCGAGCCGGTGCCGTTCACATTCGCAAAGCGGATTACAAAATCGTTTACGCCCTTGATGGTTTTCATAGGATCGGCGCCGCCTTGGTAACCTGATAGAGAAATTTCTGCATGTCCCAGGCCGACGTCGGGCAGCGCTCGGCGCACAGCCCGCAGTGCAGGCACACGTCTTCGTCCTTCACCATGACGCGCGCGGTTTTCAGCGCGGCCGAGACATAGAGCGGCTGGTCGAGATTCAGCGCCGGCATGCGGAGAACCTGACGCAGGCGATCTTCCTCGTCATTGGCGACAAAATTGATGCAGTCGGTGGGACAGATATCGACACAGGCGTCGCATTCGATGCACAGTGATTCCGTGAATACCGTCTGGACGTCGCAGTTGAGGCAGCGCTCCGCCTCCTTGTAGCCGGTGGCGACATCGAAACCCAGCTCGACCTCCACCCGGCGATCACTCAAGGTGGCGGCCTTGTCGGCATGGGGTACCTTGTAGCGCCGGTCGGTGTCGATCTGGCTGTCGTAGCTCCACTCGTGAATGCCCATCTTCTGGCTGATGAGCGTGGTGCGGGGCAGGGGTCGCTCCGCCACTTTTTCGCCGCGGCAGAACAGGTCGATGGACACGGCCGCCTGATGCCCGTGCGCCACCGCAGTGATGATGTTTTCCGGCCCGAAGGCAGCATCGCCACCGAAGAAAACCCTGGGATTGCTGGACTGGAAGGTGATGCGGTCCACCGTCGGCATCTCCCACTGATCGAAGTCGATACCGATATCGCGCTCGATCCAGGGAAAGGCGTTCTCCTGACCGATCGCCATCAAGACCGTGTCGCAGGGATAGAACACCGGCTCGGCACCGGTCGACACCAGGCTGCGCTTGCCCTCGGCGTCGTAGCGCGCCTCGACGCGGTCGAACTTCATGCCCACCAGCTTGCCGCCTTCGACGACGAATTCGAGGGGTACATGGTTGTCGATGATGGGAATATCTTCATGGATCGCGTCTTCCTTCTCCCAGGGCGACGCTTTCATATCCGCAAACGGACTGCGGACGATGACCTTCACTTCCTCGCCACCCAGGCGGCGCGCAGTGCGGCAGCAATCCATGGCGGTGTTGCCGCCGCCCAGCACGATCACGCGCTGGGGGATGCTCTTGACATGCTCGAACGCAACACTGGCCAGCCAATCGATACCGATGTGTATCGAGGCATCGGCTTCCTGGCGTCCCGGGAGTTTCGACAGATCGCGGCCGCGCGGCGCGCCGGAACCGACGAATACAGCGTCGTAACCCTTGGCGAGCAACCCCTTGAGGCTGTCTACATAGTGGTTGAAATGGGTGACCACGCCCATCCCGAGGATATAACCCACCTCCTCGTCGAGCACCTGCTCCGGCAACCGGAACGAGGGTATCTGGCTGCGCATGAAACCGCCGCCCTTCGCCTGTTCGTCAAAAAGGTCGATGGCATAGCCCAGCGGCAGCAGATCGCGCGCGACGGTCAGCGACGCAGGCCCGGCACCTACCAGGGCGATGCGTTTGCCGTTCTTGCGGCTGGGGACCTTGGGCAGGCGCGCGCTGATGTCCGATTTGTTGTCGGCGGCGACCCGCTTGAGCCGACAGATGGCCACCGGCTCCTCCTCGACCCGGCCGCGCCGGCACGCCGGCTCGCAGGGGCGATCGCAGGTACGGCCCAGAACACCGGGAAACACATTGGATTCCCAATTGATCATGTAGGCATCGGTATAGCGTCCGGCGGCGATCAACCGGATGTACTCCGGCACCGGCGTATGGGCCGGGCAGGCGTACTGACAGTCCACCACGCGGTGAAAAAACTCGGGATCCTTGATATTCGTCGGCTTCAACTTCACCCCCACGAGACCGTGATCGCCCGCCGGTCGCGCCGCTATCAGCGCACCCGGAACCACCTGGCGCCCACAAAAATGGCCTGCATTATACATTGCATTGATTCCGGTCATGCAAAGCCGATCCGGCCCGGCGACCAGGTCCCGGTTCACAAATTCGTCAGGAAAATCTATTTACAATTAGCGCGTTACCGGATACCCGAGGGTAGAAAACGCGGCCCCGATCTCGTCCAGGGTGGCCGGATCGTCGATGGTGGCCGGCACTTTCCAGGGCTCGCCGTCGGCAATGTTGCGCATGGTACCGCGCAGCACTTTCCCGGAGCGGGTCTTGGGCAAACGCGGAATCCTGACGCACAGCTTGAACGCCGCCACCGGACCGATACGCTCGCGGACCATCTGGATTGCCTCGCTACAGACCTTCTCCGGATCCCGCCCGGCACCGTCCTTGAGCACGATCAGGCCCAGCGGCACCTGGCCTTTCATGGCGTCGGCGACGCCGATGACGGCGCATTCGGCCACGTCCGGATGCGCCGCGAGCACCTCTTCCATGGCCCCCGTGGAAAGCCGATGCCCGGCCACATTGATCACATCGTCGGTGCGCGCCATCACAAAGACATAGCCCGTCGCGTCGATATAACCGGCGTCGCCGGTCTCGTAATAGCCGGGAAACGTCTTGAAATACGCATTGATGAAGCGTTCGTCGTTACCCCACAGAGTGGTGAAGGTTCCCGGCGGCAGCGGCAGCTTCAGCACCAGTGCGCCGATTTCGCCCGGCGGCTGCGGCTTGCCGTCGCTGTCCAGCACGTCGAATACGAAACCCGGTACCGGCTTGGTAGGCGACCCCGGCACCACCGGCAACAATTCGATGCCGCGACAATTGGCGACGGCGGGCCAGCCGAGCTCGGTCTGCCACCAGTGATCGATCACCGGCACGCGGAGCTTGTCCTGGGCCCAGGCGAGGGTATCCGGATCGCAGCGCTCGCCGGCGAGAAACAGAGTTTCGAAGCCGCTCAGATCGTATTTTTTCAGATACGCGCCGCTGGAATCCTCTTTCTTGATGGCGCGAAAGGCCGTGGGTGCGGTGAAGAATACCTTGACACCGTACTCGGCGATCACCCGCCAGTAGGCGCCGGGGTCCGGCGTCCCCACCGGCTTGCCCTCGTAGAGAATCGTGGTGTTGCCGTTGAACAGGGGGCCGTAGACGATGTAGGAATGGCCCACCACCCAGCCCACGTCGGACGCCGCCCAGAACACGTCGCCGGGGGCAACGCCATAAACCTTCCGCATGCTCCACAGCAGCGACACGATGCAGCCGCCGGTGTCGCGCACCACGCCCTTGGGCTGGCCCGTGGTGCCGGAGGTGTAGAGCACATAGAGTGGATGTGTCGCGGCGACCGGCACACAGTCGACGGGTGCGGCCGCCGCTTCGAGTTCGCGCCAGTCGAGGTCACGTCCGGGCACCATGGTCGCCTGCAACTGCTCCCGTTGCAGGATGATACAGGTCTCCGGCTTGTGGCGGGCGAGCTCGATGGCCTGATCCAGCAGCGGCTTGTAGGGCACCAGGCGACCGGGCTCGATGCCGCAGGAGGCGGCGATCACCAGCCTGGCCTGGACATCGTCGATGCGCACGGCGAGCTCGTTGGCCGCAAAACCGCCGAACACCACGGAGTGGATGGCACCGATGCGCGCGCAGGCGAGCATGGCGATCGCAGCCTCCGGCACCATGGGCATGTAGATCACCACCCGATCGCCCACACCGACGCCCCGGGCGCGCAGCGCGCCGGCCATGCGCGCGACGCGATCCCGCAGCTCGCGATAGGTGAAGCACTGCTTGGTGCCGGTGACCGGGCTGTCATGGATGAGCGCGAGCTGCTCGGCGCGGCCGCCCTCGACATGGCGGTCGAGGGCGTTGTAACAGGCATTCACCATGCCGTCGGCAAACCAGCGCACGAACGGCGACCTGCTGTCGTCCAGCACTTCCCGCGGCGCCCGGTACCAGGCCACCGCCGCCGCGGCTTCTCCCCAGAAACCGCGCGGATCTTCACTCGCGCGCCGGTATTCGCTGGCGTATTCCCCGCTCACTGTTGCCCCCTGATTCAATCTTCGTGAAGCGACCGGGCCACGGATGACCGGGCCGGAATGTCCGCATTAAACAATGTCACCCGCCGGCGCGCCAATCGGACCGCGCCTGCCGGACTCCCCGCCGCTTCCGGCGGCTGTTACGCTGACGACCTGCGCACGCGTCGGCCGCCTCCGTGCCCATCGGAGCCGTGAGTCCGGCGCGCGCCGCATCTTATCCTGCCGCAACCGGAGACCGCCCATGGCACTGCCCACCACCATGAACTGCATCGAGATCGCGCGCCCCGGCGGCCCGGAAGTGCTGACCCCCGCGCGGCGCCCGCTACCCGTGCCCGGCGCCGGAGAAGTGTTGATCCGGGTGATCGCCGCCGGCGTCAACCGGCCCGACGTGATCCAGCGTCAGGGCGGTTACCCGCCACCCGCCGGCGCCTCTGACCTGCCGGGGCTGGAAGTGGCGGGCGAAATCGCGGCGCTCGGCCCCGACAGCGGACCCTGGCGGATCGGCGATCGCGCCTGCGCGCTGCTCGCCGGCGGCGGCTACGCCGAATACGCCGTCGCTCACCGCGATCTGTGCCTGCCGATTCCCGCGGGGCTGTCGGCGACCCAGGCCGCGGCGCTGCCGGAAACCGTGTTCACCGTCTGGCACAACGTCTTCGAACGCGCCCACCTGCAAGAGGGCGAAGTGCTGCTGGTACACGGCGGTACCAGCGGCATCGGCACCACGGCCATCCAGTTGGGCGCGGCCTTCGGCGCCCGGGTATTCGCCACCGCGGGCAACGCCGAAAAAGTCACCCTGTGTGAAACGCTGGGCGCCATCAAAGCGTTCGATTACCAGCGCGAGGATTTTGTCGAAGGCATCAAGGCCGCCACCACCGGTGCCGATGTGATCCTCGACATGGTGGGCGGCGACTATGTGCAGAAGAACATCCGCGCCGCCGCCTTTCGCGGCCGTATCGTCTCCATCGCCTTTCTGCGCGGCTCCAAGGTGGAAGTCGATCTGATGCCGATGATGTTGAAGCAGTTGGTGCTCACGGGCTCGACCCTGCGCAGCCAGCCGGTTGCCGACAAGGCGCGCATCGCCCGCGCGGTCCACGACAATGTCTGGCCGCTGCTGGAAGGCGGCGACATTCGACCCCTGATCCACGCAACCTTCCCGCTCGCCGAGGCCGCCGCGAGCCACGCCCTGATGGAGAGCAGCAAGCACCTGGGCAAGATCGTGCTGGAGGTGGCGCCGTGAGTGGAAATTCCCGGCTGGTCTACAGCACCGAGCGTGGGCGTGTTCAGCCTGTGGCAGCCACGCCAGGCAAACCCGCCGGCGACGGCATCGTGCGCATCCGCCGCGAGACCAGCGGACGCAGTGGCAAGGGTGTCACCACCATCGCCGGGATCCCGCTGGCGGAAGCGGAATTGCGCGCCCTGGCCAAACAGCTCAAGCAGCAGTGCGCCACCGGCGGCAGCGTCAAGGCGGGCGTGATCGAAATCCAGGGCGACCACCGCGCTGCCATCAAGGCGACGCTCGAAGGCCTGGGTTATCGCGTCAAGCTGGCGGGAGGCTGAGGCCATCGCGACGCCCGCGGATCATTTGCCCTGCGGCAGCTGGCCGAGCCCCATCACCCCGGAGCTGGCGGCCAGCGCGGCGGGCACCATCGATTGGCCGCTGGCGGACGGCGATAGGCTCTACTGGCTCGAAACCCGCCCCGCCGAAGGCGGCCGCAGCGCGGTCGTCGCGCTGGCCCCGGACGGGACCCGCCGCGACCTGCTGCCGGCGCCCATCAACGTCCGCAGCCGGGCCCACGAATACGGCGGGCGGCCTTACACGGTGGCCGACGGCATCCTCTATTTTGTGCTCCAGGACGATCAGCGCATCTACCGTCTGGACACCCGCGATTTCCGCGCCCTGCCCGTCGCCATCACCCCCGCCGAGCGCGGGCTGCGGTTCGCCGAACCTTGCCTGGACCGGCGGCATCATCGCCTGCTCGCCATCGGCGAACGCCACTATCCCAACGCCGCCAAGGGTCCTCAACGCGAACCCACTAACTTCATCGCCGCCATTGCGCTGGACGGCAGCGGCGCGGTCGATGAACTGGTGTCGGGAGACGATTTCTATGCCTATCCAAGCCTGAGCCCGGACGGCCGCCAGCTCGCCTGGATCAGCTGGAATCATCCGGACATGCCCTGGGACAACACACACCTGTGGCTGGCAGACATCGGCGCGGACGGCGCCTGCCGCACTGTTCGTCACATCGCCGGCGGCAACGCCATGTATCCATCGGGTGAAGCCGTGCTCCAGCCCGGCTGGACCCCCACAGGCGAGTTGCATTTCGTCTCCGACCGCAGCGGCTGGTGGAATCTGTATCGTTTCGCGGCCAACGGCGCGACCACCGCGGTGTTTCCGCTGCAAGCGGAATTTGCCACGCCACTGTGGTCACTCGGGATGTCCACCTGGGCTGCCTGTGCCAACGGCCAGCTCGCGACCGCGTACACCCGCGACGGACTCTGGCAGCTGGGTCTCATCGATCCTGCCACCCGTACACTCAGGGGGATCGATGCGCCCTACACGGAATTCGCCGCACTCGCGGCGGCGGGGAACCGGACGTGGTGCGTCGCCTCATCGCCAACCCACGGCAGTGAACTGCTGGAACTCGACGCCAGCAGCGGCGCCTGGCGCTGCCTGCACCGGGTCGGCGATCCCGGCCTCGATCCCGGTTTTCTGCCGACGCCGGAAAACTTCTCCTATCCCACCGACGCCGGTGCCGAGGCCCACGGTTTTTACTATCGGCCAGCACATCCCGGTTACACCCCATTGCCGGGGGAGCTGCCGCCGCTCATCGCCCTGTGCCACGGCGGACCCACGGGCGCCACCAGTACCGCTTACAGCGCCAAGGTGCGATTCTGGACCAGTCGCGGGTTTGCCGTGGCCGACTTCAACTATCGCGGCAGCACCGGCTACGGCCGCGCCTACCGCGACGCCCTGCGCGAACGCTGGGGGCTCGCCGACGTGGCCGATGTGGTCGCTGGCGTGCGCCATCTCGCCGCGCACGGTCGCGCCGACCCCGAGCGGCTGCTGATCCGCGGCAGCAGTGCCGGCGGTTACACGGTACTGGCGGCACTCACCTTCGCGAAAGTGTTCCGTGCCGGCGCCAGCCTCTACGGCATCGGCGATCTCGAAGCCCTGGCGCGGGACACGCACAAGTTCGAATCCTGCTATCTCGATGGTCTGGTCGGTCCCTGGCCCGCGGCTCGCGAACGCTATCGGGCGCGCTCGCCGATCCACCATGTGGACCAGCTCGATTGCCCGGTGATTTTCTTTCAGGGCCTCGACGACAAGGTGGTGCCGCCCAATCAGACCCTGGCCATGGTGGCGGCCCTGCGCGCGCGCGACCTGCCCGTGATCTATGTGCCCTTTCCCGGAGAAGGCCACGGCTTTCGCCGCCCCGAGCACGTCGCCCGGGTGTTCCGCGAGGAGCTGGCGTTCTATCAGCAGGTCCTTCGCATCGAGCGCGCCCACTGATGCGCTGGCGCCCACCCACGCCCGGCAGTTCACCCTACATCACCCCCGCGGGTGCCGCCGCGCTGCGCGCCGAACTCGATCGGTTATGGCGCCGGGAGCGCCCCCAGGTCACCACCCAGGTGCAGGCGGCGGCGAAGAACGGCGATCGCTCGGAGAATAGCGATTACATCTACGGCAAGCGGCGGCTGCGGGAAATCGATCGCCGGGTCCGCTATCTGCGCCACCGGCTCGAAGCACTGATCGTGGTGGCTGACCCGCCAGCGGATTCGGGGCGGGTGCGCTTCGGCGCCTGGGTAACCCTGAGTGACGCTGCGGGGGCCGCCATTACCTATCGTCTGGTGGGGGCGGACGAGATCGACCCCCAGCGCGGCTGGATCAGCATCGATTCGCCGCTGGCGCGTGCGCTGCTCGGCCGCGCAAGTGGCGACAGGGTTGTGGTGGATGGACCCGGCGGGACGGCGGATTACGAAATTCTGGCGCTGGCCTACAGCGATCCGAGCCCAACGGCCGGTTGCCCATCTGCCTGACCCGGCCGCATCTGCATCGTCTTGGTGTTCTTGTCTCGATGTTCTTGTCCTGGTATTAGAGAAATACCGGACCCTGCTGGACGCGATATTCGCGCAACGAAATACCGAAGGTGCCGTCCGGGACGGTACGTTTGATGAGGAACTCCTTGCTGAGCTTGCCGGTATCGGTGAGATCGAGCTCGACGGTCCGCTCCTCCATGGGTTGCTTGTCTTCGTCGCGCAACAGCAGCACCGTGGGCAGATGGCGGAATCTGGGCTTGCCGGCGAGCACAATGCCCACCATGCCGTTGCGCAACTCGACCAAAGTGCCCGCGGGATAGGGACCGACGGCCTGGATGAATTGCAGCGCCACCTCCTCGTCGAACTGGGTGCCGCGATTCTCGAAGATGATCTTCTGGGCATGGGCGGACGGTTGCTCCGGAGCGTAGCAACGGTTGCTGGTAATGGCGTCGTAGGCGTCGACCACCGAAATGATGCGGGCAAACTCGGCAACCTCCCGCGCGCCAAGGCCGCGCGGATAGCCTCCGCCATCGGGCCGCTCGTGGTGGTTGAGGGCGACATCCAGCGCGAGGTGATGCAGGCCATCGGCCTGATTTTCCAGCAGTGCGTGCCCGATTACCGTGTGCTGCTTCATCACCTCGAATTCTTCCTCGGTGAGCTTCCCCGGCTTGTCGAGAATCTCGGTGGGAATGCGCATCTTGCCGACGTCGTGCAACAGTCCGCAGAGGCCGAGCAGATGCAGCTCTTCTTCCGTCATACGGAGATGGCGCCCGAACGCGATGGCAAGGACGCAGACATTCAGGCAGTGTTCGGCCGTATATTCGTTCTGGTTTTTGATCCTGCTCATCCAGAGCAGGGCTTCCGGATTGCGCAGGATGGAATGCACGCAAGCATCCACAGTGGCCTCTGCCACCGCAGTATCCAGCATCTGTCCCATTTGGGCGGAACGGAGGAGACTCTTGACATTGACCCGACCGGCATCCAGCACCTGGCGCGCCACCTCATGCTCCAGGCGCACCGGTTTCTGGACTTCATAGGCTGGCCGTGATCTGACCACAGTCCGCTTGGCCTGGGGTCGTTGGGCCAACCGCGCACGTGGCAGCAGAGCGCCCGTGTTTTGTCTGGGTGGCGGCTCGAGCTTGGGAACCAGCACTCCTGGGCCCTGGCGCGGTACACCCGCCTTCAACACATAGACGTGGTGACAATGGTCCTTGAGGGAGCGGATCTGGCTCTTGCTGCGAATCTCGAACCCCTGGAGCAGAAACGGCGTCCCCAGCCAGGGGCGATCCAGCTCCGCCACAAACATGCCGATTTGAAGCTGGCCGACCGGGGTCTCAACCAGATTTTCTCGCGCATATTTCCTGTTGTCGGATCCGAAAATATCGACCATCTCTTCGCGCTTACATCCCTGCTGTCCTGCCGGCCCAACTATAGCACTGGCACCCGGCGCGACAATACAGCGTACTTCATTACCTGACCCTACTTTCAGCAGCGTTGCGGGATGGACAGGCAGTCGGCCACGCGCCGGCGGTACACCGGAATCACTTCGGCCTCGAACCAGGGATTGGTTTTGAGCCAGCGTCGATTGCGCGGCGAGGGATGCACCAGCGGTAACTGTTGTGCCGCCAATACCGGCCAATCGCGGATGCGTGCGGCAAGCGAACCGGGGTCGGCACCGAGGTAGTAGTCCTGGGCGTAGCGCCCCACCAGCAGGATCAGTTCGAGTGCCGGCAACTGCGCGAGAATCCGCCCGTGCCAGCGCGGCGCGCATTCGGGTCGCGGCGGCAGATCGCCGGCGCGGCCACGGCCGGGATAGCAGAGGCCCACGGGCACGATGGCGATGCGGCTCTCGTCGTAGAAGGTCGCGCGATCGAGACCGAGCCAGTCGCGCAGGCGATCACCGCTGGGATCGTCCCAGGGAATGCCGCTGGCGTGCACCCGGGTGCCCGGGGCCTGTCCGACAATCAGGAGTTTCGCGGTCGCGCTGGCGCGCAATACCGGTCGCGGCCCGAGCGGCAGATCGGCGCAGAATCGGCAGCCGCGCACCTCGGCGAGCAGGTCGCGCAGCGCCAAGGGGTCACGCGCTCGGTCACCCGCGTTTGTGGCCCCAAGCGTCGCGCTGCTAACATCGGCCGCGCCGCCCGACGGCTGGCGCTGCTTGCCACCCCTCCCGCTCACTGTTGTAGGCATCCGCGATGACCCCACTGCTGCGACCCTTGTCCGACCTGTCCGATGCCGCTGATTTCCAGCATCGCCATATCGGTCCGGATGACGATCAACTGCGCGCCCTGCTGGCCGCGCTCGGCGCCGCCGATCTCGAACGATTTGTTGGAGCCATCGTGCCGGAAAGCATCCGGTTGCGGGAATCCCTGGATCTGCCGGCGCCCTGCTCGGAACGGACCGCCCTGACCGAGCTGCGCGCGCTGGCGACACAGAACCAGGTATTCACTTCGCTGCTCGGACTCGGCTACCACGACTGTATCCTGCCGCCGGTGATCCAGCGCAATGTGCTGGAAAATCCCGGCTGGTACACCGCCTATACGCCCTATCAGGCCGAGATTTCCCAAGGCCGTCTCGAGGGGCTCCTCAACTTCCAGCAGTTGATCATGGACCTGACCGGCATGGAAATGGCCAATGCTTCGCTGCTCGACGAAGCCACCGCCGCCGCCGAGGCCATGGCCATGGCGCGGCGCATCGGCAAGAGCCACGGCAGCAACCGCTTCTTCGTTGCCGATCAGTGCCTGCCGCAAACCTTGGCAGTGCTGGCGACGCGCGCGCAATACTTCGGCTTCGAACTGGTGATCGGCGATCCTGTCACCGCGCTCGCCACGGGCGACTACTTCGGCGCGCTGCTGCAATATCCCGGCCGCGACGGCACAGTGACCGATCTCGCGCCGCAGATCGAGGAAATTCACCGCCAGGGCGCACTCGCCATAGTCGCGGCCGATCTGCTCAGCCTGGTGCTGTTGCGCTCGCCCGGCTCGCTGGGCGCCGATATCGTGCTGGGTTCCAGCCAGCGCTTCGGCGTGCCCCTGGGTTTCGGCGGGCCGCACGCAGCGTTTTTTGCGTTTCGCGAGACCCACAAACGCTCTGCCCCGGGCCGCATCATCGGCGTTTCCGTGGATCGCCGCGGCAAGCCGGCGCTGCGCATGGCACTGCAGACCCGCGAGCAGCACATCCGCCGCGAGAAGGCCAACTCCAATATCTGTACGTCGCAGGTGCTGCTGGCACTGATCGCCGGGTTTTACGCCGTGTATCACGGCCCCGCAGGCCTGCGCCGCATCGCCGAGCGCGTTCACGCATTGACCAACGCGCTCGCCGCCGGATTGCGCGCGGCCGGCTTCGCACTGCGCCACGACACCTGGTTCGATACGCTGACCGTTGTGGTAAGTGATCGGCAAGCGGAACTCCTCGACCGCGCCCGGGCCGCGCGTATCAATCTGCGCGCGATCGCCGCCGACGCCATCGGCATCAGTCTGGATGAAACCAGCTCCGCCGCACTGGTGGCGCAATTACTCGCTCTTTTTACCGAAGCGGACGCGCCGCACACCGACGCCGTGCTCGGCTTCGCCACGCGCGCTGCCGGTCTGCCGGCGACACTGTTGCGGGACGACCCCATCCTCACGCATCCGGTGTTCAACCGTCACCACAGCGAAACCGAGATGCTGCGCTACCTCAAGCGCCTCGAAGCCCGTGACATCAGTCTCGCCCAGGGCATGATTCCGCTCGGCTCCTGCACCATGAAGCTCAACGCGACCGCCGAGATGCTGCCGATCACCTGGCCGGAGTTCGCCAGCCTGCATCCCTTTGCTCCTCTGGATCAGGCGCGCGGCTATCGGCAGCTTTTTGCCGACCTGGAGCACTGGCTCGCCGCCTGCACCGGATTTGCCGCGGTCTCGCTGCAACCCAACGCCGGCTCCCAGGGCGAGTACGCCGGGCTGCTCGCGATCCGCCGCTATCACGCGAGCCGCGGCGAGGGAGCACGCGATGTGTGCCTGATTCCCGCGTCGGCCCACGGCACCAATCCGGCCAGCGCCCAGATGGCGGGACTGCGCGTGGTGGTGGTGCAGTGCGACCGCGACGGCAACGTGGATCTGGCCGACCTCGACCGCGCCATCGCCGCCCACCGCGAGCAGCTCGCCGCCCTCATGCTCACCTACCCCTCGACCCATGGCGTGTTCGAGGAAGCGGTGGCCGAGATGTGTGCGCATATCCATGCCGCCGGCGGTCAGGTCTATATCGATGGCGCCAATCTCAATGCCCTGGTGGGTCTCGCGGCGCCCGGCGCATTCGGCGGCGACGTGGCCCACATCAATCTGCACAAGACCTTCTGCATCCCCCACGGCGGCGGCGGGCCGGGCATGGGGCCGATTGCGGTGCGTGCCCATCTGGCACCCTTCCTGCCCGGCCATCCGCTGCAGCCGATACCGGGCACCGCTGCGGGCCAGGGCACGATTTCCGCCGCGCCCTGGGGTTCTGCGTCGATCCTGCCCATCGCCTGGATGTACATCCGCATGATGGGCGGCGCAGGCCTCCGGCGCGCGACCCAGGTCGCGATTCTCAACGCCAACTACCTGGCGCATCGGCTCGCGCCCCACTACCCGGTGCTCTACACCGGGCGCGGCGGGCGCGTGGCGCACGAATGCATCATCGACATCCGTCCTTTGAAAGCCGCGACCGGCATCAGCGAGGAAGACATCGCCAAACGCCTGATGGACTACGGCTTCCACGCCCCGACCATGTCGTTTCCGGTGCCCGGCACCCTGATGATCGAGCCCACCGAAAGCGAGGCCAAGCCGGAGCTGGACCGTTTCGTGGACGCCATGATCCGCATCCGCGCCGAGATTGCCCGGGTCGCCAACGGCACCTGGCCGCGCGACGATAACCCCCTGGTGAACGCACCCCACACCGAGGCGGACATGCTGGATGAGACCTGGAGCCACCCCTACAGCCGACGCGAGGCAGTATGGCCGGCGCCCTGGCTCGCGGATACCAAGGTATGGCCTGCGGTGAACCGGATCGACAACGTCTATGGTGATCGCCACCTGGTGTGTTCCTGTCCACCGCTGACGGACCATGAATCCTGAGGCCGACAGGACTTGAGGACGCCGCTAAGAATCCGTCGTACCTGCGGTCGTTCCGGTTTGTACCTGCTATTGCTGTTGGTCGACTTCCGCTATCGCCGCCGCTTCCGGCCGCACCAGCAGATACATGACGGAAATCGCGGCGACGATACCGCCCGCGATATAGACCGGCGCCAGCTCCCCCGCCCGCACACCGTCGATCACCCGGTTGACGATAAACGTCACCGCAACGATGGCGCCGCCAATGGGCACCACGAGTGGCACTTCAAAACCGCCGCGCGGTTCGCCGGGGCGCCGCTTCAACACCACCAGCGCCAGGTTCACCAGCGTGAAGGAACCCAGCAGGAGCAGGCTGGTCGCACTCGCCAGCGCCTTGATATCGCCCGCCAGCGCCAGGCCAAGGACGATTACCAGCAGCAGTAAAATCGCGATATGAGGCGTACTCCGTCGCGAATGGACACGCCCGAGCAGGGCAGGCAGCAGGCCCTGGCGCGCCATCCCGTACACCAGCCGCGAGCCCATGATGTAGTTGAGCAACGCGGTATTGGTTACCGCAAACATGGCCACCACGGTAAACAGCAGGGGTGGCACCCAGGGCGCGGCAATGCGCACCACCTCCACCAGCGGCCCGCTTGCCGCCGCGAGCTGCGCGTGCGGGACCACGGACACGGCGGTGATACAAACGGCCACATACAGGGTCGCGGCAATGCCCAGTGCGGCGAGCAGCGCGATCGGAAAATTGCGGCGCGGATTGCGGACCTCTTCCGAAATATTGAGCAGGTCTTCAAAACCGATAAATGCATAAAACGTGAGGACGGCTCCGGAGAGCATCAGCGAAACCGAAAAATCGCCACCGGGATTTTTGATCGAACGGGCATCGAAATAATCGACACTACCCCAGTAGCGCGCGCCCACCGCGACGACCAACAGCAACCCACCGGCTTCAATGGCGGTGCAAATCGCGTTGACCCAGGCCGATTCGCGCATTCCTACATAGTTGACTACCGTCAGCGCCAGAATAAAACCCACCACGACCCATTTGACCGGAACACCGGTAACGATCTCATGGGCGTAGCTGGCAAATACCTGACTGGCAGCCGCCAGCGAGGTGAGGCCGGACATCATCACCGCCAGGCCGACCACATAGCTGATCGCGGTGATGCCGAAGGCACGCTGGGTAATGTAGGCAGCCCCTGCCGCGCGCGGATAGCGGGAACCGAGCGAAGCGTAGGAGAGTCCCGTAAGTCCGGCCGCGATCATGCTGGCCAGGAAACCCAGCCACACCATATTGCCAAGCTCCCCGGCCGCCTTGCCCACCAGACCATAAATGCCGGCGCCGAGCATGTTGCCCACGCCATAGATCATCAGTGCGATCAGCCCGAGCGTCGGCTTGACGGTGGACGGCGCGGATTCGTTCCCGGGAATCAGCGACATGCCCTATCCTCCCGACCGGCGTCACTGCGACAGGAACGGCGATCACGGCTCTGCTGCACGCAGCGACGGGCACATCGACGTGGCATCCTCAACACGCACATTCCCCGCTATTTCGCCGGCGCCGTCGGCGTGCGGTAGCTTTTCAGCATATAGGTGAGGATGACGCCGATCACAAAGGCAGCACCCATGAAATAGAAGCAGTCGTTGTAGGCCAGCACCAGGCTTTCGCGGCGGGCGATGCCATCGATCACGCGCAGCGCGCGCTCGCCGGCCAGCACCGGATCCGCACCCAGACTGATGAAATAGCCCTGCAAGCCGTCGAGACGTTCGACCGTCGCCTGACTGTACAGCGAAATGTTCTCAACCACATGGTTGGAATGGAAGTGCTCGCGAATGGTGAGAAAGGTGGCAAGAAACGCGATCCCCACCGAGCCGCCCAGATTGCGGGTGAGGTTGTAGAGACCCGACGCCGAGCCGACCTGCGCCGGCTCGATGCCAACCGTCGCGATCACCGCCAGCGGTACCGAAAGAAACGGCTGGCCGATGCCGCGAATGAAATTCGCGAGCCGCAACTGGTCGTAGGCGGAATCCGCGCTCATGTCGATATTGATCAGCAGACTCCAGGCGAAAATAGCGCTGCCGATGGCGACCAGATGGCGTAGATCCACGGTTTTCATCAGCCGCACGATCAAGGGCACCATGATCAGCTGGGGAAAGCCGAACCACATCATCGTCACTCCGGTCTGCCAGGCGTTGTAACCCTGCACCTGGGCGAGATAGAGCGGCGTGATGAACACCGAGCCGTACAGCCCGAGTCCGAGAATCACGCCAATGATGTTGGCAAGGCCGAAATTCCAGCGCTTCAGCAGCCGCACATTGATGAAGGGATTCGGGCCGCGCAGTTGGCGGTAGAGAAAGATCACGAAAAATACCAGCGCGATCGCCGCGCCGCGCTGAATGAATGCGGACTCAAACCAATCCTTGCGGTTGCCTTCCTCGAGCGTGATGATCATCGCCCCCAACGCGACGGAGAGGCTCGCGATCCCCAGCCAATCGCCATTTTTGAGCAGCTGGAGCTTGCTCTGGGAGCGTGCCAGACCCCACCAGAGAATCGCCAGCATGATCGAAGTCGGGATGATCTGCAGATAGAAAATCGACTGCCAGCCGAACGTTTCGGTCAGGTAACCGCCGAGCGCCGGACCAATCGCCGGCGCCTGGGTAGCGGTCAGCGAAAACATCGCCATGCCGACGGGCTGTTTGCTCGGCGGCAACAGGGTGAGGATGACCGCGAACGACAGCGGAATGAAGGTCCCGCCCGCCAGCCCCGCGATGGCCCGGAACACCAGCATGGACTCGAGGTTCCACGAAAGCGCGCACAGCAAGGTGGCGCCGATGAACATGGTCGATGCCGACAGCATGAAGCGCCGCAAGCCGAACACCATCGCAAACCAACCGGTGAGGGGGATCACCACCACTTCCGCCGTCAGATAGGCGGTGGAGATGAACGACCCCTCCTCGAGCGTCGCCCCCAGCGCGCCCTGAATATCCTTCAGGGACGCGTTGGTGATCATGATGTTGAGCACCGCGATAAAGGCGCCGATCACGCTGCCGAACACCGTGAGCCAGGTCGCCAGGGACACGTGGTCCTTGTCTTCAGCGGCTGCAGCGGGCGACGTGGATTGCGAATCCGCGGGCTCTGGCGCCGCGTCGGCAGCCGTTTCGCTCATGCGTTATCTCCCATAAATCGGCATTCAAAAACCGTCACTCCCGGACGCGGGTCCGGAGGTGACGGCCGAAGTCGGCCACGGGCGGGCCGACGCGGACTATTTGATGACGGCTGGGTTGACCGGCGATCCGGCGCCGGCCACGACCTTGAGGGGTGCGCCGACAAACAGGAAGGTGTACTGACCGTCGCTGGCGCAGTCCTCGGCGAGGTCGTACAGCCAGTCGATCTCGTTGAATACCACACCCAGATTGCGCAACAGCGCCGCGTGCAGCGGAATCATGGTCCCCGACTCCGGGTGCATCGTCTGTTCCGAGGCAACGGTATCGGTGCCGAAGGAGGGGATCTCCATTTTGTGGAACCAGTCGACCAGTTCCGGGCTGTAGGCCAGGCCCGGCTCGCTCATCGTCTTGCCGGGGAAAAAGGCTTCCTCGCCCTCGTCGTAAAAACGCTTCAACCAGCCGGTGTGAATCAGCAGGATGTCGTGCTTTTCGATGGTGCATTTCTGGGCTGCGGCGGTCTTGAGGATATCGTCGAGCGTGATGCCCTCGTTGGCCTGCAGGTGTTTGACGCCCTTGTAGCGGGCGACATCGAGCAGGATGCCGCGTCCGACGACACCGCGATTGGCGATCTTCTCGACGCTGCATTTGTGCAAACCGCCGATGGTGGTTTTGGCGTCGTAGCCGTTGTAGAGCTGGTCGTCATACCAGACGTGGCCGAGGGCGTCATACTGGGTGGTACCCTGCAGATACATGAATACCACGTCGTCCGCATATTCCATTCCGCCCGGCATCGCATGGGCGTGGCAATTCATGTAGTGGCCCTTGTCCATCGCCATGGTGCGCGTGGTCTTGCCGCGACCAGGGTAAATGGGGTCGCCGGCCGGCCGCGCCACCGGCACGCCCAGCATGAACACCTTGCCCTGCTTGACGGCCTGCACACCGCGCAGGATTTCCTTGCTGGTCAGAAAATTGAGCGCACCGACTTCGTCGTCGGGGCCCCAGCGGCCCCAGTTCTTCGGGCTGTTCTGCAAGAGTTCGGAAAAGGGTTTTGTCGTCATGGCGCATCATCTCCAGTAGGCCCTGGCCTCCGCCGCGCCTGCACACGGACGCAGCCTTGCCTTGGTACAAATTATTGGTATGGGTTCGTCTGCCACGGATTCAGCACTTGCACCGCGTCCTGCCGGAGCCCGGATTCAACCCGATCTGCCGGCGCGCGCCCCTGCGATTCACATCACCGGGGTGCGACTGCAAGTTACCATAGACGTTCAGGCCGTGCGCGCCCCGCGCCCGATACCGCGTCGGCGAGATCCGCGGCCGCGCGCCTGGCGGGCTCTCCGGCCGCGCGACGGATGGTTAACCTTGAGTGGTCAAGGCCAACAGGAGTATTTTCGCACTTCAGACGCTTACCTTTCGGACGCCAGGTTCAGATCATCGCCGTGACTGTTGCAGATAGTCGAAGGTACATTTCGCGATCAGCAGGCCTGCTGGTTGCGTTGCTGCTGAGTCTGCTGGCGGGCTGCACCAGCGCACCCGCACCGGTTGGCCAGTATCCCGGTCTCAGCCGCGAAGCGAGCCAGGCACGGGCCGAAGTCCAGTCCCGGGCCATGGACCTGATCGGCGCACCCTACCGCTATGGCGGCAGTTCGCCCGCCACCGGCTTTGACTGCAGCGGACTGATCCACTACGTCTACCGCGACGCTGCCGGCATCGACCTGCCACGCACGGCCGCTGAACTGGGTGCGTTGAGGACGGAAAAGCCGCCCGCCGACGCGCTGCAGCCGGGCGATCTGGTGCTGTTCCGAGTGCAGGGTGGCCGCAAGGTGAATCATGCCGGCATCTACGCCGGTGACGGGCGCTTTGTTCACGCCCCGAGCAGCGGCGGACAGGTGCGCCTCGACCGCCTGGACGATCGCTACTGGCAGCGCTGCTTCGCCGGCGCGCGACGCGTGCTGAATTAAGCGGGCTTCGCGCCAGGCAATCCACCACTCCCCGGGTTTGTGGATCGCCGTGGCGAACATTCCGGAAGACTTGTCCGCACGTCACCCCTCCGGCATCAGGGTGATACGCAAACCTGTTATCCCGTGTCGCCCTCTGCTTCGATGTCTTCCACGTAGAGCAGCTCGCACGCGCCGCTGCCACTGTCGGTGCGGCTCAACGAGCTGCGCCAGCGCCAGCCATCCGCGCGCGACGCCTCGACCAGACGACCTTGCAGGGACACCAGCTGGCCCGGCCGCAGCGCGGCGATGCGTGACGCAATGTGATGACTCGCGGGGATCAGATGAATGTTGGCGGCGGAACTTGTGATCTCGGCTTCCGGTATCGGCGGTGCATCGCGCCAGCGCCAGTGCAGAAAGCGCGCCGATTGCGACAGGCTCAAGCCACGCAATACCCCCGAATCGGACATCCGCAGCCAACCGACGCCGAGATCGTAAGGTGCCAGCGCCGCTTCCCGACCCAGACGATAACGCGACACCAGCAGTACGCGTCCGTGCAGCGAAAATTTCGCGAGCGGCGTCAGGATGAATTCCCTGAATGCAAGCGGACCCGAGTCCACGACTGCCGTTTGCAGCGGCTCCGTCGCAACCAAAACACCATCCGGTCGCGCGATCGGCCGATGCGTGAAGTGATCCCAGGCCTGCACCAGGCCCAGCAGCACGATGATCGCAAGGACGCAGCGCTTCAGCATGGAAATATTCGCCATTTTTTCCCGCGTGGCCCGCGTGCCACAGCGTTCATGGGTAACTCCCCCCAGCTGAACTCCCGCATCTGAACTCCCGGCGACTGAAGCTCGAGAACCCGGATCACTTTCCCGCCATCCGCGCCGCCTGGATGCAGCGCAGCACGCCGTAATCGACGCGACCTTCGAGCGCCTCGAACACCGGTTTCAAACCCGGCCCGTCGTGAAGTTCCATCATGGCGAGAATCCGGTCGATGGCCGCGCGATCCAGGCCGACCACATCAACCAGTTCCACCTGACTCCGGAGCACCGCCTCGGCCATATGGGTGTAAATCGTGCTCTCGCGCAAACCGCGCTGGCGCGCTATCGCCGCGACATCCATACCCGCCCGAAACAGCGTCAGCGTTTCTGCGTGGGTATCGCTGCCATCCGCCCCTGGGCGGGAAGCGCTGTATTGGCCGATCAGCGCCAGGAAGGTGTCACCGTAGGCTTCCAGCTTGCGGCTGCCGATGCCGGAAATGCGCGCCATCTCCCGCAGGGTTTGTGGCCGTTGCGCCATCAGCTCCATCAGAGTGGCGTCGTGGAAAATGGCATAGGGTGGCACGCCCTGTTCCTCGGCCAACTCCCGGCGCCGGCGCCGCAGGGCTTCCCACAGCTCGGCATCCGCCCCCGCCACGGCGGCGCCCGCCGCGCGCGATTTTCTGGTCGCGCGTGCCGCGGGCAGTTCCTTGCGCAGCCACAGTTTTTCCGCGCCCTGCAATACCGGACGACAGCGCTCGGCCAGACGCAGGCCACCGTGACCTTCGGCATCCACGTTGAGCAGACCCCGCGCGATCAGCTGGCGGAACAGACTGCGCCATACCGGCACGCTCAGATCATTGCCGATACCGAAGGTCGTGATCTTGTCGTGGCCGAAGCGCTGCACGCGCTCATCGACCTTGCCATGCAGCACGTCGATCAGATAATTGACGCCGAAGCGCTGCCCGGTGCGGTGCACGCAGGACAGTGCCCTGCGCGCGGCGTCCGTGGCGTCCCAGGTTTGCGGCGGCGTGAGACAGTTGTCGCAGTTGCCACAGGGCTCCGGCTCCGGATCGCCAAAATAGGTGAGCAGCGCCTGACGGCGGCAACTGGTCATCTCGCACAGGCCGAGCATGGCGTCGAGCTTGTGGCGCTCGATGCGCTTGTACTGCTCCTCCGCCGTCGAGCCCTCCATCATCTGGCGCAGGGTGATCACGTCCTGCAGGCCGTACAGCATCCAGGCATCGGCGGGCAACCCATCGCGGCCGGCACGGCCGGTTTCCTGGTAGTAGGCCTCGACGCTTTTGGGCAAATTGAGGTGGGCGACAAAGCGCACATTGGGCTTGTCGATGCCCATGCCGAAGGCGATGGTGGCAACCATGATGACGCCCTCCTCGTTCAAAAAGCGACGCTGGTTGGCCTCGCGCTGTTCGCTGCTCATGCCGGCGTGGTAGGGCAGCGCCACCAGTTTTTGCGCGCCGAGCCAGCCCGCGATCTCATCGACCCGCTTGCGGGACAGGCAGTACACAATTCCGGCTTCACCGGGATGTTCATCGCGAATGAAGCGCAGCAGTTTGTCGCGCCCGCCGCTGCCGCCCTCGGCAATGCGGTAACGGATGTTGGGGCGGTCGAAACCGCTGATGAATACCCGCGCCTGCTCCAGATTGAGGCGGCGCAGGATCTCCCGCCGGGTGGGCTCGTCGGCGGTGGCGGTCAGGGCAATGCGCGGCACCTCGGGAAAGCGCTGGTGGAGCACATCGAGGCGGATGTATTCGGGGCGGAAATCGTGCCCCCACTGGGACACGCAGTGGGCCTCGTCGATGGCGAACAGGTTGATGCGCACCCGCGCCAGCAGGTCCAGCACGAACTCCTGCACCAGCCGTTCCGGCGCCAGATAAAGCAGATCCAGCTCGCCGGCCAGCAGTCGCCGGGTCACCGTGCGTGACTCGTCCGCGCTCTGCGAGGAGTTGAGAAAGTCCGCCGCCACGCCGGCCTGCCGCAACGCGGCGACCTGATCCTGCATCAGCGCAATCAGGGGCGACACCACGATAGCGGTACCCGGCAGCAGGATGGCGGGCACCTGATAGCACAGCGATTTGCCGCCGCCGGTGGGCATCAGCACCAAGGCGTCGGTGCCGGTCAGCAGGGTATCGATCACCTCGCCCTGGGGTGGGCGGAACGACGGGTAACCAAAGACAGCTTGCAGGATGTCGAGGGGGGTGCGGGTCATCCCCGCATTGTATGGACAATGCCGCTCGATCGCTCGCTCCGGGCTGCGGCGACGATCCTGTCCGGGGCGTCAGGGCAGACAGGCGTTGTCGCCGCGGAGGATTTGGCTGAAGTGCCAATGTCAGCTGTCATCGCCGCACCTGAAACTGCCGGGCGAGCGCGAGCGCGCCCTGCTCCAGCCGCTGCCATTGATCCTGATGTGTGGCGGCGAAATAGAGTTCGAGCGCGACATCGGCGCTGTATTGCACATCGAGGATGCAGTGCTGGAGTACGCCGAGTTGCTGGGCGCGGGCAGCAGAGATGCAGTGCAGCACTCGTGAACTGCCGTCGGCACCACGCACCATCAGTACGTCGTAATCCGTTGGTGGGGGCGGTTTGGCGGTGGCTCGGGCGAGCGTCACGCGCAGGATTGCGGGTGACGCCGTCGCCAGAAATTCCGGAATCAAATGGGCGCGCAGCGGCGCCAGATCGGTTGCGTCCACCCGCAGGCGCGCAGTGGTGATGCCGCCGCGCGTGCAATCGCGTGCATCGGCGAAATAGGTGCAGGGGATACTGAACAGCCAACCGCCGATCGCCAGCGTGACTGGTTTCCGATCGAAGGTGCGGACCAAGCCGAAACCCATGCCCGGATAGGCTTGGTCAGCCCAGGCGTCCAGCGGCGAGAGCTCGCGCGGCGGCACCGCCTCGAACATGCGCGAGGCGTAATAAAGCCGGCGCAGGCGATCATCTGCCATGCCCTCCCCGTCGGCGCCGGGCGCGACGAAACCGCAGG
Source organism: uncultured Gammaproteobacteria bacterium (assembly GCA_963708735.1). Lineage (GTDB taxonomy): Bacteria > Pseudomonadota > Gammaproteobacteria > Pseudomonadales > Porticoccaceae > JAGPUQ01. The sequence continues at coordinate 331,430 of CAVPTW010000042.1, forward strand.
TCACCAGCACCCATTCGGTGCCCGCGGCCAGCAAGGTGAAAATTTGTGGTCGCAAGGTGATATAGCCAATGCCGGCGACGCCAATGCCGGCGACGGCGACCAGCGCGATCAGCAGCAGCCGCATCTGCAGGCGGCCGGGCGGCGAGGCAGGGTGGCTGTCAATGCCGACTGGTTTCACTGGCGAACTCGTCAAGCGCATTTGCCGCGCGCGTCACCCACTTCACAAATTACTTCAGGATTGACCATTGCCGACACCGGGCTGCCACCGCAGAATCGAGCCCCCTGCCGCCGGTCAGCAACCTGATGATGACCCAGTCTAGCATGCGCAAAATCGGCCTCGCAGTGGCACTGGTGCTGGTGCTGTTGGGACTATTTGCCGTCATCGATTACCTGGTGCAGCTGAAGCGCAGCGAGGGCCGCATTCCACCGGGGACCGAAGCCAGTATCGGCGGTCAGTTTGCGCTGGTCGATGCCTCCGGCCGGGCGGTGACGGAGCGGGATTTTGCGGACCGCTACAAACTGATCTTTTTCGGCTTTACCCATTGTCCCGATGTGTGCCCGACCACGCTGGCGCGGATGTCGGTGATCCTGCGCGCGTTGGGGCCGACCGCCGCGCGTCTGTATCCCCTGTTCGTGACGGTGGATCCAGAGCGCGATACGCCGGAGCGGCTGCGCGAATACGCCAAGCTGTTCGATCCGCGGATCATTTATCTGACGGGCGCGCCGGATCAGATCGCGAAAACGCTCAAGGCCTGGCGGGTGAGTAACGCCAAGACCGCCGCCGGCCAGGACGACTATTCAATGAACCACAGTGCGGTGCTCTACTTGATGACGCCGGCCGGATCGCTGGCGGCATCCTTCCGCTGGGATGATGCCGAAGCCGACATCGTTGACGGTATTCGGGATTACATTAGCGATTGATTGATTTAGTCGTTGACTTCGGCGTTCGCAACCTCTTATTGTCGTGGCCGCACACTGCGCGGCGAACCCTGGCGATCGAGACCGGGGACCGGCAACCGGTAGTCACCCTTTTTCCGTTAGTAAGTTCCGATAACCAGCAACGACACCCTGTAACTGATCCGCGTGTCTTTAACCTGAAGGGCGGCGGTAGGACCCTGAGGATCTGGCGCGATGAAGAGTTGGATGTTGACCACCCTGGTAGCCGGCGTGGTGGCAGCAGGCTCGTATTTCTTTTACATCGGGACACTGCCACCCGACCTTGAACCCGGCTTCCTGTATGGCAACGGCCATGTCGAGGGCACCGAAGTAAAGATTAGCGCCGAAGTCACCGGGCGCGTGATCACCAGCAATCTGGTCGAGGGCCAGACCGTCGCCAAGGGCTCGCTGCTGGTGGAGCTCGATGCCAGCGATGCGCGCGCGCAACTCGCCACGGCGGAGTCCGAAGTCAAGGCGTTGCAGTTCCAGATGGAGCGCATCCGCGAGCAGTTGGCAACCTCCAGCGACATGCTGAAGACCGCCGAACGCGAGCTCACCCGCCATCAGGCGCTGCGCACGAGCGGCGTGGTCACCGAGCAGCGCCTCGACCAGATTGCCACCGCGCACCGCGAGAATCTCGGTCAGGTGCGCTCGTTGCGCGCCCAGCTTGAAGAAACCGGCGCCCACATCGAACGGGCGCGCAACCAGTCGGCGTATTTGCGCATCCAGGTCGACAAATCCCGCATCTACGCACCGCTCGACGCCACTGTGCTGTCCAAGGGTATCGAGGTGGGTGAGCTGGCAACCCCCGGGCGCAACATTGCGGTGCTGGTCGATTTGAACGACCTCGAACTCAAGGTCTATCTGCCGGAGGCGGTGATCGGCAACGTCAAGTTGAACGACCCGGTGCGGGTGCGGGTGAATGCGTTCCCCGACCGCTATTTCGATGCACGGGTCAAGCGCGTCGATCAGCGTGCGCAATTTACCCCCAGGGACATCAATATGCCCGAGGAGCGGGTGCGCATGGTGTTCGGAGTGGTGCTCGCCCTGGCCAACACGGATGGTCATCTCAAACCCGGCATGCCCGCCGATACCTGGATTCGCTGGGACGCGAACCAGGAATGGCCGGCGAAGATGGTGGTGCCCCGTTGACGCTGTTCAGCCGCGACCTGACCGCGATGGGATGGCGGCTGTGACCGCGGTCGAACGCTTGCCGGAAAACCGGCGTGAGCCGCAGTCTGGCAGCGTCCAAACTGCGCGTGAGCCCGGAGCGGTGATCATCCACACCGAGCATCTCGGTCGCGCGTTTCGCCGCAGGATGGTGTTGCGCAACGTCGATATTTCGGTTTACGAAGGCGAAATCTTCGGTCTGCTGGGCCCGGACGGTGCCGGTAAAACCACGCTGATGCAGTTGATGGCGGCGATTCTGGATCCCACCGAGGGGCGCTGCACGGTGATGCAGCACGACACGGTCAAGGACGCCTACTGGATCAACTCCCACATCGGCTACATGTTCCAGGGCTTCACGCTCTACGACAAACTGTCCATCGCCGAGAACATGCGGTTTTCCGCCGATATTCGCGGCCTGTCGGCGAAAGTGTATGAAGAACGTCAGGAGCGCCTGCTGCGCATGGCAGGGCTGTTGCGGTTTCTCAAGCGTCCCGCCGGGAATCTCTCCGGCGGCATGCGCAAGAAGCTGTCGCTGTGCACCAACCTCATTCACGAACCGCGCCTGTTGCTGCTGGACGAATTGAGTCTGGGCGTGGATCCGGCGTCGCGGCGCGAGCTGTGGGACATGCTCCACGCCTTTCGCGACAACGGCGTCACGGTGGTCGTCAGCACGCCCTATATGGACGAGGCGGCACACTGCGATCGCCTCGCGTTTCTGCACGAGGGCGAAGTGCTGGCGGTCGACAGCCAAGAAGCTCTGCGCGCCCGCTGCATCGGTCGAGTCTATGAGCTGGTGCACTTTGCCCATCGGGGGCACGCCCACAACCTGCTGCACGAGCATCCGGACGTGGTCAGCATCCGCCACCTGGCCGAGAGCGTGCACTTTCAGGTGCGCGCATCCGCTCGACTCGACCCGGCGCTGGCCGCTGGGCTCACCAGTGATGGTGGCAGGATCGAACCCGTCGAGCCCGGTCTCGACGATGCCTATATTCTGCTGGGCGGCGGCGAGAAGGGCTCGGCCTATGCCCGCCCGCCACCGGAGATCAAGCTGTCGCCCCGGCTGGAGGCACGCGGCCTGATCCGCACCGAGGCCATGCGCATCGTTTTTGGCGATTTTGTTGCCAATGACGATGTCACGCTGGAGATTCAGCCGGGCGAAGTCTTTGGCTTTCTCGGTGCCAACGGCGCCGGCAAGACCACGTTCATCCGCACATTGTGCGGACTACAGAAAATTACCTCAGGCAACGCCTGGATCGGTGGCATCAGCGTGCGCGATCAACCGCAACTGCTGCGCGACCATATCGGCTACATGTCGCAGCGGTTTTCACTGTATCCCGATCTCACTGTGGGCGAGAACCTGGCCTTCTTTGCCGGCGTGTACGGGCTGCGCGGCAAGGATCGCAAACTGGCGATGGATTGGGCCATCGAGGTGACTGATCTGCGGGAGGTGCTGGACGGCCTGGTGTCCCAGACCTCGGGCGCGCTCAGCCAACGCCTGGCGCTGGCGTGCGCCATCATGCACCAGCCGGAGGTAGTGTTCCTCGACGAGCCCACCTCCGGGGTGAGCCCTGCCGCGCGCTACAAGTTCTGGCAGTTGATCCAGACTCTCGCCGAAGTCGGCACCACCATCTTCGTGACCACGCACTATCTGGAAGAGGCCAACTACTGCCATCGCCTGGGGCTGATGCACCTGGGGCGCCTGATTGGCATCGGCCCCGCCAGTGAACTCGCCGCCGCGTTGCCGCCCGGCAGTGACACCAGTACGATCGAGGAAATGTTCCTTGCCTACATCCGTATCGAGGACCAGCGGCTCGCCCACCTGAAGGGATCCGCGCCATGAAATTTCACCGCCTGAGTGCTGTGATTCGCAAGGAGACCCGCGAGATTCTGCGCGACCGAGTGACGCTTGCGATCGCCTTCCTGTTTCCCGTGCTGATGCTGTTGATGTTCGGCTACGCCATCTCGCTGGAGGTCGAAAACGTCAAACTGGGTGTGCTGGATCAGGATCAGACCCCCGCCAGCGCCGAGCTGACCGACACCTTTGCGGCGAGCCGGTATTTTCAGCTGGTGCGGCGCTTCAACTCCGAGTGGGAGATGCGCGAGTCGATCCAGGCCAATGAAGTCAAATTGGTGCTGCTGATCCCGGCCGACTTTTATCAAGAGATCGATCGCGAAGATGCGCCCCAGGTGCAGTTGCTGATCGATGGCACCTACTCGGCAACGGCGTTGATCGCGCTCAATTACGGGCTTTCGATCGCATCCCGCTTCCAGAGCGAGCGCGGTGGTGCCGGACACATCGATGTGGAGCCGCGCATCTGGTACAACCCGAGTCTGCGCAGTGTCATCTATGTGGTCTCCGGACTCTATGCGGTGATCATCGCCTCCTTCCCGCCGCTGCTCACTACCCTCGCCATCGTGCGCGAAAAAGAGAACGGGGCGATCCAGCAGATCTACGCGTCGCCGCTCACGGTACCCGAGTTTCTCCTGGGCAAGTTGATTCCCTACGGTGTCATTTCGTGCATTCAACTGCTCTCCATCGTGCTGGTTGGCAGCCAGTGGTTCGGGGTGCCGTTCAATGGCAATCCCTGGTATATGGCGATCGCGGGCGGTATCTATGTATTCTGCAACGTCGGCATCGGGCTGTTGATCTCGACCATTACCCAAAGCCAGTTGCTCGCGGTGTTGTTGGCGCTGGTCGTCACCATGATGCCCTCGATGCTGTTTTCGGGGTTTGTGTTCCCCATCTACGCCATGGCCGAGCCGGTGCAGATCTATACGATGCTGTTTCCCGGCCGCTATTTCGTCGAGCTGTCACGCGGTATCACCCTCAAGGGCGCTTCGCTGGGCGAGATGTGGCAGCCGCTGCTGTTGCTGACTGTCTACACGGCTGCGATCTTTGGCGCCGCCGTGGCCGTGTTCAAAAAGAAAGTCGCTTGATTGCAGCAATCATCGGAGGTTCGCCATGGCCGGTCGTATCGGGAGCTTGATTCTCAAGGACACCATCCAGTTCGCCCGCGACAAGACGATTCTGATCGTCGTGTTCTGGATGTACACCCTCGAGGTGCTGATCTGCGGCTACGGCATGACCTTCGAGGTCAAGGACCTGCCGGTCGCCGTGGTCGACAACGATCGCTCGCCGTCCAGCCGCGACCTGGTTGACCGTTTCGAGTTGTCGGAGGCGTTCCAGATCCGCGGCTACCCGGCCAATCAGGCCGAAGCCGAGCGCTGGATGCGGCAGGGTGACGCGCAGTACACCCTGGTGATTCCAGTCAACTTCGAACAAGATCTAAAAGGCGGTAGATCGCCCCAACTTCAGATACTGCTCGATGGCACCAACTCCAACGCCGCGTCGCTGGCCAAGGACTACACCACGGCAATAGTGGCGCAGTTTGAGAGCGAGGCGAACGTCGCCGCGGTCGGCGGGCAGGGTCTGCGCCCCGCCGTGCAGATCTGGTACAACCGCACTCAGACCCTGGAGTCGTTTGTGGTGTTGTCGATGATTCTGGCGGCGGTGTTGATGGTGGGTACCATCCACTCGGCGGCCACCATCACCCGCGAAAAAGAGGTGGGGACCATCGATCAGCTGATGGTGACGCCAACACGGATCTGGGAAATGTTCCTCGCCAAAACCGTGCCGACGCTGGTGGTGGGCGTCGTGGGTCTGTTCCCGAGTCTGGTGATCATCTGGTGGTTTGGCGTGCCCATTCACGGCAGCCTGTTTTTGTTCCTCGCGCTCACCGCCGTATTCCTGCTCAGCGCCATCGCCATCGGCGTGCTGATCGCGTCGATCACCAAAACCCTGCAACAGGCGCTGCTGTTGTGCTTTTTCGGGTTGTTTCCAATCATGTTTTTGTCGGGCACCATGACGCCCATCGATTCGATGCCAGCGTTCATTCAGCCCTGGACGGAGTTGAGCCCGTTGCGCCACTATATGGAAATCGCCATGGGCATCTTCCTAAAAGGCGTCGGCTTTGCCGAGCTCTGGCCGGCCGCGTTGAAGATGGCTGGCATTGGTGCAGTGCTGTATCTGATCGCTGCGTTGCGGTTTCGCCACAACCTGAAATCGGGTTGAGTCGAAAAATTCATGAAAAATAATTACGTGTTTGGCGCGACGTCCCCCCGCTTTTAGTAGCGGGGCGATCCGGAGTCCCGGATCAGTGTAACGGAACCTCGGCCAGTCACCGCCCAGAGGCGCTCCCATGACACAATCAAACCAACATCTTCTCACTGGCGTACGCATCCTGGATCTCACCCGGGCGCTGGCGGGACCGAGCTGCACGCGCATGTTCGCCGAGCTGGGTGCCGAGGTCATCAAGATCGAGCCGGCACCCGGCGGCGATATGGTGCGCGGCATTTCAAAACTGCGCGGGGATCGCAGCCTCTACATCATCCAGCAGAGTCTCAACAAGAAGAGCCTCTGCGTGAACCTGCGCGATCCCGCCGGCCTGGCACTGGTGCGGGAACTGGTGCCCCACTGCGATGCGGTGGTCGAAAACTTCAAGCCCGGCATCATGGCGGAGATGGGCCTCGCCTATGAGGATCTGCGCCAACTGAAGGACGACATCATCCTGTGTTCGATTTCGGCACTGGGGCAGAGCGGGCCACTGTCCCATAAACCCGGCTACGACTACATCGCGCAGGCCTATTCCGGGATCACCTCGATGATCGGCGAAGCGGAGGATCCACCCTACATTCCCCTGGCCGGTATCGGCGACGTCAGCAGCGGAGTGCACGGCGCCTTCGGCATCGCCGCCGCCCTGCTCCACCGCGCCCGCACCGGCCGCGGCCAGCATCTGGATATTTCGATACTCGATTGTTATTACCACTGCCATGAGGTCAATGTGCATCAATGCAGCGGCAGCGACGGTGCCATCCAGCCCACGCGCGCCGGCCGTCATCTCGCCTACCTCTGCCCGGCCGGCATCTACCGTGCGCCCGGCGGCAACATCACGCTGATGGGATTCATGCATCACTGGAAAGACCTGTGCAAGGCGATGGGACGCCCCGAGCTGGCGACGGACGTGAACTACGCGACCGATGCCGCCCGCCTGGCGCAGCGCGACCGGGTGGTGAAGATGATCGAGGACTGGATGGCCGGCTTTCCCGACGTCGCCACCATCGTCGAATTGCTTGAAGCCCACGGCGTGCCCTGCGCCCCGGTGCTCTCCATTGCGGAAACCCTCACCCACCCCCATCTGGTGGCGCGCGGCACGGTACGCACGGTGAACGACCGCTTTGCCGGCGAATTCCAGATTCCCGGGATGCCCATCAAGACCTCGGAATATCCCGACAACCCCGACTATCGCGCGCCGACCCTGGGCGAACACAACCGCGAACTGCTGGGCACCCTGCTCGGTCGCAGCGCCGCCGAGATCGATGCGCTCCATGCGAGCGGCACTCTGATGGAAGGCAAGATGTGAGCGCGGGAAAAGGAACCTTTTCCCCACGCGAATAGATCATTGTTTCTCAGGCAATCGCATCAACGATATTCATTATTTATCAACGAAAATCGGCAACATTCACCAACGAGGATCGGCAATCATGGCAGACAACAAACTCGAAGGCATCACGACCAAAAACCCGCTCGAATTGAAACCCGCGTGGCTCGCACAGGTGCAGGAAGATATCGTCGATCCCGAACGCGCCATCATCGACACCCACCACCATCTGTGGCCCAAGGGCGGCCTGATCGAATACTCCCTGGACGATCTGTGGGCGGACACCGGCAGCGGCCACAGGGTCGTGAAAACCGTGTTCATGGAATGCCATGCCAGCTATCGCACCGATGGCCCCGAACATCTCCGGTCGCTCGGCGAAGTCGAATATGTTCGCGAGATCGCCGAGCGCAGCGCGAAGGATCCCGCCGGCCGGGCAAGGATCGCCGCCATGGTGACGCATTTCGATCTGCTGCGCGGTGAGGCAGTGGAAGAACTGGTTCATCACCACGAAAAGACCAGCGGCGGCCTGTTTCGGGGCATTCGCCAGGCACTGGCCTGCGCGCGCCCCGGCGAAGGCATCCTGCTGGAAGCAGCCGGACACAGGGACCTGTACAAGAATCCGGAGTTTCGCCGCGGCATGAAGGTGCTGGGCAAGATGGGACACAGTTACGATTCCTGGCACTATTTTTATCAGAACCCGGAATTCTGTGCGCTGGCCCGCGCCGTGCCGGAAACCACCATGGTGCTCGATCATCTGGGCACGCCCCTGGGTACCGGGATTTACGCCGGCAAACGCGACGAGGTCTTCCAGCAATGGAAAAAAGACATCGCTGAAATCGCCAAATGCGAAAACGTCATCGCCAAGCTGGGCGGCATGGCCATGCCCGACAACGGCTTCGGCTGGATGGGCCGGGACAAACCTCCGACTTCCGATGAATTTGCCGCCGCCCAGGCACCCTATTACCTGCACATGATCGAATGCTTTACGCCTCAACGCTGCATGTTCGAAAGCAATTTCCCGGTGGACAAGCTGTCGCTGTCCTATCAGGTATTCTGGAACGGCGTGAAGAAAATCGTGAAGGGTTTTTCGGAAGCGGAAAAGAACGCGATGTTTTCCGGCACCGCGACCCGGGTCTATCGTTTGTGAGCAAGATGCAGCAGACGCCACCGGCTAAGTCGTGTGCCTGATCGGGCCGTCCGGTTCCGGCAAATCGACGCTGCCGCGCCGCGTCAACCGTCTCGAACAACCGATCGGCGGGCGCATCTTCATCAACGGAGAAAACATCTGCGCGCCGGACTGTATTACGCGGATCCCACGCCTTGGCGGCGCACGGGGTCGCGCAGTTGCCGGAATATCTGTGGAGCTGTGTCTCCCTGGTCTCGGCCAAACTCAGTTGCCCCCGCGCCGCCACCACATCCCCGACGACAAGCAGCGCCGGCGATGGCAGTGGGTCTGTTTCCACCCGCCAAGCGATGTCGGCGAGGGTGCCGATCACTTCCTGCTGACGATCCGTGGTGCCGTTGGCGATGACCGCCACGGGCGTCGTTGTGGGGAGACCGTGTTCGATCAACCCGACGGCAATTTCGGCGAGGCAGGACAGCCCCATGTAGATCACGGTGGTGTGGCGGGGCCGGCACAGCAGCGACCAGTCGAGAGCGAGTTTGCCGTCCCGGCGATGCGCGGTGACAAAGGTAACCGCCTGGGCGTGATCGCGGTGGGTGAGCGGGATGCCGGTGGCCGCGGCGCAGCCGGTGGCGGCGGTGATGCCGGGCACCACATGGCACGGAATGCCGGCAGCATTCAGGGCGTCGATCTCCTCGCCGCCGCGACCGAAGATGAACGGATCGCCGCCCTTGAGGCGCACCACGCGCTTGCCCTGCCGACCCAGCGTTACCAGCAGTTCGCAGATGCGCGTCTGCGGCATGCTGTGGCAGTGCTTGCGCTTGCCCACATAGATCTGCGCGCAATTCGGCCGGCAATGTTGCAGCAGCGCCGGATTCACCAGCCGGTCGTAGACCACTACTTCGGCCTGCTCCAGCAGGCGCACGGCCTTGAGGGTGATGAGTTCGGGGTCGCCGGGGCCGGCGCCGACCAGATCGACGCGGCCGGTGGTTCTGGTGGCGGTTGAAGCTGGCCCGATCATTTCCTGTGCTCCGCGCCCGGCAGCGGCTTCCAGATCAGGATTTCCTTCAGGTGGGCCAGCACGGTGCGCGGCCGCGCGGCCTTGATGGTCGCCCAGAGTTCATCGCCCTTGAACCGGCCATGCAGCTCGCGCACCACGCCCACCTGCTCCCTGTCCACCAGACCGGTGGCCCGGGCGTGGTCGACGAAATCCTGGTTTTTCCAGAAGAAGGCGCCCGGCATCGTGGTGGGAATCACGACCACGAAGAACAGCGAGCGGCCGATCGCAGCGGCGGCGATCAGACCCGGCGCCAGCAGCAGCCAGGCCAGGATCGCACCCCAACCGCTGAGCGCACCGGCCGCGGCGATCAGTGTCAGCGCCGCCGTCACGACGATATTCAGCGCGAGCAGCCCATTACGCAGCAGCCAGGGGTAGTAGTAGCGCGTGGTTTGCAGAAACCAGGATACCGAACCTTCCTTGCCGAGGGTCTTCATCGCGCGGGCGTGGGCGGCGTGGCCGATGGCTTCCAGCAGCTGGCCGCTACAGATCAGCGCGGCAAGCACGGCGGCCAGCGGCGCGGCGTTCACGCCCATGATGACGAGGGCCGGCAGCGCCACTACGCCGGTGAGCAGTGCGCCGAGTGCAACCGCGTTACCGGCGAACGCGGTTGCTGTCTGCCAGTGATCCCAGAACGGCCGCGCCGGGATGCGGTAGATGCGGTACATGAAGTAGAGACCGGCGAGGCCACTGAGCATGGCGCCGATGCCGACAATCTGCCGCAACATCACCAGCAGCGGATGCGAAAACAGCGCCAGCACCATGAAGCCGATCAGCAACGTGTAGAACCCGGTGATGCCGGCGATCTCGCGGCTCACCAGCGACCAGCGCAGGTTGTTGAAGCCGCGGTAGAAGCGGTGGGGCTTGCCGAGGTGCATGTTGAGCTTGAACAGGCCGTAGGTGAGCAGCGCGAGTTGCCCGACCAGCAGTGGCGCGCGCACCGCCGTTGCCGCGAGCGGCGCCAGCGCGGTGCCGCTGAGCAAGCCCCCGAACAGGGTCAGCAGAAAAGCGCCAAGCACCGCCTGCGTGCACAGCGTGAAGACGACATGGGCGCTCTCGTGGGAGGTCAGCAGCTTGCGCCAGTTCCACTCCCGTGCCGCGCCACCCTTCTGTGCGTCGATCTCGGGTTTGAACGCGCCGGTGGCGTCGTCCCTGTGGTATTTCACCGGCAGGCCATCGGGCCTGGTCATCTCGCGGTGCGTCGAGCGCGTCTGCTGGAAGCGGATATTGGGATGGGTGATCGACGGATCGGGGAAAGCCCGGAATTTCGGTCTTCGCCTCGATGCGGTTTTCCGGAATGTTCTCGATGACGCCGAAATCGAGCGCATTGCCGAGGCAGGCGCTGACGCAGGCGGGCTTGAGGCCGACTTCGAGGCGGTCGACGCACATGTTGCACTTGGTCACCTGGCCCTTGACCGGGTCGAGCTGGGGCGCGTTGTAGGGGCACACCCAGGTGCAGTAGCCGCAGCCGAAGCAGATGTCCGGGTCCTGCAATACCGCGCCGTATTCGGCGAACTTGGTGTAGGCGCGGGTCGGGCAGCCTTTCAGGCACACCGGATCGTCGCAGTGGTTGCAGGCCATGGAGATGTTGATGCGCTGGTAGTCGGGGAAAGTGCCGCCCTCGACATAGCCCACCGAGCGAAACGCGATGTGCGCCGGGTTGTCGTTTTTCTCGCTGCACGCCGATTCGCAGGCGTGGCAGCCGATGCAGTTGTCGGCATTGAAGAAAAAGCCGTGCTGCTGGTAGCGGTTGGGATTGCTGCCCACTTCGGGGTTGCCATTGATTTGCAGACTCTCGCCGCGCAACTCGCTGTCGGCGGCGACCAGTTCGATCAGGTTGCCGTAGCGATTGGTGGCGCGGGCGTCCTTGTCCCACAGATAGGCGTAGGCCGGCTCGTCGTCGCGGAGCGGAAAGATCGCCTGGTGTGTTTCGATTTTGTTCATTGAGCTCCGGGGTACGGCATCACGCAGGATCAGTACGTACGCAGTTCGCGATCCATGCGCGCGGCGCCGACCTGATCGGCAATGGTCTCGATGCGTACCGCAGCCTGCTTGAACGCCGGCTGGCGCGAGTGCGGATCGAGCAGGCCCAGCGTCAGGCGGTTCACGCAATCAAAAAAATGAAAGGGGATGAACACCATGTCGCGCGGCACGCGCTGGGTCAGCATGGCCATGACCACGGCGTCGCCGCGGCGCGACACGCAGCGCACGTATTCCTGGTGGCGGATGCCGAGTTCGGCGGCGGCATCCGGGTTGATCTCGACAAAGGGAATGGGGCTGAACTTGTTGTTGTTGCCGACCTTGCCGGTGCGGGTGCGGGTGTGGAAGTGCTCCACCAAGCGCCCGGTGTTGAGCCAGAACGGGAACTGCGCGTCGGGCCGCTCGTTGTTGTCGACAAAGGGCAGCGGAATCAGCTTGGCGCGGCCGTCGGGGTGCTGAAAGCTGCGCGGCTGCGTGTACAGCCGCACCCCGCCGGTGGGTGGCGGCGCGCCGCTGTCGCGCTGCTGATCGGTAAAGGGCCACTGGATGCCGCGGCTCTGTTCGATCAGGTCGTGATCCATTCCGGAAATGTCGCACAGACGGCCTTTTGACAACCGCGTCATTTCCTCGAATACCTGCGCGGGCCGCTCGGGAAAGCGCACCCGGCCCTCGGGGTCGAAGCGCCGCGCGAGTTCGTTGAAGATGTCGAGATCGGCCTTGCAGCCGTTACGCGGCGGCGTGACCTGGCGCACCAGATTGATGCGGCGCTCGGTGTTGGTGAAGGTGCCTTCCTTCTCGGCCCAGACTGCGGCGGGCAGATACAGGTGGGCGTACTGGGTGCTCTCCATGTCCTGGTAGGAATCCTGCACCACCAGGAATTCGAGCTTCTCGAGCGTCTTGCGGATGCGCGCCGTATTGGGCATCGAGGTCAGCGGATTGGTGGCGACCAGCCACAGGCCCTTGATCTGCCCGGTTTCGATGGCGGGAAAAATATCGGTCTGGAACAGCCCGCGCTTTTTGGGAAAGAACTCCGGATCGACGTTCCAGAACTTGCCGATCTCGGCGCGGTGCTCCGGATTTTCCAGCGCCCGATAACCCGGCAGGCCGGAGCAGGACGACCACTCGCGGGTGCCCATGGCGTTGCACTGACCGGTGATCGACAGCGCCGTGCTACCCGGCTTGCCGATGTTGCCGGTGAGCAGCGCGAGGTTGTTCATGCCCACCACGCCGTCGGAGCCGTGGGTACTCTGATTGATGCCCATGCACCAGATATGCATCGCCGCCGGCGCCTTCGCGTACAGGCGCGCGACGTTGCGAATGGTGTCTTCGTCGATGCCGCAGATCCGTTACGCGGTGGTCGGATCCCACTTCGCGACCTCGGCGCGCAGGTCGTCGATCCCGGTGGTGTTGGCGGCGATGTAGTCGCGATCTTCCAGCCCTTCGGCGAGGATCACGTGCATCAGCGCGTTCTGCAACACGACATCGGTGCCGGGGCGAATCGGCAGATGGATGTCGGCGAACTGCGCCAGCATGGTCACCCGCGGATCGATGACGATGAGCGGAAACTTGCGCTTTTCGAGCGCCTCTTTCAGGCGCCAGTAGATGATGGGGTGCTGCTCGGGCAGGTTGGAGCCCCACGCCAGCAGACAGTGGGTGTGTTCGAAATCGCCGTAGCAGCCGGGCGGGCCGTCGGAACCGAAGGAGCGCTTGTAGCCGGACACCGCGGAGGCCATGCACAGCGTGGTGTTGCCGTCGTAGTTGTTGGTGCCGATCAGCCCGCGCGTCAGCTTGCCGAGGGTGTAGAACTCCTCGGTGAGAATCTGGCCGGTGGACACCACCGCAAACGCATCGCGCCCGTACTGACCCTGGATGCGGCGGATCTCGCTCGCCATATGATCCAGCGCGTTGTCCCAGGTGGTCGGCGCATAGGGTTCGCCGATATGGCGGCGCAGCAGCGGCTCGTTGCCGCGACCCTGGGCGTCGAACAGTTCGTGCTCGAACATGCCTTTCAGACACAGCTTGCCGCGATTGACATCGGCGCCGCCGACACCCCGCGACGACACCACCTTGCCGTCGGCGTTCTTGCCCACTTCGATCGCACAGCCGGTCGAGCAGTAGCCGCAAGTGGTGTAGGTCCAGGTCGCGACTTCCTTGTCGGCGATGGCGACGGGGTTCTTGGCATGGCGACCGAACAGCATGTGCGCCTCTACGAATCCAGGGTCAGGGTGCCTTGCGCTACCAGTACCGTATCGCCGCCGACCCGCAGCATGGTGGGTCGATCGCGGCGTTTGTCGATTTCGATATGCAGCAGACTGCGGCGGGTTTCCGGCGTACCGCGGTCGATGGTGAAGGTGTAGGTGCCCTCTCGGATATGGGCATGATCGGCCAGATAGCCGGCAAAACAGGGCATCACCGAACCGATGGGCGGATCACTGCGTGGCCCGATCGCCGGCCCCAGCAGACGACCATGAAAATCCACATCGCGACTGCGGGTGCGGCCGCTGAACAGAAATATCTCCTGCGCCGCCAGCGCCGGCGCGCCGGACTGGCTCCAGGCCTCGAGATTGAAGCGCGCCTTTTCGATCGCCTCCTGGGACAGGATGGGCACGATCAGATAGGGCAGATCGATACTGGCCAGGCGCGTGCCGAACAGCCGGGTGTCGATCTCCCGCTCCGGCAGTGACAACAGCGCCGCGAGCTCGGCATTGGCGGGCGTGTAGCGGTCCAGTACCGGATTGACCCGCAAACTGAACTGCACAAAGCAGGCATTGCCGCGCGCCGGACCCAGATTGACCGCGATGGCGCCGCGGCTCTGCACAAAGGTCAACGGCAGTGGACGTTCCCCCAGGGGACCGAGCCCGGTTTCCAGCAGCACCCGCGCTACCGCGAGCATCGGATGCCCGGCGAAACCCACCTCCCCCGCCGGAGTGAACACCCGCAACCGGAACCGGTCTGGCGCGGTACCTGGACCGGTGCTGGAAGCCGTATCGGAAACAGTGCCGGAAACAGTGTCGGCATAGACGAACACGGTTTCCGACAGATTCAGCTCACGCGCAATGGGCAGCAGCAGCGCCTCGGGAATCGCGGCCGCCTCGGGGAATACGGCAATCGGCGCGCCCTGAAAGGCGCGGTCGGCGAATACGTCAGCGGTGTAAAAGCGATACTGCGCCATGTCTCAGCACTCCCCGGTGGATGCCGCGACCAGGACGCGACCATCGCGGACCAGCGCCGCGTAAGTGGCAATGCGCACGCTCGCATCCTCGAAGCAGCGTCCGTCGCGCAGACTGAAGTGCTGTTTCAGCACCGGCGAGGCGACCGCCGGCTCGCCCTGGATATGACACAGGATGCCGCGCGCCAGCACATTGGCACGACTGAAGGGATCCCGATTGGCTACCGCGTAGATCTCGGTCGAATCCTCGATGCGAAACAGCGCTATCTGGCACTCACTCGACAGGCCTTCGTCGAGCAGCGCGGCCACGCCGGCGTCGAACGGCAGGTCGTCGAGGGCGCAGACTTCCACCCAGCGCGGCGCATCCGGGACCGATTTGGAATGGACGGGTTCGGTGTGGATCACGCTGCTCACGCCGGTTCCACCTCGCGCTCGTCTGCGCGGGCCGGGCGAATCTGCTCGCGCTCGCGCACAAATACCACCTGTGCGTCGCTGCGATTGCTGTTGACGAAGGGTCGGAAGAGTTTGAGTTTCTCCGGATCCTCGATGGCGGTCTTCCATTCGCACTGATAGGTGTCGATCACCGCCGCCATTTCGGCTTCCATCTGGGCGCCGATGCCGAGGCAATCCTCGATCACCACGCGGCGCAGGTAATCGAGTCCGCCTTCGAGATTGTCCAGCCAGGTTGCGGTGCGCTGCAGACGATCGGCGGTTTTCACATAGAACATCAGGAAACGGTCGATGTAGCGGATCAGCGTCGCCTTATCGAGATCGGTGGCGAACAGATCGGCGTGGCGCGGCCGCATGCCGCCGTTGCCGCAGACATACAGGTTCCAGCCGTGCTCGGTGGCGATCACGCCCACATCCTTGCTCTGCGCCTCGGCGCATTCGCGAGTGCAGCCCGACACCGCGAACTTGAGCTTGTGGGGTGAACGCAGGCCCTTGTAGCGATGTTCGATTTCGAGTGCGAGGCCGACGCTGTCATCGACGCCGTAGCGGCACCAGGTGCTGCCGACGCAGGATTTCACGGTGCGCACGGACTTGCCGTAGGCGTGACCGGTCTCGAAACCGGCGTCGATCAGTTCACGCCAGATGGCGGGCAGCTGTTCCAGGCGCGCGCCGAAGAGATCGATGCGCTGGCCGCCGGTGATCTTGGTGTAGAGGTCATACTTGGCGGCGACCCGTCCGAGCGCGATCAACTTGGCGGGCGTCACTTCGCCGCCGGCGATGCGGGGCACCACCGAGTAGGTACCGTTCTTCTGGAGGTTGCCCAGGTAGCGATCGTTGGTGTCCTGCAAGCCCGCGTGCCTGGGTTCGAGCACATGGTCGTTCCAGCAGGAGGCGAGGATGGAGGCCACCACCGGCTTGCAGATATCGCAACCACCCGGGCCTTTGCCGTGCCGGGTCAGCAGGTCGTGGAAGCTGCGGATAGCGCCCATCCGCACCAGGTGATAGAGCTCCTGCCGCGTATGGGCGAAGTGTTCGCAAATATCGGTGCAGACTTCCATGCCGAGTTTGGCGAGTTCTGCATTGAGCACCTGGCCCACCAGCGCGACACAGCCACCGCAGCCGGTACCCGCCTTGGTGCAGTCCTTGAGGGTACCGACGGTGGTGGCGCCCGCGCCCACCGCCGCGCACAGGCCGCCCTTGGTGACATTGTGGCAGGAGCAGATCTGCGCCGTATCCGGCAGCGCCGCGACGCCGAGTCCAAATGCCGGAGCGCCGTCGCGTTGCGGCAGAATCAGCGCATCCGGAAATTCCGGCAGCGCCATGTCGTTGAGCTTGAGTTGCAGCAGGTTGCCGTAGTCCTCGGCATCGCCCACCAGCACCGCGCCCAGCAGGCGGGTGTTGTCGGCGTTGACGACGATTTTCTTGTACACCTCGCGCACGCCGTCGACATAGGTGTATTCGCGCGCACCGGGGGTATTGGCGTGGGCATCGCCGATGCTCGCCACATCCACGCCCATGAGCTTGAGCTTGGTGCTCATGTCGGCGCCGGTAAAGGCGCTGTCGCCGCCGGCGATATGTTCGGCGGCGACGCTCGCCATGCGATAGCCCGGCGCCACCAGACCGAAAATGCGGCCGCTCCACAGCGCACATTCGCCGATGGCGTAGATATCCGGATCGGAGGTGCGGCAGTGATCGTCGATCACGATACCGCCGCGCTCGCCCACCTCGAGGCCGAACTCGCGCGCGAGCTGATCGCGCGGCCGGATGCCGGCGGAAAACAGCAGAATATCGGTTTCGATTTCGCTGCCGTCGGCGAAACGCATTTTGTGCACATGCTCCGCGCCGGCTTCGATCACCTGGGTATTTTTCCCGGTATGAACATCGACGCCCAACGCCTCGATCTTGCGGCGCAGCAGCGCGCCGCCGCCGGCATCCACCTGCACCGCCATCAGGCGCGGCGCAAATTCCACCACATGGGTTTTCAGCCCCAGATCCTTGAGCGCCTTGGCGGCCTCCAGGCCCAGCAGGCCGCCGCCGATCACGACGCCCACGCGGGCGGTTGCACTGGCGGCGCGAATGGCTTCGAGATCGGCGATGGTGCGGTACACAAAACAGTTGGCCCGGTCGTGGCCGGGAATCGGCGGCACGAAGGGGTAGGAGCCGGTGGCGAGCACCAGCTTGTCGTAGGACACCACCGCGCCACTCTGCGCGGTCACGGTTTTCGCGACGCGGTCGATGGCGACCGCGGCATCGCCCTTCAGGACCCGGATACCGTGCTGCGCGTAGAAATCGGGCGCGACCAGGGACAGGTCATCCGCACTGCGACCGCTGAAAAATTCGGTGAGATGCACGCGGTCGTAGGCGACCCGGGGCTCCTCGCAAAAGGCGGCTACCTGCACCTGGCCGGCCGTGGGGCCGGTGGCGAGCGCCTCCAGAAAGCGGTGCCCGACCATGCCGTTGCCGATCACCACCACCCTCATTACATCATTCATCGCGAAATCCTCCTCAATGCCGATCGCATTCCGCGAGAAAGCTGATCAGGCTTTCGCGGTAACGGTAATAATCGGGATGCTCCAGCAGCGCCTTGCGGCTACGCGGGCGCGGGATGTCGATGTCGATCACCTTGCCGACCCGGGCGTGGGGACCGTTGGTCATCATCACCACGCGATCCGCGAGCAGAATCGCCTCGTCCACATCGTGGGTGACCATGAGCGCGGTGAGCTTGGCGCGATCCCAGACTTCCATCAGCACCTCCTGCAATTCCCAGCGCGTCAGCGAATCCAGCATCCCGAAGGGCTCGTCGAGCAGCAACAGCTTGGGCGCAAGGGCAAAGGCGCGGGCGATACCCACCCGCTGCTTCATGCCGTTGGAAAGCTCGCTGGCTTTCCTGTGCATGGCATCGGCGAGCCCGACCCGGGTCAGGTAGTACTCGACGATATCGTCGCGCTCGCTCTGCTGGGCGTGGGGGTAGACGCTCTCCACCCCCAGATAGACGTTTTCGAACGCGGTCAGCCAGGGAAACAGACTGGGCGCCTGGAATACCACGGCGCGGTCCGGCCCGGCGCCGTCGATCTCCTTGCCGTCGAGAATGATGCCGCCGCTGCTGATGTCGTTGAGTCCCGCGCACATCGACAGCACCGTGGATTTACCGCAACCGGAATGCCCGATCAGCGACACGAATTCGCCCTGGCGCATCTTCAGATTGAAATCCTCGACCACTGCCAGCGGGCCTTTTGGCGTGGGATACACCTTGGTGAGCTGGGTGAACTCCAGATAACGCTCGCGGCTGCCCGGTTCGGGAGTGGGTTTCAGCGCCGTGGTGTCGAGCTTCCAGTCGATGCTGGTATTGGGCCGCACCGGTGGCAAGGCCACGGCGCTGCCGCCCGCTGCCGTGGCACCCGCAATACCCACATTCATGAGGTACTGGGTGATCTCGCCGCGCAACTGCTTGAAGCGCGGATCGTGGTTCATTGCGGCGCGCTGGCGTGGGCGCGGCAGGTCCACCACAAACTCCGGGCCGAAGGTTGCATCCGGCCCCGGCTTGAGCGGAATCACCCGATCCGCCATCAACAGGCTTTCATCGACGTCATTGGTAATCAGGATGACGGTCTTGCGATCCTGCTCCCAGATGCGCAGGATTTCGTCCTGCAGATTCGCGCGCGTCAGCGCATCGAGCGCGCTCAAGGGTTCATCGAGCAGCAGGATATCCGGGCTCGCGGCGAGAGCACGCGCCACCGCGACCCGCTGACGCATGCCGCCGGACAGTTCCGCGGGACGCTTGTGGGCGGCGGGTGTAAGGCCCACCAGCTCAATGTATTTGCGGGTGTGCGCCTCGCGCTTTTCCCTGGGCCAGTCGCGGAACACCTGGTTGACAGCGAGCGCGACATTGCCGTGCACCGTCAGCCAGGGCATCAGTGAATAACTTTGAAACACGATGCCGCGGTCCGGTCCGGGACCCTCGACGATCTTGCCGTTCAGGCGGATGCTGCCGCTGTCCGGCTGGATCAGTCCCGCGATGGCGGAAATCAGCGTCGTCTTGCCGCTGCCGGAAAAGCCAACGATGGCAACGAATTCGCCTTCGCCAATTTGCAGATTGATATCCTTGAGTACGGTGGTACGGTTTGGCTCCGCACCATAGGATTTGCTGACGGCGTCGAGCGATAGCAGGGTCATGACCAATGTCCTTGGGATGCGCGGCTAGATTTTGTTTTCGCCGAAGGTAAACAGTTGTTGCAGCGTCGCCATCACGCGGTCGAGCAGGAAGCCGATCACGCCGATGGTGAACACCGCGACCATGATTCGCCCCAGCGAATGGGAGCTGCCGTTCTGAAACTCGTCCCACACGAATTTTCCGAGCCCGGGATTCTGCGCCAGCATTTCGGCGGCGATCAGCACCATCCAGCCGACACCGAGCGACAGACGCATGCCGGTGAAGATCAGCGGCAGCGACGACGGAATGATGATCTTGCTGACCTGTGTGCGTTTGCTGAGCCGCAATACCTTGCCGACATTGATCAGATCCTTGTCGACGGATGACACGCCCACGGCGGTATTGATCAGCGTCGGCCACAGCGAGCACAGCATCACCGTGATCGCCGAGGTAATGAAGGATTTCTGGAACCAGGCGCCTTCGGTGGTGACGTAGACGGCGCTCACCACCATGGTCACGATGGGCAGCCAGGCCAGGGGCGACACGGGCTTGAAGATCTGGATCAGCGGATTGATCGCGGTATTGATGACCGGACTCATGCCACAGAGGATACCGAGCGGCACCGCGATCAGCGTGGCAAGAACAAAACCGGTGAACACCGTGTACAGACTGGTGCGGATCTGATCGAGATAGCTGGGCTTGCCGGTATAGCGCCGCAAACTCACGTCCGCATTGGTGTCAGCCGCGAGTTTTTCGGCGTTGCGCTGCTGCTGACGCGCCATGAACGCGCTTTCCTTGGCGCGCTCGGCGCGGTGTTCATCGAGCAGAATGCCTGCCTCCACCGCGACCTGAGCCGGCCCCGGTATGGTGCCCAGGCTGGTGTGGATCTGGCTGGCCGACCAACCCCACAGCGCCAGAAAGATTGCAAAGAAAACCGCCGGAACGCCGATCATCAACCACATCGCACGCAACTGCGCCCGCGGATTTTGGCCGGCAAACAGATTCACAAAGGGCACGAACCAGGTCAGGCCCAGCAGTGTGAGCGCGCGGTTGATTTGCACATACAGCGGCGCGCCGGTGCCCCTTACCGCCGCCTTTGGCTTGCTGGGCTCGGGCGTCCGCGCGGCGGTGGCATCCGCCGCTCTGGTGGACGCCACATCGATTTTCGGCTCCGTTACATGGGCCAGCGGTTCGTTGGCGTCGCCTGCGCTGTGGCCGGCGCTCGCTCTGGAAATGACTTTCAGATTCGTCACGACAGGTTTCCCTCGTTGCGGGTCGCCGCGCCCGGAGGCGCGGCGACGGGCTGCTTTATCCGACCATTCATGAAGCGCGCTTACTGGACCCTGTCCGCGCCCTTGAGGCCGATGGCAAACTGATCGAGATAGGCGTTGGGTTTGCGGCCGTCGAACTCGATGCCATCAAGCGGACTCTTGCGCGGCGGCTTGAAACTGATGTCCTGGGAAAAATCCGGAAAATCCGTCGCCTTCATCTTGCCCTCGGTCACCAGTTCCTTCGCGGCAGCCATGTAGATATCGCCCCGGTACGCCTTTTTGGCGGTGTCCATGTACCAGCTGTCGGGCTGCTGCGTGGGGATGTGGCCCCAGCGACGCATCTGCGTCAACCACCAGACTGCATCCGATGCGTAGGGATAGCCGTAATAGCCGCGGAAGAATTTGTTGAAGTCAGGGATCGGGCGCTTGTCGCCTTTTTCAAATTCAAAGGTGCCGGTCATGCTGTTGGCCATGACTTTTTCGTCGGCGCCCACGTAGGTGGATTGAGCGATGATGCGCACTGCCTCGGGGCGGTTGGCGTTGTTGTCGGCGTCAAGCCAGGCCGACGCGCGGATCAATGCCTTGACGATATGGATCGTGGTGTTGGGATACTTGTCGGCAAAGGCCTTGGTGACCCCGAACACCTTGTCGGCACCATCCGGCCAGATGTCTTCACTGGTTATCACCGGTACGCCCAGACCGGTGGATACGGCCTGCTGATTCCAGGGTTCACCGACGCAATAGCCCACGGTGGTGCCGGAATTCATGGTGGGCACCATCTGCGGCGGCGGCACTACCGACAACATGGCTTCCGCCTTGACGCTGCCGCTGTTGTCGCCCTTGAGCGGCGCGTAGAAACCGGGATGGACACCGCCCGCCGCGAGCCAGTAGCGCAGCATGTAGTTGTGGGTGCCGATCGGAAATGTCATACCCAGGTTGAATGATTTTCCCGCCGCCTTGTACTGCTCCAGCACCGGCTTCAGTGCCGCCGCACTGATGGGATGAACCGGCTTGCCGTCTGCCGTGGGAACGGTCTTTTTCATTTCCGACCACACGGAATTCGCGACCGTAATGCCGGCGCCGTTATAGGACAACGTCAAGGGCGTGATGACCTCGGTCTTGGTGGTGACACCGCTTGCGGAGGCCAGCGGCATGGCCGCCAGCATGTGGGCGCCGTCGAGTTCGCCGGTGATAACGCGATCGAACAACACCTTCCAGTTGGCCTGGGCTTCGAGGGTGACGTACAACCCTTCGTCTTCGAAAAAGCCCTTTTCGTAGGCAATGGCGAGCGGGGCCATATCGGTGAGCTTGATAAAGCCGAATTTCAAGCCTTCCTTTTCCGGCGGTCCGATCGCAGCGCTGGCAACCAGCGGCAGAAGACATAGCACTGCGGCAAGTACGCGCCGGCGGTCAGCGCAATTCGCAGAGAACCTCGCAGAGAAGAAGGACAATCGGGTCTTGAGCATGAATTCGACTCCTGAGTGACGTGCGCCAGGCCAAAAAAAAAGCCCACCCCGGCGCTGACCGGAGTGGGCTGCACTGCCCTGGCTTACCTAAACGACTGACGGCTACATCTTTGCACTTACACTTCGGTTAAGGCAGATGTCGTGCCACTCCTTTCGATACCTGCCGAAATTCGGTCTGCACAAGGTTTTTCAAGGCGTTATGCTCCCGGCTGGCCGCATCGCCCCGCGCCGGACCTGAGTGCATACGCGCTCCGGCGCACCGGGATATGACCTTGCGAGAGCCAAGTGCCCTATCACTGCGCACAGTGCGGACCGCTCGCGCGCACACTTGCCGAGGGTTCGAAGGTGCGGCCATCGAGCATCAGGTCAGGGCCCAGCCGGACACCGGGCGCGATCTCGTGCGCGTCTGCGTGCTGTCCTTCGGCCTTATAGTCCATCGTCGGACAATTCCAGCCGAGACGTTCGGCGCACTCGCGATACAGATCGGTGCGATAGCTCGCGACTATCAGAGCGGCGATTTCACTGTCGGGGAGCGACTTTCCCAGCAGACTCAGACTCTCTCGCAACAACCACTCGGCACGGGAGCGCCAGGGAAACCCTGCCTGGTAGCGATGGAAGACCAGAAAATCGGGATTCCCCACCACCGGACCATTGCGCCGGTACTGGAAATTCCCGAGCAGCGCCGGCAGCAGCAGGGCTTCCGGTACATCCAGATAGTGCGGGGCAGACAGCAATTTCGCGGCCTGGCGACGATGCTCCGGCTCGACCAGCCACTGTGCCGCGCGCATCAGTGCCAGTCGCAGCCGTAAATGGGTGCCGGGATGTTTCTCGTGCCAATGCCCGGTGACGCCCAGTACCTTTTCCGGCGCGTTGTTCCAGATCTCGTGACCGGATGCCGCCACCACGCCCACGCCCGCCTGTACCGCCGCCGAGTTCCAGGGCTCGCCGACGCAAAAGCCGTCGATGATGCCGCGCGCCAGGCTGTCGACCATCTGCTCGGGCGGCAGCACGATCAACCGCACCTGGGTATCGGGATCGATGCCGCCCGCGGCCAGCCACAGCCGCAATTGCAGGGTGTGGGTGGAAAACGAATATACCGTGGCGAAGGTCGGTCGCCGGCCGCCGGCGATCCAGCGCGCCAGCCCGCGTGCCGCCGCTACCGGATCCGCGGGCGGAACTGCGCCCTCGCCCAGTTCCTCGTACAGGCCCGCCGCCAGGGTAATCGCGTTGCCGTTCAGATTCAGCATCAGCCCCGTCAGCAGCTGGCAGCGCTGGCCCGCCAGACCCAGCGAAGTGACCAGCGGCATGGGTGCCAGCATCTGCGCAGCGTCCAGTGCGCCGACGGTCACCTTGTCGCGGATGTTGGCCCAGGACACTTCGCGGATCAGTTCAACGTCGAGTCCGAATTCCTCGAAAAAACCCCGTTCCCGTGCAATCACCAGAGGTGCTGCATCGGTAAGACGCATAAACCCGACGTGCAGCCGGATCTTCTCGGCGAGCGGCAAGCCGGCCAACGGCGCTTCAGAAGGATTCATGCGCGGACTCCGAGGAATTCTTGTCGAGGATGGCGATCACACCGGTCGCCACCGCGGTGATTTTTTGATTGCTGTTCATGGCCAGCTTGCGCATCTGCGCGTAAGCCTGGTCTTCGTCGATCTTCTGGTGTGCCATCAACAGCCGTTTGGCGCGATCCACCAGCTTGCGGCTTTCCAGTTCGCGCAGCGTTTCTTCAAAGTTGCGGCGCAGCGCCTGAAAATGTTCGAACTGCGCAATCGCAATATCAATCACGGTTTTTACCTTGTCCGGATCGACACCTTCGGCAAGATAGGCGCTGACTCCAGCGGCGATGGCCTGCTGGATGAAGGCCGGATCCTGTTCACGCGCAAACAGCACCACCGGCGTGGGCTGGTGCTGGTTCAGCACTGCAAGACTTTCGAGAATGTCCCGATCCGGCGATTCCAGATCAATCATCACCACCTGCGGCTGGTGTTGCTCCATCTGAAACAACAACCCCGACGCGGTGGGCAATACGGCTACCACGTTGAAGCCCCGGCTGCGCAGCGCCGCCTCGACCATGGCGGCACGCTCGGGATGGTCGTCCACCAGCATGATGCTGATCTCCGCACTCGGGCATTCAGACATGACGACAGCGCACGGCGGGCCCGAAAAAAGGGGAGCACGCAAGGTGCTCCCAAGCACAACGAGTGGAGCGGAAAATCAGAATGTTGCGGTCACCGTGAGCCATAGCTTCTCGGTATCGGTAGCGAACTCGTCGGCGTCGTAGGACGCATATTTCAGCTGCGCACCGTATTGCGGGCTGAAGGTGTAACCGGCCACCAGGTCGATCTCGTCGCCGTAGTGCATACCGCCGTCTTCCGCGTCAAAGTCATGGTAAAAGGCCGTCAGTGCGACGCTCGCTATCGTGATGCCTGCTTTCAGATAGGCATCTTCTATGCCCTTCGGTGGCGTGGTCAGGAATTTGTCGGCGAAACCATCGAATTTGTGCAGCGTGGCGAGCGGCGTCTGGAAGCTGGCAACGCCGTGGTCGCTGCCCATCACCTCGTAGCCGGCCCCGAAACTGACCGGCATGGGTTTGGCGGCACCTCCGGCCAGGCTCACCGGAACCATGAGCCCCATCACCTCGCCGAAGTAATAGGGCACGCTGTAGTTGAGCTGGCTGTCGCGATAGTCCTCCTGCTGGGCATAGGCAAGATTCACCGCCAGCGTCAGCGCTTCGGACACCTTGGTGTTGCCCTTGTACTCAAGGCCGAAAGTGCTGCTCGACAGATTCGGCAATTCATGAATCCCCAGCAAGTAACTGTAGCCGGCGAGGGTGCGACCGCTGCCGAGATCGTAGGTGGCAATGGCGGCGTGGATGTCGCCATTGAAATCGCCGAGCGCCGTATCGCCGGGAAAATCCCCGACGTTGGTGTGGGGATCGAAAACCCGATTCACGTCCCAGATGTAGGCATAGTCGACCGCGAGACGCGACACCGGCTTGAACTCGATGCGCGCGGAATCGAACGTCTGTTCGTTTTGGCGCCAGGCCACGCCGCCCAGGAAGCGTTCGCCGGCATGGTTGATGCGCTGGCGCCCCACCGTGATCCTGGCGCTGCGATTGACGACATAGCTCAGGTAGGCCTGGTTGATTTCGGTGTAATCCGGGTCGGCGACGACTGGGTAGGTGGCCTTGCGGTTGGTGGTGTTGTTGAAGTCGTCAGCGCCGAGGTAGGCGACGTTGTCCGCCTCAAACAACCCGGTGACGCCATGCACCGTGCCGGATTTCCACGTGAGTCTCGACAGCAAGGTCGAGGCGTTGGCATCGTGGGGCAGCCCATCCTGATCCACGGATTCGTAGCGATAGCGAAAGCTCAGCGTGGTATCGCTCTGCTTGATGGCCCTGGAGAAGCCATCGGCAATGCCGTCCGCCAGCGCCGGCGCGATGCCCAGCGCGAGCAGGGATGCCAGCGCCAACCCGGACTTGGTGTACTTGAGCATGGGGAACTCTCCTGTATCGACAACCGCTGGTGTCGCGGCCGCAACCGCAAAAAAAAAGCCCACGGACATTCCCCGGGGCTTGAGGGAGGTCCGTGGGCGGCATTGCCCGCTATGGAGTGGAGCTCAATTCACTACTTGCGATGTACAGAAATACAAGTTCCGTGCCATTCGTCTTCGAGCGTATTTCTCAGCGATTTTTCCCCCTGGGACGTACAACACCCCTCCCGGGCGCCTCGAAAAGCGGCAGCGGATTACTTGTCCGCACCGAGAGAGTGCCCGTGCGTTTCGCAATCGCCCCGTCCGGTAAGTGCGCATCCGTGCGTCCCACATGGCAATCGACCCTGGTGAAAAGCGAAACGCCCGGCGAGCATCGGGTTTTGAGCCTGAACCGACAATCGCCCATAATGGCGCGCCCCCAAATGCGTGAGGTACACAACGTGACCATCGCCCCGCAATCCGTCGTCGCCATTCATTACACCCTCACCGATGACGGTGGCGTGATTCTCGATGCCAGCCAGCCCGACCGACCGCTGGTGTATCTCCATGGCGCCGGTAACATCATTCCCGGCCTTGAGCAGCAACTGCTCGGCCGCGCCCCTGGCGAGCAGTTCACCGCCGTTATTCCGGCCGCCGCCGCCTATGGCGAGCGCGACCCCGACATGGTTCAGCATGTGCCCCGCGACATGTTTCGGGAGGATCAGGAAATCGAGATCGGCATGCGCTTCTCGGGCAACACCCCCCAGGGGCAGATCACCGTGGTGGTCACCGAGATCGAAGGCGATACCGTGACTCTCGACGGCAATCACCCGCTGGCCGGCATGACCCTGCATTTCAACGTCACCGTGGACTCGGTGCGCCCGGCTACCGAACAGGAGTTGCTCCACGGTCATGTCCATGGCGCCGGCGGCCACCACCACTGACCCGCGCCCGACCACGGGCCAAGGTCACCACTAGGTTGATGAGGCCATTCCGGGGCCGCGAATAGCGGACCGGTAGGGCCGAAGGCGCTAAATTTGGCCGCGCGGGGGAAACGGCTCCGTGTGCGCTTCCGCCTGCGCGAGTAACGACAACAAGCACCGGTAACGGGGACTGAAGGGGGCAAAATGAGTGCGCTGCGTTGGTTGGCCGGTATCGTCGGTCTATGGTGGCTGCCCTTGTCGTGCATGGCCGCGGCGGCTGATTCAAACAAGGTCATGGCCGGCTGGCTGGAAAGGGTCTATCTCTCCGAGCTGCCGGATCACCAGACCAAAGCCAAACTGGATACCGGCGCCAAAACCTCCTCGATCAATGCCCGCAATGTCGAAGCCTTCACCCGCGACGGCAAGCCCTGGGTGCGCTTCGAGCTGGTCCTCAAAAACCTCCAGGGCCAGACGCGCACCGTCACCCTGGAGCGTCCGCGCCTGCGCAGCGTCCTCATCAAGGAGCGCGATGGCAAACCCGGCAAGCGCCCGGTGGTAGCACTGGAACTCTGCTTCAGTGGCAGCGTGCACCAGGCCGAGTTCACCCTCGCCGACCGCACCGGGTTCAACTACCCCGTGCTGCTCGGACGCCGCTTCCTGGCCGGCGTCGCGGTGGTCGATCCACAGGCAACCTATATCACCCCGCCGGACTGCAATAACACCAACGGCGGCAAGGCTGTTCGCGGCAAAGCCGCCGGTGGCAAGGCCGCCGCCGCGCCGGACAAATCGTGAGGAACGTCGCCGTCCTGATCTGGGCGGCAATCCTGATCGCGGCGGGGCTCGGAATCTGTGCCTACAAGGCCGTCAAGCTCGGCATGCCGATCAAAGCCGATCAGGACACCGCCGTGTGGACGGTGCAGGCGCGCGTCGGCTTCCAGGGTGAGGGCGGTCCCGCCATTGTCGACCTCGCCCTGCCTTCGGTATTGCCCGGCTTTCTGAAGCTGGACGAACACTTCATCGCCAACCGCTACGGCATGGCAGTGGAGGAGACCGGCGACCGGCGCAAGGTGCAATGGGTCAAGCGCCGTGCCCGCGGCGCCGAGACCCTCTACTACCGGATTTCGGTGGCTGCGTCCGACCAGACCGCCTACTGGCGTGATCAGCCGGGACTGCCAGCACCGCCGACTTACGAGGAACCCTATGCCACCGCGATTGGCGCCATCATCAGCGATGTGCGCGAGCAATCCGCCGACGTCTTCACCTATACCCGCGCACTCCTGCGCCAGCTCAACGCACCGCAACCCAACCAGAACGTCGCCCTGCTGCGCGCCCGAGCACAGAGTCCCCAGGATTGGGCGCACCAGATCATCGATATCCTGCGGGGTGTACGGATACCGGGACGGATCCTCTGGGTATTCCCCCTGGAAGGCGCCACCAATGACTCGCGCATGCTGCCCTTGCTGCAAGTGCACAACGGCAAGACCTGGCTGGTCTTCAATCCCGTCACCGGCGATCCCGGACTACCCGCCGACTTTATCCCGTGGCGAATCGGCGACACCCCGCTCTACAGCGTCACCGGCGGCCACGATGTCGATTTGCAATTCTCCGTCACTCGAGGCCACCGGGAATTGCTCGAAGTGCTCCACCACGACGCCCAGCTCAAGGGCTCGATATTCGGCGACCTGTCGCTGCTCTCGCTGCCGGTGCACAGTCAGAATGTCTACCGGGTATTGCTCATGGTCCCGCTCGGCGCGCTGATCGTGGTGCTGATGCGCACCTTCGTCGGCGTCAGCACCTTCGGCACCTTCATGCCGGTGCTGATCGCCCTCGCCTTCCGCGAGACTCGGCTGCTGTGGGGTATCGCGCTGTTCTCGATGATCGTCTCCATTGGCCTGATGCTGCGCTTTTATCTGGAGCGACTCATGCTGCTGCTGGTGCCGCGCCTGACGGCCATCCTGATCATCGTGGTCTGCCTCATGCTGCTGACCAGCCTCATCACCAACAAACTGGGTGTCGAACGCACCCTGTCAGTCGCCCTGTTCCCGATGGTAATCCTCGCGATGACCATCGAGCGCATGTCCATCACCTGGGAGGAGAGCGGTGCCCGCGACGCCATCCTGAACGGGCTGGGCAGCCTGCTGGTTGCGGCATTGAGCTATCTGGTGATGAATCAGCGCGATCTGATGCACCTGATGTTTGTATTTCCGGAACTACTGCTGGTCGCGCTCGGACTGAGCCTGTTGATGGGCCGCTACACCGGTTATCGGCTGTCGGAGCTGCGGCGCTTCCACGACTTCCGTGGGACACCACGCGGATGAGCTTGCTGGCGTCTCCGCGCCGCCTGCGCCGGCTTGGCGTGCTGGGCATGAACCAGCGCAACGCGGATTTCATCATGGCCCACAACCAGCGCCGACTGTATCCGCTGGTGGACAACAAACTGCTGACCAAGCAGCTCGCACTGGCGCGCGGTATCGCCGTGCCGGAGCTTTACGCCGTGATTGCGGCACAGCACCAGAGCAAGGATCTGGCGCGGATTCTGGGGGAGCGCGAGGATTTCGTCATCAAGCCGGCCCACGGCAGCGGCGGCAACGGCATCCTGGTGGTGTGCGGCCGCTTCGGCAACAGCTTTCGCAAGCCGAGCGGGGATCTGATCACCCTGGCCGCCATGCAGCACCATGTCTCCAACATCGTCAGCGGCATGTACAGTCTGGGCGGCCTGCCGGATCAGGCCATCATCGAGTATCGGGTGAAGTTCGATCCCCTGTTCGAACACATCAGCTTTCAGGGCGTGCCCGACATCCGGGTGATCGTGTTTCGCGGCGTGCCGGTGGCGGCCATGGTGCGATTGCCGACCCGCGCCTCCGGCGGCAGGGCCAATCTGCATCAGGGCGCCATGGGCATCGGCATCGATCTGGCGACGGGAATCAGCCGCGACGGCGTGTTGCGCAACCGCGCCTGCGGCATCCATCCGGACACCGGCCACTCCACCCTCGGCATCGCCATCCCCCACTGGGCGCAGATCCTGCGGCTTGCCATCGAGTGCGCGGACACCGTGGGACTTGGCTATCTCGGCGCCGACATCATCATGGATCGCGATCTGGGCCCGCTGATGCTCGAACTCAACGCGCGGCCGGGACTCAGCGTGCAGGTCGCCAACCAGCGCGGCCTGCTGATCAATCTCAACCGGGTGCAAGCCATGGCAAACCTGCCGGAAAGCGTCGCGGAACGGCTGGTGTTGGCGCAAGCACTGGCGGATTGCTGAAAAACGGCTGCGGGGCCGTCTGCTTCGTTGCGCGGCGCTCCGGTTCGCGGTTCCAGCCTGTGCAGGCTCAACCCCGCAGCATGCGTACCAGGGTCTTGTCGCGATCGATGAAGTGATGTTTGAGTGCGGCGGCAGCGTGCCCCGCCGCCGCCAGCGCGATCAGAATCCAGACGGTCTCGTGAACCTCCTCAAGGAAGTCCTTCAGCGGCTCGTTTTCGGCGATCAGGCGGGGCAACTCCAGGGTGCCGAACAGCGCGAGGCTATGCCCCGCGGCCTGCACCTGCACCAGACCCGAGAGCGGCTGGATGATGACCAGCGCATAGAGCAGCCAGTGCATGAGGGATGCCAGTCGTTGCGTCAGCGGACTGCCGATCGGCCGCGGCACCGGATTCACCAGCCGCCAGGCGAGCCGCAGCACGACCAGCGCCAGCACCACCGTTCCGAATGACTGGTGCCAGTTCATCACGCCGGTGCGCGCCGGTCCCTTGGGCATCTCCTCGACCACCAGGCCCAGAATCATCACCCCGATGACGAGCACCGCCATCAACCAGTGCAGCGCCCGGCTCACCCATCCGTAACCATCGACCGAATTGCGCAACATTCCTCGCTCCTCCCAAAAAATTCCGATAACCGCCCGCTCGGTGATTATAGCGTGAGCGCCGGACCGGGAAGTTGCGGAGGCGCAAAAGGATTCCGCTATGATACAAACCAGCCACTCACGACAGCCCAGGAGGACAGGCCATGGCACTTTCCGGTACCGATCTCATCAACCAGTTCGAGCTCTACTTCGACGGCGCGGACAAGGACAACGCCAGTCTCTACCTGTGCGTGGACGACACCCTCGGCGACGTCGGCGCGCAGCGCATCATCGCTGCGCTGCGCCACGCCGGGCTCTGGTCGGAAGCCGCCGCCAAGACGGTGCCCGCCGCGCAAAAACCCATGTACGCCGAGCAGATGAAGTTCATCGGCCAGGGTTCCGGCCATTTCGAGGGGGAGACCTTTCACATCGCCGCCTACGACCACCCCAAGTTTCCCTCGAACCCGCAGCGCTGGCAGGCCTGGCTGGACTTCGTCGCCAAGAACTATCCGTGACACTCACGGGCCCTGACACTCACGGGCCCTGACACTCACGGGCCCTGACGCTCACGGACCCTGACACTCACGGGCGCCGGCCACCGGCGCCACACCACACTCAAGCTAACGATAAGGAGAACACCCGTGGCGAAACGACATGTCCTCGACGGCGTGCGCGTGCTCGATTTCTCGCAGCACGTCGCCGGCCCCGCCTGCACCCGGATGATGGCGGAGATGGGCGCGGAGATCATCAAGCTCGAGCTGGCGCCCTTCGGCGAACAGATTCGCAACGTGGGCTTCAAGGTCAACGGCCGCAGCGTTTATTTCATCCAGCAGAACCGCGGCAAGAAAAGCGTCTGCGTGGACATGAGATCCACCGCCGGCCTCCAGCTCATCCACGATCTGGTCAAGCAAGTCGACGTGGTGATCGAGAACTTCGCTCCGGGCGCGATCCGCCGCCTGGGACTGCCCTGGGAAAAAGTGCACGAACTCAACCCCAAAGCCATCATGTGCTCGATCTCGACCTTTGGTCAGGACGGGCCGCTGTCCGGACTGCCCGGCTATGACTTCATCGGCCAGGCCTATGCGGGCATCACCGGCATGATCGGCGACAAGGAAAACGGTCCCTACATCCCCATCGCCGCCCTCGGCGACACCACCACCGGCGCCCACGCGCTCGCCGCCATCAATGGCGCGCTCTATCACCGCGCCACCTCGGGCGAGGGCGGACAGTATCTCGATATCTCGCTGCTCGACTGCTATTTCCACAGCCACGAAATGAACGTCGGTGCGATCAGCGCCAGCGGCGGCGCGATCAACCCCTACCTGCCCGGTCGCTACCATTCGGCAGTGGCACCGCTCGGGGTGTACAAGAGCAAGGACGGCTATCTGATCCTGATCGCCATCCTCGGCCGCTGGAAGGACTTCTGTAACGCCATGGGCCGGCCCGAACTCATCACCGATCCGCGTTTCATCGACGACCCGGCCCGGGTCGCCCACCACGCCGAACTCAAGGTACTGATCGAGGGCTGGCTACAGGCCCAGGAGAGCGACGCGGCCACGATCCGCCTGCTCGGCGAGCACCATGTGCCGGTGGCACCGATCCTCTCGATCCAGCAGGTGATGAACCATCCCCACATGAAATACCGTGGCACGGTGCGCACCATCACCGACCGCGGCGCCGGCAGCTTCGAAATGCCCGGCATGCCGCTGCGGTTTTCGGCCTTCGCCAACGACCTCGACCTGCAGGCGCCCTATCTGGGCGAGCACAATGGCGCGGTGCTGGGTGGCTTGCTCGGCCTCGCGGCGGAACGCATCGCCGAGCTGACCGCGGACGGCGTGCTGGTCAGCGAGCCGGTCCCGACCTGACCCGGCTCACGGCTCACGGCTCACGGCTCACGGCTCACGGCTCACGGCTCACGGCTCACGACACGGGGCTCAGAACCCCTTGACGCCCGCGTCGAGCTGCACGCCGAACGAGTTCAGCGCCATCGACACCAGGTGGTACTGGCCGACCGCGAACACCACATCCATCATCTGCAGATCGTCGTAACGCTCGGCGAGCGCTTTCCAGGTCGCGTCACCGATGCAGGAATCGTGATGCAGTTCGTCGGTCGCGCGCAGCAGCGCCGCCTCGAACGGCGTCCACCCCGGCGCATCCGGTCCCGCCTTGATGCGCGCGATCTCGGCATCCGTGAGGCCGGCTTCGCGCGCGAAGATCACATGCTGGCCCCATTCGTACTCGGCCTGGCACAACCAGCCCACCCGCAGAATGAGGATTTCGCGCTCGCGCGGCGCGATGCGCGAAGTCTCGCCCATCACGTGATAGGCCCAGACAGTGAATTTCTGCGCCGCATCCCAGTGGCGCGACAGGGTTCCCAGCACGTTGTAGAAGGGCTGCGCGGCCTTGACCGGCGCCAGCACCTTGCGCTGCGCCTCGGTCCATTCGCTCTCGGCCAGGGGTGGAATACGGGGTTGGGAAAGTTTCATGGTGAACTCCAGGCAGTGGTTTTTTGTTGTGGTTTTGTTGCTGTAGTTTTGTTGCTGTAGTTTTGTTGCTGTAGTTTTGTTGCTGTGGCTTTGAACCGTATCGGTGGCGCTCCCGGCGCCGTCCAGGGTACCTGCGCCGGGCATCCGTACGGGTTTGCCTACACCCGCTCCACATCCACCCCGACCGTCATCTTCTGGCAGTCGCCGCCGTCGAAGATGACGCCGCGCAGGGGCGTTACGTCGGAATAGTCGCGGCCCCAGGCGGTGGTGATGTGCTGCGCGCCCGGCATGTTGTCGTTGGTGGGATCGAACTCCACCCAGCCCTCCCCCGGCGCATAGACCGCGAACCAGGCGTGGGAGGCGTCGGCGCCGACCAGGCGCGCCTGTCCCGGCGCGGGCCGGGTTTCCACATAGCCGCTCACATAGCGCGCCGGAAACCCCAGCGCGCGCAGACAGCCGACGGCGAGGTGGGCGAAGTCCTGGCAGACGCCGCGCCGGCTTTCCAGCACGTCTTCCAGGGGCGTCGCGACGGTGGTGAATTCCGGATCGTAGGCAAAATCGCTGAAGATGCGGCTGGTGAGTTCGCGCACTGCCGACAGCAGCGGTCGGGTGTCGGCAAACAGTGGCGCGGCATAGTCCCGCAATGCGGTACCGGCTTTGATCATCGGGGAATCCAGCAGGAATTCCCGCGCCAACAGATGATTCTCATCGCTTTCCCGCCACAGGCGGTCGCGCGCCTCGGCGCAGGTCGCGCCCAGATCCAGAACCGGGGTTCCATTGCGACCCAGATCGACCTCGACCGTGCTGGAGACGCTGACTTCCAGCTCGCGATGCGGTGTCTCGACGGAAAACCGGTAGACCCGGTTGCCGAAATAGTCGCGCTCTTCTACCGCGGTCGCGGGTGCGGGCGTCACCTGAATACGGCTGTCCAGACAGCGCTGGTTGCGGGTGTCGCGGGGCAACAGATGGGCCTGGTTGTGGCACAGCGTCACGAGGCGCTCGTAGCGGTAGCAGGTGACGTGGCGAACCCGGTAGATCACTGTCCGTAACCCCAGTCCGCCGCGATGAGCTGTTGCTGCGCGGCGCGATGGTCGAAATAGCATTCGGCCAGCATTTCCGCCGTCGCGATCAAGAGGCCCTCCAGCCGACCCAGCAGTTGCTCGAGCGCCCCGCGGCCGGCTTCGCCCGCGCCGACAGCCAGTTCTTCGGGTCGACTGAGGTGCAGCGCGGTGAGCGCCTCGAGCGCCAGACGGCCAGCGCGTGACAGTCCGGGGCCGGACTCGACGGTGGGCAGCGCGGCGATGTGATCGCCGAGGCGCTGCACCTGGTAGAGCAGCGCCCGCGGATTGGTCTCGTCCAGCACCAGCAATTCGAGCCCGTGGCGAATGTCCGGTTCGGCGCGATAGCGTCGGCGGTAGGTGATGAGGGTCTCGCAGGTCAACAGCACGGACTCCACCACCACCGGGATATCGTTCTCGGCCAGATCGGGCACCAGCGTGGCGCGCAGCAGGGTGGTGAGCTGGATGGCTTTTTCGATGCAGCGGCCCAGCTCCCAGAAGCGCCAGTTCATGCCGCGGAACATACTCTCGTGGCGCAGCCCGGCGAGTGCCAGCAGGGAAGTCACCAGCGGATCGAGCGCCTCTTCCGGCGCCACCAGTTGTTCCGCGCCAAGCTGCTCGGCCAGCGCCGCCAGCTCATCACGCAGATCGTTCAACACCCGCTGGGTATCGGCGGAGAGCAGCTCTTTGACTTCTTCACCGGCCTGCAACATGGCGCGCAGGCTTCCCACGACCGAGCCCGGACTGGCGGCGTCCAGCACCACGGCTTTCAGTTCGCGTTCGGGCGTCGCGAAAGGCGCGTCCGCCACCGTGAAGCCCGGCAGGGTATGAGTCACCCGGGTCACCGCGCCCAGCAGCACGCGGCGCGCACCATCGGACAGAGGCTCCACTCCGTTGAGTTGCAGGAACAGGGTACGCAGCAGGCGCAGGGCCGCCTCGCCGCGCTCGGCGTAGCGGCCCATCCAGAACAGGTTTTCCACCACGCGGCTGGGCAATACCCCGCGCTCCGACGGCGCGCGGGTGGCGACGGCCTCCCGCCGCAGCGAGAGTTGCTTCTCCGGCTCGGAGGCGAGCACCCAGGTGTCCTTGCTGTTGGAGCCGGTCAGGTTGGTGATCACCCGCGTGTCGCTGGCGCGCCCGATGCGGGTGAGCCCGCCCGGCAGTACCGTGTAGGAGGTGGGATTGGCGACCGCGAAGCTGCGCAGCACCATGGGCCTGGGCGTGAACGCACCACCCTCCAGCACCGGCGTGCGCGATGAAACCTGGTAGCGCTGGGCGACATAATCGAGCGGCGCGTCCTGAATCCGCCGCTGCCAGAGCGCCAGTTCCGCCGTACCCAGATCGCTGCCGAACACGCTGTGCTGACCGTAGCGGCGAAACGCCGGCTTGATGACCAGTTGCGGCAGTTCCGCCAGGACCCGATCGCGATCCGCCGGATCGCCGCACCAGAACGTCTCCACGGTGCGGATGCGGGGCTCGCGCCCGAAAAAGAATTTGCCGATGGCGGGCAGGTATTTGAACAGTGCGGGATTTTCGACAAAGCCCGCGCCCAGCGGATTGGCGATCACGACGCGACCGGCGCGCACCACTTCGAGCAGGCCCGGCACGCCCAACTGGGAGTCGCCGCGCAGCTCCACCGGGTCGCAGAAGAAATCGTCCACCCGCCGCAGAATGATGTCGATGCGGCGCAGGCCTTCGAGGGACTTCATCCACACCCGCCCGCCGCGCACGGTGAGATCGCCGCCCTGCACCAGGGGATAGCCCAGGTAGTTGGCCAGAAAGGCGTGCTCGAAATAGGTTTCGCTGTAGGAGCCGGGCGTCAGTACCGCCACCTGGGGAATGGCATCGCCGGGGGCCAGTGCCATCAGCTTCTGGCGCAGCTGGTGAAAGAATCCCGACAGGCGATGCACATGGCTGTCGCGGAACAGGCTGGGCAGCACCCGCGACATCACGGTGCGGTTCTCCAGCGCGTAGCCGACACCGCTCGGCGCCTGGGCGCGATCTCCGATGATGCACATGGCGCCATCGGCATCGCGCACCATGTCGGCGGCGTAGAGAATCAGGTGATGCTCGCCGGGCACCCGGATACCCTGGCACTGCCGCAGGAATCCCGGGTGGCTGTAGACCAGCTCGGGCGGCACGATGCCGTGGCGGATCAGGTCGCGCCCGCCGTAGATATCCTTGAGCACCAGATCCAGCAGTTCCGCCCGCTCGATCAGGCCCGCCTCGATGTGGCTCCAGTCCTCGCTCTCGATGAGCTGGGGGACCAGATCCAGCTCCCAGATACGACTCGCCAGGGGTTCGCTGGAGACGTTGTAGGTGGCGCCGTCGTCGCGCAGGATGCGCCGCGCCTTGCGCTCGCGCTCCGCCAGCACTTCGGGCCCCAGGGCCGCCAGACCTTCCAGCAGATAACGCCAGTGGGGGCGCACCGCGCCGCCGGGTTCATAGACTTCATCGTGGCGGTCGGCAACGGCGGGACCGTAACCCGGCGCCCCGTTCAGCGCCGCCGTCGCCTGCCCGCCCTGCTGCAACTGGCTGGGGATGGGTTGAAACGGGCGCATGGAGTGAAAATCGGTCATGAGTTCGAAAAGCCTGCCCGGTGGTCGGCGAGCGGCGGATTCTGGCACAGTCGGGCGCTCCCGGCAGCAGCTACGCGCCCCGCGTCCACGGCCGAGCCCGGCTCAGGCGCCACGCCGCAGGTCCAGCGTGTGCGGGTATTCATTACTGGGCTCTTCGGGCGGGGGCGCCATGGGCCGCGGGAACTGATCGCGCGGTACGAAATTACGCAGCACCGGCGGCAACGCGACCTCGGCGAGCTTGCCGGGCGTGTGCCCGAACGCCGTGAAACGGCTGACTCGGCGCGCCTCGGCGGCGTTGGCATTGACCGGAAAGTCGTCGTAGCTGCGCCCGCCGGGATGCACCACATGGTAGGTGCAGCCGCCGACCGCGAGACCATTCCAGGTGTCGATCAGGTCGAACACCAGGGGCGCCTGCACCCCGATGGTCGGATGCAGCGCGGACGGCGGCGCCCAGGCGCGATAGCGCACTCCGGCCACGTATTCGCCGTGGCGGCCGGTGTTGCGCAGGGGTACGCGGCGGCCGTTGCAGGCCAGCACATAGCGGCTGTCGGTGAGCCCGTCCACCTTGACCTGGAGCCGCTCCACGGAAGAATCCACATAGCGGGCGGTGCCGAAGCTCCCGACTTCCTCCCCCAGCACATGCCAGGGCTCGATGGCCCAGCGCAGTTCGATGCGGATGTCGCCGATCTGCACCTCGCCGTAGTGGGGATAGCGAAACTCGGCGAAGGGCGCAAGCCAGTCGAGCTGAAACGGCAAGTCGTGGGCATTCAGATCCGCCACCACATCGCGCAGATCGACCCAGGCATGGTGCGGCAACATGAAGCGATCATGCAGCGCCGTGCCCCAGCGTACCAGCGGCCGGTGATAGGGCGTCCGCCACAGGCGCGCCACCAGGCTGCGCAGGAGCAGCGCCTGCACCAGTGCCATATGGGCATGGGGCGGCATTTCGAAACCGCGGAATTCCAGGATTCCCTGGCGCCCGCTGGCGCTGCCCGGCGCATACAGCTTGTCGATGCAGAACTCGGACCTGTGGGTATTGCCGGTAATGTCGGTGAGCAGATTGCGCAGCAGCCGGTCCACCAGCCAGGGCTGCGCGATCTCCCCGGACGGCATCTGCTGGAAGGCGATTTCCAGTTCGTAGAGGGTCTCGGCGCGGCCTTCGTCGACCCGCGGCGACTGGCTGGTGGGACCGATGAACATGCCGGAAAACGCATAGGACAGTCCCGGATGGTGCTGCCAGTAGGTAATCAGGCTCCGCAACAGGTCGGGCCGCCGCAGCAGTGGGCTGTCGGCCGGAGTGGCGCCGCCGAGCGTCACATGGTTGCCGCCGCCGGTGCCGGTGTGGCGGCCATCGTGCAGAAACTTCTCGGTACCCAGGCGTGCCTGGTGCGCCTCGGCGTAGAGTGCCAGGGTGTTGTCGCGCAGCTCGGACCAACTGCTGGCGGGATGGATGTTCACCTCGATCACACCCGGATCCGGCGTCACCAGCAGGCGCAGCAGACGGGGATCGCGGGGCGGCTCGTAGCCTTCGATCACCACCGGCAGGCGCAGATCCGCCGCGCAGGCTTCCACCGCTCCCACCAGCGCCAGATAGTGTTCCAGATGCTGGAGCGGCGGCAGGAAGATATGCAGGGTGCCGTCGCGGGGTTCGATGCACAGCGCCGTGCGCACCAGGGGCGCCGGCGGTTCCGCATCGGCTTTCGGATCGGCGGGCGCCGCCATGATCTCGCGACGATCCGCGGCGGCTTCCAGCACCGCCTGGGCGTACTGGTGGTAGTCGGCATCCAGGGGTTTGGCAGGCGCGAAGGGATCGCGCTCCGCCTCGCGCGCCTCGGCCTCGGTCACTTGCGGCAACGAATCCAGCGGCAGCCGGTAACCCATGGGCGAATCGCCCGGGATGAGTATCAACTGGCCGCGCCGCAGCGGCCAGGGCGAACTGCGCCAGCGCTCCGCAACCGGGTCCCAGCCCAGGGGCAGCGCGAGGCCGGTCGGCGCGTGCAAGCCCTGTTGCAGCAAGCGCGCCAGTCGGCGGCGCTCCAGACTGTCATCCAACGCGGCGGTCTGGGGGTCGAGATGCTCCGGCAATTCCTGTTCGCGCCAGAGATAGTGAAAAGCATCCTCGCGCGCAATGAGCAGCCGCGCCGGATCGAGTCCCAAGGCCACGCACAGGTGGTTGGCGAAACGGTCGGCGGCGGCAAAGTCGTGGCCCTGATCCGTGCCCACCGGCGCCAGCCACTGCGGATCACGCCACACGGGTTCACCGTCACTGCGCCAGAAACAGCCGAGCGCCCAGCGCGGCAGCTCCTCGCCGGGATACCACTTGCCCTGACCGTGGTGCAGCAAACCGCCGCGGGCAAAGCGGTCGCGCAGGCGCAGCAGCAGCTCCCGGGCGAGACGGAGCTTGTCCGCGCCGAGCGCCGTGGTGTTCCACTGCGCCGATTCCATGTCATCGATGGACACAAAGGTCGGCTCACCACCCTGGGTGAGACGCACATCCATGGCGTCGAGGCGCGCGTCCACCGCGGCGCCCAGGGCGTCGATCAGCGCCCACTGCGCCTCGGTGTAGGGCTTCGTGACCCGGGGATCCTCGTGAATCCGCAGCACTTCGTTGCGGTGGTGAAACTCCACCTCGCAGGTATCGGTGAAGCCTTCGATGGGCGCTGCCGACACCGGGTCCGGCGTGCAGGCAAGCGGAATGTGACCTTCGCCCGCAAACAGCCCCGAAGTCGGATCGAGCCCGACCCAGCCGGCCCCGGGCAGGTACACTTCGCACCAGGCGTGGAGATCGGTGAAGTCGGCGGCGGGTCCCGAGGGACCGTCGAGCGCCGCCACATCCGCCTTCAGTTGCACCAGATAGCCCGATACAAAGCGCGCGGCGAGCCCCAGATGACGGCAGATCTGCACCAGCAGCCAGGCACTGTCGCGGCAGGAACCGCGCGCCAGTTCGAGCGTCCGCTCGCAGCTCTGCACGCCGGGCTCCATGCGGATGTTGTAGGAAATATCGCGCTGCAGGCGCTGGTTGAGCCCGACCAGAAAGTCGTTGGTCGGGATGGGCGCGCGCGCCACGCCGGCCAGCCAGCGCTGCAACAGCGGCCCGGCGGGCTCGCAGACCAGATAGGGCGCCAACTCGTGGCGGTCGCGTTCGCCGTAGTCGAAGGGAAACCGCTCGGCGCCTTCGTCGAGAAAGAAGTCGAACGGATTGATCACCGTCATCTCGGCGATGACCTCGACCGTGATCGACAGATGATCGCTGCGCTCGGGAAATACCAGGCGCGCAAGATAATTGCCGCAGGGATCCTGCTGCCAGTTGAGGAAGTGCGTGGCCGGACTCACCCGCAGCGAATAACCGCGAATCGGTGTGCGACAGTGGGCCGCGGGCCGCAGGCGCAGGACATGGGGCGACAGGTTCACCAGCCGGTCGAAGCGGTATTCGGTGACGTGGAGCAGCTTGACGCGAATGGTCATGAATCCAATGCTCCGGGTTCAGTGCGGTGGGTTGGATAGTCCGGTTTCAATATTTCAAACTCGTCGTTGCAAATTCATCTTTTCAAATTCATCTTTTCAAATTCAAGACCCCGGATTCAGCGCAGCGCAAACCAGGCATCGCGGATACGTTCATGCATGGTGCCGATCCGAATCTGGATTTCATTGAGATAGTCGCGAAACGCCGGACCGAGATCCTCGATCGACCGGATCGGGTAATACACCGCCGCGACTTCTTTCAGGGCACCCAGCATCGCCTCGCTCCCCGGCAGCGTGCGGATGGCACTCGCCACCTGTTCGCGACAGAAGCGGATGGTACGGGGAAAATACGGGTCGTTGAGCAGAAAGTTCGCCACTTCCGGACCCGCCACCCGCACCCGCACCGCGCGGCGGTAGGCGAGTTCGGCGCTCAGCGAGCGCAGCACATGCCCCCAGACAATCTGGCCCAGATTCACCTGTCCGCGCTCCGCCGACTGCAACAGCGCAACGGCGCCGGCATCGAGAATGCGCGTGGTCATGTCGGCGCGCTCGAGATGCCGGCCAAGCTGAATGAACTGCCAGGGCGCATCGCGGCTGGTGGTGGCGGCGATCTGACCGTTCACCTGCTCGCAACCGCGAATGATGCCGCCGGTGAACTGGTGGCGCAGTTTGCGTCCGGTTCCCTGCGCCACATTGTCGGTGGCGAAATAAAACAGATCGTTGACGAACTCCCACACCTCGGGAGCGAACACATCGCGGGTGGTGCGCAGGTTCTCGCGCACCATGCGCAGCGAGTTGACCAGCCCGCCGCTGTGATCGGCATCGGCCAGCAGGAACTTCACCACATTGCGCTCGTCCCGCACCCGGTAGCGCTCGGCGAAGGCTTCGGTGGCGCTGTTGAGCTCGATCAGGTTGTACCAACTGATGTCGATACCCCGGGGCAGATCCAGAAGCAGGCTGTCGTAGACGCTGACCAGACGCGCGGTGTTCTCGGCGCGCTCCAGATAGCGCGCCGCCCAGTAGATGCGCTCAGCGACGGACGACAGCATCACTTCGCATCCGTGTCGACGATCCAGGTGTCCTTGCTGCCGCCGCCCTGGGAGGAATTCACCACCAGGCTGCCCTTGCGCAGCGCCACTCGGGTGAGTCCGCCGGTGGTGACGTACATGTCCTCGGCCTGCAGCACGAAGGGCCGCAGATCCAGATGGCGCGGCTCCAGACGGCCGCCGTCCACCAGGGTGGGCGCCACCGACAGTTTGAGGGTGGGCTGGGCAATGTAGTTGCGGGGATCGGCCTGGATGAGGCGCGCGAACTCGGCGCGCTCCTTGCGGGTCGCGTGCGGACCGACCAGCATGCCGTAGCCGCCGGATTCGTTGGCGGGCTTCACCACCAGCTCGTCGAGGTGGTCGAGCACATAGGCGCGCTGCTCAGGATCGGCACACAGAAACGTCTCGACATTGGCGAGCAGGGCTTTTTCGCCCAGGTAGTACTCGATCATTTTCGGCACATAGGCGTAGACCACCTTGTCGTCCGCCACGCCCGCGCCGGGCGCGTTGGCGAGCGCCACCTTGCCGGCGCGCCAGGCGCGCATCAGCCCGGGCACGCCGAGCATGGATTCCGGATTGAAGACTTCCGGATCCAGAAACAGGTCGTCGATGCGCCGGTAGATCACATCCACCCGCTCGCGGCCGGCGATGGTGCGCATGTACACACAGTCGTCGTCGCCCACCAGGAGATCGCGACCCTCGACCAGCTCCACGCCCATCTGCTGGGCGAGGTAGGCGTGCTCGAAATAGGCCGAGTTATAGATGCCGGGCGTGAGCACCACGATGCCCGGATTGCTGAGCTTGCGCGGCGACAGCGCGGCGAGCATGTCGAACAGGCGCGCGGGATAGTCGCTCACGGGGAGAATGGCGTCGCTCTCGAACAGCTCCGGCAGCACCCGCTTGGTGATGGCGCGATTCTCCAGCATGTAGGCGACGCCGGAGGGGACCCGCAGATTGTCTTCCAGGACGAAGAACCGGCCGCGCTCGTCGCGCACCAGATCGGTGCCGCAGATGTGCGCCCAGACCCCAAAAGGGGGCGACACGCCGACGCATTCCGGACGGAAATTCTTCGACTGCGCCAGTACTTCGGCGGGAAACACACCGTCGGCGATGATGCGCTGCTCGTGGTAGATGTCGTCGATAAAACGATTGAGCGCGCGCAGCCGCTGCCTGAGACCGGCATCGACCTCGCGCCACTGCCGCGCCGAGATGGTGCGGGGAATGATGTCGAAGGGCCAGGCGCGGTCGATGTTGCCCTCCTCCGAATACACGGTGAAGGTTACCCCCATCTGGCGGATGGTCGCCTCCGCCATGCGTCGGCGCGATTCGAGCTCGGCATCGCCCAGCGACGCCAGATAAGCCACCAGACGCCGCGCCGGCGCCCGCGCATTGCCGGGACTGCTGATCAGTTCGTCGAACAGCGCGCCGCTATCGTAATGTTTCCAGTCCAGCGTCATTTCGCCCGTCCGGGGCTGCGGAGCCGGAGCGGCCCTGCCATCGCCAGATGCTACACCAGAAAGCGGCCAGCCCGGCCGCCGCGTGCCGCCACTGAGGCGAAGATGGGTGAAATCACCGGGTTCGCGAAGTTCCATAAGCACTCATCGTCGGGAAGAATACTTTTGGAACTCGCAATTTGTGGGCCATGCAGCCAAGGTCCAGAAGTAGCCAAGGTCCAGAAGTAGCCAAGGTCCAGAAGTAGCCAAGGTCCAGAAGTAGCCAAGGTCCAGAAGTGGCCAAGGTCCAGAAGCCGGACCATCAGACACCTGGACCATCGGACCGCGGGCATAACCCGTCATTCCCACTTCCATGAGAGTGGATGCCGTCCGGCGCGGGATCAGTCGCCCCGCAGTAGTGACAGGCCGAACGCCATGGCGGCAAGTGCAACCAGTATCCGCAGTCCCGATGACGCGCCGGCGCGTATACCCGGCAGGTATCGAAAGCCGGTACCCAGCACAGTGCCAAAGACCATCATCGCGGCCAGCACACCGACGGTGAACAGCAGCAGATAACTCATGCCGAGCCACGGATTGGCAGCGGTCGCGAGGGGCGCCAGAACCAGCAGCGAGGCGGATCCGGCGGTGCCGTGCAGCAGTCCCACCAGCAGCGCGCGGCGGCCAGGGTGAGCCGGCAATCCCGCCACATGCAGATGCGTGCCAGCAACGCCGTGGCAATGCCATTGCACCGGTCCCTCGCCCACCCAGAGCCGCCACAGCGTGGTTACCCCCAGCGCAATCAACACCCAGCCCACCAGATGTTCGGCTGCCGCGCTGAGGGCACTGGGCACCGCCATCCCGGCCAGCAGCACCAGGGCGCCGATGCCCAGCAGCGCCGTACCGTGGCCCAGCGCCCAGCGTGCGCAGAAGCCCAGGGTGGCGCGACGCCCGGCGCGGGCATCGCCCAGATTCGCCACCGCCAGCACATGATCCGGGTCGAGGGCGTGCAGCAGACCGAGACCGAAACCCATGCTCATCAGGGAGAGCGTCTGGTTCGGCAGGGCGATCATCTCAGGCGCCCCAACCGCGAATGATCGACCTGTGCGAGCCCAGCTTGCCGTGGGCCACCAGAGTACCCAGCACATCGACAATGGCGCGGGTGGCGAGCAGCGCGGTGATCTCGGATTGGTCGTAAGGCGGCGAGACCTCGACCACCTCCATGCCACAGATACCCTCTTTCGCCACCGCACCGAGCAGGTAGAGAATTTCGCGGGGCAGAAAACCGCCCGGCTCCGGCCAGCCGGTACCCGGAACGAACCCGCAGTCCACGGCGTCGATGTCGAACGACAGATAGACGGCATCGGTACCGTCCCACGCGGTTTCCAGCGCGATCTCGGCGGTCTTCTCCAGGCCCAGTTCGGCCACGTCATTCATGGTCAGAATGGTGGTGCCGCGCTTGCGCGCTTCCTTCACCGCGGGCCGCGGCACCTGCCAGCCGCCGATGCCCACCTGCACCAGATTCCTGGCCTGCACATTGGGCAGATTGGTGGCATGGAACCAGGGTGTGGTGTGCATGCGCTCGTCGAGGTCCTTTTCCTGGATGTCGGCGTGGCGGTCGAAGTGGATGATGCCGATCTTCTTGTCGGTGTTTTCCGCAATGCCGCGCACGGTGGCGAAGCCGATCGAGTGATCGCCGCCGAGCACGATGGGCAATGCGCCGGACGCAAAGATATGGCCTACGCCGCGGCTGATCTGATCGAATGTCTTCTCGATATTGGCGGGAATCACGAACACGTCGCCGGCGTCGCAGAGATTCATCTGTTCGCGCAGGTCCACGCCCAGCTCGTAGTTGTAGGGCGTGTAGAGCGCGCTGATCTTGCGGATCCCCTGGGGCCCGAAGCGGGTGCCGGGGCGGTAGGTGGTGCCGCCGTCGAAGGGCACGCCCAGAATCGCCGCATCGTACTGGCCGATGTTGTGGACGTTCTCGCAGAAGG
Organism: uncultured Gammaproteobacteria bacterium; assembly: GCA_963708735.1. Classification (GTDB taxonomy): domain Bacteria; phylum Pseudomonadota; class Gammaproteobacteria; order Pseudomonadales; family Porticoccaceae; genus JAGPUQ01. The sequence goes on from CAVPTW010000042.1 coordinate 375,934, forward strand.
GCGCCTTCATGAAGGTATTGATGCCCGCAAAGTGCGGCAGCTCGCCGCGCACGAAGGTGGATATACCGCGGTCCTGAACACTGGCGGCAGCGGTCAGGCCATTATCGAGACCGTGCTGCACATGGGCTTTCCAGGCCTCCGTGGGCAGGTCCTTTTCCTTTTGCAGCGATTTCCAGCCTTGCAACTGGGTTTTGTCGAACATCGGATGGTGGTCGAGGCCGCGGCTGAGCGCCCCGGTGGCGTTAAAGCGTTGCAGGCGCATGAATGGCTATCTCCTCAGTGATTCCCAATGGCGGGTTTGGCATCGGGCCGCCGGCCGCGCCGCGAGAGCTCGGCCAGGCGACTCAGTTTGTCCAGATCGCGCTGCACGCCCGAAGTGGCGCGAATGCGATCCAGCACGGTTTTTTTCTGGGACAGGAATTCGGGGGCGAGCTTGAGATCCGGGTGGCGCGCGCCGGGCGGCGGCAGCGCTACCGGATGGATGCTGTCGATGCGCCCCGGCTGCGGCGCCAGCACCACCACCCGGTCGGCGAGATAGACCGCTTCCTCCACGTCGTGGGTCACAAAGACGATGGTGCTGCGTTCGATCTCGAACAGGCGCAGGATCAGCTCGTGCATCACTTCGCGGGTCTGGGCATCGAGCGCCCCGAAGGGCTCGTCCATCAACAGCACCCGGGGCTGCGCCATCAGGGCGCGGGCGATGGCGACGCGCTGGCGCATGCCGCCGGAGAGCTGGTTGGGGTAGCGCTCGCGCACTTCATCCAGCCCCATCAACTCCAGCAGGGCGTAGGCGCGCTCCACGGCGGCGTTGACCTCGGACTCGCTGGCATCCCGGGTGTGGGCGCGCAGGGAGCGGCAGAAGCGCACGTTTTCGAGCACGTTGAGCCAGGGGTAGAGGCTGTAGTCCTGGAACACCACGGCGCGGTCGGCGCCCGGCCCCATCACGGGCCGACCATCCAGACAGACCCGCCCCAAGCTCGGGGCTTCCAGCCCCGCGATCAGGCGCAACAGCGTGGATTTGCCGCAGCCGGAAGCGCCCACCAGAGCAACGAATTCGCCCTCGGCCACGGCCAGGTCGATCTCCTGCAGGGCGGGCGTGGCCTGACCCCGATAGGTCTTGCCGAGGCGCTCGATACGGATACAGGTCTCCGCCACGGGATTCATCGCAGGTGCAGCCAGGGAAAGGCGCGCCGGTGCACCAGCCGAAAGCCCTGGTCCATCAGCAGACCCAGCAGACCGATCAGCAGAATGCCGACGAAAATCTTATCGGTCTGCAGGAAGCGCTGGGCGCGCAGAATGGCGTAGCCGATGCCGGAATTGGCGGCCACCAGTTCCGCCACCACCAGATAGGTCCAGGCCCAGCCGAGCGTGACGCGCAGGGTGTCGACGATGCCGGGCAGTGCCGACTTGAACACCACCAGCGACACCACCTCGCCGCGGTGCGCGCCCAGGGTCTGGGCCGCCTCGATCTGCGCCATGGGCACCTGACGGATGTTGTCCGACACCATCAGGACCATCTGGAAAAAAGTCCCGATCCAGATCAGCGTGATCTTGGCGCCCTCCCCGATGCCCACCCACAGCAGCACCAAGGGCACGAAAGCCACCGCGGGCAGATAGCGGGCGAATTCCATCAGCGGTTCGAAAAACGCCTGCACGGGGCGGAAGCTGCCGATGTAGATTCCGAGTGGCACGGCCATCACCACTGCCAGCACAAAGCCGCCCAGCACCCGGCCAATGCTGATCCTGATATCGGCGAACAGACTGCCGTCGGCATACCAACCGAGCAGACGGCGCGCGACGGAAGCCGGTTCCGGGAGAAACACGGCATCCACCAGTCCGCTGCCGGCCAGCCACCACCAGCCGCCCAGAAAGCTCGCGAATCCCACCCCGGCGATGGCCAGATAACGCACGCCGCCCAGCGTCCCGCGGATTGACCACAACTGATCGGCCGCCATGGTTCGGACTCAATCAGCAGACGGCTGGTCGGCAACCTCGCGCACCAGGCTCGGATCGATCGCGGCGGCGAAATCGACCTTGCCCTCCAGCAGTTTGTTCTCGGTCAGGAACGCCGCAATGGTCGGTCCCACGCCCACCAGGGATTCAGGCCGCGCGGGCTCTCCGAGTGCGATCCGATTTTCTTTCGGACCGAAAAAGCGTGTGCCCGGCAGATAGGCGGCATATTCCTCGGGGGGCAGTCCCACCACTTTCGCCATGATGACCGCGGCCTCCCGCGGGTGCGCGCCGATGAACGCCACGGTGTCGTACCACGCCCGCACCATGCCGGCAAAGACGGCGCGTTTTTTGGCGTCGGCGAGTGCCGGCCCACGCGCCACCAGCAGATCGGGGATCAGGCCGGGCATGTCCTTCGAGGTAAACAGCGCCTTGCCCTTGCCGCTGGACTGAATCTGGTTCACCCAGGGATTCCAGACCACCACCGCCGGCACCCGACCACCGAGAAACGCCGCCGCCGCATCGCCGGCGGCGAGATTGACCACCTGCACGTCGGCGGGCGTCATGCCGTTCTTCGCCAGGGCGGTGGCCAGCACGAAATGGGAGACGCTGTACTGTTCGAGGGCGACTGGCTTGCCCTTCAGATCGGCGAAGCTGGTGATCGACGGCGCCACCATCAGGGCGTCGTTACCCGCCGAATTGTCGTTGGCCAGAATGACCTTGAGCGGCACGCCCGCCGCCAGCGGCGCCAGGGTGTCGCTCCAGGTCTGGGAATTGGCGTCGAGCTGGCCAGCGGACAGCGCCTGGATCGAATCCGTGTAGTTGGGGAACCACACCAGTTCGACATCGGCGGCGTATTTCTTGAAAAATCCTTTTTCCTTGGCCACATACCAGGCCACCCAGCCGGGCCAGTCGCTGACACCGACGCGCACGGGCGCAGCCTGAACCGCAGAAGTGAACAAGAATGCAATGACGAGCAGGACAGCGTGAGAAAGGCGCTGGAACATGATCGATCCTCCAATGGGTTCGGACAGGACGCGGGAGGCCAACTGGTCCTCCCGGGCTTTTGTCCCGCCGGTGTAACCCCACTGGGGCCGACAACCCTCGGACCAGTCACCTCCGAGGAGGCCGGAACCCTAGTTGTCTTCGTGTGATCGCGTGGGAAAATGGCCGCGACGCCACACCCTCCCGTATCGCCATGAAACCAAGCACGGCTCGTGCCACCCGCCACCACAGATCCGCGCAAAAGGACGGCACCCGCCACGCGCAACCTCTGGGAGCGCCAATCGGCACTGGCGGCGCCAATTCGGCGCTCTTGCGGGGGCACAGATCCAGCGTACCGCGCCCCATGAGCGAGCACTGATGGGCCATGATGGGGCGCCGCCCCCGCTGCGCCTCGCCAACGGCATCGAACTTCACACGCAGCCGAGCGCCGGCCGCCATACGGCGGCGGTTGCCCTCTGGTGGCGCGCCGGACGGCTGCACGAAGGCGCGCACGAGAGCGGGGCCGCGCATCTGCTGGAGCATCTGGTCTGCGCAGCGCTGCCGACCGCCGCGCTCGCCCGCTGGGGCGGCGCCGTGAACGGCCAGAGCGGGCGCGAGTGGACGGTCTGGCACGCCCTGCTGCCGGCGGCGGCGGCGCCGGACTTCCTGCGGACGCTGGTGCGGGCAGTTCTCGCCCCGCTGCCGCCGGACTCCCAGGTACAGCGCGAAGCCCGGGTGCTGGCGGCGGAGATCGGCGCGGAGTCGACCCGGGAGCGTTGGGAACAACAGGCGTTGCGTGCCCGCTTCGGCGCCCATCCCATCGCCCGCCCGCTCGCGGTTTTGCCCGCTCTGGACCGGCCCGGTCTCACCGCGTTTCGCGCTCGCCTGCTGACCGGGCCGCACATGCGTGTGACCGCCGCGGGCGGCGTGGATCCGGACGCGCTGGCGGCGGCCATCCGGCCCCTGGAAAAACTGCCCGACAGCCGTGCACCGGAAACGGCCGCGCCTGCGCTGCCGACTGGACCCCGTAACCAGCGTCTACCCGCCGCCACGGGCGCGCTCTGGCTGCTGCCCTTCGCGCTGACCGAAGCTGCCGCAGTCGCGGAGCTCACTGTCCTGCTGGCCGATCCGTTGGTGGGCGAACTGCCCGGGCAACTGCGCCATGGGACCGAGCCTCTTTACGGGCTGCACGGCGAACTGGAGTTCTGCGCCGGTATCGGGCTCTGGTGGCTACGGATTGACGATGGCCGGGCGGCACCTGCCCTCGAGGCCGCGATCGAGCACCGCATCGCCCATGGCTTTGCCGCATCCGATCTGGCGCGAGCGCGGGCGCTGCGCCGCGCGCGGCGGGTGCTGGATAACGAGGATCTGCTGGGTCAACTGGAAGTGCTCGCCGGTGCGCGTTCCGCGCCACCCGCGCGCTCACCGTCGGCGGCGGCGCTGACGCGGGTGCTCGCGACCTGCTGGCAGCGCCGCTGCCGAGTGCTCGGCGACTGAACGCGGCAGAGAAACCTCAGCCGAGGACGATCTCCACCAGGGTCTCGTTGGGGTTCACCGCATCACCCTTGCGGACCAGCACCTGCATCACGGTGCCGGCGATGGGCGCCTGAATCTCGGTCTCCATTTTCATGGCTTCGGTGACCAGCACCGGCTGCCCGGCAGCGACGACGTCGCCTTCCTTCACCAGCACCGCGACGATGTTGCCGGGCATGGAAGTCGCGACGTGCCCTGGCGCCGTGGGGCGCGGACGCCGGCCCGCAATGGTGGTAGGGATGGCCCCTTCCACTCCGCCGGAGAGCACCAGCTCGTCGAGGGTTTCCACCAGGACTTCCTCGGGGACGCCATCCAGATCGAGATAAAAATGGCGTTCGGGCTGGCCCTTGTGGCCACTGCCGGTGACTTTGACGTGATAGGTCTCGCCGTGCAGCGTGATATTGAATTCCGTCGGTGCCCGCCTTTGCGTCTCAGTGGTATCGAGATTGATCGCCACCGGCGCGGTCAGGGCTTCGGGCTCCAGCTTGCCGTCGCGCCGCGCCTGCAGGAACTGCCGCCCGATCTCCGGGAACATGGCGTAGCTCAGCACGTCTTCGGGGCTCGCGGCCAGCTCGCCAATCTCGGTCCGCAACTGCTCCAGCTCAGGTTCGAGCAGATCGGCCGGACGCCCCTCGATGAACTCGGCGTTGCCCACCGCGAGCACCCGCACCTGGGCATTGATCGCGGCGGGCGGCTGACCGTAGCCGCCCTGCAGGTAGCGTTTCACCTCGTTGGTGACGCTCTGGTAGCGCGCGCCGGTCAGCACATTGAGCGCTGCCTGGGTGCCGACGATCTGGGATGTGGGCGTCACCAGCGGCGGATAGCCCAGGTCGGCGCGCACACGGGGAATCTCGGCGAACACGGCGTCCATGCGATCCAGCGCATTCTGCTCGCGCAACTGGTTGGCCAGGTTCGAAATCATCCCGCCCGGCACCTGGTTGACCAGAACCCGGGTATCGACGCCGGTGTAGTCGCTCTCGAACTGGCGGTACTTCTTGCGCACTTCACGGAAATAGGCGGCGATATTCTGGAGCCGCTCCAGGTCGAGCCCGGTGTCGTGAGCGGTGCCGCGCAGCGCCGCCACCATGCTCTCGGTGGGGGGATGGCTGGTGCCGCCCGCGAAACTGGAGATCGCGGTGTCGATATGCCGGCAGCCGGCCTCGATGGCCTTGAGCTGGCACATTTCGGCGAGCCCCGAGGTGGCGTGGGAATGCAGATGCACCGGCAGCGCCACCGCGTCCAGCAGACCCTTGACCAGGGCTTCGGTGGCGGTGGGCGTGAGCAGGCCGGCCATGTCCTTGATCGCGATGCTGTCGCAGCCCATCGCCGCCAGCTCGCGCCCCTGGGCGACGAAGCCTGCGGTGTTGTGCACCGGGCTGGTGGTGTAGCAGATGGTGCCCTGGGCGTGTTTGCCCGCCTCCTTGGTGGCTTCGATCGCGGTGCGCAGATTGCGCAGATCATTGAGGGCATCGAAGATGCGGAACACATCCATGCCGTTGTCGGCGGCGCGCAACACAAACGCACGCACCACGTCGTCGGCGTAATGGCGGTAGCCGAGCAGGTTCTGCCCGCGCAGCAACATTTGCAGGCGTGTGCCAGGCAGCGCCGCGCGCAGCGCCCGCAGGCGTTCCCAGGGATCTTCCTTCAGAAAGCGCAGGCAGGCGTCATAGGTCGCGCCGCCCCAGGCTTCGAGAGACCAGTAACCCACCGCGTCCAGCTCGGCGCAGATGGGCAGCATGTCTGCCGTGCGCATGCGCGTCGCGATCAGCGACTGATGGCCATCGCGCAGCACGGTATCGGTGATATGAACTTTCTCCATGAACTTCCCTCGGAATCAGTTGCCGGTATGGGCGGCGATGGCGACCGCGAGCACGGCGGCGATTTCTTCCGGGCGGCGCTTGTTGGAATAATTGACGAGCTGCGGATTGGCGTCGACGAAGCCGGTACTGAAGGCGCCGCGGCGAAACACCGGTGAATCGAGAATCTGCAGGTAATAGGGAATCGTGGTCTTGATGCCGAACACCGCCACGTCGTTCAGCGCCCGCCGCGAGCGCGCCACGGCGTCCTCCCAGGTCAGCGCCCAGACGATCACCTTGGCCAGCATGGAGTCGTAATACGGCGGCACCGAATAACCGGTGTAAATCGCCGCATCGGTGCGCACCCCGGGGCCGCCCGGCGCGTAGTAGCGGGTGATGCGACCGAAGCTCGGCAAAAACCCGTTCTTGGGATCTTCCGCATTGATGCGGAACTGCAACGCGAAACCGCGCATGGTGATCTCGTGCTGGGCGTAACGCAGCGGCAACCCAGCGGCGATGCGGATCTGCTCTTCGACGATGTCCACCCCGGTGATGCTCTCGGTGATGGTGTGCTCCACCTGGATGCGGGTATTCATCTCCATGAAATAAAACTCGCCGCTGGCGTCGAGCAGAAATTCCACGGTGCCGGCGTTTTCGTAGTTCACCGCCCGGGCCGCACGCACCGCGAGCGCGCCGATGTGCGCCCGCTGCTCGGCACTCAGTTGCGGCGAGGGCGCGATCTCGATCAGCTTTTGATTGCGGCGCTGGATCGAACAATCGCGCTCGAACAGATGGATGGTGTTGCCGTGGCGGTCGGCGAGAATCTGCACCTCGATGTGGCGCGGCTCGATGATGCACTTTTCCAGAAACACCTCGGCGCTGCCGAACGCCTTGGTCGCCTCGGAGATCACGCGGTCGTAGTTGCGGGACAGTTCCTCGGGGCTGTCGCAGCGGCGGATGCCGCGCCCGCCGCCGCCGGAAGTCGCCTTGAGCATCACCGGATAGCCCAGGGTCGCGGCCACCGCCAGCGCATGGTCGAGGTTGTCGAGATTGCCGTCGCTGCCCGGCGTCACCGGAATACCCGCCTGCTGCATGGCAAGGCGCGCCTCGGTCTTGTCGCCCATGCGCCGGATCACCTCGGCGCCCGGGCCGATGAACGCGAGTCCGCGCGCGCGGCAGGCGGCCGCGAAGTCGCTGTTCTCGGACAGGAAGCCGTAACCCGGATGGATGGCGTCGCAGCCGGTCTGAGCGGCCAGATTGACGATCCGGTGAATATCGAGATAGCCCGCGACCGGATCGGCACCGATGGAATGCGCCTCGTCCGCCTTCTTGACGTGCAGCGCGTGACGGTCGGCGTCGGCGTAGATCGCCACCGAGCGGATGCCCATCTCCGCGCAGGCGCGGATGATGCGGACGGCAATCTCACCGCGATTGGCAATCAGGATCTTGCGCAGCATGGAGTGGCTCTCTGAGGACGACCGCAACGGATTCCGGCGGCATTATATCGTCGCGCGACACCGGCGTTGGCGGCGGTACCCGCAGCGGTGGTCACACCAGATCCGGCGCCAGCACGGCGCGCAATACCGTCTCTCGCGCGCCGCCGCGCTCGCGGCTGCGGAACCACCAGACCGCGCCCTTGCGGATGCTCCAGTCCGCTTCCACGCCGGTCAGCAACAGCGCCGCCAGCCGTCCCAGGGCGGGCTGATGGCCGACCAGCAGACAGGGCCGGTCGGCGGCGGGCCAGCGGCTCGCGGCGAGCAGATCACGGGCACCGCAGCCCGGACTCAGCGCGGGGACCTGGGTGAAGTCGCGGGTGAACGCGGCGGCGGTCTGGCAGGTGCGCGTGGCCGGACTGGCGAGCACCCGCAGTTCCTCCGGTCCATGCCGGGAGAGCCAGCGCGCCATCCGCCGCGCCTGCTCCGCGCCGCGCGCGCTCAGCGCGCGCTCGTGATCGGGGCTGCCATCGACAGCCTCTGCATGACGCCATAACAGCAGATCCATGGGTTTAGCTCCGCAGCGTGAATGAAGGGTTCAACGCCGCCAGGGGGGCGTTTTGGCAAGCAATGCCTCGGCGTTTCGCAATGCGCTCTTGCCGCGTTTTCGACAGCAGGGAGCGTGCCAGTCGAGCACCAGGGCGGCTGCCTCCGCAAGCTCGGGAACGTCGCCGGCAAATACCGGAAGCCGTTGGCGCGCCACTTCCACATCCTGGAGATAGCCGAGCTTGTTCTGCACCTTGGCGAGCGCCTTCAGATAGCGCGCCGCCGCCTTGCGGGGCAACAGCGGCGCGCAAAAATCGAGGCCGTAGCGCAACTGCTTGCTGGCGATGCGCAGCCTGTGCAACCGCACCGGATCGCCGCGCCGCGCCGCGGCGAGTCGCCGGGCGACCCGCGTCAGGGCGCGGTCCAGCCGCCGCGCCACCAGCGCGACCAGCGCTCCGCGCCGCCCGTCGGCTTCCGGCAAGGCGTACAGCGCCGCCATGAAACCCAGCAGCAGGCGCCCCTGGGCGGCCAGATCCAGCTGCCGCAACGCCGCGATCCGCGCCTCGCCGCGCGCGGTCTCCAGCGCCGCGCCCAGGCGCACGAGCCCCGCGTGGTCCGTGCCGCAAGCGGCCAGCACCGGCGCCAGCACTTCGTCACACAGCACATCGAGATCGCGGGCACCGCCCAAGGAGCGTGCGTTGTCGCCCAGACGCCGACGCCAGATGGATGCGAAGGTCTCCGGCAACGCCGGCGCGAACAGGCGCAGCAGCGCGCGCAGGCGGCGCAAACCCACCCGCAGCTGATGGATGTATTCAGGATCGGAATCGGCAGCGGAAGCGGAATCGCACAGCGCACCCCATACATTGGCCTGCCACTGGCGCACGCAGGATTCCGCCAGATCGCGGAACGCCGCCACCGGCGTCTGGCGTCGGGTAACAGGCGCCGCCTCCGCCCGCAACGGCCCCCGCCCCGACGTCGCGCCAGCGCAGAGCCGGTAGCCGCGCGCGGCCTTGCTGCGATCATCGGGAAACAGCGGCAGCGTCGCGGCCAACTGCTCGGCGAGGCGGAACAGATCGGCGGGCACGCCCGCGTCGAGTTCCAGCTCCAGTTCACACAGGGGTTCGCTGCGGCCACCGGCCAGAATCTCCCCGATGTCGAGCATGACACGGATGCGCGTGCCGTCGACGCTGTGGCACCGGGTCTCGCGATGAAAGCGGGTGTTGAACACAGGCATCAACCGCGCTGCGTTGCAGATCAGGAAGGTACGCACCCGAGCGTCATCGATGCCGGAAAAATCGAAGTGTCCGCCCCAGCTCTGCTCCCATTCCGGCCGCGCCGACAGCCCGCCGGCGGAGGGCGCGGCGCATTTCACCGTCTGCTGCCAGGTGTCGCCGGTGCGCCGCAGGCGCAGCGCGATCCCGTCGGCGCGCAGGGCGAAATCCGGGGTATCGTAATAGGTGCTTTCGACTTCCGCCGCGCCCCCGGGCGCGGCCGCGACGAACAGCGGATGCTGCCGCAGCGCCGCGAGCGCAGTGGGCGGCAGACTCAGCTTGAGTTCGACTTCCCGGTTACCGATTGTCCGGTTCATGATTTTCCGGCCCATGCTTTTCTGGTGCGGGGCACCATCGCCCCGTCCCCGGTTGCGCCCGGCCGCAAACACCCGGCACGACCGACCTGCATTGTAGCCGGCGCCTGTGACAGCCCGTGTCGTGCTCCGGCAGACCGTGCGAATTGGCTTCCACACCACTTGCATCCGCGCCCGGTCTCCTCACGGTCCGCCCCGGACTTGCCCGCTCGCCACCGCGATTGGCCCATCGCAAAGAAAGCTGACCATTTGAGTTCGCGCAAGCCGGCATCATTCGCTACAGTCACAGGACGTGCGAAAGTAGCCGCAACGACGGGTGCAAGCCAGCGAGGTCAATGGCTTTGGAATTCAAGGATTACTATCAGGTCCTGGGCGTAACCCGGGACGCCAGCGCGGAGGTGATCAAAAAGGCCTTCCGCAGGCTGGCGCGCAAATACCACCCCGATGTGTCGAAAGAACCCGACGCCGAAGCGCGGATGAAGGAAGTCAACGAAGCCTACGCCGTACTCGCGGATACGGAAAAGCGCGCCGCCTACGACCAACTGGGGCACGATTACCACGCCGGGCAGGATTTCCGCCCACCGCCGGACTGGGACGCGGGCTTCGAATTCACCGGGCGCGGTTACTCCGGGGCGGAATCCGCCGAATTCAGCGATTTCTTCTCGCAATTGTTCGGCCGCATGGGCGGCCAGGGCCGCGGGTTCCGGGCGCGCGGCGAGGATCATCACGCCAAGATCCTGCTCGATCTGGAAGCCGCCTACCGCGGTGGCAGCCGTACCCTGACGCTGCGGGTGCCGCGCCAGGACGCCCACGGCCGGGTCGTCCTCACCGACCACAATCTGAACGTCCGCATCCCCAAGGGCGTGCGCGAGGGCCAGGTGATCCGCCTCACCGGCCAGGGTGCGCCCGGGGTGGGGGACGCCCCGGCGGGCGATCTGTATCTGGAAGTGCATTTCGAACCCGACCCCCGTTACCGGGTCGAGGGCCGCGATGTCTACGCCACCTTGCCGGTCACGCCCTGGGAAGCGGCGCTCGGCGCCACCGTGAAGGCGCCGGTGCCGGATGGCGCGGTGGAAGTGCGGATTCCCGCCGCGTCGCGCAGCGGCCGCAAGCTGCGCCTGCGGGGACGCGGCATTCCGGGCGAGCCGCCGGGCGATCTCTATCTGGTGCTCGACATCCACCTGCCCCCGGCCGACACCCCGCGCGCCCGCGCGCTGTACGAGACCATGGCGAGCGAGCTCGCCTTCGACCCGCGCCAGAACCACGAAGGCTGAACCATGAGCGATGAACTCGAAGCCCTGCTGTTGGAACGTGCAGAGCTCACCCTGGAGGAACTGGCCGCCGGCTGTCACGTCGAGGTCGAATGGGTCGTCGCCCGGGTACGGGCCGCGGTGCTGCACGACAACCCGCCACCCGACCCCGCGCTCTGGAGCTTCAGCGGGCGCGACCTGCTGCGCTTGCGCCGCATCCGCGCCCTGGAGCGCGACTTCGACGCCAATCCCGAACTCGCCGCCCTGGTGGCCGACCTGGTCGACGAACTGGACCGCCTGCGCGTCCGGCTGCGCCGCGCCGGACTGACCGCGGACTGAAAGACCCCGGCACGCGCCCTCGGCAACTCAGTCGAGCGGACTGACCACGCCCAGCCCGCCCTTGTTCAGCACATGGGTGTAGGTCATGGTGGTTTCCACATGGGTGTGGCCCAGCAGCTCCCATATCGCGCGGGTGGCGCCCGGCATGAAACAAGACAAGCCGCCGCACCCAATCGACGCAGGTATCCTCGCTGCGGATGCTGTAATTCAGCCGGCGAATACGGGCGCGCACCGCGTCAAGCAGTTTGGGTTTGGCGGCTGCGCCAGAGGTGTGATCGACGGGTGCTTTAGGGTGCTCTGCAACCTTTGACATGACCGACAACCTGTGTCTAATCTGCCACCGTCAAACATTCGGCACCCACGAGGTGTAATGCGGGGCGCCTTTTGGGGTATCTAATTACAGTTAGGCATATGAACAGCATCAGCCCCGAAGCCATCGTTGTTATTGCAGTCGTCGTTATCGCGGCGTTCTTTTTCTTCGGCCGCAAGCGTCAGCCCAAAGAGCGCACGTTCAAGTGCGGCCGCTGTTCCGCAGTTTCAGCACATACACCTCGCACCATCGAGGCTTGGCGCGCTGGCAAAACCAAGCTCTTCTGCAATGCATGTCACGGTCAGTGGCTGCGCTCACATCCGGCGCCTGCACATAGCGGTCGCACTGTTACTTCGGGCCGCTCCGGTAACTCTGGCTGCCTTGGCGTAATCGCGCTTTTTGTTGTTCTGCCAGTGTTCCTCGAAACAGGGCTAACAGCGGGTTCCAAGGGACGTCGGCGCCAACGCACCGCCGCACCTGACCCCTGCCCCCCTGTCTTCCTTATAGTTAGACGCTGGTGGAGGTATTATGGCCTTGCGATTCAGGAAATCATTCAAGCTGGCGCCGGGAGTTCGAATGAATTTGAGCGGCAGCGGAATGAGCTGGTCTGTAGGTCCGAGAGGCGCATCTGTCGGAATAGGTAAGCGAGGCACATACCTCAACACCGGCATCCCTGGAACGGGCCTCTCTTCTAGGCAAAAGCTCAGCGGATCTGCTGCCGGTCAATCACGCCAGTCTTCTTCGCCCACGAAAACTTCAATGTCGATCTCTATTGGTGTTTCTGACGACGGCACTGTGAGTTTCCAAGACAACTCAGGACAGCCACTTCCAGAACACTTAGTAACTGCAGCAAAGAGGCAACAAGGGGAGGCCATACGCGATCTCATCCAAAAGAAGTGCGATGAGATCAACCGAGCAGTTGACGCTGTTGGGGAGCTGCACCTATCTACGCCATCGCCAAGAGTGAAACCTACCTACGTGCCACGCGCTTTTGAAGTTGCCGAGCCGGTACAGCCTACGCGAAAGCGCCTTGGCTTCATTCGCTCTTTGTTTAAAAACCAACGTGAAAAAGCAGAGGCTGAATATCAGAAGGAGCTCGCAGCCCACGATGATTGGCTCAAAAATTGGAGAAAGCAGCGAGATTCTTTTAGAGAATCAGAGAAACACAGGCGGCATCTGATTGAGGAGAGAATCTACAACGATCAAACAGCCATGGAACAGTTCTTGGAGGAAACACTCCAAGAAATTGTCTGGCCTCGAGAAACAAACATTTCTACTGAGATACTCGACGGTGGCCGAACTATATTTATTGACGCTGATTTCCCAGAGATTGAGGACATGCCAAACAAGAAGGCTGTCGTTCCGTCAAAAGGCTACAGGCTGTCCGTGAAGGAGTTGTCGTCGACGCATGTCCAAAAACTGTATATGCAACATGTGCATGGAATTGCGTTTCGCACAATCGGTGAGGCCTTTAGCGCCCTGCCTAATGCGGAGGAGATCATCTTTTCTGGCTACTCACAACGAGCAGATAAGGCAACCGGCCAAGTCTCTGATGAATATCTGCTTTCTGTTCGCGTAAAGCGAAGTGCATGGGAGGAAATTGACTTTGGTAATGTGGACGCCCTTGACGTTGTGGAGGTACTACCAAAATTCGAGCTGAGAAGGACCATGACAAAGACCGGTGTATTCAAACCAATAGTGCCTTTTGCTCCGCAGGAGCAGGGTGTGCCCGGCGCGACGTCTCCCCAGTTTCAGTAGCACTCGGCTTTGGAGTCCGTGGTTAATATAACTGCCTTGGTAGCCAGGTGTCTGGCAGAGGATCGGTGCGCCCGAAATCTGGCAAAACGCCGGTTTCGGTCCAAATGACGAAGGGAACGATCTGCATTTTGGGCTCCCAACTATGAGAGAGTTATCTGGAAGGCTGAAATTTGGGTTATTCAGACCTTCCTTGAATTCGGTAGCAGGTTGGATCAAAGTGAAGTCCAACGGTTATCGGCCTTTTGAAACAAACTGGTGGGGAGAAAGACATGACTCAAATTGCCACCCAAATGAGCGTCACGGAAGCCATCAACACGCGCTGCTCGGTGCGGTCTTACACGCCTGAGAAAGTAGGGCAGGACGCCATCAACGGCCTGCTGGCGGCGGCGGTACGAGCACCGACGGCCATCCACGAGGAGCCGTGGGTCTTTCTGATCGTGCAGGACGCAGACAAGCTGAAGCGAATCTCCGAGCGCGCCAAGTCCTTCATCGTCCAGGAAGCGGTCCACGCCAGGCTGCATCAGGGAAGTCATATGCTCGAGGCATTCTCCCGGCCGGATTTCAACGTCTTCTACAATGCCGGCACGCTTATCGTCATTTGTTCCGACAAGACAGGGCCATTCGTTGCCGCCGATTGCTGGCTGGCCGCGGAGAATCTGATGCTGACCGCCTGTTCCATGGGGCTGGGCACCTGCGTCATTGGTTCGGCTGTCGCGGCCCTCAATGCGCCGGACATGAAGGCCGAACTCGGGATTCCGGCAGAAGTCACCGCCGTTTGTCCCATTATTGTCGGTGTACCCGCCGATGAGCCCGCTCCAACTTCGCGCAAGGCGCCACGGATTCTCGGCTAGGGCGACAGGGGTCTGGAATTCAGACTAATAGTCAGATTTTAGATCCGACCCCATCTTTTGTGTTGGTTATTCGCCAAAGATCCAGTTTAAACCGCGGTGGTAGCGAAAGGCAGCGGTGCCACTTTGACCGGAAAACTGACCTGCCCCCTTGGTTGTCATGCTGTCGCTAACCGGTGGTGCGACCATGCCCTCTGGGCCGGACGTTGCCGTGATGCCCGGTCCGGGCAAGCGTTTTGAGCAGTTCGCCATGGATGACAACATCTGCCGATCACCCCCGTGTGCACCTTGATCACGGGATCGAGCCAGAATCAGAAACCAGATCCGGCGATCATCGTGAGCGGCGTGAGACATCTCTCGAATTGTTGATCAAGCTATTTCCAAAGGGTTTGACATGAAAATAACCATGACAAAGACGATGCCCTAGTTGCTCGCCGTCACTGCCCTGACGGTGGCGGTTCCGATGTTCGCCAGTGCGGACCCCGGTGATCGAGGCGGTCGGGGCCACTGGGAAGAGCGAGGTAATTGGCACGGTGATATTCGGCACTTCAACGACCACGATCTCGACCGTTGGCGCAGGGGCAGTTGGCACCACGACTGCATGACGGCCGGTTGGGCTGGTGGTGGGTCGTAGGAGGCCTGTGGTACTTCTATCCGCAGTGGGTGCAGGGCTACCCCTATACACCGCCACCCGTCCTGGTCATTCAGCAGACCCCGCACCGCAGCCACCGCCGTCGCAATACTGGTATTTCTGCGACGCGGCGAATGCCTATTATCCGTATGTACCGACCTGCCCGGGTCCCTGGAGAATGGTGCCTGCATCGCCACCTGGCCAATGAATCTCGGCGATCCGATCTGAGCTGGAATGGCGCAGACCGCATCGTGGAACCGGATTCAGGCGTGGCGGGTTGATCAAATGGCGGTTTGACCAGGGTCGCAGGCTTGCCATACGCAGCCAGACACGAACCTCGGCAGAGCGGCCGGCGCTGCTGCACATGGCCGGCTGGAGCGAGGGCTACCTGCGCCTGGCGGTGTTCAGCGGCGCGGCAAGCCTCCGGGACCGCCCGCTTGCGACAACATGCCTTCCATGCCGCGCAACATCCGGCCGAGGTTCTTGCCTTTCATTTTTTTCATGGTCTTGGCCATCTGCTTGTACTGCTTGAGCAGCCGGTTCAGATCCTGAATGGAAGTGCCCGAACCAGTGGTGATGCGGCGCTTGCGCGAGCCGTTGAGCAGCTCCGGGTCGGCGCGTTCGGCCCGCGTCATGGAATCGATGATGACCGTCATGGTCTTGAACTGCGCCGTGATGTTGCTCTGCTCCGCCAGACGCGCCATGTTGCCCATGCCGGGGAGTTTTTCGAGCAGCCCGCCCATGCCGCCCAGATTCTGCATCTGCTGGAGCTGGTCGCGCAGATCCTCGAGGTCGAACCGGGTGCCCTTCTCGACCTTGCGGGCCAGCTTTTCGGCCTTGACGCGATCGACCTTGCGTTCGACCTCTTCAATCAGGGACAGCACATCGCCCATGCCGAGGATGCGCGAGGCGATGCGGTCGGGGTGGAAGGGTTCGAGGGCGTCGGTCTTCTCGCCGACACCGAGAAACTTGATCGGTTTGCCGGTGACGTGACGCACCGAAAGCGCGGCGCCGCCACGGGCATCGCCGTCTACCTTGGTGAGGATCACGCCGGTCAGCGGCAATGCCGCGTCGAAGGCGCGCGCGGTGTTGACGGCGTCCTGGCCGATCATGGCGTCGATGACGAAGAGGGTTTCGGCGGGTTCCAGCGCCACGCTCAGCGCGCGGATTTCGTCCATGAGTGCCGTATCGATATGCAGCCGGCCCGCGGTGTCGACGATCAGCACGTCGGCAAAACCGCGCCGCGCCTCGCCCATGGCGCGCTCGGCAATGGCAAGCGGGGTCTCGTCGCCGCGACTCGCGAGGCAGGTCACGCCGACTTCCGCCGCCAGGGTGGCGAGCTGCTGGATCGCGGCCGGGCGGTAGACGTCCACGCTCACCACCATGACTTTTTTCTTTTCCCGCTCGGTGAAGATAGCGCGCGAGCTTGGCCACCGAGGTGGTCTTGCCCGCGCCCTGGAGTCCCGCCATCAGAATCACCGCCGGCGGACGCACCGCGAGGTTCAGCCCGGTATTGGCGTCACCCATCAGGTGCACCAGCTCGTCCTGCACCAGCTTCAGGAACTGCTGCCCGGGATTCAGCCCGCGTCCGACCTGGGTGCCGAGCGCGCGCGAACGCACGCGGTCGATGAAGTCCTTGACTACGGCAAGCGCGACATCGGCCTCCAGCAGCGCCATGCGCACGTCACGCAGCGTGTCGCGAATATTGTCTTCACTGAGCTGGGATTTGCCGGCAATCTTGCGAAAGCTGTCGCCCAGGCGACCGCCGAGGTTCTCAAACAATGCCATTGCGGACATCCGAACGAAATGGGACCTGCATTATAGCCTCCCGTCGCGCACCGGGACTCTCAAACCGGGACGCACACCCGGGCGGCGTCTTTGCGCCAGGGGGCGGATATGCCACACTCTGGCGTCTCCCAAAAACCGCTCCCGCCAATGCCCCTCTGGTTGACCGCATCCCTGGCCGCACTCTTCTACAGCCTGGCGTTTGCGCTGCGCCTCGCGGATTTTTTGCGCGCTCGGGCCAGCCCCAAGCTTCCCTTGCTGCTGCTGGCGGGCATGGCGTTGGCGGCCCACGCCCTGGCCGGCTGGCACCAGGTGTTCGAGGCCGGCAAACTGAATGTCAGCCTGATCCCGTTTTCGGCGCTGATCTTTCTGCTGATCAACGCCATCGTGGTGCTGAGTTCGATCCGCGACCCCCTGGAAAATCTGTATCTGCTGCTGTTTCCGCCGACGGTAGTAATGCTCGTGCTGGCAGCGGTCACCGATCAGCATATCCGCGAGCTGACCTCGGTACCCCTGGGCCTCGGCGCTCACATCCTGCTGTCGGTGCTTTCCTACAGTCTGATGACGATCGCCGCGCTGCTGGCCCTGGTGCTGACGTGGCAAAACCGCCGGCTTCACAACCACCAGCCCGGTGGGCCGCTGCGCGCGCTGCCGCCCCTGCTGACCATGGAACGGCTGCTGTTCCGCTTTCTGGTGGCGGGATTTGTGTTGCTCAGCGCGGGCCTGGTGCTCGGCTTTATCTATGTGGAAAACATCCTGGCGCAGCATCTCGCCCACAAGACGGTGTTTTCGCTGGTCGCCTGGGTGGTCTACGCGGTGCTGCTGTGGGGACACTTTCGGCGCGGCTGGCGCGGACGCGTGGCGGCCTACTGGGCGCTGGGCGGGTTCTGCTCACTGATGCTGGCGTTCTGGGGCACCAAGTTTGTGCTGGAAGTGCTGCTGAGCTGAGCGTCCAGGCGCCATCCCATGCCGACCCGCCGGCGACAGCTTTGCAAACGTCGTCAGGATGCAAACGGATTGTTGCGCCGTGCCCGGTCGGCGGCCCGCGTCAGCACGGCGCGGCGCTCCTCGTCCGTCGACAACATCCAGTCCGCAATCTCGCGGGTACTGCGGTGACAGCCGATGCAGATGTCGTCATCGCCCAGCGCGCAGATCGACACGCAGGGCGAGCGCACCCTGGCAGCGCCGGCATCAGCCTTCATCCGCAACGGGCGTCAGGGTCTTGCGAAATTCCAGCGCCTTGATCCGGTAGGTGCGCGCGGACTCGGCGAGACTTGCGATCGCCCGCTCATCGAGCTGCCGCACCACCTTGGCGGGCGTGCCGAGCACGAGCGAATGGTCGGGAATTTCCATCCCCTCCGGAACCAGCGCATTGGCGCCGATCAGGCAATTGTTGCCGATGCGCGCGCGATTGAGGATGACGGCGTTGATGCCGATCAGGGTGTTGTTGCCGATGGTACAGCCGTGCACCATGGCGCAGTGGCCGATGGTGACGTTTTCGCCGATGTGCAGCTGGATGCCCGGATCGGTATGCAGCACTGCATTGTCCTGGACATTGCTGCCCGCGCCGATGTGGATGAAATCGGTATCGCCGCGGATCACCGTGTTGAACCAGACGCTGGCACCGTCCCCAAGCACCACCATGCCGATGACATCCGCGCTGGGCGCGACAAATACATCGCGTCCGACGCGGGGACGGTGACCATTGTAGGCGTAGATCATGGCAAGTCTTCCTCCTCTAGTTCGATCAGATGCGCACGCAGATGGGGCGGCAAGCGGTCATGCAGGTACGCAAAACTGAGCCGGGCATCAAGCGCCGTGTTGAGAAAATGAATCAGAACGTTCAGGGTAAAACCCCAGATGCGGTAATCCCCGTAGTGATAGCACGGCATTTCATAACGGCCGTCGAGCAGTTCGAATTCGCCGCTCACCAGATGGCGCTGCTGGAGCAGATACCCAAGAGGCACGCGAAACACCGCGTCCAGCTCCGCCGGGTCGTGCCGCAACGGGACATCGGCGGGCACCACGCCGAGATAGGGCGTCACCGGGGTGCCGGTGCGGGTGGCGCGCTTGGGCAGCCGGGCGATCACTTCCACTCGATCCCGGGGCAGGGCGACTTCTTCCTCGCTCTCGCGCAAGGCGGTATCGAGCAGACTGGCATCGCTCGCTTCCCACATGCCGCCCGGGAACGCCACCTGCCCGCGATGGCTGTTGAGGTGTTCGGCGCGCTTGATGAAAACGACCTCGGGCTCCCGTGCCCGAGTCAGCGCCAACAGCACCGCCGCTTCGCGCTGTCCAGGCTGCGGCTGCGCCGGGGCCGGCGGGTAGGCGCGCAGGCGCGCGGCAATCTGCGCTAGAATCGGCACGTCGGGTTCATGTTTCATGCAGTTCTCGAACCTGACACTCAGGAGGTTAACTGTGCCGCTGGTTGCCACCGGGATGCCGCGCTCGCCGCGCCGGTCCCGCGCAGCCGTTCAACTTCCGGGGCGGCCGGAACCGGGACGACCAATACCAGGCTGCATCTTCACGCAGCTTGGATGTCGCCAAACCCAGGGATGCCAAATTCCGACGACCGTCTACCATGAAGTTCTGTAGCGCCTGTGGCAGCGCAGTGAGCCTGCGGGTTCCCTCCGGGGACGACCGCCACCGCCACATCTGCGATGACTGCGAGACTGTACATTACCAAAACCCGTGCATCATTACCGGCTGCGTGCCTGTGTACGGCGACCGGGTGCTGCTGTGCAAGCGCGCCATCGCCCCGCGCCACGGCTACTGGACGCTGCCCGCCGGCTTCATGGAAAACGGCGAGACCACCGCGGAGGGCGCGCTCCGGGAATGCCTGGAGGAAGCCAACGCGCGCGTGGTCGATCCACAGCTCTACACCATGGTCGATATCCCTCACATCAATCAGGTGTATATTTTTTTCCGCGCGACGCTGGCTGCACCCGAGTATTCCCCCGGAGAAGAATCCCTGGCGGTGGAATTGTTTCGAGAAGAGGATATCCCCTGGGACGAGATTGCATTTCCGTCAGTGAAGCAGACGCTGGAGCACTTCTTCAACGACCGCAAAACCGGCGAATTCAGGGTCCGAACCGATAGTGTGCGCCACCGGCGCTGAAGCTGGGACGATCGCTCCCCAAAGCAAAAACCCCCTGACGGGGGCTTGTTGATTTGGCGGTGAGGGAGGGATTCGAACCCTCGATACGTTGCCGTATACACACTTTCCAGGCGTGCTCCTTCAGCCGCTCGGACACC
>CAVPTW010000043.1:0-10495 GCA_963708735.1 uncultured Gammaproteobacteria bacterium
CGCGGGCAGTTGATCCAGGTCTGGCTCACCGCCACGCGGACGATCAGGTCCGCCTCCTGGTACTCCGCCAGCAGCGGATCATCGGCGCACACCGAGGCCGTGCCCTGAATGCGCATGCGGAACGGCTGCTCGAAATCCATCAGCAGCAACCCGACCTGCGCGTTGCCCGCGATGTTGCCCATCGAGAAGAACATGCCGTTGCCGTCGTAGCTGGGGAAGGCGAGGGTGCGGTCATCCAGCACTTTCACGAAACCCGGATCGCCGCCCTTGTAGGACACCGTGGGGCGGCCCTGGTGATCCACCGTGGACAGAAAAAACATGTCGCGGGACGCGATGAAGGCCTTGCCCTGCTCCGACAGTTGATCACTGACGATGGTCTGTTCGATGCGATCCGCCATCTTGCGGGTTTGAAACCGGTCCTGCAGCGCGCGGTGCTGGTCGCCGTAGAGCTCGCTCATGTCCTCTCCTGTTGATTTGTTATGGCTTGTTTGCGGGATGGCTGTATCCAAAATACGAAATTGCCGGCGGGCATCAGCGCCGTGCCCAGGCTGCACGCAGTCCGTCGCGAAATTCCGGCGCGGCGATTTCGATCAGGGCGCGGGCCCGCGCCTCGGTGTCGAGATGGCGCACCCGGGCCGCGCCGTATTCGGTGATGAAAATATCGGCGTCGGTGCGCAACGCCGTGGCCACCGTGCCCTGCGCCAGCGCGGGGACGATGCGCGAAATGGTGCCGCGCGCGGCGGTGGCGGCGAGCGCGATGATGGAACGGCCGCCGCGCGAACGCACCGCGCCGCGCATGAAATCGACGCCGCCGCCGGTGCCGCTGTGCTGGCGACCGCCGATCATCTCGGCATTCACCTGGCCGAACAGATCCACCTCGATGGCGGAGTTGATGGCAACGAAGTTGTCGATGCTGGCGAGCACGCTGTGGTCGTGGGTGTAGTTCACGGGTTTGAACAGCAATTCCGGCGCCGCTGCCGCCCAGGCGTAGCTTTCCGCGTCTCCGGCCAGAAATCCGGTGACGATGCGACCGCGGTCGATGGTCTTGGCGGCGCCGGTGATCACGCCGCGCCGCGCCAGCTCGACGATGCCGTGGGAGATCATGCCGGAATGCACGCCCAGATCGTTGTGTTCGGCGAGCGCGGCGAGTGCCGCATCCGGAATCGCGCCCACGCCCACTTCGAGGCAGTCGCCGTCGCGTACCCATTGCGCGATGGCGGCGCCGGCGGCGCGCGCGGTGGCATCGATTTCGGAACGCGGTTCCGTGCGCGGCGGGCGATCCACCGCGATCGCGTAGTGGATGGCGGCCAGCGGAATTTTAGGACAGCCGGGCGGAGCGGGCAGGGCGCGGTTGATCTCGGCAATTACCAGTCGTGCGCGCGGCAGCACGGCGGGTGCGAAATCCACGCGCAGACCGAAGGAGCACAGGCCATCGGCATCGGGCGCGGCGACCTGAAGCATCGCAATATCGACCGGCACCTCGCGCTCCAGCCAGTCGTAGATGGCGCGGTATTGCAGGGGCACCAGTGCCACGCGGCCTGCGGCGTGAAGGTCGCGCAGTCCGGCAGTGAGCATGCAGGTCAGCAATCGCGAATCCGGGTGCAGGTCGGCAAACGGGGTGGCCTGGGCGCCGGGCAACACCGCGCCCACATAGGTCACTCCGGCGCTCGCCGCGGGCGTCTCCCGCAGCGCCCGGCCGATGGCGCGGGGTTCGCTGGTGCCGCCCGCCACGAACACCGTCATGCCGGGGGCCAGCAGGCGCGCGACCTCGCTGGCATCGATCCAGCGGGTCATGGCGTGGCCCCGGTACGGCGGTCGACCACCGCGCTGTCTCAGGACGTCCGGTTGCGCGCCTCGCGGTACTTGCGGCGCAGCGCTTCGGGGTCAAAATCGAAGGGGTCGACAGGCCGGGCCTGGGTCGTCATGGTCGGGTTCTCGTGGTGAGGTTGCAGCTTATGGGGTGAGCATCTGCCCTCAAGCCTAAAACACAGCATCGGCAGCTACAAACCCCAAACGCGACCGGCCGCTGCATGCGTTTGCGGCCCTCGGCGACAGGAAATCCGGCGCCGCCGAGCCATGGGGACGATGCCGTCGGGAAGGGCTGCTTCCCTTGCGGGATCGGCAAACAGCTTTTTGTGTCACTGAAACTATCCGGGTTATGGTTAGACTAATGCCCAGCATCCAAGGCAAACCGAGTTGCCGACAATGGAATCCAAGGGTGCTGCCCGCCTGGCGCAGTCGTTGATGATGCAGTTTTGATCACGCTGCCGGGTTTCAACAGAGTTGTCCCGTTTTTTACACTATGGAGAGTTACGCTATGAAAATCGAAAATATTCGCGGCTTGATGCTGGCGGCTGCCGCGGCTGCCCTGTTCACCAGTGGTGCGACCTTGGCGGCCGAACCGACCGGCGCCACCGAAGCCAAGGTTCACTGTGGCGGCGTCAATTCCTGCAAGGGAACGTCCGACTGCAAGACCGCGCAGAATTCCTGCAAGGGACAGAACAGCTGCAAGGGCGTGGGCTTCAAGGCCATGACCCAGGCTGAATGCACCGCCAAAGGTGGAAAAGTCCTCAAATAAATCCCGTTGACAGCCTGAAATCGCCGTGCGGAGTGCGGAGTTCATCCACCTCCGCACGGTGATCTCGACCCGTTCTGGATAACGACATCCGATGGAATATCAAGGCCAGATGGAATCTCAAGGCATTGCTGCCGGCGCTATCCAGGGTTTTGGCCTGGGACTGCGGCGCCAGCATTACGAAACCATTCTCGCCGAGCGGCCGTCAGTCGACTGGTTTGAAATTCTCACCGAAAATTATCTGGTCCCCGGCGGCAAGCCGCTGCATTATCTCGATCGTATCCGCGCGCTCTACCCCATGGTCATGCACGGGGTTTCGTTGTCGATCGGCAGTTCCGATCCGCTCAATCGCGCTTACCTCGCCGAGGTCAGGACGCTGATCGAACGCATCCAGCCCGCCTGGCTGTCCGATCACCTGTGCTGGACCGGCGTCGGCGGTGTCAACCTGCATGACCTGCTGCCATTGCCCTACACCGAAGAAGCCCTGCGGCACGTCGTTGCACGGGTGCGGCAAGTGCAGGATTTTCTCGGGCGGCAAATTCTGCTGGAAAATGTCTCCAGCTATCTGACCTACAACGCATCCGTGATGTCCGAGTGGGAATTTCTCGCCGCCGTCGCCACCGAAGCCGACTGCCTGATCCTGCTCGACATCAACAATATTTATGTGAGTGCCTTCAATCATGGTTTCGATCCGCTCGCCTATCTCGACGGTATTCCGGCCGACCGGGTGCGGCAATTTCATCTCGCCGGTCACCTGAATCTGGGCACCCATATCGTCGATACCCACGACCATCCCGTCATCGACGCGGTCTGGTCCTTGTATGAGGCGGCGGTGCGTCGCTTTGGTGTCGTTCCCACCATGATCGAGCGCGACGACAACATTCCCGAGCTGGGTGAATTGCTCGCCGAACTCAATGTCGCCCGCCGGCTCGCGGCGCGCTCCAGCGCCAATGCGGTCGTGCCTCGGGAACAAACCGCATGAGCGAAGCCTCGGGTCTGGCCCGGTTGCAGACCGCAGTGCAACGCTTTCTGCTGGATCCAGGCCAGCCAGTCGAACACTTGGTCGCCGCGAATGCGCGGCTTCCGCCCGCGACCCAGGTTGGCGTCTATGCCGAAGCCTACCAGGCGCGTCTGGTGGAGGCGCTGGACGCCGATTTTTCCGGCCTTCATGCCTACCTTGGCGATGACGAATTCCGGCGTCTGGTGCATGCCTATCTCGCTGAACACCCGTCGCGGCATTTTTCGCTGCGCTGGTTCGGTGCCGAACTCGCGGCGTTTCTCGCCGTCCATCCGGTGTATGCGCCGCATCGCGAGCTCGCCGAACTGGCGCGCTTCGAGTGGGCCCAGTGCCACGCCTTCGACGCGCCCGATGTGATCGCCATCGACGGCGCGCGGCTGGCCGCCATCGCTCCCGATCGCTGGCCCGGGTTGCGTCTGCAATTTCATCCGTCCCTGACGCGGCTCGATCTGCATACCAACGCGCCGGCCCTGTGGATCGCGCTGAATGCGGAGGAAGTACCGCCCGCGCTGGAACAGCAAGAGCAATCCCGGCCGTGGCTGGTGTGGCGGCACGATCTCAAAATCCTGTTCCGCGCCCTGACCGATGCCGAGGCGTTAGGGTTGGACCAGTTCCGTGCCGGAGCTACGTTCAGCGCCGTCTGCGAGCGGTTGTGCGACTGGTTCGCGCCGGCGGATGTGCCCGCACAGGCGGCGGGTTATTTGCAGCACTGGGTCAATGCGGGATGGGTGATCGACGCGCACTGATGCCGGTGATCCAGCTCGGCGTTGTGGGCTAGCAGCTTGTTGAAAAACTGCTGCGGCAGCCATCTGCTTCGTTGCGCGGTGCTCGCTCCCTCGCCTATCTATCTGATATGTCTCGGTCGCTGCGCGCCGTGCGCCTCGCATCTGGCCGCCTCGCGACGTTTTTCAACAAGCTGCTAGACAGCGGCACCGAACAGTCGACCCGCGGCCGCCGTGATGGCCATCGCGAGCGCACCCCAGAAGGCCACCCGCAGCGCGCCGCGCGTAATCGGCGCGCCACCGGCATAGGCGGCGGCGCCGCCCAGAATCACCAGGCTCGCCAGCGCGGTTGCCGATCCGATCTCCGCCACGCGCGCCGGCGGTGACAGCGCCGCGGCGAGCACGGGCACGATGGCGCCCAAGGCGAAGGAAAAAGCCGAGGTGAGCGCCGCCTGAATCGGGCGCGCCCGCAGGGTCTCGGTAATGCCCAGCTCATCGCGGATGTGGGTACCCAGGGCGTCCCTTGCCGTCAGTTGCGCCGCCACCTGGTGTGCCAGTTCCGGGTCCAGTCCGCGCTCCTCATAGATTGCCGCGAGCTCCGCCGCTTCCCGCTCCGGCTCGTCTTCGAGCTCGCGCCTTTCCCGCTCGATATCCGCGCGCTCGGTGTCGAGCTGGGACTGGACCGATACATATTCCCCGGCGGCCATCGACATGGCGCCGGCTACCAGTCCCGCAATCGCGGTGAGCAGGACGCTGCTTTGAGTCGCTCCCGCAGCAGCGACGCCGACGACGAGACTCGCCACCGAAATGGTGCCGTCGTTCGCGCCCAGCACCGCAGCGCGGAGCCAGCCAATTCGGTCTGAACGATGGAATTCCCAGTGGATATGTCTCATCAGTAAGGTCTTCCGGTAGTCCAAAAGGGCAGGGCTGGGGCTTGCCTTGCGGTGAGGCGGCAGCTGCCGCACGAAGGATATTTTCCCTGAAGCAATAAACGGTTCAACCGCAGTCAGCCGGTCAGCGCCATACCGGCAAAAGCGCCACCGCGGCAGCGGCGGAAACCATCAGCGGCACGGCTACGCGCCACCCGATGGCTTTGCCGCCGATCAGGGCCGCCATGGTCGACTTGGACAGATTATTGCTGGCCGCCGCCAGGACGATGCCGGTGAGCGCCGTACCCACGCTCACTTCGCTCAGGCTCAGGTGGCTGAGCGAGGCGGTGATGGCGTCGACATCGGCGATCCCGGAGATCAGCGCCACCGCGAGCAGCGCCTCGTCACTGACCAACTGGCGGGCGGCCGTAGTCGCCAGCATCACCATGCTCAGCAGCACACCAAAGCCGAGCGCGGCCTTCAGTTCGATCGGATTACTGAGATGGCCGGTATTGAGCACATGGTCGTGGTTCGCCTGATGCCACCAGTACAGCGCCGGCAGCAGAATCAGGATTTCCATGGCGGCAAAGGGCAGCAGCAGGGCCCGGGCCAGATCGGGGTGCAACACCAGCGCCACCACCAGAAGGCGCGGCGGCATGGCGGCACACGAGAACAGAATCCCGCCCGCCAGCAGCGTGCCGTTGCCCGGTTGTTGCCGGGCCAGGCGCGAGAAATGCAGAGTGAGCGCAGTCGACGAGGCCAGCCCGGAGAGCAGTGCGGTCAGCGCCAAACCCCGGCGCTGCCCGAGCAGCTTGACCGCGACATAACCGCAGAAGGAGATGGCCGAGATCAGCACGACCATCCACCACAGCACATAGGGATTGAGCGCCTGCCAGGGACCAAAATTCCCGTTGGGCAAAAACGGTAGCACCACCACCGAGATCAACAGCAAGCGCAGCAGCGCGGTGAGTTCCTGCTCTTCAACCTTCGCCAGCCACCCGTGCAAGGTTGCCTTGAGATCCAGCAACAGGGTGGCCACCACGGCGGCGGCCGCCGCCAGCGCCATGTCGAAGTGAGTGGCCAGCGCGCCGAGCGCGAAGGTGAGCAGCAGCGCCACCATGGTGGTGATGCTGATATTCGCATCCGGTTCGAGCGGCGTGGTGCGGGCATAGGCCACCGCCAGCAGGATCGCCAGTCCGATGAAGACAAGCCCGATGGACAGCGGACCCAGCTCGTTGGCGAGCAGTCCGGCCACCCCGCCGAGCAGGCCGGTGAGGCCAAAGGTGCGCAGACCCGCGACGCGGCGTCCCTCGCCGAGCTCGCGACTCTTCCAGCCGCGCTCGGTGCCGACCAGCAGACCAATCGCCAGGGCCACGGTCAGGTGCAGCGCTTCGTCGAAGGGGGCGGATTCAAATGTCACGGTTTGCCAGGCTCCACTTCTGCCGGCGCGGGATGCCCAGGCACCCACAAGGAAGATCGCTCACTCTAAAACCCCGCGACCTCGGTGTCGCGCATTATCCCGGAATGATGTCGCCCTGACGTGGGCAGGACAGATCTTTTTGTGGCGGTTCAGAGCGCAGTGCGGCGGACCTGCAAAGACCACTCCGAGAATCCGCAAGGCGACCGCTTCCCTGGGCTTGCGCGATGGCAGATGTCAAGGTTCAATGCGCGACCATTCCCGGGACGCGATAGGCTCCACGCACGCGCACGGGTCGAAACACGGGAAATATCCGGGAAAGTTTCCAGGAAAGTTTCCAGCGCCTCATGCCCGCCGAGCAGGCCGGTGAGGCCAAAGGTGCGCAGACCCGCGACGCGGCGTCCCTCGCCGAGCTCGCGACTCTTCCAGCCGCGCTCGGTGCCGACCAGCAGACCAATCGCCAGGGCCACGGTCAGGTGCAGCGCTTCGTCGAAGGGGGCGGATTCAAATGTCACGGTTTGCCAGGCTCCACTTCTGCCGGCGCGGGATGCCCAGGCACCCACAAGGAAGATCGCTCACTCTAAAACCCCGCGACCTCGGTGTCGCGCATTATCCCGGAATGATGTCGCCCTGACGTGGGCAGGACAGATCTTTTTGTGGCGGTTCAGAGCGCAGTGCGGCGGACCTGCAAAGACCACTCCGAGAATCCGCAAGGCGACCGCTTCCCTGGGCTTGCGCGATGGCAGATGTCAAGGTTCAATGCGCGACCATTCCCGGGACGCGATAGGCTCCACATTCCCGAGTGATGTCACCTCGACCCCGAGCAGGATCAAACTCCTTTGCAACGGTTTGGAGCGCGGCGCGGTGGACTCCCAAAATCATCTGGAGAATCCGCAAGGAGATTTTTGGTGGCTCAGGTCCTGACCTTCGCCCAGGGCACCGCAACCAGGCCCATCAGGAAGGTTTTTGGTTGCAAAGACACGCAAAGATGTGTTAGACAGTCGGGCCATAGGGAAGTCAAGGCTCTGGCGCAATGCCGGGGCAACCAAGGAAGGCGTTGCCATGAACTGTCATTCCACCCAGGAAGTAATCCGCCGCGCTGCTGCGCTCGCTTGCGTTTTGCTGCTGGCGGGTTTGTCGCCGATGGCGGGCTTGGCCAGCACGGATACCCAGCCCGTGGTCGCCGCGCCCGAAACGAGCGCGCCGCTGGTCAAGCTGTTCAGCGTCCCCGGCTTGGAAGAACCCTTGGTCGCAACCGGGGCGACCACGGCGGACGAAGACGAAGCCCTGCACGCCCTGCTCGATCAGTACCAGCGCCAATCGCCGGCCCCGGACGGCCCGCGCGACCTCGCCGCCTTTGAGCGCTTTTTGCACGACTATCCCCAATCCGCCTGGCGCATGGCCGTGCTCACGAACCTGGGTTTGATCCATTACCGGGAGGGATACTTCTCCCGCGCCATCGATGCCTGGACGCAAGCCTGGGCGGCGGGCCGCACGGCCACCGAGCCCCGGGCACGGGCATTGACGGATCGCGCCATCGGCGAACTGCTGCGCATGCATGCGCGCCTGGGCCATGCCGACCAGTTGACCGCGCTGCTCGCGGACCTGGGCGACCGCCCACTCTCGGGTCCAGCAACTGAAGCGCTTGATGGCGCCAAGGAGGGCTTGTGGAGCATGCAGAACAATCCTGGAATCGCGTATCTGTGCGGCCCCATGGCGCTCAAGAACCTGCTGCTGGCGCGGGGCGCCAGCGCGGCGCAGGTCCGGTTTCTCGATGACTACCGCTCCGGCCCCAAGGGTGTTTCGCTGGAACAGGTCGCGCAGCTGGCCAAACAGGCCAAATTGCCCTATCAACTGGTCCATCGCGAAGCGGGCGGCAACATTCCCGTGCCGGCCATCGTGCATTGGAAGCTCAGCCATTTCGCCGCCATCGTGGCGGAGGAAAATGGCTATTTCCACCTCAAGGATCCCACCTTTGGCCGTGACCTCTGGGTGACGCGCGGCGCGCTCGAAGCCGAAAGCAGCGGTTATTTTCTGGTCCCGACGACCACGAAGCCCGCGCACTTTCGCGCGGTCGCCCTGGCGGAAGCCGCCCGGGTGCGCGGTATGGGAAATACCGGTGACAACATGCAGGAAGCCACCACCCCCGACGACAACTCTGCCCAACCGCAACCGCCTCCGCAGAGTTGCAGCCACGGGATGTGCAGCTACAGCTTCACCGAGATGGTGGTGAGCCTGCGGCTCAAAGATACCCCGGTGGGATACCGTCCTCCCAAGGGCGACCCGGTCTTTGTCACCCTGACCTACAACCAGCGCGAAGCGACTCAG
Organism: uncultured Gammaproteobacteria bacterium; assembly: GCA_963708735.1. Taxonomy (GTDB): domain Bacteria; phylum Pseudomonadota; class Gammaproteobacteria; order Pseudomonadales; family Porticoccaceae; genus JAGPUQ01. Next base: position 8,930 of record CAVPTW010000043.1, read on the forward strand.
CCCGCCGTCTTCAGCTACTTCAACGTCGGACCCAAGTGGTCGATGAACTGGCTCTCGTACATTGTCGACGATCCCACGCTAGCGGGAGCCAGTGTCTCCCGCGAGGTCGCGGGTGGCGGTGGCACGGTGTACGCCGGCTACAACAGCAGTACCGGGGCGTTCACGCCCGAGCGCAAGAAAGGCGCGCTGCTGGTACGAACCCAGGCCAGCCCCATCACCTATGAACGCCGCCTGCCTGACGGCAGCGTCGAGGTCTACGCCCTTGCGGACGGTGCCGCGAGTTATCCCCGGCGGATATTCCTGACCCGCCGCATCGACCCCGCAGGCAATCAGGTCAGCCTTGCCTACGACGGCCAACTGCGCCTGCTGGCGATCACCGATGCCACCGGCCGCGTCACCACGCTGAGCTATGATCGTCCCGATCTACCGCTCGTCGTGACGGCCATTACCGACCCCTTTGGCCGCAGCGCCCAACTGGCCTACGACACCGGCGGACATCTGACGGCGATCACCGATGTGCTGGGGTTGACCTCCAGTTTTGTGTACAACACCGCGTTCCAGATCACCAGCCAGACGACCCCTTACGGCACCACGCAGTTCCGCTTCGGCGGCAGCGGCAATTCGCGCTACCTGGAAGCCACCGATCCGCTGGGCGCTATCGAGCGCCTGGAGTATCTGCACAATCCGCCCGGCGTCGCCTCGTCCGACCCGGCCAGCCTGGTGCCGACCGCTCCCATTGCGTACTACAACGGTTATCTCAATTACCGCAATAGCATCTACTGGGACAAAAACGCCTATCAGCGCGGCCCTGGTGTCTACCCCAATGCCCGACTCAAGCACTGGGCGCACTTGTCGGGCACTTACACTTCCGACCTGATCGAAAGCATCAAGCCTCCCTTGGAGAGCCGCATCTGGAACAGCTACCCGGGCCAGGCCAACACCGTCGTCACCGGCACTCTCGACAAACCCAACCAGATCGGCCGGGTACTGGATGACGGCACCACCCAGCTCACCCAGTACACCTACAACACCGCCGGCAATGTCACCAGCACCACCGATCCGGTCGGGCGCGTCACGTTCTTTGACTATGCCACCAACCAGATGGATGTCATTGCGATACGGCAGCAGACCAGCGCAACCGGTACCACAGCGACCATCGCCAGCTTCACCTACAACCAGCAGCATAGGCCCCTGACCGCCAAAGATGCGGCCCAGCAGCTTACCATCTACACCTACAACGCCGCCGGGCAGGTGCTCACCGAGACCAACCCGCTCAACCAGACAGACCACCTATACCTACGACGCCTTGGGTTATCTGCTGCGCATCCAGAACTCCAACGGCACCACTCGCGAGACCTACACCTACGACGCCCAGGGCCGGATCGCGACCCGCACCGACTCCGAAGGCTACACGCTCGCCTACAGCTACGACGCCCTCGACCGCATGACCAGCGAGACCTATCCCGACGGCAGCGCGCGGACCTACACCTACGACAAACTCGACCTGGTCGCCGAGACCGACCGCGAAGGACGTATCACGCGCTACGAATACGACGCCAACCGGCG
>CAVPTW010000044.1:0-18371 GCA_963708735.1 uncultured Gammaproteobacteria bacterium
GACCCGGCAGGGGTACTGATCGACCGTGCCATCGAGAAGGAGCTGCGCGAGCATCTGGGCGCTGGCGTGGAGCTCAACTTTCACCGTATCGCCATCACCCAGGAGCAGGTGGAGCGGTACGGCCTACCTACAAAACCACGCAAACCCGGCGACAAGCGCGCCGCGCATATCAAACACACCGTCGAGGCCGAGGCCATGCCGGCAAAGCTACTGCGCGGACTGCTGCGGGATACGGTCGAGCAATTTCTGCCCGCCAATGCGCTGGAGGTGGTGAGGGTGGCCGAGGATAACGAGCGGCAGGGACTGAGGCGGCTGGGCTTCATTCTCGACGGCAACGACATCAACGCCGTGGCCGACTACCTGGAGTTAGGGTGATTTTATGCGGCCCGCATGATAAAGCCGCATGGCTGCCGATAGCCGCGCCGGGGGGTTCGTGGCTCGGCATGACCGAATTTGATGTCTATAAAAAAGCAGCGCGCCAGTGGACGAAAACCTGACAGCACCAACCCTGAGGCTTCGTTATGACCGACACACCTGACCGGCGCCCATGGCCCTGGCCCATCGATGCCGAAATTGATCCGCCCGACTTTGACTTGGACGACCTACCAGCCTTCGACGTGGACGACCTACCCGACTTTGTCATTGACATGCCCGACTTTGTCATTGACCCGCCGGAAGGCTTCGGCTTCGGCACCGAATTTCCCTGTTATAAAAAGCGAAACGGCCCTTAACGGGTGCACCGTAACAGCGTCGCCGGTTTTGCGGACTGCTTTAGACAAAAAGCCGCACGGGTTGCTGAAACCTGTCCGCTTGAGCGCCCAGGGGCCGCCTGGTGCCACGGGGGATAGTCAAAGTCTGATGTCCTATCGCTTGGGACGTAAATCTGCGGACATGTGTCCGCACTTTTCCGGATAGTCAAAGTCTGATGTCCTATCGCTTGGGACCGCGGGGGTTACCTCTTTTTCACGCCAACGGAACAAGCTAGCTATGGCACGACCACGCACAGCAACCAACATCCTCGAAGCGCGAGGGGGGTCAAGGCAAAGTCCGGCGCACTATCGCTTGGGAACGGTGTGGGTAGCCTAAATTTAGCGCCCGCACTTTTCCCGGATGCGGTTTTGCTGGGCGAGGGATACCCGCCGACACAGCATGCCGGCGGGCTTGTCTCGGCTTACTCCACCACCTCGCCAAATAGCCGCTCATAGGTTTCAGCGTCCCCGTGGTTCTCAACCCACGCGCGCGCTCCCGATTCAGTCACGGGGATGATCCGGCTGCCTCCCGTCCAACTGTTTTGGTCGACTGCCCGAGCGTACCGTGTCATAGGCCCACCCTCGCCCGCCACGAAGAATTCACCTGTCCGCTTGCGGTAAAGGTCTTCCTCCCACCACTGAAAGTCTGACCTGCTGCCGCTGTAGCTGGCGCTCGCGACGTGCTCGGCTGTGTCGGTGTCGTATTTCTTTCCGTTGATGATGGCTCGCATTGATTAACCCTCTCTGCTGGTTTGTGGATGAACACGCCAGACACTTGGGGGTATTTTTGGGGGGATGTCCGAAATGCACGCCATAATATCGCCATGCAAAACAGTACGTTAAGCGTTTTTTTTGGTGCCTCTCCGGGACGCCAAATAACCCCCCGCCGCGACCCCCAGGACCAGCACCGATCCCCCCGCTGAAGCAGCGTCGGGCACCGGACAGACCACCCGCGTCCAGACTTCCGCCGTCTGGCGAGCGCAGGCACCGGTCCTCCCGTCTTATTCCTTCTTCGCTTTCGCCTCCGGCGCGGCCAGCATGGCGTCGGTGGCGCCGCAGGTGCCGTCCACATTGCCCGCACATGCGATGGGTGCGCCGCCACTGTCGGCCGCGTCATTGCTGCTCTCGCAGGGCACCGAATCGCCATTGAAAACTGCTCCCCCACTGCCCACTGCCACCATTTCAGCCCAGCCCGCACCAAGGGCTACACCGGCCCGTTTTCCCGACCCTTTGCAATCCGGTTTGCCCGCTCACCCATAGCAGCTATTATCGGCAGTCCATTTACCTATTCCGCAGTCGCCAATCCGCGTTGCGGCACTCATCCCCCTCTATATTCATATTCACGGAGCAACCATGAGCAGCAATACCGCAGAAGACATCGTCCTGTACGGCGCGATCCGGCTGGATTCGCCCCAGTTTGGCGTGATGGACCCGCTGTCGGAAGAGACCCATCCGCAGTCGTATTACGACGCCATCAAACAGCGCTTCGCCGAGGAGCGGGATCTGCGCCTCAACTATCGGCCGGAGGGCAGCAAGCAGTACGACACGGAATTGCAGGGCGCGCTGGCCAAATACGACCAGGACCCCTACGCCGGTCCGGTCACCCCGCGCGCGCCGCTGACCGATACCGTGGAATGCCTGTTCATCGGCGGCGGCTTTTCGGCGCTGCTGACCTCGGCGCGGCTGCGCGAAATCGGCGTCGACAGTATCCGCATCGTCGAGCGCGGTGCCGATGTCGGCGGCACCTGGTACTGGAACCGCTACCCGGGCATCGCCTGCGACGTGCCTTCCTACGACTATCTGCCGCTGCTGGACGAAATGAACTACGTCCCGAAACACCGTTACGCGCGGGGTGACGAGATTTTTGCGCACTGCCGCGCGATCGCCAAAAAATACGACCTGTACGATCTGGCGGTGTTTCAGACCACAGTTACCGAGACGCGCTGGAACAAGGCCGAGCAACTGTGGCACATCAAGACCGACCGCGGCGACCACATGAAGGCGCACTTCGTGATCTGCGCCAACGGCATCCTGTCCAAGCCCAAGCTCACCAGGATCAAGGGCATGGAAACCTTCAAGGGCCATTCGTTTCATACCTCGCGCTGGGATTACGCCTACACCGGCGACAACCTGGAGAAGCTGAAGGACAAGCGCGTCGGCATCATCGGCACCGGCGCGACTGCCGTGCAGGCGGTGCCCGGTCTGGGCGCCAACGCGAAGGAGCTGTACGTGTTTCAGCGCACACCCTCGTCCATCGACATCCGCGATGACTGGGAAACCGATCCCGAGTGGGCCAAAAAACTGCCCGCGGGCTGGCAGATGCAGCGCCGTGACCTGATGCTGAAACCCAAGCCGCTGAGCCCCGAGGCGCTGGCCAAGATCGCCGCGATGCCGCGCGAGGAAAAACTGCGCCGCCAGGAGAACGCCAACATCGACTCCATGATGCGCATCCACAAACGCATCGAGGAGATTGTCGAGGACAAGGCCACCGCCGAGGCGCTGAAGCCCTGGTACATGATGATGTGCAAGCGGCCCTGCTTCCACGAAGACTACCTGCCCACCTTCAACCGGCCGAACGTGCATCTGGTCGATACCCACGGCAAGGGCATCACCGAAATCAATGAAAAAGGCCCGGTGTTCGACGGCGTGCAGTACGAGCTGGACCTGCTGATCTACGCGACCGGCTTCGAGATCCAGAAAACCGGCATCTACAACCAGATCATCGGCGAGAACGGCGTCGAGCTGAACGACAAATACAAAGACGGCATCCGTACCTTGCTCGGCATCCACTCCAAGGGCTACCCCAACCTGTTTATCATGAACGGCTACCAGGCGTCCTTTCAGTTCAACCTCACCGACATGATGCAGAGCCAGGGCGGGCATATCGCCGCCTGCATCGACCATGTCCGCAAGCATGGCTACCAGGCGCTGGATGTGACCGAGGACGCCGAGGAATTCTGGGTGCAGGAAGTCATCAAGTATCGCGGCAAGACCGACCGCAACAAACAGTGCACGCCGGGCTATTACAACTTCGAGGGCGAGGACAACCGCCGCCAGGACGGCACCTACAACGGCGGTTTCGTGAAGTACATGGCGCACCTCGCCGACGTCGAGCGGGACATGGAAAAACATTTCACCTTTTCCAAAAAGTAATGGTAATAATCAGACGCGAGGGCCCCGGACAATCGTTCCAAAGGATGGACGGGGCTCTTTTTCAGAATAAAAACTCTCAATAAAAAGGGCGGCAAGCCCTTCAATCAGGAGCGCACCATGACTCAGCGAATGCTGGAAGGCTTCAAGGTGGTCGACTTCACCCATGTCATCGCCGGCCCGCACTGCACCAAACTGCTGGCCGAGCACGGCGCCGAGGTGATCAAGATCGAGCCGCTCGGCGGCGAACTGGCGCGCATGTTGCCCATGCATCGCGAGGGTCGCAGCGCCTATTTCATTCAGCACAATGTCGGCAAGAAACCCATGGCCATGGATCTCGCCACGCCGGAGGCCCAGGCCATCTGCCGGGAGCTGATCAAGCAGGCCGATGTAGTCGTCGAGAACTTCTCGCCCGGCGTCATGAAGCAACACGGTCTCGATTGGGAGAGTCTGCGCAAGATCAACCCCAACCTGGTGATGTGTTCGATTTCCTGTTTCGGTCAAACCGGGCCGCTGTCCCACCTGCCCGGCTACGACTGGATCGCCCAGTGCTACTCCGGAATCATCGATCTGCTCGGCGAACCGGGGCGCACGCCGATCTTCGGCGATTTCGCCTTCGGCGACGTATCCACCGGCGCCCATGCCTACGGCGCCATCGTCACGGCACTGCTGCACCGGATGCGCGGCGGCAAGGGCCAGCACATCGATCTCGCGCTGATGGAGGTACTGTTCAGCTACCACGAGCTCGCCGTCCAGATGTACGACACCACGGGCGGCCAGTGGGTCGCCCAGCGCTCCGGCGCGCGGCACGCCATGCTCTCCCCGGTCGGCATCTACAAGTGCAAGGATCGCTACATTTTCTTGCTGGGCATCAATCATCAATGGCGCGGCCTGGCGACCGCCATGGGGCGCGAGGACATGCTCAACGACCCACGCTTCAGCGACCTGAAGACCATGGGCCAGCACAAGGACGAACTCGACGCCGCCATCGAAGCCTGGCTGGATACACTGCCAAGCGTCGACGAAGCCGTGGCCCAGTTGCAGAAACACCGGGTGCCCTGTGCCCCCATCCTCAGCATTCCCGAAGTGATCGCGCTGCCGCACAGCAAGGAACGGGGCCTGATGCGGACCATTCCCGATGCGATATTCGGTGACATTCATGTCCCCCGCACCCCGCTGCGGTTTTCCGAATTCCCCGAGACCCCGGATTTCCGCGCCGGCACCCTGGGGCAGTACAACCACGAGATCCTGCGCGAACGGCTGGGCTATACGGAGGCGCAAATCGCCGATCTGGAAGCCCGCAATATCATCGCGTCGAAAAATATCTAGCGCGAACACCGACTCTGCCAGGAGACTGCCATGACCACCGGGATCGAGATTCAGGGTACCTGCGGGCCCGGGTTCGCCAGGGTACGGGATGCCTTTGCCGCCAACTTCACGGATGGCAAAGAGGTGGGCGCTTCATTTGCGCTCGCCATCGAAGGCGAAATCGTGGTCGATCTGTGGGGTGGCTTCGCCGACGCGGCGCGCACCCGACCCTGGCGGTCCGATACCCTCATCAACACCTATTCGACCACCAAGGGCATGGCCGCCAGCGTGGTCGGGGTGCTCGCGGACGAAGGCCTGATCGACTACAACGCTCGGGTCGCGGACTACTGGCCCGAGTTCGCTGCCGCCGGGAAAAAAGCTGTAACGGTCGCGCAACTGCTGTCGCATCAGGCCGGCATCTGCGGTCCGCGCGAGCGGGTGGAAATGACCGACCTCTACGATTGGGACAAGCTCTGCGCGATGCTGGCGGCACAGTGGCCGTTCTTCGAGCCCGGCACCGCCAACGGCTACCACGCCGTGGTGTTCGGCCATCTCGCTGGCGAAGTCGCGCGTCGCGTCACCGGCCGCACGAAAAGTCTGGGCCAACTGTTTGCCGAGAAGGTGGCAGGCCCCATCGGTGCCGGCACCGATTACTACATCGGCTTGCCCGCCAGCGAAGATCACCGCGTCGCCGAAATGCTGCCGGTGATCGGCTCCGAACAACTGGGCACGGGTCTCGGCGGCAAGAAGCGCATGAGCGACGCTCTCTACTGCGCCATGGCGCATCCGCCCTTGACGGCGCACATCGCCAACGACCGCGCCTGGCGCGCGGCGGAAGTACCCGGCGCCAACGGCCAGGGCAACGGCCGCGGCATCGCCAAGGTCTATGGCGCGCTGGCCAACGGCGGCGCGCTGGGCGGCAAGCGCATCATCAGCGCCAAGGGCATCACCGCGATGGCCCGCGAGGAATGCTTCCGCAAGGACGAAGTCATCGGGGTGCGGATGCGCTGGAGCCGCGGCTTCATTCTGAACAAGGCCGAACTCTATGGACCCAATCCCGACGCCTTCGGCCACAGCGGCTGGGGCGGCTCCTTCGGTTTTGCCGATACCAAAGCGCGACTCGGCATGGGCTATGCCATGAATCAGATGGACACCAACATCTTCGGCGATCCGCGCGGCGTCCGCCTGATCGAGGCTGCCTACGCTTGCCTGTCGAGCGGCTAACAATGGCGGTCTTACCGCGGGTCGACTGAGTCAGGCGTCGCCCGGGAATACCGGGTATCAGGAGCTAACCTCATGAAAAAAATAAAGTTCGGTTTGTTTCTTCCCACGGGTAATTTCGCCGACGCCAAGGCCGCCGCTCTGCAGGCCGAGCACGACGGTTTTTACTCCGTCTCCACCAACGATCATTTTTTCTCGCCGCTGGGCGCCCACGACACCCCGCAACTGGAATGCTTCACCAGCCTCACCGCCATCGCGGCCCTGACCAACACCATTCGACTGGCACCCTCGGTGGTAGCGGCGTCGTTTCGCAGTCCGGCGTTGCTGGCCAAGATCAGCTCCACCCTGGATCAGGTCAGCAACGGGCGCTTCATCCTCGGCCTGGGCGCCGGCTGGTTCGGCACGGAGTATCGTGCGCACGGCTATCCTTTTCCCTCGACCGCGGAGCGGCTCGCCCAGCTCGAAGAGACCGTGCGGATTTTGAAAGCCATGTGGTGCGATGACGAGCCAACCTTTTCCGGCAAATATTTCTCGATCGACAAGGCCTACAACAACCCGCGTCCGGTGCAGCGGCCCCATCCGCCGTTGATGCTGGGCGGCTCCGGCACCGGTTTGCTGAAAATTGCCGCGGTCCACGCCGACATCCTCAACATGATTCCGCCGACGTCCAACGGCAAGGATTTCGTCAACGATCCGGCGGCAACCGTCAAGTACGACATGGGCGTGCTCAAACGCAAGATCGCCGAACTGCATCAGTACGCCGAAGCCGCCGGGCGCGACCCCAGGGACATCGAGCTCAGTGGTTTCGCGCTGGTCGGTTTATCGCGGGATGCAGGGGATAAAGCCCTGCGCGGCATCGCTGCTCAACTCGGCTTTTCCGACTACGCAACGGCGCAGCGGTCGCCCGTGGCCCTGCTCGGCACTCCGAACGAAGTGGTGGACGAGCTGAGCACGCGCATCGAGCAGACCGGCATGACCCATCACATCCTGCTGCCCATGTCGGCTGAGTCATACGCCCTCTTTGTCAGCGAAATCATGCCGGCATTCGTATGATGCGCACCACCTTCGCCGCACGCGAATATACCGGCGCGCCGCTGCCCGCTGACGTGCTCCACGACATGCTCGACAACGCCCGCTTCGCGCCCAGTGGCGGCAACCGTCGGGGCAACCGCATCATCATCGTCAAAGACCCGGCTACCCGAGCGTCGAGACAAGCTTCGGGAGCCATCGAATCCACGCCTTCCATAACCATAATCAAGCGAGGATGTCCCCATGGAACCGCTGCAAGGTATTCGTATCGTCGAGTTGACCACCAATGTGGCCGCGCCCATGGGGACACTCATGCTGGCGGATCAGGGCGCGGACGTGATCCGCATCGAGCAGGTGGGCGCGGGCGATCCGTCCCGCGCCGTGGGCGCGGTGCGCAATGGCGTGACCAGCTATTACCTGAGCCTCAATCGCAACAAGCGCGCAATCTCGATCGATCTGAAAGATCCCCGCAGCCGGCCGCTGATGGCAGATTTATTGCGCAGCGCCGATGTGTTCGTGCACAACACGCGGCCGGGAGTGGTGGAGCGCCTCAACTATGGTTACGACGCGGTCCACGAATTGAATCCGCGTCTGATTTACGTCTCCCTGTCCGGCTTTGGTCCCGACGGCCCGGGCGCCGAGAACCGGGTCTACGATCTGGTGATTCAGGCCGTATCGGGCATGGTGCGGGTACAGACCGGCGCGCACGGTCCCGAGTTCGTCAGGAACATCGTCTGCGACAAGGTCGCCGCGGTGACCGCCGCGCAGGCGATCTCCTCGGCACTGCTCGCCCGCGAACGCGGTCGCGTGGGCGGACACCACGTGGAGCTCACCATGCTGGAAGCCAACCTCGGCTTTCTCTGGCCGGACGGCTTCTGGAATCACAGCTTCGTCGGTGAGTTCGAGAAAAAACCGCTGATTTCCGAATTCATCAGTACCGTGCCGACCGCCGACGGCCATGCCGCCATGTTCACTGTGGGCGATCACGAGTTCGCGGGTGCCTGCGACGTACTGGACTACCCCGAAGCGCTGGATGACCCGCGCTTCAAAACGGTCACTGATCGCTTTGCCAACGCCCACGCCATGATGGCGGAATTCAAAAAACGCACTGTCAACTTCACCACCGCCGATCTGGTCGCCAGGATGGAGGCGGCCCAGGTGCCTTGCGCCAAGGTGAACGACTTCGAAGACGTCATCACAGATCCGCGCATCGTCCACCGCGGCGCCATCATCGAATACGACCACCCGGTGGGCGGCCGGGTCCGCCAGCCGCGACCCGCCGCCATCTTCGACGGCAAACCCTGTGGTGTGCGCCTGCCGGCGCCCGCATTGGGTGAGCACACCGACGAGGTATTTTCAGGACTTGGCTACGGCAAGGCGGAGTTGACCGAACTGCGCAGCGCCGGCGTGCTGGGGTAACCGAGACCCGCGCTGCCGGCCAGGGACGACCGGGACAGACTCTCATCGGCGGGTGTCGTTCGCGGGGATCCGTGCGCACCCTTCGTCAGGAGCTCAGTTCTCGTATGGCTGGGGCCACACCCGGTATTGGGTTACCATGAGCCCCTAACCACCACAAAGGAAACCGGATATGAATCGATCCCTGACCTCGCTGGCCGTTGCCGCTGGCATCCTGCTGGCAGCCTGTGGCCCCAAGCCGGCGGAGAAGCAGGACGCCAGTGCGCTCGCGACCGACGAGCAAAAAATCAGCTACATCATGGGCGTCAACGTCGGCTCCCAGATGAAAGCCGATGACTTCAAGCTGGACACATCCGCGTTCATTGGCGGTGTTGAAGACATCATGGCGGGTAAAAAGCCCAAGCTCAGCGATGAAGAAGCGATGGCCATCGTGAAAAGCTACCAGGAAAAGCAGCAGGCGCAAAAGGAAGCGGCGCACAAGCTGGCGGCTGAAAAAAATCTGAAGGAAGGCCAGCAGTATCTGGCGGAAAACGCCAAGAAGGAAGGCGTTAAAGTAACGCCGAGCGGCGTGCAGTACCGGGTCATTACCGCCGGCACCGGCGCCTCCCCGACAGCCGAAGATACCGTGGAAGTGCATTACAAGGGCACCCTGCTCGACGGTACCGAGTTCGACAGCTCCTACGCGCGCAACAAGACCGAGACCTTCGGTGTCAGCCAGGTCATCCCGGGTTGGGTTGAAGCATTGCAGTTGATGAAGGAAGGCGACAAATGGGCGCTGGCCATTCCGCCCGATCTCGCTTACGGCCCGGGCGGTTCGGGTAGCGCCATCGGCCCCAATCAGGTGCTGCTGTTTGATGTGGAGTTGATCAAGGTAATCAAGAAAGGCGCTGCCGGCGAGTCCACCGCGGAGCCGGCTTCGGCCGAGTGACGGGCGACCGGTACGCGAAGGGGCCTCAGGGCCCCTTTTTTATGGCGCATTTTGTCAGCGCGATCGGCGCCCCGGCGCGGTCAGGGCCGCAGGGCGCGCGCGGAATCGGCTGTCAGCCTTGTCGCCGGCGTTGCTCGTGGGCGAGCAGCCAGCGCTTGCGGTCGAGTCCACCGCCGTAACCGGTAAGGGAACCATCGCGGCCGATGATACGGTGACAGGGCACCACAATGGCAATGGGATTGCGGCCGTTCGCGAGGCCGACGGCCCGCGCGCCCCTGGGATTGTCGACGGCAGTGGCGATCTCGCCGTAGCTCGCGGTCGCACCATAGGGCACGGCGAGCAGCGCCTGCCATACCGTTTTCTGAAATACCGTGCCGGCCGCATTCAACGGCAGCTCGAAGTTCGTGAGCCGGCCGGCGAAATAGGCGCGCAACTGTCGCACGGCTTCGCGGATCAGCGGACTCGGGTTGGCCGCGCCCTGGACTGTGGGCATTTCGCCGGGAAAGGCAATGGCGGTAATCCCGGTGTCGTCGGCACCGATGGTCAGCGCACCGACCGGACTCGGCAGCGTGGCGAAATAAATCATCCGACGTTCCTCGCGTACGGCGTTGACGGCATGCCCGCAGAGGCGCGGAGTGCTTGCAGCGAGTGTAACGTACCCGCAAATCCGGATGTTTTCAGCAAGCGGTGCAGCGCTGAAGTCCGGACTCAGCGACCGCCCAGATGCCGGGGGGCGCGCAGCAGGAACACGAAAGGAAAGGATAACAGCGACATCCACATCATGAAGCGGAAATCCTGCAGATAGGACAGCAGCGCGGCTTCCCGTGTGACCATGGCATCGAGCAGCGCCAACCCGCCGGGCGTGGCAAGCGACAGCTGTCCCTGTTCGATCGCCGCGCGCAAACCCAGATTGAACGGTTGAATGTAATTGACAAAGGCGGCGTGGTTGGCCTGCATGTTCTCGCTCAGCCGGCTGACCACCACCGAAATACCGATGCTGCCGCCCAGATTGCGCAACAGGCTGTACACGCCCGCGGCCTCGTTGCGATAACGGGCGGGCAAGGTCGAGAACGAAATGGTGGACAGCGGTACGAACGCAAAGCCAAGCCCGATGCCCTGGACCACTCCGGTGCGGATGACATCCAGGATGCTTATATCCTGGGTAAAGTGGCTCATCTCCCAAAGCGCCGTGGTCGTCAGGGTCAAGCCCGCGAAAATGAAATACCGGATATCGATCCGTCCACTCAGGCGCCCCACCAGCATCATCGCCGCCATGGTACCGATACCGCGCGGGGCCAGGATCAGACCCACATCCACGATTGGATAGCCGAGCAGGTTGTGCAGAAAAGGCGGCAGCAGCGCCAGGGTTGCATACAGCAGACCGCCAAAATTGAAAATGAACGCAAGCCCCACCACGAAGTTGCGATCGCGGAACAGACTCGCTTCGAAGAAGGGATTGTCGTGGGTGAACATGTGAGCGAGAAACAGATACAGGCAAGCGGCGGCGAGGATCGTCTCGATCAGAATTTCCCGGCTCTGGAGCCACCCAAGGATCTCACCCCGGTCGAGTATCATCTGCAACGCGCCGATGCCGAGCGCGAGCAGACCGAAACCCAGGCCATCGAAGCGGCGCTTGCGGTCGATGGGAGTTTCCTGCGCGAACAGCGCCAGACCGACCCAGGCCAACAAGCCGACCGGCAGGTTGATGTAGAACACCCAGCGCCAGTTGTAGTACTCGGTGAGATAGCCGCCGAGGCTGGGCCCGAGGATCGGCCCCACCATCACGCCCACCCCCCACAACGCCATCGCCGAGCCGTGTTTCTCGATCGGGTAAGTATCCAGCAGCACCGACTGGGAGAGCGGTACCAGACTGGCGCCGAAGACACCCTGCAGCAGGCGGAACAGGACGATCTGGTCCAGGGTCTGAGCCGCACCGCACAGCATGGAGGCAACCGTAAAACCCATCACACCGATCATGAAAACCCGCTTGCGGCCGAAACGGGCGGTGACGAAGCCGGTGAGAGGCATGAAGATCGCCGCGGCGACGATATAGGAGGTCAGCACCCAGGAGATCTGGTCCTGGGTGGCGGACAGACTGCCCTGCATGTGGGGCAGTGCCACATTGGCAATGGTGGTATCGACCCCCTGCATGATGGTGGCCAGCATCACCGACAAGGTTATCCAGCGCCGGCTCAGAACCGGCTGCTGTGCCGGGGTAGCTGTCGTCGCATTCACGGTGCTTGCGGCACCCACCGCAGTGTCGTCATCGGCGCTTGCCGGGCAGCTCGCGCCGGTGCCCGGTATCGATCTTCACCCAGGCGCTCAGTCCCGCACGCAGCGGGAGATCCTCGCGAACCTCGGTGAGGCGGACGCGCACCGGCACCCGTTGCACGATCTTCACCCAGTTTCCCGTGGCGTTTTGGGGCGGCAGGATGGCAAATTCGGCGCCGCTGGCGGGACTCAGGCTTTCCACTTCTCCGGCCCATTCGACACCGGGAAAAGTGTCGATGCGCACTTTCGCCGGCTGTCCCGTGCGCACATAAGTGAGATCGCCTTCGTTGAAATTGGCTTCCACCCAGAGGTTGCTTTCCGCCACCAGTACGAGGGCGATGGCGCCCGTGGTGAGATAGGCACCCGGCTCCGGGACCTTGGTCACCAGGCCGGCCATCGGGGCCTTAATGACGGTGTGATCCAGATCCAACTGGGCGCGCCGGAATTCGGCCTGGGCCGCCAGATAACTGGGATGCTCGGTGACCGGCCGGCCGGGTTCGCCCGCCAGGGATGCGGCGATCCGACTCAGCTCCTGCTCCAGGGTGGCGATGCCCTGGCGGGCGGCGTCGGCGGTGTGGCGTACTTCGTCGAGCTTCGATTCCGATACGAAGTGCTTTTGCACCAGATCGAGCTGGCGCTGGCGTTCACGCAGCGCATACTCGTAGTCGGTGCGGGCAAGCGCGATACGCGCCTGGATTTCCCGGTAACTCGCCTGCAGTGCCGTGAGCTCTGTCGCGACGGCATCGAGTTGCGCCTGTGCGCGCGCGACCGCCACCCGGAAGGGGGCATCGTCCAGGCGCAGCAGGACCTGCCCGGCCTTGACGGTTTCGTTTTCGCGCACCAGCACAGCGGCGATGGGCGCGGATACCTCGCTGCTCAACGGCGTCTTGGTGGCCTTCAGATAGGCATTTTCGGTTTCGACATAGCGGCCACCATGGAGGTAGATCGCAACGCCGACCACCAGCGCCACCACGGGAATCACCACCAGCAGCACCGCCCGCCGAACCCGCCGCCCCGGGGTCGGTAGCGGATATGCAGTTTCGGTGGTGGTCATCGGGGGGCTCCGGATACCGCAGGACAAGGGGACAGTGTGGCGCTGGCGTCGGCCAGAGCGGCTGAGGCTGGAGCCGGGCCCGCAGCACAAAGGTCACATTATATTTTATGAGGGCGGGCTTTCGTCGGGTGGAATCCACCGGCCGCGCGGCGCCAGGACGGTCTCCTCCGGAGACAAGGAAAGCTTTGAAACAAGTGACACCGCCCGGTCAGTGGACGAACTGAACCGTATCGCCCACTGCGATGTCGCCATCCTGTACCACCTCGCAGCAGGCCCCGCCGCGCCAATCGGGCATCAGCGCGCGCTTGAGCCCCTTGTATTGCTCATCCATGCGGGAGCAGGGATCGGTTTCAATGGTGATGCGCAACAACGCCGTGCCCACGCGCAGGGTACGGCCGACGCATTCCGGGCCGATCGACAGGCCGTTCACCAGCAGGTTGGCGCGCCTTGTGGTCCAGGGCAATTCCGTACCCAGCTCTTCACAGGCGGCGCGCCATTTTTCGGCGCACAGCACGGTCACCTGCCGCGGTCCGGGCTTCCTGCCGCGAAAGTCACTGGCGACCCCAGCCGCCAGACTGATCCGGGTGGCGTCGATTTCGCGCATCGGTTGGCGCGAACCGTCGCGATAGGCAATTCCCAGTAGTTTTCCCATGGCGTTTCTCCCGCAATGCGCGCATGCCATGGGATGATAACCGCACCGGCCCAACCTGCCACTGTCAGCGGCGCGTGATTGTGCTCCGTGGAACCCGTTGCTAGCATCCGGCTACCGCTTTCTCCCCTGATCGAGCTCACCCCATGACCATGACCCTGTTCGGCGCTCCGCTGTCCCCCTTTGTGCGCAAGGTTGAATTGGTGATGACCATCAAGGGCATCCGTTGCGAGCGCAACCCGGTGTCCCCGTTCGCGCTGCCGGAAGGCTACGAACAGATCAATCCGCTCAAACGGATCCCGGCACTGGAAGTGGATGGCCAGTATCTGGCCGACTCCGCCGTGATTTGCCGTTTTCTCGAGGATCTGTATCCGGAACCGCCGCTGATTCCCACCGATCCCTGGCTCAAGGCGCGCACGAGCTGGATCGAGAAGTTCGCCGACTACGAACTCGCCCCGGTGATCACCGCCACCGCGTTTCGCAGCCGCGTGGTGCTGAAATCCATGGGTGCGCCCTATGACGAGGCGGCGATCGCGGCGCTGCTGGCGGAAAAGACGCCACCGCTGTATCACTATCTGGACGAGCAGATCGGCGACAGGATTTATCTGGTCGGCGACCGCCTGACGCTCGCCGACATTGCGGTGGTGTCACAGTTCATGAACGCCTCGTTCGGCGGCGAATCCCCCGACCCCGCCTGCTGGCCCCGGCTCGCCGGTTATCTCGCCCGGCAGTTCGCCGCGGAGCCCTTCGCCGACGTACTGGAAGCCCACCGCGCGATCGTCGGGAAAATGCTGGCGCGGGCGCGCTGAGTCCGGGCGCGACGATCCGGGTTCGATCCGGCTACCCGAAATGGCCCCTTCTTCCGCAACGTCGCCGCACCCTGTGGACTTGCGCGGCCGTGTCTGATTTCCGTCAAACCGGCCTGATCGCCAGGACCCTGGTTGACATTGGCGTACGTCAACCTGGTCGGACCGGCGTTCGCGTACACCGGGAAGTAGGGTTTCGCGTGCAGCTTTCTCCTTGAGGGTGTAGAAAGGTCGGATCGACAGGAAATCCGCGCCATCCGGCGTCGGCGCAGGTATGTCGGGGCAGGTGCCGGATCCTGCTCCGCCCCAACGAGGGGCCACGGTTCCCTCACGGAGTAGTGATATGAAAGCACGACGTCTGGTATGGGTAGCGATGGGCTCACTGATGCTGTCAGGTGCAGCCCTGGCAGAGGATGGCAAAGGGATGGGCATGGGCATGGGCATGATGGGCGGCGGCGACGCCAAGATCACCAAGGAGGAGTTCCTGAAACGCGCCGAAGCCCGCTTTGCCCGCATGGATGTCAACAAGGATGGCGTCATCGATGCCAGCGACCGCGAGAAAATGCGCGCCAAAATGCACGAGTGCATGGAGATGATGGGCGGCATGAACATGATGGGAGGTGGTGGCATGGGCATGATGGGGGGCGGCATGGACGCCGGTGGCGACACCAAGTAACACGAGTCGCACCATCCGCAGCAGCGAGGACCCGGAGACCACACCCTGCGGTGTGGCCTCTGGGGCGAGCGTGCATGGTGGTGACTTTCCGAATTCTGAAGCGGCCAGCAGCGACCACCAAGGAGACCAATATGGCAACCGACCCCGTATGTGGCATGCAGGTGGCGGAGGACCGGGCAATAGCCAGGGTGCAGCACGCGGGCAACACCTATTACTTCTGTTCCACCCATTGCCATGACCGTTTTGTGGCTGAGCCGGCCACGTTTATCGAGCCACAGGCAAAAGCTGCGTGCCATGGTCACGAGCACGCACCGCCAGCCCGGGCCGCGCCCGTGAATCCGGCCCCTGCGGGCACCATCTACACCTGCCCCATGCACCCCGAGGTACGCCAGGATCATCCCGGCGACTGCCCGATCTGCGGCATGGCGCTCGAACCCCTGCTGCCGGTCGCCGGCGAGGCGGACAACGCCGAACTCCGCGATATGACCCGGCGGCTGTGGGTGAGTGTCCTGCTCACCCTGCCGGTACTGGCGAGCGCCATGGGCAAGATGGTGCCGGGTGTCGACGCGGTGCTGGCCCAGCTTGCCGCACCGCGCACCTGGGTGTGGTTCGAGCTCGTGCTCACCACCCCGGTGGTCTTGTGGGCCGGGTCGTTCTTCTTCACCCGTGCCTGGCGTTCGCTGGTCACGCGCAACCTCAATATGTTCACCCTGATCGGACTCGGCGTCGGCGTGGCCTATGTCTACAGCCTGGTCGCGGCGCTCGCACCGGGGCTGTTTCCGCCGGCGTTTCGCGGGCACCACGGCTTGCCGGAGGTGTACTTCGAGGCAGCTGCCGCGATCACCGCGCTGGTGATCCTGGGCCAGGTGCTGGAGCTGCGCGCGCGCAGCCGCACCGGCGCCGCAATCAAGGCGCTGCTGGGGCTCGCACCCAGGACCGCGCGGCGTCTTGAAGCCGATGGCAGCGAGCACGATGTACCCCTCGACCAGGTGCAGGTCGGCGACCGCCTGCGCGTGCGGCCCGGCGAGAAGGTGCCGGTCGATGGATTGGTGCTGGAAGGCCGCAGCGCAGTGGACGAATCCATGCTCACCGGCGAACCCATGCCGGTGGAGAAGACCGTCGCCGACAAGGTCATCGGCGCGACCGTGAACGGCACTGGCGGCTTGCTTATCAAGGCTGAACGGGTCGGTGCGGACACCTTGCTGTCGCAGATCGTGCACATGGTCGCCGACGCCCAGCGCAGTCGCGCGCCGATCCAGAAGCTGGCCGATACCGTGGCCGGCTGGTTCGTGCCCGTGGTGGTGGTGGCGGCGATGGTCACGTTTGGGGTGTGGACGCTGTTTGGGCCGGCACCCGCGCTCGCCTATGCGCTGGTCAACGCGGTGGCGGTGCTGATCATCGCCTGTCCCTGCGCGCTGGGGCTCGCCACGCCGATTTCGATCATGGTGGCGATGGGTCGCGGCGCGGGCTTTGGCGTGCTGTTTCGCAACGCCGAAGCCATCGAGGTACTGCGCGACATCGACACCCTGGTGGTGGACAAGACCGGCACCCTGACGCGCGGCCGTCCCGAACTGGTGACGGTCGAGCCCGCCCCCGGATTCGCGGACACGGAGCTGCTGGCACTCGCCGCCAGCCTGGAGCGCGGCAGCGAACACCCGCTCGCCGCCGCCATCGTGCGCGGTGCGGAGGCCCGCGGCGCGACCCTGGCCGCAGCCACCCAGTTCGAGTCGGTGACCGGCAAGGGCGTGCGCGGGCAGGTGAATGGCCGCGCGGTGACGCTCGGCAACGCCGCGCTGCTGACGGATCTGGGCGTGGCACCGGGGACGCTTGGCGAGCGCGCTGAAGCGCTGCGCGCGGAAGGCCAGACAGTGATGTTCGTGGCGGTGGATGGCGCGCTCGCCGGTATCGTCGGTGTCGCCGATCCCATCAAGGATTCGACACCGGAGGCCATTACCGCACTGCATGCGGAAGGCCTGCGCATCGTCATGCTCACCGGCGACAGCGCGACCACGGCACGGGCAGTGGCCGGCAGGCTCGGCATCGACGAGGTGATCGCCGGGGTACTGCCCGACCAGAAAGCCGCGAAAATCCGCGAACTCCAGGCCCAGGGCCGCAAGGTGGCGATGGCCGGCGACGGCATCAACGACGCTCCGGCGCTGGCCCAGGCGCAGGTCGGCATCGCCATGGGTGCCGGCACCGACGTGGCCATGGAAAGCGCGGGCGTGACCCTGGTGAAAGGCGATCTGCGCGGCATCGTGCGCGCACGCAAGCTCAGCCGGGCGACCATGACCAACATCAAGCAGAACCTGTTCTTCGCCTTCGTCTACAACAGCCTGGGCGTGCCCATCGCCGCCGGGGTGCTGTATCCGTTCTTCGGCATCCTGCTGTCGCCCATCATCGCCGCGGCGGCCATGTCCTTCAGCTCGGTATCCGTGGTCGGCAATGCGCTGCGCCTGCGGCGGGCGAAGGTGTAGCGCACTGGGTGTGTTCGGCAGGGCACCGGCTTGCATCGGAGCGCGGGGAAGAGCGGCGACGGAGTGTGCAAGTGATGGTTCAAGGGCTATTTTTGGTCGCAGCATTGCCCGACCCGGCATACATGCACCCGGCCAGGGTCGTGCGGGATATGCGGAAATCTTCCGCGTTTAAACACGGAAGATTTCCAGATACTCAATGTTGGGCGTCTTCTTGTTCTTTCGCGCCAAACTTCTTGGAGTTTCGATGACCACACGACTCATCAGTTCAGGCTCTAAATTCGAAGACCAGATTGCCTACTCCCGGGCGGTGGTTGCGGGAGACTGGGTGTTCGTCTCGGGAACGACCGGCTACGACTACAGCGCAATGTCGATCTCGGAAGATTTGATAGAACAGACCGAACAGTGCTTTAAGAACATCGAGACTGCACTCAAGCAAGCAGGCTCGAGCCTCAAGGATGTTGTTCGCGTCACATACGTCCTGCCCAAAGGCGATGAATTCGAGCAATGCTGGCCTGTGCTGCGCAAATACTTCGCAGAGGTCCGACCCGCTGCAATGATGATCTCTGCCAGTCTGCTGGATCCGCGCATGAAGATCGAAATCGAAGTTACAGCGCTCAAGACATCGTGAGTGTTTCTGACG